>NZ_CADIJV010000018.1 GCF_902859765.1 Achromobacter pulmonis
CAAGCCTGCGGCCGAGTGGCGCGGCCCGGCCGTCGGCTGGCCGGCCGGCGAGGCGCCGCGCAGGCGCCGCCGCAACCGCTCCACCGGTTCGGCGACCAGCACGTTCAGCAGCGCCGCGAAGCCGATGCTGCCTGCCACCACCAGCGTCATGAACATCATCGGCTGGCGCAACTGCGTACCATCGAGCAGCCAGCCAAAGAACACGATGACCAGCGCGTGGCAGATATAGATCGGATAGCTCAGCTCACCAATCGCCTTGTCCAGGCGATAGCGCGCCTGGAACAGGAAAGCCAGCGGCATCAGCGCGGCGAACAACAGCACCGCCAGGCCGTCGCGCACCGTCGGCGGCAAGGCGATGGAAAAATGCGCCAGCGCGTACAGCAGCAGCAGCGCGGTGCCGAGTTCGGGCAGGCGCCGCAGGCGCGCGCTCCACGCCTGCCAGCGCGGCAGCAGCACCTGGTGCGACAGCGAGCCGGCCAGGAACAGCGCCAGTTCGGTCGGAAAGAAGCGATAGGTCCAGGGGTCGCTCCTGCCGATGCCGCTGGCCACCAGCGCCACGCGCAATGCCAATGAGGCCAGCAGCAGGAGCAGCAGGCGTCGTGGCGAATGCAGCACGAAGGGCGCGATCAGGTAGAAGCTCAATTCCACGCCCAGCGTCCAGGCCTGCGGCACCAGCAGGCCCTGGTACAGCGGCACGTCGCTGTGCGCGAAACTGCCGGTAAAGGCCAGCGCGCCGTGTTCGATGCCGAAGAACATCAGCCAGTCCTGTCCCAGGATCAGCAGGTTCGACAGCGCCAGGTACACGGTTGCGGTCAGCGGCAGGCCGTCATAGATGCGCCAGAACGGCGACTCGCCGGCGCCGGCATAAGCCAACAGCGTCAATGCGGCCACCACCAGGTAGACGGGATACAGACGCAGCGCGCGGTTGGCGTAGAACCGGCCCGGCGCGCCCTGGTAGTGGTCGGTGGCGGTAAGCACGTAGGAAATCAGGAAACCCGAGATCACGTAGAAAAGCTGCACCGCCAGGCGTCCGCCCACCAGCCGGTCGGTGGCGGCGCCGCCCAGGTGGTCCAGTACGACAGACAGCGCCAGCAAGGTTCTCAGCATGCCCATCGCCGTGTCTCCGGAAATTGTTGTCGTCGCCCGAGGCTGTTGCCGGCCAGGCGCGAAGCGTCAATCGATTCTGCGCGCCCGGGCGGCCCGCCGCCATGCGGCATTCGATGCAACCCCTCCGGCGCGCGGTTTAGCGCGCCCGGCGCGATGTGCTGCTTTGGGATTCGGCTGTCGGGATGAGGCGCGGGACGGGGCCTGCCCAGGGCGGTTACAGTCGAGGGAGTGTCTTTTCTGGAGGGCTGTCCATGTCTACTTTCCTGTCTTCGCGATATCGCCTGGCCGGTGTCTGCGCGCTGGCCATGGCGCTGGCGGGCTGCGCCGGATCGACCGCAGGCGCGCGTCCCCAGGGCGCCGCTGCCGCCAACGCGGCCAGCAGCGCCGATTCGCTGGCCCAGACCAGCTGGGAGCTGGTGCGCTGGACGCAGCCCGGCGGCGCCCTGCGCGAGATTCCGCACGGCGACAATGGCGAACCGATCCGCCTGACATTCCTGGCGCAAGGCAGGCAGTACCGGACCGAAGGTTTCTCGGGTTGCAACCGCTACATGGGCCGCTACCAGCTCCAGGGCGGCAAGCTGTCGATCGAGGCGCGCGCCGCCACCCGCATGGCGTGCGTGCCGGCGGCCCGCGCCGCGCTCGAGAACGACTATCTGCGCGGCCTGGGCGCGATCGACTCGTTCACGCTGGACAGCGGCGGCGCGCCGCGCCATTTGAGCTTCAATCTGCGCGGTGGCGACGTCCTGGAATTCGAGCGCCGCCAGGATCCGCCGACGCCCTGAAACCGGCGCCGCGCCTACAATGGACGCTACCGCGCCGTGCGGCAAGCGTGCCGGGGCGCCCTGGTTTTCCACGGGAGATATCGATGTTCTTGTCCTCTTCCTGGCGCTGGATCGCGCCTTGCGCGCTGGGCCTGGTGCTGGCGGCCTGCGCGGCGCCGCCGCGCGGCGCGGACGGGCGCGACCCGCGCTTCCAGCCGGCCGCCGCCTCCGACGTGCTGGCGCAGACCAACTGGGAGCTGGCACGCTGGACCCGCCCGGGCGGCGCGCTGCGCGAGATCCCGCATCCGTCGTCGCATTCGGTGCCGTTGACCATCGGCTTCATCCATGACCAGGGCGCCACGCGGGCCACCGGCTTTGCCGGCTGCAACACCTACAGCGCGCCCTACACGGTGGCCAACGGCCAATTGATCATCCCCTCCGGCCCGGTGGCGACCATGAAGGCCTGCGCGCCCGTGAACATGCGGCTCGAACAGGAATTCCTGGCTGCGCTGACGCGCATCACCGCCACCTCGTTCGACAACACCAGCAATCCGCAGCGCATGACCTGGGCGCTGAGCAACGGCGACACGCTGGATTTCGGCCGCCGCCTCGATCCGGTCGCCGGCGGTCAGGTGGGCGCGACCAAGCTGGTCTACGTCAACGCCGAACGCGTGCCCTGCAACGCCGGCGCCGGCCGCGCCATGTGCTATCAGGTGCGGGACACCCCGACGCAGCCGTGGCAGCTCTGGTACGGCGACATCACCGGCTTCGATTTCCAGCCCGGCATCCGCTATCGCCTGCGCGTGGTCGAGGTCAGGGACCCGAATCCGCCGGCCGACGCCTCGGGCTTGCGCTGGGTGCTGGACGCGGTGGTGGAACAGGAAATCGTGCGGCGCTGAGCCGGCGCGCTGCAGGCCCGCGCTTGACCCGCGACAAGCGGGCCGCGCGGGGCAGCGATTACTATTACGGCCTTCGCCGCTTTCCGCCTTGCTTTGCCATGTCTTCCGTCGTCAATATCGCCGCCTACAAATTCGTTTCGCTGGACGCGTTGCCCGAGCTGCGCGCGCGGCTGCTGGCCGAGGCCGGCGCGGCCGGCCTGAAGGGCACCATCCTGCTGGCCGGGGAGGGCATCAACCTGTTCCTGGCGGGCACGGCGGACGGCATCGACACCTTCCTGCGGGGCCTGCGCGGCGACGCCCGGTTTGCCGATCTCGAAGTCAAGTTCAGCCACAGCGCGCAGGTGCCGTTTCGCAAGCTGCTGGTCAAGATCAAGCGCGAGATCATCCGCATGGATCACCCGGCGATCCGGCCCGAGGCCGGCCGTGCGCCGGGCGTGGACGCCAGGACGCTGGCGCGCTGGCTGCAGCAGGGGGCCGACGACAGCGGGCGCCCCGTGGTCATGCTGGACACGCGTAATGCCTTCGAGGTCGACGAGGGCACCTTCCGCGATGCCATCGACTGGCGCATCGACCGCTTCACGCAGTTCCCGGCGGCGGTGCAGGCGCACCGCGCCGAGCTGGCGGGCAAGACCGTGGTCAGCTTCTGCACCGGCGGCATCCGTTGCGAGAAGGCGGCCATCTACATGAACGAGGCCGGCATCGAGAACGTCTACCAGCTCGACGGCGGCATTCTCAAGTATTTCGAGGAAACCGGTGGCCCAGGGTTCGACGGCAAGTGTTTCGTGTTCGACGAACGCATTTCGCTCGATCCGGCGCTGGCGCCGAGCAAGGACTGAGATCGCCGCGACTGATTGCGCCATTCGCTGCCGAGCGCCCGGCGCGGCGCGACCGTCACGACAAAAAAATGAGCCCGCCGATCGGCGGGCTCATTTCATTGGGCGGGTGCGCGGATCGCGCGATCAGCGCACGCGCATGCCGGGCTTGGCGCCGGGGAACGGCTCCAGCACGTAGATGCCGGCGTCGACGGCCTCGTCAGCATGGCTGGCGGCCAGCACCATGCCTTCCGAGACGCCGAACTTCATCTTGCGCGGGGCCAGGTTGGCGACCATGACGGTCAGCTTGCCGATCAGGTCTTCCGGCTTGTAGGCCGACTTGATGCCGGAGAAGACGTTGCGGTGGCGGCCTTCGCCCACGTCCAGCGTCAGGCGCAGCAGCTTGGTCGAGCCTTCGACGTGTTCGCAGTTGACGATCTGCGCGATGCGCAGGTCGACGCGGGCGAAGTCGTCGATCGAGATGGTTTCGGCCAGCGGTTCGCCGCCGGGGATCACGGCGGGGGCGGCGGGCGGCTCGAACAGGTCTTCCAGCATCTGCGGCTCGACGCGCTGCATCAGGTGCTTGAACGGCGCCACGCGCTGCGGCAGCACCGCGGCATCGGCCCAGGTGAAGTCGGCGTCGGCGCCGAACAGCTCGCGGGCGACGCGCTCGGCCAGGGCCGGCAGCACCGGCGCCAGCATCACCGACAGGGCCTTGAAGCCGGCCAGCGAGCGCGAGCAGATGTCCTGCAGCGCGGCCTTCTGCGCGGCGTCGGCGCTGGCGATGCCCTTGGCCAGCACCCACGGCTGGGCCGTGTCGAAGGCCTGGTTGATGCGGTCGGCGTAGGCCATGATCTCGCGGATGGCGCGGTTGTATTCGCGCGCCTCGAAGGCGGCGCGAATCGACTCGGCCTGCGCGGCATACTCGGCCGACAGCGCGGCGGTGTCGCCCGCATAGGCCAGGGCGCCGTCGAAATGCTTGGTGATGAAGCTGGCGGCGCGGCTGGCGATGTTGACGTACTTGCCGACCAGATCGCTGTTGACGCGGGCGATGAAGTCTTCCGGATTGAAGTCGACGTCCTCCACCCGGGCGTTGAGCTTGGCGGCGATGTAGTAGCGCATCCATTCGGCATTCATGCCGAGTTCCAGATAGCGCAGCGGCGAGATGCCGGTGCCGCGGCTCTTGGACATCTTTTCGCCGCTGACGGTGATGAAGCCGTGCACGTTGACCGCGTCCGGCGTCTTGCGGCCGGCGAACTTCAGCATCGCGGGCCAGAACAGCGCGTGGAAATAGACGATGTCCTTGCCGATGAAGTGCACCTGCTCGGTGCTGCCGGCCGGATCGAGCAGGGCGTCGAAATCCAGGCCCTTGACCGCGCAGTACGACTTGAGCGAAGCCAGGTAACCGACCGGCGCGTCCAGCCAGACATAGAAGTACTTACCCGGCGCGTCCGGGATCTCGATGCCGAAATACGGCGCGTCGCGCGAGATGTCCCAGTCGCCGAGCTTGGCTTCGCCGTCCTCGGCGCCCAGCCATTCACGCGTCTTGGCCAGCATTTCGGGCTGCAGGTGCTTGCCGCCGCTGGCGTTGCTGCCGGTGGTCCATTGCTGCAGGAATTCGACGCAGCGCGGGTCCGACAGCTTGAAGAAGAAGTGATCCGACGACTTCAGCACCGGCGTGGCGCCGGTCAGGGCCGAGTAGGGGTTGATCAGGTCGGTCGGGGCGTAGACCGCGCCGCAGACCTCGCAGGAGTCGCCGTACTGGTCCTTGGCATGGCACTTGGGGCATTCGCCCTTGATGTAGCGGTCGGCCAGGAACATGCCCTTGACCGGATCGTAGAACTGCTCGATGGAGCGGGTTTCGATCAGGTCCTGCGCCTTGAGCGCGCGGTAGATGTCCTGCGACAGCGCGACGTTCTCGGGCGAATCGGTGGTGTGCCAGTGGTCGAAACGGATGTGGAAACCGTTCAAATATTGCGGACGCTCGGCGGCGTAGCGCGCCACCAGCGCCTGTGGCGTGATGCCTTCTTTCTCGGCCTTGAGCATGATCGGCGCGCCGTGCGCGTCGTCGGCACCCACGAAGTGCACCGTGTGGCCCGCCATTCGCATCGAACGAACCCAGATGTCGGCCTGGATGTACTCCATGATGTGGCCGATGTGGAAGGATCCGTTGGCGTAGGGCAGCGCAGTGGTGACAAAGAGAGTGCGAGACATGGTTGTCGGTCGAGGTTGAGGGGAAAAATGGGTTGGCCGGCCATTTTAGGGCAACGGCGGGGAGACGCCCGGCGCAGAGGGGGGCGGCCCCCCAAAACGAAGCAACCCGCCGGTCGCGCGCGGCGCGTCTGGCGGGTTGTATCGCGGTGAGCCGGGAGACCGGCCGCTGGCGCGTGAGGCGGCGGCGAGGCGGCCGCAGCCGGTGCGGCCGCGCTTAGCGGACTTCGCGGGCCTCGACGTCGATCACGTCGCCGCGCGGCTGCGTGGCGAACGGGGCGCTGGCGGGCTGGAACGGGCTGGGACGGGCGCCCTGGCGCTGGCTCCAGTAGGCGCGCACGCCGAAAGGCTTGCCGCGCACCTTGGCGACCACGTACAGGATCGCCACGGCGATCGCCGTGGACAACATGAAGACCAGCGCCATCGCCATGCCGATCAAGGCCAGGGCGGCGAATAGGACGGCTCGGAAGAAGCGGATAAGAGTATTGGTCATGAAGGTCGGATGCAAAACGCAGCGAAAGGTTCCCGTGTATCCGCTATCCTTTAGGGGATGGCGGCCCGCAGACGCCGCGCTGCCTACGGAACCATAGTGACATGAGTATAACGATAGAACACATCCGCGCCGCGCTGCGCGGCGCGCAAGACCCGAATACCGGCCTGGACCTGGGTGTTTCTGTAAAAGATCGTGACATTCGAATCGACGGCGGCCGCGTTGGCGTGGCGCTGGAACTGGGTTATCCGGCCGACGCCGCGCGCGATCAGGTGCGCGCCATCGCGGTGGCGGCGCTGGCCGCCGCCGGCGCGCCCGGCGCCGACGTGGACATTTCCTGGAAAGTGGCCGCGCACGCGGTGCAAAAAGGCCTCAAGCCGCTGCCCAATGTACGCAACATTATTGCGGTCGCTTCCGGCAAGGGCGGCGTGGGCAAGAGCACCACGGCCGTGAACCTGGCGCTGGCGCTGGCCGCCGAGGGCGCCCGGGTCGGTTTGCTGGACGCCGACATCTATGGCCCCAGCGTGCCGACCATGCTGGGCATTTCGGGCCGTCCCGAGAGCCTGGACAACAAAAGCATGGAGCCGCTGACCGGCCACGGCCTGCAGGCCAACTCCATCGGCTTCCTGATCGACGCGGACGCGCCCGCCATCTGGCGCGGCCCCATGGTCACCCAGGCGCTCGAACAACTGCTGCGCCAGACCAACTGGCGCGATCTCGATTACCTGATCGTCGACATGCCGCCGGGCACCGGCGACGTGGCGCTGACGCTGGCGCAGAAAGTGCCGGTAGTGGGCGCCGTCATCGTCACCACGCCGCAGGACGTGGCGCTGCTGGATGCGCGCAAGGGCCTGCGCATGTTCCAGAAGGTCGAGGTGCCGATCCTGGGGGTGGTCGAGAACATGGCCATCCACATCTGCTCGCAGTGCGGCCACGCCGAGCACATCTTCGGCGAGGGCGGCGGCCAGCGCATGGCCGCGCAGTACGGCACGCCCTGGCTGGGCAGCCTGCCGCTGACGCTGGCGATCCGCGAGCAGACCGATGCCGGCACGCCGACCGTGGTGGCGGACCCGGGCAGCGAAGCGGCCGGGTTGTACCGCGCCATCGCGCGCAAACTGGCGGCGGGCGTCGCGGCGCTGCCCCGTGACATGGCCGGGAAGTTCCCGTCCATCGTCGTGCAGCAGCCGTCTTGACGCATGCAGTGGGCGGCCCGGGCCTTCTTGGCTGGACTTTGCGTAGTGGCGGGCGAGGCGATGGCCAAGCGCCCGGAGATCATCGTGGACCCGGGCGGCGTGCCGCCCGCCGCGTTGCAGGCGATCACCGAGGCGGTGGACGCCATTGCGCGCCTGGCGGAAGACCAGGACGGCGGCGAAATCAATCGCTTGCGGCGCCGCGCGCGCGACGCCACGCTGGCGGCGCTGGCCACCCAGGGCTATTTCTCGCCCACCGTCACGCTCGAGGCCGGCACCGACATCGGCGGTGAAACCTGGGACATCGGCATCGTGCCCGGCAAGCGCACCACGGTGTCGTCGGTCGACCTGACGTTCACCGGCCGCATCACGCGGCCGGAATACGCGCAGCGGGTGCAGAAACTGCGCGACGACTGGCTGCTCAAGCCTGGCCAGCCTTTCATCAACGCCGACTGGAACAGGGCCAAGTCTTCATTGCTGGACGAAGTCTCGGTGCGTGATTTCATGCTGGCGCGCATGACCGCCTCCGAGGCCGACGTGCAGGCCGACGCGGCCTCGGCGGCCTTGCGCGTCACCATCGACAGCGGGCCGCTGGTACGCATGGGCGAACTCAGCACCGAAGGGCTGGAGCGGGTGCCGCCCAAGCTCATCACCCGTTATGTGCGTTACTCGCCGGGGGCGGTCTACGACCAGAACCGCCTCGACGAATGGCAGCAGGACCTGCAATCGACCGCGTTTTTCCGGGGCGCCTTCGTGTCGGTGCGCCAGCCGGGCAGCGCCCAGCAGCCCGTCGAACCCGCCAGCGACCGGGCCCGCGCGCCCGGCGCGGCCGACGTGGCCGAATCCACGCCCGCCGGAGATCCTGCCGTGTCCGGCGCCTTGCCGCCGCCGCCAGCCAAGTACGATTCCGACGGCGAGGTGACCCTGCCGCTGCAGGTGCGCGTGGTCGAGGCGCCGCCCAAGCGCCTGTCGGTTTCGCTTGGCGTCGACGACGAGGCCGGCGTGCGGCTGGAATCGCTCTATCGCCAGAACGTGGTGTTCGGCCAGCCGGTGACCATGGAATCCGGTTTCAGCGTCGACCGCCTGCAGCAACGCGTCTACACCGATTTCCTGCTGCCGCCGACCGAGCGCGGCTACAAGGACTCCATCGGGGTGCTGGCGCAGCATTCCGATATCCAGGGGCTGGACGTGACCCGCTACGCCCTGGGCGCCACCCGCAGCCAGGAGCGCAAGGGCGCCGGCGACAGCCGCGTCACCTACGAAACCCGCTGGGGCCTGCTGCTGGCGCAGGACCACGTCAAGATCGACGGCGGCGATGAATACACGCTGCCCACGCTGACCGCCACCGGCGAATGGCTGCGGCGCGATGTCGACAACAAGTACGACCCGCGCGAGGGCAACCTGATCGCCCTGGGCGGCGGCGTGGGGGTGACGCTGGATACCGGCGAGCCGTACACCCGCGCCCGTTTCCGCGCGCAGAAGTGGTGGCCGATCGGCAAGCTGGACGTGCTGACCGTGCGCGGCGAGGTTGGCCGCGTCTGGGCCAACGGCAATGTGCAGGTGCCGGACGATTTCGGTTTCCGCACCGGCGGCGCGCGCTCGATCCGTGGCTACAAGTACCAGAGCATCGGCCTCAAGCGTGACAACGCCACCGTGGGGGCGCCGGCGCTGGTGGTCGGCAGCGTTGAATACGATCACTATTTCAATGAGCGCTGGGGCATGGGGGTGTTCCTCGACGCGGGGGATGCGGCCCAATCCTTTGGCGACATGTCGCTGGCGCTGGGTTACGGCGTGGGCGCGCGGGTGCGCACGCCGGCTGGCCCGCTGTTCCTGGACGTGGCCTATGGCCAGCGCGAGCGCGACCTGCGCCTGCACTTTTCGCTGGGGATCGCGTTTTGACGGCGCTGCGTCGATTCCTGCGGCGCCTGCTGGTGTGGTGGCTGCCGGGGCTGGCGATGCTGGCGGTGCTGGCGTGCAGCTTCATCTTCTGGCTGCTGGCCTCGCAGACCGGGACGCGCCTGCTGCTGACCACCGCGGCGCAGCAGCTCGATGGCCAGGCGCTGGCGGTGCGCGGTTCGATCCTGCGCGGCCTGAACGTCGGCCGGCTCGACCTGAACGTGGACGGCACCCGCATCGGCATCAGCGACCTGCGCCTGCGCGTGCATTGGCGCGCGCTGGGCAACCGCTTGCTGCACGTGCGCGAGATCGCGGCGGGCAAGGTCGAGGTCGTGCTGGCCCCCAGCCAGGAGGCGCCCGCCGACACGGGTGGCGACGAGCCCTTCACCCTGCCGTCGCTGCCGGTGGACATCGCCGTGGACCGTCTGGCGCTGGGCGAGTTTCACCTGCTGCGGGACGGCCAGCCGTTGCCGGTCGAGCTGGGCGACCTGAGCGCCACATTCGCCGCCGGCAGCCACGGCGCGCAACTGCGTATCGCTCACCTGCGCGTGGGCCACGAGGTCGGCCAGGCGCAGGTGAGCGGGCAGGCCGAGTTGTCGGGCCTGGCCGATCCCTGGCCATTCGCGGCGCGGCTTGACGTGACGGCGCGCGGGGCGGGGCCGGATTCGCCGCTATGCCAGGCCGACCAACTCAGCGGCAAGTTCGCGCCGCCAGCAAAGCCGCGGGCCCAGGATGCCAAGGCGCCGGCGCCCGTGACGGCCGGCAATCAGGCGCCGGCCGCGTCGGCGGGCACGCCGCCGGTGGCCTCCAGGAACCCGGCCGCGAACGGCTTCGTCGGTCCGCCGGCCCCCGCCTGCCAGGTGCTGCTGCGCGCGGACGCGGCCGGCTCGCTGGAGGGTATCCAGGCCAAGCTCGATGGCACCGGCGCCGGCCTGGCCCTGAACGTGGCGGCCGAGCTGGCGCCGCGCACGCCGCTGGTGCTGCGCAGCGCGCGGGCCGATGCACGGCTGCCGGACAATTCGACCCTGGCGGCGCGCCTGGACCTGCAGGCCGTGGATGGCCGGCCGGGCCGCGACCGCATCGCCGGCAGTCTCCAGGCGCGCCGGCTGGATCTGTCCGCCTGGCTCGGCGCCGCGGTCCCGCCGGCGGTGGTCAGCGCCACCGCACAGTTGAGCGCCGAGTTCGAGAACCTGAGTCAGTTGCGCCAGGCCGCGATCGACCTGCGTTTCGAGGAGGGCGCGCGCTGGAACAGGCAGACGCTGGCGGGCACGGCCAAAGCCGAGCTGGATATCGACGCGCCCGCCGCCGCTGCGGTCCCGCCTGAGACGGGCGCCAGGCCGGCGCCCGGCGGTCCTGCCGGCGCTGGCGCGGCGGCGGCCGACCTGCTGGCGGGCTTGCGCATCCATGGCCTGGACCTGGACCTGAAGCTGGGTCCGAACCGGGTTCGCGCGCAGGGCGAAGTGGGCGGCACCGACGGCGCGCTGACGCTGGACGCGCAGGCGCCGCGGCTGGACGCATTCTGGCCCGGTATCCCGGGAGGCGCCGAGCTCAAGGGCAAGCTCACCGGCGCCATCGGCGCCCACAAGGGCGAATTCACCGCCGGCTATCGCCCGGCCCGGCCACGCCCCGGCGTGCTGGGCGAGTCGCCGGCCCAGGTCGGCATCGCTTTCGCCGGCGGCTGGGGCAAGGGGCCGGCGGACGCGGCCGATGCCTCCCTGGCCGGCTGGCGTGGCACGGTCTCGCGGCTGACGGCCGGCAGTGCCGGCTTCACGGTCTCGGTCGAGCGGCCGGTGACGCTGTCGTTCCTGCCGGCGGCGCGGGCGCCGCAGTGGCAGTGGCAGGTCGGCCAGACGGTGCTGGGCGTGGCCTTGCCGGGCAAGGAAAAGCTGGTCATTGCCCATCAGGGCTCGCGTGGCGGCGCCCGGCGCTGGGAAACCGCCGGGCGGGCCGACAACCTGGTCATCACCGCCGCCATGGCGCGCCAGGTGATCGCCGCGGTTGATCCGGAGGCGGCGGCGCGGATGAAGAAGGGGCCCAAGCGCGTCAACGCCGCCGTGGCCGAGAGCCAGCGGCGTATCGCGCTGGACGCCTCCTGGGATCTGAAATTCGACGGCCGCCTGGCCGGCCGTGCCCGCATCGCGCGCCGCGATGGCGATCTGCTGATTCCGGGCGACCCGCCGGTGCCGCTGGGCGTGAAGTCGCTGGTGCTGGACCTGAGCGCCACGCCCACGTCGGCCAACGCCAGCCGCCTGGATGCCCGGCTGGACCTGGCCACGGACAAGATGGGCAAAATCGCCGGCAGCGGCAGCGCGCTGCTGGTGGCCGATGCCCAGGGGGGCATGGCGCTGGACCCGCGCCAGCCGATCCGCGCCAGGCTGGACGCGGATATCGCCGATCTGGCCTGGGTCGGCTTGTTCGTCGGCGATTCCATGGAAATTGGGGGCCAGGTCAAGGCCAACCTGGAGGCGCAGGGCACCCTCAACGGCACATGGCGCGCCAGCGGCGCGATCCGGGGCGACAAGCTGCGGGTGGTGCGCATCGACGACGGCGTGCGCCTGATCGATGGCACGCTGTCGGCGCGCCTGGACGGTGACAAGCTGGTGCTGGACAGCCTGCGCTTTCCGGCCTCGCTGCGAGTCATGCCGGCCGAATGGCGCACCAAGGAGTGGATCACCAGCGATCCCGGCGCCAAGGGCGGCTACGCCGAAGCCAAGGGCCAGTGGAACCTGATCGACGGCGGCGGCAGCGTGCGCCTGACGCTGTACCGCTTCCCGGCGCTGCAGCGCTCCGACCGCTATGCCATGGTGTCCGGCACCATCGACCTGAACGCCGCGATGCCGCGCATCGACATCGTCGGCGACCTGAAGGCGGACGCCGGCTGGTTCAGCCTGGAGATTCTGCAAGGCGTGCCGTCGCTGGACGATGACGTCAAGGTGCGGCGCGCGGGCGACAACCCCGGCGCCGTTTCGACGCCGTTGCAGACCAGCATGAATCTGAAGTTCGACATGGGGCCGCGCTTCTACATCACCGGCATGGGGCTGGACGCCGGCCTGCTCGGTTCGATCCAGATCCAGCTCAACGACGGCCGCCTGACCGGCGTGGGCGCGCTGCGCACCCGCGGCGGCGGCATCGAGGCCTACGGCCAGAAGCTGCGGCTGCGGCGCGGCACGCTGACCTTCCAGGGCCGGCTGGACAATCCGTTGTTGGATATCGAGGCGCTGCGCACCGGCGAGCAGGTCGAGGCCGGCGTCAAGGTAGGGGGCACGGCGCAGCGCCCGCGCATCGACCTGGTGTCGTACCCGGACGTCAGCGATGTCGAGAAACTGTCGTGGCTGCTGCTGGGGCGCGGCCCCGACGAAAGCGGCAGCGACGCCGCCCTGCTGCTGTCGGTGGGCACGGCCCTGTTGGGTGGCGGCGAGCCGTTCTACAAGCAGTTCGGGCTGGACGACCTCAGCGTGCGCACCGGCAACCTGGGCAGTTCGGGCAGCATCCTGCCCGACCGCACCGTGGCCGGCGACGTCAACCGCGACAGCGACAGCCAACTGGCGACGCAGTTCCTGGTGGCCAGCAAGGCGTTCGCCAACGGCATCACGCTCAGCGTCGAACAGGCGCTGGCCGGCAGCGATACCGTGGGCCGGGCCAGCTACCGCCTGGCGCGCGGCCTGTCGCTGGACCTGAAGGGCGGCTCGGTCAATGGCATCGCCCTGGTGTATCGCACGTTCTTTGGCGATTGAGGCCCGCCGCCGTTCCGCCCCCGCTGGGGGCGGGGCGGCGCTCGGGATAAAATGACGTCCATTCCATTCCCCAAGCACCTTTGCCATCATGAGCATCAAAAGCGACCGCTGGATCCGCCGCCAGGCTGAAGTCGGCATGATCGAACCCTTCGAAGCGGGTCAGGTCCGCACGGCCAATGGCGGGCGCATCGTCAGCTACGGCACCAGCAGCTACGGCTACGACGTGCGTTGCGCCGACGAATTCAAGATCTTCACCAACATCAATTCCACTATCGTCGATCCCAAGAACTTCGACGAAGGTTCGTTCGTGGATTTCAAGGGCGATGTCTGCATCATCCCGCCCAACTCGTTCGCGCTGGCCCGCACGGTGGAATATTTCCGTATCCCGCGCAGCGTGCTGACCATCTGCCTGGGCAAGAGCACCTATGCCCGCTGCGGCATCATCGTCAACGTGACGCCGCTGGAACCCGAATGGGAAGGCCACGTCACGCTGGAATTTTCGAACACCACGCCGCTGCCGGCCAAGATCTACGCCGGCGAGGGCTGCGCCCAGATGCTGTTCCTGGAAAGCGACGAGGTCTGCGAGACCTCGTACGCCGACCGCGGCGGCAAGTACCAGGGCCAGCGCGGCGTGACGCTGCCGCGCACTTGATACCGCGCCGGGGGCCGCGGCGCCCGCCGGGCCCGCTGCCGCCTCAGGAGGCGGTTTGGCGCCCGGGCGCCTGGCGCAGGTAGTCGATGTCCCATTCGCCTTGCGCCACCGGCTCGAAGCCGTGGCGGCGATAGAAGCGGTTCGAGTCGCTGCCGCGCAGCGCGCCCACGCGCACCGGCAGGCCGCGGTGGTCTGCATCCCGCAGCAGGCGGCCCAGCACCCGGCTGCCCACGCCCAGGCCTTGCGCCGCGGGCAACACATACAGATGATCCAGCCGCAGGGCGTCGCCGTCGGGGCGCAGGGCGTAGAAGCCGACGCGCGCGCCGGCGCGCTCGATGAACCAGGTGTGGCCGGGGCTGAACGTGGCGCGCAGCCGTGCCCGGGCCCGCTCCGGGTCGAACCGGCCCAGGCGTTCCAGGCTGTCGCGCATGGCTTCGATGCGGATCGCCAGCAGGGCTTCGAAATCGGCTTCGGTCACGGGCGCATCGCGCAGCGTGTCCGCCGCCAGCGCATCGTAGCCGCGGCCCAGGAACTGCATGATGCAGATGCCATGACCGAACGGGTCGCTCAGGTGGGCGATGCGGCCCCAATCATGCGAAACCGCCGGATCTTCCAGCCGCGCGCCCGCGGCCACCGCCCGCGCCACCGCGTCATCGACGTCATCGACCACCACGTCCAGGTGCACCGGGGTCCAGTGGCGCGCGTAGTCGCGCGGCTGGCGCGCGGCGCCCGCGGCCGGTGTGCCGGCGGCCTTTTGCAGCAGGTAGATGGGCGCCGGGGCGCCCAGCATTTCGGCGCCGGTCGCGCCCAGCCGGCGCTGCAGCGCCAGGCCGAAGGCGCGGGTATAGAAATCGATGGCCGCCTCGAGGTCGGGCACGTCGATGTTGACCAGAATGCGCATGGTTTCTTTTCCTCGGGGACGGAGCGCAAAACATAGCACGCCGCGCGCGGCCGGGAACTGCGGGCAATGCGCTAAAGAACCTGCGGGGGCGACCGTAAAATGACATATGTGTTTGCCGATTTGGCGACGTCATTTCAGCAAGCGTGAGCAAGGCCCTATCCGTGCGTTACCCCCATATCCCCTGGCTGCCCCTGTTGTTCTACCCTGCGCTGCCAGTGATGGCGGCGGTCGGGCTGTTGCTGTGGCGCCAGTGGCCGCCGGCGCTGACCCTGATCATGCCGTTCGTGCCCTGGGTCATGGCGCTGGTGGGGGCGGCCATTTGCATGATGTACCAGCGCTCGCAGACCCTGGCGCTGATGCTGGCGGTGCTGGCCGCCGTGGCCGTGTGGCCAACGCTGGCCCGCCAGGCGCCCTGGGCGCTGGGGCCGGCGCTGGTATGGTGGTCGTTGGCCTATAGCATCAACGCGCTGTGGCCGGAACGCGCGGGCATGCTGCGCGACCTGGCGGCCCGCCTGGGCCTGATGGCGGCGGGCGTGGCCGCCATTGCGCTGGCCGGCAAGGAAGGTGTGTCGCAGCTGTTCGGCGAGCTGGCGGTGCAGGGCGTGCTGGCGCGGCTGGGGGTGCCGTTCGAGGCGCTGGCGGCGTTGCTGCTGACCGGCTTGACGCTGACTCTGCTGTTGTTGCGCTATGGCCGCCCGCAGCGGGCCGGCCAATGGCTGGGTTTCGTCTGCATGGCCTGGGCGCTGCCGCGCGGCGCCGAGCATGGCATCGAACTGGCCATGATGGCCGCCGCCGCGCTGACCTCGCTGTCCATTTCGCTGGCGCACGAGGGCTATCACATGGCCTTCCGCGACGAACTCACCGGCCTGCCGGGGCGGCGCGCGCTCAACGAGCGCCTGCAGCGCATGGGCCGCGTCTATACGTTGGCCATGGCCGACGTGGATCATTTCAAAGTATTCAACGACACCCATGGGCACGACGTCGGCGACCAGGTGCTGCGCATGGTGGCGGCGCAACTGCGCCGCGTGCCGGGCGGCGGCTACGCCTATCGCTACGGGGGCGAGGAATTCACGCTGGTGTTCCCGGGCAAGACCGCGGTCGAGGCGATGCCGCACCTGGAAACGGTGCGGCGCGCCATCGAGGCCTACCAGATGCGCCTGCGCGACAAGCCGGCGCGCCCCAAGGCCGACCAGCTCGGCTTGCGCCGGCGCGGCGTGCGCGCCGGCCGCAATGCGCGGCCGCTGCGCGTGACGGTGAGCATCGGCGTGGCCGAGCGCGGCGAGGCCTTGCGCGCGCCGGATGCGGTCATCAAGGCGGCTGACCAGGCGCTCTACAAGGCCAAGGACGGTGGCCGCAATCAGGTGTGCGCCTACGGCGCGCGGCGGCGCGCGGGCGCGGCCTGAGCGGCGCGGCGGTTCAGCGGCCGGGCAAGGGCAGCGCCATCAGCAGTTCATCGTAAAGCGTGCCGTTGACGCACAGGGCTTCCTGTTCGTGACCATACTGTTCGAAGCCGAGGCTGGCGTACAGCCGGCACGCGGCGGTGTTGTTGGCGGTGACGCTCAGGAGCACCGTGCGCACGCCGGGCATGGCGGCGGCGTGGTCGATCGCCGCCTGCAGCAACAGCCGCGCCAGGCCTTGGCCACGCCAGGCCGGCGCCACGTATACGCTCCAGACATGCGCCTTGTGGCGCATCTTCAGCTTGCGCTGCCGGGCCACCCCGATGATGCCGGCCAATGCCTGGCCGACGAATACGCCGAACATGGCGCTGTCGTCCACGGGGACGATCCAGGCGCGGATGTCCGCCAGTGTCAGCGTGTGTTCCTCTTCGTAACTCGATCCGAACGCTTCGGGGGTTTCGCGCAGCGCATCCAGGCGCAACTGGCGCAGGGCGGGGGCATCCTCGGCGGTAAGGCGTCTGACGAGCGGAGCGGGATTCATGGAGCGGAGCGAGTGTTGGGAATTGGGAACGGTCGAGGCCGCGCGCGGCCAGTATAGGCGGGCAGGCTGCCTATAATGGGGTCAACGCCGCTTGCGGTTTTCACACAGGAGCCAATGATGTTCGGTTTCCTCAAGATAAACCAGGACGCCAAGCGCGACGAGGTCCAGGAAGAGTTCGTGGCGCGCGTGGCCCATGCCGCGCAGGATTTCGTCCAGGCCGCCGGTCAGGCCGGCGCCGGGCTCGACTATTCCGTGTCGAGCGTCCATGCCCTTGATGACGTGCTCGACGCCGCGCATCTGGGCAAGTTGTCCCTCACCCCCATGCAGACCGTCGGCGCCGCCGCCTATCTCTACGAGGTGGTGCGGCGGGCCCATGGCGGGCTGTACGAAGTCTGCGACGACGAGGACCCGGTGGTGCTGGTATGCGGCGCGCCGCAGGCCGAGGTCTGCCTTGGGGCCATTGCCAAGGTCGAACGGCGCATCCGCTATGGCGCCGCCGAAGCCATCCCGCCGTACTTCGAGCGCTTCCTGGCGGCGCTGGCGGCGGGGGGCGACGTTACCCTGCGCTAGGCCTGGCCATCCTCCCGCGCGCCCAGTCTGCCGCCATCGCGGCCCCGGCGCCCGGCGTGGCCGCCGCCGTCGGGAAAACCCCCGCGCCGGGGGGGCGTGGACGGTTCTTTTCGAGGTTGGCCGGCCCCGGGGGAAAACCGCCCTACAATTCCGCCATTCCCGCCGCCGGCGGGAACCTCGCGCCCGCCTGTCATCAGACGGTTTTTCACTAGAAGTACACTCGCGTCCGCCAACCCGGTCCGATTCGCCTTGCCCCCAGGAGCGCCTGCATGAAATTCCGCTTCCCCATCTTCATCATCGACGAGGACTATCGTTCCGAGAACGCGTCCGGTCTGGGTATCCGTGCTTTGTCTTCGGCGATCGAGGCCGAGGGCGTCGAGGTGATCGGGGTGACCAGTTACGGCGACCTGAGTTCGTTCGCCCAGCAGCAGAGCCGTGCCAGCGCCTTCATTCTGTCGATCGACGACGAAGAGTTCGACGTGGACTCGCCCGAGGACGTGGCCAGCGCGATCAAGAACCTGCGCACCTTCATCGGCGAACTGCGGTTCCGCAACGCCGACATCCCGATCTACCTGTACGGCGAGACGCGCACCTCGGAGCACATTCCGAACGACATCCTGCGCGAACTGCACGGCTTCATCCACATGTTCGAGGACACCCCCGAATTCGTGGCGCGCCACATCATCCGCGAAGCCCGCAGCTATGTGGACAGCCTGCCGCCGCCGTTCTTCCGTGAACTGGTCAAGTACGCGCAGGATGGTTCCTATTCCTGGCACTGCCCCGGCCATTCGGGGGGCGTGGCGTTCCTGAAGAGCCCGGTGGGCCAGATGTTCCACCAGTTCTTCGGTGAGAACATGCTGCGCGCCGACGTCTGCAACGCCGTCGACGAACTGGGCCAACTGCTGGACCATACCGGCCCGGTGGCCGAGTCCGAGCTGAACGCGGCGCGCATCTTCCACGCCGACCACTGCTTCTTCGTGACCAACGGCACCTCGACCTCGAACAAGGTGGTGTGGCACGCCAACGTCGCCGCCGGCGACGTGGTGGTGGTGGACCGCAATTGCCACAAGTCGATCCTGCACGCCATCACCATGACGGGCGCGATCCCGGTGTTCCTGCGCCCGACGCGCAACCACCTGGGCATCATCGGCCCGATCCCGCTGGAAGAGTTCCACCCGGACAACATCCGCAAGAAGATCGAGGCCAACCCGTTCGCGCGCGAGGCGGTGAACAAGAACCCGCGCATCCTGACGCTGACGCAGAGCACCTACGACGGCGTGATCTACAACGTCGAGATGATCAAGAAGGAGCTGGGCAGCTACGTCGACACGCTGCACTTCGACGAAGCCTGGCTGCCGCACGCGTCGTTCCACGAGTTCTATCACGACATGCACGCGATCGGCCAGGACCGCCCGCGCAGCCAGGACGCGATGGTGTTCGCCACCCACTCCACGCACAAGCTGCTGGCCGGCATCTCGCAGGCCTCGCAGATCATCGTGCAGGAATCCGAGACCCGCAAGCTGGACCGCAACGTCTTCAACGAAGCCTACCTGATGCACACGTCGACCTCGCCGCAGTACGCGATCATCGCGTCGTGCGACGTGGCCGCGGCCATGATGGAGCCCCCGGGCGGCACCGCGCTGGTCGAGGAAAGCATCCGCGAAGCCATGGATTTCCGCCGCGCCATGCGCAAGGTGGAGTCCGAGTTCGGCAAGAACGACTGGTGGTTCAAGGTCTGGGGCCCGAACCGCCTGGTGTCCGAAGGCATCGGCAACCGCGACGAGTGGATCCTGGAGTCCAACGACCACTGGCACGGCTTCGGCGACCTGGCCGAAGGCTTCAATATGCTGGACCCGATCAAGGCCACCGTCATCACGCCGGGGCTGGACATGTCGGGCAGCTTCGGCGAAACCGGCATTCCGGCCGCGCTGGTCTCCAAGTACCTGACCGAGCACGGCGTGGTGGTCGAGAAGACCGGCCTGTATTCGTTCTTCATCCTGTTCACCATCGGCATCACCAAGGGCCGCTGGAACACGCTGCTGACCGCGCTGCAGCAGTTCAAGGACGACTACGACCGCAATCAGCCGCTGTGGCGCATCCTGCCGGACTTCTGCCGCGGCCATCGGCGCTACGAGCGCATGGGCCTGCGCGATCTGTGCCAGCAGATCCACGAGGCCTATCGCGAGCGCGACGTGGCCCGCCTGACCACGGAGATGTACCTGAGCGACATGGTGCCGGCGCTCAAGCCGTCCGACGCCTTCGCCCGCATGGCCCACCGCGAGGTCGAGCGGGTCGACATCGACCAGCTCGAAGGCCGCGTCACCGGCGTGCTGCTGACGCCGTATCCCCCGGGCATCCCGCTGCTGATCCCGGGCGAACGCTTCAACCGCACCATCGTCCAGTACCTGCAATTCGCGCGTGAGTTCAACGAACGCTTCCCTGGCTTCGAAACCTACATCCACGGCCTGGCCGACGAAGTGGGCCCGGACGGCGAGAAGCGTTACTACGTCGATTGCCTGATCGAAGACTGAGCGGGCCTGGAGTCTTGATGTTCGATGTCGCCGTTCTCGGCGCCGGCGCCGCTGGCATGATGTGTGCCGCGGTCGCCGGGCAGCGCGGCCTGCGGGTGGTGCTGGTGGACCACGCTGAGCGCCTGGCCGAGAAGATCCGCATCTCCGGCGGCGGCCGCTGCAACTTCACCAACCTCGGCGCCGGCCCCGCCAACTTCCTGTCCGACAACCCGCATTTCTGCCGCTCGGCGCTGGCGGGCTATACGCCGCAGGATTTCCTGGCGCTGCTCAAGCGCCACCGCATCGCCTGGCACGAGAAGCATCGCGGCCAGTTGTTCTGCGACGATTCCAGCGAGTCCATCATCGAGATGCTGCGCGCCGAATGCGATGCCGGCGGGGTGCAGTGGCGCATGGGCTGCCAGGTGGCCGAGGTGGCCCACGGCGATGCCGGCTTCGAGCTGCGCACCAACCAGGGCGCGATCCGCGCCGCCAGGCTGGTGGTGGCCACGGGCGGCATGGCGATTCCACAGTTGGGCGCGACCGACTTCGGCCTGAAACTGGCGCGCCAGTTCGGGCTGAAGGTGGTCGAACCGCGGCCGGCGCTGGTGCCGCTGACCTTCGACCCGGCGCAGTGGCAGCCGCTGTCGGAACGGTCCGGCGTGGCGCTGGAAGTCAACCTGGCGACCGGCCAGGGCAAGGCGCGCGGCGAGTTCCTGGAAGACCTGCTGTTCACCCATCGTGGGCTGTCGGGTCCGGCGATTCTGCAGATTTCGAGTTACTGGAAGCCGGGCGAGCCCATCGTCATCGACCTGGCGCCCGGGCGAGACCTGGCCGCCGAACTGCTGGCGGCCAAGTCCGGCAACCGGCAGCAACTGCATACGGTGCTGGCCGGCCTGTGGCCCAAGCGCCTGGCCGACCGCTGGCTGCAACTGGCCGAGCAGGGCGGCAAGCCGGGCCTGGCGGCGCTGCGCCTGGCCGACGCGCCGGACAAAACCCTGCGCGCCCTGGCGCAGGACATCCACCAGTGGAGCCTGGTGCCCAGCGGCACCGCCGGCTACAAGAAGGCCGAGGTCATGCGCGGCGGGGTCGACACCCGTGGCCTGGACCAGAAGTCGATGCAGGCCCGCACCACCCCCGGCCTGTACTTCATCGGCGAGACGGTGGACGTGACCGGCTGGCTGGGGGGCTACAACTTCCAATGGGCCTGGGCCAGCGGCGTGGCCTGCGGCAAGGCGCTCTAGGCTTTCCAGACGCCTTTCCCGGGCACGGTTCATGCTGCGTGCGGATGCGATGTCCGCGCCATAGCCTGTCTGCATGACAGGCATTGCAACATGGCCGTTGTGGTATTAAATAAAAATGCCTATCATTTGTATTTCTAAAATTCAGACGTGCGCCAGCCCCGGCCGCGTCGCCCGACGGAGACCGCCTTGGCCTATACCTTGCCGCCCCTGCCTTACGCCTGCGATGCCCTCGAACCGCATATCGACGCGCTGACGATGGAGATCCACCACGGCAAGCATCACCAGGCCTACGTCAACAACCTGAATGCCGCGCTGGAGGGCGCCGGCATCGCCGCCGACGAGCCGGTCGACGCGCTGGTGGCGCGCATCGACCAACTGCCCGAGGCCATCCGCGGCGCGGTGCGCAATAACGGGGGCGGCCACGCCAACCACAGCCTGTTCTGGTCGGTGATGTCGCCGCGCGGCGGTGGCGAGCCGGACGGCGCGCTGGCCCGCGCCATCGACACCGAACTGGGCGGCCTGGCCGCCTTCCGCAACGCCTTCACCCAGGCCGCGCTGACGCGCTTCGGCAGCGGCTGGGCCTGGCTGAGTGTGACGCCGGGCGGCAAGCTGGCGGTCGAGAGCAGCGCCAACCAGGACAGCCCGCTGATGCAGGGCAATACGCCGATCCTGGGGCTGGACGTGTGGGAACACGCTTACTACCTGAAGTACCAGAACCGTCGGCCGGAATACATCGGCGCCTTCTACAATGTGATCAATTGGTCCGAGGTGGCGCGCCGCTACGCCGCCGCCGTGGGCTGAGCCGGCATTGCGCGGAGGCAGCGGTCCATGAATACCTTCAGCCGTCATCGCATCCGGCCCGCGGCCACCAGCGTCAGTGTCTGGACGCTGGCGGTGCTGGTCGCCTGCCTGGGCTTGTATCAGATGTGGGTCTACTTCAACGGGCACGCGCCGCACGTGGCCGACGCGCTGCTGGGCGGCATGGTGGCCGCTGGCGCCACCGCGGCGGGTACGCTGCCGATCCTGTTCGCGCGCACCATTCCACAGAAAGTGCAGGACGGCATGTTCGGCTTCGGCGCCGGCGTGATGCTGGCGGCCAGCGCCTTCTCGCTGGTGGCGCCGGGCATCGCGGCGGCCGAATCGCAGGGCGCCGGCCCGTGGGGCGCGGGCCTGACGGTGGGCGCCGCCATCCTGTTGGGCGCGGCGGCGCTGCTGCTGATGGACCGGCTGCTGCCGCACGAACACTTCATCAAGGGCCGCGAGGGCATCGAAGCGCACCGCCTGCGCCGCACCTGGCTGTTCGTCTTCGCCATTACGCTGCACAACCTGCCCGAGGGGTTGGCCATTGGCGTCGGTTACGCCGGCAACGATCCGCTGCGCGGCACCGCGCTGGCCACCGGCATCGCGATCCAGGATATTCCCGAAGGGCTGGTGGTGGCGGTGGCGCTGATCGCGGCCGGCTACAAGCGCGCGTTCGCGGTGGCGCTGGGCATGCTGTCCGGGCTGGTCGAACCGGTCGGCGCGGTGCTGGGCGCGGCGGTGGTGGGCTGGTCGGCCGCCTTGTTGCCGTGGGGGCTGGGCTTTGCCGCCGGCGCCATGCTGTTCGTGATCAGCCACGAGATCATTCCCGAATCGCACCGCAAGGGGCACGAGGTCTACGCCACCTGCGGCCTGATGCTGGGCTTCGTGCTGATGATGCTGCTGGATACGGCGTTGGGCTGAAGCCCATGGCGGGCGGCGGCCGTCCGGTGGCCGCCGATCAACAACGCGGCGGCGTTTCGCGGTATGCTTTCGGCGCTGTCACGCATGTTGCGGGAGAGAGCGGCCGTTCACCCGGTCGCCGCCGAAGGCGCAATTCGCCCGGAATCGCTCAGGTATCCCATACCGCGCATGTTTGCCCTGTCCCGGTTTTCACCGCGTGGACGCGGCAAAGCAGCACTCTGGAGAGACCTGGCGCCGCAACCCATCAGGGCATCGCGCGCAGACCAGGCGCCGAAGGTGCAAACCCGCCACGCGGGGCAACTCTCAGGCAAAAGGACAGAGGGGCGGAAAATTCAGCCGTTGGGCGGGCATCTGTCCCCTGGCGGCATTCCGTAACCCTGGCCCCGCAGCCGCTCCGGAGTACCCGCGCATGTCCGCACCCCTCAAACGCACCCCGCTGGCCGACGAACACATCGCCGCCGGCGCCCGCATGGTCGATTTCGGCGGCTGGGATATGCCCCTGGCCTACGGCTCGCAACTGGAAGAGCACCACGCGGTGCGCCAGGATGCCGGCATGTTCGACGTCTCGCACATGCTCAACGCCGACATCGTCGGCCCCGATGCCTACGCCTTCCTGCAGCGGCTGGTGGCCAATGACGTGGCCAAGCTGACCGTGCCCGGCAAGGCGCTCTACACCTGCATGCTGAACCCGCAGGGCGGCGTTATCGACGACCTGATCGTGTATTTCTTCGCCGCCGACCAATGGCGCGTGGTGGTCAATGCCGGCACCGCCGACAAGGACATGGCCTGGATGCAGCGCGTCAAGCAGGCCGGCAAGTTCGACGTCACCATCACGCCGCGCCGCGACCTGGCCATGATCGCCGTGCAGGGCCCCAATGCCCGCGCCAAGGTCTGGGCCGCGCGTCCGGCCTGGCAGGCGGCCAGCGAGCCGCTGACCCCGTTCGTGGCCGCCCGCGTCGGCGACGACATCCTGGTGGCGCGCACCGGCTACACCGGCGAAGACGGCTTCGAAATCGTGTTGCCCGCCGCCGAGGCAGTGCAGTTGTGGCGCGACCTGGCGGCCCAGGGCGTGCGTCCGGCCGGCCTGGGCGCGCGCGACACGCTGCGCCTGGAAGCGGGCATGAACCTGTACGGCCAGGACATGGACGAACTGACCCAGCCGGGCGAAGCCGCGCTGACCTGGACGGTGTCGCTGAAGAACCCCGAGCGCCGCTTCATCGGCCGCGACGCGCTGGAACAATTCGCCACCCCCGCCGCCTTTGTCGGCCTGAAGCTGCAGGAACGCGGCGTGATGCGCGCCCACATGGCGGTGCGCACCAAGCACGGCATGGGCGAGCTCACCAGCGGCACCATGTCGCCGACGCTGGGCGTGTCGATCGGTTTTGCCCGCCTGCCGCAAGGCGTGGCCGCCGGCGATACGGTCGAAGTCGACATCCGCGGCAAGTGGGTGCCCGCCCTGGTCTGCAAGCTGCCGTTTGTCCGTAACGGCAAAGCCGTCGAACACTCGTAAACTCGAAGCTTCGCGCTGGCGGCCGGCCCCCTGGGGCCGCAGCCGCGGGCGCGAGGCGCGCAACACTTTTTCTCCATCCGAATCCCCCCAGGAGCTCCCATGAGTCTGCCCACCGATCGCAAGTACACCGAGTCCCATGAATGGGTCAAAGCCGAAGGCGACGTGTTCGTCGTCGGCATCACCGATACCGCCCAGGACCAGCTGGGTGACCTGGTCTTCGTCGGCGACGTCAAGGTCGGCGCCAAGCTGAACGCGGGCGAGACCGCCGGCGTGGTCGAGTCGGTCAAGGCCGCTTCGGACATCTACGCGCCCGTGGCCGGCGAAATCGTCGCGTTCAACGACGAACTCGAAAGCAACCCCAACCTGATCAACGAATCGGCCTTCACCGCCTGGATCTTCAAGATCAAGCCGGTCAACGCCGCCGATGCCGACAAGCTGCTGGACGCGGCCGGCTACGAAGCCGTCGCCAACGGCTAAGCCCGTCGGGGCGGGCGCGGCGCTGGCGCCGCCGCCCGCCCATGCATCACCGTCCGTCCCTCCGACGACACCGCCATCCCGAGATCCCTCCCATGTCGCGCGCCCTAGACACCCACACCGACTTCATTCCCCGCCACATCGGCCCCTCCGACGCCGACCAGGCCGCCATGCTCGCCGCGATCGGCAGCCCCAGCCTGGACGCCCTGATCGAAGAAGTCGTGCCGCCCAAGATCCGCAGCCAGGCGCCGCTGGCGCTGCCGCCGTCGCGCAGCGAAGCCGACGTGCTGGCCGAACTGAAGCAGATCGCCGGCCGCAACAAGGTCTTCCGCAATTACCTCGGCCAGGGGTACTACGGCACGCAGACGCCCAATGTGGTGTTGCGCAACATTCTCGAGAATCCCGCCTGGTACACGGCCTACACGCCGTACCAGCCCGAGATCTCGCAGGGCCGCCTGGAGGCCCTGCTGAACTACCAGACCATGGTCGCCGACCTGACCGGGCTGGACATCTCCAACGCCTCGCTGCTCGATGAAAGCACCGCCGCCGCCGAAGCCATGACGCTGGCGCGCCGCAGCGCCAAGTCGCAGAGCCCGGTGTTCTTCATCTCGCGCCACGTGCATCCGCAGACCATCGAGGTCGTGCGCACGCGCGCCGAGGGCCTGGGCATCGAGATCGCCGTCGGCGACGAGGCCGACGGCCTGCCGCAATGCTTCGGCGTGCTGCTGCAGTACCCGCACAGCACCGGCTCGGTGGCCGACTACCGCCAGTTGGCCGAGACCGCCCACGCGCAAGGCGCGGTGGTGGCGGTGGCCACCGACCTGCTGGCGCTGGCGCTGCTGGCCGCGCCGGGCGAGTGGGGCGCGGACATCGCCATCGGCTCGGCCCAGCGCTTCGGCGTGCCGTTCGGTTTCGGCGGCCCGCATGCCGGCTTCATGGCCTGCAAGGACGCCTTCAAGCGCAACATGGCCGGCCGCCTGGTGGGCGTGTCCAAGGACGCCCAGGGCAACCCGGCGATGCGCCTGGCGCTGCAGACGCGCGAACAGCACATCCGCCGCGAGAAGGCCACCTCGAACATCTGCACCGCACAGGTGCTGCTGGCCGTGATGGCCGGCATGTACGCCGTCTGGCACGGCCCGGCCGGCATCCGCCGCATCGCCGAGCGCGTGCAGCGCTACACCGCGATCCTGCGCGCCGAACTCGTCAAGCTCGGCGTCAAGGTCGCCAACGACACCTTCTTCGATACGCTGCTGCTGGAAACCGGCCCGGCCACCCCGGCCATCATTACCGCCGCCGAGTGCGAGCACATCAACCTGCGCCGCATCGACGGCGCGCGCCTGGCCGTGTCGCTGGACGAGACCGTCACCGCCGCCGACCTGCAGGCGCTGGTGAATGTGTTCGCCGCCGGCCTGGAGCGCGATGACGTCGAGCTGGACGTCGACGCGCTCGACGCCCAGGCCGCCGGCGGCATCCCCGCCGCCGTGGCGCGCGAAAGCGCCATCCTGACGCATCCGGTGTTCTCCAGCGTGCAGTCGGAAACCGACATGCTGCGCTACCTGCGCAAGCTGGCCGACAAGGACCTGGCGCTGGACCGCACCATGATCCCGCTGGGCTCGTGCACCATGAAGCTGAACGCCACGGCCGAGATGATTCCCATCACCTGGCCGGAGTTCGCGCTGGTGCACCCGTTCGCGCCCGCCGCGCAGAGCAAGGGCTACGACGAACTGATCACGCGCCTGTCGGCCGCGCTGTGCGAAATCACCGGCTACGACAACATCAGCCTGCAGCCCAACTCGGGCGCGCAGGGCGAATACGCCGGCCTGCTGGCGATTCGTGGTTACCACCAGGCCAACGGCCAGCACCAGCGCAACATCTGCCTGATCCCGTCGTCGGCCCACGGCACCAACCCCGCATCGGCGCAACTGGCCGGCATGGACGTGGTGGTGGTGGCGTCCGACGCCAACGGCAACGTCGACCTGACCGACCTGCGAGCCAAGATCGAACAGGTCGGCGACAAGCTGGCCGCGCTGATGATCACCTACCCGTCCACGCACGGCGTGTTCGAGGAAGCGGTAACGGAAATCTGCGACCTGGTGCACCAGGCCGGCGGTCAGGTCTACCTGGACGGCGCCAACATGAACGCCATGGTCGGCGTGGCCAAGCCGGGCAAGTTCGGCTCGGACGTGTCGCACCTGAACCTGCACAAGACCTTCTGCATCCCGCACGGCGGCGGTGGCCCCGGTGTCGGTCCGGTCGCGGTGCGCGCGCACCTGGCGCCGTACCTGCCGGGCGTGGTCAACGAGCAGGGCAAGCTGCCCGGCGAGGCCCGCGTCGGCCCGGTCTCGGCCGCGCCGTTCGGCTCGGCCGGCATCCTGCCGATCCCGTTCGTGTACATCGCGCTGATGGGCGCCGACGGCCTGCGCCGCGCCACCGAAGTCGCGATCCTGAACGCCAACTACATCGCCACCCGCCTGCGCGGCCACTACCCGGTGCTGTACGCGGGCCGCAACGGCCGCGTGGCGCACGAGTGCATCCTGGATGTGCGTCCGCTCAAGGAAACCAGCGGCATCAGCGCCGAGGATATCGCCAAGCGCCTGATGGACTACGGCTTCCATGCCCCGACCATGAGCTTCCCGGTGGCCGGCACGCTGATGGTCGAGCCGACCGAATCCGAGGGCGTGGCCGAGCTGGACCGCTTCATCGAGGCGATGATCTCGATCCGCGAGGAAATCGCCCAGATCGAGCGCGGCGAACGTGACCGCGAGGACAACGTCCTGAAGAACGCGCCGCACACCGCGCAGATGCTGCTGGCCGAGGAATGGCTGCACGACTACCCGCGCCAGCAGGCCGCCTACCCGGTGGCATCGCTGCGCGACGCCAAGTACTGGCCGCCGGTGGCGCGCGTGGACAACGCCTACGGCGATCGCAACCTGGTGTGCGCCTGCCTGCCGATCGAAGCCTACGCCTGATGCCGCATGAGGGCCCGCCCTCGTTGGGGGCGGGCCCTTGAGGCCGGCCTCGCGCCAGGCAAAAAAATACCCCCATCGCGAGATGGGGGTATTTGTTTTTGCGCGGCCGCCTTACTTCTTGGCCGGCGCTGCCGTGACGGTGTTGGCGAAGTCCTCGACGATGCTGAAGTAGGTGTTCAGCAGGATCTGCAGGTTCTTCTTGCCGATGCCGCCTTCGGCGTTCATGTCCATCTGCAGCACGGCCTGGTTCTTGTCGTCCAGGTAGGCGCGGGTCCAGCGGTATTCCTGGTTCCAGGCGTTGATGGCCTTGAGCGTGGCCGGCTTCTTGCTGGCGTAGGTGGCGGTGGCCACCAGGTCGTAGCACTTCTCGGAGAAGTCGTTGCACAGGAATTCCAGGCGCAGGTCGGTGGCGCCGGTGTTGGCCGCGTCCAGGATCAGGACCGGACCTTCGTCGCCTTCGATCTGGCGCGTGGCGTAGCCCATGTCTTCGAGCATGCGCACGACCATGTCGACATCGAACTGGTTCACGACATCGGCGTTGCTGGTCGCCGCCATGGCGTCGTCCATGACGCTGGCGTCGGCCGCCGGCCCCGCTTCGTGCTCATCGTCCATGCCTTCAGGCAGGTCTTCCTCGGACATGTCGTCGTGTATTCCGGCCGCGCCCAGCAGGCCCGAGAACATTTCCTCGGCGGGGATCTTCTTGCCGTTCAGGTCGCCCATGCCGTCGGCGAAGTGGAATTTGCCGACGATATTGTCGCCGTCGTTCTTGCCGACGTTGAGCATTTCGGCCATGCCGGACATGTTGCGCACGTTGTCGGCGGCTTCGGCCTCGGCCTTGTCCGCGCTCAAGCCGTTTTTCTTGATGGCGTATTGCACCATCAGATCCTGCACCATGGGCTTGGAGATCACCAGGGTGGCGTCGATCTGCTTGATCGCCTTGATCGCGATTTCCTGCGGCGTGAGGTTCTTGACGTCGGGCGGGTTGGCCAGGTCCAGCCTGAAGTTCAGCTTGCTTTCGCCCTTGGCGGTCTTCCAACTGATCGGGTCGATGCTGAACGACGGATTGCCGGCCAGGATCTTGCCGGCATTGTCCAGCAGCACCTGGATCTGTTCGTCCTTCAGGCCCTCGTCCTGGGTGTCGGCCATGTACTGGCTGATGAGCTGGTTGTAGGTGTCCGACAGCTGCTTGACCGCGGCGCCGTCCAGGCTGGACAGCTTGATCACGGCCTGGCCATTGCCCAGCGCCACGTCATTGACGGTCAGGTCACCGGTCTGGTAGACGGCCTGGATGTTGATGTTCTTGTCGTCTTCGGCGAGCTTGACGGTGTAGCCGAAGTTGTCGAGCACGACCTTGACGTCGGTGTCCGGCTTGATGACTTCGGCGCGCTGGATCTTGATGCCCGAGTCGCCGACCGACAGGCCGAACTTGCCCATGCGGCTGTCCACGTCCATCGACAGGCCCGACAGCACCATCTTGATGGGGTCGTGGCTCTTGGTGCCGTCCACGGCCAGCGTGTCGGTTTTGGCGCTGGCGGTGATGGCCTGCAGGCCGCGGTCGAAGGTGCCGGTGATTTCCATGCCGCTGAAATCGACCGAGTTGCCGTCATGGACCACCTTCACCGGCGCGATGCGCGTGGTCGAGGCGGAGTGGCCGCCAAAGCTGACCATGGCATCGGAGACCAGCGGCGTGACATCCTTGGTCAGTTCGAACACCGGTTTGACGTTGTCGGTCTTGGCCAGCTCGGCATGGACGAAGGCCAGCTTGGGGGCGATGGCGCCGCGCGCCAGGGCGCTCTTGGGGAACGGGCCGTGTTCGATGCGGGTATCGAATTCGATCATGCCGGGGGGCATGTCGTTGGGGGATTTGTCGTTCTTGACGAACGACAGGCCATAGCGCGCCTGGGTCGAGAACAGGCCGCGCTCATACTGGAGCTGGTCGATGCGCAGGCCGAACAGGGGCGTGATCCGGGCCAGCTTCTCATTGGCTTCGGCCAGGCGACGCTGGGTGCTTTCCTCGATACGTTTGCCGGTGTACCACGTGGCGCCCACCCAGCTTCCCGCTCCCACTATGACCACCGCGAGGGTGATTGCTACGCTCTTCTTCATCGTTTTGCTTTGTCGTTGATTGTCGAGTCTTGCCCGAGCGGCGCGACGCCATTGCTTGGCGTGGGCGGCCCGGACGCGTTCATCGGCCTGTCAGGACCCGCGGCGAGTATACCGAGGCGGAATGGTGTCTTGCGGTGCGTGCGGTTACTGAAGATTTCAAAATGAAAGCCGGCGCCCTCGGGCGCCGGCCAGATTGTCGACAAACCGCCCTTAAAGCGGATCGAGCGGGTAGATCGGCCGCCGCACGTGCTTGAAGTCGAGCTGGCCGTAGTCGGAGGTGGTGACGCCGACGCCGGTGCATTCAATGATCTCGGTGGCCATGGCCGAGAAGCCGGCGCGCCAATGGATGCGGCTCTTGAGCACCACGTAGCGCTTTTGCAGCGGATCGATGCCGGCCGACAGCAGGCAATTGATATCGAACGGCTCCTGGTGCCGCGATACCACCACGATCTCGACCCGGCCGGTGTCGATCACGACGGTCAGGCCGGTATCGTTGCGCACGCCGCGGTACATGGGGCCGCGGTTCAGGTAGACGCCGTCGAACACCAGCTTGACCCGGCCGGTCACGGTCAGCGGCTCGCCGGGCCGGTTGATGGCCGGCATGTCGACCTTGCCGCCCAGCGGCAGGGTGATGGTGCTGCCGACGCCGGCCGTGGCGGCCTCGCGCGCCGCCTGCGGGTCGCAGATGGCGTAGAACACCACGTTGTCCAGTTCCTGGCGCAGCACTTCGGCCAGTACCGCCGTGGTGTCCATGGTGCCGCCGGAGCCGGTGTTGTCGTAGTGATCCAGCAGCACCACCGGCCCTTGTTCGATGGCCTTGGCGCGGGCGATGGTGGGCGCCAGCGGTTCGGCGTGGAATACCCACTTGGCGCGGTCGGTCCAGGCGCGGTCCAGCAGCTCGTCTCGGTATTGTTCGGCCTGCGCCAGGTTGGCGTCGGTACAGACCACGGCGCTCAGGCCGGCCTCGCGGATGTCGGCATGCGGAAAGCCGACGAACACCGAGGCCGCCAGCACGCCCTCGGCTTCCAACTGGCGGCAGCGCTCCTGCAGCGACTTGTTGGGGTCGGCATGGGTGCCCTGGCACATGACGTGCGGCAGCATGGGCTTGCTGGCCCAGGTCATTACCGGCTTGATCTCGCCCTTGAGCGTGCGCACGATGACGTTGGCCGCGCGCACGCCGGCCTCGCGGATGTCCACGTGCGGGTAGGTATGGAAGCCGCTGATGACGGTGGCGTTGTCGACGATGTCGGCATAGATGTTGGCGTGCATGTCCAGCGTCACCGCCACCGGGGTCGTGGCGTCGATCGCGCGCAGGCGGCGCAGCAGGTCGCCCTCGGCGTCTTCCACGCCCTCGGCCACCATGGCGCCGTGCAGGTCCAGCAGGATGGCGTCGTAGCCGCCCTTGCGGACCTCGTCCAGCACCAATTGGCACAGCCGTTCGTGGGTTTCGGCGCTGGCCGGGCCGCTGGGCCAGGATTCGGCCGCCACCGGCACCACGATCTCGGCGCCGACGCGGCGCGCCACGTCGATATAACCGCCCAGGCCGCTGTCGGTGTTCTCGTAGGCCCGGATGGCGCGCTCGCCCGCCAGGATTTCAGGGTTGCCGCGGAAAAAGCGCGCGAGCGGGGTCGGCACGGGCGAAAAGGTATTCGTCTCGTGTTTGATCATTGCCAGAAGCCAACGCATGGAAATTCCTGTGGGTTGCCAAAGGGGAAAGGATCAGGCGGCCTGGGGCGGCTGCGGCCAGGGATGCTGCGCCGGGCGCATGCGCTCCCAGGCGCGGGCCAGGCGCAGCACACCGAGGTCGTCGAAGCGGGCGCCGGCGATCTGCAGGCCGATCGGCAGGCCGGCCCGGGTGTAGCCGCAATTGACCGAGGCGGCCGGCTGCTCGCTCATGTTGTAGGGCAGCGTGTAGCCGATGTGGTGCATGGTGGTGGCGACGTCGTTGGTGGGCGCTGGCCACTCGGCGTTGTAGGCCACTACCGGCGCCACGGGCGACAGCACGTAGTCGTAGGGTGCGGTGGCGGCGACTGTCCTGGCGCGCACGTTGAGGGTTTCGTAGTAGCTGCGGAACACGTCCTCGCCCGACTGGCCACCGCCGCTTTCGGCCCAGGCGCGGATGAACGGCAGGATCCGGGCGCGGCGTTCTTCCGGCAGGGCGCCCAGGTCGAGCGCCGAGCGGGTGCGCCAGAAGCGGTCGACCCCTTCCAGCATCCCCGGCGTCATCCAGGGGGGCAGCGGCGTGACGATGGCGCCAGCCGCCTCGAAGAGGCGCGCCGCCGCTTCAACGGCGCCGCGGATCTCCGGGTCCAGCGGCAGGCCGCAGCCGGCGTCCAGCTGCAGGCCGATGCGCAGGCCGCGCACGTCGATGTCCAGGTTGAGCCAGTCGAAGTCCTGGAACGGCAGGCTCATGTGGTCGCGCGCGTCGGGCTGCGACAGCACGCCCATCATGAGCGCGGCGTCGGCGACGTCGCGCGTCATGGGGCCGGCGCAGCGGCCCATGAAGGGCGGGTCGATCGGGATGCGGCCCAGGCTGGGCTTGAGCGTGGCGATGCCGCACCAGGCGGCCGGCAGGCGCACCGAGCCGCCGATATCGGTGCCGATGTGCAGCGGGCCGTAGCCCGCCGCCGCGGCCGCGCCGGCGCCGGCGCTGGAGCCGCCGGGGTTCTTGGACAGGTCCCAGGGGTTGCGCGTCAGCGCATGGAAGCTCGACAGGCCGGACGACAGCATGCCGTAGTCGGGCATGGTGGTCTTGCCCAGCACCACGGCGCCGGCCTCGCGCATGCGCGCCGCCGGCGGGGCGTCGGCCGTGGCCGGCGTCAGGTCGGTGGCGGCGGTGCCCAGCGGCACCGGCACGCCGCGCGTGGCGATGTTTTCCTTGATGGTGGCGGGCACGCCGTCCAGCGAGTAACCGCCGCAGGCCAGCGGCTCGCCTTTCATCCAGCGCGCCTCGGAGGCGCGGGCCGAGGCCAGCGCCTGGTCGGGATCGAGCGCATAGGTGGCGTGGATGTGCGGCTCCCAGCGCGCGATGTGATCGAGCACCGAGCGCGTCGCCTCGACCGGCGACAGGGTCTTGTTGCGATAGGCGGCCAGCAGTTCCTGGGCCGAGAGTTCATGCGGTTGCGACATGGCGGATTCCAATTGCGGGGGGATGCCTGGGTGTTACGTGGGCGCCCTCAGGCGGCGGGGGCTGCCAGTCCGGCCGCCACGGGCCGGAAATTGCGGAAGTCCCAGTCGCGTCCGGGCGCCGCGTCGATCAGGGCGCGGGTGTATTCGTGGCGGGGGTCGGTCAGCACGGCCTGCGCGGCGCCGGTCTCGACGACCTTGCCGCGCTGCATGACCATGATGGTGTCGCAGATCTGCGCGGCCACGCGCAGGTCATGCGTGATGAACAGCACGCCCACCCCGGTGCGCTCGCGCACCTGTTCGAGCAATTCCAGCACCTGCGCCTGCACCGACACGTCCAGCGCCGACACGGCTTCGTCGGCCACCAGGATCTCCGGGTCCATCACCAGCGCGCGGGCGATGCAGATACGCTGGCGCTGGCCGCCCGAGAACTGGTGCGGGTAGCGCCGCATGGCGTCGGGACTCAGGCCGACCACGGACAGTGTCTCGCCGGCGCGGCGCTCCGCCTGGTCGCGCGGCACGCCGAAATTGAGCAGGCCTTCGATGATGGACTCGCCCACGGTGCGGCGCGGGTTGAGCGAGCGGTACGGGTCCTGGAACACGATCTGGATGCGGCGGCGCACCGGACGCAGGGCCGCGCCGGACAGGGTGCTGAGGTCCTCGCCGCCCATCATCATGTGCCCGGCGGTGGGTTCGATCAGGCGCACGATGCAGCGCGCCACGGTCGACTTGCCCGAACCGGATTCGCCGACGATGCCCAGGATCTCGCCCTTGCGCAGCGTCAGGTTGACGTCGGCCGCGGCGATCACGTTCTGCGGCGCGCGGCGCGAGAACAGCGAACCCTTGCCGCCGTAGGTGCGGCCCAGGCCCTTGACGTGCAGCACCGGCTGGCCGGCGGGCGCCTCGCGGTGCGACGGCACCAGGCTGGGCACCGATGACACCAGGCGCCGCGTGTACGACTGCTTGGGCTCGGCCAGGATCTCGTTGCGCGTGCCGCTTTCGATCAGGTCGCCGCGGTTCATCACCACGATGCGGTCGGCGATCTCGGCCACCACGCCGAAATCGTGCGTGATGAACAGCACGGCGGTCTGGTGCTTGAGCTGCAGTTCCTTGATCAGCAGCAGGATCTGCTTTTGCGTGGTGACGTCCAGCGCCGTGGTCGGCTCGTCGGCGATCAGCAGCTTGGGTTCCAGGATCAGCGCCATGGCGATCACGATGCGCTGGCGCTGGCCGCCCGAGAGCTGGTGCGGATAGGCGTCGTAGATACGTTCGACATCGGGCAGGTGCACCGAGCGGAACATCTCCAGCACCTTGGCGCGGCGTTCGGCGGCCGACATGCGGCGATGCAGCCGCAGCACTTCGTCGACCTGCTTGCCGACGGTGTGCACGGGATTGAGCGCGGTCATGGGTTCCTGGAACACCATTGCCATGCGGGTGGCGCGCAATTCGCGCAGGCGGCGCGGCGTGGCATTGGCCACCTCCTCGCCTTCGACGCGGATCGACCCCGCGCTGATGCGCAGCACGCCCGGCGGCAACAGGCCCATGACGGCCAGCGAGGTGACCGACTTGCCCGAGCCGGACTCGCCGACCACGCACACGGTTTCGCCGGCGTTCACATCCAGGCTCAGGTTGCGCACCACGCGGTTGCCGGCGCCGCCAACCTCCACCGACAGGTTGCGGATGGCCAGCACGGCGGACGAGGCATCGCCCGCGGGGGGAGTGGGAGAATAAGTCATCGGCATCAGATCCTGCGCACCATTTTCGGGTCGAGGGCGTCGCGCAGCGCGTCGCCCAGGATGTTCACGCTGAGCACGGTCAGCGACAGGAACAGGCCCGGGAACAGGATCAGGCCGGGCAGCATGCGGAAGTACATGCGGCCTTCGGACATGATGTTGCCCCACGAGGCGATCTCGGGCGGGATGCCCGCGCCCAGGAAACTCAGGATGGCCTCGGTCAGCATGGCCGAGGCGAACACATAGGTGCCCTGCACGGTCAGCGGCGCGATGGTGCTGGGCACCATGTGGCGCCACAGCAGCAGCGGCAGTGGCGTGCCGAGGGCCAGGGCGGCCTCGACGTAGGGTTCGCCGCGCACGCTCAGGATCTGGCCGCGCACCAGACGCACCACCCGCGGCACCTCGGGAATGGTGATGGCCACCAGCACCGTCGTCAGGCTGGCGCCGGTGACGGAGACCAGCGCGATCGCCAGCAGGATGCCGGGGATCGCCATGATGGCGTCCATGGTGCGCATGATGAGGCCGTCGAGCGAGCGGAACCAGCCGGCGATGACGCCGACCACCAGCCCGATGGTGACGCTGACGACCGCCGCGCCCAGGCCCGCGATCAGCGACGTCTGGGCGCCATAGGCCACGCGCGACCAGACGTCGCGGCCGAAGGCGTCGGTGCCGAACAGGTACTCGGTGAACGGCTGCTTCAGGCGCGCGCCGGGATTGAGCAGAGTCGGGTCGACCGTGCCCAGGTACGGCGCGAACAGGGCCATGCCGATGATGGCGACCAGCACCACCAGGGCCAGCATGACCGGCCAGCTCTTGAGGCCGTGGCGGATCTGGCGCCAGGCGGTGACGTGGGGCGTGCCGCCGCCGGGAAGGTCGGCGGCCGCTTGCGCGGCGGCGTCGGTTGGCGTTTGCATGGCGTGGCCTCAGTATCGGATACGGGGGTCGAACACCGTGTAGGCGCAATCGACAACCAGATTGATGAAGACGTAGACGAAGGCGAAGAACAGCGTCAGGCCCTGGATGACGGGATAGTCGCGCGCCAGCACGGCTTCCACCACCAGCCGGCCCACACCGGGGATGTTGAACACCGACTCGGTCACCACCACGCCGCTGATCAGCAGCGCGATGCCCAGGCCCACCACCGTGGCGATGGGCACGGCGGCATTGCGCAACGCATGGCCGAGCAGCACGCCGGTCTCGGTCAGCCCCTTGGAGCGCGCGGTGCGGATGAAGTCTTCGCCCATCACCTCGATGACGCTGGTGCGCGTGATGCGGGCGATCAGCGCGATGTAGACCGTGGACAGCGCCAGCGACGGCAGGATCAGCCGGTGCAGGAACAGCCAGAAGCCGTTGGCCAGCGGCGTGTAGCCCTGCACGTTGAACCAGCCCAGCTTGATGGCGAAGGCCCAGATCAGCAGGTAGCCGGTGACGAACACCGGCACCGAGAAGCCCAGCACCGAAAAGCCCATGACGGCGCGATCGAGCAGCCGGCCCTGGCGCCAGGCCGCCAGCACGCCCAGCGGAATCGCCACGATCAGCGTGAAAACCAGCGTCAGCAGCGCCAGGCTCAGCGACGGTTCGAGGCGCTGGCCGATGAGCTGGGTGACCGGCACGCCGGACATCAGCGAAGTGCCCAGGTCGCCCTGCAGCAGCTTGCCGCCCCATATGAAGAACTGCTTGACCACCGGCTGGTCCAGGCCCATCGTCTGGCGGATCTGCTCGATCCGTTCGGGCGTGGCGCCGTCGCCCGCCATGATGATGGCCGGATCACCCGGGCTCAGACGCAATATCGCAAAGACCACCACCGCGACCATCACCAGAACGGGGATGGTCGCGAGGAGCCGGCGTGAGACGAATGCCAGCATGCATTTCCCCCTGAACTACTTGCCCGTCAAGGGGCTTTTTTCACATTCCAGAACGCGAACACCGGCGCGTGCACCAGGCCCGAGAGCTTGGTCGAGTAGACGGTGGGCACGGACATCTGGCCCAGCGGCACGTACAGGCCTTCATCGATGCCGATGCGCTGCAATTCATCGGCGATCTTCTTCTGCTCGGCCGGGTCGGAGGTCAGCGCGAACTTGGTGCGCAGTTCCTCGACTTGCGGGAAGTCGGGCCAGCCGAACCAGGCGTTGTCGCCGTTGGCCGCGGCCGGGGCCGAGCGCACCGGGTCCATCACGTCGGTGGCGTACCAGTTGGTGTTGTGGATGTTCCAGCCGCCTTCGGCCGGCGCCGCCTTGGAGGCGCGGCGGGTGGCCACGCTCTGCCAGTCCATCGCCGCCAGGTTGACGTTGAAGCCGGCCTTGCGCAGCGCCTGGGCCATCACCACCGGCTGGGCCGACAGCGTGCCGACGTCGGTGGCATGCATCATCAGGATCGGGGTGTTGTCGTAGCCGGCTTCCTTGAGCAGGGCCTTGGCCTTCTCGATGTTCGAGGGCACCACGATGTCCTTGCCGATGTCCGACTCCAGCGGCGTGCCGCAACCCCACAGCGAGGCGCAGGTCTTCCAGTACTTGGGATTGCCCACCAGCGCCTTCATCACGTCTTCCTGGCCGATGGCGTACATCGCGGCCTGGCGGATCTTCTTGTTGTTGAAGGGCGGGTACTTGAAGTTGAAGCGGTACATCGTGAAGTAACCGACCGGACTGAGCGATTCTTCCTTCAGGTCCTTGTTGCCCTCGACCATCGGCAGCAGGTCGTAGGGGAACTGCTCGACGAAGTCGATTTCACCGCCGAGCAGGGCGTTGGCGGTGGTCAGGGCGTCGGGCATCACGTCCCATTCGACCTTGTCCACGTTGACCACCTTGCCGCCGGCCAGGCCACTGGCCGGTTCCTTGCGTGGCACGTAGTCGGTGTTTTTGACGTAGACGGTCTTCACGCCCGGCTTGAATTCGGCAACCTTGAACGGGCCCGAGCCGGTCATGTCGGTGATCGGCTTGCCGACAGGCTGTTCGGCGATGCGCTTGGGCATCATGAACGGCGCGGTGCCGGTGGGCTTGGACAGGGCGCGCAGCGCCAGGTCCGTGGGTTCTTTCATGACGATGCGGAAGCTCTTGTCGTCGATGACTTCGATCTTGTCGGTGAATTTCAGCAGGGTGCGGCCCATGCCGTCGCCCGCCGCCCAGCGCTTGATCGACGCGACGCAGTCCTCGGCCGTGACCGGCTTGCCGTCGTGCCATTTCTGGCCCGGGCGCAGGGTCATGGTGTAGGTCTTGCCGTCGGCCGAGACATCCCATTTTTCCAGCATCTGCGGCTGGATCTTGTTGTCGGCGTCAGTGGCCAGCAAGGTGTCGTAGATCATGTAGCCGTGCCACGTCGTGATGTACGCGGTGGTGGCGTGCGGATCGGTCAGGCGCAGCGGCGAATGCATCACCGCCTTGATGACGGTTTCGGCGTAGGCGCCATGCGCCATCAGCAGGGTGGCGCCGGCGAATGCGGCCGCGCGGACGAACTTGAGCATGAAATTCCCCTTTTATGCGGAGTGAGCGGCGTGTCTGCCGCTACGTCGTTGACACGCCGCGCCAAGGAGCGGCGTGCGAGGGTCAGTCGGCTGCGGCACCGGCGAAGACCGGGCCGCAAGGCGCCATTCTGATGCCGGGACGCAAGCGTGTCCATGGTTGTTTTGCCGCATCCATCAGCATCGAGCCCGGCGCGGCGCAAACCAGGATCGTGTGGGCGATCGGTGTGAAGTCGGCACGGAAATGCGCCGAGCTTTTCACCGCCAGGATGGCCGCGCGGCGCGGCTCGATGCCGGCGAAACGGAACATCTCCTGGTCGGCCATCTGCACCTTGTTGGAGGCCACCACGATGCGCACGCCGCCGATGCGCAGACAGGCGCTGGGGCCCAGGTCCATGTGGAAGCCGCGGTAGAACGCGCCGTGCGTGTCGAAGCGCCCATCCGAAGTTTTCTCCACGATGAACTCTGCGTCTAGCGGTTCGTCGTCGGGAATACCCGAGTGTCCACCCAATGCAATGCGGACCGATTTACCCACGCCGGCGCGGTGCGCGGCCAGCGCCGCTTCCGGATCGACGATCAGGCCGATGGCGGCGTCGCGCACCTGGTGGCGGATCAGCGCGCGCAGCAGGCCGGTGGTGTCGGAACTGCCGCCGGCGCCAGGGTTGTCCTGCGCGTCCGCGATGATCACGGGCGCATTGGCCTCGCGCGCCAGGCGCAGGGCGGTGGTGATCGCATCATCCGGTGTGTAGAGCGTGCCACCGAAATCACGCTCGGCATCGAGCACGGCGCGCGCCAGGGTGTCGGCGGCCGCGTCGGCGTCGGCCTGGGTCGCGCCGTAGGCCCAGACCGCGGGCAGGCAATCGGGAAAATCCGCCGCCGGGAAACCGGTGGCCAGCGACACGCTGTGGGCGCCGCGCGCCTCGATGTCGCCCACCATCTGGTAGAGCGAGCGCGCCGGTTCGATGTCGGTCGATTGCCAGCACAACGGGATCAGGAAGGGCAGCTGTCGCAGCGCCACGCAGGGACGCGGCGCGCCGGCCAGGCGCCGCGCCAGCAGCGCGGCGGCGCGCTGGCCGGTTTCGGCCATGTCGATGTGCGGATAGGTGCGATAGCAGACCAGCGCGTCGGCATGGCGCACCATCGCCGGCGTCATGTTGGCGTGCAGGTCGAGGCTGGCCACTACCGGCACGTTGGGGCCGACCAGGTCGCGTACGCGTTTGAGCAGTTCGCCTTCGCCGTCGTCCAGGTGCTCGGTGACCATGGCGCCGTGCAGGTCGAGATAGACGCCGTCCAGCGGCATGGCCGCTTGCAGGCCGTGCAGGATCAGCGCGCTGATGCGTTCGAACGCATCCTCGGTGACCGGGCCGGACGGGCTGGCCGCGGCCCAGGTGGACGGCAGCAGCGTGTGCTGTTGCATGGCCTCGATGAAGCCGGCCACCGGAATGTTGGCGCCGGCCACGGCCGGGAACAGCGCCGGGCCGCTGACCAGCTTCGGCCAGCCGCCGCCCTTGTCGGCGAAGTCTTCCCAGGCCGCGCGCGAGGGCGCGAAGGTATTCGTTTCATGCTGAAAGCCGCCGATCCCGATGCGCATCAGGATTCCCCTTATTGTGTGTCTTTCGGCAAAACCCCGGCCGCTTTGCGGCTCGGGGCGGTGAGAGCGTCTACATGATTACTTGGCCACCGGCATGGTGAATTCCGCACCCTTTGCGATGCTGTCCGGCCAGCGCTGCATCACGCTCTTGTAGCGTGAGTAGAAGCGGATGCCTTCCTCGCCGTAGGCGTGGTGGTCGCCGAACAGCGAGCGCTTCCAGCCGCCGAACGAGTGCCAGGCCATCGGCACCGGGATCGGCACGTTGATGCCGACCATGCCGACCTTGATCTGGCGGGCGAAGGCGCGCGCCACGCCGCCATCGGAGGTGAAGCAGGCCACGCCGTTGCCGAACTCGTGCGCGTTGATCAGTTCGACCGCGGCGGCGAAGTCGGGCACGCGCACCACGCACAGCACCGGTCCGAAGATCTCTTCGCGGTAGATGTTCATCGTGGGCTTGACCTGGTCGAACAGCGTGCCGCCCAGGAAGAAGCCCTTCTCGGCGCCCGGCACCTGCAGGCCGCGGCCGTCGACCACCAGTTCGGCGCCGGCGGCGATGCCATCCTCGATATAGCCGATGACCTTGTTGCGGTGCTGCGCGGTGACGAGCGGGCCCATCTCGGCATCGCCCTGCATGCCATCCTTGACCACCAGGGCCTTGACGCGCGGCGTCAGGCGTTCGATCACCTTGTCGGCCACGTCGCCCACCGCCACGGCCACCGAGATCGCCATGCAGCGCTCGCCGGCCGAGCCATAGGCCGCGCCCATCAGCGCGTCGGTGACCTGGTCGAGGTCGGCGTCGGGCATCACCACCAGGTGGTTCTTGGCGCCGCCCAGGGCCTGCACGCGCTTGCCGCGACGGGTGCCTTCGGCATAGATGTATTCGGCGATCGGGGTCGAGCCGACGAAGGACAGGGCCTCGACGTCGGGGTGTGCGATCAGCGCGTCCACGGCCTGCTTGTCGCCGTGCACGACGTTGAACACGCCCGGCGGCAGGCCGGCTTCGGTCAGCAGCTCGGCCAGGCGCAGCGAGGCCGAGGGATCGCGTTCGGACGGCTTGAGCACGAAGGTATTGCCGCAGGCGATGGCCACCGGGAACATCCAGCACGGCACCATCATCGGGAAGTTGAACGGCGTGATGCCGGCCACCACGCCCAGCGCCTGGCGCATGCTCCAGTTGTCGATGCCGCCGCCGATCTGGTCGGAATACTGGCCCTTGAGCAGTTGCGGAATGCCGCAGGCGAATTCGACGATCTCGATGCCGCGCATCACTTCGCCCTTGGCGTCCGAGAACACCTTGCCGTGCTCGCGGGTGATCAGCTCGGCCAGTTCGTCCTGATGCTGGTCCAGCAGCGCCTTGAAGTTGAACAGCACGCGGGCGCGCTTGAGCGCCGGGGTTTCCGACCAGGCGGGAAAGGCGGCCTTGGCCGCCGCCACCGCCAGCGCGACTTCATCGGGCGAGGCCAGCGGCACCGAGGAGATGATCTCGCCGGTGGCCGGATTGAAGCCGTCGGCGTAGCGGCTGCTGCGGCCGTCGTAGGGCTGGCCGTTGATGTAGTGGGAGAGGTTCTTCTTCATGGGTAAAGCCCGGTTCTTTGAAAATGCCGGAGGGCGACCCGGGGCCGCCCGCCGTTGTGTGCGATGCGCGGCGTCTGGCGCCGCGCCGGAGGTTACGCGACTTCCTTGAGCACCTTGCCGATCTGCTCGAAGATCTGGCCGATCTGCGCTTCTTCGATGATCAGCGGGGGCGAGACGGCGATGATGTCGCCGGTGTAGCGCACCATCAGGCCGCTGTCGAAGCATTTCTGGAACACTTCGGCGGCGCGCGCGCCCGGCGCGCCGGCGCGCGGCGCCAGCTCGATACCGGCCACCAGGCCCAGGTTGCGCACGTCGATCACATGCGGCGCGCCCTTCAGGCTGTGGGCGGCCTGTTCGAAGGCGCCGGACAGCTTGCGGGCGCGGGCGAACAGGTCTTCGCGGCGGTAGATGTCGAGCGTGGCCAGGATGGCGGCGGCCGCCAGCGGGTGGGCCGAATAGGTGTAGCCGTGGAAGAACTCGATGCCGCCGGCCGGGCCATTGACGATGGCGTCATGCACTTCGCGGCGCACCGCGACGGCGCCCGCCGGCACGGCGGCGTTGCTGACGCCCTTGGCCATGGCGATCAGGTCCGGCGTGACGCCGAAGAATTCCGACGCGGTGGCCGCGCCCAGGCGGCCGTAGGCGGTGATGACTTCGTCGAAGATCAGCAGGATGCCGTGCTTGGAGGTGATCTCGCGCAGCTTTTCCAGGTAGCCCTTGGGCGGGATCAGCACGCCGGTGGAGCCGGCCATGGGCTCGACGATGACCGCGGCGATGGTCGAGGCGTCGTGCAGCGCGATGATGCGTTCGAGTTCGTCGGCCAGATGCGCGCCCCAGGCCGGCTGACCCTTGGAATAGGCGTTCTGTTCCAGGTTGTGCGTATGGGGCAGGTGGTCCACGGCGGGCAGCAGCGCGCCGGAGAAGGTCTTGCGGTTGGTCGAGATGCCGCCCACCGAGATGCCGCCGAACCCCACGCCGTGGTAGCCGCGCTCGCGGCCGATCAGGCGGGTGCGCTGGCCGTCGCCGCGGGCGCGGTGATAGGCCAGGGCGATCTTCAGGGCGGTGTCGACCGATTCCGACCCCGAGTTGGTGAAGAACACGCGGTCCAGGCCCTGCGGCATGAAGCTGGCGACGGCGGTGGCCGCTTCGAATGCCAGCGGGTGGCCGAGCTGGAAGCCGGGCGCGTAGTCCATGATGCCGGCCTGGCGCGAGATCGCCTCGACGATCTCCTGGCGGCCGTGGCCGGCGTTGACGCACCACAGCCCGGCCGTGCCGTCCAGCACCTGGCGGCCGTCGGCCGAGGTGTAATACATGCCCTTGGCCGACGCCAGCATGCGCGGGTGCGCCTTGAATTGCTTGTTGGCGGTGAAAGGCATCCACAGATGGGACAGGTCGGGCAACTCGGCGGGGGCGTTCATGGTGGCTCCAGGGCAGGGACAAGCGCCGGGCCTGCGCCAAGTGGGGCGGGCAGCCGGCGGGATGCGATTGATTCTGGTCCGTCCTGGGGCGAATGAAAATATACAATCCGCGCAAACCGGGCTAACTGTATAGTTGCAGGCATGGCAACTGTACAGATAACGTAGCGTCGTGATCGACTTCCAGCCTGTGCGCGCCCGTGGCCAGGCGCCGACCCTGGTGGACCAGGTGGTGGCGGCCGTGCTGCGCGCCATCGAGGCGCAATTGCTGCGTCCGGGTATGTCCCTACCTTCGGTGCGCGAGTTTGCCCGCCAGCACCAGGTCAGCACCTTCACCGTGGCCAGCGCCTACAGCCGGCTGGTGTCGCTGGGCTGGCTGGCGGCGCGGCCGGGCGCCGGCTACCGGGTGGCCTCGCCCGATGCGCCGGCACGCCGTGGCGAGCCGCAGTCGTGGGAGCCGCCGCGCCTGAATGCGGCCTGGCTGCTGTCGGACATCTTCGCGGACCATTCCATCCCCATCAAATCGGGCTGCGGCTGGTTGCCGGGCGAATGGCTCAATGAAGAGGGGCTGCACATGGCGCTGCGCCACATGGGCCGGGTGCCGGCCATGCGCATTGCCAACTACGGCCATCCCTATGGGTACGCGCCGCTGCGCGAAACCATCGCCGCCACGCTCGGCGCGCAGGGGATGGAGGTCGAGGTGTCGCAGGTGCTGCTGACCCAGGGCGTGACGCACGGGCTCGACATGGTGATCCGCACCTTGCTGCGGCCGGGCGACACCGTGCTGGTCGAGCAGCCGGCCTATGCCAACCTGCTGCAGATGCTGCGGCTGGCCGGCTTGCGGGTGGTGCCGGTGCCGCGCACCCTGGACGGCCTCGATTGCGAGGCGCTGGAGCAGGCCGCCTCGCAGCACCGGCCGCGCGCGCTGTTCGTCAACACCGCCCTGCAGAACCCGTCCGGCGCCAGCATCAGCATGGCCAATGCCTTCCGCATCCTGCAACTGGCCGAACGCCATGGTCTCTGGGTGATCGAGGACGATATCTCGCGCGAACTGGCGCCGGGCGTGACGCCCATGCTGGCGGCGCTGGATGGCGGCCGCCGGGTGGTCTATCTGGGCGGCTATTCCAAGGTCATCAGCCCGTCGGTGCGGGTCGGCTACGTGGTGGCGCACCGCGACCTGGTGCGCGACATCGCACGCACCAAGATGGCGGTGGGGCTGACCTCGCCGGAGATCATGGAGCGCATCGTGCACCAGGTCATCCGCGAGGGCCGCTATCGTGCCCACATCGAACGCACCCGCGAACGGCTGGCCCAGGCCCACGCGTCGGTGGCGGAGCTGATGGCGCAGCATGGTTTCGAGATCTATGCGCGGCCCCGGGCCGGCCTGTTCCTGTGGGCCAAGGTGGCCGGCCAGTGGCGCGAGCGCGGCGCCAACGGCCTGGCCGGATTGGCGCTCAAGGATGGTATCTGGCTGGCGCCGGGCTCGTATTTCGAGGCCGATGAGGCCGATACGCCGTGGGTGCGCTTCAACGTGGCGTATTCGGAAGCGCCGGCCCTGTGGCGCTTCATGCGCAACGCGGGCGCGGTCTGATCTTCCGGACCGGCTGGGCCGCCGGTAGCGGGCGCCGCTATCAGGCGCGCTCGTACGTCACGAAGTCGTAGCGGTAGCCGTTTTCCGCGGGCTGCGCCGCGCGCGCGGTTTCGCGCCACTGGAAGCCGGGCAGCAGCGGGAAGAAGGCATCGCCCTCGACCTCGGCATGGACCTCGGTGGCCAGGACGCGGCTGGCCAGCGGCAGGGCCTGCGCATAGATCTGCGCGCCGCCGATGACGAAGGCCTCAGCGCTGTCGCCACAGGCGGCGACGGCGGCCTCCAGCGTAGCCACCACGGTGGCGCCGGCGGCCTCGAAAGCGGGGTTGCGGCTGATGACGATATTGGCGCGGCCGGGCAGGGGACGGCCGAGCGACTCCCAGGTCTTGCGGCCCATGATGATCGGATGCCCCAGCGTGCTGCGTTTGAAATGCGCCAGGTCGCCCGGCAGTTTCCAGGGCAGGGCGTTGTCGCGGCCGATGGCGCGATTGGTGGAATAGGCGACGATCAGGATCAGGCGGGCGGACATGCGGTCGGGGAGGGTCTGTAAAAAAGGGCCGGCATTGCCGGCGGGAAGACCCCAAGCGTAGCAAATTTGACCGGCCGGGCCGGGCCGCGTCGTCGCGCCGGCCGGGGGGGCACGGCGGCAGGGGCCGGCTCAGCCGCTGGCGTGCTCCAGGAATTCGTCGGCCGGCATCGGCTTGCCCAGCAGGAAGCCCTGCAGCGAATCGCAGCCCAGGCCGGTCAGGAATTTCTGCTGCGCGGTGGTTTCCACCCCCTCGGCCACGATGCGCAGGTTCAACTGCTGCGCCAGCGCGACGATGGCCGAGACGATGGCGGCGTCCTCGTTGTCATTGTCCAGCTGGTTGACGAAACCGCGGTCGATTTTCAGTTCGGTGGCCGGCAGGCGCTTCAGGTACAACAGGCTGGAGTAGCCGGTGCCAAAATCATCGATCGAGATAGTCACGCCCAGCCCCGACAGGCGCTTGAGCACGGTCAGGCTGGCCTCGGCATCGCGCATGGCGGTCGACTCGGTCACTTCCAGCGTCAGGCAGGACGGCGGCACGTCGTGGCGCGCGAGCGCGCCGCGCACGGTTTCGACCAGGCTGGAATGGGCGAATTGCAGCGCCGAGATGTTGACGGCGATGGTCCAGTGTCCCTGTCCGGCGTTGATCCATGCGCGCATCTGGCGGCAGGCCTCGTTGATGACCCAGTCGCCGATCGACAGGATCAGCCCGGTCTTTTCCGCTGTCGGGATGAACTGGTCCGGGCCCACCAGGCCGCGGGTGGGATGGTTCCAGCGCAGCAGCGCCTCGGCGCCGATGATGGGGCCGGCCGGCGCTTCGTATTTGGGCTGGTAGTGCAGCACGAACTGACCCAGTTCCTGCGCCAGGCGCAAGTCATGCAGCAGTTCGATCTGCTCGTGGGCGTCGGCGTTCATCGACGGCTCGAAGAAGCTGTAGCCAGTGCCGCCCAGGCGCTTGGCATGGTACATCGCGGCGTCGGCATTGGTCAGCAGGGCGTGGGTGTCCTCGCCGTCGTTGGGATAGATGGCAATGCCGACGCTGGAGGTCACCAGCACTTCGTGTCCGTACACCATCACCGGCCGCGCGATCGCCTCGATCAGGCGGTCCGCCACATTGGCGGCGTCGGTGGGTTCGGCCACTTCGCTGAGCACGATGAACTCATCGCCGCCCAGGCGGGCCACCGTGTCCTGCGTGCGCAGGGTCTGGCGGATGCGCTGGGCCAGGTCGATCAGCAGGGCATCGCCGGTATGGTGGCCATAAGCGTCGTTGACCGCCTTGAACCCGTCCAGGTCGAAGAACAGCACGGCGAAATAGCCCTTGCGGCGACTGGCGCTTTCGATCGCCTGTTCCAGCCGGTCTTCCAGCAGGATGCGATTGGGCAGCTTGGTCAGCGTGTCGTGCAGCGCCAACTGCACCAGTTCTTCGTTGGCTTCGGCCAGCGATGAGGCGAGCGCCGAGGTCCGGGCCTCCAGGCGGTTGTCCAGCACCGCCACCACCAGGGCGATGGCCAGCACGCTGAGCGTCACGGCGGTCACGGCAATGGCCAGCCAGCCGGCCGAGATGCCCGTGTTCGCCGCCGTGCAGAGGCTGCCCGCCGGGAAGCCCGCGGCCTCCATGCCGGTGTAATGCATGCCGACGATGGCAAGCCCCATGACCCCCGCCGCCAGCGGCCGCGACAGGGCCACGCGCGGACCGTCCTGGCGCAGGCGGTAGGTGATCCACAGCGCCGCGCCCGACGCCGCCACCGCGATCACGATGGACAGGATGAACCAGGCCGGATCGTAGACGATGCCGGGCATCATGCGCATGGCGGCCATGCCGATATAGTGCATGGCGGCGATGCCCGCTCCCATCAGCAGGGCGCCGCTGACCAGGCGGGGCCAGGGCAGCTCGTCCTTGCAGACGACCCACAGCGCGAATGCGGAACAGCCTATGGCGATGGCCAGCGACAGTACCGTCAGGGGCAGGTCGTAGCCCATCGGGATCGGCAGGCTGAACGCCAGCATGCCGACGAAATGCATGGACCAGATGCCGATCCCCATGGCCAGCGCGCCGCCCGCCAGCCAGTAGCGCGCCGCCGGCAGCCCGCTCGCCGCCCGCACGCGATTGGCCATACCCAGCGCCGTGTATGACGCCAGGATGGCGACCCCTAGGGATACGAGGACGAGCGAAGGGTTATATGTTCCAACGAGCATTTTTGGAGTCCTGTCCTGAGCGCATACAGCCGCCGCGCCGGCCTCAATTCAAATCAATTAGTAGTCAACGGTTGCAACTTGGCCGCACGGGCATTCTGCTGTCGACGCTGGCGATTCACATACTCTCTTGTCTGGATGGGGGGGGCGGCGCCGCCCTGCAGGCGGTCGGCGAGACCAGCGGATGAGCCGGTCACGCGGCGAGTGGCAGGCACGGCGCGGCAAGGGCCGTTCAGCAGCGACGGCGCGCAGGGCTTGCAGTACCCGCGTCCGAGGCTAAGGGATGGGTTATACCGAAAACGCGCTTCCAGAAGCTCACCAATCTTCACCTGTGCCGGGCGGGGCGTGCCCGCCACGCGGCGTCGTTGTACGCGCCTCGCATGGCCTGGCCACGCGGCGGCGACCGCGCCAGGCCGGGCGGCCGATGGCCGGTCCGCGCGAGGCGCCTTCAAGTGGCAGCCGGTTCAGACGGCCATGGGAGCGGTGAGCGGGGCGTGATGGGTGTAGCCGGCCAGCGAAAAATCGCCCGGTTCGACCTTTTCGAGCCATTCCGGTTCATAGCGGCCGGTCTGGGCGAAATCGGGGATGCGGTCGGACAGCACCAGCCGGGGCGCCTCGTGCGGCGTGCGCGTCAGTTGCTCGCGCAGCATCGGCAGGTGGTTCTCATAGATGTGGGCGTCGCCGATGAAATACGTGAACCAGCGCGGCGTGTAGCCGGTCAGCCGGCCGACCAGGTGCAGCAGCGCCGCGCCTTCGGTCAGGTTGAACGGCGTGCCCAGGCCGACGTCATTCGAGCGGATGTACAGGCACAGCGAGATTTCGCGCGTGGTCGCGTTCGGCAGGAACTGATAGAGCAAGTGGCAGGGCGGCAGCGCCATTTCCTCGATCTGCGCCCAGTTCCAGCCGTGGAACAGGATGCGGCGGTCGCCCGGACGCTCGTGGATGGTGTCCAGGCACTGGCGCAACTGGTCGACCGCCTTGTACAGCAGCACCTTGGGCGCGCCGCCTTCCTGCAGGTCGGCCACCTTGGTGTAGCCGCGGGCCAGGGCATCGGCGATCTGGCCGTCGCGGCCGGCGTCCAGCAGTTTGTAGGCCGGCCATTGGCGCCATTGCACGCCGTAGACCGGGCCCAGGTCGTCCGGCCCTTCGCGGTACGGGTTGGCCAGCCATTGGGCGTTTTCGTTGGCGTTCTGGTCCCAGACCTTGCAACCCAGTTCCCGGAACGCGGCGGCGCTGCGCACGCCGCGCAGGAAGCCGACCATTTCACCGATGGCGGACTTGAAGGCCAGTTTCTTGGTGGTGACGGCCGGAAAGCCCTGCTGCAGATCAAAGCGCAGCGAGGCGCCCGGCATGCTCAGCGTGCGTATGCCCGTCCGGTTTTCCTGCCACGCGCCGGTGTCCAGGATGGATTGAACGAGGTCCAGGTATTGTTTCATGGGTACAGAATCAGAAAAGGCTGAAGTGGCGCCGGCAACGGGCAGCGTCAGGCGGCCGCCGGGGCTTCCTGGGTATCGACGATATCCACTGAGAAGGTCAGTTCGGCGGTCTTTTCAAGCATGGCGGAAGCCGAGCAGTATTTCTCGTGCGACAACTGCACCGCGCGCTCGACCGCCGCGCGCGGCAGGTTGCGGCCGGTGACGGTGAAGGCGAAGTGGATGCGCGTGAACACCTTGGGGTCGACGTCGGCGCGGTCGGCCTGCAGTTTGACGCTGCAGCCGGTCACGGCATGGCGGCCGCGCTTGAGGATCAGCACGACATCGTAGGCGGTGCAGCCGCCGGTGCCGGCCAGCAGCATTTCCATGGGGCGGGGCGCCAGGTTGTGGCCGCCGCCGTCCACCGCGCCGTCCATCACGGCCACATGGCCGCTGCCGGTGCTGGCGGTAAAGAGCATGCCGTTGGGGCCGCCCCAGTCGATCGTGCATTCCATTTCTCGGGTCCTTGTGCTTGAGCGCAATCAATGGCTGATGATACCCGTTGCGTACAATTCCAGGCGTGAGAGCCCCGCCCCGCGTCAGGGGTGTGTGCCGCAATCCAGGAGTTGTCCATGTCCCCCTCCCTGTCCCCAACCGCTCCCGCCAGATTCCCGCGCCGCGCCGCGCCGCTGGACGCACTGCTGGCCGAGGCCGACCGGGCCTTGCGCGTGCTGTCCGGCAGCGCCAGCGCCGGCCGGCCCAACCCGGCCACCGCCGAGGAGGCGCCGGACACCCTGTCGGCGCAGGAAAAGCGCCATGCGGCCGGGCTGATGCGGGTCAATCATGTGGGCGAGGTCTGCGCCCAGGCGCTGTATCGCGGCCAGGCCGCGGTGTGCCGCGAGCCCGGCCCGCGCAACCTGTTGCTCGAGGCCGCTGGCGAAGAGGTCGATCACCTGGTGTGGTGCAACCAGCGTCTGGGGGAACTGGGCAGCCGGCCCAGCCTGCTCAACCCGGTCTGGTATGCCGGCTCGTTCGCGCTCGGCCTGCTGGCCGGCTACGCGGGGGCGCCGCGCAACCTGGGTTTCATGGCCGAGACCGAGAAGCAGGTCGAGGCGCATCTGGAGGGGCATTTGCGCACGCTGCCGCAACAGGATGCGCGCTCGCGCCAGATCGTGCAGAAGATGAAGGAAGACGAGGCCCAGCACCGCGCCAGCGCCGAAGCGGCCGGCGGAGTGCCGTTGCCCGCCCCGGTCAAGGCCGCCATGCGCGCGATGTCCAAGGTCATGACGACCACAGCGTACTGGATCTGAGGGCGGCGGCCCGGCGGCACCCCCCTGGGGCATCAAAATGTTGCGATGCGCAATAATTGCCGCAATCTGGTGCCGGGCGCACCTTTCTGGTGCAAATCATAGGGCGGGATTACCCGGCCAAGGCTAGGGTAAGTCCGCAAGGGGTAAACCCGTTTGGCAATAACCCGCCTTTTTTGAAAAACATTGCTGGGCGCGGCTTTGCGGGCGATGACAGCCTGCGTTGCGGCAAAAAAGCAACGCAGGCTCCGAGAGCCTGATGCGCGCAAAAAAAATCTTGCATCGCACAAAAAAACCCGATACTATGCATCTCATCGGATGTTGAAACGCAGTCGGCGCGGTGCCAAACCCCGACAGCGCAGTGAGCGAAAGCGGCTCCCAACATGCCACGGTTGTCTCCTCCACCCTCCTCCTTTGGTGGATTTAGCCCGAGATCTCACGATCTCGGGCTTTTTTTTAAGAAAAATCAACGCGTCCCCAATTTCCTGAGCGCGGCGTCGAAGCGCGTTGGGGCAGGGGGCGGGAAAGGATTTCAGACGCGGCTGCCCTCCTTATGACGGACTCCGTGTTTTCCCTTGGATATTTCGCGTGCGCAGGGGCGGAAAGCTCTACAATCAATTCATGAAATCCGTATTTCCGCGGGCCAATGGCCGCGTCGCGGCACACCCCTCAACCGGGGACGCTGCGCCGGCCCGGTCCGCGGCCGTTACGTTCTGTCCCGGTGAATTGCACTTCCTTATTCCTGCCATATATGGGCGTTACACCTGCCGTCGATAATGGCCGGCCTGTCTCGATAGACCAACCAGAGGTGACCCTGTGACCTGGCTGTACATATGCGTGGTCGCGTTCATGGTGGGGGGACTCATCGTGGCGTCGGAGCGCTGGCATGGCGCCTTCACCGGCGACAGCGATCTCAACAAGCCGCAAGCGAACCATTCGCGCGCCACGCCGCGCGTGGGCGGACTGGCCGTGCTGGCCGGCACGCTCATGGGTCTGCTGGTGCTGGGGCCCGACAACATGACCCTGACCTGGCTTTGGCCGGCATTGTTCGTTTCGGCGCTGCCGGTGTTCGTGGCGGGGCTGCTCGAAGACATCACCAAGGACATTGGCGCCAGCAAGCGCCTGCTGGCCGCCTTCGCGTCCGCGGCGATCGCCTGGTGGCTGCTGGGCGGCGTCAGCCGCGTCGGCATGGCGCCGGTGGACTACATCCTGTCGTATTGGCCGGTTTCCCTGATTTTCACCATGTTCGCGGTGGGTGGCTGTACCCATGCGCTGAACATCGTCGATGGCATGAACGGGCTGGCCGGCATGGTCGCGACGCTGATGGCGGTGTCCATCAGCCTGGTCGCGCTGCAGGTGGGCGATGTGCCGATCTTCCTGGTGGCCGCGGCCCTGGCATCGGCCACGCTCGGCTTCCTGGTGTGGAACTTCCCCTTCGGGCGCGTGTTCCTGGGGGACGGCGGCGCTTACTTCCTGGGCTTCATGCTGGCCGAGCTGGCGGTGCTGCTGGTGGTGCGCAATCCGTCGGTGTCGCCGTTCTACGCCTTGGCGGTGTTGTTCTACCCCGTTTTCGAAACCGGTTTCTCGATCTGGCGCCGCCGCTTCAAGCGCGGCGTGCCGGTGGACCAGCCGGATGCCCTGCACCTGCATCAGTTGGTGTTCCGCCGGCTGGTGCGCGTGACCTTCAGCCGCGGACGCCGCCACGCGGTGCCGGCGCTGTGCAACGCCCTGGCTTCGCCCTACATGTGGGTCCTGGCCCTGATCGGCCTGGTGCCGGCCACCATCTGGTGGGACAACGCCTGGGCGCTGAGCGCCAGCCTGCTGGTCTTTGCCGGCGTGTACATCTGGCTGTATGCGCGCCTGGTGTCCTGGCGCCGGCCAGGATGGCTGCTGCTGCCGTCCGTCCTGCGGGCCGATTAAGTTTTTGGGTGCCCCGGTGATTTCCGCCGGGGGCCCGGTTATCCATCACCCCGACCATATTTAAAATGCCGTAATGGTTCTTACGGTAAAGGGAGAATTATGTTGCGTATTCAGGATGTGAAACTCGCGGTCGTCGGCCTGGGCTACGTCGGCCTGCCGTTGGCGGTCGAGTTCGGCAAGAAGCGGTCGGTTATTGGTTTCGACATCAACACCCGACGCATCGAGGCGCTGAAGGCCGGCCATGACCACACGCTGGAAGTCAGCGACGCCGAATTGGCCGAGGCCACGCAACTGAGCTACACCGCCGACCGCGCCGAGCTGGGCCAGGCCAATGTCTTCATCGTCACCGTGCCCACGCCGATCGACGAATACAAGCAACCCGACCTGACGCCGCTGGTCAAGGCCAGCGAGACCATCGGCGCGGTGCTCAAGCGCGGCGACATCGTCATCTATGAATCGACCGTGTACCCCGGCGCCACCGAGGAAGACTGCGTGCCGGTGCTGGAACGCGTGTCGGGCCTGAAGTTCAACGTCGATTTCTACGCCGGCTACAGCCCCGAACGCATCAACCCGGGCGACAAGGCGCACCGCGTCAGCACCATCAAGAAGGTCACGTCGGGCTCGACGCCGGAAGTGGCCGAGCTGGTCGACCAGCTCTACAAGCAGATCATCACCGCCGGCACCCACAAGGCTGCCAGCATCCGCGTGGCCGAGGCCGCCAAGGTGATCGAGAACACCCAACGCGACGTCAACATCGCGCTGATCAATGAACTGGCGCTGATCTTCAACAAGATGGGCATCGATACCGAAGCGGTGCTGCAGGCCGCCGGCACCAAGTGGAACTTCCTGCCGTTCCGTCCGGGCCTGGTGGGCGGACACTGCATCGGCGTGGACCCGTACTACCTGACGCACAAGGCGCAGTCGATCGGCTACCACCCCGAGATCATCCTGGCGGGCCGCCGCCTGAACGACTCGATGGGCGGCTACGTGGTGTCGCAACTGGTCAAGGCCATGACCAAGCGCCGCATCCACGTGCAGGGCGCGCGCGTGCTGGTGATGGGCCTGGCCTTCAAGGAAAACTGCCCCGATCTGCGCAATACCCGCATCGTCGACATCGTCAAGGAACTGGGCGACTACAACGTCGATGTCGATGTGTACGACCCGTGGGTGGACGCCGAAGAGGCCATGCACGAATACGGCATCACCCCGGTCACCAAGCTCGAGGAAGGCAAGTACGACGCCGTGATCCTGGGCGTGGCGCACCAACAGTTCGCCGACATGGGCGCGGCCGGCATCCGCAAGCTGGGCAAGCCGGAACACATTCTTTACGACCTGAAGTACGTGTTGTCGCCCGCCGAATCCGATCTGCGCCTGTAATAGGAGGATGTCGCATGACCACACGCTTTGAATCCGTCACCCGGGAGCTGGCCGCCGCGCCGCGCAAGTGGCTGGTAACCGGCTGCGCCGGCTTCATCGGCTCCAATCTGCTGGAAGCCCTGCTCAAGCTGGACCAGACCGTCACCGGCCTGGACAACTTCGCCACCGGCCACCAGCGCAACCTGGATGAAGTGAAAGCCGCCGTCACGCCCGAGCAATGGGCGCGGCTGACCTTCATCGAAGGTGACATCCGCGACCTCGAGGTTTGCCGTCGCGCGGTTCAAGGCGTGGATTTCGTGCTGCACCAGGCCGCCCTGGGTTCGGTGCCGCGCTCGCTGAAGGATCCGATCACCACCAACGAGGTGAACATCGGCGGGTTCCTCAACATGCTGGTGGCGGCGCGTGACGCGGGCGTCAAATCGTTCGTGTATGCCGCTTCCAGCTCGACTTACGGCGACCATCCGGCGTTGCCCAAGGTCGAGGAGAATATCGGCAAGCCCTTGTCGCCCTATGCGGTGACCAAATTCGTCAACGAGCTGTACGCCGACGTGTTCGCGCGTTCCTACGGGTTCGAGACGGTGGGCCTGCGCTACTTCAACGTGTTCGGCAAGCGCCAGGATCCCAACGGCGCCTATGCCGCGGTCATTCCCAAATGGACCGCCGCGATGATCCAGGGCGAGGACGTCACCATCAACGGCGATGGCGAGACCAGCCGCGATTTCTGCTTCGTCGACAACGCGGTGCAGGCCAACATCCTGGCCGCGATGGCGCCGGCCGAAGGCCGCAACCAGGTCTACAACGTGGCCGTCAGCGGCCGCAGCACCTTGAACCAGCTGTTCGGGTTCCTGGTGAAGGCGCTGGGCAACCAGGGCGTCGCCTACGACAAGCAACCGGTCTACGCCGACTTCCGGGCGGGCGACGTGCGCCATTCGCAGGCCGACGTCAGCAAGGCCGGCCGGCTGCTGGGCTACCAGCCCACGCATACCGTGCTGCAGGGCCTGGAAGTGGCAATGCCCTGGTACACGCAATTCCTGCGTTGATTTGAAAGCACTCATCCGCAAACTCGGCAGCATCCACCCGGATCACCAGCGCATTTTCAAGGGCGCTTTCCGGGTGGCGCTGTTTCTGCTGCTGGGCAAGGCCGCCGGCGCCATCAAGGAGATGGCGGTGGCGTACCGCTATGGCGTCAGCGATGCCGTCGACGCCTATCAGTTCACGATGACCATGGCCACCTGGCTGCCGGTCACCATCGTGGGCGTGCTGTCAGTGGTGCTGATTCCGGTGCTGGTGCGCTTGCGCCGCGCCGAGGATACCGAGCGTGAGCAATTCATCCGCGAGCTGCAAGGCTGGGTGGCGGCCGCGGGCATCGCGCTGGCCTTGTTGACCTGGTTCGCCTGGCCACAGGTGCTGGGCGCGCTGGGGCAGGGCCTGTCGGCGCGCGTCGGCGAGATGACCGGCGAGCTGTTGCTGGCCTTCGCGCCGGTGTCGGCATTGCTGCTGGTGGCGGGCATCAGCGCCGCGCGGCTGCGTTCGCATGAGCGTCACGTCAATACCCTGCTGGACAGCGTGCCGGCGGTGGCGACGCTGGCGTGGGTCATGCTGGCCGCCAGCGCCGAGAGTATCGGACCGCTGTTGTGGGGCACGCTGGTGGGCTATGCGATCCAGACCGTGTGGCTGGCCTGGCTGGCCGCGCGCGCCGACGGAGGATTCTGGGGCGCGCCGAGGCTGACCCTGCGTTCGCCCCATTGGCCCGAGTTGATGGGCGCGGCCGGCGTGATGCTGATCGGCCAGGTGGCCATGAGTTTCGTCGGGCCGCTCGATCAATACGCCGCCGCCAACCTGGGCGCCAATGCCAATGCCACGCTGGGTTACGCCAGCCGCCTGTTGTCGCTGTTGCTGGGTATCGGCGCGGTGTCGGTGGGCCGCGCGGCGCTGCCGGTGTTGGCCGACGTGCAGGCGCGCGGCGACACGGCGCGCGCGCGGGCCATGGCATTGAAATGGTCGGTGCTGATGGTGGCGGCCGGCGCCGGCGCGGTGGCGGTGGGCTGGGTGCTGGCGCCTTGGGGCGTGTCGGTGCTGTTCCAGCGCGGCGCCTTCACCGCCGAGAATACCGCGGCCGTGGCGCATGTGTTGCGTTGGGGCCTGCTGCAATTGCCGTTCTACTTCGGCGTGCTGATCCTGGTGCAGTTGCTGGCCAGCCAGAACCGCTATCGCATCATGGCCGCCATCGCGGTCGCCAATTTCGCGTTGAAGGCTGGCCTGAATACTGTGTTGGCGCCGAAGATGGGGGCCGCGGGCATCATGCTGGCCACCAGTCTGATGTACCTGTTGTCCTATGCCTGCTACCTGGTGGTGGCCTTGCGCCGCGCCGAACCCAAAGAGGCCGACTGAATGCCCGCCGCTTCCGACACCGGCCGCGCGCAACGCGTGCTGCTGTTCATCCATTCCCTGCACGGTGGCGGCGCCGAACGCGTGGCCGCCGACCTCAGCGCGCACTGGGCCGCCATGGGCCGCGAGGTGATGGTGGTGACCCAGGCCGGCACTGATGGCGACGCCTATGCGCTGCACCCCCAGGTGCGCCGCGAAGTGCTGCACACGGCGGGCGAGGGCGGCGGCCTGCGCGGCATCTGGAGCAACATGCAGCGGGTGCGCGCGCTGCGACGTGTGGTCAAGGCGTTCCGGCCCGACATCGTGCTGGGCATGATGACCACCGCGTCGGTGCTGTCGGTGCTGGCCTGCGCCGGGCTGGGATGCCGTGTCATCGCCACTGAACACACCCATCCGCCATCGCAGACCCTGTCCGGCTTCTGGCAGCGCCTGCGTCGCCTGACCTACCCGCGCGCCGCGCGCGTGGTGGCCCTGACGCGCGGCACCGCGCAATGGCTGGAGCGGCATGTGCCGGGCTCGCGGCTGGCGGTGATCCCCAATCCGGTGCACTGGCCGCTGCCCCAGGGCGAGCCGGTGCTGGCGCCGCCAGCAGGCGCCGGCCGCAAGCGCCTGCTGGCGGTCGGCCGGCTGCACGCGGACAAGGGCTTCGACCTGCTGCTGCGGGCCTACGCGCGGCTGGCGCCGTCGCATCCGGACTGGGATCTGGTTATCCTGGGCGAAGGCGGCGAGCGCCGCGCCTTGGAGGCGCAGGTGCGTGAAGCCAGTCTGCAGGATCGCGTCCACCTGCCGGGGCGTGCGGGTAACGTGGGCGATTGGTACCAGAGCGCCGACCTGTACGTGCTGACCTCGCGTTTCGAGGGGCTGTCCAATACCTTGCTGGAATCGATGGCCAGTGGCCTGGCCGCGGTGGCGTTCGATTGCGACACCGGGCCGCGTGAAATCGTGCGCGAAGGCGTCGATGGCGTGCTGGTGCGGCCCAATGGCGATGTCGACGCGTTGTGCCGCGCGCTCGATGCGGTGATGGGCGACGAGGCCGGCCGCCAGCGCATGGCGGCGGCGGCCACGGCGGTACGCGAGCGCTTTTCCGCCGCACGCGTGCTGGGCCTATGGGAAGAACTTTTTGCTGCGGTGACCACGAGAACCTGAAATCATGTGTGGAATTGTCGGAATTTGGGGCCCCCTGGGTGACAAGGCGCAAGTGCTGGCGGAGAGTTGCCGCCGCATCCGCCACCGCGGGCCCGACAGCAACGGCTTCTGGGAAGACGCCGAAGCCGGCCTGGCGCTGGCGCACGTGCGCCTGGCGATCCAGGACCTGACCGAAGCCGGCCATCAGCCGATGGTGTCGGCTTGCGGCCGCTACGTGATGGTGTTCAACGGCGAGATCTACAACCACCTGGACATGCGCCGGCAGTTGGAAGCGTCCGGCCTGGCGCCGTCCTGGCGCGGCCATTCCGATACCGAGACCCTGCTGGCCGGTTTCACCGCGCTGGGCATCGAGGCCACGCTGCAGGCCTCGGTCGGCATGTTCGCCATCGCGCTGTGGGACCGCGCCGCGCGCAAGCTCCTGCTGGCGCGCGACCGCATGGGCGAAAAGCCCCTGTATTACGGCTACTCGGGCGCCGACCTGGTGTTCGCGTCCGAACTCAAGGGCTTGATGCCCATTCCCGGTTTCGGCCGCAACCTGAACCGCAATGCGTTGGCGTCGTTCATGCGGCATAACTACATTCCCGCGCCGCAGTCGATCTACGAAGGCATCGCCAAGCTGCCGCCCGGCACCTGGATCGAATTCACCGCCGACGACACCCGCAGCCGCCGAATGCCCGAGCCGCGCGTGTACTGGTCGGCGCGCGAGGCCGCCGATACCGCGGCGCAATCGTTGCTGTCGTTTGATTCCGACGCGCAGGCCACCGACGCGCTCGAAGGCGTGCTGTCCAAGGCCGTCGGCGGCCAGATGCTGTCCGATGTGGCCCTGGGGGCGTTCCTGTCGGGCGGCATCGATTCGTCCACCATCGTCTCGCTGATGCAGGCGCAGAGCGCGCGGCCGGTGCGCACGTTCGCCATCGGCTTCCACGAAAAAGGCTACGACGAGGCGCAACATGCCAAGGCGGTGGCCACGCACCTGGGCACCGATCATACCGAGCTGTATGTCACCGCCGACGATGCGCTGGCGGTGGTGCCGGGCCTGGCCGACATGTACGATGAACCGTTCGCCGATTCATCGCAGATCCCGACCTCGCTGGTGACGCGCATGGCGCGCCAGCATGTCACCGTGGCGCTGTCCGGCGACGGCGGCGACGAGCTGTTCGGGGGGTATTCGCGTTACTTCCGCGTCAACAACTGGTGGCAGAAGTGCGAGCGCATTCCGGCGCTGCTGCGCACCCCCGCCGGCGCGCTGCTCAGCGCCTCGACCCACCTGCCAGGCCGTGGCGCCTGGCGCGGCAAGGTCGGCAAGCTGGGCGAGTTGCTGCGGGCCGACACGCGCGGTGATTTCTACCGCTTGTTCGTGTCGTACTGGTCGGACCCGGCCCGCGTGGTCAAGGGCGCCGTGGAGCCGGTGTCCGAGTTCGCGCGGGAGATGCGCGGCTCGACCTTCGAGGCCATGATGAAGCTCGATACGGTGACCTATCTGCCGGACGACATCCTGGTCAAGGTGGACCGGGCCGCCATGGCGGTAAGCCTGGAGACCCGCGTGCCGCTGATCGACCACCGCGTCTACGAATTCGCCTGGAGCCTGCCGCACCGCTACAAGGTGCGCGGCGCCACCGGCAAGTGGCTGCTGCGCCAGGTGCTGTACCGCCATGTGCCGCAGGCGCTGGTGGACCGCCCCAAGCGCGGCTTCGCCGTGCCGCTGGCCGCCTGGCTGCGCGGCCCGCTGCGCGACTGGGCCGAGGCCCTGCTGGATCCGGCGCGCCTGCGCCAGGAAGGCTGGTTCGAACCCGAGCCCATTCTGCGCAAATGGCGCGAGCACGTGTCCGGGCATCGCAATTGGGATAGTCATCTTTGGGGCGTGCTGATGATGCAGGCCTGGCTGGACCGCTACCGCGCCGGTGGCGAACAGGGAGGAACGGTTGGGAGTCGCTGACGTATGAAGATCCTGATGCTGGTCAGTTCCATGCATGCCGGCGGCGCCGAGCGTGTGGCCGCCACGCTGGTCAATGCGTGGGCCGAGCGCGGCGACGATGTCACCCTGACGCCGACCTATTCGTCCAAGGGCAGTTGTTTCTATCCGCTGTCGGACAAGGTCAAGCTGGAATGGCTGGCGGATCTGGCGGGCACGCGCGTCTCCGGTCCGATGGCCGCGTGCAAGCGCCTGCTGGCGCTGCGCCGGCATATCTGCGACAGCGCGCCGGACGTGGTGGTGTCGTTCCTGACCAACGTCAATGTGGCCGCCATTTTGGCCACGCGCGGCCTGCGCACGCCGCTGATCGTCTGCGAGCGCACCAATCCGGTGGCTGAAACCACCACTGGCGCCGTTTGGCGCAGATTGCGCCGCCTGCTGTATCCGCGCGCCGACATGGTGACGGTGCAGGCGGCCGATACCGCCGGCCCGTTCGCGCGCCAGGTGCCGGGCATCAAGCGCCTGGCCGTGATCCCCAATCCGCTGCCGGCGCCGCTGTTGGAGGCGCCTCGGGTAGCGCAGCGCGAAGACGGCGCGCCGCGCATGCTGCTGGCGATGGGGCGGTTGGTGACGGACAAGCAGTTCGACCTGCTGATCGATGTGTTCGCGCAACTGGCGCCCGAATTTCCGGACTGGAACCTGCGTATCTGGGGCGAAGGCCCCGAGCGCGGCGCGCTGGAGCGCCAGGTCGAACGCCTGGGACTGCAGGCGCGCATCAGCCTGCCGGGGCGCACCGAGACGCCCTGGGAAGAACTGGCCCAGGGCCAGGCCTTCGTGCTCAGTTCGCTGGTGGAGGGCTTTCCCAACGTGTTGCTGGAGGCGATGGCGTTGGGCCTGCCGTGCGCCGCCTTCGATTGTCCCAGCGGCCCGCGCGAAATGACGCGCGACGGCCAGGATGCCCTGCTGGTGCCCGCTGGCGACCGCGAGGCGCTGCGCGAGGCGCTGCGCCGCCTGTTGGGCGATGCGGCGTTGCGCCGGCAACTGGGCGAGCGGGGCGCTGATGCGGTGCGCCAACGTTATGCACTGGCCAGCGTGCTGGCGGAATGGGATGAATTGTTCGAAGCCGTGAGGGAAGGGCGATGAGCGCCGCCTTGCGCATCGTCCATGTGATCACCGGCCTGGGCCAGGGCGGCGCGGAGTCCGTGTTGTGGCGGCTGGCCACCTTTCCCGGGCAGGACGTGGAACACATCGTTGTGTCGCTGACCGACGACGGCCTTTATGGCGAACGGCTGCGCGCGGCCGGCGTTGCCGTGCATGCACTGGGCATGCCGCGCGGCCGCATCACGCCGGGCGGCTTCATGGCCTTGCGCCGTTTCATCGCCGGCGCCAAGCCCGATGCGGTGCAGACCTGGATGTATCACGCCGACCTGATCGGCGGCCTGGCGGCGCGCCTGGCGGGCGTGCGCGCCATTGCCTGGGGCATCCGCAATTCCGGCGCCCATCTCGAGCGCAGCAGCCGTTCGGCCCGCATGGTGCTGCGCGCCTGCGCACTGCTGTCGGGCGTGCTGCCGGGCGCCATCGTGTGCGCCGCGCAGGATGCCGCCGAACGGCACGCGGCCAAGGGCTATCGCCGCGACCGCATGGTGGTGATCGCCAACGGCTACGACCTGTCGCGCTACGCGCCCGACGCGGCGGCGCGGGCGCGGGCGCGGGCCGAGTGGGGGCTGGACGGCGATGTGCCGGTGATCGGCTGCGTGGCGCGCTGGGATCCGCTGAAAGACCACGCCAACCTGCTGCGCGCGGTGGCCGCGCTGGTGCGCGATGGCCGCGACGCCGGGTTGCGCTGCGTGCTGGTGGGGCGCGGCATGACGGCCGACAATCCGGCGCTGATGACCTGGGTCGACAAGCTCGATCTGCGCGAGCGGCTGGTGCTGGCGGGGCCCAGCGATGACGTGCCGGCCGTGATGAACGGGCTGGACCTGCACGTATTGTCCAGCTGCGCCGAGGGCTTTCCCAACGTGGTGGCCGAGGCCATGGCCTGCGGCGTCTATTGTGTGGCGACGGACGTGGGCGATGCCGCCTACATCATCGGCGATACCGGCGTGGTGGTGCCGCCCGAACAGCCCGAGGCGCTGGCGCGCGGCATCGAGAGTGCGTTGCGCGAGGTGGCCGCGCGCGGCCGGAGCCGCGCCGGCGAGGCCGGCCGTGCCCGGGTGCTGGAGCACTTCGACCTGGCGCGCATGGTGCAGAACTACATCGCAGTGTGGCGCCGCCTTGCCGGAGCCTCGGCATGAGCCCGGCCCGCCGCCTGCTGTTCGTGGTCAACAATCCGGCGTTCTTCATGTCGCATCGGGTGCCTGTGGCGCTGGCCGCGCAGCGCGCCGGCTACGACGTGCACGTGGCCACGATGGATGGCCCCGCGGTGGCCGATATCGAGGCGCTGGGCATGACCCATCACGTGGTCCCGATGACGCGCAGCGGCAAGCATCCCTTGCAGGAATTGGGCACGCTGCTGTCATTGCTGCGCCTGTTCCGCCGGCTGCGGCCGCAGGTGGTGCACCTGGTGACCATCAAGCCGGTCCTGTACGGCGGCATCGCCGCGCGCCTGGCGCGCGTGCCGGGCATGGTGGCGGCGATCTCCGGCCTGGGTTTCGTGTTCCTGTCCAATTCGTTGAAGATGCGGCTGGTGCGCGCAGTGGTGGCGCGGCTCTACCGCCTGGCGCTGGGCCATCGCAACAGCCGCGTGATCTTCCAGAATGCCAGCGACCGCGATCTGCTCCAATCGCTAGGCGCGGTGCGCGATGAGCAGGTGGTGCTGATCCGCGGCGCCGGGGTCGACCTGGACCAGTACCGCGCGCTGCCCGAACCGCCGGCGCCGCCGGTGGTGGTGACGATGGTGGCGCGCCTGCTGCGCGACAAAGGGGTGCGGGAATTCGTGCAGGCCGCGCGCCTGCTGCGCGAGCGCGGCGTGGACGTGTCGATGCAGTTGGTGGGCGGAGTGGATGCGGGCAATCCGGCCTCGGCGACGCCGGCCGAGGTCCAGGCCTGGCAGCGCAAAGGCTGCGTGCAGGCCCTGGGCGAGCGATCCGATGTGCCGCAGCTCTATGCGGCCTCGCATATTGCGGTGCTGCCGTCCTACCGCGAAGGCTTGCCGAAGTCGCTGATCGAGGCCGCGGCCAGCGCGCGCGCGGTGGTCACCACCGACGTGCCAGGCTGCCGTGACGCCATCGATCCGGGCAAGACCGGGCTACTGGTGCCCGTGCGCGACCCGCAGGCGCTGGCCGACGCGATCGCCCGCCTGGCCGATGATCAGGCCCTGCGTCAGGCCATGGGGACAGCCGGGCGTGCCCTGGCTGAACGCGAATTCAATATTGAGCGCGTCGCCCGCCTCCACGTCGAGCTGTACGACACGCTCAGCGCCTGAGGCGGCCGCCGCGTCGCCTCAATGGCGGCGCGCGATGGCGTCGATCCAGAAGCGGGTCGAAGGGTCCTGGGGCGCGGTCTGCTGGGCGGGCGCGTCCAGTTCGCGGATGATGTTCTTGGCCAGGGCCTTGCCGAATTCCACGCCCCACTGGTCGAACGGGTTGATGCCCCAGATCACCCCCTGGGTGAAGACCTTGTGTTCGTACAGCGCCAGCAAGGCGCCCAGCGTATAGGCTTCCAGGCGCGGCAGCACGATCAGCGACGACGGCCGTCCGCCCGGATGCACCTTGTGCTGCGCCAACAGGCGCGCGCGCGCCGCATCGGGTTCGACCCGCGCGGTTTCGGCCAGCGCTTCATCGAACGACTTGCCACGCAGCAGCGCTGCCCGCTGGGCCAGGCAATTGGCGATCAGCAGTTCGTGGTGGCGCGCGTAGGCGTGGTCGGGCTGTTCGCACAGGATGAAATCGACGGGCGCGCCCGCGGTGTCCTGGTGCAGCCACTGGAAGAACGTGTGCTGGCAATCGGTTCCCGACATGCCCCATACGGCCGGCCCGGTCGGCACGCCCGCCGGGCTGCCATCGGCGGTCGCCACCTTGCCCAGCGATTCCATTTCGAGCTGCTGGGCCCATGGCACCACGTGATAGAGGCGCGAATCGTAGGGCGAAATGACCAGCGAATCGAAACCCAGCACGCTGCGGTTGACCACGCCAGCCAGCGCCAGCTGCAGCGGCGCGTTCTCGGCCAGCGGGGCGTGGCGGAAGTGTTCGTCCATGGCCGCGGCGCCAGCCAGCAACTGGTCGAAACAGTCGTTGCCCAGCGCCAGCGCCACCGGCAGCCCGATGGCGGACCAGAGCGAATAGCGGCCGCCGACCCAGTCCCAGATCTGGAAGATGTGATCGGGTGAAATGCCGAGGTTGAGCGCGGCCTCGACGTTGGCGGTGATCGCCACCACCTGCTTGATCGGATCGGCCACGCCGGCCTCGCGCAACCAGTTCATGGCCACTTCGGCGTTGGCCAGCGGTTCGGTGGTGGTGAAGGATTTCGAGGCGACGATGACCAGGGTGTTGTGCGGGTCCAGCCGGCTCATGGCATCGGCCACCGAATGCGAATCGACGTTCGAGGCGAAACGCACTTCGCGCCGCATGCCGCCATGGCGCAGGGCGCGGGTGACCAGCCGAGGTCCCCAGTCGCTGCCGCCGATGCCCAGGTGCAGCACGCTGCTATAGCGGCCGGCCTCATCGGCGGCGCGCACGAACTGGCGCACGCGTTCGCGTTCGGCCAACACGGCGGCGGCGACCATCGCGGGCGGCCGGGCAGCGCGCAGCGCCGTGTGCCAGGCCGGGCGCTGCTCGGTCCAGTTGGCGTTGCCGCCGTCGAACAGCCGGGCGCGCGCGGCATCGAAGTCCTGCTGCGCCAGCAGCGCCGCGGCGGCCTGTTGCAGCGCGGGGGAATCGGCCTGGGCGCTCAGGTCCAGGCGCAGTCCCGGGGCATGGATCAGGCGCAGTTGCTCGCCGCGCAGAGGGGCGGCGGCGGCAGCGGCGGCGAATGCGCGCCAGGCAGGGCTGTTGGGCAGGGACATGGGCAATCTAGAAAGGCAGGGACGCTTGGGGGGCCAGTTTAGCCAGTTCGCGCCGGAAATCAGCCTGGATGCGGGCCAGCGCCTCGGCGGTCTGGGCCTCGAAGCGCAGCACCACCACCGGCGTGGTGTTGGAGGGACGGGCCAGGCCGAAACCGTCAGGGTATTCGGCGCGCACGCCATCAATGGTGATGACGCGCGCGGCGCCGGGGAATTGGCCTTGTTCCTGCAGCGCCCGGACCAGGGCGAACGGCTGGCCTTCTTCCATCTCCAGTTTCAATTCGGGCGTCGAGACGTCCTGCGGCAGCGCTTCCAGGGGCGCGCCGGCATCGCTGAAGCGCGACACGATCTCCAGCAGGCGGGCGCCGGTGTAGAGCCCGTCATCAAAGCCATACCAGCGCTCCTTGAAGAAGATGTGGCCACTCATTTCGCCGGCCAGCGGGGCGCCGGTCTCGGCCAGCTTGGCCTTGACCAGCGAGTGGCCGGTCTTCCACATCAGGGCCTCGCCGCCGGCGGCCTCGACCGACAGGCCGACGTGCCGGCTGCACTTGACGTCATAGATGATGGTGGCGCCGGGGTTGCGCGCCAGCACGTCGCGGGCGAACAGCACCAACTGGCGGTCGGGCCAGATGATCTGGCCGGACTTGGTCACCACGCCGAGACGGTCGCCGTCGCCGTCGAAGGCCAGGCCGAGTTCACAGTCGGTGGTGGCCAGGCAATGGATCAGGTCCTGCAGATTCTTGGGTTCGGCCGGGTCGGGGTGGTGGTTGGGGAAGGTGCCGTCGACTTCGCAGAACAGCTCGGTGACTTCGCAGCCCAGGGCGCGGAACAGCCGTGGCGCAATGGCGCCGGCCACGCCATTGCCGCAGTCGATGGCGATTTTCATGGGGCGGGCCAGTTTTACGCCCGAGGCGACGCGCGCGATGTAGGCCGCCACCAGGTCCAGTTCGCGGCGCACGCCGGTGCGCGCGGCCGGGGCATCGGTGGCGCCGTTCATGCGGGCCGCCAGGGCCTGGACGTCATCGCCATACAGGGCGCGGCCGCCCATCATCATCTTGAAGCCGTTGTACTTGGGCGGATTGTGGCTGCCGGTGATGGCGACGCCGGACCCGGTCTGCATCGTGTGCGCGGCGAAATACACCAGCGGCGTCGGCACCTGGCCGATATCCAGAGTGTCGACGCCGCCTTCGAGCATGCCTTCCTGCAGCGCCTGCGACAGCATTTCGCTGCTCAGGCGCCCGTCGCGGCCCACCACCAGCGTCTGCACCCCTTGTTCGCGCGCGACCGCGGCCAGCGCCGCGCCCAGGGAGCGGGCGAAACGCGCGTCGATCAGGTCCGGGACGGTGCCGCGGATGTCATAGGCCTTGAAGACGGAGGCGGGAAATTGCGCATGGTCGGCCACGGCGGTTCCTCATTCTGTGGATGATAGGGCAATGCAATGGACAGGTCCGTCCGGAACGGTTCCTGCGGTTCGATCCCCGTCGGTGAGTGAGGTCCGGCCGGGGTGCAGACTCGGATTATCCTCCATCGGCGACCGGGATATGATCCGGCCCGGTGTTCCCGCGGCGTCCGTGGCGGGGCCATGGCCCCGGCTTGGTGCATGCGGGCGCTGCGCCACGCCTTGTTGCGGTGCGCCAGGACGGGCGTCTCCAGGGGGCGGGCGATGGCATGGAACTTGCTCGTCATCCGAAGGTGATACGCTTGTCATGCAAGCAGAAAGACCGGAGGGGCCCATGCGAGCCAAAGTATCCACAGTCACGTCAACGGGCGGCGCCAGACGCAGGCGCGGGCCGCCCACGGACTTCGCCGGCCCGTCGGCCGGGCGGGAACGCCGGCTCGACATCCACGTATTCGTCTCGCCCGGCGGCGAGTTGGCGACCAGCCAGGCCTGGGAGCGCTGCGTCTGGCGCGATGCCCGGGTGCTGATTGCCGAATGTCCGGCCCCGCACCTGCCGGCCTCGGTCGAAAGCGCCCTGCGCGCCATCGCTGCCGGCGTGGCGCGGGACCGTGCCTGGCAGGGCATGGGCACGGTGGCTTTTTCGCTGGACGACCGTAGCGGCGTGTTCCGCGTGATCCTCGCCGAATCGCAGCCGCGCTCGGGGACCCCGATGGCCGATTTCGAGCCGGTCGCGGCGCATGCGCTGGAATTGCGCATCGACGGCTGCGCCGACCGTCTCATGCCCTGCACCCATCTGCTGGTGTGCGGCGCCACCCGTGGCGAAGCCCTGCGGCGCGCCTATCGCGCCCTGTCCGAGATGCCGGGGCCGGCGGGCGTCGACCGGGCCTTTCTGATGCACCGCATCGCTTCGCGCGCCTATTGCGCGGGCCTGACCGGCACGCGCCTGGACCAGGCCGTGGGCTGACCGGCGCCGGGCCGGGCCCGGCCGCCGCCTGACCGGGCGGCGCCATGCCCGCCCAGCCTCTACAATAGTCCGCATCATCCCTGAACAGTGCCCGGGCGTGGCCCGGCGCGACCTTTCCCTGCGGCGGCTATGACTTTGCTGAGTGAATTGCAGTCCCTTCTGGGCCAGGCCCATGTGTTGACCGGCGCCGATGCCGAACCCTACGCGCTGGATTGGCGGCGCCGTTATCGCGGCGTGGCGCTGGCGGTGCTGCGGCCCGGTTCGACGCAGGAAGTGGCCGACGCCATCAAGCTGTGCGCGCGCCATGGCGTGCCGGTCGTGCCGCAAGGCGGCAACACCGGCCTGTGCGGCGGCGCCACGCCCGACGATTCGGGCGGCGCGGTGGTGCTGTCGACCGCGCGCCTGAACCGGGTGCGCGCGCTGGACACTGACAACGACACCATCACGGTCGAGGCGGGCTGCATCCTGCAAGCGGTGCAACAGGCCGCCGCCGACGCCGGTCGGCTGTTCCCGCTGAGCCTGGCCGCCGAGGGCAGTTGCACCATCGGCGGCAATCTCGCCACCAACGCCGGCGGCACCCAGGTGCTGCGCTACGGCAACACGCGCGATCTCGCCCTGGGCCTGGAAGTGGTCACCGCCGAAGGCGAGATCTGGAACGGCCTGCGGGGCCTGCGCAAGGACAATACCGGCTACGATCTGCGCGATCTCTACATCGGCAGCGAGGGCACGCTGGGCATTATCACCGCCGTCACGCTGAAGCTGTTCCCGCGGCCGGTGGCATCCTGCACCGCGCTGCTGACATTGGAGAGCATCGACAACGCGGTCGAACTGCTGTCGCGCGCCCGCGCCGGCTTCGGCGCCGCGCTGACGGGCTTCGAATTGATGAGCGGCGACTGCCTGCAGGCGGTGGTGCGCCTGTTCCCACAGCAGCGCCTGCCGTTCGAAGGCGAGTCCGCGGCCGCGCCCTGGTTCGCGCTGCTGGAGCTGTCCGACAGCGAAAGCGAGGCGCATGCGCGCGAGCGCTTCGAAACCGTGCTGGGCGAAGCCATCGAGGCCGGCCTGGTGAGCGACGCGGCCATTGCCGCCAGCGTTGCGCAAAGCAAGGCGCTGTGGCATTTGCGCGAAAGCATCCCGCTGGCCGAGGCCGAGCTGGGCAAGTCGGTCAAGCACGATGTGTCGATCCCGATTTCCGCCATCGCCGGCTTCGTGCACCAGACCAATGCGCTGCTGCAGGCACGTTTTCCGGGCGTGCGCCATGTGATCTTCGGCCATCTGGGCGACGGCAACCTGCACTACAACGTGGCCAATGCGCCGGGGCAGACTGAAGCCGAATTGCTGGCGCTGCAAAATGACATCTATGGTGTCGTGCATGACAGCGTGCATGCGCATACCGGCTCCATCAGCGCCGAGCATGGCGTGGGCCAGCTCAAGCGCGACGAGCTGCCGCGCTACAAGAGCCCGGTCGAGCTGGCCCTGATGCGCCGCATCAAGCGCGCGCTCGACCCGCAAGGCCTGATGAATCCGGGCAAGGTGCTGCAGGCTTGACGGGGGGCAGACCTTTCTTTCCACGAGGAATGAGACCATGGCGACCAGTCCCGCCGCAGGCGCGAATCACCGGATCCTGATCGTCGAGGACGATCACATCATCGCCGGCAACCTGTATGCCTTCCTGGAAACGCGGGGCTTCCTGCCGGACGTGGCCTACACCGGTCCGGCGGCCTTGCAGCGGTTGGAAGAACAGCGCTTTGACGCGATGATCCTGGACATCGGCCTGCCCGGCATGGATGGCAATTCGGTGCTGCATACGCTGCGCGCGCAAAAGCGCCTGCCGCTGCCGGTGCTGGTGCTGACCGCGCGCGACAGCCTGGAAGACAAGCTGGCCGGTTTCTCGCACGGCGCCGACGATTACCTGACCAAGCCCTTCGCGTTGCTCGAGGTCGAGGCCCGGCTGCTGGCGCTGATCCAGCGCGCCAAGGGCGCGACGGTCGATACCGTGCGGGTCTGCGGCGATCTGGCCTATGACACCCGCAGCCGCGGCGTATCGATCGGCGGCAAGCCGGTGCACCTGACGCGCAAGGCCACGCTCATCCTGGAAGCGCTGCTGCGCGATGCCGGCCGGGTGGTCTCGCGCGAAGAACTGGAATCGTTGCTGTGGGGCAGCGAGCCGCCTTCGTCCGATGCCCTGCGCAGCCAGGTCCACCTGCTGCGCCGCGCGCTGGCGGACGCCGGGTTCGACGGTATCGAGACCGTGCATGGCACCGGCTGGCGGCTGGCGCCCGCGCAGGCGGGGAGTCCGGCATGAGTCGCAGTCCAGGCGGGGGCACCCTGACGCAACGCGTGGTGTGGGCGCTGACCGGCACCGTGGCGCTGTTCGTGACGGCGCTGGCGTTGCTCGCTTACCTGACGTTCGACCAGATGGAAGACGATCTGGTCAACGACATCCTCAATACCGAGATGGACCGCCTGGTACAGCATGCCCGCACCAGCGACCAGTTCCTGCCACGCCGCGGCGCGCGCGAACTGGGCGGCTCGATGCGTGCCTGGCTCAGCGTCGATGGCCAGGCGCCGATCGGCATACCCGAGGAAATCCGTGGCCTCGACAACGGCCTGCACCTGGTCGAGCCCGGCGCCTATACCTGGCATGTAATGGTGGCCGACACCGGCACGGGCAAGGTCTACCTGCTCTACGACGCCACCGACAACGAAGAGCTGGTACACGATTTCGGCTTGATCGTGCTGGGCGTGGGGGCGATCTGCGTGGTGGGCGCGTACGCCCTGTCGCGACGGGTGGCGGCGGTGGCGGTGGGGCCGTTGCTGGAGTTGACCGATCGCATGTCGACCTGGGCCCCCGGCGCGCCGGACCTGGCGGTGACCCGCGACGACGAGGCCGGGCGCCTGATCGAGGCGTTCAACCGCGTGCAGAACCAGGTCGACCGTTCGATCGCGCGCGAACGTGAATTCGCCGGCAACCTCAGCCACGAAGTGCGCACGCCGTTGGCGGCGATCCGCTCGGACAGCGAGCTGATGTTGCTGACCCAGGACCTGACCGCCGACCAGCGCCAGCGGCTGACGCGCATGATGGATAACGTCGACGATGTCATCGTCAGCCTCGAAAGCGCCCGCGCCATGGCCCGTGACCAGATGCGCCCGCCCGAGCCGGTCGACCTGGCCGAGTGCATGCTGGACGCATGGCGCGGCTACGAAACCCAGGCCGGCCTGGCCGAATTGCGCTTCGATAATCACATTCCGGCCGATCACATCCGGGTTCTCGACCGCTATGCCTTGTTGACCGTGCTGCGCAATCTGGTGCGCAACGCCGTCGAGCATGCCGCGCCCGCCACCCTGACGGCCTCGCTGAGCCCCGATGGCGCGCTGCAACTGAGCGACGACGGCAAGGGCATCGCGGCCGACGACCTGCCATTCCTGTTCCGCCGCTACTACAGCGGCCGGTTGCGCGATTCGGGGGCGGCGGGCCGCGATGAAACCGCCCGCGGCCTGGGGCTGGCGATCGCCAAGCGAGTCTGCGACATGCAAGGCTGGACACTGGCGGTGGATTCCTCCCGCGAGGGGCCGCAGCGCGGCACGCGCTTCACCTTGCGCCTGGAGGGGGCGGCCTGACCGCCATGGCGCCGGCCGGCGCGGCGCCGTCGCCTGGGTAGCCGCCGCAATGGCCGGCCCGGCACTGTGGGAAAGTCGCCACGGCATGCGGATTTGACGAATTTTCAACTGTCCGCCACCTAAGCTGTCCGCTTCGGCCGGTCGCCATCGTTTCCTGTCCCGTCATGTCGCCACCCCTCTCGCCCGCGGTCGCCCGGCCGACGCCTGTCTTTTACCTTTGCACGCATGTGCTGGGGGTGACAGCGATCCTGGCCTGTCTGGCCTGGTGGGCCAATGCGTCCGGGCTGGATCTGGCCGTGGCGCGCGCCCTGTTCAACCCGGCGCTGGACGATTTTCCGCTGCACACCAATCGTTGGTTGGAACTGGTTGGCCACCGTATGGTGCTGACCCTGCCCATCAGCCTGGGGCTGGGCGCCGTCGCCGTGGCCGCCGCCAGTTACCGCATCCCCGCCTGGCGTTCCCTGCGCGCCCCGGCGCTGGCGTTGGCGCTCACCTGTATCGTGGGGCAATTGGCGATCACCCAGCTCAAGCACTACACCACCTTGCCGCGTCCCTACGATCTGGACTCGCTGGGCGGCTACACGCCGTATCCGCAGACGTGGTGGACCTGGGATCGGGGCAAGGCGGGCGGCGCCCTGCCCAGCGGCCACGCCGGGGCCGGCTATTCGATGCTGACTCTGTATTTCGCGGGATGGGCCGTGGGACGGTCCGGGTGGCGTTGGGGCGGGTTGGCGTTGGGCGCCCTGGCGGGCATCGGGTTTTCCGCCGTGCGTATTCTGCAAGGCGCGCATTTCCTGAGCCAGACGCTGTGGTCGGCCGCGCTGATGTGGTTGCTGGCCGCGCTGTTCTTCTGGCCGGTGCTGTGCGCAGGCACGCCCGGCGGCAGGCCGTCGTCCGTCGTGTCGATCCGCTTCGGCGGTAGGCGTGGCAGCCACGGCGAGAAGGCCGGCACATAGTCGGGCTGAGGCACAGCGAAAAGATGGTTGCTGGTACGTTATCGTACAACTAGTGTGCCGTACGTATAATGGGCACGCTTTTTTTGCGCTCAAGCGCCACGCAACCGCTCCCGGACAATCCCTGATGAACGCTCCTGTCGATCCCCCTGTCCTGCCGCGGCGTCGTCCCCGGAACCTGGCCCAGGGCCTGGTGGAGAACATCTCCGAGCGCATCCGTGGCGGTGACATCCGCCCGGGCGACAAACTGTCGACCGAATCCGAGATCATGCGGCAGTTCGGCGTCAGCCGCACGGTGGTGCGCGAAGCGTTGTCGCGCTTGCAGGCCTCGGGCCTGGTCGAAACCCATCATGGCGTCGGTACCTATGCGCTCGAACCCAGCGGCGGCGGCGATTTTCGTGTCGATCCGGCCGATATCGCCACGGTGCGCGACGTGCTGGTACTGCTGGAGTTGCGCATCTGCCTGGAAAGCGAGGCCGCCGGCCTGGCCGCGATCCGCCGCAGCGAGGCGCAACTGGCCGACATGCGCCGCGCGCTGGACGCTTTCAAGGCCGCGCTGGACAGCGGCGGCGATACCATCACGCCGGACTTCCAGTTCCATCTGCTGGTGTCGCAGGCCACCGACAATCGCTATTTCGCCGATCTGATGTCGCACCTGGGCTCAGCCATCATTCCGCGCACCCGCATCAATTCGGCCAAGTTCGCGCACGAGGATCGTGGCGCCTATCTGGCGCGCGTCAACCTTGAGCACGAAGATATCTACAGCGCCATCGTGCGGCGGGACGCCGAGGCGGCGCGCGCGGCGATGCGCACCCACTTGAGCAACAGCCGCGAGCGCCTGCGCCGGGCGCAATGAGACCAGGGCGCGCGCGCCCGCGGCTCGTAACGTTGGCCCGTTCCGCGTTAATCTTGGCCGGTTTCAATCACCGGATGGCAAGGCATGGTTAGGCTCGGCAAGCGCGGCGCGGCAATCACCGCGGGTTTCACTCACCGGGGGAGGGCCGCCGCATGCGCCGCTTGACGCTCCGTTTCATCTTGTCCGTGCTGGTTCTGCTGACGCTGAGCCGGCTCGGCCTGTCGCTGTGGATGTGGGACCGGGTCGAGGCGGCCGGCGGCCTGTGGCCGGTGCTGTTCGGCGGCCTGCGCATCGACGTCTGCCTGCTGTCCATGGTGATCGCGCTGCCGGCGGTGTTCTCGCCGTGGCTCGGGCACCGGCCGTGGGCCGCGCGCGTCACTGCCTGGTGGTTCCGGGCCTGGTGGATGCTGTATGTGCTGCTGGAGGTATCCACGCCGCAGTTCATCGCCGAATACGACACGCGCCCGAACCGCCTGTACTTCATCTACCTGCTCAACCCCAAGGAAGTGGGTTCGATGCTGTGGCAGGGCTACAAGGGCGTGCTGCTGGCCGCCCTGGTGGCGCTGCTGGTGGCGGCCTGGCTGGCAGTCAGGCTGTTTCCGGTGCGCGTGCGCGATCCGTTCCTGGCGTGGTGGAAGCGGCCGCTGGCGTCGCTGGCGATCCTGGCGCTGGTCGTGCTGGGCGCGCGCGGCACGTTGGAGCATCGCCCCATCAACCCGGCCAAGGTCGCGTTCAGCTCGGACGCCATGGTCAACTCGCTGGCGCTCAACTCGCTCTACAGCGTGTTCGACGCCGCCTACCGCATGCGCGACGAACGCTCGTCGGCCGCGATGTATCCGAAGATGCCGGTGGACGAGATGAACGCCATCGTGCGCGACAAGGCCGGCCTGACCGGCGCGCCGCTGGATCCGCGCTATCCCAGCCTGCACGAGCAGAAGGCCACGGTGCGGCGCGACAAGCCGCTCAACCTGGTGATCATCCTGCAGGAAAGCCTGGGCGCGCAGTACGTCGGCAGCCTGGGCGGCAAGGACCTCACACCGAACATCGACCGGCTCGGCAAGCAGGGCTGGATGTTCCACCGCGCCTACGCCACCGGCACGCGCTCGGTGCGGGGCATCGAGGCGGTCACGGCGGGCTTTCTGCCCAGCGTGGCCGACGCGGTGGTGAAGCTGCCGCGCTCGCAGACCGGCTTCTTCACGCTGGCGCAGGTGCTGGGCAAGCATGGTTATCACTCGCGCTTCGTCTATGGCGGCGAGTCGCACTTCGACAATATGCGCGCCTTCTTCCTGGGCAACGGCTTCAACGAGGTGGTTGACCGGCCGAAGTTCGAGCATCCGGTGTTCGAAGGCTCGTGGGGCGCGTCCGACGAAGACATGTTCAACCAGGTCGACCGGCTGCTGCGCGCCGACGGCGACAAGCCGGCGTTCACGCTGGCGTTCTCGGTCAGCAACCATTCGCCGTGGGAATATCCAGCCGGCCGCATCCAGCCGGTGGGCGATCCGGCCAGCGTCGACAACACCGTGCGCTACGCCGACTGGGCGCTGGGCCAGTTCTTCGACAAGGCGCGCAAGGCGCCCTATTGGGACCACACGGTGTTCCTGGTGATCGCCGACCACGATTCCCGCGTCTACGGCTCGATTCCGGTGCCGGTGCGACACTTCCAGATTCCGGCCTTGATCCTGGGCGCCGGCATCGCGCCGCGACAGGACGAACGCATCGTCAGCCAGATCGACATGGCGCCCACGCTGCTGTCGTTGATCGGGCTGGACAACGTCAACCCCATGCTGGGTGCGGACCTGACGCAACGCGATCCCAACCGGGCGCTGATGCAGTACGCCGATAACTTCGGCTACCTGCAAGGCGACAAGCTGCTGGTGCTGGAGCCGGCCAAGGACGCGCGCGAGTTCCGCTACCGCGCCGCGCCGGTCGGGCAGGACGAAACCTACGAACCGGTCGAACCGGTGGACGCGGCCTTGAGCAAGGAGGCGCTGGCGCATGCCCTGTGGGCCAGTTGGGCCTACCGCGAAGAAAAATACCGCCTGCCTTGACTTGGCCCCGGCCGGGCCCGGGGCCGGTTTGATCCCGCTCAAGCCGGCCCGGCGCCAGTGCTCGCACACTCGTGCTCATGACTTTTCCCGATCCGCTCGCCGGTCCGGCCCGGCCTCCTGTGGTTGATGCCATCGACGCGCCCGCGTCCACCCCGGCCCCGCGCTGGCGCGGCTGGCCGGTGCCGCGCGGCCGCCTGGCCTGGCTGACCGGCGCGTTCAGCACGCTTCTGCTCGGCGCCAGCACGCTGTTCTGGTGCCTGTTGTTGTTTCCCATGGCGTTGCTGAAACTGGCGCTGCCCTTCGCCGCGGCCAGACGCCGCATCGATCCGGTCCTGAATGGCATCGCCACGGCGTGGATCAGCGTCAATACCGCCTGGTTCACGCGCATCCAGCGCTCGGCCTGGGATGTGCGCGGCAACACCGGATTGCGCTACGCGGATTGGTATCTGGTCAATTGCAACCATCAGTCCTGGGTGGACATCTTCGTGCTGCAGGGCGCGCTGAACCGGCGCATTCCGCTGCTCAAGTTCTTCCTCAAGCAACAACTGATCTATGTGCCGGTGATCGGCTTGGCGTGGTGGGCGCTGGACTTCCCCTTCATGAAGCGCCACGGCAAGGCAGCCCTGCGCCGCAATCCGGCGCTGGGCCGTCAGGACCAGGAGACCGCGCGCCGCGCCTGCCGCAAGTTCTCATTGGTGCCGACCAGCGTGATGGTCTTTGCCGAGGGCACGCGCTTCGCGCCGGCCAAGCGCGACGCGCAAGGCGCGCCCTACCGGCACCTGCTCAAGCCCAGGGCGGGCGGAATGGCGGTGTCGTTGAACGCGATGGGCACGCGCTTTCGCTCGATGATCGACGTCACCATCGCCTATCCGCAAGGCGTGCCCAGCTTCTGGGACATGGCCTGCGGCCGCATGGGCCTGACGCGGGTGCGGATGCGTCAGTTGCCGGTGCCGGCAGCCTTCTGCGAAGGCGACTACAGCCGCGACAAGGCTTTCCGCAGCGAATTCCACCATTGGCTCGGCCAGCAGTGGCTGGCCAAGGATGCCGAGATCGAGGCGTTGACGGCGGATACGGCCGCCACGCCCCGATCGTAACGGCGCCGCTTACGCCCGCGCCGGCAGCACCGTGCCCGAGCATTCGCCGAAGCCGATGCGCGGGTAGCCGGCCTTGACGCACTCGGCGCGGATGATGATCTGATCGCCATCCTGCAGGAAGGTGCGCTTCTCGCCCCAGGGCAGCTCGATCGGCTGCTTGCCGCCGTGGTTCAGTTCCAGCAGCGAGCCGGCTTCCGACGGTTGCGGGCCCGACAGCGTGCCGGTGCCGAGCATGTCGCCCGGTTGCAGATTGCAGCCGTTCACCGTGTGGTGCGTGATCAGTTGCGCCACGTTCCAGTACGCATCGCGGAAATTGCTGCGCGACAGCCGCGCCGGCGCCGCGTTGCCGGCGCGCGACTGTTCGGTCGTCATCAGCACCTCCATCTGCACATCGTAGGCGCCCTTGGCGCGGTTGGCGTCGGAGGCCAGGTACGGCAGCGGTTGCGGCTCGGACGGGCCGCGGGTCCATTGCGTGCGGAACGGTTCCAGCGCTTCCATCGTGACGATCCACGGCGAGATGGTCGAGGCGAAGTTCTTCGACAGGAACGGCCCCAGCGGCTGGTATTCCCAGGCCTGGATGTCGCGCGCCGACCAGTCGTTCAGGATGCACAGGCCGAACACATGCGCGTCGGCATCGGCCAGCGGGATGCGCTCGCCCTGGGCGTTGCCCGTGCCGACGAAGATGCCCAGCTCCAGTTCGTAGTCCAGCCGCGCGCACGGGCCGAACTGCGGCGCCTCGCCTTCGTTGGCGGGACGGGTCTGGCCGACCGGGCGCGGGAATTTCTGGTCCACGCCGATGCTGGAGGCGCGGCCGTGGTAGCCGATAGGCACCCACTTGTAGTTCGGCAGCAGGGGATTGTCGGGGCGGAACTGTTTGCCGATGGCGGTGGCGTGGTGCACCGAGATGTAGAAGTCGGTGTAGTCGCCGATGCGGGCCGGCGTGGTGTATTCGGCGTCGGCCTGGGCCACCAGCAGCGGCTCGACCGTGGCGCGCAGCGCGGCGCCTTCACGCAGCGCGCGCGACAGCGCCAGGCGCAGCGCGCTCCAGTGGGCATGGCCCAGGGCCATCAGCGCGTTCAGGCTGTCGCCCTGGCAGGCGGCCAGCGCCTCGGCGGCGGCGCCTTCGAACGGCTTGGCGGCGGCCAGCGCGGCCAGGTCGACGATCTGGTCGCCGATGGCCACGCCGGGGCGGAACGATTCCTGCGAGCCCTTGCGGCGGAACGCGGCGTAGGGCAGGTTCTGCACCGGGAAGTCCGAGGCGCCGGTATTGGCGCTGGCGACCCAGCTCTTCAGGGACGGGTCGTGGGTTTCATTGATGGCGGTGGTCATGGGGAGTGTCTCGTTCAGTGTGTTTGTGAGGGCGCGGCAGGCGCCGGAAAAATCCAAAGCCAAACGGCGATGCGCTTGCGCGCATCGCCGTGGGCGGGCGTGATGGCGTCAGGGCCGGTCACGCCTTGGCGGGATCGAAATGCTTCTGCAGGCCCTGCCAGCACCGGTAATAGTCGCCCTGCAATTCTACCGAGGCCAGCGCCTGCGCTGTCGGCCGGATCACGCGCCGCGTCTCGAACATGAAGGCCATGGTGTCGCGGATGTAGTGCGCCTGGCGGGTATCGGCGTGCGAGGCCTTCTCGAAGGTCTCGGCATCGGGGCCGTGACCGCTCATGCAGTTGTGCAGGCTGGCGCCGCCGGGCGCGAAGCCGTCGGCCTTGGCGTCGTACACGCCCTGGATCAGGCCCATGAATTCGCTGGCCACGTTGCGGTGGAACCAGGGCGGACGGAAGGTGTTTTCCATCGCCAGGATGCGCGGCGGGAAGATGGCGAAGTCCATATTGGCCGTGCCCGGGGTGTCGGACGGCGCGGTCAGCACCGTGAAGATCGACGGGTCCGGATGGTCGTAGCTGATCGAGCCGATGGTGTTGAAGTGGCGCAGGTCGTACTTGTACGGCGCATGCGTGCCGTGCCAGGCCACCACGTCCAGCGGCGAATGGCCGATCGCGGCGCGCCAGAAGCCGCCGGTGAACTTGGCGATCAGTTCGAAGTCGCCTTCCACGTCTTCGTACCAGGCCACCGGCGTCTTGAAGTCACGGGCGTTGGCCAGGCAGTTCGAGCCGATCGGGCCCAGTTCGGGCAGGCGCAGCGCGGCGCCGAAGTTCTCCAGCATGTAGCCGCGCGCGGTGTCGTCCAGCAGTTGCACGCTGAAGCGCACGCCACGCGGGATCACGGCGATCTCCAGCGGCTCCAGGTCGATCAGGCCCAGTTCGGTGGCCAGACGCAGGCGGCCCTGTTGCGGCACCAGCAGCAGTTCGCCGTCGGCGTTATAGAAATAGCGGCCCTGCATCGAGCGGTTGGCGGCATACAGGTGGATGCCGACGCCGCCTTGTTCGTCCGGACCGCCATTGCCGCCCCAGGTCCGCACGCCTTCGATGAAGTCGGTGGGCGTGGCGGGGATGGGCAGGGGGCTCCAGCGCAGTTGGTTGGGCGTGACCGGGCCATGGCCGAACGCGCTTTCCCAGCCCTTGATGGCGGCAAACGGCTCGAACGGCTTGTGCTGTGCGCCGGGGCGGATGCGGTAGAGCCAGGAGCGGCGGTTCTCGCTGCGCGGCGCGGTGAAGGCGGTGCCGGACAACTGCTCGGCATACAGGCCATAGGGGCATTGCTGGGGCGAATTGCGGCCCAGCGGCAGGGCGCCGGGCAGGGCTTCGGTGGCACAGTCGTTGCCGAAACCGGTCTGGTAGTGCAGTTCCATGGAATCCTCCTGGGGTGGCGCGCGATGCGTGGCCGCGCGGTCTGGTCGTGGCGCGCCGGACGGGACGGTCCGATGCCGATACGCCATTGTCGGAAAAATCCCCCACTACGGCTACGGGAATGCAAAAATAGCAACTATAAATTTTGTGAATAGTAGGGGTGCCTGATGGCGGACTTGCGAGAGGTCGACCTGAACCTGCTGATCTTGTTCCAGCACTTGCTGGAGGACCGCAACCTGTCCGCCGTGGCGCGCCGGCTGGACCTGTCGCAGCCGGCCGTCAGCAACGCCCTGCGCCGGCTGCGGCTGGCATTCGGCGACGAACTGTTCGTGCGCACCGCCCAGGGCATGCTGCCGACGCCGCGCGCGCAGCGCCTGGCCGGACCGGTCAGCGAAGCGCTGGCCCTGCTTTCACAGGCGCTGCAGGATCAGGACGCCTTCGACGCGGCCACCAGCACGCGGCGCTTTCGCGTGGCCATGACGGACGTGGGCGAAATTCATTTCATGCCGCGGCTGATGGAGGTCTGCGTCCAGGTGGCGCCGCAGGTGCGCATCGATTCCGTGCGCGTGCAGGGGGCGGACCTGCCGCGCGAGATGGAGGCGGGCCGGGTCGACCTGGCCATCGGCGCATTCGACGATATGGGCGCGGGTACCTTGCAACGCATGTTGTTTCGCCAGGGGTACGCCACGCTGTTCCGCCAGGCGCATCCCACCGCCCATGCCGGCATGGGGTTGAAGGCATTTCGCGCCGAGCGCCACCTGATCGTGTCGCGCGCCGCGCCCTACGGGCAGGTCAACCAGTCGATGGAGCGCGCTGGCGTGCCGCTGGCCGAGCATTTCAGCGTGCCGCATTTCTCGGCCGTGCCTTACATCGTCAGCGCCACCGACCTGCTGGCCACGGTGCCGGAAAAGCTGGCGGCCAGCGCCGCCCAGCCGTTCGGCCTGCGCTACATGGCGCCGCCGGTGAAGGTGCCGGCGCTGCAGACCAATATGTACTGGCAGCGCCGCTACGACCGCGACGGCGGCAACCAGTGGTTGCGAGCCTTGATCGTCAACACGTTTGCGGTGGGGGCGCTGTCGCGGTGACCGACGCGCGCGCCTGCGCCAGGGCCTCGCGCAGCACCGCCATGTCGCCCAGGTGGTTGGCCAGCAGCAGGATCAGCGCCGCGTTCATTTCCTGGCTCTGCTCGTTGCTCAGGTCGCGATGGGCGTCGATCAGCGCCTCGTAGAAGTCGTCCGGCGCGGCCAGGTTGGTTTCGGTGTTCAGCATGGATGGGGCCTCCGGATTCAGGCGCGGCCGATGGCGCGGTTGACGGCCGACGCCACCGCGTCGGGTTGGAAGGCGCGCCAGCGCGCGGCGACGTGCTGGTCGGGCCGGATCAGATAGGCAGTGCCCGTCAGCGCGTCGTAGCGCTGGGCCAGCAGCCCTTCGGCATCGACGACGCGCGCCAGGTCTTCCGGCCAGCCGGCGGCGTTGCCGCCGGGACCGGCTACCAGCACCGGCGTGACCGGCACGGCGGCCAGGCGCAGCGCGCGCAGGGCCTGCAGCGTTTCACTATCGGGCGGGGCATCGCCGCAGAACAGCGCCAGCGTGAAGCCGGCGTCCAGGTGCGACAGCCACCACGGCGCGTCGGCGGTGCCGCGCACCGGCGCGTCCAGCGCCACCGCGCCGGGCCGCATGCGGCCGGCGAAGGTGTCGGTGTCGGGGGTGTTTAGCGGCGAGTCCACATAGGTGGCGGGCAGCGACAGGCGGCCGCTGTTGACCAGCGCGCGTGCGAACGCATGGGTACGGGCCAGGTTCAGCACCGCGTTGCGGAAACTGCGGCTGATGTCGCTTTTGGGGGTGATGAAGTCGGTGGCGCGCGACGAATTCAGGATGTTTTCGTCGGCGGCATGCTCGCGTTCGGCGGCGTAGCTGTCGATCAGCGCTTCCGGCGCCTGGCCGGCCAGCACCAGGCGCAGCTTCCACGCCAGGTTCTCGGCATCCTGCACGCCGCTGTTGGCGCCGCGCGCGCCGAACGGCGAGACGCGGTGCGCCGAGTCGCCGGCGAACACCACGCGGCCGTGGCGGAACTTGTCCATGCGTTCGCAGGCGAAGGTGTAGACGCTGACCCATTCCAGGTCGAACTGCGCGTCCGGGCCCAGCAGGGCGCGGATGCGCGGCAGCACGTTCTCGGGTTTGACGGCCTCGACCGGGTCGGCGTTCCAGCCCAGCTGAAAGTCGATGCGCCAGACATTGTCGGGCTGCATGTGCAGCAGCACCGATTGATTGGGGTGGAAGGGCGGGTCGAACCAGAACCAGCGCTCAGCCGGGAAGTCGGCCTTCATCTTGACGTCGGCGATCAGGAAGCGGTCGCGGAAGATGCGGCCGTGGCTTTCCTGGCCGATCAGCTTGCGCACCGGCGAGCGGGCGCCGTCACAGGCCACCAGCCAGTCGGCACGCAGCGCGTAGCCGCCCTCGGGCGTGTCGATCGACAGCACCACGCCGTCGCCCGCCTGTTCCAGGCCCACCACCTTGTTCTTCCAGCGCAGGTCGATGTTCGGTTCCTGGCGCGCCTGCTCGTACAGATAGCCTTCAGCGTAGTACTGCTGCAGGTTGATGAAGGCGGGGCGGCGGTGTCCGGGTTCGGGCAGCAGATCGAAGCGCCAGACCTCCTGGTCGCGGAAGAACACCTTGCCGACGTTCCACGACACGCCCTTGTCGACCATGCGCTGGCCGACGCCGAGGCGGTCCCAGATTTCGAGGGTGCGCTTGGAAAAGCAGATGGCGCGCGAGCCGGTGGACAGGCGGTAATCGTCGTCCAGCACCACCACCCGCACGCCCTGGCGCGCCAGATCCAGCGCCGTGGTCAGGCCGACCGGACCGGCACCCACCACCACCACCGGGTGGCGCGCCTGGGTCGCGGCGGCCTGGTCGGCGTGCTTCTCATAGGCGAACTCCATCGCCTGAAAGTCGATGTCTCCCACGGTTGTCTCCTGTGTGGGTCATTTTGTTTTTTATGCGCGGCGCCGCGCGCTGCCCGCGACCCCTGGCCGGCGGGCCGTGCGGCGCCGTTTCAATCGGTGGCACAGCGGCCGGCGAACCGGCCGCGCGGGATCAGCCTTCCAGCTGGGCCCACATTTCCAGGTCGCGCTTGTCGGTCCAGATGCGCGGGTGGACGTGGCCGGTGGCCTCGTCATAGGCGCGCGACACGTCGAACGGCATGCAGTGGTCGAAAATGACCCAGTCGCTGTAGCGCGGCTTCATGAAGTCGTACACCTCGCGGTAGATCGTCTTCAGGTCCTTGCCTTCGGCCACGCCGCGGTTCACCGCGCCGTACAGGTCGGTCAGGAAGGCGCGCGTGCCGGCCAGGCCCTGGCGCACTTCAGTGGCGTTCTTCAGGGCCGGGCCGCGGCCCGGCACCATCTTCTCGGCCTCGAAACCCGACAGCGCGTCCAGCGTGCTGGGCCAGTCGCGGAAATAGGCATCGCCGCAGTAGGGCGTGGATTGGTATTCGACCAGATCGCCGGCGAACAGGATCTTCTGCTCGGGCAGCCAGGCGATGGTGTCGCCCTTGGTGTGGCCGCGGCCGACCTGCAACAGCTTGACCTCCAGGTTGCCCAGGTTGACGGTCATCTCGCCCTTGAAGGTCATGGTGGGCCAGACCAGGCCGGGGGGAATCGATTCGGCGTTGCGGAACAGGCGCGGGAAGCGGCCGATTTCGCTGGCCTTGTCCTGCTCGCCGCGTTCGGCGATCAGGTCGTAGGTGTCGCGGCTGGCCAGGATTTCCTGGGCGTTGTAGGCCGACGCGCCGAACACGCGCACCGCGTGGTAGTGCGACAGCAGGATGTACTTGATGGGCTTGTTGGTGACTTCGCGGATGCGGCGGATGACGTCCTGCGCCATGACCGGCGTGGCCTGGGTATCGACCACCATGACGGCCTCGTCGCCGATGATGATGCCGGTATTGGGGTCGCCTTCGGCGGTGTAGGCGTAGGCGTTGTCGGACAGCTTTTCGAACGACACGACCTTGTCGGCCAGATCGGCGTGCGAGGCGAATTGCTTGCTCATGGAGGCTCCTTCCACTGTTATAGGAATAGGGTGTGTGGACGGACTATAGCGTGGCGTTAGTGGTTGTGCAATACGTTTGCTATAAACGAATTAACCCTTTTTGCCAGGGATTCCCCTTGGGTTTCCGCGGCCCGCCAAAATGCATCCGGGCCGCGTAGGGCGGCCCGGACGGGAACCTTTCCGGCCGGCGGCGGCCCCAGGGAGTCGGCGTGTGGGTCAGGCCTTCTGGCACTTCGGGCAGTAATAGGTGGCCCGCTGGCCCTGCACGATGCGCTTGATCGGCGTGCCGCAGACCCGGCAGGGCTGGCCGGCGCGCTCGTAGACCGCCGCGTGGATCTCGAAATACGCGCCCGGTTCGCCGCTGGCGCCGACGTAGTCGCGCAGGGTGCTGCCGCCGGAGGTCAGGGCGTCGGCCAGGGTGGCGCGCACCATGTCCGCCAGGCGGTCGCAGCGCGCGCGCGACAGCGTGTTGGCCGGGGTCTTGGGGTTGATGCGGGCGCGGAACAGGCTTTCGGAGGCGTAGATATTGCCCACGCCCACCACCGCCATGCCGGCCAGCAGCACCTGCTTGATCGCGGCGCCGTGGTTCTTGAAGTGGCGGTGCAGCCAGGCGCCATCGAAGCGCGGGTCGAAGGGTTCGATGCCGAGCTTGGCCAGCAGGGGGTGGCTTTCGACCGGTCCGTCCGCGTCGGAGTGCCACAGCACCGCGCCGAAGCGGCGCGGATCATGCAGCCGCAGCACGGCCTGGTCGAAGATCCATTCGACGTGGTCGTGCTTGCGCAGGAATTCACCGGGCGCCACGCTGCGCAGCGATCCGGACATGCCCAGATGCACGATCTGGGTGCCGTGGTCGAAGCGCAGCAGCAGGTATTTGCCGCGGCGGCCGCATTCCAGCACGGTACGGCCGCTCACCAAGGCGGGCAGCTCGGCCGGGATGGGCCAGCGCATCCGGGACTCATGGATGACCAGCCGCGTGAGGGGGCGGCCGGTGATGACGGCGTCGATTCCGCGACGCGTGGTTTCAACTTCAGGCAGTTCCGGCATGAGCCAGTGTAAGATCATCAATTGCGTGTACGAAGATTGTGCCACCAACCGGACGGGCCGCGTGAAGTCGTCTTTCAAACAAATGAATATCGGGATTGCCGCGCTGGCGCTTGCGTTGGCCTCCGCCCTGGCCCCTCAGGCCCAGGCCGCCGACAGCCGGACGCGCGATGCGACCGGCCCCCGCATGGCGCCGCTGAATCGTCAACCGGAAACCGAGGTGATCCGCCTGCGGCCAGGCCAGTTGCCGTACGTCACCCTGACCGCCGATATCTTCTATCGTGTCCTGGCCTCCGAAATCGCCGCCCAGCGCGGCATGTATGGCACGGCCGCCAGCACCATGGTCGGCCTGGCGCGCGACACCGGCGACCCCCGCCTGGCGCGCCGCGGCCTGGAGTTCCAGCTGGCCGGCGGCAACCTGCCCGGCGCGCTGGATGCGGCGCGTGTCTGGGCGCGGCTGTCGCCCAATGATCTCGAAGCCAGCTCCACCGAACTGGCGCTGGCCGCCGCCAATGGCCAGACCAAGGGCCTGTCGCAGGCGCTGCGCAACCGCATCGAGTCCTCGCACGACAAGCCGGCCGCCATCGGCCAGGCCCTGGCGGTGCTGAGCCGCCTGAACGACCGCCGCCTGGCGCTGCGCATCCTCGACGATGCCTTGAGCGACAGTGTGCGCAAGCTGCCTGCCGCCCACCTGGCGCTGGCCGATGTGGCATCGGCCGCCGGCGATTACCCGCGCGCCGCCCAAGAGGCCCGCGCCGCCCTGGCCGCCGATCCCAAGTCCGAACCGGCTGCCCAGCGCGTGCTCGAATACGGCGCCAAGGTCGATCCGCAACGCGCGCAGGCCGATGCCCGCGCCTATATCAGCCGCAATCCCAACGCGCGCAAGGTGCGGCTGATGCTGGCTGGCCAGATGGCCGACGCCGGCGATTACAACGGCGCCCTGGCCGAATTGCAGGCCATGTCGCGCCGCTCGCCCGAAGACTTCGACCTGCTCTTCATGCAGGCCCAACTGGCGTACAAGGCCGGCCAGTTGCCGCGCGCCAAGACGCTGCTGCAACAGTATCTCGAAGTCCAGAACCAGCGCCAGCGCGCCATCGTGCCAGGCGCCACCGATGCCGGCGCCGCCGCGGCCGATGCTCATGTGCTGCTTTCGCGCATTGCCGAAGACCAGGGCCAATACGACGAGGCCATCGCCGAGCTGGGCCGTATCGACGACCCGTCGCTGCGTTTCTCGGCGCGCATGCGCCAGGCCGCGCTGCGCGCCAAGTCCGGCCGCATCGACGACGCCATCAAGATGGTGGACGCCGCCTCGCCCCAGGACGAGGAAGAGCGCACCCTGGGCGTGTTGACCAAGGCCCAGATCCTGCGCGACGCGGATCGCATCGGCCAGGCCGTGTCGGTGCTGGAAGCGGCCGACCAGGCGCTGCCGGACACGGTCGAGATCAAGTACGAGCTGGCCATGCTGTACGAGCGCCAGGACCGCCTGGCCGACCTCGAACGCATGCTGCGCCAGGTCATCGCCCTGGATCCCGAACACGCCCACGCCTACAACGCGCTGGGCTACACCCTGGCCGACCACAACCAGCGCCTGCCCGAGGCCCTGGACCTGATCACCCAGGCGCTGGAACTCTCGCCCAACGACCCGTTCATCCTCGACAGCATGGGCTGGGTCAAATTCCGCATGGGCGATCAGGCCGCGGCCGCCGACTACCTGCGCCGCGCCTACAGCGTGCGGCCCGAGGCCGACATCGCCGCCCACCTGGCCGAGGTGCTCTGGACCCAGGGCAAGCGCGATCAGGCGGTCGAACTGCTGCGCGCCGCGGTCCGGAAGGATCCCAAGAACGCGACCGTGCTCGAGGTCATCAAGCGCCTTGGGGTCGCCCTGTGACGGTAACGCTGTGCGGCGCGCGCCTGGGCCTGGCGTGGATGCGCTGGGCGCTGTTGGCCTTGCTGGCGTTCGTGCTGGCCGCCTGCACCACCACTCCCAAGCCCATCGAAGGCGAGGCGGCCGATGCGTTTTCGCGTGTCGGGCGGTTCGCCATCACCGTCAACGAAGAAGGCGGCAAGCAGAGCGCGGTGCAGGGCGGCTTTTCGTGGTCGGACGACGGCCGGCGCTACGTGCTGGACCTGACCAACCCGCTCGGTTCGACCGAGGCGCGGGTCGAAGGGCGGCCGGGCGCGGCCAGCCTGACCAAGGCCGACGGCACCCGCCTGGTGGCCGACAACCCCGATGCCTTGGCCGAGGATGCGCTGGGCAGTCGCATGCCGGTGTCCGGCCTGCGCGACTGGCTGCGTGGCAGGCTGGCGGGACAGCCCGATGCCACCGATGTGTCCACCGATGATCTCGGCCGGCCGGTGGCTTTCGAGCAGGGCGGCTGGCGCGCGCGGCTCTCGCGCTACGACACGCTGGGGCCGCGGATGCTGGTGCTGGAACGCCTGGAGCCAGGCCGCCGCATCATGGTGCGCCTGGTCGTCAACCAGCCTTGATACCGCGGGCCGGTGGTCTGGACCCCCAGCCTCCCCGAGGCGGGGCGCCGTCCGCGCTAACACGTCTGTCTCGCTTCAATCAGCAAAGCAGCCTTGCAAAATCGAGGCTGTTACTGATTGATAGGTTCTGTTTAACCTGAATAATTCTCCGCACACCCGCGCGCATTACCCCTGTGCGCGGCATGCAAGCCGGCGGACGCGGATCGCGCCGCCGCTTTTTACGGAGAACGGCTATGTTCAGGAATACACGAATCGCGACGATGCTCTTGGGGATCATCGCGGTGTTTTTCACTTTCCAGCTGCTGGTGGGTGGCATGGGCTTCGCCGCCCTGCGCCAGACCAATCAGGACGTCGGCCAGCTCTATCGCCTTTCCGCGCTGCAGGTCAACGCCGTCAATACGGCCGCGCTGTCACTGGTGGCGGCCCGCACCGACCTGAGCCGTTACGCCAACCGGGTGACACAGGGCAATCCCGGCGACACCACCGCGCTGCGGTTGGCGCGCCAGCGCATCGCCGCGGGCGATCGCGCCTTCCAGCGCTTCGCCGGCGGCTTGTCGGCTCAGGAAAAGACCGAGTCCAAGGACCTGATCGAGGCCTACAACAACCTCAGCGCCAACCTGCAGAACGTCGGCAAGGTGCTCGAGGCCGGTGACATGGAAGCCTATTTCAAGCAGGGCACGCAGCAGGCGCAGGAACTGCTGGTGTCCGAGCGCGATGCTTTCATGCGCCGCGCCGAAGCCGCCGGCCAGGATGTGATGGACGAGATTTCGCTGTTCCACACCGCCTTCAGTTCGCTGCTGGCCGGCATCCTGGTATTGGGCCTGCTGATGGCGGTGGGCGCGCATGTGCTGATTCGCCGCATGATCGTGCGGCCGCTGCTGGAAGCCGGCGAGATCTTTCGCCGCATTGCCGATGGCGACCTGACGCGCCGCGTGGCGGATCGCGGCCGCAATGAGATCGGGGCGCTGCTGAATGCCCTGCGCGCGATGCAGGACAGCCTGGTCCGTACGGTGTCCAGCGTGCGCCGAGGGGTCGACGAGATCAACGTCGGTGCGCGCGAGATTTCGTCCGGCAATGCCGACCTGTCCAGCCGCACCGAAGAGCAGGCCGCCTCGCTCGAGGAAACCGCCGCCAGCATGGAAGAGCTGGCCACCACCGTGAAGCAGAACGCCGACAGCGCGCGCGAAGCCAACCGCATGGTTGCCACCTCGGCCGCCGTGGCGCAACGCGGCGGCGAGGCCGTCTCCAGCGTGGTCGAGACCATGCGTGCGATCCAGGGCAGCTCATCACGTATTTCCGACATCGTCGGCGTGATCGACGGCATCGCCTTTCAGACCAACATTCTGGCGCTGAACGCCGCGGTGGAGGCCGCGCGCGCCGGCGAGCAGGGCAAGGGCTTCGCCGTGGTCGCCAGCGAGGTGCGCACGCTGGCCCAGCGCAGCGCCGCCGCCGCCAAGGAAATCAAGCAACTGATCGAGGATTCCGCGCAGACGGTCGGCGTTGGTGCCGCGCAGGTCGAAACCACGGGCGCCACCATGCGCGAGATCGTCGATTCGGTGCAGCGCGTGACCGGCCTGATGGGCGAGATCTCCGCTGCATCGGAAGAACAGGCCACCGGCATTGACCAGGTCAACCGCGCCGTGACGCAGATGGATGGCGTGACCCAGCAGAACGCCGCGCTGGTGGAGCAGGCCGCCGCCGCGGCCGGCGCGCTCGAAGAGCAGGCGCGCCAGTTGGCGGGCGCCGTGGCGGTGTTCAAACTGCCGGAAGGGCAGGTGATCGAGGCGCCGGCCGAGCGCCTGGCTGGCCGCGTCGCGCCGCAGATCGCCTGATGATCCGGGGCCGCTGGGCGGGTGCCGGCGGCCCGGCTTTGCCACGCCCGGCGCCTGCGCGTGCGCCTGATCGCTAAAATCGACGCATCCGTCTTTTTTCCCGATCCGCCGTGACCCTCTACGACGTACCCGCGCCCGCCAAGGTGAACCTGTTCCTGCATGTGGTGGGCCGCCGTCCCGACGGCTACCACCTGCTGCAGACTGCCTTCCGCTTCATCGACCTGTGCGACACGCTGCATTTCGAGGCGCGCGCCGACGGCGTCATCAGCCGCGCCACGGCATTGCCGGGCGTGTCCGAGCAGGACGACCTCACCTTGCGCGCCGCGCGCGCCCTGCAACAGGCCACCGGCACGCGCCAGGGCGCGCAGATCGCGCTGGAAAAACGCATTCCGCAGGGCGGCGGCCTGGGCGGCGGTTCGAGCGATGCGGCCACCGTGCTGATCGCCTTGAACCGCCTGTGGGGCACCGGTCTGTCGCGGCGCGAATTGATGGACCTGGCTCTGCCGCTGGGCGCCGACGTGCCGGTGTTCGTGTTCGGCCAGTCTGCTTTTGCCGAGGGCGTGGGCGAAAAGCTGACCGCGCTGGACCTGCCGGCGCGGGCCTATCTGGTGGCGCAGCCGGACGTCAGCGTGCCGACCGCTGGAATTTTTTCCGCCCCCGATTTGACAAGAGACTCTTCTTACATCACAATAGCGGACTTTCTTGCTTCGCCAACATTTTCCTTCGGGAAAAATGATCTGGAGCCGGTGGTCTACCGTCTTTATCCTGAGGTTCTCAGGGCATCGCGGTGGCTTGCAGAGCAGGGTGTGTTGAAAAACACAGGTACCCAAGTTCGCATGTCGGGATCTGGTGCGTGTTTATACGCCGAGTTTTCCGAACTTTCGGAGGCCGTTTTGGCGAAAACGGAAATTACCGCTACAATGCGCGGCGCTGTTGAAGCAAACTGCAAATCACACAGCACAACGCATCCACGGTTCCGGTTGGTACAGGCGTGTCCTGGGTTGACTGAACATCCGTTGCGGAATTGGATTGCAAGATAGTTGGGGAGTCGCCAAGCTGGTTAAGGCACCGGATTTTGATTCCGGCATGCGAAGGTTCGAATCCTTCCTCCCCAGCCAACCGAATACATAACAAAGCTGTTGAACACGCCTGTAAGACACTGGCCCGGGTTCAGCAGCTTTTTTATTTTCCGGTGTCAGCAGGTTCCCGCATCACCTCGTTAGTGTCTCAAAACGACCATCGCATCATCCATCATGGCAAACGATAGCTTCATGATCTTCACGGGCACGGCCAATACTCGGCTGGCCGTGGACGTAGTCAACCACCTCGACATGTCCCTGGGCAAGATGACCGTCGGTCGCTTCTCGGACGGCGAGGTGATGGTCGAGATCAACGAGAACGTGCGCGGCAAGGACGTCTTCGTCCTGCAGCCCACCTGTGCGCCTACCAACGACAACCTGATGGAAATCATGGTGATGGTCGATGCCCTGCGCCGCGCCTCGGCCGGCCGCATCACCGCCGCGATTCCCTATTTCGGCTACGCCCGCCAGGACCGCCGCCCGCGCTCGGCGCGCGTCGCGATCTCGGCCAAGGTGGTGGCCAACATGCTGCAAGTGGCTGGCGTCGACCGTGTCCTGACGATGGACCTGCACGCCGACCAGATCCAGGGTTTCTTCGACATCCCGGTGGACAACATCTACGCCGGTCCGATCCTGCTGGGCGACATCTGGCGCCGCAATTTCTCGAACCTGGTCGTGGTGTCTCCGGACATCGGCGGCGTGGTGCGGGCCCGCGCACTGGCCAAGCAGCTCGAAGCCGACCTGGCCATCATCGACAAGCGTCGTCCGCGCGCCAACGTGTCGGAAGTGATGAACATCATCGGTGAAGTCGACGGCCGCACCTGCATCATCATGGACGACATGGTCGACACCGCCGGCACGCTGTGCAAGGCGGCCCAGGCCTTGAAGGACCGTGGCGCCGGCGCCGTCTACGCCTATTGCACCCATCCCGTGCTGTCCGGCGGCGCCATCGACCGCATCGAGGCGTCGGCGCTGGACGAACTGGTCGTCACCGACACCATTCCGCTCTCCGAGCAAGGCCAGGCCAGCGGCAAGATCCGCCAGCTGTCGTGCGCCGCGCTGCTGGGCGAGACCATCCTGCGTATCTCGAACGCGGAATCGGTCAGCTCGCTGTTCGTCGACTGACGCCAGCCCACCCGTTTTTTGTGCCTTGCTGGTCGCGGCAAGGCACAAGCAACACGGCGCACCTGTTGTGCGCCGTGCATTTAACCGGCGAAGTCCGCTTCGCTTTTTCAGTTTTTGGAGTTTTCCATGAAATTCACTGCCACTGCGCGTAGCGTCCAGGGTTCGAGTGCGAGCCGCCGCCTGCGCCGCGCGGGCCGCGTTCCCGCCATCGTCTATGGTGGTTCGGCTGCCCCGCTGAACATCGAACTCGACCACAACGAGATCTACCACGCCCTGCGCAAGGAAGAGTTCCACGCGTCGATCCTGCAAATGCAGCTCGAAGGCAAGGACGAGCAGGTCCTGCTGCGTTCGGTTCAATGGCACGCCTACAAGCCGCAAGTCCTGCACGTGGACTTCCAGCGCGTCGACGCCAACCAGGCGCTGCGCACCAAGGTGCCGTTGCACTTCGTGAACGCTGAAATCTCGCCGGCCGTCAAGCTGAGCGGCGCGATCGTCAGCCACGTCACCACCGAACTGGAAATCACGTGCCTGCCGTCGGCGCTGCCCCAGTTCATCGAAGTCGACCTGACCAACATCCTGGCCGGCGCTTCGATCCACCTGGCTGACATCAAGCTGCCGATGGGCGTGACCTACGTCCCGCACGGTGGTGAAGAGAACCCGCTGCTGGCCGCCGCTGTCGTCAAGGGCGGCGCTGCCGCCGACGACGCCGCCGCGGAAACCCCCGTCGCCTAAGTCCTGCCGGAAAGCCCTGGCTTTCCTGCGGCTTGCGCCCGAAACCCTGCGTGTGCATTTGCATGCGCAGGGTTTTTTGGTTTAAACAGCCCCATCATGTCTATTCCCATACGCCTCATCGTGGGATTGGGTAACCCCGGTCCCGACTACGAAACCACTCGCCACAACGCGGGCTTCTGGCTGGCCGACCACCTGGCGGACGATCTGCGCGCCTCATTCGCGCTGGAGAAGTCGTTCTTCGGCATGGTGGCCAAGGCCCGCCTGGGGGCCGACAACGTGCTGCTGCTCAAGCCCAACACCTACATGAACCGTTCCGGCCAGGCGGTCGGAGCGCTGGCGCGCTTCTACAAGCTGACGCCGGAACAGGTGCTGGTGCTGCACGACGAACTCGACCTGATGCCGGGCCAGGTCAAACTCAAGCAGGGCGGCGGCCACGCCGGCCACAACGGCCTGAAGGACATCCAGGCCGCGCTCGGCAGCCCGAATTTCTGGCGCCTGCGCATCGGCATCGGCCATCCGCGCACGCTCGGCCTGGCGCAGCAGGTGGCCGACTTCGTGCTGCACCCGCCGCGCCGTGAAGAGCAGAAGGAGATCGAGGCGGTCATCGACCGCTGCCGCGCCGTGGTGCCGGCCATGCTGGCGGGCGACTTCGCGCTGGCCACGCGCCAGTTGCACAGCGGCAACGACGCCTGATGGACGACGCTCCGGGCTCCGCCGCGCCGCGCAAGCTGCGTTTCCGCAGTGAGCTGGCGGATTTCTGGCGCTTCGTGCGTCATCCCCATCCGGTGCGCCGCCTGCCGGGGCGCACGCCGGCGATCGGCTGGGTGTCGGACTGGTGGCCCGGCGTCGGCCCCGGACGCCTGCTGGCCTGGGCGGCCGTGCTGTGGCTGATCAACCTGTTCGCGCTGGGGCCGGTGGCGGTGGCCGCGGCAGGCTTGGGAGGCGTGACGCACCGGCTGGACCCGGCCAACATCCCGTGGCTGACGGCGGTGGTCTGGGCGCCGCTGGTCGAGGAAATGCTGTTCCGCTATGGCCTGCGCCGGCCCAAGCAGGCGCTGTGGCTGTGCCCGGCGCTGTTGCCGGTGGTGCTGTACGGCCCGCGCATCTGGACCGGCCTGCTGCTGGCCGCCTTGGTGCTGCTGGCCTGCTGGGCGCTGCGGCCGCGCCCCGCGCCGCTCAGGGGCTGGAACACGCGGTGGCGGCGCCTTTACCTGAGGCACTTCGGCTGGGTGTTCCACCTGGTGGCGCTGACCTTTGCCGCCGTGCACCTGACCAACTTCGTCTTCAACCACACGCCTTATTGGCTGCTGCCATTGCTGGTGCTGCCGCAATGGGTCACCGGCCTGGTGCTGGGCTGGATCCGCATCCGCCGTGGCATCGGCGCGGCAATCGCGTTGCACGCCACGTTCAACGCCGGCCCCATTTTGCTGATCTGGGTCGTGATGCGCTGGGCGCCCACGGCGGCCGGTTGAGCCGTCCGTCCCCCACGGGCGCCGTCCCGATGGCGCCGCCCGGCGGGGTAAACTAGAACGTTAACGATCAATACCGTACTTACACAGGATTCCCATGGCTCTGCAATGCGGCATCGTCGGCCTGCCCAACGTTGGCAAATCGACACTTTTCAATGCTCTGACCCGCGCCGGCATCGCCGCCGAGAACTACCCGTTCTGCACCATCGAGCCGAACGTCGGCGTGGTCGAGGTGCCGGATCCGCGTCTGCAGAAGCTGGCCGAGATCGTCAAGCCCGAGCGCATCCTGTCGGCCACGGTCGAATTCGTCGACATCGCCGGCCTGGTGGCGGGCGCCAGCAAGGGCGAGGGCCTGGGCAACCAGTTCCTCTCGCACATCCGCGAAACCGACGCCATCGTCAACGTGGTGCGCTGCTTCGAAGACCCCAACGTGATCCACGTCGCCGGCAAGGTCGACCCGATCGCCGACATCGAAGTCATTGAAACCGAACTGGCCCTGGCCGACCTGCAGACCGCCGAAAAGGCCCTGCAGCGCCACCAGAAAACCGCGCGTTCCGGCGACAAGGAATCGCAGCGCATCGTCGCCGTGCTGGAAAAGTGCGTGGCGCAGCTGAACGAGGCCAAGCCGATCCGCGCGCTCGACCTGTCCACCGAGGAAAAGGCTGACATCGCCCAGCTCTGCTTCATCACCGCCAAGCGCGCGATGTACGTGGGCAACGTGGCCGACGACGGCTTCACCAACAACCCGCTGCTGGACCGCCTGACCGAATTCGCCGCCGCCCGCAACGCGCCGGTGGTCGCTATCTGCGCCGCCATCGAATCGGAAATCGTCGACCTGGACGACGCCGACCGCCAGGCCTTCCTGTCGGACATGGGCATGGAAGAGCCGGGCCTGAACCGCCTGATCCGCGCTGCCTTCAAGCTGCTGGGCCTGCAGACCTACTTCACCGCCGGCGTCAAGGAAGTGCGCGCCTGGACCGTGCCGATCGGCGCCACCGCCCCCCAGGCCGCGGGCGTCATCCACACCGACTTCGAACGCGGCTTCATCCGCGCGCAGACCATCGCGTATGAAGACTTCATCACCTACAAGGGTGAGCAGGGCGCGAAGGAAGCGGGCAAGATGCGGGCGGAAGGCAAGGAATACATCGTGCAGGATGGGGATGTGATGAATTTCTTGTTCAACGTCTGATCGTTATTCCCACGCGCATTCGGTCGCGCTTCACAGACGGGGCAGGCCTTTGGCATCAAGGGCCTGCCCCGCCCATTTAGAACTTCGCCTGCAAACTCAACGTCACCCTACGCGGCTCGCCATAGATCAAGCCGTTGTAGAACCCATACTGCCGATAGTACGTCTTGTCGAACAGATTGCTGACGTTCAGCATGGCCGACAGATGGCGGTTGATGTCATAGCGCGCCATCGCGTTGAATAGCGCATACCCCTTCAGAGGAATCGGCGAATCGTCGAAGCCGCCGCGGCCATCCGGCCGGCCGGGATAGGGCTCGGACACCGTCTTGCCTTGCCAGGACATGCCGCCGCCGACGGTCAGCCCCCGGAGCGGCCCCTGGAACCGGTAGGTGGTGTTCAGCCGCAGCAGATGGCGCGGGTCGGGGCGCTCGGCGGTGTCGTTGTTGCCGACGTCCAGATAGGTGTAGCCCAGATAGACGTTCCAGGCGGCCGTCACGGCGCCGGCGATCTCGGCGTCCACGCCCTTGACGATGACGCCGGTGCCGGGCTGGTAGGCCTGGTCGCCATCGGGCGTCAACCTGTCGCCGTCTTTCAGGGCGACGTTCTTCTGCAGGCTGCGGAATGCCGACACGGCGGCATTGAGAGCGCCATTGAACCATTCGCCCTTGATGCCGGCCTCGTAGCTGGCGCCCGTGATGGGCTTGAGGGTGTCGCCGCTTTCGTTCTTGTTGGTCTGCGGCGTGAAGACATCGGTGTAGCTGGCGTAGACCGAGTAGTTCGGCGTCAACCCGTAGACCAGGCCGTAGTAGGGCGTCCAGGCGTGGGCGGCGTTTTCTCCGGTGCGCGCGCCGCGGGCGCCCGCCGCGTTGTAGTTGTCGCTGTGGATCTGGTAGACGCTGCGGCGCAGCCCGGCGATCAGGGTCAGGTCGTCGGCGAGCTCGAAGCGGCCCGCGACGTAGCCGCCGTAGAGCGTTGTCCGGGTGACGCGGCGGGCGTTGGTGCGGAAGGCGCGGATGTTGCCATATTCGTCGCCGCGCCAGGCGCGCCAGTCGGCGACGGGCAATTCGGTGCGGTATTGGCAGCGTCCGCGGAAGCCGGCGATGCCGTCGATGCTGCAGTTGCTGCTGTCGAAGGTCCAGGACGGTTCGTCCATGCGCGAGCCGTTCAGGCCGACGAGCAGTTCATGCCGGCGTCCGAACAGTTCCAGGGGGCCCGACAGATCCAGCGAGAACGCGTCGGTTTCGCCTTCGGTCTCCGAATGGATGGCATTGAGGTAGGCGCCGCTGCCGTCCTGATTCCAATGGGGCCAGCGGACCCTGCCGTTGTTGACCTTGATGGCCCCCTTGTTGTTCAGGTCCGCGCGCGAGGCGTGGGCATAATCGGCACGCAGCTTCCAGTCGTTGTCGAAGCGATGGTCGAGCGAGACGAACAGCGTCTTTGCTTCCATGTCGGTCTTGCTCCAGTCCGCCGCGAGGTTGAGGCTGCGGCGGAAATGGGTCGGCGATCCGTCCGCAAACCAGGCGGGCACGTTGGCGCCCCAGGAGGCGCCGTGGAAGATGCTGTGTTCGTACTGGAAGCCCAGGCCCACCTGCGTGCGGGCTGTCACATCCATGGCGATGCTGGCCAGGAACCCCTGCCGTTCGATGCCCGAGTGGTCGCGAAACCCGTCGGAGTCCTCGCCGCTGAATACCAGGCGCGAGCGGACGCGGCCGTCCGCCGCCAGCGGTATGTTGATGTCGCCGACGGCGTTCTTCTTGTTCCAGCTTCCGGTGCGCAGGGTCAGGCTCGCGCCGAGCGTGCGGCCAGGGCGCTTGCGCACCAGGTCGACGGTGGCGGAGGGATCGCCGGTGCCGCCCATCAAGCCGTTCGCGCCCCGCACGATGCTGACGCGGTCGTAGAGATCCATGTTGATCGCGCCGCTGCCGCCGCCGTTGAACGAGGACCCGCCGATGATCGACAGGCCATCGACCTTGTAGTTGGTGATGTTGAATCCGCGGGCCCGCCAGGTGGTGCGCCCGCCGTTGTCCAACTCGGTGAAGGTGATGCCCGTCGTGCTGCCGAGGACGTCGCCGATGGACTGCATGCCCTGGTCGTCCATCTGCTGGCGCGTCACCACCGACACGGACTGGGGTGTTTCCTTAGGACTCAGCGTCAGGCCCGTCGAGGCACGGGTCGAGGGCACGGTATAGGAGCGCGTGGCCTCGGTGGGCTCGTCGGCTTGCCCGCTCACTTCAATGGCCGGCAGCGTGGCCGGTCCGGGCGATGCGTTGCCGGCGGCATCCGGCTGTCGCGCCTGGGCCGGGGCGGCCGCGGACGCCAGCGCAAGCGTGATCAGGCCAAGCAGTACGGACGCGCCCGACGAGTGGTGGTGCATGACAATCCATCCCTGTTTAAATTGGAAAACGAAGCGCCATTGATTGGCATTTGTATTTATGGAAATGACTGCCCAGGGAATATGCCGGATATCGGCCGGGATGGATCGCGCAACGCGCGATGGCGCGGCAAAAGCAGACTTGTTGAAGTGGGGCGCCGCCGCGCGAATGGGATCAGGCGGTGCGATGGCGAGGCGCGCGGGGCCTCATTGCCATGCCGACCTATCGGCATCGTGTGCGCTCACCACGGTTCCAGGAGCCAGCCCTGTTCTGTGGCGCGCAGCCTATCGGTCAGCGCCAGGTTGTCCAGGAACGCGTTGTCGTGCGACACCACGACCAGCGCGCCGGGGTAGCCGCGCAGCATGCTTTCCAACGCGAGCAGGGAAGGCAGGTCGAGGTGATTGCCCGGCTCGTCCAACAGCAGCAGGCGTGGCGGCGGATCGGCGTAGAGCGCGCAAGCCAGCGCCGCTTTCAGGCGTTCGCCGCCGCTCAGTGCGCCGCTCGGCGCCATGATCTTGCGCGCGTCCAGGCCGAGGTGCGTCAGGCGTGTGCGCAGATCGCCTTCGCTCAGGGCTGCGTTGACGGCTTGCAGTTGTTCGAGCACGGGTCGGTCCGAGGCCAGGCCGGCCAGGCGCTGGTCGAGATGGACGCATTCGGGCACGCGCTTGCGTTCGCCCGCCAGCGGCGCCAGTTGGCCGGCCAGCACCTTGAGCAAGGTCGATTTGCCGCAACCATTGGGGCCGGTGACCGCGACGCGTTGCTGGCCGCCCAGCAGCAGGTCGACGTGGCGGGTGGGGCCCGCGACAAAAGGCAGTGTGACGGCCTCCAGCGCCGCCACGCGCCGCTGCACGGCCGGCGAGACGGGCAGGGCATGCAGCGAGATGTCGACGTCCCTTTCCACCTGCTGCGCGGCGTCGCGCACGGCCTGCGCCAGGCGGTCGTGGGCGGCGGCATGCTGCTGGCGCAGCCTGCCTGCCGAGTCCTCGCTGCGGCCCTTTTGCCGGTCGAGCAGGATCTTCGCCTGATTGGCCTCCTTGCCATGTCGCTGGCCGCGCGCCTGCCGCCGTTCCTGCCGTTCGCGCTGCGCCTGCATGGCCTGTTCTTCGCGCCGGCGTTCGAGCTTGCGGTGTTCGAGCCGCTCGAGCGCATTCGATCGTTCCTGTGCCTTGCTGGCGGCATAGGCGTCGTAGTTGCCGCCGTAGCTGCGCAGGCCCAGCGACGACAGTTCGACGATGCGCGTCATGGTGTCTAGCAGTTGGCGGTCGTGGCTGACGACCAGCAGTCCGCGCGGCCAATGCCGCAACTGTTCGATCAGGGCCTGGCGGTTGCGCCGGTCCAGGTGGTTGCTGGGTTCGTCGAGAATGAGGAAGTCGGCGTCGGACAGCATGGCGCTGGCCAGCGCCACGCGCATGGCCTCGCCGCCGCTGAGGGTGCTGGCGGGCGTCGAGACGTCGAGATGGCCGAGGCCATCGCGTGCCAGCGCGTGTTGCAGGCGTTGGCGGATATCCCAGCGATCGCCGACTTGCTCGAAGTCTTCCGGCGCGCTGCTGCCGGCTTCGATGTGCCCGAGGGCGTCCAGCGTGGCTTGCACGCCGGCCAGGCTGGCGACGGTGGCGCCGGCAGGCGGGGACACCTGTTGGGCCAGGTAGAAGACGTTGCCCGATCGCAGGCAACGCCCGCTCGAGGGCGATAACTGGCCGGCCAGGATCCGCGCCAGCACGGTTTTGCCGGCGCCATTGCGCCCGACCAGGCCGGTGGGGCGTTGGTCGAAGGTTTCGTCGAGTGCGGAAAAAAGCGGGCTGCCGTCGGGCAGCAGGTACGACACGCGTTCCAGCGTGAGATAGGGAGTCGTCATGCGTGATGCTTCCAGAGATGCCAGGACTCCCCCTGCGAACGGGGGCGGGTGGAGACTGGCCGTCAGGGCGACGGCGGCATCAATGGCGCATGGGACGAATACCTCGATGAATGGCGTTCAGGCCGTTACTTTAAAAGCCCTGCGGGGAATTGGCAAAGCGCGTGCGCGGCAAGGCTGTCCGGGCAGGCGGGAAGGGCTCGCGGCAAAGGCAATCGGGCCGGTGCGCGGAGGCGCGGCGTTTCAGGCCTCCAGGGCCTGCGCCACCACCCATCCCGCCAAGTACAGCCCCACGCCGAACGACGCATGCGCCATCAGGCTGCGCAGGCGCGCCACGCCGGGCTTTGGGGTCTTGGACGCGGCGATGCCGGCGCCCATGCCGGGTTGCAGGATCAGGAACGGCGCCGCCACCGTGGCGAGGCCGACGATCAGCGCCGGCGGCAGGGTCGGCCGCGCGGCCCAGGCCGGGCCCCAGATCGCCAGCAGCAGCAGGGCGAAGAGGACGCCGATGGCGTAGTGGGCGATCCAGCCAATGGCGCGTTCGCCCGCCACGGGCGCCGAGCGCGCGATGCCGGGATGGGTCAGGCGTCCTTGCGGCAGGTGGCCGAGCCAGCGGCCGACCAGGGCGTAGTCCAGCGACGGCACGCCGAACAGGCGCTTGAGCAGCAGCGCCCACAGATCCATGACGAGCGTGGCGCCGGCGCCGATCAGCACGGCGCGAAGAATGAGGTCGGGGGGCATGCGAGGGCTCCGGCGATATGGAATAACAATCAATAGATTAATTGAATGTTATTCAATAACCTTTCCGAGTGTCAATGGCACGGACAGGCGATGGGGCATTGCCCGCGCGAAGCGGCACGGGTAGGAAGGTTTTGGGCCGTGGCGTTGGAGCAACGCCACGGGCGGCCCCAGGGCGTGGCGCTACCCGCCCTTGCCGCCGCCCGCGGCGCGCAGGAAGTTCTCTTCCAGCACGTTCAGCACCCGGTTCAGGGTGTCGATGTCGGACGCGGACAGTCCCTTGAGCGATTCGTCGAAGAAGGCCGCGCGCTTGGGCAGGGCTTCATCGACCACGGCCTGGCCGGCCGGCGTGAGGCGGGCGTTGGTCAGGCGGTTGTCGTGCGGGTCGACGGCGCGCGCGATCCAGCCAAGTTTCTGCATTGCCTGCAATTGGCGGGTGAGCGAGGCGGGATCGAGGCGGCAGCGTTCGGCCAAGTGCTTCTGTGAGCAGGGACCGTTTTCATGCAGCGCCAGCAGGATGCGCCAGCGCGGCAGCGCGTGGCCGACCCGGCCGCTGAAGGCGCTCTGCATGACCCGGTAGGTCTGGCCCATGTGCTGGATGACCTGCAGGCCCTGTTGTTGTTTGGGCAAAAGCTACTCTCCGACGGCGGCGGGCTCCGGCTTGGCGGGGCGCGCCAATTGCACCAGGGGGACGCGCCGCACGCACCACAGCGCCAGCACCGCGACCGCCAGGGCGATGAGCTGCCCCTCGTGGATGGCGCCGACCAGCGCCACGCGCGCGATCTCGATCAGCGACGTTCCATCCTGGCCTTGATGCGCCAATTGTGCCAGGAACTGGCTCTGGGCCTCGGGATTGACCAGCATCTGCGGGTCGTTCAGTTGCGGCAGCCAACGCGCCGAGGCGCCGCGCAGGGTCGATTCGACGCCGCTGAAATAGCTGTGGCTGACCATGGTGCCGACCACGGCCGTGCCCAGCATGCCGCCGACCATGCGCAGCGATTGCAGCATTGCGGTGGCGATGCCCAGGTGGCTGCGGCCGGCGGTCTGCTGCGCGAACACGGTCAGGTTGGGCATGATGAAGCCCATGCCCAGGCCGGCCATCAGCATGTAGGCGGCGATCAGGCCCTGCGGCGTGTCGTTGTGGGTGGTGACGATACCCAGGCAGGACAGCGCCATCAGGATGAAGCCGGCATACAGCATGCGGTTGGGGTTGCGGATGCGGGTGATGATGCGGCCGTTGACGATGCTGCCCACGGTGATGAAGACCACCATCGGCGTGATTAGCAGGCCGGCGTCCTGCGGCGACAGGCCGAAGCCGCCCTGCAGCAGCAGCGGCGCGTAGAACAGCAGCGAATACATGGTGACGCCCACCAGCAGGGCCAGGATGAACAGCATGGCCAGGCCGCGGTTGCGGAACATGTCGAAGGGCAGCAGCGGATGCGGGCAGCGCCGTTCCCACCAGATCAACAGGCCGAAGGCGGCAACGCTGGCGGCGCCCAGCAGCGCGATGGTGGCGCTCAGGCCTTCCTTGGGCAGCAGTTCCACCAGCAGTTGCAGGCTGCCGAGCGCGGCGGCGATCAACAGCGCGCCCTGCCAGTCCAGGCGCACCTTGCCGGTGGCGTGGTTGCGCAGGTGCGGCAGGTAGCGCGTCACGAACCAGAGGCCGAGGATGCCGATGGGCAGGTTGACGTAGAACACCGAGCGCCAGCCGTAGTGCTCGGTCAGCGCGCCGCCCAGCGTGGGGCCGATTGCGTTGGCGATGCCGAAGGCCGAACTGAGCATGACCTGCCAGCGCAGCCGCACGTGCGGGTCAGGGAACAGGTCGGGAATGGAGGCGAAGGCGGTGCCCACCAGCATGCCGCCGCCGATGCCTTGCAAGGCCCGCGCCAGCACCAGCGTGAACATGCTGTCGGCGGCGCCGCACAGCACCGAGGCCAGCGTGAACAGCACGATCGCCGCCACCACGAAGGGCTTGCGGCCGTAGTAGTCGCCCAGCCGCCCGAAGATCGGCACGGTGATCACCGAGGTCAGCAGATAGGACGTGGCCACCCATGCGTACAGCTCGAAGCCCTTGAGTTCGGCCACGATGGTGGGCAGCGCGGTGCCCACCACGGTCTGGTCGATGGCGACCATCATCATGACGAAGCACATGCCCAGCATGGCGAGCAGGGTCTGGCGGAAGGGGAGCACCTGGCCGGGCGAATAAGGGGTGCTGGGGGCGGGGGCGGGCATTATTGGACCGATCAATTATTGATGGATCAATCATTCTAGCCCTACAATCCCCGAGACAGAAAACCGTCAGCCTCGGGCCGGGCGCGAGGCCGGGCCCGATTTGTTACGATAGCGGTATGTGCACGCTGGTCAGACTGGCGTCTTCAGCAGGTCTTTCCATGGCAGTCCTCTCCGCTTGGCATCCCGGCCCCCCGGCCTGGCGCACGCGGCGGCACGCGATCGAAGACGGACAAATCAGGAGGCCGCGCGCAGGGCGCGGCGGCAAAGCGCCATTTCCGCGCCAGGCGCGGCGGATGGCATTCAAGGATTACCAGTCGAGGTACCGACGGGGCGGCAATGAAAACGTGGTTCAAGCGCATTCTGATAGGCCTGGTGGTGTTGATTGTCGTGGCCGTCGTTGGCCTGGCCATCTTTTTGCTGACGTTCGACCCCAACGCGTACAAGTACAAGCTCGAAGAGCTGGTGCAGGAACGCTATCACCGCACCCTCACGATCGACGGCGAGATCCAGCTGTCGCTGTTCCCGCGCATCGGCCTGTCGGTGCAGGGTGTGTCGCTGTCCGAGGTCAATAGCCCCGATACCTTCGCCTCCATCGACAGCACCCGCCTGGCGGTGGCGGTGTGGCCGCTGCTGTCCAACAGCTTCGTGGTCGACCACGTGGCCATCAGCGGCTTCAAGGCGCGCGTGGTGCGCAACAAGGACGGCCAGTTCAATTTCAGCAACCTGGTGGGCGGCACCGCGCCGGTGGTGGCCACGCCCGCCAATCCGGCCGAGGCGCTGGCAGGCGCCGCCCAGACCGCCGCGCAGGCGCTCAGCAGCGGCGCGCTGCCGCCGTCGCGCAACAACATGCAGATCGACATCGCCGGCCTCGACCTGAAGGATGGCGAGGTGCTGTTGCAGGACCAGATGTCCGGCATGGCGGTGGCGGTCACCAAGATCAATGCCAACACGGGCCGCGTCACGTTCAACCAGCCTTTCGACGTGCGCCTGACCGCGCGCATCGAGGGCGGCAATCCGCGTATCGACGCCAATCTGACCGGCCAGGCGTTGCTGACGCTGGACCCGTCGGCCAAGCGCTATGCGGCGCAGAAGCTGGACCTGCGCATGGACGGCAAGCTGCCGGGCGCCGAGGCCAAGAGCCTGGCGATGCGCGGCAACCTGGCGTTCAATGGCCAGAAATCGGCCTTGAACGTGGCGGGCCTGGAGGTCGTGTTCCAGGGTGACGTGACCGATCCGGCCGCGCGCGCCACCAATGTCGAGGCAAGCGTGGCCATGCCCAAGCTGTCGATCGACCCGCACAAGAGCCAGCTGCAGATCGAGAAGCTGGCGGTGCGCGCCAAGGGGGGCGTGGCCGACGGCCCGTTCGAATTCGCCGTCGATGCGCCCGCGCTGAATATTTCCCCGACGCAGGCCACCGGCGAGGCGCTGACCGGCCGCGTGCGCCTCAGCGGCCTGGATGCCAGTTTCGGCTTGAACGGCATCAGCGGCAACGCCGCCGAACTCGACATCAAGGAAGCCAAGCTCGACAGCACTTCCAAGAGTGGCGAGCGGGTCGTCAAGCTGAGCTTCGCCTCGCCGTTGACGCTGAACCTGCTGCAGCGCCAGGGCGGCCTGTCGGGCTTGCGCGGCGATGTCAGCATCACCGATCCCGGCCTGCCCAAGGGCAGCCTGCAGATCCCCGTGATCGGCAGCCTCAACGTCGATCTGCTCAAGGACACGGCCAGCAGCAAGATCAACGCCGTGCTGGAAGGCGGCAAGTTCGACCTGACCGCCGACATCGCCAAACTGAGCGATGCGCCGCAAGTGAAGTTCGCGCTGGCGGTGGATACGCTGGACCTGGATAAGCTGGCGCCGCCCGTCGCCGCCGCGCCGGCCAAGCCGCCCGCCGACGGCAAGAAGGACGAGAACAAGCCGGCGCAACCGGCGCCGGCCGCGCCGGCGGATGATTCGATCAACCTGTCGGCGCTGGTCGGTCCCAGCGTGAACGGCACGCTCAAGGTCGGCAAGCTGGTGGTGCGCGGCCTGAAGGCCGATGATGTCGCCGCCGCCATCAAGCTCGACCGCGGCAAGCTCGACATCTCCAGCCTGACCGCCGGGCTGTATGGCGGCAAGCTGGCCGGCGCGTTGTCGCTGGACGCGGCGCAGGGCAACCAGTTGGCCACCAAGATGTCGCTGGCGGGCATCGCCATCGAGCCGCTGCTGGTGGATCTGGCGCAGCGCAACATCCTGAGCGGTACCGGCAGCCTGGCGCTGGACCTGAAGACCGCGGGCGCCAATGCTTATGCCATGAAGGGCGGGCTGGGTGGCACCGTGCAGGTGCGGCTGCGCGATGGCGCCGTCAAGGGCATCAACCTGACGCAGACGTTGCGCGACCTGAAGGCCGCGCTCAAGCCCGACTCGCAGGACGAGACCGTGGCCGCCGATACCAGCAAGCAGACCGCCTTCTCGGAAATGGAAGCCGACCTGGCCTTCAACAAGGGCGTGGCCAGCGTCAAGCGCCTGAACGTGGTGTCGCCGCTGTTGCGCGTGACGCAGGGCGAGCCGGCCACCATCGATTTCGTCAAGAGCGAGCTCAACCTGGTGGCGCGCGCCCGCGTGATCAACCCGGCCGCCGACCCCGAGGGCAAGGAACTGATCGACCTGAAGGACGTGACCATTCCGGTGCACATCAAGGGCCCGTTCGACAAACCCACGTATACGCTGCTGTGGAAGGATGCCATCGGCGGCATCCTCAAGCGCAGCCTGGAAAACAAGCTGCGTGAAGCCGTGACCGGCAAGGGCAAGGGCGGCGCGGCGGTGGACAAGGCGCTCAAGGGCCTGCTGGGCAGATGAGCGCCGCCACCTTCCAGCCCATCGCCCAGTGCGGCGTGACGGCGCAGGCCGAGGCCGCGCCCTATCACCGCCAATGGCTGGTGGCCAACGATTCGGGCCAGTGGCTCAACCGCGAACTGTGCCCGCGGCTGGCCGACGTGGCGGTGGAGTTGCGCCTGGGTTACCTGGTGCTGCGCGCGCCGGGCATGCTGCGCATGGATATTCCGCTGGACGTGATCGAGGACGACGACAGCGTGCGCTACAGCATGAGGGTCGGCGAGCAGGTCATCGATGTGATCGACGAGGGCGAACTGGCTGCTGCCTGGATCTCGAATTTCGTGCAGGTGCCGTGCCGCATCATGAAGGTGCATCCGGACACGCCCGTGTCCGCCTGGCCGGACTGAGCCTGGCGCGGTAAAGCCATTGCGCGAACCGTCGCCGGGTTGGCCGGCAACGCGCGAGGCGGCCGGTTCAGGCCGCGGGCTTGCGCGTGTATTCGAATAGGGTGTGGGCCAGCAGGCCCGCCACCAGGCCCCAGAAGGCCGAACCGATACCCCAGAAACTGAAGCCCGATGCCGTGGCCAGCAGCGTGATGAGCGCGGCTTCGCGCCGTTGCGGGTTGGCCATGGCCGCGGCCATGCCGCCCATGATGGTGCCCAGCAGCGCCAGCCCGGCCAGGGCCGCCAGCAGCGCGGCCGGCAATGCCTGGAAGAACACCGCGACCGCGCCGGCGACGATGCTCAGCAGGAAATAGCTGACCCCGTAGGTGGCCGCGGCGATGTAGCGCTTGGCGGGCTCGGCATGGGCCTCGGGGCCGGTGCAGATGGCCGCGCTGATCGCGCCCAGCGTGACGCTGTGGGCGCCGAAGGGGGCGGCCAGCAGGCCCAGCAAGCCGGTGGCGGCCACCAGCCGCGAGGCCGGCGGGCGGTAGCCGGCGGCCTGCAGGATGGCCAGGCCGGGCAGGTTCTGCGAGGCCATCGCCACCACGAACAGTGGCACGCCCAGGCTGATCGCGGCCTGCATGCTGAAGGCCGGCGTGGTCCAGACGAATTCGGTCAGGCGCCAGTCCAATTGCTCGGCGCGGATCAGGCCCAGGCCGGCCGCCATGGCCACCGCCACCGCCATCACCACCAGCACCGCGTAGCGCGGCGCCCAGCGCCGGCACGCCAGGTAGGCGGCGCACATGACCAGCACCAGCGCCGGTTGCTTGCCGATGTTGGTGAACACGCCCATGCCGAAATTGAGCAGTACGCCTGCCAGCATGGCCGCGGCGACTTCGCCGGGAATGCGGCGCAGGATCGGATCGATCCAGCCGAACAGGCCGCAGGCCAGCGTCAGCGCGGCGGCCAGGACGAAGGCGCCGATGGCTTCGGGAAAGGGCACGCCGGCCAGCGCGGTGACCAGCAGCGCGGCGCCCGGCGTGGACCAGGCCATGACGATGGGCAGGCCGGTGCGCAGGCTGTAGGCCGCGCCGCCCAGGCCCAGCGCCAGGCTGAGCGAACCGATCCAGGAACCGATGCGGGCAGCGTCCAGGCCGGCGGCATGGCCGGCCTGCACCATCAGCACGGCGGTGCCGCCGAAGCTGACCAGGACGGCGACCAGGCCGGCGGCGATGGCCGAGGCGGACAGGTCGCGGCGGGCGTTGGGGCGGGTGGCGGGGGGATCGAAGACGGGCTGGGCGGCGTCGCTCATGCGGCACCGGTCAGGCGGCGGTACTTGGCCATCAACTGTTCCTGGCCTTCCTGCCATTGCGGGTGCAGTTCGATGCACTCGACCGGGCAGACCACCTTGCATTGCGGCTCGTCGTGGTGGCCGACGCATTCCGTGCAGCGGTCAGGATCGATGACGTAGTAGTCCTCGCCCATGGAAATCGCGTCGTTCGGGCACTGGGGCTCGCAGACGTCGCAATTGATGCATTCTTCGGTGATGGTCAGGGCCATGATGGGGGGCAGGGCAATCCGGCAGGGTTCTTGCAATTGTACTGCCAGGCCCGCGAGGGGCCGCGCAAGCCCCTGGCGCCGACCTGCCCATCGGCGGCCCAACCCGATGCGCCGCGCGGGCCGCCAAAAGCGCAGGGAGGGCGCGCAAGGCGCCCTCCGGGAGGGTTCGGTGAGGCGGAGAGCGGGGACGCTCAGCCCGGCCAGGATTGCTCGCGGCGTTCCTTGGCTTTTTCCTGCAGCCAGCGTTCCACCGAGGGGAACACGAACTTGCTGACGTCGCCGCCCAACTGGGCGATTTCGCGCACGATGGTGCCGGAGATGAACTGGTATTGATCCGACGGCGTCATGAACAGGGTCTCGACGTCGGGCAGCAGATGGCGGTTCATGCCGGCCATCTGGAATTCGTATTCGAAGTCGGACACCGCGCGCAGGCCGCGCACGATGACGCGTCCGCCCTGGTCGCGCACGAAGTCCTTGAGCAGGCCGCCGAAGCTCTGCACTTCCACGTTGGGATAGTGGCCCAGCACTTCGCGCGCGATGTCCACGCGTTCGTCGATGCTGAAGAAGGGCTTCTTGTTGCGGCTGTGGGCGATACCAACCACGACTTTGTCGAAAAGTGTGGCGGCACGGCGGACCAGGTCTTCGTGGCCTCTGGTCAGCGGGTCGAAAGTGCCGGGGTAAACAGCGATGATCATGCGAGCTCCGTACCGTTATTAGTGGTGTACACCATCCTCCGAAGCTCGGATTATTGACTTATTTGCGCAATGCAGCAAATTTCAGGAGATGGTAGTGGACCGCCCCGGCCTTGTCCTGGCGCAGGATCTCGAAGCCCTCGGGGGGCTCGATCGGGCTCTCGGCCTCGACGTAGACCAGTCCGCCGTCGGCCAGGATGCCCGGCAGGATCGGCCACAGGCGCGCCAGCCAGCCCTGCCCGAACGGCGGATCCAGCAGGATGAGGTCAAAACGGGACGCATCCATTCTTTCGGCGACCTGCATCGCATCGCCCACATGGATGCGTATCATGTCGGCTTTGAGTTTGTCGCGCAGTGTCCGCAGCGCGGACGCGGCGGTCTTGTCCCGCTCGACCATCTGCACATGCGCCACGCCGCGCGAGGCCGCCTCGAAGCCCAGGGCGCCGCTGCCGGCGAACAGATCCAGCACCTGCTTGTCGGCGAATTCGCCGCCCCACAGGTGATTGAGCCAGTTGAGCAGCGTTTCCCGCACCCGGTCGGGCGTCGGGCGGAGCGTCTCCACGTCGGGCACGACGATAGGGGTGCGCCGGTATTGGCCCCCGACGATACGAATATACTTGTTACCCATGTTTAGCCGCTTCTTCAAGAAAAAATCCCCTCCGCCCGCCGCGCCGGCCCAGCCCGCGCCGCCGCCGGAGCAGGTGGACGCAGGGATCGCGCCGCCAGCCGGGGCCGAGGCGTCCGCCCAGCCCGTCGAACCCGCCGTTCCGGCCCGCGAATTCGCGCCGGTCGCAACGCCCGAGGTGACCCTGCCGGCGCCGTCCGCCGAGGTGCCGATGCCGGCTTCGGCCAGTGTGCCGCAACCGGCGCCGGCCGTGGTGCCGCAGCCGCAGGCCTCGGCGCCGGTGGTTGCGCCCGCCGCCACGCCGGTTTCCAACCCCGCGCCCGCCGCTCCCGCTCCCGCTTCCGCGCCCGT
>NZ_CADIJV010000019.1 GCF_902859765.1 Achromobacter pulmonis
GGCTGGGCATGGCGCGCGGTGCCGCCGCCGGCGATACGGTGCCGGCGGCGGGCGCCAGCCGCGCCGCGGCCGGGGCCGATACCTTGCGGCAGGTCGCCCGTGCCGACTACGTACTGCAATGCGCCGGCTGCCACCGGGTCGACGGCCGCGGCAGCACGCCGCACGGCATTCCGGACTTCCGCAATTCGGTAGGGGCATTCACGCAGTTGCCCGCCGGCCGCGAATACCTGATCCGGGTTCCGGGGGCCGCCTTTTCCCAGTTGGACGATGCCGAACTGGCCAATGTGCTGAACTGGCTGCTGCGCACATTCAGTCCGGCGCAGTTGCCCGCCGGATTCCAGCCGTATACCGGAAGCGAGGTGGCGGCCGCCCGGCCGCGCCGCTATGACGATGTGGTGCCGGTACGCCATGGCCTGGCGCGCGAACTGGCGGCGCGGGGGTTTGCCCTGTCCGACTATTCGTACGGCAGTGCCCGCAAGCCTTGAGACCGCGCGGCGCGGCCTGCCCCGGGCGGCGGCCGCGCCGGCTCGCGCAATACCGGCGTCCCGTAGGGGTTGTCACGGATACTCCGCGCCCGGGAGTCGGTGATAGAAAGAAGATCGCCATTTGTTCCACGCCGCGCGCCGGAGTCGCCATGTCACTCGCCCTCGTACGCAGCGCGCCCCAGCAGTTCCTGGATTGCGCCAGCTGGAAGGAAAACATCAGCAACACGTTCGTGCCGCTGGAAGTGTCGGCGGCCGACCCCAAGCACTTTCGCAGCAGCGTGGCGGTCGATGCGCTGGGCTGGATGCAGATTTGCGAAATGCGCACGGACGCGCAGCGGGTGCGGCGCACCAAGATGCTGGCCGAACGGGCCGAGGCCTCCGGCTACAAGGTGACGTTGCAACTCGACGGCCGCAGCGAAATCCGCCAAGCGGCGCGCACCGCCTTGCTGATGCCGGGCGAATGGGGCATCTATGACACCACTCGTCCCTACGAGGTGGATGTCGACGACAACGCGCACTTCCTGGTGATGCAGGTGCCCGGCAAGCAGGCCGAGGCCTGGCTGCCGGCCATGCGCAACGCGGTGGCGCGCAGTTTCAGCGCGCGCCACGGTTGCGGCCGCATGGCCATGGATCTGTTGCGGGTGGCGTTGAGCGAGCACGCCCACCTGTCCGAGAGCGCGGCGCGCGACGCCGCCAATGCGGTGATGCAGATGATGGGGCTGGACATCAGCGAACGGGCCGGTGGGGGCGCGGCGCAGGACCCCGGCGCGCTGCGGCAGGCGCAGTTGCGCCGCGTGCAGCAGTACCTGATCGAGAACCTGCATGATCCCGACCTGTCGCCGGCGACGGCGGCGGTGGCGTTGCGCGTGTCGCGGCGCTATCTGTACAACCTGTTCGCGCAGGCGGCAACCACGCCGGCCGACTTCATCCTGGGCGCGCGCCTGGAGCGCTGCCGCGACATGCTGGTCGATGCCGCGCAGCACGCGCGGCAGATCGGCGAGATCGCTTTCCGTCATGGGTTTTCGGACGCGGCGCGCTTCAGTCACGCGTTCCGCAACCGCTATGGGGTGTCGCCGTCGGAGTACCGGCGCCTGGGGCGCCAGCCGGACGAAACGGCCTGAGCCGCCGGCGGTGGCCGGCCCGCGCTGGCCTTAGAGCTCTTCCGCGTTGATCAGGTCTTCCTTGCCGTAGAACTTCACGCCGATGTGAATGCGTTCGCGGCCCTGCGCGCGGCGGTGCCGGTTGGTGTCGCGCAGCGAATAGACGCAGCCGCAGTATTCCTGCTGGTAGAAGTTCTCGCGCTTGCTGATCTCGATCATGCGCGAGGAGCCGCCGCCCTTGCGCCAGTTGTAGGTCCAGTAGACCAGGTCATCGTAGCGCGCGGCCGCCCGTTCGCCGCAGCCGTTGATCTGGTTCATGTCTTTCCAGCGCGAGATGCCGAGCGAGCTGGTGATGGTGTCGAAGCCGTGCTCGTGCGCGTAGAGCGCGGTGCGCTCGAAGCGCATGTCGAAGCAGGCGGTGCAGCGTTCGCCACGCTCGGGGGCGTCTTCCATGCCCTTGACGCGCTCGAACCAGTTGTCCATGTCGTAGTCGGCATCGATGAATTCGATACCGTGCTGCTCGGCGAAGCGGATGTTCTCCTGCTTGCGGATCTCGTATTCTTTGACCGGATGGATGTTCGGGTTGTAGAAGTAGATCGCGTAGTCGATGCCGGAAGCCGTCATGGCTTCCATGACCTCGCCGGAACAGGGCGCGCAGCACGAATGCAGCAGCACCTTGCTGCGGCCGGCGGGCAGGTCGAGTTTGGGGCGCACGAATTCGGACATGGTGAAAAGCAGGCGGTTAGGCGGAAAACGCCTCATTTTACGCCGAGTTGGCGCCATGGGGCGGGGTGCCCGGCACGGCGCGGGGCGGGCGCCCGGTTTGTCAGCCCAGCACGGCGTGCCAGAGTTCGCGCACGGCGGCGCGTTCGGCCTGCAACTGGTCGGGCGCCACGCGGGCCTTTTCCACTCCTTGCATGCGCAGTTGGTGCTGCACCCGCCGCAGCGTGCGGTAGGCATCGCCGGCGCGCGTGGCCAGGCCCGGGTCGATCAGCCCGGCCTCGCCCGCCAGGCGCAGCAGGGTGATGTTGCCCAGGTTGCGCACCAGCACAGGATGGCTGCCGGCATGGCAAAGCACCAGGTATTGGGTCACGAATTCCACATCCACCATGCCGCCGGCATCGTGCTTGAGATCGAACTTTTCGGTGTTGTTGGGGTGGCCGGCATTGATTTTCTCGCGCATCGCCAGCACTTCCTCGCGCAGCTTGGCGGTATCGCGCGGCATCACCAGGATGGCTTCGCGGATCTGTTCGAAGCGCTGGCCGACGGCGGCATCGCCGCATGCGTAGCGCGCGCGCGTCAAGGCCTGATGCTCCCAGGGCCAGGCGTGCTTTTGCTGGTATTGCTCGAAAGCTTCGAGCGACACCGCCAGCAGGCCGGCATCGCCGTCCGGCCGCAGGCGCAGGTCGATTTCGTACAGGCGACCCGATGACGTCATGGTCGATAGCCACGAGGTCATGCGCCGCCCCAGCTTGGCGTAGACCTCGGCGGCGTCCTCGCGCGTATCGTCGTACAGGAACACCAGGTCCAGGTCGGAGGCGTAGCCCAGCTCCTTGCCGCCCAGCTTGCCATAGGCGATGACCGCGAAACGCGGTTCGGCGCCCGCGACCTTGTTCACCAGCGGCCAGGTGCGGCGGATGGTTTCCGTCAGCAGCAGGTCGGCCAGGGCCGACAACTGGTCGGCGAGCTTTTCCACCGTCAGTTCGCCCTCCAGGTCCTGCGCCAGCAGCTGGAAGCTGGCCTGGCGCTGCACGTCGCGCATCAGATTCATCTGGCGCTCGATGTCGGGGTCGCCGTCGGGCAGGCGGCAGGCGTCCAGGTCGGCGCTCAACTGGCGCGCGATCTGGGCGAAGTCCAGCGGTTCGAACAGCGTGCGCCAGTCGATCAGGCTGTCCAGCAGCAGCGGGTGCTGGGTCAGGTATTGCGCCGCCCAGGGGCTGGCCGCGACCATGCGGGCCACGCGCGCCAGCGTGTCGGGGTATTCAGCCAGCAGGGCCAGGTAGGCGCTGCGCTGGGCGATTTTCTCGATCAGGTCGAGCAGGCGCACGGCGGCGTCCAGCGGCGCGCCAGTCTGGCTCGCGGCGCGCAGGGCGGCGGGCAGCAGGGCTTCCAGGCGGCGCCGGCTGCTCTCGGGCAGGCTGCGCACCCGGTGGCTGTTCATCAGGGTGTCGGCGCGGCGCAGCAGGTCGTCGGCCTGTTCGCCGAAGGTCTGGCGGATCTGTTCGGCCAGCTCGCATTGTTCCTCGGCCTCGGCGGCGGCAGCTTCGCTGCCGGCATCCGCGGTGTCTTCCTTGTCCATGCCCACCAAGCGGAACACATTGCGGAAGGTGCGGGAAACGAACTGGCGGTGGGCGGCCAGCGTGCTTTCGAATTGCGCGGCGTCCAGGCCCAGGGCGTTGGCCAGCGCGGTCCGCAATGCCGGGTCCGACGGCAGCAGGTGGGTCTGCTCATCTTCGCGGTATTGCAGCGCATGCTCGGTGCGGCGCAGGAAACGATAGGCGTCCTCCAGGCGGCGCGCATCGTCCTCGGTCACCAGGCCGGCGAGTTGTTCGGCGTGCAGCGCCGCCAGCAGGCCGCGCTGCTGCAGTGCCGGCATGCGCCCGCCGCGGATCAACTGCGCTAATTGCACTACGAACTCGATCTCGCGGATGCCGCCATCGCCCAGCTTGATATTGTTGGCGCTGTCGATGCCATTGCGGGCGGTGGCGCGGCGTTGCCAGTCCTGGCGGATGCGCTCGCGCAGGGCCCGCAGCGCGGCCAGCGCGTCGAAGTCGAAATACTTGCGATACACGAACGGCACGCGCAGGCTTTCGAGCTGCCGCGCCTGGGCCTCGCTGTTACTGTCCTCGAACGCCCGCGCCGGCATCAGGCGCGCCTTGAGCCAGGCATAGCGTTCCCATTCGCGCCCCTGGCCGATCAGGTAATGCTCGAGCGCATCCAGGCTCCATGCCAGCGGCCCGGCATCGCCGTCCGGGCGCAGGCGCAGGTCGGTGCGGAAGACCTGGCCGTTGGCATCGACTTCGGACAGCACCGGCATCATGCGGCGGGTCAGGCGGCCATAGAACTCATGATGGCTGATGCGGCGCGGACCATCGGTGTCGCCTTCCTCGCCGTACAGCATGATCAGGTCGATGTCGGAGGAGACGTTGAGCTCGCCGCCGCCCAGCTTGCCCATGCCGACGATCAGCATTTCCTGGGGCAGGCCGGTGGCCGGATCGCGGGGCACGCCGTGCACCTCAGCCAGCTCGGCGGCCACGCTGCGGTAGGCGGCGGCAACCGCAGCGTCGGCCAGCGCCGTCATCGCCCCGACCACCTCTTCGAGCGGCGCCATGCCGGCCAGGTCGCGCACGATCAGGGTGCTGAAGACCCGCTCGCGCAATTTGCGCAGCACCTGGCGGCACTGCTCCACGGGCAGGGTGGCGGGCGCGCCGGGGCCGGCCAGCTCGGCCTGCCAGTGCGCCAGCCGCTCCGGGGTGACCGGGTGTTGCGCTGCGTCTTCCAGCCAGGCGGCCAGGTCCGGGTGGGCATCGAGACGGCGGCGCAGGTGGCCGGACCAGGCAAGGGCGGGGGCGAACAGGGCGGGCGTAGGCATGGCGATCGGACGGGAGACGAATGGGCGCGTTTCAGGTATAAGTGGGGACGATACCGCAAGACTATTCTCCTGCCCACCGATCCGTGTCTGTTTCAAAGAAAGTGCTCTGCTGCCTGTTCTGGGTGGTACTGACCGTATACGGCGTCGTGGCCATCGGGCTTCTGGGCGTGCGCTACTGGGTCTTGCCGCGCGTGGACCAATGGCGCCCCCAGATCGAAGCCTACGCCAGCCAGGCACTGGGCGCACGGGTCACGATCGGTGCGATCCAGGCCGACTGGCAAGGCCTCAATCCACGGCTGGCGCTGACCTCGGTGCAAGTCTACGATGACCAGCCGGGCCCCGTGTTGACGTTGCCCTCCGTGTCGGCGGTGCTGGCATGGCGCAGCCTGCTGACTTTTTCGCCCACGCTGCTGCGCCTGCGGCTGGAGCAGCCTGAATTGACCTTGCGGCGCGATCCCGACAATCGCCTCTGGGTGGCGGGGCAGGGCATCGACCTGAACGCCAGCGATCACCGGTCCGACCTGGATCATCCGGCGCTGCGCTGGTTGACCGCGCAGCGCGAAGTGTTCATCCATGGGGCCCGCGTCCGCTGGCAGGACGAGCTGCGCCAGGCGCCCGAGCTGGTCTTGAGCAATGTCGATTTCCTGGTGCGCAATGGCAGCCTGTCGCACCGCTTCGCCTTGCGCGCCGATGCCGATCCGGCGCTGGCCCGCAAGCTGGACCTGCGCGGGGAATTCAATCGCAGCCTGTTCTCCGCCAATACCGCCAGCCCCGCCAATTGGAGCGGCCAAATCTATGCCGCGATCGACGATGCCGAGCCGCTGGCCTGGGCGGCCTGGACGCCGCCGCCGCCGGTCCGGGGGCGCGTCAGTGCCCGCGCCTGGTTGCAGCTGGACCACGGCAAATTCACGACGTTGACCGCCGACCTGGCGGCGCGCGGGGTCGACTGGTCGGCGGCGTCAGGCGGGCCGGCGGTGGGCGGGGCCGATGCGCGGTTGCATATCGAGGGCACGCCGGGCGATTTCATCGACAGCGCGCGCCTGCCGCTGGCGCGCAGCACCGGCGCGGCGAATCTGGCGCTCCGCGGCCGTGTCGAGCAATTGCGGGTGACGCTGCCCGGCATCTTTGAGCAGCCCGACCTGGCGGCCAGCGACGTGTCGCTTGACGCTCGTATCAAGGGGGCGGACGCGCGCGATTGGTTCGTGGACGTGAGCCAGTTGCGCGTCACCAATGACGATCTGGACGTCCGCCTGCAGGGCCAGTGGCGCCGCGAAGGCAAGAGCGCCGCCGGCAGCGTCGACATGCGGGGCACCCTGGTGCGCGGCGCCATGAACGCGATCCACCGCTATTTGCCGCTGGAGGTCAATCCGGACGCGCGCGAGTGGCTGGCAACCGGTCTGCCGAAGGGCCAGATGGAAGCGGCGGCCATCACCCTCAAGGGCGACCTCGACGAATTCCCTTTCGGCGCGCCGGGATCGACGGGCGAATTCGTGATCGCCGGCGCTTACTCCGGCGCCACGGTCGACTATGCGCCGGCGCGGCCGCATCGCAAGGGCTGGCCGATGCTGGAGAACCTGTCGGGCAGTTTCCGGGTCGACAAGGTCGGGCTGGTGCTCGACAGTCCGGGCGGCGCGGTCTTTCATACCGGCCAGGACCAGACCGTGACGCTTGGCGCCGTGACCGCCGCCATTCCAGACATGGAGCATCAGGCCGAGCTGACGGTCGATGGCGTGACTAGCGGCCCGGTGCCCGCCTATCTGGCGCTGGCCGGCAGCTCGCCGCTGGGCCAGTTGCTGGACGGCGCCCTGGACGAGGCTCGCGGCACCGGTAATTGGCGCATGCCGCTCAAGCTCAAGGTGCCGTTGATGAATACCGACGACACCCAGGTGCAAGGCAAGATCCTGTTCGCCGACAACACCTTCACGTTCATGCCCGAGATGCCCTTGCTCAGCCAGATGCACGGGGACCTGGATTTCTCGGAAAAAGGCGTGCAGGCCAAGGAAATCCGCGCCCAGTTCCTGGGCGGTCCGGTCAGTATCAGCGGCAGCCTGATCCAGCCGAACGATGTCCTGCGATTCGAAGGCGTGCTGTCTGGGGCGGGGCTGGCGCAGCTCGGCAATGCCCCGTCGATGGCGCGTTTCTCGGGCAAGGCCGCCTACAAGGGCAAGCTCGGCTATCAGCGGGGCGGTTCGGTCGAACTGTCGATGGAGTCGGATCTGGCCGGGCTGGCGATCGACATGCCGGCGCCGGTGGGCAAGCCGGCGCGGTCGGTGCGCCCGCTCAAGCTGCAATGGGGCGCCGCGCAGGATCAGGGCGCCAAGGGCCGGCGCTGGCTGACCGCCAGCCTGGGCGACAACGTCAACGCCCTGTTTGAACGCGATCCGGCCGATGGCGCGGCGACGTATTTCGCCCGCGGAGCGCTGGGCATCGACCGGCCCGCCAGTCTGCCGGAGCGCGGCCTGAGCCTGAACGCCAGCCTGCCAGAGCTGGACGTGGACAGCTGGGAAGCGGTCTTGGACGGCTTCAGCCTGGCGCCCACCAAGGGCCGCGCGGCCTCCCGGCCCTTGCTGCCGCCGCCCGAGCGCGTCAGCCTGGCCACCGGGGTGCTGCGCACCGGCGGCTATACCCTGAATGACCTCACCCTGTACGCCACCCGGCCCGCGCCGGCCCAATGGCGCGTCGATCTGGAGTCGCGACAGGCGGCTGGCTCGCTGTCGTGGCGCGAAGCCTCCGGCGCGATCGCCGGGCAGATCACCGCGCGCCTGAAGCATCTGGCGCTGGGGGGCGCGGAGGACAGCAACGAGGCCGACAAGGCGCTGTCTTCCGGCAACGACCTGTCCGACATTCCCGCGATCGATCTGCAGGCCAAGGAGTTCCGACTCTATGGCAAGAATCTGGGCGAGCTGCAGGTCATCGGCACCAACCTGGAGCGTGGCCGCCAATGGCGCCTGGACAAACTGTCGATAGCCAACGACGCCGCCACCTTGAATGCGACCGGCACCTGGCGCCTGGAGGGGCCCGACCGCGGCCTGACGGTTGATGCCGCCGCCAAGTTCGAGAACCTGGGCAGCTTCATGGACCGCATCGGATTCGAACATGTGGTGTCGGGCGGCACCGGGGACATCAAGGCCAAGCTGAGCTGGCGCAACCTGCCCTGGACGCACGACATCGCGGATGTCGCCGGGGATGCCGAGATCTCCCTGGACAAGGGACGTTTCATGCACGTGAATTCACGCACCGCGCGGCTGCTGGAGTTGCTGTCGCTGCAATCGCTGCAGCGCCTGGCGCGGCTCGACGTCAATCCGACCAACCTGCTGCGCGATGGCTTTCCCTTCGATACCGTGCGCGGGCAGGTCAGGCTGGCGGACGGTTCGCTGGCCACCGAGGGATACAAGATCAACGGCCCGGTGGCCGCCATCGTGCTGGCGGGCAACGTCAATATCGTGCAGGAGCGCTGGAACCTGAAGGCGGTGGTGATCCCCAACCTGGATGCCAGCGGCGCGGCCATGGTGACGGCGTTGGCGGTCAACCCGCTGATCGGCCTGGGCGCGTTCGTCACGCAATGGCTACTCAAGCAGCCGCTGGCGCGCGCCATGACCATGGAATATGCCGTCACTGGCAGCTGGGACGACCCCAGGATCGACCCTATCGACGCCTCAGGCAAGCCGGCTCCCAAGCAGACGCCCAAGCCGCGCAGCCTGGAAGAGTTCATCGAGCACTGATGCGGCCGTCCGCGGTTCCCTGGCGTTTGGGATACCGCTCCGGCTCGACCCCAAAAGCAATTGGCGAGGACCGCCGTGGGGCAATCCTCGCCAATTCGATGCGTGCGCCCGGCGCGCGGGCGGTGACGGCTTATTTCTTCTTCATCATGTCGAAGAATTCGGCATTGGTCTTGGTGGCGCGCATCTTGTCCAGGATGAATTCCATGGATTGGACTTCGTCCATGTCGTGGATGAACTTGCGCAGCACCCAGACCTTCTGCAGCAGGTCCGGCGCGATCAGCAGTTCTTCGCGGCGGGTGCCCGACTTGTTCAGGTTGATGGACGGGTAGACGCGCTTTTCCGCCAGGCGGCGCTCCAGGTGCACTTCGGAGTTGCCGGTGCCCTTGAATTCTTCGTAGATGACCTCGTCCATGCGGCTGCCGGTCTCGATCAGCGCGGTGCCCAGGATGGTCAGCGAGCCGCCTTCCTCGAGGTTGCGCGCGGCGCCGAAGAAGCGCTTGGGGCGTTGCAGGGCGTTGGCGTCGACACCACCGGTCAGCACCTTGCCGGAGGCGGGCACCACGGTGTTGTAGGCGCGCGCCAGGCGGGTGATCGAGTCCAGCAGGATCACCACGTCCTTCTTCATTTCGACCAGGCGCTTGGCCTTCTCGATGACCATTTCGGCGACCTGCACGTGGCGGGTGGCAGGTTCATCGAAGGTCGAGGCGACCACTTCGCCGCGCACGGTGCGCTGCATTTCGGTCACTTCCTCGGGACGCTCGTCCACCAGCAGGACGATCATGACCGCGTCGGGGTAGTTGGTGGTGATGGCATGCGCGATGTGCTGCATCATTACCGTCTTGCCCGACTTGGGGCTGGCGACGATCAGGCCGCGCTGGCCCTTGCCGATGGGGGCGAAGATGTCGAGGATACGGCCGGTGAGGTTTTCCTCGCTCTTGATGTCGCGTTCCAGGCGCAGCGGCTGGTTCGGGTGCAGCGGCGTCAGGTTCTCGAACATGATGCGATGCTTGATCGCCTCGGGCGCCACGCCGTTGACCTTGTCCACCTTGACCAGCGCGAAATAACGCTCGCCATCCTTGGGCGTGCGCACTTCGCCTTCGATCGAGTCGCCGGTGTGCAGGTTGAAGCGGCGGATCTGGGACGGCGAGATGTAGATGTCGTCCGTGCTGGCCAGATACGAGGTCTCGGGCGAGCGCAGGAAACCGAAACCGTCGGGCAGGACTTCCAGCACGCCGTCGCCAAAGATCTGCTCGCCCTGCTTGGCGCGCCGTTTCATGATGGCGAACATCAGCTCCTGCTTGCGCAGGCGGTTGGCGTTCTCGATTTCCAGGCCAGCGGCCATTTCCAGCAGCTGCGAGACATGCAGCGCCTTCAGTTCGTTGAGGTGCATCGCGGTGAGTGTTGGGGGAAGAGTAAAGGAGGGTTCTGGCGGCGCGCCACGGACGGGCTCGCGCGGTACTGAATGAGCGCCGCCCCCAGGGCGGCGCCTTCGTTCACAGCACGCAGTTTACAACGCGCCGTCCAGGAATGCGGTGAGTTGCGACTTCGACAGCGCGCCAACCTTGGTGGCGGCAGCCTGGCCGTCTTTAAAGAGCATGAGGGTGGGGATGCCACGGATGCCGTACTTGGCGGCGGTGCCCTGGTTCTCGTCCACGTTGAGCTTGGCGATCGTCAGGCGACCGGCGTATTCGGTGGCGACTTCTTCCAGGATCGGGGCGATCATCTTGCAGGGGCCGCACCAGGCAGCCCAGTAGTCCACCAGCACCGGCTGGCCGGACTTCAATACATCGGCATCGAAGCTCGCGTCACTGACGTTCTTGATTTGGTCGCTCATGATGGTGATTCTCGGGTTCGGCAGCAAAAGGCGAAAAGAGGGACGCCTTGCCGTTGTTCTTGTTTGTGGGATGGATTAAAGCATACCACTGTCAAAAACAACAGGCATACCACTGTTTATAACAACAGTGTTTGCCGCTTTTGTGTAGGATATCGCGGCGCAGTTATCGCGATCCGGGGCATTGAACCCGGATCCGCTGGCTGTGTCTCTTTCGTCATCCTACCGAATTCGGTGCTGGTCAGGTCGTGCGCATCCCACCCGGAGCCGCGCAGAATCTGGGCTTATCCGTAAAATGTCGGTTTTTTTCCACAGATGTTGGGGATAACTTGGCCACTCCACGTTACAACGAGGCGTCCATCCGCGTCCTGAAAGGGCTGGAGCCCGTGCGGCAGCGCCCGGGCATGTACACCCGCACAGAAAACCCCCTGCACATCGTGCAGGAAGTCATAGACAACGCCGCGGACGAGGCCCTGGCCGGCCACGGCAAGCAGATCCTGGTCACGCTGCACATCGACGGCAGCGTGTCGGTCGAGGACGACGGCCGCGGCATTCCCGTCGGCCTGCACCCCGAGGAAAACGCCCCGGTGGTTGAACTGGTGTTTACCCGGCTGCACGCTGGCGGCAAGTTCGACAAGGCCGGCGGCGGCGCCTATGCCTTTTCCGGCGGCCTGCACGGCGTCGGCGTATCGGTCACCAACGCCCTGGCCACCCGGCTCGAAGTGGTGGTCTGGCGCGACGGCGCCGTCAACCGCCTGGTGTTCAAGGGCGGCGACGTCGCCGAGCCGCTGGCGCCTTACGACCAGGGCGGCCGCAAGAAATCCGGCACCCGCGTGCGGGTCTGGCCGGACGCCAAGTATTTCGACAGCCCCAATATCCCGCTGGGCGAACTGACCCACCTGCTGCGCAGCAAGGCCGTGCTGCTGCCGGGCGTGAAGGTCTCGCTGGTCAACGAAAAGACCGGCGACACCAAGACCTGGCAGTACCAGGACGGCCTGCGCGGCTACCTGTCCGAGGCGCTGGCGGGCGCCGAACTGATGGTGCCGTTCTTCGAGGGCCAGCAGTACGCCGGCGCCGACCACGAGACCTTCGCCGAAGGCGAGGGCGCCCAATGGGTGGTGGCCTGGACCGAGGACGGCAACGCCGTGCGCGAGTCGTACGTCAACCTGATTCCAACGCCGGCCGGCGGCACCCACGAGTCGGGCCTGCGCGAAGGTCTGTTCGGCGCGGTCAAGGGCTTCGCCGAACTGCACAGCCTGCTGCCCAAGGGCGTCAAGCTGTTGCCCGAGGACGTGTTCGCCCGCGCCAGCTTCGTGCTGTCGGCCAAGGTGCTGGATCCGCAATTCCAGGGCCAGATCAAGGAGCGCCTGAACAGCCGCGATGCGGTGCGCCTGGTGGGCGGATTCGCCAAGAGCGCGCTCGACCTGTGGTTGCACAGCAATGTCGAATACGGCAAGAAGCTGGCCGAGCTGGCCATCCGCCAGGCGCAGGCGCGCCAGCGCTCGGCGCAGAAAGTCGAAAAGCGCAAGAGTTCCGGCGTGGCGGTGCTGCCCGGCAAACTGACCGACTGCGAATCCAGCGACGCCAGCCGCACCGAGGTCTTCCTGGTCGAGGGCGACTCGGCAGGCGGTTCGGCCAAGATGGGGCGCGACAAGGAATTCCAGGCCATCCTGCCATTGCGCGGCAAGGTGCTCAATTCCTGGGAAGTCGACCGCGACCGTCTCTTCGCCAACAACGAAATCCATGACATCTCCGTGGCCATCGGCGTCGATCCGCACGGGCCGCGCGATACGCCCGACCTGTCGGGGCTGCGCTACGGCCGCATCTGCATCCTGTCGGATGCCGACGTCGACGGCTCGCACATCCAGGTGCTGCTGTTGACGCTGTTCTACAAGCACTTCCCCAAGCTGGTCGAGGCCGGCCACGTCTACGTCGCCAAGCCGCCGCTGTTCCGCCTGGACGTGCCGGCGCAGGGCAAGCGTCCGGCGCGCAAGATCTACTGCCTGGACGAAGGCGAGCTGGAAGCCGCGCAGGACAAGCTGCGCAAGGAAGGCTCGCGCGAAAGCAGCTGGGCGGTCAGCCGCTTCAAGGGCCTGGGCGAAATGAACCCCGAGCAACTGTGGGAAACCACCATGAATCCGGACACGCGCCGGCTGCTGCCGGTGGGCTACGGCGACCAGACCCCCGAAGACACCACCCGCATGTTCGACATGCTGATGGGCAAGGGCGAGTCCTCGCAACGCCGCGCCTGGATCGAAGAGAAAGGCAACCTGGCGGAGCTGGACATCTGATGACGTTGCCCTCGTCCCCGTTGCCGTCCGCCAGCATGGCGGTCGACCTGACCGCCGACGACTATGCCGAGTTCGCCGCCTATGTCTACAAACGGCCGGAACTGCGCCGCCGCCGCTACCTGTCGCACCTGCGTTTCGCCGTGCTGATGGTGGTGGTTCTGCTGGCCTACCTGGTCTGGCAGACCTGGGACGGGCATGGCCCGAACTGGGGTGCGCTGCTGCCGGTGTACTTCGAAGGGCTGGCGGTCGGCCTGGGCATCCTGGCGCTGCTGGCGCTGGCCTACGAGTTCGCGCTGCCAGGGCTGGTGCGCATGAACACGCGGCGCATGCTCGCCAGGCAGCCGGACGGGCTGTTCCTGGGGCGCCACCAACTGGTGTTCGGCGCCGACGGCATCGAGGACAGCGTCGCCGCTGCCTCCGGGCGCATCGACTGGGACGACGTGCGGCGGGTCGAAGAAACGCCGCAGCATCTGTACGTCATCCTGGGGGCGCTGCAGGGCGTGATCATCCCCAAGCGCGGGCAGGACGCCGCCACGCTGGACGCGGTGCGCGCCCAGTTGCGCGAGCATGTGGCCGATGCCCAGCTGCTGGGCGCCGCGCGTCCCCAATGACGCCGTTTCAATGAATTTGTCTACCTGAAACCATCATGACCGACAGCAATCAACAAGGTTTGTTCGACGCCGCGCCCGACGAGGGCGGCGGCGATGCCGCCATCACCCTGGCGCGCTATGCCGAGCAGGCCTATCTGGACTATGCAGTGTCCGTGGTGCGGGGCCGGGCCCTGCCCGACGTCGGCGACGGGCAGAAGCCCGTGCAGCGCCGCATCCTGTTCGCCATGCAGGCCATGGGGCTTGCCGCCGGCGCCAAGCCGGTGAAGTCGGCGCGCGTGGTCGGCGACGTGCTGGGCAAGTACCACCCGCACGGCGACCAGGCTGCCTATGACGCCATGGTGCGTATGGCGCAGGACTTCTCCCTGCGCTATCCGCTCATCGACGGCCAGGGCAACTTCGGTTCGCGCGATGGCGACAATGCCGCCGCCATGCGCTACACCGAAGCGCGCCTGACGCCGATCGCCAAGCTGCTGCTGGACGAACTGGACGAAGGCACGGTCGATTTCGTGCCCAACTACGACGGCAGCCAGCAGGAGCCGCAGATGCTGCCGGCGCGCCTGCCGGTGATGCTGCTGAACGGCGCGTCCGGCATCGCGGTCGGCATGGCCACCGAGATCCCGCCGCACAACCTGCGCGAAGTGGCGCAGGCGTGCGTGGCGCTGATCAAGCAGCCGCAATTGCCGGACGCCGAGCTGTTCGGCATGATCCCCGGCCCGGACTTCGCCGGCGGCGGCCAGATCATCACGCCGGCCGCCGACATCGCCCAGATCTATGCCGGGGGCCGCGGTTCGCTCAAGGTGCGGGCGCGCTGGCAGTTCGAGGAAATGGCGCGCGGCCAATGGCAATTGGTGGTCACCGAACTGCCGCCGGGCACTTCAGGCCAGAAGGTGCTCGAAGAGATCGAGGAAATCACCAACCCCAAGGTCAAGAGCGGCAAGAAGAGCCTGACGCCCGAGCAGACCCAGGCCAAGGCCGTGATGCTGAACCTGCTGGACGCGGTGCGCGATGAATCCGGCAAGGACGCCGCCGTGCGCCTGGTGTTCGAGCCCAAGACCTCGCGCGTCGATCGCGACGAATTCGTCAACACCCTGCTGGCCCAGACCAGCATGGAGAGCAGCGCCTCGGTCAACCTGGTCTGCATCGGCACCGACGGCCGTCCGCGCCAGAAGGGCTTGCGTGACATCCTGACCGAATGGCTGGCGTTCCGCACCAACACCGTGCTGCGCCGCACCCGCTTCCGCCTGGACAAGGTCATCGACCGCATCCACGTGCTGGAAGGCCGCATGGTGGTCTACCTGAACGTGGACGAGGTGATCCAGACCATCCGCGAATCGGACGAGCCGCGCGCGGCGCTGATGGAGCGCTTCAAGCTGTCCGAACGCCAGGCCGAGGACATCCTGGAAATGCGCCTGCGCCAGTTGGCGCGCCTGGAAGGCTTCAAGATCGAGCAGGAACTGGCCGACAAGCGCAAGGAGCAGGTCGCGTTGCAGGAACTGCTGGACAATCCCAACACCCTCAAGCGCCTGCTGATCAAGGAAATCGAGGCCGACGCCAAGCAATATGGCGACGACCGCCGCACTCTGATCGAGACCGCCGAGCGCGCGGTGCTCGAAACCAAGGTGCTGGATGAGCCGGTCACGGTGATCGTGTCGCAGAAGGGCTGGCTGCGCGCCCGCCAGGGCCACGGCCACGACGCCTCGCAGTTCGGTTTCAAGCAGGGCGACGACCTCTACGGCGCCTTCGAATGCCGCACCACCGACACCCTGATCGCCGTGGGCGACAACGGCCGCGTCTATTCGGTGGCCGTATCGGGTCTGCCGTCGGCGCGCGGCGACGGCCAGCCGGTCACCACCATGATCGATCTGGAAAGCGGCACCCGCATCGTCCACACCATCGCGGCAGCGGCCGACAGCCGCTGGCTGCTGGCCACGCGCGGCGGCTACGGCTTTGCCGCCAGGCTGTCTGACATGACCAGCCGCCAACGCGCCGGCAAGCAGTTCATCACGTTGGAGTCGGGCGACGCGTTGCTGCGTCCGGTGCCGCTGTTCGAGGGCGCCACGCAACTGGCGCTGTTGTCGCAGAAGGGCAAGTTCCTGGTGTTCGGCCTGGACGAGCTCAAGTCGCTGTCCGGCGGCGGACGCGGCACCATTCTGATGGGCCTGGACGGCGCCGACAAGCTCGACCAGACCGTGCCGATCGGCGCGCTCGGCCTGCGAGCGGCGGGCATCTACCGTAACAAGCACACCGAGGACATCCTGGCGGGCGCGGCGCTGGCGGTGTATGTCGGCAAGCGCGCGCGCAAGGGGCGGGCGCTGGACGTGCGGCCCAAGCAGCCGTTGCTGTCACCGGTGCTGAGCTGATCGCCTCCGATACCGCCATGCCGCGCCAGCGCCGCCGGGGTGGCGCCGGCGATGCGCGAGCCACGCCGGGCATGGCGGGAGAGCGGCCATGAACGCCGTCGCGATGGCGCCGCCGCGCCTGGCGCATGTCGACGCGTTGCGCGGCTTTGCGCTGTTGGGCATTCTGGTCGTCAACATCGGCGTGTTCGCATCGCCGTTCTATGCCAGCGGCATCGTGGACCCGGCCTTCGCGCGTCCCTGGGACCAGGCGGTGCGCTGGTTGGTGGCATGGTTGTTCGAGACCAAGTTCTACCTGCTGTTCTCGTTCCTGTTCGGCTACAGCTTCACCCTGCAGATAAGCGCCGCCGAACGGGCTGGCGTCGCCTTCGGGCCACGCTTTCTGCGGCGCCTGGCCGGCCTGGCCGCGCTTGGGCTGGCGCACGCCGTGTTGTTCTACCAGGGCGACATCCTGCTGACCTATGCCTTGCTGGGGCTGGCCCTGATGGCATGCCGTGGCATGGCGCCCGGGCGGGCGCTGCGCGTGGCGCTGTGGCTGATCGGCCTGACGTCGCTGGCCTGGGCGGTGCTTGGTGGCTTGAGCCTGCTCGATCCGGTCGGCACGGTTGCCATGGGCCAGGGGGACAACAATGTCGCGCTCGCGGATTCCCATGCCGCCATCCAGGCGTATCGCGGCACGATCGCCACGACCGTCGCCCGCCACTGGCAAGAACTGACCAGTGGCATCTGGGGCGTCATCCTGCTGGTGCAGGGGCCGTTCGTCTTCGCGATGTTCCTGGCCGGCTATGCGCTGGGACGGCGCCAGGCGCTGGCCGATCCGTGGCGCCAGCCGCGGGTGTTGTGGCTGTTGTGCGCGCTGGGGGCATTGCCGGGATTGGCCGGATCGGCCGCGTATGCGACCGCCGCCTTGCCGTCGATGGCGCTGCTGTGGGAAATTCCCGGCCTGGCGCTGGGTCTGTTCACGGCGCCGTTGCTGAGCATGTCGTATGCCGCGGCGCTGCTGCTGGCCATGCGCACGCGGCCGGGCGCCTGGCTGGCGCGCACGCTGGCGCCGGCCGGCCGCATGGCCCTGAGCAACTACCTCATGCAATCGGTGGTGTGCGCCTTCATCTTCACCGGCTGGGGGTTGCGGCTCTCGGGTGGCGTGTCGCCGGGCGCGGCGCTGTTGATTGCCGGGGCGATTTTCGGGGCGCAATTGCCATTCTCGGCATGGTGGCTGCGCCACCATGCCCAGGGTCCGGTCGAATGGCTGCTGCGCGCGCTGACCCTCGGTGCGTGGCCCGCGTGGCGGCGCGTGGCGGCATAGGCGGCCGCCAGCACGCTATCGGGCGCCGGCGCTTGCGATGGCCGCGTCGATGGCATCGGCCAGGCGTTCGGTCAGCTGGTCCAGTTCATCGTCCGTGATGATGAAGGGCGGGGCCAGCAGCACGTGGTCGCCCTGGCGGCCATCGATGGTGCCGCCCATCGGATAGACCATCAGGCCGCGCGCCATGGCTTCACGCTTGATGCGCGCGTGCAGCGACAACGCCGGATCGAAGGTCGCCTTGCTGGCGCGGTCACGCACCAGTTCCACGCCCATGAACAGACCGCGGCCGCGGATGTCGCCGACGTGCGGGTGCGCGCCCAGCGCCTGTTGCAGGCGCTGGCGCAGCCCCTCGCCCTGGGCGCGCACCCGCGCCAGCAGCTTGTCGCGCTTGATCACTTCCTGCACCGCCAGCGAGGCCGCGCAGGCAGTGGCGTGGCCCAGATAGGTGTGACCGTGCTGGAAGAAGCCGCTGCCCTGCTGCATCGCCTGCACGATGCGTTCCTGCGCCATGACCGCGCCAATTGGCTGGTAGCCGCCGCCCAGACCCTTGGCGATGGTGATCAGGTCGGGCGTAATGCCTTCCTGTTCAACGGCATACAGCGTGCCGGTGCGACCCATGCCGCACATCACCTCGTCGGCGATCAACAGCACCCCGTGGCGATCGCAGACCTCGCGGATGCGGCGGAAATAACCGGGCACCGCAGTCACCGCGCCTGACGTGGCGCCCACCACCGGTTCGGCGACGAAGGCCATCACGCTGTCGGCGCCGAGCCGTTGGAAGGTCTGTTCCAGTTCCTGCGCCAGCCGCTCGGCATATTGTTCATCGGTCTCGCCAGCATGCTGGTCGCGGTAGGCGTAACACGGCGCGACGTGGGCCACTTCGATCAGCAGCGGCGCGAACTGTGCGCGGCGCCAGGCGTTGCCGCCCACCGCCAGCGCGCCCAGCGTGTTGCCGTGATAACTCTGGCGCCGCGCCACGATATGGCGACGTTGCGGCTGGCCGATCTCGACGTAGTACTGGCGCGCCATCTTCAGCGCCGCTTCGACCGCTTCCGAGCCGCCCGAGACGAAGTAGGCATGTGACGTGCCGGCCGGCGCGTCGGCCACCAGCGTCGCGGCCAGCTTTTCGGCGACCTCGGTGGTGAAGAAACTGGTGTGGGCGTAGGCCAGCGCGTCGATCTGCGCGTGCATCGCGGCCTGCACGTCCGGATGGTTGTGCCCCAGGCACGAGACCGCCGCGCCGCCCGAGCCGTCCAGGTAGGCGCGGCCCGCCTGGTCATAGAGCCAGACGCCCTGGCCGCGGACCGCGACAGGGGGCGTGGCGCGCAGGGAACGATGAAGGACTCGGGTGCTGGTCATGGCGAGGGACTCCGTGGCGAGGGGGCAGTGGGAAAGGGCGTGTGCGTGGCGCAGGGGGGATTCAGTCGGGGGACGGGGTGCGGCCGCGCCGGCGCGGCGGTTGTGGCCAATAGGCGCCGTCGGCCTGCAGCCGTGTCTCGATCTCGGCCAGGCGGTGCAGCACCTCGTCGCCGCCGCGGGCCGCGAGTCGTGCGATCAGGTGCTCGGCCAAGCCCAGCAGGCCCGCGGTGCTGTGGAAAAAAGAGGCGGGGTCATGCGGCGCCGGCGCCGGCGCGCCGCCTTCGGGCGGGCGGGCAAAATGCAGCACGTGGCGAGCGGCCTGCGCCACCGGGTTGGTGACGCTGTCGGTCAGCGCCAGCACGGTGACGCCGCGGGCGGCGATCTGGCGGCTCAGGCGCACCGTGGCGGCGGGATAGGGGGCTTGCGACACCACCACCAGCGCATCGCCCGCCTGCAGGCAGTCGGCGTCTTCGGCCGGCGCGCCGCCCAGTCCATCGATCAGGATGCCGTTGCGGCGCAGCAGGTGGTAGGCATAGCGCATCTGGAAGGCGATGCCGAATGCCGAGCGCATGCCCAGGAAACCTACTTGACGGGCCCGCAGCAAGGCATCGACGGCGGCATCGAACGCGGCCGCGTCGTTGGCTTGCCAGACCGAGGCCAGCGCTGCCGTCTGTGATCGGGTCAGCGCATCCTGGCCCGGCTCGCCGCCGCGTTGCGCGTGCGATGTCTGCAGGCGCGCCGCGCGCTCGCGCAGGCCGTCGCCGGTCAGGGCGCGCTGGAACGGCGCGCGGAAGGCTTCGTAGCTGTCATGGCCGGCGGCGCGCGCCAGCCGCAGCATGGTAGCGGGAGACACGCCCACCGCCTGCGCCTGCCGGCGCATCGACCATAGCCCCACCTCGGCCGGATTGGCCAGCACCCAGTGCGCGGCGCGCTGCAACTCGGCGGGCAGCGTGGCGCTCAGCTGGCGCAGATGGTCTTGCAGGGACGAAGCGATCATGGGGGCCGGGGAGAGGGGTTGTAAAACAAATGATATATCTATAGTAAAAAATAAAACATATGTTTTATTTACGAAATGTAGAGCGATTCCGGCAAATCGTAACGTCCTGATTTCCCAGGGAAGCCCCCAGCGACTTGACGGCGGATTAGGCGGAAATGATTACAAAATGGGGGTTGATCCGGTTTGACACAGGGATAGGTCACTCATATCATTCGTATAGAAATCAATTTAGCTGAACTAATTCAGTCATGAATAAACAGACCGTAACCGACCCCGCGCAGCAATATGACCTGCGCATTCTGCGGGCACTGCGCCGGATCACCCGATCCATTGCGCTGCATTCGCGCCAGTTGTCCGCGGTGAGCCACATCACCGCGCCGCAGCTGATGTGCCTGCGTACGGTCATCGCCAACGGGCCGCTGACGGCCACGGCCATCAGCCGCGAAATCCACGTCAGCCCCAGCACGGTCGTCGGCATTCTCGATCGCCTGGAAGACAAGGGGCTGATCCGCCGCGAACGCGGCCGCGAAGACCGCCGCATCGTTTTCGTGACTGCCACCGACGTCGGCCGCGAAGTCGCGCAGCAGGCGCCGTCGCCGCTGCAAAAGCACCTGGCCGACGCGCTCAACGCGTTGCCGGAGTTGGAGCAGGCCACCATCACCCTGTCGCTCGAGCGCATCGTTGCGCTCATGGAAGAAGAGAGCGGGGTCGCGACGGAAACCCAGGGCGATGTGTCGTCGCCCATCCTCGAGGTGCCCACGGGTGGCGCGCCTCCCGAATCGGGATTGGTTGTATGAGAGCAAACGAACTGCACGACCCTACGAACTCAAGTGCCGTGGCGCCGGCGGCGGGCAGCAAAACGCATCAGTTGCGTGAGCCTCGCCGCAAGGACGGCGCCGCGATCCACCAGCTTGTATCCGAGTGCCCGCCACTCGACCTCAATTCCCTATACGCGTACCTGCTCCTGTGCGAGCACAACCGCGGCACCTGCGTCCTGGCCGAAAGCGCCGGAGGACGCATCGATGGATTTATCTCCGCTTACGTGCTTGCCGACAGGCCCGACGTGTTGTTCGTCTGGCAGGTCGCCGTGCACACCCGCGCACGCGGCCAACGGTTAGGCCGCGCCATGCTTCGGGCGCTCTTGCAACGCGAGAGCCTCGCGCATGTTCGTCATCTTGAAACCACGGTGGCGCCTGACAACCAGGCCTCGCGCCGTACCTTCGCCGGCCTGGCCGGCGAGCTGGGCGCCCACGTTTCCGAGCAGCCGTTCTTCGACCGGCAATTGTTCGGGGGCGCGGACCATGACGACGAGATGTTGTTGAGGATAGGCCCGTTCACCTTGCCCGCCCCCTGAGGCGGCAACGCGGTCCTGTCGAAAACCGGGATGGCTTGACGTATCCGGATGCGCCTGGCGCGCATGCGGCAAGGAGTCTGGCCGTCTGTCAACTTATGAGATGAAAGGGAGGATTAATCACATGGACTTGAAAATCTTCGACCGGATGGAGTCGGAAGTACGGGGCTATATCCGGTCGTTTCCCGTGATCTTCAGCCAGGCCAGAGGGTCGACGCTGGTCGACGAAGACGGTGGTGAGTACATCGACTTCTTCAGCGGCGCCGGTACCCTGAACTACGGCCACAACAATCCGATCCTCAAGGAAAAGCTGCTCGAGTACGTGCAGGCAGATGGCGTGGTGCATGGCCTGGACATGGCCACCAGCGCCAAGAAGCGCTTTCTCGAGACGGTCGACCGCGTGCTGCTCAAGCCGCGCAACTGGCAATACACCCTGCAGTTCACCGGCCCCACCGGCACCAATGCGGTCGAGGCGGCGCTCAAGATCGCGCGCCAGGTGAAGGGACGTCCCAATGTGATTTCCTTCACGCACGGTTTTCACGGCGTCAGCGGCGGCTCGCTGGCGGTGACCGCCAACATGAAGTTCCGCGACGCCTCCGGCTACCCGCTGGCCAATACCACTTTCATGCCCTATGACGGCTATTTCGGTCCCGACGTGGACACGATGGCGTATCTGGAGCGCATGCTGGAAGACCCCAGCAGCGGTCTGGACAAGCCCGCCGCCGTCATCGTCGAAACGGTGCAGGGCGAGGGCGGCGTCAACGTCGCCACGCTGCGCTGGCTCAAGGAACTGGACAAGCTCTGCAAGCGCCACGACATGCTGCTGATCGTGGACGATATCCAGGTCGGTTGCGGCCGCACCGGCACCTTCTTCAGCTTCGAGGCGGCCGGTATCCGTCCCGACATCATCACGCTGTCCAAGTCGCTGTCGGGCTTCGGCCTGCCGATGTCGCTGGTGCTGATGAAGCCCGAGCTCGACATCTGGAAGCCCGGCGCCCACAGCGGCACCTTCCGCGGCAACAACCTGGCGTTCGTCACCGCCACCCAGGCGCTGGAAACCTACTGGGCCAACACCGCGTTCACCGCCGAGATCCAGCGCAAGGAGCGCCTGGTGCGCGACTGGCTGGAAAACCTGGTGCACAGCTATCCCAACGCTGGCCTGTCGGTGCGCGGCCGCGGCCTGATCCAGGGCCTGGTGAGCAACGCCGAGCCCGCGCTGGCCAACCGCATCGCCGCCAACGCTTTCAAGCGTGGCGTGGTCATTGAAACCTCGGGCGCGCATGACGAAGTGCTCAAGCTGCTGCCGGCGCTGACCATCGAGGAAGAGCTGCTGACCAAGGGCCTGGACGTGATCGAAGCCAGCGTGGCCGACGCGCTGGCCGAAGAGGGGCAGTCCGCCCGCATCCTGAAATTTGGAGGAAAACGTCAATGATCGTACGCAATGTCAAAGATGTGATCGGCACCGCCGACGAAGTCCGCACTGATACCTGGGTGAGCCGCCGCGTGCTGCTCAAGAAGGATGGCATGGGTTTTTCGTTTCATGAAACCACCATCTTCCCGGGTGGCCGCACCCACATCCATTACAAGAATCACCTGGAAGCGGTCTGGTGCATCGAGGGCGACGGTTCCATCGAGACCATTGCCGACGGCAAGAAGTACGAACTCGGGCCCGGCGTGGTCTATGCCCTGAATGAACATGACGAGCATTGGCTGTGCGGCGGCAAGGAGCCGCTGCGCGTCATCTGCGTCTTCAACCCGCCGCTGACCGGCCAGGAAGTGCATGATAAAGAAGGCGTCTACGCCTTGCCTGAAGCCGAAGCCCAAGCGGCCTGATACAAGGAGGTTCGCATGATCTCACCTGCGCAGGATCCGTACGCCTCCCGTACGGATCGCAGTTCCGCCATCATTTCCCGCCAGGATCCGGTGGTCTACGAAGACGGCAAATACGCCGACGCCCTGAGCGCCGAGCAGATCGGCAGCTATGAGCGCGACGGCTTCCTGCTGCTGGAAGACCTGTTCTCCGCCGCCGAGGTGCAGGCGTTGTCGGCCGAAGTCGAGCGCATGACGCGCGACCCGTCGATTGTCCGCCGCGAAGAATCGATCACCGAGCCGGGCAGCAACGCGGTCCGCTCGATTTTCATGGTGCACGTGCTCAACCCGGTGTTGGCGCGCCTGGTGCGCGATCCGCGGCTGGTCAACGTGGCGCGCCAGATCCTGGGCTCGGAAGTCTACATCCACCAGTCCCGCGCCAACATGAAGCCGGGCTTCAAGGGCAAGGAGTTCTATTGGCACTCCGACTTCGAGACCTGGCATGTGGAAGATGGCATGCCGTCGATGCGCGCGCTGAGCTGCTCGGTGCTACTGACCGAGAACAACGATTGCAACGGCCCGCTGATGCTGGTGCCGGGGTCGCATCGCCAGTTCATCTCGTGCGTCGGCGAGACGCCCAATGAGCACTACAAGCAGTCGCTCAAGAAGCAGGAGTACGGCGTGCCGGATCCGGTCAGCCTGCAACTGCTGGTCGAACAGGGCGGTATTCGCTCCATGACTGCCAAGGCGGGTTCGGTGGTGTTCTTCGACTGCAACACCATGCATGGCTCCAACAGCAACATTTCGCCGTGGCCGCGCGCCAATGTGTTCATGGTCTACAACAGCATGGAAAACACGCTGGAACCGCCCAAGTACGGCCTGACCCCGCGTCCGGAGCATATCGCCACGCGCAAGGCGTTCAAGGCGGTGACGCCGCTGGACACGCTGAAGTTGGTTGGCGGCTGACGTCAAGGCAATCTGCCCAGGGCGCTTGCCAGCGCCCGCAGCCCAGGCCCGTGGCCTGGGCTTTTTTTCGTCCTTCCGCTATGCTCTCGGTCCTTGCCTTGCCGGAATCCGCCGCCATGTCCGCCCGTATCCTCAGCCTGCATATCTACCCGGTCAAATCCTGTGCCGGCATCGATCTGGACGAGTCGCCGCTGGATCGGGCCGGCCTGGCGCATGATCGCCGCTGGATGCTGGTGGGCGCCGACGGCCAGTTCATGACGCAGCGCCAGTGGCCCGCCATGGCCCTGATCCGCACGGCGCTCTCGGCCGACGCGCTGCGGCTGTCGGCGCCGGGCATGGCGGACCTGCTGGTGCCGCTGGATGGTTCGGCGCTGCAGGCCGATGTCGAAACGGTCGGCGTATGGAAGGACACCCTCCAGGCGCGGCGCGAAAGCGCCGCCGCCGCGCAATGGTGCTCGGACTTTCTCAAGACGCCTTGCCGCCTGTACAAGGTCGATGCCAGCGCCACGCGGCCGGCCAAGCCGGAGTGGGTGGACCAATGGAGCGCCGGCCATCCTGACCTGGCTGCCCGCTTCGGGGGCGATCACTTCTTCGGCTTTGCCGACGGCTTTCCCCTGCTGGTGGCGAACCAGGCGTCGCTCGACGATCTGAATGCCCGCCTGCGGGCCAAGGGGGTGGCGCCGGTGCCGATGGACCGGTTCCGGCCCAATATCGTGGTGCAGGGTGAATGGGAAGCCTTCGAGGAAGACCATACCGCCATGATTTCCGTGGGCGCGGTCGGCATGGCGTTCGTCAAGCCGTGCACGCGTTGCTCGATTCCCGACATCGACCCGCTCACCGCCGTGCAGCACGACGAGCCGGGCCGTACGCTGGCGGGCTACCGCAACCTGGAGATCGGGGTGGTGTTCGGCCAGAACGCGATTGTCGACGCTCCGGCTGGCGCGCGCCTGAAAGTGGGCGACGCGGTCGAGATCGAGCTGGATTTCTAGGCGACGGGGCCCGGGGGCGGAAGGACCCGGCCGCGGGTCCGGGGCTATGGTCAATGCCGCCATGTGGCGGCAGACGCCGCGATGGGCCGGTTGGTCGCGCAAAAACTATAGAATACCGGCTGCCGGCGGCAAAACCGGTTGCCGTCCGGCGGCATGCCCGCGAATGCTCGCCAGTCGCGGGCGCTTTCGCATTCATCGCATTACATCGCGTTCCGGCACGCGATACCAGGATATTCCCATCATGCAACGCATCATGCTGCGGGCCAAGCTGCACCGCGTCACGGTCACCGAAGCCGACCTCCACTACGAAGGCTCTTGCGGCATCGACGAAGACCTGCTGGACGCTGCCGGCATGCGCGAGTTCGAACGTATCGAGCTCTACAACATCAACAACGGCGAGCGCTTCGACACCTACATCATCAAGGCCGCCCGCGGCAGCGGCATCATCTCGCTCAATGGCGCGGCCGCGCGGCGCGCCCAGGTCGGCGACCTGATGATCATCTGCACCTACGGGCCGATGTCCGAAGACGAATCCGCCACCCACAAGCCGCAGGTCGTGCTGGTGGACGACGCCAACCGCGTCAAGGAAATCCGCAAGTTCCCGGCCTGAGGCCGGGCCGCGCGGCGCGTCCAGCGATGCGCCGTCAACCCTGATCCCCCCTGATACGTTTCATCATGAGCTTCCAGGTCATCATCCAACCCAGCAAGCATCAATTCCCGGTCGAGCCGGGCCAGACCGTGCTCGACGGCGCCCTGGCTGCCGGCATCGTGCTGCCCTATAGCTGCCGCAACGGCGCCTGCTCCACCTGCAAGGGCAAAGTGGTGTCAGGGGAGTTCGACGCCGGCCAGTACCCCGCGCAGATCCTGTCGCCCGAGGAACTGGCCGACGGCTACACCCTGTTCTGTCAGGCCCGGCCCGCTTCCGACATGGTGGTCGAATCCACCGAAGTGCGGCTGGCCAGCGATATCCAGATCCGCAAGCTGCCTTCGCGAGTGCAGACGATGGAAAAGGCGGCGCCCGACGTGGTCGTGCTCAAGCTGCAACTGCCCGCGTCGGAGCAGTTCCGCTACTACGCCGGCCAGTACATCGAGATCATCCTCAAGGACGGCCGCCGCCGCAGTTATTCCATGGCCGGCGCGCCGCACACCGGCAGCCCGCTGGAGCTGCACATCCGTCACCTGCCCGGCGGCGTGTTCACCGACCACGTGTTCGGCGCCGGCGACACGCAGATGAAAGAGCGCGAAATCCTGCGCCTGGAAGGCCCGTTCGGGTCGTTCTTCCTGCGCGAAGACAGCGACAAGCCGATCATTCTGCTGGCCAGCGGCACGGGTTTCGCGCCGGTCAAGGCCATCGTCGAGCACATGATCCACAAGAATATCCGGCGGCCGGTTGCGCTGTACTGGGGCGGTCGGCGTCCGCGCGATCTGTACATGGACGCGCTGGCGCAGTCGTGGGCGCGTGACCTGCCGGACTTCCGCTATGTGCCGGTGGTCTCCAACGCGCTCGAGGAAGATGGCTGGAGCGGACGCGACGGTTTCGTCCACGACGCGGTGATGCATGACATCCCCGATATGTCCGGCTATCAGGTCTACGCCTGCGGCGCGCCGCCCATGGTCGATGCCGCGCGGCGCGAATTCAGCGCCCAGCGCGGCCTGCCGGCCGAAGAGTTCTACGCGGACGCGTTCACGTCCGAGGCCGATCTGGCGAAAGCCGCGACTTGATCGATATCAGGCGGCCGCCAATCGAAGGGGAGGGATCCGGCAACGACGGGTTCCTTCCCTTTTTTTGATGACGGCGGGCGTAGGCGAGGGCGGGGCGCCGGGGTAAACTGCGGTGTCATCTGGCAGCGGCTTGCCGCGGGAGGCGGACATCGTGTCCGTGGGCCCAGCGGGTACGCAGGGAGCAATGCGGGCATGAAAGTAGCGGTATTGGGTAGCGGCATCATCGGAATCTCCAGCGCCTGGTGGTTGAGCCAGGCCGGCCACGACGTCGTGGTCATCGACCGCTGCACCGGACCCGCCCAGGAGACCAGCCTCGCCAACGGCGCGCAGATCTCGGTCTCCTACGCCGAGCCCTGGGCCAATCCGCAGGCGCCCCTGAAGCTGCTCAAGTGGATGTTCCAGGACAACGCGCCGCTGCTGTTCCGTCCGCAACTGGACTGGCGTCAATGGATGTGGGGCCTGGCGTTCCTGCGCGAGTGCCTGCCGGGCCGCCTGGCGCCGAACATCCGCGCCATGGTCCGCATGGCCGAATACAGCCGCGCCACCTTGCGCGGCATGCGCGCCGAACTCGGCATCGAATACGACCACCTCGAACGCGGCATCCTGAATTTCTATCGCGATCCCCACGAATTCGAGAATTCCCAGCGCGCCGCCGGCCTGATGCGCGATTTCGGCGTCGAGCGGCGGGTAGTGTCGGCCGACGAGGTGGTCGCCATCGAGCCGGCACTGGCGCCGCATCGCGGCACCATCGTCGGCGGCGACTACACCCCCGAAGACGAAAGCGGCGACGTCCACCTGTTCACGGTGGCGCTGGCCGAACGCTGCGCGCGCGCCGGCGTCGAATTCCGCTACAGCACCCGTGTCACGCGCCTGGTCACGCAGGGCGGTGCGGTGCAGAGCGTGGAGCTGATCGAGCCCGATGGCCGCTACGCCACCCTGGCGGCCGACGCCTACGTCGTGGCGATGGGCAGTTTCAGCCCGTCGCTGCTGCGGCCGCTGGGCATTCCATGCAATGTCTATCCGGCCAAGGGCTACTCGGCCACCTTCCCGGTCCTGAAGCCGGACGGCGCGCCCACGGTCAGCCTGACGGACAGCAGCCACAAAGTGGTGTTCTCGCGCCTGGGCGACCGCCTGCGCATGGCCGGCACCGCGGAGCTGTCGGGCTATTCGCGCGAACTCAATACCGGCCGCTGCGAGGCCATGACGCGGCTGGCCCGCGAACTCTTTCCCGACGCGCTCGACTTCGAACGCGTCAGTTACTGGTCGGGCCTGCGCCCGTCCACCCCCTCGAACGTGCCCATCATCGGCCGCAGCCATATCCCCAATTTGTATGTCAATACCGGACACGGTACTCTCGGCTGGACGATGGGCGTCGGCTCGGGCCGGGCGCTGGCCGATCTGCTGAGCGGACGTCGTCCAGAACCGGAATTCCCTTTTCTTGGTCTATGAACCTATGAAGAAATTGCAATTGGCGGGCGTTGCCCGCGCACTGTTCGCCAGCCGGCGGGCATGGGTGTTTGGCGCCGCCATGGCGGTCGCAGGCGCGGTCCACGCGGCACCCGTCGAAATCCAGGTCTGGCACACCCTGCCGGACGCGAACAAGGCCGAGTTCGAGAAGCTGGCCAAGCAGTACAACAAGGAGCAGGACCAGGTCAAAGTGGTCCTGCGCGCCTTCCCGACGCAGGCGCAACTGCAGCAGGAAGCGACCGCCGCGGTCAAGGCCAAGAAGGCCCCCAACCTGGTGCAACTGAACGACAACCATTCGCCGGAAGTCGTGGCCGAGCACAAGGCGATCCTGCCGATGTACGAATTGCTGGCCAAGTATCCGGTCAAGGACCTGAACTGGTTCGTGCCGGCCACCAGCAGCTTCATTCGTGACAGCAAGGGACGCCTGCTGGCTTTCCCCTGGATGGCCGAAATACCGGTGATGTTCTACAACACCGCCGCCTACAAGAAGGCCGGCCTCGATCCCGACAAGCCTGCCCGCACCTGGACCGGCCTGCAGGGCGAGCTGCTGAAGCTGCGCGATGTGGCCGATCTCGACTGTCCCTACGCTTCGAGCGACCAGGTGGCGATCCACCTGGAAAACCTGGCGCCGGTCAATAACCAGCCCTACACCAGCAACAACAATGGCCTTGACGCCATCACCAAGAAGAGCGCCGCGCCGGCGATGCAGTTCGATACGCTTTACATGCGCCATGTGTCGCTCATGGTCAGCTGGAAGCGTTCGCTGCTGTTCATGGCGCACTCTGCCGACAACACCGCCGACAAGCTTTTCGCCAAGGGCGAATGCGCCGTGCTGACCGGCAATTCGGGGTCGTTCGGACAATTCCTGAATACCAAGTCGCTGTCGTTCGGCGTGGCGCCGTTGCCGTATTACGATCAGGTCACCAAGAACGGCGGCCAGCCGTTCGTCAGCGGTTCGGCGCTGTGGGCGCTTGGCGGCCATCCGCAGGCCGAAGAGAAGGCCACGGCGCAGTTCCTGGCCTGGCTGTCCAAGCCTGTCATTGCGGCCGAGTGGCACCAGCGGACCGGCTATCTGCCGCTGACCGAAGCCGCCTTCCGCGCCTCGGACGTGTCGTTCTACAAGCGCATCCCCGGCGCCCAGGCGGTGGTCGCGTCCATGAGCAACCGTCCGGCGGCCAACAGCCGCGGTTTCCGCATGGCCCACTATGACCGCATCGAGCCGGTGTTCAACCAGCAGCTCAACGATGCGTTCGACGGCAAGACGCCGCCGGTGGCGGCGTTGAACAACGCGGCCAGCCAGGCGCGCAGCATCGCCGCGCAGCGTTAAGGCCAGGCGCATCGGCTGGCGCGATCGCACCGGCCGCTACCCGTCCGCAAGCCCGGTTGCCAGACCGGGCTTTTTGCTGCCCGGAGCCGGTGGGGCAATCCGGTCCATGCGTATATGCCGATCTACCCGCGCGGCGGGCGCGCCGCCACCATGTCGCCGAGGCGGCCCGCTGTCGGATCGCCATGACCCGGGGAGGCGATGCCATGATACGGAAACTTGTTCTGACAGCCGCGTTGGCGGTATTGGCCGGGTGTGCGCCATTGTCCGGCCCGGGGGCGTTTGCCGGTCCGGCTTGGCGCGCGGGCGAGCCGGCCGCGCATGGGTTTCACTTCGGTTGGCGCCTGTCCGGCGATGCCGCGGTGGCGCCCATGCAGGTGTTCGACGATGGCCGCGAGACCTGGCTGCAATTCGCGCCGGGCCAGGCGGTACCAGCCATTTTCGGGGTCGGGCCGGACGGCGAGCGGGTGCTGCCTTATGCCCGGCGCCCGCCTTACCTGGTGCTGGCGGGCAGTTGGGAGGCCCTGACATTCCGAGGCGGTCGCCTTGCCGCGCGGGCGCGGCGCGTGTCGGACGGCGACGGCCGGACGTTCCCTAAGGTGCAAGCCGCCGACAACCCTCTATAATCAACGATTCGCCTAAATCCTGCTTCATCCACGATGAAATCCTCCGAGATTCGCCAGCAGTTCCTGCAATTTTTCAAGTCCAAGGGACACACCATCGTTCCTTCGTCGTCGCTCGTGCCGGGCAACGATCCGACCCTGCTTTTCACCAATTCGGGCATGGTCCAATTCAAGGACGTCTTCACGGGCAAGGAATCGCGGTCGTACACGCGTGCCACCTCGTCGCAGCGCAGCGTGCGCGCGGGCGGCAAGCACAACGATCTGGAGAACGTGGGCTACACCGCCCGCCATCACACGTTCTTCGAAATGCTGGGCAATTTCAGCTTCGGCGACTACTTCAAGCGTGACGCCATCCAGTACGCCTGGGAACTGCTGACGCAGGTCTACAAGCTGCCGGCCGAGAAGCTCTGGGTCACCGTCTACCAGGAAGACGACGAGGCCTATGACATCTGGGCCAAGGAAGTCGGCGTGCCGGCCGAGCGCATCATCCGCATCGGCGACAACAAGGGCGCGCGCTACGCGTCGGACAACTTCTGGCAGATGGCCGACACCGGTCCCTGCGGCCCGTGCTCGGAAATCTTCTACGACCACGGTCCCGAGATCTGGGGCGGCCCCCCGGGATCGCCCGAGGAAGACGGCGACCGCTATATCGAGATCTGGAACCTGGTGTTCATGCAGTTCGAGCGCGATGCCGCCGGCAACATGACGCGCCTGCCGCGCCCCTGTGTCGATACCGGCATGGGTCTGGAGCGCATCGCGGCCGTGCTGCAGCACGTCCACTCCAACTATGAAATCGACCTGTTCCAGCACCTGATCGCCGCCGCCGCGCGCGAAACCGGCGTCAAGGACCTGGAAAACAATTCGCTCAAGGTCATCGCCGACCACATCCGCGCCTGCTCGTTCCTGATCGTCGACGGCGTCATCCCCAGCAACGAAGGCCGCGGCTACGTGTTGCGCCGCATCGTGCGCCGCGCGCTGCGCCATGGCTACAAGCTGGGCCAGACCAAGCCGTTCTTCCATCGCCTGGTGCCCGACCTGGTCGCCGAGATGGGCGAAGCCTATCCGGAGCTCGCCGCCACCGCCGAGCGCGTGGCACAGGTGCTCAAGCAGGAAGAAGAACGCTTTGGCGAAACGCTGGAGCACGGCATGCGCATCCTCGACGGCGCGCTGGCCAACGTGCCCAAGGGCGGCCAACTGGATGGCACCACGCTGTTCACGCTGTACGACACCTACGGCTTCCCGGTGGACCTGACCGCCGACATCTGCCGCGAACGCGAGGTCGACGTCGACATGGCTGGCTTCGAGGTCGCCATGGAACGCCAGCGCGACCAGGCCCGTGCCGCCGGCAAGTTCAAGATGGCCGAAGGGCTGAGCTACGAAGGCGCGGAAACGCGTTTCGAAGGCTACGAAAAACTCGAGCTCGACAACGTCAAGGTCACCGCCCTGTACGTTGACGGCACCCAGGTGCAGCAGGTTCAGGCCGGCCAGAGCGCCGTGGTGGTGCTGGACGCCACCCCGTTCTACGCCGAGTCCGGCGGCCAGGTCGGCGATACCGGCCTGCTCGAAGCCGTCGGCATGCGTTTCGCTGTGGGCGACACCCTGAAGATCCAGTCCGGCGTGTTCGGCCATCATGGCACGCTCGAAGAGGGCAAGCTGGCGGTGGGCGACACCGTGCTGGCGCGCGTGGACGCGGTGCGCCGCGCCCGCACCGTGCGTAACCACTCGGCCACCCATCTGATGCACAAGGCGCTGCGCCAGGTGCTGGGCGCGCACGTGCAGCAGCGCGGCTCGCTGGTCGACCCCGACAAGACCCGGTTCGACTTCGCGCAGGACGCGCCCCTGACCGCCGAGCAGATCGCCCGCGTGGAGGCCATCGTCAACGCCGAGATTCTCGCCAACCAGCCCACCGTGGCCCAGGTCATGGCCTATGACGACGCCGTCAAGGGCGGCGCCATGGCGCTGTTCGGCGAGAAGTACGGCGACACCGTGCGCGTGCTCGACATCGGCTTCTCGCGCGAATTGTGCGGCGGCACCCATGTCGGCCGCACCGGCGACATCGGCCTGTTCAAGATCGTGTCCGAAGGCGGCGTGGCCGCCGGCGTGCGCCGTATCGAGGCCATCACGGGCGACAACGCCCTGGCCTGGGTGCAGAACCAGAGCGCCTTGCTGACCCAGGTGGCCGGCATGCTGCGCAGCACGCCCGCCGACCTGCCGGCCCGCATCGCGCAGGTGCAGGACCAGGTCAAGCAACTCGAAAAAGACCTGGAGCAATCGCGCAGCAAGCTCGCCGCCAGCGCCGGCAACGATCTTGCCAGTTCCGCTGCCGTCGAGCTCAAGGGCATCAAGCTGCTGGCCGCCAGTATTGGCGACGTCGATCCCAAGGCCCTGCGTGGCATGGTCGACAACCTGAAGGATCGCCTCAAGCCCGCCGTGGTGCTGCTGGCCACCGGCTCGGCCGACGGCAAGATCAGCGTCGTCGGCGGCGTCACGGCCGACCTGACCGGCCGTATCAAGGCTGGCGACCTGGTGGGCTTTGTCGCCAGCCAGGTAGGCGGCAAGGGCGGCGGCCGTCCGGACATGGCCATGGGGGGCGGCACCGACCTCGCGGCCTTGCCGGCCGCGATCGCCAGCGTGCAGCAGTGGGTCGATGAGCGCCTCTGACATGGGCGGCGCGGCGCCGTCCTTCGATCAGGAAGTGGATGCCAGCGGGCTGACCTGCCCGCTGCCCATCCTGCGCGCCAAGAAAGCCCTGGCGCAGATGGAAAGCGGGCAGGTGCTGCGTGTCGTTACCACCGACCGCAACGCCATCCGCGATTTCCAGGCGTTTTCGCGGCAGACCGGCAATGTGCTGGTCGCGCAACACGAGGCCGATGGCCGCGGCGTGCATTTCCTGCGCCGCCGCTAGCGCCGCGCTGGCGGCTCGGCCCATGACTCCGGCCGGGCGTGGCACAGGATGACGCATTCCGATTGCTGCAATCGGGTGTATGCTTGGCTTGTACTGGCCAAGGCGGGCTTCGGCCCGCATTTTGTTTTGTAGAATGCCGTATGCGGCGTATATGTCGCGTTTTCGCGCATGAATCGCGCTGCTCTCGCAGGATTCGGCTTGGGCATTTGCCAGCTGGCATGTTTAAGTGCTAGAATTTCCCGTTTTTCACAACTAATTCAAGGGATTACCTATGGTGGTGATTCGCCTGGCCCGCGGTGGGTCCAAGAAGCGTCCGTTCTACAACCTGGTGGCCACCGATTCGCGCAACCGTCGCGACGGCCGCTTCATCGAGCGCGTGGGTTTTTACAACCCCGTCGGCAACGACGGCGCTGAAAATCTGCGCATCTCGCTGGATCGCGTGCAACACTGGACCAGCAACGGCGCCCAGCTGTCGCCGGCCGTCGAGCGTCTGGTCAAGGACTACTCGGCCAAGGTTTCCGCCGCGGCTTGATGCCCGCGTCGCACGCCTGAACCTTGCTAGTTTCCAGCTACGCTGTACGAAACCGATAGCCCGACATGTCTGATGCCGCTACTTCCAACGCGGCGCCTGCGGACTTGATCGAGCTGGGCCGCATCAGTGCGGCCTACGGTGTGAAAGGCTGGGTCAAGGTGCAGCCGCATTCGGCCAATGCCGAAGTGCTGCGCTCAGCTTCTCAATGGTGGTTGACTCGCCCTGTGCCTGAATTGGCGCGGGGCGCTGTCGCGTCTGTGCCTGTCGCATATAAAGTCGTGCAAGCCCGTTCGCAGGGGGCCACCGTGGTGGCGCAACTGGCGGGCATTTCCGATCGCGACCAGGCCGAAGCGTTGCGCGGGTTTTCCGTGCAGGCGCCGCGGGGTTCCTTCCCCGCGCCCGAAGAAGACGAATACTACTGGGTCGATCTCATTGGTTGTTCGCTGTACACCACGGCGGCAGGCGAGGCCACGCTCATCGGCGTGGTCGACGAGGTCTTCGACAACGGCGCCCACGCCGTTTTGAAGGTCTTGCGCCAGAAGGAAGGGGCCAGCGGCCCCGAGACCATTCTCAACGCCAAGGGAAAGCCCGCCGACATGCTCGTTCCGTTCGTGCGCGCGCACATCCAAGCCGTCGATCTGGCCGCGCGCCGCATCGACAGCGACTGGCCCGCGGATCTCTGATGCGCATTGACGTCGTGACGCTCTTTCCCGAGATGTTCGGGGTGGTGCGTGACCTCGGCGTCACCGGCCGGGCCCACGCCCAGGGCCGTTGGGCCCTGCATGCGTGGAATCCGCGCGATTTCACCAGCGATCCCCACCGTACCGTGGATGACCGCCCCTATGGGGGCGGCCCCGGCATGGTGATGATGGCCGCGCCGCTCGAAGCGGCTGTCAATGCCGCCCAGGCGGCGCGCCAGGCGCAGGGCCTGGGGCCGGCGCCGGTGGCCTTGCTCGCACCCGTCGGCAAGCGCTACGACCAGGCTGGCGCCGAGGCGCTGGCCGCCAGCGATGGCCTCATTCTCATCTGTGGTCGCTACGAAGGTGTCGACCAGCGCTTCATCGAGCGTTGCGTCACGCATGAGATTTCCCTCGGCGACTTCGTCCTGTCGGGCGGGGAAATCGCCGCGCTCGCGGTTATTGATGCTGCGGTGCGCCTGCTGCCGGGCGTGCTGAACGATGGCGATTCGGCGCTGCAGGATTCTTTCAACAAGACCTTGTCCGGCTTGTTGGACAGCCCGCATTACACCCGCCCCGAGGTCTACGAAGGCGTATCCGTGCCGGCACCGCTGCTGAGCGGTCATCACGCCAATATCCTGCGTTGGCGCCGCGAGCGCTCGCTGGCGCTGACTGCCGTGCGCCGTCCCGAGTTGATCGAATCCGCCCGCGCCCAGGGTGGGCTGTCATTGGCCGACGAACGTTTCCTGGCGGAATTGGCCGGTGAGCCGCTGCCGCCGTTGCCCGCGAAAAGGCGCCGGAGCGCCAAGCCCAGGACCGCCTGAATCAGGGCGGTCCGCGCGCCGCTTCCTCTCTCATTCCCTTTTTGTATTGCGCCATCGCACCCGCGCGCGGCCGGGCGCGGGCATCGCCGTCGGCATCCGGGATTGGCCTTGCGCAAATTCCGGCTGCCGCGGTCGTCCAGCCTGCTGCCCTAGGGATGCTCCTAGGTTGTGGTGTCCCGTCCAGCTCCTTAGTATTGAAAATTATATAAAAATGAAATTTTCACATGAGCCAATCTTCTTTCGTTGCGCGTGACGATGCGTCGCTGTCCAAGCCGGCGCTGGCGGCGGGTCGCCCCGAATCCGCGGTCGACATGTGGCTGGGCCAGCAATTGCGCCAGTTGCGCAAGCAGCATGGCCGCTCGCTGGCGGATGTGGCGCAGGCCTGCGGCATGTCGGTGGGCTTGCTCAGCCAGATCGAGCGCGGCCTGAGTTCGGCTTCGGTCAAGATGCTGCACCAGCTGGCGCGCGAATTCGGTGTTTCGGTCAATACGTTGCTGCGCAATGCCGAACACACCGAAGTCGAGGATGGCGGTCGCGTTGCACGTGCCGGCACGCATCGCTACATCGATCTGCGCGAGAAGGGCATCGTCAAGGAGATGTACACGCCGCCGGCCTGCCGCAGCATGGATCTTTGCCGCGCCACTATCGAGCCAGGCGGCTCCACCGGCAACGAACTGTTCGTGACCGGGCAAGGCGAGCAGATCGGGGTGGTGGTCAAAGGAGCGCTCGAATTATGGGTGGGCGACCGTGTCGTGCTGCTCAACGAGGGGGACAGCTTCTGTTATGCCAGCAGCACGCCGCGTCGCTGGCGCAATCCCGGGTCGCAGGTGACCGAGGTCATCTGGGCCATCTCGAATATCAATCAGACCGCGGGGGATGGGGTGCAACCGCCGTCGTGAACGCGCGGACGGTAGAGCGGCGCGATGACGCAGGGCAATCATCCGCCTTCCGGGCCGGACCCGGGTTTTTTTCGCCAAAATGAGGAAATGTCATGAAATTCAAGACTCTGGTTGTCTCTGTATTCGCAGCGTTGTCCACGGCTACGGCCGCGCAGGCCCAAACGGTATTGAAGGTCGGGTCCACGCCAACCGGCAGTCCGTTCACCTTTCTGGACACCAAGACCAACTCCATCGAGGGGGTGATGGTCGATATCATCAAGGCGGTCGGCAAGGAGGCCGGTTTCGGGGTGCAGATCGAACCCATGGCGTTTTCCGCCCTGATCGGTTCGCTGACCTCCAAGCGCATCGACATCGTCTCGGCCGCCATGTTCATTACGCCCCAGCGCCAGCAGGTGGTGAGTTTTTCCGAGCCGGTCTACCGCTATGGCGAGGGCCTGATGGTGCTCAAGAGCGACAACAAGGAATACAAGTCTTTCGCCGACATGAAAGGCATGACGGTGGGCGTGCAGGTGGGTACTGCCTTCGTCGAGCCGATCCAGAAGAGCGGCATGTTCAAGGAAGTGAAGCTCTATGACAACCCGCCGGACATGATGCGCGACGCCAATGCCGGCCGCATCCAGGGCGGTTTCATGGACTATCCCATTGCCGCCTATATCCTGACTCAGGGCAACTATCCCAACCTGAAGATGGCGCAGTCCTACCAGCCTACCGTCATGGGCAGCCTGGGGCTGGCCACGCGCAAGGACGATACCGCCTTGCTCGAACGCATCAACAAGGCGCTGGCCAAGTTGAAGGCCGATGGCGAAATTGACCGGATCCTCAAGAAATGGGGGCTGGGCGCCAGCTGATGCGTGGCGGCCGGCGCCGCCCGGTTCGGCGGCCGGCAGACTTGTGGGGCGGCGCGTCCGTCCCGGCCGCGCCGTGCGCGGCGGCTTGATGAGTGCGCCTCGCCGCATGCGGGTGGGGCATTTTCCTGTGTCAACCGGTCCTGGCCGGGATGGATGGAGTCATGACGGAATTCTTCAAAGACGCGGCGGAGTACCTGCCGATATTGCTGGAGGGCGCCAAGCTCACCATCCTGGTGACGCTGGGCTCGCTGGTGTTGTCCACCGTGCTGGGGCTGGTGTGGGCACTGATGCGCGTGTCCGGCAACAAGTACCTGTCCAAATTCAGCGCGGGCGTGATCAATCTGCTGCGCGGCATTCCGATCATCGTATTGCTCTTCTACATCTACTTCGTGATGCCGGACATGGGCATCGCGCTGACGGCGCTGCAGGCCGCCATCATCGGCCTGGGCATCGCCTACTCGGCCTACCAGGCCGAGAATTTTCGCGCCGGCATCGAAGCCATCGACCGCGGCCAGATCGAGGCGGCCATGGCGATGGGCATGAGCTGGAGCATGACCATGCGCCGCGTGGTGCTGCCGCAGGCCGTCAAGATCGTGCTGCCGCCCTACGGCAACATCATGATCATGATGCTGAAGGATTCGTCGCAGGCCTCCACCATCACGGTGGCCGAGTTGGCATTGCAGGGCAAGCTGATCGCGGTGTCCACCTTCAAGAATGCCACCGTGTTCTCGCTGGTGGCGCTGATGTACCTGGTGATGTGCGTGCCGCTGATCCTGCTGGTGCGGCATCTGGAAAAAAGGAGTGCCGCCAAATGATCGAACTCAAAGGCGTGCGCAAGAGCTTCGGCTCGCTGGAGGTGCTCAAGGGCATCGACGCCGAGGTCCGCAAAGGCGAGGTGGTATGCGTGATCGGGCCTTCCGATTCGGGCAAATCCACCATTCTGCGTTGCATCAACGGCTTGGAGCGCTACAACGCCGGGCTCATCACCGTGGATGGCGAACGGGTGGATTGCGACGCGCCGTCCATCGTTTCCATCCGCACGCAGGTGGCGATGGTGTTCCAGCGCTTCAATCTCTTTCCCCATCGCACCGCGCTGGAAAATGTGGTGGAAGGGCCGATCTATGTGAAGGGCGAGCCGCGCGCGCGGGCGCTCGAGCACGGCCGCGAACTGCTGGCCAGCGTCGGCCTGGCGGACAAGGCCGATGCGCACCCGCCGCAATTGTCCGGCGGCCAGCAGCAACGCGTGGCCATTGCGCGGGCGCTGGCCATGCAGCCCAAGGCGATCCTGTTCGATGAGCCGACCTCGGCGCTCGATCCGGAATTGGTGGGCGACGTGCTGGGCGTGATGCGCAAACTGGCCGAAGCCGGCATGACCATGGTCGTCGTGACGCACGAGATGAGCTTCGCGCGCGAGGTGGCCGATCGCGTCATGTTCTTCGATGGCGGCGTGATGGTGGAGCAGGGCGCCGCCCGTGAAGTGCTGAATCATCCGCAGCACCCGCGCACGCAGGATTTCCTGCGCCGCGTGCTGCATCCCATGTAAGGAACCATCATGTCGCAGACGCCGTTTCCGCTTGCTCCTTCGCTCTGGGCCGCCACCGCGGCGCCGCCGCCGGACACGCAGCCGCTGGCGCAGTCCGCGCAGGCCGACGTGTTGGTGGTGGGGGGCGGTTACGCCGGCCTGAGCACGGCGCTGCACCTGGCCGAGCAAGGCGTGCGCGTGGCGCTGCTGGAGGCGCGCGAGATCGGCTTTGGCGGTTCCGGGCGCAATGGCGGCCAGGTGATTCCGGGCCTCAAGTACGATCCCGATGCGCTGGTTTCGATGTTTGGCGCCGAGCGCGGCGAACGGCTGGTGCGTTTTGCCGGCGCGACCGCCGACGCGGTTTTCAACCTGATCGAGCGGCATGCGATGGACGTGCCGCACGTGCGCCGTGGCTGGATCCAGGGGGCGCATAACCCGGCGGCGCTGAAGCTGGCGCATGCCCGCGCCGCGCAATGGGCGCGTCACGGCGCCGATGCCCAGCCCCTGGACAAGGCCGAGGTGACGCGCCTGATCGGCACCGACCGCTATCTGGGGGGATGGGTCGACCGGCGCGCGGGCGCGGTGCAGCCGCTGAGCTATGCGCGCGGGCTGGCGCGCGCCGCCTTGAATGCCGGCGCCGTGATCCATACGGATACCCCTGTCACCCGGCTCCAGCGCGAGGGCGGCAAGTGGGTTGCCACCACCGCGGGCGGGGCCCGCGTGACGGCCGAGCGCGTGGTGATGTGCACCAATGCCTACGGCGCCGACCTGCTGCCCGGCCTGAAGCCTTCGATCATCGACGCCAATACCTTCCAGGTGGCCACCCCGCCGTTGCCCGAGCGCGTGCGCGCGGGCATTTTCCCGGAGGGCCACGTCACATCCGACACCCGCAACCTGCTGCTGTATTTCCGTCTCGACCACCAGGGCCGCCTGCTGATGGGCGGGCGCGGGCCGTTCCGCGAGCCCCGCGGCGCGCAGGACTGGGCCCATCTCGAAAGAGTGATGGTGAAGATGTTCCCGCAAGTGGCCGGCACGCCGTTCGAATACCGCTGGTGCGGGCGGGTCGCCATTACCCGCGACTACCTGCCGCACCTGCATGAACCGCAGCCCGGCCTGTTAGTGGATATTGGCTGCCAGGGCCGCGGCGTGGGGTTGCAGACCAGCATGGGGCGCGCGATGGCGCAATACCTGGTCAGCGGCGATCCCAAGGCGTTGCCGGTGCCCTTGTCGCCAATAAAGCCGTTTCCGCTTTATGGCTTGCGCCGGCTGTATGTCAATGCCGTGGTGACGTGGTACCGCATGACCGACGGCGGCGTCTAGCCCGCCACGGCGTGGCGTAAAAAAGCCCCGGACAGGGGCCGGGGCGCCGGGAGGGGGGGCAGGCCGCGGGTCATTGCCCGCCAGGCCTGGCGCGTCTTCAGTTGCCCAGCTTGCCGCGCTGTTCGCGCACCTTCTGCAGCGTCTCGCCGAATTGCGCCAGACGGGCCTTTTCCTGTTCGACCACGGCGGCCGGGGCGCGCTCGACGAAGCTGGCATTGGACAGCTTGCCGTTGGCCTTGGCGATCTCGCCTTCGAGGCGCGCGATTTCCTTGTTCAGGCGCACGCGCTCGGCGGCAACGTCGATCTCGACATGCAGCATCAGGCGGCTGGCGCCGACCACCTGCACCGGCGCGCCGGCGTCGGGCAGGACGTCCAGCACGTCGACCTGGCTGAGCTTGGCCAGCGCCGCCAGGTAGGGGGCGTTGCGCGTCAGCGTGGGCGCGTCGCCTTGGGCGCACAGCGGCACCTTCTGCGCCGGCGACAGGTTCATCTCGCCGCGCAGGGCGCGCACCGCTTCGACCTGGGCCTTGAGTTCGGCCACGTCGGCCTCGGCGGCGGCGTCCACGGCGGCCGGGTTGGCTTGCGGGTAAGGCTGCACGCTGACGCTGTCGGCCACGCCTTCCTGGCGTTTGCCGGCCACCACCGAGACCTTCTGCCACAGTTCTTCCGTGATGAACGGAATGATCGGGTGCGCCAGGCGCAGCACGCCTTCCAGCACGCGGATCAGCGTGCGGCGCGTGCCCAGTTGCTGGGCCGGCGTGCCGGTCTGGATCTGCACCTTGGCCAGTTCCAGGTACCAGTCGCAGTATTCGTCCCAGACGTAGCGGTACAACGCGTTGGCGACATTGTCGAAGCGGTAGTCGGCGAAGCCGCGCGCCACTTCGGCTTCCAGCGTCTGCAGCTGGCTGACGATCCAGCGGTCGACGAACGAGGTTTCGCCCGAGTCCGGACCGGTCAGGTCGTGGCCTTCGGTGTTCATCAGCACGAAACGGGTGGCGTTCCAGAGCTTGTTGCAGAAGTTGCGATAGCCCTCGCAGCGCTTCAGATCGAAGTTGATGTTGCGGCCCAGGGTCGCGTAGGCGGCCATGGTGAAGCGCAGCGCATCGGTGCCGAAGGCGGGGATGCCGTCCGGATACTGGCGGCGCGTCGCTTTCTCGATGGCGCCAGCCTGCTTGGGGTTCATCAGGCCGTAGGTGCGCTTGGCCACCAGGCCATCCAGGTCGATGCCGTCGATCAGGTCGACCGGATCGAGCGTGTTGCCCTTGGACTTGCTCATCTTCTGGCCGTCGGCGTCGCGGATCAGACCGTGCACGTAGACGTGCTTGAACGGGATCTGGCCGGTCAGATGCGTGGTCAGCATGACCATGCGCGCGACCCAGAAGAAGATGATGTCGAAACCGGTGACCAGCACGCTGGAGGGCAGGTAGCGTTCCAGGTCGGGCGTCTTGTCGGGCCAGCCGAGCGTGGTGAAAGGCACCAGGCCCGACGAGAACCAGGTGTCCAGCACGTCCGGGTCGCGCGTGAGACCGCCGGTGACGCCGGCGGCGCGGGCCTGCTGGATCGCTTCGGCCTCGTCGTGCGCGACGAACACCTGGCCGTCTTCCGAGTACCAGGCGGGAATCTGGTGGCCCCACCACAGCTGGCGCGAGATACACCAGTCCTGGATGTTGTTGAGCCACTGGTTGTAGATGGTGGTCCAGTTGTCCGGGTAGAACCGGATGCGGCCGTCTGCCACCACGTCCAGCGCCACCTCGGTGATGCTCTTGCCCGGGTTGAGCGTGCCTGCGGGGGCCGGCTTGCTCATGGCGACGAACCATTGGTCGGTCAGCATGGGTTCGAGCACGACGCCGGTGCGGTCGCCCTTGGGCTGCATCATCTTGTGCGGCTCGACCTTGACCAGGTAGCCCTCGGCTTCCAGTTGGGCGACCACGGCCTTGCGGGCCTCGTAGCGCTCCATGCCCTGGAACTGCTTGGGGCCGTTCTCGTTGATGTGCGCGTCGAGCGTGAAGATCACGATCAGCGGCAGGTCGTGGCGCATCGCGCAGGCATAGTCGTTGAAGTCGTGCGCGCCGGTGATCTTGACGCAACCGGTGCCGAATTCGGGATCGACGAAGTCATCCGCGATAATGGGGATGTTGCGGTCGCACAGCGGCAGCTCGACTTCCTTGCCGATCAGGTGCTTGTAACGCGGATCGTCGGGGTGTACGCACAGCGCGCCGTCGGCCAGCATGGTTTCGGGGCGGGTGGTGGCGATGGTCATGCCGCGCAGGGTGACCGTCTGGCCGTCCTTGTCGACGATGGTCTGCGGGCCGTCGACGAAGGGGTAGAGGATGTGCCACATGTGGCCGTCGGTCTCTTCCGACTGCACTTCCAGGTCGGACACGGCCGTCAGCAGCTTGGGGTCCCAGTTGACCAGGCGCTTGCCGCGGTAGATCAGGCCCTGTTTGTGCAGGCGCACGAAGGTCTCGACCACGCCGCGCGACATGCGCTCGTCCATGGTGAAGTACTCGCGCGGCCAGTCGGCCGAGGCGCCCAGGCGGCGCACCTGACCGGTGATGGCGTTGCCCGACTTTTCCTTCCATTCCCACACTTTTTCCACGAATTTCTCGCGGCCCAGGTCGTGGCGCGAAACCTTCTGGGCGTCGAGCTGTCTTTCAACCACGATCTGCGTGGCGATACCGGCGTGATCCGTCCCCGGGATGAAGACGGTATCGTTGCCCAGCATGCGGTGGTAGCGGATCAGGCCATCCATGATGGTCTGGTTGAACGCGTGGCCCATGTGCAGGGTGCCCGTCACGTTGGGCGGCGGGAACTGGATGACGTAGGGCTCAGCGGCGCCTTGGGTTCCCGTCCCTGTTTTTACGTGCGAGCCGGCGGCGAAGTACCCGCGCTTTTCCCACTCGGCGTACCAGCGGGATTCGAGTGCGGCGGGTTCGAAGCTCTTGGAGAGTTCCGGGGTGTCGGTCGCGGCGGGCGCGGCGTTCGGGGGAGCAGCTTGAGTCATTACAGGTTCCGGCAGACAGGGCGCCCGGTCGATGGAAACGGGCAAGCAAACCGCTCATTTTAAGATGTAATGCGGTCGTATCGGCGTGTTAGAATACCGGGTTACTGTAAACCTTTTAGAAGTCCCTGAATTCATTGGGATTTCGCCAAAAGTTCATTGAAAAAACGCTGAGGATTTCAGCACAATGAACCGAGCGAACATTCAATGCGGGATGCCTCCGAAGGGTCGGCAGTGTCGAATCCCCGCCTTGGCACAGGCGGCCGGGACGGCCCGGAAATGCCGCCGCGACGCAGCCGCTGTCGCGGCCCGGCAGGTCCGAGCCGCTTGCGCGCCCATGGCGCGATGCCGTCTGAAGGGTGACACCAACAGACGCAGGCCACGCCAGGCAATCATAGAAACCAGTCAGCAATCCGTTTTTGGAGTTCCCATGTCCGTCCAACGCACCCTCTCGATCATCAAGCCCGACGCCGTTGCCAAGAACGTCATCGGCCAGATCGTCGGCCGTTTCGAACAAGCCGGCCTGAAGGTCATCGCCGCCCGCCTGACGCAACTGTCGCGCACCGACGCCGAGCGTTTCTACGCCGTGCACAAAGAGCGCCCCTTCTTCAAGGATCTGGTCGATTTCATGGTCTCGGGCCCCGTGTTCGTGCAAGTGCTGGAAGGTGAAGACGCCATCCAGAAGAACCGCGACCTGATGGGCGCCACCGATCCCAAGAAGGCCGCCCCGGGCACCATCCGCGCCGACTTCGCCGACAGCATCGACGCCAACGCCGTGCACGGCTCGGACGCGCCGGAAACGGCCGCCGTCGAAGTGGCTTTCTTCTTCCCCGAAATCAACATCCACAGCCGTTGATTTCCCGGAAATCGTTTTAGCGTCATAGCACTACCCAGGTCATGGAAACCGTCGAACGAATCAATCTGCTGGGGCTGGACGGCTCCGCCCTGTCCGAACTCGTCGGGCAGTGGGGCGGCAAGCCGTTTCGCGCCCGCCAGCTGCAGCGCTGGATGCACCAGCGCGGCGCCGATTCGTTCGACGCCATGACCGACCTGGCCCGCGATTTCCGCGGCCAACTGGCATCGCGCTGCGTCATCGAGGCGCTGCCCGTCAACACCGAGCAACGCTCGTCTGACGGCACCCGCAAGTGGCTGTTCGACGTGGGGCAGGGCAACGCCATCGAAACCGTCTTCATCCCCGAAGACGACCGCGGCACCCTGTGCATCTCCAGCCAGGCCGGCTGCGTGGTGAACTGCCGTTTCTGCTCGACCGGGCATCAGGGGTTCAACCGCAACCTCAAGACCAGCGAGATCATCGGCCAGCTGTGGTGGGCCAAGCGCGTGCTGGAAGCCGACATCGGCACCGCGCGCCTGGAAAGCGCCCGCGCCACCGAAGATACCCGGGTCATCAGCAATGTGGTCATGATGGGCATGGGCGAGCCCCTGCTCAACTACGACCAGGTGCTGCCGGCCCTGCGCCTGATGCTCGACGACAACGCCTACGGCCTGTCGCGCCGCCGCGTCACGGTGTCCACATCGGGCGTGGTGCCCATGATGGACCGCCTGTCGCAGGACTGTCCGGTGGCGCTGGCCGTGTCGCTGCATGCGCCCAACGACGCGCTGCGCGACGAGCTGGTGCCGTTGAACAAGAAATACCCGTTGAAGGAGTTGCTGGCCGCGTGCGAACGCTACCTGGCCTTCGCGCCGCGCGACTTCATCACGTTTGAATATTGCATGCTGGACGGTATCAACGATACCGATCAGCATGCCAAGGAACTGATAAACATTGCCCGCCAGATCCGCTGCAAGCTCAATCTGATCCCGTTCAATCCCTTCCCCGCGTCCGGTCTGAAGCGTTCGCCTTCGGCCCGCGTCAAGGTGTTCGCCCAGCGCCTGATGGACGCCGGCATCATCACGACGGTGCGCAAGACCCGGGGGGACGATATCGATGCCGCTTGTGGCCAGTTGGCCGGAGAAGTGCGCGACCGTACCCGGATCACCGAGCGGAACGCCGCGCAGCGCCAGACCATACCAATTAGACAGGTGCATGCATGACGCAGGATATCGCTTCTGCAGTTTCAGAGACACCCGCGAGCGCGGGTGGCTCGGGCAATGTGGGCTCGGCGCTGCGCGCGCTGCGCCAATCCAAGGGCTGGTCGCTCGACGAAGTGTCCAGCCGTATCAAGTTTTCGGCCAAGCAGATCGAGGCCCTCGAAAATGAACAGTGGGCCGATCTTCCCACCGGCGTTTCGCTGCGCGGCCTGATCCGCAACTACGCCCGCATGCTGGGCGCCGATTCGCAGGCCATCGTCGATTCGCTCGACCCCAAGGCCCGGGTCACCGGACCGGTCAAGCTGAGTCCGGGCGCGTTGCATTCGGCGCATTCCATTCCCCAGTCCAGCGCTGACGACGATCGCGCGTCGTCGGCGTCGTGGGGCTGGCTGATCGCCATCGTGCTGGTGCTTGCCGCCGGCGTTGCCTACGCCTTCTGGCAGGGCTGGCTGCCGCAGCAGTGGTTGGCGTTCGACTGGCTTCCCAAGCTGTCCAAGTAAATACCGATTCGACCGATGCAAGAATCCTCTCTGCCTTGCCAGGATGTGCCGCCGCCCGCCGTGGGCGCGGCGCCGCGTCGCGCCACGCGTTCGGTGGCGGTCAAGTGGGGCGACCGAATCGTCCGCATCGGGGGCGACGCGCCGGTGGTGGTGCAGTCCATGACCAACACCGACACCGCCGATGCCATCGCCACGGCGATCCAGGTCAAGGAGCTGGCGTTGGCCGGTTCCGAGATGGTGCGCATCACCGTCAATACGCCCGAGGCGGCCAGGGAGGTCGCGGCGATCCGCGAGCAGCTCGATCGCATGGGGGTGGATGTGCCGCTGGTGGGCGACTTCCACTACAACGGCCACAAGCTGCTGACGCAATTCCCGGAATGCGCGCAGGCGCTGTCCAAATACCGCATCAATCCCGGCAACATGGGCGGCGGCAAGCGTCGTGACGACAATTTCGCCCAGATGATCGAGGTGGCCTGCCGCTACGACAAGCCGGTGCGCATCGGCGTGAACTGGGGCAGCCTGGACCACGAGCTGATGGCGCGCAAGATGGACGAAAACAGCCGCCGCGCCCAGCCCTGGGAGGCCCAGGCGGTCATGCGCGACGCGCTGGTGGTGTCCGCCATCAGCAACGCCCAGCGCGCCGAGGAACTCGGCCTGCGCCGCGACGCCATCATCCTGTCGTGCAAGGTCAGCCACGTGCAGGACCTGATCGCGGTCTACCGCGACCTCTCGGCGCGGTGCGACTACCCGCTGCACCTGGGCCTGACCGAGGCCGGCATGGGCAGCAAGGGTATCGTGGCCTCGACCGCCGCGCTGGCCGTGCTGCTGCAGCAGGGCATCGGCGACACCATCCGTATTTCGCTGACGCCGGAACCCGGTGGCGACCGTGGCCGCGAAGCTGTTGTGGCGCAGGAAATCCTGCAGACCATGGGCCTGCGCGCGTTCACGCCCATGGTGGTGGCCTGCCCCGGTTGCGGCCGCACCAGCAGCACGTTCTTCCAGGAACTGGCCGACAGCATCCAGTCCTACCTGCGCCGGCAGATGCCGGTGTGGCGCGCCCAATACCCCGGCGTCGAAAGCATGAACGTCGCGGTCATGGGCTGTGTGGTCAACGGGCCTGGCGAAAGCCGCCACGCGGACATCGGCATCAGCCTGCCGGGCACCGGCGAGGTGCCGGCCGCGCCGGTGTTCGTCGACGGCGAGCGCACGGTCACCCTGAAGGGCGATCGTATCGCCGAGGAATTCCAGGCCATCGTTGAAGACTATGTGGCGCGTCGCTATGGCGCGCTCGCCTCTCATTAAAGAAAGGGTGTGGCCGCAGGCGCGCTTGCCAGCGCGCGGGGCGGCATGATCAAGATGACTCAAGCTTTCCAGAAAGTCGCCGCCATCCGCGGCATGAATGACCTGCTGCCGGGGCCGAGCGCCCGTTGGGAGCAATTCGAGGAAATCGTGCGCGGCTGGCTGCGCGGCTACGGCTATCGCAATGTGCGTACGCCCGTGCTTGAGCATACGCGCCTGTTCACGCGCGGCATCGGCGAAGTGACCGACATCGTCGAAAAAGAGATGTACACGTTCACCGATGCGCTCAACGGCGAATCGCTGACCATGCGGCCCGAGATGACCGCCGGCATCGTGCGCGCCTCGATCGAGCACAACCTGCTGTACGACCGTCCGCAGCGCGTCTACTCGATCGGCCCGGTGTTCCGCCATGAGCGCCCGCAGCGCGGCCGCTACCGCCAGTTCCACCAGATCGACGTCGAGGCCCTGGGTTTTGCCGGCCCGGACGTTGATGCCGAACTGATCGTCATGCTGGCCCGCCTGTGGAAGCTGCTGGGCCTGACCGACGTGCGCCTGGAATTGAACTCGCTGGGCCAACCGGCCGAGCGCGCCGCGCACCGCGCCGCCCTGATCGCGCACCTGGAAAAGCACAGCGACATTCTGGACGAAGACGGCAAGCGCCGCCTTTACACCAATCCGCTGCGCGTGCTGGACACCAAGAACCCCGCCATGCAGGAAATGGCCGACAGCGCTCCGCGCCTGTTCGATTTCCTGGGCGAGGAATCGCGCGCCCACTTCGAGGGCGTGTGCCAGCGCCTGACCGACGCCGGCATCGAATACCGGCTCAACCCGCGCCTGGTGCGCGGGCTGGACTACTACAACCTGACCGTCTTCGAATGGGTCACCGACCGCCTCGGCTCCCAGGGCACGGTGTGCGGTGGCGGCCGCTACGACGGCCTGATCGAGCTGCTGGGCGGCAAGCCTGCGCCGGCGGTCGGCTTCGCGATTGGCATGGAGCGCCTGCTGGACCTGTGGGAACAGAGCGTGCAGATCGACGCCCCGGCCGAGTGCGACGTCTACGTGGTGCATCAGGGCGAGGACGCGCAGCGCCTTGCCGCCCGGGTGGGCGAAGACCTGCGCGACGCCGGCCTGTCGGTGGTGGTGCATGCCGGCGCCGCCAGCTTCAAGTCCCAATTCAAGCGCGCCGATGCCAGCGGAGCCCGGGTTGCGGTTATCCTTGGCGCCGATGAAGTGGCCGCGCAGACCGCCAGCATCAAGTTCCTGCGTGCCGACGCCCAAGGCGAAGCCGCGCAGCAGCAAGTCCCGTTGGCGGGCTTGGCCGACGTATTGAATCTCAAGGGTTAGCATGGCATACGATCTGGAAGAACAGGAACAACTCGACGCGATCAAGGCGTGGTGGGCCCGCTACGGCACCCTGGTCATGGTGCTGGTGGCCGCGGTGGCGCTGGCCTGGGGCGGTTGGTGGGGCGCCAAGGCCTACCAGGCGCACAAGGCCAACCAGGCCATGGGCTACTTCGAGGCGCTCGAAGATGCGGCCCGCCTGGGCGGCGCCGATTCGGCCGTGCGCATCAAGGCTGCCGCTGCAACGCTGCGTGACCAATACGGCTCGACCGGCTACGCCGCGCGCGGTGCGCTGGTGGCGGCGCAGGCGCTGCAGGCCCAGAATGACATCGACGGCGCGCGCCAGCAGCTTGAATGGCTGGCCGGCCAATCCAAGAATCCCTCGATGCAGGCGGTGGCGCGGTTGCGCCTGGCGGGCCTGCTGCTCGACCAGAAGCAGTACGATGCCGCCCTGGGGCAGCTGAACAACGCGCCGGCCGCGTTTGCCGCCTTGTTCGCCGATCGCCGCGGCGATATCCTCGCGGCGCAAGGCAAGCGCGAGGAAGCGCGTGCCGCATGGCAAAGCGCCATCGATGGCCTGGGCACGGCGAATCCGCTGACCCAGGTGGTGCAATTGAAACTGGATGCCCTGAGCGGAGCGTGACTGGAATGCGTAAATTTGCCTTTGGCCGCGCCTGGCGCGGCGCGGTGTGCCTGACGGGCATGCTGGCCCTGGGCGGCTGCGGCCTGTTTTCCCACGACGATGGCCGTTACGACCCCGCTCCCCTGACCGAATACAAGGCGGGCATGTCGGTGCGCCAGGTCTGGTCGACCTCCATCGGCAGCGGTTCCGGCCTGGGCTTCGTGCCCACGGTGCTGGGCAACGCGGTCTACGCCGCCACGCCCGACGGCTCGGTCGGCAAGTTCGACCTGCAAAGCGGCCGCCCCATCTGGAAATCGCAGGCGGGCGTGAAGCTGACCGCGGGAGCCGGCAGTGACGGCACCACCACCGCCGTGGCCTCGCCCGATGGCGACGTGGTCGCCTTCGACGACAGCGGCAAGGTCAAGTGGAAAGTGCGCGCCACCAGCGACGTCAACATCCCGCCGGTGGTGGGCTATGGCATCGTCGTGGTCCGCAGTGGCGACTACCGTATTCAGGCCTTCGACGCCAACAATGGCGAACGGCTCTGGAGCGTGCAGCGTCCCGGCCCGGCGCTGGCTCTGCGCAGCACCGCCCAGATGGTGCTGGCCGAAGGCCTGGTCATCACCGGCCTGCCCGGCGGCAAGATGCTGGCCATCGCCTCCGACAGCGGCAACGTGCAATGGGAAGGCACCGTGGCCACCCCGCGCGGCGCCAGCGACCTGGAGCGCCTGACCGACGTGGTGGGCGCGCCGCGCATCGCCGGCAACCTGCTTTGCGCCGTGGCCTACCAAGGGCGTATCGTATGCTTTGACGTCACGGCCGGCGGCCGTCCTATCTGGGCCAAGGACTTCTCCAGCGTCAGCGGCATGACCCTGGACCAGCGCTTTGCCTATTCGGCCGACCAGAACAGCGTGGTCAACGCCTTCGCGCTCGACAACGGCGGCAACGTCTGGAAGCAGGCGGCGCTGAAGAACCGCCAGCTCACCGCGCCGGCCCTGTTGGGCGGCGCGCTCGCGGTCGGCGACCTGGACGGCTACGTGCATTTCCTGTCGCGCAGTGACGGCAGCCTGATGGCGCGCCTGTCCGTCGGGGGCGGCGCCATCGTGTCGCCGCCGCAGACGACGTCCCAAGGTGTGCTGGTCCAGACGGGCAATGGCAATCTCGTCCTGATCGGCACCAACTAAACTCTTAAGAACAAAGCCTTACACCGTGTCTTTCAAGCCTGTCGTTGCCCTGGTCGGCCGTCCCAATGTGGGGAAGTCGACCCTTTTCAACCGCCTGACGCGATCGCGCGCCGCGCTGGTGGCCGATTTTTCCGGCCTGACCCGCGATCGCCATTACGGCGAGGGCAGGGTGGGCGAGATCCCGTTCATCGTCATCGACACGGGCGGTTTCGAGCCGGTTGCCAAGGACGGCATCCTGCTGGAAATGGCGCGCCAGACGCGCCAGGCCATCGCCGAGGCCGACGTCGTCGTGTTCCTGGTGGATGCGCGCGCTGGTCTCAATGCGCATGACCACGAAATCGCCACGCTGCTGCGCAAATCGGGCCAGCAGCGCGTGCTGCTGGCGGTGAACAAGGCCGAAGGCATGGCGGCCGGCACATCCATCGCCGAGTTCCACGAGCTGGGCCTGGGGCAACCCTATCCCATCTCGGCGGCGCATGGTGACGGCATCGTCGACCTGATCGAGCTCGCACTGCAGGACCTGGCCGAACCGCCGGCCGAGGAAGAGCCGGTCGAAGAGGGCGAGCACGACCACCGCATCAAGCTGGCCATCGTGGGGCGTCCGAACGTCGGCAAGTCCACGCTGATCAACACGCTGATGGGCGAAGAGCGGGTGATCGCGTTCGACATGCCCGGCACCACCCGCGATGCCATCGAAATCGATTTCGAGCGCGACGGCCGTCGCTACACGTTGATCGACACCGCCGGCCTGCGCAAGCGCGGCAAGGTGTTCGAGGCGGTCGAGAAGTTCTCGGTCATCAAGACGCTGCAGGCCATCGAGGCCAGCAACGTGGTGCTGCTGATGCTGGACGCGCAGACCGAGATCTCCGAACAGGACGCCCACATCGCGGGCTTCGTGCTGGAGACCGGACGCGCCGTGGTCGTGGCCATCAACAAGTGGGACGGCCTGGACGGCGAGGAAAAGGAACGCATCGAGCGCGAATTCATGCGTAAGCTGCGCTTCCTGTCTTTCGCTCGCGTGCACACCATTTCGGCGCTGCGCGGGCAGGGCATCAAGCCGTTGCTCAAGTCGGTCAACGCGGCCCATGCCGCCGCCTTCGCCAAGCTGTCCACGCCCAAGCTGACGCGCGAGTTGCAGGCCGCCGTCGAGCAGCAGCCGCCGCCGCGCAAGGGCATTTTCCGTCCCAAGATGCGTTATGCGCACCAGGGCGGCCAGAATCCCCCGCTGGTGGTGATCCACGGCAACGCGCTGGACGCGGTGCCCGATTCGTATCGCCGCTACCTGGAAACCCGTTTCCGCAATGCTTTCGATCTGGCCGGCACGCCGCTGCGGATCGAATTCAAGTCTTCGCACAACCCCTACGCGCAGGAAAGCTGATCCATGAGCCGTTTCTGGAGTCCCGTGGTCGGGACGCTCAGTCCGTATGTCCCGGGCGAGCAGCCCAAGCTTCAGAACCTCATCAAGCTGAACACCAACGAGCATCCCCATGGACCGTCGCCCAAGGTGCTCGAGGCGATCCGTGCGGCGTGCGACGATACCCTCAAGCTCTATCCCGATCCGTCGTCCGACCGCCTGCGTCAGGCGGTGGCGACGGCGGTGGGCGTGGCGCCGGCCAACGTCTTCGTCGGCAATGGCTCGGATGAAGTGCTGGCGCATGCCTTCCTGGCGCTGCTCAAGCACGAGCGCCCGCTGCGCTTTCCCGACATTACCTACAGCTTCTACCCCGTCTACTGCGGCCTGTACGGCATCGACTACCAGACCCTGCCGCTGACCGATGATTTCCGCATCGACGTCGAAGACTATCTGCCGGGCCGTCATGGTCAGGCTGGCGCCATCATCTTCCCCAATCCGAACGCGCCCACCGGCCGCGCGCTGACGCTGGCCGAAGTCGAGCGCATAGTGGCGGGCAACCCGGACTGCGTGGTGGTGGTGGACGAGGCCTATGTCGATTTCGGCGCTGAATCGGCCATCCCGCTGACGGCGCGGTACGACAACCTGCTGGTGATCCAGACGTTGTCCAAGTCGCGTTCGCTGGCCGGTCTGCGGGTCGGTTTCGCGGTGGGCGGCCCGGAACTGATCGATGGCCTGGAGCGGGTCAAGAACAGCTTCAATTCCTATCCTGTGGATCGCCTGGCCTCGGCCGGCGCGGTGGCCGCGCTCGAGGACGTCGAGTACTTCGAGCAGACGCGCCAGGCGGTGATCCAGACCCGCGCGCGCATGACGGCCGGGCTGCAGGCGCTGGGCTTCGAGGTGCTGCCGTCCAGCGCCAATTTCGTGTTCGCCCGGCACGCTTCGCGCGATGCCGCCGAACTGGCGGCCGGTCTGCGTGAACGCAGCATCATCGTGCGCCATTTCCGCCAGCCGCGCATAGATCAGTTCCTGCGTATTACAGTGGGCACGGATGCACAGTGCGAATTGCTTCTGGAGGCGCTCGCGCAGGTCATCTGAACCGCGGCTGAAGGGCTTTTCCGGCGGAAAACTCTGGTGTCAACTTTTGCATCCGACACAAGTGGCACGGGCCGGGAAAACCCTGTAGAGTACATATTTCGGCGTGCCCCACCTGTGAAAAGCGCGTCATCACTCAATAACAAACAAATGGAGCCTGGCCAATGAGCAATAAAGGGCAAACTCTGCAAGATCCGTTCCTGAACACGCTGCGCAAGGATCATGTGCCCGTGTCGATCTACCTCGTGAACGGCATCAAGCTTCAAGGGCAAATCGAATCTTTCGACCAATACGTGGTGCTGCTGCGTAACACGGTCACGCAAATGGTCTACAAGCACGCCATTTCCACCGTTGTTCCCGCCCGCGCCGTAAATTTCCAGGTGGAAGTCCCTGCTGAATAATCTCGCTCCCGCAGTACCTTTTATTGCCCGCCAGACGGTTGACGTCGGCGGGCATTTTCGCTTTGGCTCCAAAATGGTGCATGTATGCGCGCACTGATCATCAGCGTGGATCTGGGTGATCCCGATTTCGCCGCCCATGCCGAGGAATTCGCCATGCTGGCCAAGGGCGCCGGCGCGGAAATCGTCGGCACGCTCACCGCTCGCCGCGACCGTCCCGATGCCAAGTTCTTCATCGGTTCCGGCAAGGCCGACGAAGGCGTGGCCATGGCCCAGGCATTGCTGGCCGACATTGTGTTGTTCGATCAGCCGCTTTCCCCAGCGCAGCAGCGCAACCTTGAGCGCGCCTTCAATTTGCGCGTGGTGGACCGCGTTGCGCTCATTCTCGATATTTTCGCGCTGCGCGCCAAAAGCCACGAAGGCAAGCTGCAGGTCGAACTGGCGCAGTTGCAGCACCTTGCCACGCGCCTGACCCGCATGTGGAGCCACCTGGAGCGGCAGCGCGGCGGTATCGGCATGCGCGGCCCGGGGGAATCGCAGCTGGAAATGGACCGCCGCATGATCGGCGCCAAGGTCAAGACGCTGCGCGAGCGCCTGGACCGGGTCGAGCGCCAGCGCGTCACGCAGCGGCGCGCCCGCGCGCGCGGCGGCGCCTTGTCGGTGTCGCTGGTGGGGTACACCAACGCCGGCAAGTCGACTCTGTTCAATGCCCTGACCCGGGCCGACACTTACGCCGCCGACCAGTTGTTCGCCACGCTCGATACGACCACGCGCCGTATCTGGATCGAAGGCGCAGGCAATGTGGTGGTATCCGATACCGTGGGCTTCATTCGTGACTTGCCCCACGATCTGATCGCCGCGTTTCGCGCCACGCTCGAAGAAACCGTGCACGCGGACCTGCTGCTGCACGTGGTCGATGCCGCCAGCCCGCAGCGCGACGAGCAGATATTCGAGGTCAACAAGGTCCTGGCCGAAATCGGTGCCGCCGCGATTCCCACCATTCTGGTATATAACAAGATCGACCGCGCTGGCCTGGAACCCCGGGCGGAGCGTGACGCCCATGGTACGATTGCGCGAGTATTTGTAAGCGCCACGGAGCGCGCCGGTTTGGACGCGTTGCGCGGGGCAATTGCGGAGACCGGACAGATTGTGGGAAACAATGCCGCGAATTATCAAACTCTTCAATCTGAATGACCCCGGCTGGGGTCGTGGAAACAACAATGGCTCCGAGCCGCCCAAGCGACCCCAGGGCAACGGAGACGGTCCGCCCGACCTCGACGAGGTCTGGCGCGATTTCAATAATCGCATCGGATCGTTGTTCGGTCGCAAGGGCGGGGGCGGCAATAACCGCCCCGGTGGCAATCGCGGTGGCATGACGCCGCCGTCGCCGCGTGGCGCGCGCATCGGGCTGGGGGTGATCGCCCTGGTCGCGGTCGGCATCTGGGCGGCCAGCGGTTTCTACATCGTCCAGGAAGGCCAAGTCGCCGTCGTCACGCAGTTCGGCAAATACAAGAGCACATCGCAAGCCGGCTTCCAGTGGCGCCTGCCGTACCCCATCCAGAACCATGAAATCGTCAACGTGTCGCAACTGCGCACGTTCGAGGTCGGTTTCCGCGGCGGCGCCCGCAACAAGGTGCTGCCCGAGGCGTTGATGCTCACGACGGACGAGAACATCGTCGACATGCAGTTCGTCGTGCAGTACCGCCTGCGTGCCGATGGCGCGCCCGACTATCTCTTCATGACCCGCGACCCGGACGACTCCGTGCGCCAGGCGTCCGAAACCGCCATGCGCGAAGTGGTCGGCAAGCAGTCCATGGACTTCGTGCTGTACGAAGGCCGTACCACGGTCGCCAGCGAGGTCCAGGCGCTGATGCAGCAGATCCTCGACCGATACCAGACCGGTGTGCAGGTCAGTACCGTCGCCATCCAGAACGTGCAGCCGCCGGAACAGGTGCAGGCCGCGTTCGACGACGCCGTCAAGGCGGGCCAGGATCGCGAACGCCAGATCAACGAAGGCCAGGCCTATGCCAACCAGGTCGTGCCGCTGGCCAGTGGCCAGGCGTCGCGCATGCTGGAGCAGGCCGAGGGCTACCGCGCCAAGGTGACCGGCGACGCGCAGGGTAATACCGCGCGCTTCACCAGCATCCTGGCCGAGTACGAAAAGGCGCCGCAGGTCATGCGCCAGCGCATGTACCTCGAAAGCATGCAGGACATCTTCACGCGCGCCAGCAAGGTCATGGTCGACACCAAGAGCAACAACAACATGTTGTATCTGCCCTTGGACAAGATCATGCATCTGGCCGCCCAGGATGCCGGCAAGTCCACGGTGGGCAACCCGGGATCGCCTGCATTGGTCAGTCCGCCGCTCCAGGCGCCGCTGCGAGGCAGCGCGGCGCCGGTTCCGCAACCCTCCGGCAGCAGCAATAGCAACTCGCTGCCCCGCGACCGTACGTCGCGCTAACCCGGAGGATTTCTGATCATGCAACGTCTTATGCCCATCCTGGTTGGCCTGCTCATCGTGCTGGCCGCCCTGTCTTCCTGCGTATTCGTGGTGCGCGAGCGCGACTACGCCCTGGTGTTCTCGCTCGGTGAGGTACGCAAGGTCATCAGCGAGCCCGGCCTGTACTTCAAGGCGCCGCCGCCGTTCCAGAACGTGGTGACGCTGGACAAGCGCATCCTGACCATCGAAACCAACGAGGCCGAGCGCATCCAGACTTCCGAAAAGAAGAACCTGCTGATCGACTCGTACGTCAAATGGCGCATCGCCGATCCGCGCCTGTACTACGTGACCTTCGGTGGCAACGAGCGCGCCGCGCAAGAGCGCCTGCAGGCGCAGATCCGCGACGCCCTGAACGCCTCGGTCAACGTGCGCACGGTGCGCGAAGTGGTGTCGACCGAACGCGACAAGATCATGGCCGAAATTCTGACCAACGTCGCCAAGCGCGCCGAGCCGTTGGGCGTGCAGATCGTCGATGTGCGCCTGCGCCGCATCGAGTTCGCGCCCGAGATCTCGGAGTCGGTCTATCGTCGTATGGAGGCCGAGCGTACCCGCGTCGCCAACGAGCTGCGTTCCATCGGCGCCGCCGAGGGCGAGAAGATCCGCGCCGAAGCTGACCGCCAGCGTGAAGTCATCGTGGCCCAGGCTTACGCCAAGGCCCAGACCATCATGGGCGAAGGTGATGCCGCGGCCGCCGCGATCTACTCGCAGGCCTACGGCAAGAATCCGCAGTTCTACACGTACTACAAGAGCCTGGAAGCCTACCGCGCTTCGTTCTCGAAGCCGGGCGACGTGCTGGTGGTCGACCCCAGCTCCAGCTTCTTCCAGTTCCTGAAGGACCCGGCGGGCCAGGCCCTGGCGCCGGTCACCGTGCCGGCCAAATAAAGGCGGTCACGCACCGATGGCCCCTTGGTTTCCCAAGGGGCTTTTTTCTGTCCGGCACCGGCGCCGGGCCAAGCCGGCTCCGGCTTCGGGGCAATGGGGGACGGCTTGGCGCCACGGGACACCCCGACTGGCGCCGCGGGCTGAACCATGTACAATACCGCGTAAGCTAGAAAACATTCCGCAGCGACTGAGCGGGCTTACGCCCCCTCAGTCGCTTTTTCGTTTGGGCGACGCCCACGCATCTCTAGGCGTTATTCAGGTAAACATTCATGGGTAACTGGTTGCTGCCCGAGAGCCTTGCCGACGTACTTCCGGCAGAGGCCCGGCGCATCGAGGAATTGCGCCGCGAACTTCTCGATCTGTACCGTACTTACGGCTTCGAGCTGGTCGCGCCACCCCTGGTCGAGTACATCGATTCATTGCTGTCCGGTACCGGCAGCGATCTGGATCTGCGCACCTGCAAGCTGGTCGACCAGTTGTCGGGCCGCACGTTGGGCGTACGCGCCGATATGACTCCCCAGGTCACGCGCATCGATGCGCACTTGTTGAACCGCGCTGGCGTGACGCGCCTGTGCTATTGCGGCAACGTGCTGCACGCGCGCCCGGCGGATCTGCTGTCGAGCCGCGAGTTGCTGCAGATCGGCGCCGAAATCTACGGCCATGCGGGTTTCGAGGCCGACCTCGAAATCGTGCAGTTGGTACTGGAAACCGTGGCCATCGCCGGCGTGCGCAATCCGCGCCTGGTGCTGTGCCATCCGGGCGTGCTGCGGGCCATCGTCGAAGCCGATCCGGCCGCCGCCGAGGTGTCGCAGGACGTCATCCGGCTGATGCGCGAGAAAGACGTGCCTGGCCTGACCGAGTTGGCCGCGCGTACCCCTGGCATGCGCGCCGAGACGCTGAAGGCGCTGCAATTGCTGCCCAAGCTCTATGGCGGTCCCGACGTGCTCAAGCGCGCTCGCCACGACCTGCCGCTGCTGCCGGGTGTGGTGGCGGCGCTGGACGCGCTGCAAGTGCTGGTCGATGGCATGCCCAACGTCGATATCGGTGTCGATCTGGCCGATGTCGATGGCTACGGTTATCACTCGGGCATCAAGTTCGCGCTGTACGCCGAAGGTTGGCGCGACGCGCTGGTGCGCGGCGGTCGCTACGACGACGTCAGCCTGGCCTTCGGGCGCGCGCGTCCGGCCACCGGTTTCAGTCTGGATTTACGCAAGCTGGCGGCGGGTCTGCCGCCGGCGGAACGGGCGCGTGCGGTTCGCGCGCCCTGGGGGCAGGCCCCCGCCCTGGCCGAGGCGGTGCGCCGCCTGCGCCGGTCAGGGGAAATCGTCGTTCAGGTATTGCCCGGTCACGAGCAGGATCAGGACGAATTCGTTTGCGATCGCGAGCTGGCGCTGCAGGATGGCGCCTGGACGGTCAGAACGCTTTGACTAACTCCCTCTCGGCAACGAGAGGGCCGCGGGGAGATTTCCGGATTTCCCGAGAAACTCGATATTGATTCGTAACATGAGCAAGAACGTAGTCGTAATCGGCACCCAGTGGGGTGACGAGGGCAAGGGCAAGATCGTTGACTGGCTGGCGGAATCCGTCCAGGGCGTGGTCCGCTTCCAGGGCGGCCACAACGCCGGCCATACGCTGTGGATCAATGGCAAGAAGACGATTCTTCGCCTGATCCCGTCCGGCATCATGCATCCCGGCGTCACCTGCTTCATCGGTAACGGCGTGGTGCTGTCGCCGGAGGCCTTGCTCAAGGAAATCGAAGAGCTCGAGGCCGCCGGCCTGGACGTGCGCTCGCGCCTGCGCATCTCCGAGATCTGCCCGCTGATCCTGCCGTACCACGTGGCCGTCGACAAGGCCCGCGAAGCGCGCAAGGGCGATGGCAAGATCGGCACCACCGGCCGCGGCATCGGTCCGGCCTACGAAGACAAGGTTGCCCGCCGCGCGCTGCGTGTGCAGGACCTGTTCAACCCCGCGCTGTTCGACGAGAAGCTCGCCGAAGTGCTGGATTACCACAACTTCGTGCTGACCCAGTACCTGGGCGCCGAAGCGGTGTCGGCCAACGAAGTGCGCGATCAGGCCATGGCGCTGGCGCCGGCCATCGCGCCGATGGTGGCGGACGTCTCCAGCACCCTGTTCGCCATGCAGCAGGAAGGTAAGCGCCTGCTCTTCGAAGGCGCGCAGGGCGCGCTGCTCGATGTCGACCACGGCACGTACCCGTTCGTCACCAGCAGCAATTGCGTCGCCGGCGCCGCCTCGGCTGGCGCGGGCGTTGGTCCGCAGTCGCTGGACTACGTCCTGGGCATCACCAAGGCCTACACCACGCGTGTCGGCTCGGGCCCGTTCCCGACGGAACTGGTCGACGAGATCGGCACCCGCCTGGCCACCATCGGCAAGGAATTCGGCTCGGTCACCGGCCGTCCGCGCCGCTGCGGCTGGTTCGATGGCGCCGCCCTCAAGCGTTCGGTGCGCCTGAACGGCATCACGGGCCTGTGCATCACCAAGCTGGACGTGCTCGACGGCCTGGAAACCATCCAGCTGGGCGTCGGCTATCGCGTCAACGGTGAATTCCGCGACGTGCTGCCGTACGGTGCGCACGCCGTGGCGCAAGCCCAGCCGGTGCTGGAAGAGCTGCCGGGCTGGAGCGAATCCACTGTCGGCATCACCGAGTACGACAAGCTGCCCGAGGCCGCCCGCCGCTACCTGGAGCGCGTGGCCGAAGTCTGCGGCGTGCCGATAGATCTGGTGTCCACCGGCCCCGACCGCAACGAAACCATTGTGCTGCGTCATCCCCTGAAGGGCTGACATCGGGTTATTATTCGCAAGGCCGCCGCCGGTCTCATACCGGCGGCGGCCTTTTCGTATTTTTACGCAGGAGATCCTTGCCTATGAGCGCGCCAACCAGTGACGATAGCCATCTGTGGGTGACGTGGGACGACTACAACCGCTTGATCGAGCGCCTGGCTTTGCAGGTGCATCAGTCCGGTTGGGAGTTCGACAAGATTCTGTGCCTGGCGCGTGGCGGCATGCGCGTCGGCGACGTCATGTCCCGCATTTTCGATGTGCCGTTGGGCATTCTGGCGACCAGCAGCTACCGCGAGGCCGCCGGCACCAAGCAGGGCGACATGGATATTGCGCAGTTCATCACCATCACGCGCGGCACGCTGTCCGGGCGGGTGTTGCTGGTGGACGACATGGTCGATACCGGCAAGACCTTCATGAAGGTGTATGACCACCTCAAGAGCCAGTTCGCCGACATCACCGAACTGCGCAGCGCCGTGCTGTGGTGGAAGGGGCATTCCCAGGCGCAGCCCGACTATTACGTCGACAAGCTGCCGACCAACCCCTGGATCCACCAACCCTTCGAAGACTACGACAGCCTGCGTCCGCACCAGTTGGAAGCATGGATCCGCAAGGGATCCAAGGGCTGAAGTCATTGGGGACGGGTTGTCCGGCGGGCCAGGCCGTCCATGCGCGGCCTGGCCGGAACGTATGCAGGTGTTGTTCCGGACGGTCCCATTCGGTAGTCAAAATGGCCATGACCATGCTAGAATCGCTGGTTATCGCTAAACCGAACTTGGCTTGTTACTCTCTGGGTAGTCTACGGGTAACGGAAACAGCCAGCCGAATTTAGCGCTGCAAGGCTCTTGGCGTTGGCGCCTGGAAGCGGAAAACGAGGGATAAGCAATCAGTTGCCCGGGTGTGCCCCGGGCTAGGGTGCGCGGATCCCTTGGCCCGGATGGGCATGCCCGATTACTATATTCGCGTATGCATGGTCTGCGGCCTGGGCTGACAGGCGGTTCGCCGTCGGGAACCCCGTGGCGTTGCTGGTAAGCAAGCCAGGTTTGTCATCAACTTTTGTTACCCTACAAGCAGGCCAATCACTTTATGCCTATCGTTCGACTGAAGGAAAACGAACCGTTTGAAGCCGCTCTGCGTCGCTTCAAGCGCACTATCGAAAAGACCGGTTTGCTCACCGAGCTGCGTTCGCGCGAGTTCTATGAGAAGCCCACGGCCGAGCGCAAGCGCAAGCACGCCGCCGCCGTGAAGCGTCACTACAAGCGCATCCGTAGCCAGCAACTGCCCCCGCGCCTGTATTGATTTTTGATTCCCGAATCTATTGATTCCAGAATCATTCATCCAGGAACTACTCGCCCGGGTCGACGTCGTCGATGTAGTCGGGCGGTACGTGCAGTTGCGAAAGGGTGGGGCCAACTTGCTTGGCCTGTGTCCCTTTCATAACGAAAAAAGTCCGTCGTTCACTGTCAGCCCCACCAAGCAGTTCTATCACTGCTTCGGTTGCGGAGCGCATGGCAGCGCCATCACTTTCCTGATGGAACACACGGGCGCCAGTTTCCCCGAAGCCGTGCGCACGCTCGCGGCTTCGGCGGGAATGACGGTCCCCGAAGAAAATCGCAGTCCCCGCCAGCAGCAGGAAACCGCGCGCCGCAAGGCCGAGGAGTCCCGCCATACGCAGGTGCTGGACGCCGCCCAGGCCCATTATCTGAAGCAGTTGCGCGCGTCGCCGGCGGCGATCCGCTACCTGAAGCAGCGCGGTCTGACCGGCGAGATCGCGGCGCATTTCGGCTTGGGCTGGTCCGGCACGGACCGGCACGGCCTGTCGCAGGTTTTTCCCAATTATGAAGATCCCACCCTGGTGGAATCGGGTCTGGTCATCGAGTCGGAGGACGGGCGCCGCTATGACCGCTTCCGCGAGCGGATCATGTTCCCGATCCGCAATGCGCGTGGCAGCCTGATCGGCTTTGGCGGCCGCATCATCGGCAAGGGCGAACCCAAGTACCTGAATTCGCCGGAAACCCCGTTGTTTTCCAAGGGCCAGGAGTTGTATGGCCTGTGGGAAGCCCGCCAGGCGATCCGCCAGGAAGGCCAGGTCATCGTGGTCGAAGGCTACATGGACGTGGTGGGGTTGGCGCAGCAGGGCATCGCCAACGCCGTGGCGACGCTGGGTACCGCGACCACGCCAGACCACGTCAAGAAGCTGCTGCGCGCCAGCGACAAGGTCATCTTCAGTTTTGACGGCGACGGCGCCGGTCGCCGCGCCGCATGGCGTGCGCTGCAGGCATGCCTGCCGGTGCTGCGCGACGATATCGCCATCCGCTTCCTGTTCCTGCCGACCGAGCACGATCCGGATTCGTACGTGCGCGAGCTTGGCGCCGAGGCCTTCCGTGCCTGCCTGGGCGAGGCGGTGGCACTGTCGCGCTTCCTGTTGGACGAGCTGGCCTCGCGCCACAACATGGACGAGGCCGAGGGACGCGCCAGCTGCCTGCACGAGGCCAAGCCGCTGCTGGCCACCATTCCCGAATGCGCGCTGCGCGTGCAGATCGAACGCGAAATGGCCAAGCTGGTGCAACTGACGCCGGAAGAGATGGCCCTGGTCCTGGCGCAGCAGCCGGCCAAGCCGTTTGGCGCGCCCGCCAGGCCGGCGCTCGCGGAAACTGGCGGCGCTGCCGCGGTGCCGCAAGACGGCGGTCCGCCGGAGGCCGGTTACGATTTCAGCGGTCACGATTTTCACGACATCCCGGCCGAGGACGGCGAATACGCCGACTATGGCCAATTTGGCGCGCCGACGGGCGAGCAGGCTAGCGGCTGGAGCGCCGGCGGCGGCCAGCAGGGCTGGAAAGGGAAGGCGGATTGGAAGGGCAAGGGCGACTGGAAGGGCAAGAGCGACTGGAAGGGCGGCAAGGGCAACTGGAAGGGCCGGCGTGACGACATTGGCGGCTTCGAAGGGCGCCGCACCATGCCATCGCTGGCCAAGCGCCTGTTGGGCTTGCTGCTGGCGCATCCGGAACTGGTGGACTCGATGGGAGACCAGCAGCTTGAAGTCATCGATAACGGCCCCCATCTAGGATTGGTACGGGACCTGATCATGCTGGCCCAATCCAGTGGTGCGCGTCATGTGGGAGCCCTGTTGGAGGCGGCTGAGCCGGATTCGGACTTGGCGACGGTGCTCAAGGGCTTGCGGGCCGATATCCTGTCCCAGGAAGATCTGCCGGATCCGCAGACGGAATGGGATGATGCCCTGCGCCGTATCGAGTTCGATTCCGCCAAGGTGGAAATGGCCCGATTGGCGGCGGCAGGCCTGGCCTCCGAGGAGGCGCGGAAGCGCTACCTGGAGCTGTCCAGCCGTATGCAAGTGCTCAAGGGTGCCGGGATACGCTAAATGCGGTAAAATCAAGGGTTTTCCGCCGTGAAAGGTCGATGTCTCACCGGAGGTTGGTGAATTGGGGGTGCCCTGACGAGAAGCCGGGCGCAGGGAAGAACCTAAGGCAAAAACCCAAGGCAGAAACCCAAGGCAAAAACCCAAGGCGGAAATTAAGGGCGTAATCCTTTTTACGGCGTACGGAATCTATTTTCGTTGCGGGAATCTAATTGTTTTAGGGTTTGACGGACGGATCGGTTGAAGTTTTTGCCGGGTTGGAGACGGGGTCCCTGGTGGGAACCTGCGGGGTGCGAAGCCACCCTGGGTACCAGCGAAAAAAAGCGGATCTGTGCGTCAAACTTGTTACATAGTTAATTAATATAGCTGAGCGGTGAATCACGCAGTCCGGCGGCGGTTGTTCTCGCGTCGCGTCGGAGGCTCGGGTGCTGTGTCTATCTAGCTGCCAAGGGCAAGGCCCGACAGGCAAGCAACGCCTATTTATAGGCAGGCAGCCCCCCCTCGACGCCCGAGACCCGCCGCGGGATGAGGCCATGTACGTCAGGCGTTCGCCCGGTATTGCACCGGAAGGGCGCCAGGCGGGCTCGCGAGAGCTGGTGCTGCGACCAACGCAGCCGCAGGGTTTCCGCCGATTCACCTGATTTACCCGTATGGACGCCGCGCCGGGCCCGTTGCCCGGTGGTGATGTCATGCGGTGCAACATGCCCGAACGGGTTGCGACGACCACGGAAGCGACTATGACCAAATCCACCGGCAAATCCTCCTCTGCAATTGACGCCACCGACACTCCGGCCGCCAAGGCCAAGCGCGTCGTGAGCATGGCGGCGGAAAAAGCGCCCGCCAAGACGGCGGTGAAGGTCGCCAAGCCTGCCGCCAAGACTGCCGCCAAGAAGGCGGCCACCAAGACGGCGGTAGCCGACAAGCCCGAGAAGGTGACGAAGGCTCGCGCCAAGAAGGCCGAGGACAAGCTGGCCGACCTGGTCGGCAGCGCGCGTCCGGCCCCCAGCGGCCGTCGCCCGGGGCGCCCGGCCAAGAATGCCAACAACGATTCCGATGGTTTCGACGACACCATGGACGGCGAAGGCGAAGTCCTGCCGGACCTGAAGCCGCCCAAGCGCGGTGGCAAGCGCGGCAAGGCGGATCCCAAGGATCTGATCGCCCGCGGTCCCGTCTCGGCCGAGGAATACGAAGCGCGTCGCAACCGCCTCAAGCAGCTGATCAAGCTGGGCAAGGACCGCGGCTACCTGACCTACGGCGAAATCAACGACCATCTGCCTGACGATCTGGTCGACGCCGAAGCCATCGACGGCATCATCAGCACCTTCAGCGACATGGGTATCGCGGTCTATGACCAGGCCCCCGACGCCGAAACGCTGCTGATGAGCGAAAACGCGCCGGTGGCCTCCAACGACGACGACGTCGAGGACGAAGCCGAAGCTGCGCTGACCACCGTGGATTCCGACTTCGGTCGCACCACCGATCCCGTGCGGATGTACATGCGCGAAATGGGCTCGGTGGAGCTGCTCACGCGCGAAGGCGAAATCGAAATCGCCAAGCGCATCGAAGACGGTCTGAAGCACATGGTCATGGCCATCTCCGCCTGCCCGACCACCATCAACGAAATCCTCGCCCACGTCATGCGCGTGCGTGAAGGCCAGGCGCAGATCGACGAAGTGGTCGACGGCCTGGTCGATCCGGAAGACGGCGAAGAGTACGCTGGTGCCGGTGTCACCGCCGACGAGGATGAAGGCGATGACGGCCCCGCCGGCGGCATGTCCAGCAAGCAGCTGGAAGACCTGCGTGTTAAGGCGCTGGCCAAGTTCGACGAGGTCGGCAAGCAGTTCGACAAGATGCGCCTGTCTTACGAGAAGGACGGCTACAAGTCGGACATCTACGTGCGCGCGCAAGAGGCGATCCAGAACGAGCTGATGGGCATTCGCTTCACCGCCAAGATGGTCGAGAAGCTGGCCGATACGCTGCGCAGCCAAGTGGAAGAAGTGCGCCAGCTCGAACGCGCGGTCCTGCACACGTGTGTGGACCGTGCCGGCATGCCGCGCACGCATTTCATCAAGGTGTTCCCGGGCAACGAAACCAACCTGCAGTGGGTCGTCGACGAGGTGGCCGCAGGCCATCCGTACGCCGAAACGCTGGAGCGCCAGATCCCCGCCGTGCAGGAACTGCAGCAGAAGCTGATCGACCTGCAGACCCGCGTGGTGTTGCCGCTCAAGGACCTGAAGGACGTCAACAAGCGCATGGCCACGGGCGAAGCCAAGGCTCGCAAGGCCAAGCGTGAAATGACCGAGGCCAACCTGCGTCTGGTGATCTCGATCGCCAAGAAGTACACGAACCGCGGCCTGCAGTTCCTGGACCTGATCCAGGAAGGCAACATCGGCCTGATGAAGGCCGTGGACAAGTTCGAATACCGCCGTGGCTACAAGTTCTCGACCTACGCGACGTGGTGGATCCGCCAGGCTATCACCCGTTCCATCGCCGACCAGGCGCGCACTATCCGTATCCCGGTTCACATGATCGAAACGATCAACAAGATGAACCGGATCAGCCGCCAGATCCTGCAGGAAACCGGCGCCGAGCCGGATCCCGCGACCCTGGCGCAGAAGATGGACATGCCCGAGGACAAGATCCGCAAGATCCTGAAGATCGCCAAGGAGCCGATCTCCATGGAAACGCCGATCGGTGATGATGACGATTCGCACCTGGGCGATTTCATCGAGGACACCTCGACGCTGGCGCCGTCCGACGCCGCACTGCATGGTTCCATGCGCGACGTCGTCAAGGAAGTGCTAGACTCTTTGACCCCGCGGGAAGCCAAGGTGCTGCGCATGCGTTTCGGTATCGAAATGAGCACCGACCAGACCCTGGAAGAAGTGGGCAAGCAATTCGACGTCACGCGTGAGCGCATCCGCCAAATAGAGGCTAAAGCGCTGCGCAAGCTGCGTCACCCGAGCCGGGCCGACAAGCTGAAGAGCTTCCTGGAAGGGCAGTAAGTTTCCTGGGCCTCTAGCTCATGCCTGGTTAGAGCAGCGGACTCATAATCCGTTGGTGCCGAGTTCGACTCTCGGGGGGCCTACCAAAGAAACATGCGGGCCTCGGAGCAATCCGAGGCCCGTTCTGTTGTCGGCGGAGTTTGAATGAATTCGTCGCATTCGAAGCGTGACAGGACGTCGGCTTCGCGAAGCGCGTCGATCATCCGCCAGGCTGCGATCTTGCGTACTTGTTCGGCCGCTCTTGTGGCCATAGGTGTCGTCGCCGGACTTGAAATGATCCGGATCGATCGCCGGTATCGGCGTTGCCGCCGCGTCCCGGTGCGATGGCAGACTCGCTCAATGGGGGATGGATAGCGGATCTGCCGCGTGCCCCCGATATGCCGCCCGGCGGTCCATGGCGGTGATCGCCAGGTCCCCGCCGATCACCCGGCATAGGGAGCGCCACAACTCGGAGTGCCGTGATCCGACCGGTGCGCCGGCCGCCACGGCCCAGGCCGGCCGCGGCACTGAGGCAGGCCTCGCGTCACTTCAAGCCTCCGATAGCGTGGTCCGGATGGCGGCCGATGCAAAGGCGTGCTGTGCAGGGTGCGTTGTCGGTCCAGCAATGCATCGCCATGCCGCGCAGTTCGAGATCGCGTTCCGCGACCCGGGGCGGGCTGTGATTACAGCGGTTTCGGGTGAGGGGCTTCGTTGAATTGGAATGCGCGAAGATCCGCTCTCTAGGTACGGGGTTTGATTTTCGTTGATAATGATCCGAAAGCTTGCGGTCATAGTCAAACACTTGATAGAGGTGTTGGTCGCGTGGGAAAAGCTGTCACAACGCTGGTGTTCGCTGCCGGCCTGCTGTTCGCGGCGACGGCACCGATCTATTTCGGGCTGGAGTTGCTCACGCATTTTGCTGTCGAAAAGGCCAAGGTCCAGGCGCGGGGATTGTCCGAGGCGCTGCTGACGCGCGCCGACAGCGTGACGCGGCAGCTGGAGGGGGTGAGTAGATCATTGGGGGGGCTCAGCGGCACGCTGCCCTGCGCCTCGTACATACAGTCCGAAATGGGACGCCTGGTGCTGCAGTCGCCGCTGCTGCGGGCGATCGCCTACACCGACGGCAGCCGGATTCTCTGCTCATCGCTGGGGCGCAGCCTGGACGGCACCGATCTGGGCACGCCTGACTTCGTCTCGCTGCAGGACATACGTGTCTGGCAGGAAGTGGTGCTGCCGGCCGCGCCGAATCTGCGCTATATCGCGCTATCGCGCAACGGCTACACCATCTTCCTGAACCGCGGCGACCTGGTCAGTTCGGCGATCCTGCTTGAACCCTCGGCGACGCTGGGCTTGTTCTACCCCGGCAACACGAACCGTTTCTTCGGGGTCGGCTACGTGCAGCCTGAATGGCTGCAGGAAGCCGCCACCCGCCGCGCCGCCGTGGTGGAGATGTCAGGCACGGTGGTCGCGCTGTCGCCGTCGCGCACGTTCCAGCACGTGGCGCTGGTGGCGATTCCGCGCGACGCGTACCTGCACAACCTGACCGCGATGCGCTGGGTGGTGGGCGTGGCCGGTGCCATGGCGGGCCTGATGCTGTGTGGCTTGATTGTCTGGCGGCAGCGCCGCGTGCAGGACTTGCCGCATCTGCTGCGCAAGGCGATCAGGAAGCGCGAGTTCTATCTCGCCTATCAGCCCATCGTCGATATTCACACCGGAAAGTGGATCGGCGCGGAAGCGCTGTTGCGCTGGGAGCGTCCGTTCGGCGCGGAGCCCATCGGGCCGGATGTCTTCATCCCGGAGGCGGAAAAGCTTGGCCTGTCGGAAGACATCGCGGCGCAGGTGTTCGAATTGGCGGCGCGGGACATTCCCGAGATCGCCGCTCGGGTGCGTGGCTTCTATGTCTCCTTGAATATCTCCGCGAACGAAGTGCGGTCCGGCTCGGGGCGCAGTCTGGTGCAGCGGCTATTGCAGGCCACCGGCATGCCGCCGGAGTCGCTGCTTATCGAGTTGACCGAACGTGGCCTGCTGGAGGCGAATGCGCGGGAGACGATCAACGCCATACGCGGATTGGGCGTGAGGGTGGCGATCGACGATTTTGGAACCGGCTATTCCAGCCTGGCGTATCTGGGATCGTTTCCGGTGGATTATCTGAAACTCGACAAGGTGTTTACCCAAGGCATGGTCGAGCAGGGCCCCAAGCGCACGGTGGCGATCCAGATCATCGACCTGGCGAGATCGCTTAATTTCGACGTCATCGCCGAAGGCGCGGAAACCGCCGAACAGGTGCAGGCGATTTCCGAGCATGGCGTGTCCAAGGTGCAGGGTTGGTACTTCGAGCGTGCATTGCCACTGAATGAACTGCTGGATGCGCTGCTGGACAGGGGAGGGCGGACCCTCAGGAGCGGAGCGATGGCTGAATCACAGCTGTGAACGAAGCTGGCGGCCAGCGGTTGAGTGTTTCTTGTGCGCAAAAGACCTGCATGTTTTAAGCCGTTGCTTCCCGGACTGTAATGGTGACCATGGGGCAAGAGGCGTAGGCGCGAACGCCTCGAAGATAAGAATTAGAAAGTTACAAATTTTGCATATAACTTAACAATAGTTAAAAGCTCCGCTTAATTTGTCCCTATTTACGAGTCTATATTCCTGACTCGTAGCTAAATTTCACAAAATAAATATTTCAGTTGGTTTCGCCGTTGCGCGGGCCACGGCGTATCAAGGACGGCTCCTGTACGGGTGCCGAGGCCGATCGCTGCGTGCCCGGCGTGGCCGTGCCGCGCCCTGTTTTCATCCCATGCAAATTCTGCACACGCTGTCCGGCCCGAACCTGGGCGGGTTGGAGTTCCGCGTCCTGGACCAGGCGCGCTGGCTTCGAGAGCAAGGCCACGCCGTGGCGATTGCCGCACCACCGCAAAGCGAAACCTTCAAACTGGCGCGCGATTGGGGGTTGACGGCCATCGGCATGGACTTCAACGCTCCGTATTCGTGGTCCGGCGCGCTGCGCTTGCGGCAGCTCGTGAAGGACCTGCGCATCCAGGTCATCGATGCGCACGGCACCCCAGATGCGAAGGCCAGCGCGCTATGCCGCGATCTCTGCTCGCTGGTGCGCACGTGGCACTTTTCCCGGCCTTTGCGTACGTCCTGGCGCCGCCGGCTGGAATGGCGCCTGGGCTGCCATCGTGTCATCACGACTAGCGAGGGCGGGGCGCAGAACATTGTCACGGCGGGTTTTGCGGCGGAGCGCCGTATCAGTGTCGTTGGCGAGTGGGCCGACCAAGGCTTTTTCGTGGGGACGGACAAGCTCGCGTTGCGGTCCGCCGCGCGCCAGACGCTGGGCATCGATCCGGCGGCATTCGTGGTGGCGACTGTCGGTATGCTGCGCCCCGATAAGCGCCAGGAAGATCTGCTGCGCGTGGTGAGTGTCCTGCGCCAGCGCGGCTTGCCGGCGCGTGCGCTATTGGTCGGGGCGCCGACGCGCGCGACGCTCTCGTATGGCCAGCGCCTGCGTGAGCTGGTGGCCGAATTGGGCATTGGCGAACATGTGACATTCGCCGGGCATCGCGAAGACACCGCCGCTATCATCCATGCCGCCGATGCGGTGCTGGTACCGTCGATCAACGAGGCTTGGTCGCGCGTGGTGCCTGAAGCGTATGCGGCCCGGTGTCCAGTGGTGGCCAGCGCGGTCGGCGGGTTGCCCGAGATCGTGCATCCTGGTGTGACGGGCTGGTTGGCGGCGGCGGGCGACGTGGCGGGATTCGCGGACCATTTGTGCCGCATCTGGCGGCATCCTGAGGAGGCGGCGCGGATCGCGGACCAGGCCCGGCGCTTTGCCGACCGCCATCTGCTGCTGTCGCAAAAGATGGCGGAGACGCTGGGCGCCTACGAGGCAGCGATCGATCGGGCCCGCTCGGCCAGAAAGGTGGAAGTGACCGCTTGAGCGACCGCCTGGCGGGCGGTCGCGGCGAGAGGGGGTGTCGGATTCCAGTTTGCCGCGCAGGGGAGCGCGCCAAGTGCCGGGTGGTTCAATGGCGACGCCGGCGCACCATGCGGCCAAAGCAGCGCATCACCGCTGCCACCGTCGTGGCCTCGCGCCAGTATTTGCGGCGCAGTCCACGCAGTGGCAGCCACCATGGCTTGACTATGATGTTGTCGGCCCAGGCCGGTCGCCAGCGCGGCATGTTGCGGGGACGGTCGACGATGGTGACGGTCGACAGCCCACAGCGCGAGGCCAGGTGGCCGATGCCGGAATCGGTACCGATGAACCAGCCGGATTCGTAGACCTCGGCGGCGACGCCATCTATCGTGGGGGCTTCGATCAGGCCAGCGCGGGCCTGTTCCAGGAGCGGCAACCAGAATGCGCGCTCGGAGGGAGCCAGCACGAAGGTCGGCTCGTAGCCCATGGCGCGCAGGCGGCGCGCAACGATGACATATTTGCCGGGCGTCCAGCAACGTTCGGCCTCGCTTGACGTGGGATGCAGGATGACGCGCTTGTCGTGGCGTCGCGCCTGCAGACCCGCGGGCGCCCGCAAGCCATTCTCATGCTGCCATTCGGTCAGGCCGAAGGCATCGAGCGCGAAGCGGCGGAATTCGTCCAGGATGCCATTGGGCGAGAGGTGCCTGCGCGGCGCAGCGCGGATCTTGCCCCATTCCTTGGTGCTCAGGAAGCGCCGGCAGACGCGGGTGAGTCCGTCAAACGGGCTGTCCGGGTCCATTTGCACAATGGTGTCGTATCCGGCCAGGCCGGTGATATCCGCCGGCAAGGGCTGGATGTCGAAGTCCGGAAACCACTTGCGCAAGGCATGCCCATGCACGCCATAAACGGAAAGATCATGGCCGGCCTTGCGCAGGTTGTTGGCGAGCGTCATTTGATATAGCGTATCGCCCAGCCGGTTGGACAGCACCAGCGCCAGCTTGCCGGTCGCGATGGAATGAGCGTTGCTCACGTTCTAGTTATCCTCGTAGCTTTTGCTGCGGAGGATAACCGATCCTATGGTTCTTTTCGGCGGTGTCCCCTGGACAGGCCGTCAGCGGCGCGCGCGGGACCGGCTGGCTCCGGCCAGGGCAGGCCGCTAGCGGGTCGTCCGCGGTCCGATGTGGTTCAACCAGCGGCGCATGGGGGATGAGAACCAGCGCGCCACCAGTCCCCCCAATACCGCCGACAGCAGGATGGCCAGCACGCCCGCGGCGGTCAAGGCGCCTGCGCGCCACCAGGTTGCGACCACGCCGCCGGAACTGCGGCACGATGCGGCGGCCAGCAACCAGACCGGAAACATGTGCGTCAGGGAGATCTCATAGCTATTGCGGCCGGCCCATCGCAAAGGCGCCAGCAGGGCGGGGCGGGCGGAGTGGGGGCGCAGGCTCCAGCCGAGCAGCAGGCAGGCAACGCCGATTTCCAACGCCGTGATATGCAGGCCCAAGGCGGTCAGCCCCAGCGTGGCGGTGGCCTGGCGCAGGAAAAACACCAGCACGAACAACACCGTGCCGATCAGCAACAGCGTGCGGTGGTGACTCATGTGCGATGCAGGCCGCGCGGCATACAGCGCCGCCAGGCAGCCGATGGCGATACCGCCCATGCCGGACAGATAGCCGTGGAGGGCCCGGATCTCGTCGTCACCGGAGAGGGCGCGCACGAACGGCCCGAGCATCATGACTAGCAGCAATGTCAGCGCCAGCGCGTGCCTGCTGACCTGTCGCGACAGCAGGCAGAGCAGCGGAAAGGCCAGATAAAACGCCTGTTCGAGCGACACTGACCACAGCAGGTTCCAGGTCGGCGGCAGGTGGCCTACGTTTGCGTCAAGTCCATTCAAGCGGAATGCCAGCGCGTCGGCCGCCGCCTGGCCAGGACTTGCATCGCTGATGATGAAATCCGGCAATCCGGCTTGGTGCAGGCCAAGCAGCAGCGACACCAGCAGCAGGCAGGGATAGAGTCGGGCGCCGCGGCGCCACAGAAAGCCAGTGCACGGGATGGTCTCGAGGCGGCCCCAGCGTTGGATGGACGTGCGCGTGATGAGAAAGCCCGAGATCACGAAGAAGATGATGGCGCCGTAGTAACCGCTGTGAAAAAGGAGGTTGAAGAGGGGCGCGGGCAATATCTTGCCGAGCAGGCTCTGTTCCTGGGGGATATGGATCTGCATATGCCGCAGCACCACGCAGAGGATTGCGGCGCCTCGCAAGGCATCGATGGCGGGGTGGCGGGCGAAGCCCTGCGCGGGGCGCGTGGCCCGCGGCGGTGGGGCTTGGACAAGCATCGGTCGGTCCTGGTACAGAAAGACGCAATGCTAGCCACGGTGCTGTGAGGGGATTGGGCGACTGTGTATAGATTTTGTAATGCCGCCGGGGTCGGCCTGATCCGAAAAATGGAAGAGCGCCCCAGCTCGAGATGAGTCTGGGGCGCTCCTGCCCGGCTTCGCACGCGATGGGTGTCAGACAGCCCGGCAAGCCCAATCTACTGCCGCTCTTCTGCGCGGGCAATAGGGAAAACCCGATAAAAATTAGGGGGTTACAACAATTCCCGGGTTCCTGTCCGCAGCGGGTTTGCGATGGGGCGCGATCAGGCGGTGTTGCGTTGCCAGGCAGATGTGACACCTATATCCACCTCGGCATCCGCGAATGGTGGCGCCTTGCCGTAGCGCCGACACTGAGTCCTCGATTCATCGCGTGGGGAGAGTGGCTGTGTCGGATTACCGGAAGCGTCAGGCCGGACAGGGCATGACGGAATACATCGTGGTGGTGGCGCTGGTGGCGGTGGCCGCGATTGCCGTCTATCAATATCTTGGGCAGGTCGTGCGGGCACAGACTGCCGCCATGGCCCGCGAATTGGCGGGCGAGGACGGCAGTGCGCAGTCGCGAGCCGCGCAGGCCGCAGTGCGCAAGGCCGCCGGGCAGGCCGGTGTACGGACGCTCAAGTCCTACACCGGCAACGCGGTGGCGGCGCCATGAAACGGCACATTGCCGGGCCATTGCGGCGTACCGGCCAGCACGGCCAGGTGCTGGTGCCGGGGCTGCTGTTGCTGGGAGGGCTGGCCGCCGTGCTGGTCATGCAGTACGGCGTGGGGCGCACGGTCGAGTCGCGCACGCGCCTGATCCACGCGACGGATGCGGCGGCTTTCAGCGGCGCGCTGGAACAGGCCCGCCAGCTCAATTTCCTGGCCTACGCCAACCGCGCGCAGGTAGCCCATCAGATCGCAATGGCGCATCTGGTGACGTTGGGCGCATCCATGGCGTTTGCCGATACGTTGGCCGGCCAGCATCGGCGCAACAATCCACCTGAACACCTGCTTGCCGCGCTTTTCGGCCGAGAGGTGGCACAGGCCTATCGCGCGGCGCGCAACGATCCGCAAGCGCAGGCCGGTTTGGCGCGGGCTTATGCCGAACACGATCGCGTCGTGCACGAAGTGTTGGCGGCAGGATCGGCCGCCGCCGTGGCTGGGTTACCCGCGGCGCGCGCGCGCCGGGTGCGGGAGGTGCTGCGAGACAATCTCGGGGCCGGCGATTCCCCGGTATTCCACCTGTCGCAAGATGACTGGCCGGGATATGTACGGCGGCGTGCCGCGACACCCGGTCGCGGCCTGTGGTCGGCGGTCGAGCAGGCGGCGGGCCGCTACGATTTCCTCGGCCGGCGCGACGCAACACGGAGCAAGGCCCTGCCAAACGGCACGCGGTGCCCGCAAGCGCCTCATGCCTTGCGGTGGCGTGGCTCGACCTGGCTGGGCGCGGACGGACGTTGGGGCGCGCTGGACACGCAGTCGTTCCATTCCTCGCGCCAGAATCGCTGGGCGGGTTGCTATTACCGCGAATACAGCATGGCTTGGGGCGCCGTGCTCGGGCCCAATGCCGAGGCGCCATCCGAAGTGGAATATACGGCGGCCCCTCCCGCCGACTTCACCGAGTTGGACTTCTGGCGCTGGGTACGGCAGTCGACCACATGGGACTTGCGCGCCGGCACAGGTACCCCGCTGGCCAATTCCTATGCCATGGCTGGGGCCCGGCGTTGGCCCGGCCGGGGCTTGCCGGACGACTACGAGGTGGCGAAGGACGCCGCGCCGCTGCGCTTCACGCTGGCGGTGCGCCTGGAGCGGCAGGTCACGATGCAAGCGCGGGGCACGGATGAGCGCGTCGTGCCGGGCTCCCGCCTGGACGAGCACCCGGCGATCGTGGCCAGCAGCACCGCCGAGACCTACTTTTCGCGGCCCTCGGCGCATCCCGATGGCGCCGTTGAACTGGCGACCCTGTTCCGGCCATATTGGCAGGCGCGGCTGTCGGCCGAGGGGGCGCGATGAGGCGTCACGCCTACGGGCAACGCGGACAGGCCATGGTCGAGGCGTTGCTCATGTTGCCGGTGCTGGTCCTGGTCTTCCTGGGAGTCGCCTGGATGGGCAAGGCCCAGTACACCGCACTCGCGCTGATGCAGGCCAGCCGCCAGACCGCGATGTCGGTCGCCTTGGGACTCCCTGTGGCGCCGGCGGAAGGCATCCGCATCCAGCAGGCCGCCGACATTGGCGACGACGGGTGGCGGGCCGGATGGTGGGGCGGGGATGCACGCAGGGTTTGGGCCACATCCCAAGCGCGGGTGGGCGGGACGGCCGTCTGGGGCGGCTTCCAACTTGCGCGTCGTGTCGGCGTCGCCGCCGGCGCGGGCAATGCCCGCGACGATGAGGATGCGCAACGCCGTATCGGCCTGTCCACAACGGGTTGGGGGCGGGTGGCGGCGGGCTCGGCGTCTCTGGCGCAGATGCTTGCGCCAGTGGTCGAGGCCGTGGATAGGCCCTGGCGCCGGCCTTCGCCGTCCTGGGACTGGTTGTCGGCCTGGGGGGATGTGCTGCCTGCCGACAACCGCGTGAACGACAGGAGGACATCCCCATGAAGGCGCTGTCAGGCGGGCGGCTCGGTCGCGCACGTCATGCCGGACCCGGCGGACGTGCGGGTGCGTGGGGCGTCATCGTTGGATTGATTGTAGTGGTTTGCATGGCGCCGAATGCGACGGGCATGGCGGCAGGGGGGGCGCCGATGGCATTCGTGTCCCCGCAGGAGACGACTCCGGCGGCGTTGCGGTTCCCGACGGGTTCGCGGGTCGAGCCTCTGGCCGATCGGCTTTGGTTGCACGGGCTGCCGTTGCAGGCCGTGGTGTTCGATGCGCCAGTCGATGTGCCGGCATTGATCCGGACCCTGTCGCGCCAGCAGCCCGCATTCCGCGATCTCCTGATCCTGCCTGGGTTGGCGATCCTGTCCGGCCGTGCCGGCGACGCGATCTGGGTGGCGTTGCTGGCCAGCCCTTCGGCCGGTCGCAGTGTGGGCAGCGTGTCGTCGCTGCGGGCGTGGGCGCAGTCGCCGGATGCGCCCACGCCGTCCTGGCTGCCGCCCGCCGCGCGCCTGAAGCTGGATGTCGGCGTGCTGGATGGCGGCACCACGGTTCGCGAGAGCGTCTGGCAACATCCGATGGCCCCGGCGCGGTTGGAGGCGATCTTGCGCCAGCGTTTGCTGCGCCAGGGGTGGCGCTTCGATGAGGATGGGGGCGCCGGCGCCTGGCAGTCGTGGCGACGCCGGGGCGAGCGCTTGCAGTGGATGATGATGCCGCTGGATGCCGGCAGCGGCCTCTGGGTCCGGTGGTGGAAACCATGATGCGCGTCGTCTTGCTGGGTTTGCGCAAACTTGCCGTCCCGCTGCTGGCACTGGCCGCCGGCCTCGTCGCGGCCTGGGCGGTTCGGGAGCATGTGCGGCAGCGGGTCGAGCACCTGGAAGCCGCGGCGCGTACACCGCAGGTCAGTCGCCTGGTGGCGGCGCGGGATCTGCCGGCTGGGACGGTGCTGGAGGCATCGCAATTGGCGGTACGCGAGGTACCGGCGGCTTGGGCACCCGCAGCCAGTCTCGATCCGCGGGCGATCGATAGTGTCCTGGGTACCCGACTGGGCGCCGATCTGGCAAGTGGCGAGTTGCTGCTCAGGGCCTGCCTGGGTGCGGCCGATCGCGCGTCGTCACCGTCGCTGGCCGCGCGGATCAAGCCGGGACAGCGCGCTTTCGTAGTGGAGGCGGCCGATCTCGGCGGCCTGGCAGGCATGCTGCGGGAGGGTGATGCCATTGATGTCTACGTGTCGCTGCCGGCCCGGGGGCGCGAGGGCACCTTCCCCGTGCTGCAAGGCGTGCGTGTCCTGGCCGCTGGCGAGGGCCCGACGGGTTCCGCCCAGGTCACGCTGGCGGCAGGCCCGGACGACGCCCTGCGCTACCTTTCGGCCCGCCAGGCAGGAACCCTGACGGCTTTGCTGCGCAACCGCGACGATTCCTCGACGATCAGCGCGGCGCCCGACGCCGGTCTCTTGGCGCGCGCCAGACCGGCGCAGGCACCCCCGCGCGGCGCGGGCGTGGAGATCCTCTACGGCGATCGACCTGGCGAACCTGCTGACATCTACGCCACCCCCTCGGTGGTACCTGAACCGGAGTATCCATGAACATCGGATTCGGCGCGGTGATTTCCGCGATTTGCCTGGGCCTGACAACTTTCCCGGCGTGGCCGGCAGCCGAGGCTCTCGATATGCAGGTCGGCGAGAGCCGTGTGCTCACGCAGCCGGGTGTCACGCGCGTGGCCATCGGCAACAGCCAGGTGTTGAGTGCGATGGCCACCGATGACCATGACGTGGTGGTCTCCGCGCTGGCCGAGGGGCAGTCCTCGATGCATGTGTGGGCAGATTCCGGCGTCATGCACTACGACGTCAGGGTGGTGGCGGCGGGCGCGCCGCGCCTGCGCGCCGAGGTCGAGTCCTTGCTGACGCGTATCCCCGGCGCGCGTAGCGCCATGGTCGGAGGGCGCATCGTCATCGAGGGCGACGACCTCTCCGACGATGACCGGGCCCGCGTGGCGGCACTGGCGCAGCGCTATCCCGAGGTTGTGGATTTCACTGGGCAGGTGGGTTGGGACAACATGGTCTTGCTGGACGTGCAGGTGGTGGAGATTCCCAGCTCGCGCCTGCGCGAATTCGGAGTGCGCTGGGATGGCGTGACACAAGGCGGGCTGAACGCCGCGCTGGCGTGGGATGCCGGGGCGCGGGGCAGGATGGCGCGGCCCGGCGATCAGGTGGTCGAGACAGCCGCGCCGGTGTCGTCGGCAGCGGGCTATTTTGGGGTGAATGCCCTCTTGTCCGCCCGCATTGCCGCGCTGGCACAGCGCGGCGAGGCCGTCATGCTGGCCCAACCGCAGTTGCTGGCGCGCAGCGGTGCCAGCGCGACTTTCCTGGCGGGGGGGCGAGGTGCCGTATGTCTCGACCGATTCGCGCGGCAACCCAACGACCTTGTTCAAGCCTTATGGGGTGTCGTTGCGGATCACGCCGCGCATAGACCGCAACGGCGTCATCCGCTCGCTGATCGAAGTGGAGGCCAGTTCCGTCGACATGGCCTTGACGGCTGCCGGCGGTCCGGCCCTGCGCACACGCCGCGCATCGACGGAGTTCAATGTGCGCTCCGGCGATACGCTGGTCATTGGCGGCTTTCTGTCGCGGGAACGCTCCGATGACATCAGCGGCCTGCCCGGGCTGAAGGACATTCCGATTCTTGGGGCGTTGTTTTCGTCGCATCGCTATCAGTTGCGTGAAACCGAATTGGCGATCTTCGTCACGCCCCGGATCGTGTCGCGCAACGAACCGGCCATGGCAGATCAGGTGCGTCGGGGGCGCGCCCTGGTCGATGCCGCGTTTTCACATCCGTCACGGCTGGCAACGGCTCCCGTCGCGACGGCGGGCTGGAGCGTCCGTGGCGGGGAAGGGTCGCAGTGGTCGCACGCTGTCCAGGATTCCTCTTCCACCAACCAGGAGTAATACCATGCTGGAAATCGAAATGACCTTCGAGGATCGCGCGCGGCGCAAGGTCAGCGTGGCGGCGCCGGTGCTGATCGGCCGCGGCACGCATTGCGACCTGCGCATCGCCAATTGGCGGGTAGGCCGCCAGCATGCGCGGTTGCTGCGCGAGGCGGCCGCCATCGTGCTCGAGGACCTGGGCGCCCTGGGGGGCACGTTCGTCAACGGCCTGCGCGTGACGCGCCATGCACCGGTGCAGCCCGGAGACGAGATCCTCATTGGTCCGTGCCGCCTGCGCGTGCGTGCGATGCATCCGGACGCGCCTGGCAGCGCCGCCGCCGGCCAGGCCATGCCCGGGGCTCCCGAGTCCCAGGCGGACGCGCCAGCGTCGCCGTTGCCCAGCCTGGACCTGCGCCGTCGCCTGCATGCCGCGTTGCTGGCGGCGCTCGATCTGCGCCGCCGCGATGTGGCCGGCATGAGCGACGCCGCCTTGCGCGCGGAAGCCGATCGCCTGCTGACGCGGATACTGGCCGACGACGTGGGGCTGCCGGCGGGCACGGACCATGCGTCGTTATGCCGCGAAGTCCTGGATGAAGCCGTGGGGCTGGGGCCGCTGGAGCCATTGCTGGCGGCGCCCGATGTTACCGAGGTCATGGTCAACCGGCACGACGAGATCTACGTCGAGCGTCATGGGCGTCTCTGGCGCCATGCCGCCGCGTTCACCAGCGAGCAATCCGTGCGCCGCGTCATCGAGCGCATCGTGACCCCGCTGGGGCGCCGCATCGATGAGAGTTCGCCGATGGTGGATGCGCGGTTACCGGACGGGTCGCGCGTGCACGCCGTCATTCCTCCTGTTGCGCTCAGGGGCGCGAGCCTGACGATCCGCAGGTTTCCCGCGCGCCGTCCCGCCATGGCCGATCTGGTGGCGGCGGGCACGCTCAGCGCGCCGATGGCGCAGTTTCTGGCGTGCTGCGTTCGGCAGCGCAAGAACGTGGTGGTTTCAGGAGGGACCGGAGCGGGCAAGACCACGCTGTTGAATGTGCTGTCCCAGGAGATCCCCGAGGGCGAGCGTGTGGTGACGGTCGAGGATGCGGCGGAGCTGCGGCTCGACCACGCACACCTGGTGGCCCTGGAAGCGCGCCCTCCCAACCAGGAAGGTCGCGGCCGCATCGATATCCGCGAGCTGGTGCGCAATGCCTTGCGCATGCGGCCGGACCGGATCGTGGTCGGTGAATGCCGTGGGGCGGAAGCTTTTGACATGCTGACCGCCATGAATACCGGTCATGAAGGCTCGCTGACCACGCTTCACGCCAATTCCCCGCGCGATGCCCTGGCGCGGCTGGAGTCGATGGTGCTGATGGCGGGGCTCGACCTGCCGCTGGCCGCCGTGCGCGAGCACATCGCGGCCAGCGTCGACATCGTCGTGCAGCAGGCGCGGTTGTCCGACGGGCGGCGAGTAGTGGCATCGGTGGCCGAAGTCACCGGCGTGGAGAGCGGCCGTATCCAGATGCAGGAACTGTTCCGGTACGAACGCGCGGGTGGTTTTTCGGCTTGCGGCATCTTGCCCTCCTTTGCGCAGGCATGGCAGGAAGCCGAGGTGGACCTGGACGTGGCCTGGTTCGGCACGGACCGGGCTGCGTCCGGCGCGGCCTACCGGGCAACGCTGCCATGACCTGGCTGGCTGCAGCGGGGGCGATGGTGTGCGTCATGCTTCTGGCGTGGTGGTCGCAGCGCTGGTTGAGGCCAGGGCTGCGACGCTACCGTGAACGCTACACCCAGGAGGTGCGCGGCCGGCTTGACGAGCTGTTCCTGTTTGTCGACCCGACTCGGCTGTGGGTGGGGGCGGTGGCTCTGGCGAGTCTGGCGGCGGCCACGGCCTTCATGCTCACCTCCAGCGGCGCCGGCGCCTTGCTGGCGGGCGCGGCGGCGTGGCGTGCGCCGCGTCTGCTGGCGGCGGCGCTATGGCGCCGCCGCGTGCGGCGCTTCGAGCAGCAACTGCCCATGGCGTTGCTGATGCTGGCCTCGGCGCTGCGCGCCGGCGTTGCCTTGATGCCCGCCCTGCGCCGGGTCGTGGACCAGGGCGGAGGACCCTTGGCGCAGGAATTCGGCCTGATGCTGCGCGAGCAAAGGCTGGGCGTGCCTTGGGACGAGGCATTGGAACATCTGAACATGCGCATGCCGGCGGAATCGACCCTCCTGGTTGTGGCGGCCATGCGTATCGCGGCGCGTACCGGCGGCAATCTGGCCGAAGCGCTCGACAGCATTGCCCACACCCTGCAGGCCCGGCTGCGCCTGCAGGGCCGGGTACGGGCGTTGACCTCGCAGGGGCGCCTGCAGGCATGGATCATGGGGGCTCTGCCGCTGTTATTGCTGGCGGTGCTGGACTGGCTCGAACCTGACGCCATGGCACCCCTGTGGCATACGCCGCAAGGGTGGGCGGTGCTGGCGTTGGTGGCCACGCTGGAAGTCCTGGGGCTCTGGCTGATCCGGCGCATCGTCCAGGTCGATGTCTGATGCGTGGAGCGGAAGGTATGTGGCTGTATCTGGCGATGATGGGCGCAGCCTGGGGCGCGGGCGGGATGGTGTGGCGGCTGTTGCGTATCCCGCTGCGCGCGGCGAGCAACCCGGACGGCACGCCAGGGTGGTGGCGGATCGTCATGGCTGGGTGCCTGCCTCTGTTGCGCTGGGGTGCTCCGCTTTGGCGTTACCTGGGCCAGGCGCGCCTGGCCGGCCTGATCGCCCAGGCCGGCTTGCCGACGGCGGTTCGTGCCGAACATGTCCTGGCCTTGGGCCTGCTGGCCGGATTGGCCGGAGCGGGGTTGGCGGGCGTGGGGATGCTGGCGGGCGAGGCCTGGAACGGTGCCCACGAGGGCCCATTCGGAGCCGTCGATTCCTCGCGCTGGCTACCATGGGCCATGGCGGGCGGGGCGCTGGCCAGCGTGCTGCCGGTACTGTGGTTGCGGGCGCGCGGGGCTGCGCGCCGCCGCCGGATCGAGCGCGGCCTGCCCTTTGTGCTGGACATGATGATCCTGTGCGTCGAGGCCGGGCTCAGCGTACCGGCGGCTCTGTTGGTGGCGGCCTCGAACGGTCCGGACGGGCCGCTGCGCGAGAGCCTGGCAGTCGCGCTGGCGCAGATGCGGGCGGGCGTGAGCAGGGCCGTGGCCCTGCGTGCCATGGCCGAGCGTTGCGGTAGCGCGCTGGTAGGCGATTGGGTCGCCGCCCTGGCTCAGGCGGACGCCCTGGGTATCAGCCTGGCGCCGGTATTGCGGGCGCAGGCGGTGCAGTGCCGCCGCGACCGCCAGCAGCGGGCCGAGCAATTGGCGCTGCAGGCGCCGGTCAAGCTGCTGCTGCCCCTGGTGGGCTGCATCTTTCCCTGCACCTTCATCGTGCTGGCGTTTCCCATCGCCATCCAGTTGCTGCGAGGTTCGGTGTGAGCCGCCAAGCGCCCCTGCCGCGCGGAAGGCTGCGGCTGCTGTGGGTCAGGGGCTGGGTGGGGCGGATGCGGGGGCTGCTGGGCCGGCGACCGCCCGGGGATCGGTCGGGAATCCTGTTGATGCCATGCCGGGCGGTGCACACGTTTGGCATGCGGTATGCGATCGACGTGGCGTTCGTGTCGCGGCAAGGGCGCGTGCTGAAGCTGTGCAGGGCGCTGCCGCCCCGCCGGATCGCGCTATGCCTGGGCGCCGTGGCCGTTGTCGAGGTTCGGGCTGGCACTGTTGATGCCGAACACGGAGGTATAGGACGGATAGAAGCTGCAATAGAACACGCCCGCCGCCGCGACCGTGAACGGGACCTGCAATATGTTGGCGAACCCAGGCGGCAGCCCGATGGCGATGAGCAATCCCGAGCACAAGTCCAGAAACAAGGCGATCAGGACCCAGGTGGCGACATAGACCAGGAAAGCCCATTTGTTACGCCAGCAGGCGATACCGGAGAAGAACAGTGCCTGGGTCAGGCGCAGTCCGTGCCAGGCCACCAATACTGGCGCATACCAGAACAAGGCCGCTATCACGACGTAGATGATGGTGAAAATGATGAGCGGCGCGCGGAGCGCCATCAGGATGGGCTCCATGCTGTTTTCGATGGAGGCTATGCGCATGCCCTCGGCGAACGCCGCCGAAAATGGTAGGAATGTCGCCAGGCCGGCGGTCAGGCTGACCGCGGCGTACAGCAGTCCCATCAGGAACAGCTTGCGGAACACGCCGGGCTGCTTGAGCGGTTTGGCCCACATCGATGGCAGCATGACGCGGTCAGCCTCAACGTGTTTGCAGGCAGCCAGGCTCATCAGCGTGATCGACGGCATCAGCGCGATGAACAGGATCGGCCCCACGATCTGCGCGGCGAATGCGAAGCCGACCAGAAGGCTGTTGACCAGCGCCCAGGTACACATGGCCAGGGGTTGCTTGCGGAACAGACGGAAGCCGTCTCGAACCCATTGCCAGCCGGAAGACGCGGGTAGGAATGCTGCTTGCATGGCTCTCTTGTGGGGATCTCTCAAAAAGGGACGCGCTACCCCCCAATTATGGGGGGCATGACGATTACGGCAATACCGGCAGGCCCGGTCGGTGGCGCGCCTGCAACACTCTTTCGAAATGCCGGGGGTCGTGCGGCTTGAGCGTCTGTGCCGGACGCGGCAGATAGAAGTCGTACAGGCGCGACAGCCAGAAGCGCAGGGCGGCGGCGCGCAGCATCAGGGGCCAGGCCTGGCGTTCGGCGTCGGTGAACGGCCGCACCCGGGCGTAGGCGTCCAGCCAGGACTCGACCAGTTCGGGGATGAATTCACCGGTATCGCGTTCGATGCACCAGTCATTGACGCTGACGGCCACGTCGAACAGCCAGGTGTCGCAGCCGGCGAAATAGAAGTCGATGATGCCGCCCATGAGCGGATCCTCGAAGGTGCCGGCGAACAACACATTGTCGCGGAACAGGTCGCAATGGGCCGGGCCTGCGGGCAGCGCCTGCCAGGCCGGGCTGGCGGCCGCGGCCTGCTGGGCGGCCAGTTCCGATTGCAGCAGTTGTGCCTGGCCGGGATCCAGGAAAGGCAGGACCTTGGGCGCCGTTTCGACCCACCAGGACAGTCCGCGCAGGTTGGGCTGCTGGATGGGGAAGTCCTGTGCCGCCACGTGGGCGCGCGCCAGCGTGGCGCCGGCCAGGGCGCAATGGGCCGCGCCGGGGGCCGGTTCATAACCGCCGGGCAGGCGCGAGACGATGGCGCAGGGCTTGCCGTGCAGGGTGGTCAGGCGGGTGCCGTCGCGCAGCGTCTGGGGTTGCGGCACCGGGATGCCGCGGCTGGCCAGGTGGTACATCAGCTCGATGTAGAACGGCAGTTGGGCCTGCGTGAGCACCTCGAACAGCGTCAGCACGTACTCGCCGCGGCTGGTGTACAGGAAGTAATTAGTGTTTTCGATGCCAGCCGTGATCCCCCGCAGCGAGACGAACTCGCCCAGGTCGAATTGCGCCAGCAGGGCGCGCGCGTCGTCGTCGGATACGGGAGTGAAAACGGCCATTGATGTCAGGGAAAGAGGGGATTAACGGACGCGGGCGGACGCGGGCAAGGCTCGCCCGGACAATGCGTGCACGCGGCGGCGGCGCAATTTTAGACCACATGGCTGGCAGGGGCTGGACGATCGCCGGCCGGGGCCGCCGGGCAGAATCCCGCCAAGCACCGTAAAATAGCGCATCCCCTTGTTTTGCTGAGTGATTCTTGGACTCCCCCGACTGGCGGCTGTGTGTCGCCCCGATGATCGACGTGACCGACCGGCATTGCCGCTATTTCCACCGGCTGCTGGCGCCGCGCGCGCGTCTGTACACCGAAATGATCACTACCGGCGCGCTGTTGTATGGCAATGTGGCGCGCCACCTCGACTTCGACGAAGCCGAACACCCGGTCGCGCTTCAACTGGGCGGCAGCGAACCGGATGCGCTGGCGCAGTCGGCGAAGCTGGGACGGCAGTGGGGCTACGACGAAATCAACCTGAATTGCGGCTGTCCGTCGGAACGCGTGCAGAAAGGCGCGTTCGGCGCCTGCTTGATGGCCGAGCCGGATCTGGTCGCCGATTGCATCAAGGCGATGCAGGACGCGGTCGACATCCCGGTGACGGTCAAGCATCGGCTGGGGTTGGACTATGACGAGTCGTACGCCTTCGTGCGGGATTTCGTCGGCAAGATCCACGACACGGGGTGCCGGGTGTTCATTGCGCATGCGCGCAACGCAGTACTCAAGGGCCTGTCGCCCAAGGACAATCGCGAGATTCCGCCGCTGCGCTATGACGTGGTGGGCCAGCTCAAGCGGGATTTTCCGGACTGCGTGTTCGTGTTGAACGGCGGGCTGGCCGATGCCGCGCAGTCGGTGCGCGCCGCCGCCGACTTCGACGGTGTCATGCTCGGCCGCGCGGCCTGGCACACGCCGCGGGTGCTGTCGGAGGTGTCATTGCAATTGTGGCCGTCGGTGCGCCTGCCCAGTGATGCCCAGGTGGTCGATGCAATGATGGAATATGCCGCGCGCCAGGTGGCGCAAGGCGTGCCGTTGCGGGTGATGACGCGGCCGATGCTGGGCCTGGTAAATGGCCAGTCGGGCGCGCGCCGCTGGCGCCGCATGTTGTCGGATCCGGCGCTGTTGGCCGCGAACGATCCGGCCCTGATCTACGACGCCTGGCGCAGCCAGCGCCACGCATCGCCGGAACGCGATGCTGCGTTGACCGCGGCCCCGGCGAGCGCCTGAACGTGTAACGGCAACGCCTGAATGCAAAAACGCCCAGATGGCCGCAAGGCTGCCTGGGCGTTTTACATGGAGGGCCGTCGTGGAGGGTGTTGCATGTGGGCAGACCGTAGCGTCGCCCTGCAACAGCCCGCCCCTCAGGACTGCGTGGATTCCGCGCTTTCGGCGGGCCAGTCGCGGATGTAGGCCTTGAGCATGTTGTTTTCGAACTGTTGCGCCGCCACGATGGCCTGCGCCATGTCGTAGAACGAAATCACGCCCATCAGCGTCGGGCCGTCCATGACGGGGATGTAGCGCGCGTGCTTTTCGAGCATCAGGCGCTGCACTTCGTCGGCACTGGTGTTGGGCGACACGCTGACCGGCGCGTCGTCCATGATGGAACGGATGGTGGTTTCACCGGCGCCGCCATGCGCATGCATGTGGCGGATGATTTCGCGGAACGTCAGCATGCCGACCAGCGTGCCGAATTCCATGATGACGAGCGAGCCGATATCCTGCTCGCTCATGGTTTGCACGGCCTGGGACACGGGCATGTCCGGCGAGGCCGTGTAAAGCGTGTCTCCTTTGACGCGCAGAATTTCGCTGACCTTCAACATCGGTTTCTCCTGGGCGGTGGTGCCCTGATTGCTATTTCTTGTTCGCTTCCAGCTGCAGGACCGGGGCGACGCCATTTCCGGTATTTTGCGCTTCTCCGCAGAGTTCTTCCAGCGCGGGCGCGTTTTCCTGGGAAATCACCGCCGCCGCGACCCGCAGGATTTCGCGATCGCCGCGTACCCGCGGCTGGCCACGGTCCAGCAGGAAACGGTCGACCACCGGCGCCAGCGAGGTCGAGCGCGCGTCGCAGGTGAGCACCCACAGGTCATCCGGCGTACGCGTGACCAAGTTCATGTCGCAGAGGGTTTCCAGGACATCGTTCAATTCGTCCTGGTGCAGTTTCAGCTTCGAGGCCAGCAGGTTGGCCGGCAGGCCGGGCGGCGTGCGGGACTGGGCGCGGCGCAGCGTGCGCAATACGTCCAGCGCGTCGACGAAGGGCGCGCCGGCGTAGCGGTTGAACTCCCAGCGGCCCAGTCGGATCAGCGGCGCGCTGGCCGCCAGCGTTGCGCCCAGCAGCACCGCCAGCCAGGACAGGTAGATCCACAGCAGGAAGATGGGCAGCGTGGCGAATGCGCCGTAGATCACGGTATAGGTGGGAAAGCGCGTCAGGTAGTAGGCGAAGGCCGATTTCATGACTTCCAGCGCGATTGCCGTGACGCAGCCGCCGACGAGGGCGTCGCGCCACAGCACCGGGCGATTCGGCACCACCATGAACAGGGCGGCAAAGCCCAGGGCGGTCAGCACCAGCGGAATGAACGAGATGGCGACGCTGACGATTTCGGGCACATCGTTCACCAGGCCAAGCGATTCGCGCGCCACGAACGAAGTGGCCCAGAGGCTGGCGCCCGCCACCACCGGCCCCAGCGTGATGACCGCCCAATAGACCAGGGCGCGCTGCGGCAGCGGCCGCTGCCGTGTCACGTGCCAGATGTCGTTGAAGGCGGTGTCGATGGTCATGATGAGCAGCAGCGACGTCACCAGCAGGAACGCGCCGCCGATCGCGGTCAGGCGCGAGGCCTGGCGGGCGAACTGGTTCAGGTATTCCATGATGTTGTCCGAGACGGATGGCGGCATCAGGCTGTTGGCCAGGAAGTCCTCGAGCGCGATCCGGAATTCCTGAAATACGGGAAAGGCCGTGAACAGCGACAGCACCACGGCCAGCATCGGCACGATCGCCAGCACCGTGGTGAAGGTGAGGCTGGAGGCGACCTGCAGCAGCTTTTCCTCGTCGGCGCGCTGCGCGGTGAAGACGAACGCGCGCCCGACCCGCACCAGCCACGATGCGCGTGGGGGCGGGGACTCGGGGGCCGCCGGCGCGGCGGCGGCGGGCTCGGCGGGGCGGTTCATCAGGCGATAATAGCAGCATGAACCCTGAACTCAACCCCCGCTTGCGCCTGGCGGCCTCGGTGTCGCTGTTCGCCCTGATCGTGTTGTGCGTCACCTGGGAAACGCTGGTGGCGCCGCTGCGTCCGGGCGGCTCCTGGATGCTGCTCAAGGCCTTGCCCCTGGTGCTGCCGCTGCGCGGCATCGTGCGCGGCAACCTCTATACGTATCAGTGGGCGTCGATGCTGTCGCTGCTGTACCTGATGGAAGGCGTGGTGCGCGCGATGTCCGACCCGGCGCCGTTGTCGGTGTGGATGGCGGGGGGGGAGATCCTGCTGTCTACGATGTTCTTCTTGAGCGCCATTTTCTACGTGCGGCCGGCCAAGCGCGCCGCCAGGAGCCAACGCGCATGAATGCCCGTTCCCTGTCCGAACTGCGTGCCGTCAATTCGTTCGCGGCACTGCCCGCCGCATTCTATACACGGCTTGAGCCGCAACCGCTGAACCATCCACGGCTGCTGCATGCCAATGCCGAGGCGGCCGCGCTGATCGGGCTGGACCCGGCCGTGCTGGATACGCCGCAGTTCCTGCGCGTCTTTTCCGGCGCCGAGCCGTTGCCTGGGGGCGATACGCTGGCGGCGGTGTACAGCGGCCACCAGTTTGGTGTCTGGGCCGGGCAGTTGGGCGATGGCCGCGCCCATCTGCTGGGCGAGATCCAGGGACCGGCGGGGGGCTGGGAATTGCAGCTCAAGGGCGCCGGCAAGACGCCATATTCACGCATGGGCGACGGCCGCGCGGTGTTGCGCTCATCGGTGCGCGAATACCTGGCCAGTGAAGCCATGCACGGCCTGGGCATTCCGACCACCCGGGCGCTGGCGCTGGTGGCTTCGGACGACCCGGTCTGGCGCGAAACCGTGGAGACCGCCGCCATCGTGACGCGCATGTCGCCCAGCTTCGTGCGCTTCGGCTCGTTCGAGCATTGGTCCTCGCGCCGTCAGCTGGACGCGCTCAAAGTGCTGGCGGACTATGTCATCGACCGCTATTACCCGGACTGCCGCGCCGCGCCCGCGGGCGAGCCGCAGGACCAGACCGCGCCCTACGTGCGCCTGCTGCGCGAAGTCACGCGGCGCACCGCGTTGCTGATGGCGGACTGGCAGGCCGTAGGGTTCTGCCACGGCGTCATGAATACGGACAATATGTCCATTTTGGGGCTCACTCTCGATTACGGTCCGTATGGCTTCATGGACGGCTTCCGCCTGGGCCATGTCTGCAATCATTCCGATTCCGAGGGCCGCTACTCCTGGAACCGCCAGCCGTCCGCCGCGCTGTGGAACCTGTACCGCCTGGGGGGCAGCCTGCATGCGCTGGTGCAGGATGTGGACGCGTTGCGGGCCGTTCTGGACGAGTTCGAGGGCGTTTTCACGCGGGCTTTCCATGAGCGCATGGGCGCCAAGCTGGGGCTGGCCGGGTGGCGGCCGGCGGACGAACCGCTGCTCGACGACCTGCTCAAGCTGATGGATGCCAACCAGGCGGATTTCACGCTGACCTGGCGACGCCTGGCACAGGCCGTGCTGGGCGAGCGCGCGCCGTTCCAGGACCTGTTCATCGATCGTGCCGCCGCATCGCACTGGCTCGACCGCCTGCTGGCGCGCCAGGCCGAGGACGGGCGCGCGGCGGCCGAGGTGGCGGCGGCCATGAATCGCGTCAATCCTCTCTATGTGCTGCGCAATCATCTGGCGGAAGAGGCGATCCGGGCTGCCAAGGCCGGCGAAACCGGTGAAATCGACACGCTCATGACGCTGCTGCGTGATCCGTTTACGGCCCGCGCGGGCTGCGAAAAGTATGCCAGCCTGCCGCCGGACTGGGCCAGCGGCATCGAGGTCAGCTGTTCGTCTTGATGTTCGTTTTGCGCGTTTGTTGACGACAAAGTGCTATTTTGAGTGCGGAAGACGCAGGAAATTGGCGCAGTAAGACGAAAAATCGCGGTTTTTTTCTCTGCAATCATTCGTTTCCATTGTAAAAGTCGTAAGATTGTCGCCTGCGGGACACTCAGGATGGCATGCCTGTCACTGGGGCATTTGTCGACAATTTTCAATATAAAAGCACTCTGAATATGCCTGGCGCAGATGGTTTGCTGTGTATCGGGCTGCTTGAGGATGATGCGGACTTCCGGGAGGAGTTGGCGTTGGGCCTGGGTGGGTACGGTTTCCGTGTGGCGTTCGCCTGTGACAATGCCGCGGCGTTCTACCGCCGTTTGCAGGAACAACCCTGCGATATCGTCATTCTCGACGCCCATCTTCCGGGAGAAGACGGTTTTTCGGTGGCGACGCGCTTGCGCGCGCTCAGTCCGGTGGGCATTGTCATGCTGACCGGGCGCAGCGCGCTCGAGGACCGGGTGCGCGGCCTGGAAGGCGGTGCCGATGTCTACATGACCAAGCCGGTCGATCTGCTGGAACTCAGTTCGGTCATTCGCAGCCTGGCCCGGCGTATGCGCCTGGCCAAGGCGCCGCGGCCGGTCGATGCCGAGACGCGCGCGGCGGCCGATACGGCCTGGTCGCTCCAGGACGGCGGCTGGATCCTGGTTGCTCCCGATGGTGCGTCGCTGCACTTGAGCGCGCAGGAACGCACGTTCCTCATGGCGCTGATGGATGCAGCCGGTTCGGCGGTCAGCCGGCAGGCGCTGGCCGAATTGTTCCTGCCGGACAGCCCGGGGGGCTTTGAATTGCGCCGCATCGATGTGCTGGTCAGCCGCCTGCGCGCCAAGGCGCAGAGCGCGGGCCTGAAGCTGCCCGTGCTGTCCGTGCGCGGACAGGGGTACGTGTTCGCGGCCTAGGGCCGGCGCGTGGCGCCTTGCCGTTTTTGGCATGCCCTGGCGCGCATCGCCGCCTGGCGCGTGCGCGGTCAGGCCCGGGTGGCGTCCGCCGTCGGGCTCGGCGGCGCCGGCTCGGGCGGCCGGGTCGGCAGGGTGATGACGAAACGCGTGCCCACGCCCACCTCGCTTTGCATGGTCAGCGAGCCGCCCTGGCTCTGGCAGATGCGTCGCGCCAGGTACAGTCCGATGCCCATGCCTTGCGTTTCGCGATGCGCCGCGCGCCGGAAGCGCGGTTCGAAGATGCGGGCCTGTTCTTCCTGGCCGATGCCGGGGCCGCGGTCCGTGACCGCCACCCACGCCATCGGCACGCCGTTCCCGTCGGCCAGGCCGGTTTCGATCCGGATGGGTTCGCTGGCCGGGGAATACTTGACCGCGTTGTGGATCAGGTTGCGCAGCACCACGCTGGTCAGGGCGCGGTCACAATAGACCGGCAGCCGCTCGCTGCCCTTCTGCAGGCGCAAGGCGTGCGCAGTGTCGGGTTGCATGGCGGCTACCACCTCGCTGGCCAGTTCGGCCATGTCGGTCTGCTCGCTGCGCGGCGTCCAGGCCTGGTCTCCCAGGCGGTCCTGGTTCAGCAACTGCTCCATCAATTCGGTCATCCGGCTGACCGAGCGGTGGATGCGCGCCAGGCGGCTGTCGATGGTTTCGCCGCTGCCCGACAGAATCATGTCGAGCGACTGGGCCGCCGCGCTGATCGTGGCCAGCGGCGCGCGCAGCTCATGCGAGATCAACGCGTTCATCTGGCGTTGAGTATCGAGCGCGCCCGCCATTTCCACCAGCCGCAATTCGCCCTCGACCCGTTGGTCGGCGTCGGCCGAGTCCGGGCGCTTGGGGGGGCTCCAGTCCCGTCAGGAGCAGGGCGGCCTGCACCAGCAGCAGCCGCGCCAATGGCGCCGCCAGCGTGCCCGTGTCGGGCATTGCCCAGGCGTCATGGCCCAGGATCCAGGCCGATGCCAGGTAGGCCCCGCCCAGCGCCAGGACGGCGCCGCGCCGCGGCATGGGCCGGGCCCCGGCAGTCAGGAACCACGCCGCCAGGATCACGCTGGCGGTCGCGGCGGCGCCGGCGACGAGGGTAGGCAGCAAGCCGCCGTCGCCGTCATAGACGAAGATCAGCGCCAACGCCGCCACGCCAGTGAGCGCGATGCAGGCCCAGCGGCATGCCACGGCCAGGCGCGCGGCGGCGCGCTGGCCGGCGATCAGCGGAATGGACAAGGCCAGCAGGGCGGCAAAGGAGCCGGCCTGCAGTGCGCCGGCGGGAAACAGCGCCGGCTGGGTGCGCAGCACGCCTTCCACCAGGGCGAAGGCCAGGCCGGCGCCATAAATCATGGCGCGGGTGCGAATCCAGGCGACGGCGCAGGCCACCGCGCAAGCCAGCGCGATGCCGGCGATCAGGCCGATCTGCAGATCGGAGAGGTGAGGAAACAATCCTTCCGTCAACTAGGAATCCATCGTGGGTCAGGCGCGGGGGACATGTGCGCGGGCGAAGTTTACGATAGTGCCGCGAATCGCGTGGACGCCGATCTTTTCCAGGATGGCGCGGGTGGCGTCGTCGGGCACGTCTTCAGCGTACACCGCCATGCCGAGCGCGGTGGCGGTGGCCATGACCGTGGCGGCCAGATGCTGGCTGCCCGGGCTGTGCAGGATGCCGCTGATGAAGCTGCCGCAGAGCTTCACGTACGACAGGGGATAGGCGTGCAGGTGTTCCATCGCGCCGAATTGTTGCGATAGGCGGGACAGGCCGATACGGCCCCCCGCGCCGGTGACGATCTGGCACAGCTGACGCATGTCGGAGTCGTGTTCCATCAGGGCGGCCGCATCCACTTCGATGATCAGCCGTGGAATCAGGGCCGGCCGGTCGGCCAGCATGCGGGCCAGCCGCGACAGGAAGGCGCCGTGCGCCAGCGACGCCTGCGACACATGCACCGCCAGGGCTTCGGGGCGGGTGAACAGCCAGTCCAGCCCCAGGCGAATGGCCTGAATATCGCATTCGGCCGAGAGCCCCAGGCGCACCGCGGGCGGCATGAAGATCGCGGCGGGCACCGGGTCGGCGCCACTGGTGTCGTGCAGCGTCAGGCTGGCTTCGTAATGCAGCAGCGGGCCGGCCACGCTGGCCAGCGGTTGCGTCGACAGTGAGAAGCGGTGTTGCTCCAGCGCCGTGGACAGGGCGTCATGCCAGCTGTATTCGCCGATGCGGGTGCTGTCGGCCGCCTGGCTGGCCGGGGAGATCAGGTCGTCATCGGCGCTTTCCGCGCACATCAGGGCGTGGTCCAGCCGCGCCAGCGTATCGCTCATGTTGTCGCCCGGCGCATAAGCGGCCATCGCCAGCGCCCAGCGGCACCAGTCGCGTTTACCCATCGGTACCCGCAGCGACCGCAACTCGCGCCGCACCCGCTCGGCCAGCATGCCGGCTTGCGGCGCGGAGGTGCGCGGCATCAGCAGCGCGAAATCCGAACCGCCCATGCGCGCCAGCGTCGTGCCGGTGTCGCCGCAACTTTCGACCAGTTTGCGCAGCCGATCGGACGATGACCGCAGCCACTGATCGGTAAAGGCGCGCGACAGGTGCCGGTTGATCTGCGCCAGATCGCGCTGGCGGAACATCAGGATGTGGCCGCCGGCATCGGTTTCCTGGCTGGCCAGGGCCTGGCGGAAATGGTCGATGAAGTACTTGCGGTTCGGCAGGCGGGTGATGGCATCGCGCTGGATTTCGCTTTGCAGCGATTCGATGCGGGCATTCTGTTCCTGCACCGTTGCGGCGGCCTGGCGCTGGGCGTCGACCAGCGCCTGATCGAGGCCCTCCTGCCCGCTGGCGCGGCTGGCCGAGTCAGCGCCGCCCGGGGTTAGCGCGCGTATCCGGTCGCGGATGTCTTTGGAGGTTCGAGCTTCGATCCAGCGCAACAGGTTGCCGGCGAATAGCGCCCAGAAGATACCGGCGGCCAGTGTCAGGCCGATGACGCGCACGCCGCCCTGCCACAGGGTGTCGCGCGCCAGGCGGGCATCGGCCTGGACCGTGACGGTACCGAGTCTTCGGCCATCCGGTCCCAGATATGGCCGGGTTGCGGGCGGCGCTTCCAGGGTCAGCCAGGCGGGGCGCCAGTCGTGTGCGGCATCGCTCCCGCCGGTTGCCGGGTCATGCCGCTCGATCCGGGTATCCCCATTTTCTCCGGCAATGCGGACCCGCGCATACATGCCGGCGCCGAACAGATCATCGGCCAGTTTGCGCGGGTCGCGCGCGCCGTCCGGATCATGTGACAAGGCCCAGGCCAATGCGCTGGCACCGGCCTGGGCCTGCTGAGCCAGCTGTGTATTCAGATAGCGATGAGCGGCCAGCATCCCCAGGGCCTGGGCGCCGAGCAGGATGAAGGCAATCAGGAGAGCGGTGCAGAGGATCAGCCGGCGTAGTGTGGACATGGATCGAGGGTTCCCTTCGTAGCCCGCACCGTTGCCGGTGCCGCGCAATGCCGGCCTGCCAATGAAAGGGGGGTCTTCAGGCAGCGCAAGTGCCCGCAAGGGAAAAATGCTGGATAAGAAACGTGACACACGTTACTAATACCTCAGTGACGCCGCGTGCGCTGTAATTCCTTATGTCACGAAACATACAGAATATTACGAAATCGCCAGCGATATCAGACAACCTGTGCAATTATTTCGTTCGTGATAATTGCCCGGATGATAACTATTGAGACAGGCTGTATTAATTTTCCGGTTCCGGCTGTCGTAGTAAGGGCAACGCATGGCGCATGGACCGGCCAGCAATTGCCCCCCAAGGACCGCCATGACCCATCGCGAGCAACCAGATCAGGGTGGAAATAGAAAGAAAGGGAGCGCGTTGCTCCTGAAGTGTGGCGTTTTTTTGCGAAAATAATGCATAATTTAAAAAATGTTACAGCCCTTGGGTTTCTTTCCGGACCACAACGCCAAGGGTTTCTAGATAGGGGGCTCCGTGCGTGAGAGTTACCTGCTCGCACTGTGCCTGACGCTCGCGGGCGCACTTGCAGCGATTTGTGTGTTTTACGTCCGCCGGGAACGCGTGCTGCGCGACAGGCTGACGCGTGACGAATTGACCGGCGTCCTGAGCCAGCGGGAGTTGCACCGCCGCGCTCGCGCCTGGCTGAACCAGGCCGAACGGCAGTCCGGCCGGGGCGTGTTCGGGCCGCGCGGGCAGGCGCTGGAAGACCGGGAATCCCTGGGAATCGCGCGGCCGCGGGCCGATGCGCGCGGCATTGGCGCGTTCTTCCTGGTCAGTTTCGACCAGTATGCCGAGATCAGCGCGATGTTGCGCGCCGGCGAGGACCAGACCTTGTTGGTGATGGTGGCCGACCGGCTCAGCCTGGTGACGCGCGCGCTCGGCGGCATGGTGGCGCGCACCGGCACCGATGCGTTCACCGTCTGCATTCCGGACGTGGACGAGCAGGGCGCCGCGCAGGTGTCGGCCAAGCTGCTCGAAGACCTCTCCGTGCCCTATGAGTTGGGCGGCAGGCCCCTGATTGCGGTGTTTCGGGTGGGTGCAGCGTTGTATCCAGACCACGGTCGCAGCGTTGAAGAACTGCAGCGTTGCGTGCAGGTGGCCATGGTGCCGCTCAAGGAGCGTGGCGGGCCGGGCTGGAGCATGTTCGATTTCCGCATGCTGGCGCGCCAGCGCGACCAGCAGGGCCTGGAAAACGACCTGCGGCTGGCGCTGACCACACCGTCGATGGATCAATTCGAGTTGTACTACCAGCCGGTTTGCGACAGCGGCACCGGCATGGTGCAGGGCTGCGAGGCCCTGTTGCGCTGGCATCACCCCGAGCTGGGCAGCGTGTCGCCGGCCGTGACGATCGAACTGGCCGAGCGCAGCGGCCTGATCGTGCCGTTGGGCGCATGGATCCTGGAACGGGCCTGCTCCCAGGCCGCGCTATGGCCGCCGGCCTGGCGCGTGCACGTGAACCTGTCGGTCAAGCAGATGAACGAGGACGGCCTGGTGCAGTTGGTTTCCGACGTGCTGGCCACGACCAAGCTGGCGCCGCGCAAGCTGGTGCTGGAGATCACCGAGTCGATCTTCATCCTGCATTACGAGCGGCACGTGAAGATCCTGAATACGCTGCGGGCCAAGGGCATCGGCGTGGCGCTGGACGATTTCGGTTGCGGCTATTCCAGCCTGAACCACCTGCGCCACCTGCCTATCGATTGGGTCAAGATCGACCGCAGCTTCATTTCCGCGCTCGAATCCGACGCCGGCAGCCGCGAGGTAGTGTCGGCGCTGTTCGGCCTGTGCCAGGCGATGCACCTGCCGGTGGTGGCCGAGGGCGTCGAAACCGAAGGCCAGCGCGAGATCCTCAAGTCGCTGGGTTGCCGCGTGATGCAGGGGTTCCTGCTGGGCCGGCCGGCGCCGGCCGCCGAAATTCAGGCTTTGGCGTCGGCGGTGTCATAATCGGGGTTGCTTGCAAACCCACTTGTTGACTTCCTATGCCCGGCAATACCCTCGGTACTCTGTTCACCGTCACGAATTTTGGCGAATCCCACGGGCCGGCCATCGGTTGCGTCATTGACGGCTGCCCGCCTGGAATGGCGCTGGACGCGGCCGACATCCAGCGGGAACTGGACCGGCGCCGTCCCGGCACCTCGCGCCATGTCACCCAGCGCCAGGAAGCCGACCAGGTCGAGATCCTGTCCGGCGTGTACGAGGGCTTGACCACCGGTACCCCCATCGGCCTGTTGATCCGCAATACCGATGCGCGCAGCAAGGACTACTCCAACATCACCGACACCTTCCGGCCGGGCCATGCCGACTATGCCTATTGGCGCAAGTTCGGCCTGCGCGATCCGCGCGGCGGCGGCCGTTCCTCGGCCCGCCTGACCGCGCCCACGGTGGCCGCGGGCGCGGTGGCCAAGAAATGGCTGGCCGAACAGTACGGGGTGAAGGTGCGCGGCTACATGAGCCAGCTGGGCCCGATCGCGATTCCGTTCGTGTCTTGGGACGAGGTCCCCAATAACCCGTTCTATGCGCCCAACGCCGGGGTCGTGCCCGAGCTCGAGGCCTACATGGACCAGTTGCGCCGCGACGGCGATTCGATCGGCGCGCGCATCGAGGTGGTGGCCGAAAACCTGCCGGCCGGTTGGGGCGAGCCCATCTACGACCGGCTGGATGCGGATATCGCCCACGTCATGATGGGCCTGAACGCGGTCAAGGGGGTGTCGATCGGCGCCGGTTTCGACTGCGTCACGCAACGCGGCTCCGAGCATGGCGATGAAATCACGCCCGACGGTTTCCTGACCAACCACGCTGGCGGCGTGCTGGGCGGCATCTCGACCGGCCAGCCGGTGACGGTGTCGCTGGCCATCAAGCCCACTTCCAGCATCCGGGTCGAGCGGCGCTCCGTGAACCGCGCCAACGAACCGGTCATGGTGCAGACGCTGGGCCGGCATGATCCCTGTGTCGGCATCCGCGCCACGCCGATCGCCGAGGCCATGCTGGCCCTGGTGCTGATCGACCACGCCTTGCGCCATCGCGGCCAGTGTGGCGAACCCGGCTGAGGCCGCAGGATTCCGTAGTCCCTGACCGTTGGAGGAGGCTGGCATGAGCCGTAACCGCTATCCTTTGCGCCGCCTGGCGGCTGCGCTGTCCCTGGTGGCCCTGGCGGGCTGCACCGGGATGAATACCACCCAGTCGGGCGCCATCGGCGTCAACCGTACCCAGTACATGTCCAGCATGGTGCCGTCGCAGGCGCTGGAGCAGGAAGCGAACCAGCAGTATGCCGACATCCTCAAGCAGGCAAAGGCCAAGAACCTGCTGGATCGCGATGCGCAGCAGGTGGCGCGGGTGCGCGCCATTTCGCAACGCCTGATCGCGCAGACCGGTGTGTTCCGCCCGGACGCATCGGCCTGGAAATGGGAGGTCCATGTGCTGACCAGCGACGAGATCAACGCCTGGTGCATGCCGGGCGGCAAGATCGCCGTCTACACGGGCCTGATCAACAAAATCAAACCCACTGATGACGAGCTGGCGGCGGTGTTGGGGCACGAAATCTCCCATGCCCTGCGCGAGCATGCGCGCGAGCGCGTGTCGCAGCAGATGGCCACCAATCTGGGCCTGCAGGTACTGTCCATCGCCACCGGCTCGAGCGCGGCGTCCGACCTGGGGGGCAAGCTCAGCGACGTGATGTTCACGCTGCCCAACAGCCGCACGCATGAAACCGAGGCCGACCGCATGGGCGTCGAACTGGCCGCGCGCGCGGGCTTCGATCCGCGCGCCGCGGTCACGCTGTGGCAGAAGATGGGCGCCGCCGACAACGGCAGCGCGCCGCCCGAGATCCTGTCGACGCACCCGTCGGCGGCCTCGCGCATCTCCGACCTGCAGGGCGCGGCGCAGCAGGTGTTGCCGCTGTACCAGCAAGCCAAGGGCCGCACGGCGCGCTAGCGGTCCGCCGCAAGGGGCGGACCGCCAGCACCGCAGCCTTCAAGCAGCGCCGATGCCATGACCGCCGGCCTCAGGCCGGCGTTTTCACGCCTGGGCCGCGCATGACGCTGATGCCCAGGCTGGCCAGTATGTGGCGGGTTTCACTGTCGGGCACGTCTTCCGCGTAGACCGCGATGCCGAGCTTGCGGGCGGTCTCAAGCACCGAGGCAGTCAACTGCTGGCTGCCGGGGCTTTGCGACATGCCGCCGACGAAGCCGCCGCCCAGCTTCACGTAGGACAGCGGCAGGGTGTGCAATTGCGCCACCGCGCCGAACTGTTGCGCCAGGCGACGCACGCCGATGTGGGCGCCGAATTCCGAAGCCACGCGCGCCAGCGTGGCGATCTGCTCGTGGCATTCGACCAGGCCGTGGGCGTCGATTTCCAGAAACAGGCGCCGTGCCAGCGCCTTGCGCTCGGTCAGAAGCAGCGCCAATTGGCGGACATACTTCTGGCCGCGCAGCGAGGGCAGGGCGACCCGTAGGGTCAGTTCGCCGTCGTGCGTCGCCAGCCAGTCCAGGCCCAGGCTGACCGCCTGCAGGTCGCAGTCGGCCACCAGGTCGAGCCGCACGGCGGGCGGAATGAACAGGGTGGCGGGGATCGGCGCCTGGTCGGCGGCGGTGCGCAGCATCAGCATCGCTTCGGTGCGGATGGGGGTGCCGGCGACATCGCGCAGCGGTTCGGTGGCGAGTTCGAAGCGGTTTTCTTCCAGCGCCGACTGAATGGCGTCCTTCCAGGCCCGCTCGCCCGATTCGGAGGGCGATTGGGCGTCGGCTGCGCCAGCGATCACGACCTGGTCGTTACCGGCGCTCTCGGCCCGCATCAGGCCGAAGTCCAGGCGCGACAGCACCGGCCCGGCCTGGTTGCCACGGCTGTAGTCGGCCATGGCCTGGGCCCAGCGGCACAGGTGGCCCTCGCCGACGGGAATGCGCGAGGCGTGCAGGTCGGCGCGCAACTGTTCGGCGATCATCATCGCCTGCGGCGCGGCGCAGCCCGGCAGCAGCAGGGCGAAGTCCGAGCCGTTCAGGCGCGCCAGCAGCGGATCGGCCACGTGCAACGATTTGAGCGATGCCAGGATGCGCTCGCAGGCGGCGCGCAGCCATTGGTCGATGAACTCACGCGGCATGTGGCGGTTCAGGTCGGCCAGGTCGCGCTGGCGGAACACCAGCACATGGCCGCCGTCGATGCCGGCGCGCGCCGGCGCCTGGCCCGTGCCGCCTTCGAGCGCGCGGCGGAACTCGTTCACGAAGTACTTGCGGTTGGGCAGGCGGGTGACCGGATCCTGGTTCAACTCCAGTTCCAGGGATTCGATCTTGGCGTTTTGCTCCTCGACGCTGGCATAAACGCGCTCGCGCGTCTGGTTGAGCGCCTGGACCACGCCGGACAGCTCGGGCACGCGCGCCTCCATCTGCTGCGGCGGAGCGTCCCGGCCGATGCTGCGGACATGGTCGCTGACCTCGCGCAGCAGCCGGTTCTTGATCCAGCGGACCAGCGCGAAGGCGAACAGCGCCCAGACCAGGCCCGCGCCCAGCACCAGCGCGATCATGCGCAGGCTGCCGCGCCACAGTGCTTCCCAGGCGTAGGCGTCGTTGGCCACCAGCGTCACTTCGCCGATCTGGCGCCAGCCGTCGCTGACCGCGTGCGAAGCCGAGCGCGCGTCCAGGGGCGCGAGCGCGCGGAACCAGCCCGGTACCGAGGCGGCGGTGGCGGTCGATTGGCGTTCGATCAGCACCTTGCCTTCGGGATCGGCCAGGCGCACCAGCGAGAAGTGGCCGCCGTCATACAGGGCCGACACCAGCAGTTCCTGCACCACCGGATCATTGTTGGCCGGCTGCGACAGGGACAGCGCCAGCGACACGGCGGCGTCCGTGGCCTGCACCTGCAGTTGGCCGGACAGGTATTCGCGGGCGGCATTGACGCTGAGCGCCAGGGTGCCAAGCAGGATGACGCCGATCGCGAGGGTGACACTGAGCAGGAGCTGTCGAAGTATGGACATAGTGTTGGGGTTCCGGACGTCAGGGGCGTATGCCTTCCCGTTCCATGCGTTGGAGTAGATCGCGCCAGCGGCTGAGGCGGTCGACCGGTGCGGCGGCTTTGCCGTCGACGTACACGCCGTCGGCGTTGAAACTGAATACTGGCGTCAGATCGCGCCGTTGCGAGGCGGGCAGGATGGTGGACACCAGACTGTCCAGCACCAGCGGTACTGCGTTGGGGGTGTCGTAGTAGCCCAGCACCATGTGGGCGACCTGGCTGCTGCTGGCCGGCCCGCCCACGCGTGCGCGGACATAGATGAAGCGCAGCTTGCTGGCCGGTACCCCCATCGACAGCAGGGTGAAGTACTTGCCGATGACGTAGTCTTCGCAATCGCCCGCGCCCTTGCCCAGCGATTCGAGCGGGGTGGCCCAGTAGTCGTCCTTGCCCCAGATCATGATGTCGTCGCCCGACAGCAGTGCGCGGTTCCAGAAATCGTTCGCTACCGCCAGCCGGTCCTTCTCCGATGCGGACGGCGGGTTGCGCAGCAATTGCAGCCAATTCGAGACCGCCCTGGCGCCTTTGGCGCCATAGCGGCTGGCCGACAGGCTTTGCAATTTGTCGGCGTTGACCTCCAGGGCGGAACTGCCGCCCCAGCCGCAAGCCAGGCAAAGCAAAACCAATCGGCACAGATTCAGCGTGGCGCGGAAACGGCGGGTTGATCGCATGAAACGGATTTTCACATTTTTCCGGCCGGTCTAGCCGTCATCCGGAAAAATTCCCCGCGCCGCCTGCGCGTCGCGCTTGCCAGGTCCCGTGGGTCGAGCGGGCAGGGCCGTGGCGCGGCCCTGCCCCGGGGAGAGCGTCAGCTGTGGTCGACGTTGAGTTTGCCCTTTTGCAACAGGTCATTGATGATGGCCTGGTTGTCCAACTGGCCGCCATGCGTCAGGTCGACGTTCTCCAGCACGATCTTCTGGTCCGCGCCCTGGGCGCCGAGCTTGCCCTGGGTGTTGACGTCGATGACCGTATTGTTGCCTTCCTTGTGGAAGTTCAGATACTGGGTCAGGGTGCCATCCTTTTCGCCGACCAGCAGGTCCTTCAGGTCCAGGACGTCGCCGCCATCGGCCGGCTTGTCCAGCGAGAAGTCCTTGATGGTGTCGACAGCCGGCTTGGCGGTCGTGCCCTGGTCGCCCAGTTCCCACTTGAAGGTATCGCTGCCGGCGCCGCCGATCAGGATGTCGTCGCCCTTGCCGCCGATCAGCAGGTCATTGCCGGCGCCACCTTCCAGCGTGTCGTTGCCCGACCCGCCGTGCAGCACATCGTTGCCGTCGCCGCCGTACAGTTTGTCGTCGCCAGCGCCGCCGTAGAGGATGTCGTTGCCATCATCGCCGTACAGCGTGTCGTTGCCGCCCTGGCCGTAGATGATGTCGTCGCCGGTGCCGCCGTGGATGGTGTCATCGCCGCCGCGCGGATCATCGGTCAGGTTGAAGTCGGCGTGGTGGTCCTTGATGTACTGGTACAGGTCGCCATTGCTCGGCGCATGGCCGTCGCGCATCTCCAGGAACACCTGCAACGCCTTCAGGCCCGAGCCCTGCACCAGGTCGGTGGGGCGACCGCCCACGGAAGACCAGTTCAGGACATTGCCGTCGGTGTTGAGCGTGTCACCGAAGATGATGTCGTGGCCGGCGCCGCCGTTGATGATGTCGTTGCCGACCGCGGCCGGATCGGTGCTGGACGAACCGCCCTGCAACGCCGCGTCCAGGTCCTTGGCGGTGTTGACGATCTGCGGCTGGCCGACAGGGCCCGTGACCGTATTGGTCGACCACCAGCTCGACCAACTGACGGAACCGTTGCCGGTGACGTTCGTATTGTCGAAGAACTTCAGGTAGCCCTCGTTGACGCCGTTGCCGATGCCGATGGCGTGCACGGTGCTCTTGCCGCTCAGGTCCTTGAAGGCGTCGACGGCGTCCTTCATGTCGCGGTAGTCCGTGCTATTGCCGCTGCCATTGCTGCCGTTATTGCTGAAGGTCGGATCACCGTCGGTCAGGAAGTACGTGACGTTCTCGAACGATTTGCCGTTGGACGAAGAGGGTTGCTTGTTGAACCACTTGGTCGCTTCGTCAAAGGCGCCTTCGTAGTTGGTGCCGCCGCTGGCGCTGAGCTTTTCGATGGCCTTGATCAGGTCCTGGACGTTGCTCGCGCTCAGGCCATTGATCGTGTACTTGGTGCTGGCCGACGATTCGAAGCCGATCAGCGCCACGTTGACGATACCGTCATGGCCCTTCAGGGTGTTCGCCAGATTCTTGAGCGCGTCGATCGTCAACTGCATCCGGCTCAGGCCCTTCGTGCCCGACGGGTCCGCCATACTGCCCGACGTGTCGACCACGATCGCGATGTTGTAGTTTTTGCCCGGCTCGACGGTGGTGACGGTGCCGCCCTTGTCGCCCAGGATCACGTCGTCGCCGCTGCCGCCCTCGATGGGCGGCTTGGTGCCCGTGCCGCTGCCGTCGTTGTCGCCTGAGATGAAGTTGTTGGTCTTGATGGCGAAGTTGTAGTCGCCGGAGGTGTCCTTGCCACCGTTGGCGGTACCGCCGTTGTCGCGCACCTGGAAGCCGAACGAGGTGTCCTGGCCGGCCGTCGAGGGCGTGTAGACCAGCTTGCCCGCGGCGATGTCCGCGGCCGAGACCGCGGTGTTCGCCGTGACCTGCTGGCCGTTCAGCGTCAGCGTGCCGTCGGTCGGCAGGCGCGTGATGATGACGCTGTCGAGCTGGTTGCCCTCGGCGCCGTCATTGAAGTTGAACTCGGCGGCGGTGAAGGTGTGGCTGCCGCCAGCGTCCACGTTGGTGGCGTTGTCGGCGGCGACCGGCGCGTCATTGGTGCCAACCACGTCGACCGTGATGACCTGCTTGGCCGAACCGTCCGCCGAGACCACTTCGAAGTTCTCTTTCAGCACGGCGCCCGCCGGCAGGTCCTGGACGGCCTTCAGGCTGTTGTTGAGCGTGTAGGTCCAGTTGCCGTTGGCATCGATCGTGAACGTGCCGTACTTGCCTTCGACGTTGGTCTGGGCGACCAGGGTGCTCTGGCCGGCATCGGCGTCCGCGACCGTCAGCTTGCCGCTGGTGACCAGCGTCTTGTCCTCGATCACAGCGCCGCTGGACTGGCCGGTGATCTTGGCGATGTCGTTGGTGCCGGTGACGGTCACCGTGATTTCCTTGACCGCGGTGCCGCCGTGGCCGTCGTCGACCGTGACCTTGATAGTGTCGGTCACCGTCTGGCCTTCGGTCAGCGCCTGCACCTTGGCGCTGGTGTTGTCCAGCGTATAGGTCCACTTGCCGCTCTGGTCGACGATGAAGGTGCCGTATTGGCCCTGGCCATTGTTGCCGACGGTCCACGAGTGGGTGTCGTTGGTATCGACATCGGTCTTGGTCAGCTGGCCGCTGGTGACCAGCGTGCCGTCTTCCTTGACCGCGCCGGTGGCGGTGCCGCCGATGGTCGGCGCATCATTGGTGCCGGTGATATCGACGGTGATGACCTGCGTGGCGGTACCGCCATTGCCGTCGTCGACCGTAACCGTAATGGAGTCGGTGGCCTTCTGGCCTTCGGCCAGGGCCTGCACCTTGGCGCTGTTGTTGTCCAGCACGTAGGTCCACTTGCCGCTCTGGTCGAGCGTGAAGGTGCCGTACTGGCCCTTGCCGTCGTTGTTCAGCGACCAGGTGTGCTGGTCGTTGACGTCGACGTCGGCCTTGGTCAGTTGACCCGTGACCGTCTGGGTGCCGTCTTCCTTGACCGCGCCGGTGGCCGCGCCGCTGATGGTCGGGGCGTCGTTGGTGCCGTTGATGGTGATGGTGACCTTGCCGGTGGTGCCGTCGGCGGTGGTGACCGTGAAGACTTCCGTCAGGTGCTCCTTGGCGCCGAGCTGCTGGACGGCCTGGGCGTTGTTGTCGAGCTTGAAGCTCCAGTTGCCGTTGGCGTCGATCGAGAACTTGCCGTACTGGCCCTGGTGGTCGGTCTGCGGAGTGAAGCTGGCCTCGCCGGCATCCTTGTCGGTGACGTCGAGCTTGCCGTTGGCCGTGTAGACCTTGTCTTCCTGCACGGTGCCGGCGTCATCACCCGGCTTGCTCGGGGTGATGATGGCGGCGTCGCTGGTGCCGGTGATGGTGACCGTGATGGTCTTGGTGGCGGTGCCGCCGTTGCCATCGTCGACCGTGACGGTGATGGTGTCGGTGACCTTCTGGCCATCGGTCAGGGCCTGGACCTTGGCACTTTCGTTGTCCAGCTCGAACTTCCAGTTGCCGTTCTGGTCGACGGTGAAGGTGCCGTACTGGCCCTTGCCATCGTTGCCGACGGTCCAGGTGTGCGTGTCGCTGGTGTCGATGTCGCTGACGTCGAGCTTGCCAGTGGCGGTGGCGGTGCCGTCCTCGGTCACGGCGCCGTCGGTCTTGCCGCTGAGTTCAGGCTTGTCGTTGGTGCCGTCGATGGTGACGGTGACGGTGCTCTGGGTGCCGTCGGCGGTGGTGACGGTGAAGGTCTCGGTGAGCTTCTCGCCCACGGCCAGGGCCTGGACCTTGGGGTCGGTGTTGTCGAGCGTGTAGGTCCAGTTGCCGTTGGCGTCGATCGAGAACGAGCCGTGCTCGCCCTTGGCGTCGGCCTGGGCGTTGAAGGTGGCCTCGCCGGCGTCCTTGTCGGTGACATCCAGCTTGCCGCCGGTGGTCAGCACGTCGTCTTCCTTGACGGTGCCGGCGTCATCGCCCGGCTTGCTCGGGGTGATGATGGCGGTGTCGTTGGTGCCGGTGATTTCGACGGTGATGGTCTTGGTGGCGGTGCCGCCATTGCCATCGTCGACCGTGACGGTGATGGTGTCGGTGACCTTCTGGCCATCGGTCAGCGCCTGGACCTTGTCGCTGGCGTTGTCCAGTACGTAGGTCCACTTGCCGGTCTGGTCGACGGTGAAGGTGCCGTACTGGCCCTTGCCATCGTTGCCGACGGTCCAGGTATGCGTGTCACTGGTGTCGATGTCAGCCTTGTCCAGTTGACCGGAAGCGGTCTGGGCGCCGTCTTCCTTGACCGCGCCGGTGACCGCGCCACTGAGGGTGGGCGCATCGTTGGTGCCGTTGATGGTGATGGTGACCTTGCCGGTAGTGCCGTCGGCGGTGGTGACCGTGAACACTTCCGTCAGGTGATCCTTGGCGCCCAGTTGCTGGACGGCCTGGGCGTTGTTGTCGAGCTTGAAGCTCCAGTTGCCATTGGCGTCGATCGAGAACGTGCCGTACTTGCCCGCGAAGTCGGTCTGCGGACGGAACACGGCCTCGCCGGCATCCGGATCGGTGACATCGAGCTTGCCGCTGGCGGTCAGCGTGGCGTCTTCCTTGACGGTGCCGGCGTCGTCGCCCGGCTTGCTCGGGGTGATGACGGCGCCGTCGCTGGTGCCATCGACCGTGATGGTGATGACCTGCGTGGCCTTGCCGCCCTGGCCGTCGTCGACCGTCACGGTGATGGTGTCGGTCAGGTGTTCGCCGTCCTTGAGCGCCTTGACGTCCGTATTGGCGTTGTCGAGCTTGTAGGTCCAATTGCCATGCTGGTCGAGCGTGAAGCTGCCGTACTGGCCCTTGCCGTCGTTGTTCAGCGACCAGGTATGGGTGTCGTTGGTGTCGACGTCATGCTGGGTGAGCTGGCCGGTCAGCGCCTGGGTGCTGCCTTCCTGGATCTTGCCGGTGGCCGTGCCGGTGATGGTCGGGGCGTCGTTGGTGCCGGTGACCGTGATCGTGATGACTTGCGTGGCGGTACCGCCGTTGCCGTCGTCAACGGTGACGGTGATGGTCTCGGTGGCTTTCTGGCCTTCGGCCAGGGCCTGCACCTTGGCGCTGTCGTTGTCCAGCGTGTAGGTCCACTTGCCGGTCTGGTCGAGCGTGAAGGTGCCGTACTGGCCCTTGCCGTCATTGGCGAGCGACCAAGTGTGCTGGTCGTTGACGTCGACGTCGTGTTGGGTCAACTGGCCCGAGACTTCCTCGGCGCCGTCTTCCTTGACGTCACCGCTGGCCGCGCCCGTGATGGTCGGGGCGTCGTTGGTGCCGTTGATGGTGATGGTGACCGTGCCGGTGGTGCCGTCGGCGGTGGTGACGGTGAAGGTCTCGGTCAGGCTTTCCTTGGCGCCCAGTTCCTGGACGGACTTGGCGTCGTTATCGAGCGTGTAGGTCCAGTTGCCATTGGCGTCGATCGAGAACGTGCCGTGTTCGCCCTTGGCGTCGGTCTGGGCGTTGAAGGTGGCCTCGCCGGCGTCCTTGTCGGTGACATCCAGCTTGCCGTTGGCCGTGTAGACCTTGTCTTCCTGCACGGTGCCGGCGTCATCGCCCGGCTTGCTCGGGGTGATGATGGCGGTGTCGTTGGTGCCGGTGATGGTGACCGTGATGGTCTTGGTGGCGGTGCCGCCGTTGCCATCGTCCACCGTGACGGTGATGGTGTCGGTGACCTTCTGGCCATCGGTCAGGGCCTGGACCTTGGCACTCTCGTTGTCCAGCTCGAACTTCCAGTTGCCGTTCTGGTCGACGGTGAAGGTGCCGTACTGGCCCTTGCCATCGTTGCCGACGGTCCAGGTGTGCGTGTCGCTGGTGTCGATG
>NZ_CADIJV010000020.1 GCF_902859765.1 Achromobacter pulmonis
GGCGGGCACGTTGCTGCCCTGATGCAACTCGGTCAGGGACCCGTCGCTGTTGCGTATCCACGCGCGACCGGTGATTTCAGTGACGACTGCGGGGGAGGAGTTGGCCATGTTGGTTCCGTTTCAGGGAGTTATCCAAGATGGCCAGATACTAGAGGGCGCTGGCGCGCGGCGGTATTGTCCTCAAGGACAGGTTCAGGAGGGAATTTGGCTGCGCGCGTCGGCCGATGCCGAAATGCCGTGGACGCGCAGCGCCAGTTGCAGGCGGTCGGTGACCTCGAGCTTGTCGAAGACCGCCGACAGGTGCGCCTTGACGGTGCGTTCGGTGATGCCCAGGGCGTCGGCGATCTGGGCGTTGGATTGGCCGCTGGCGGCATAGCGCGCCACGGTGACTTCGCGCTCGGTCAGCAGGCCGTTGTCCCATGAGCGGGAATCCTGGGCCCGCTCGGACACCAGCCGCAGCAGGCGGGTGACCAGCGAGCGTCCCATCCAGATACCCCCGGAGGCAACCACCTCGAGCGCCTGCGACAGGGCCGTGGCGGGGGCATAACTGTGGCAATAACCCAACGCGCCGGCGCCCAGGACCTGGGTGCCCTGTTCGTCATTGGGGCTGGGGCTGGCCACTACCACCCGCAGGCCGGCGAACTGGGCCTGCCAGGCAGGGTCATGCCAGGACGGCAGCCGCGGCAGGTCGCTGTCCAGCACCACCAGCATGCGGCCCTGTTCGCGCCAGCGTTGCAGGTCCGCCAGGCCGCGTCCGCGGGCCGCGAGCCAGCGCACCGGGTCCAGCGCGCGCCAATGCTGCCACAGCAGGTCGTCGTGCGTAATCAACAGGACGGGAACGGATTTCATAATGCCTTCTCGCTCTCCTCTAACGCTCGGTGAAAGCATTGGCCTTCGCGCGCAGCACCGGCTTGAGCAGGTATTGCAGCACGGTGCGCTTGCCGGTCAGGATGTGGACTTCGGCCACCATCCCGGGAATGATGGGCAGGTTCTTGTCGCCCACCGTGCTGCGGTCCGTGCGGACCCGCACCACGTAATAGGAATTGCCTTTCTCGTCGGTCACGGTGTCGGCGCCGATCTGCTCGACCTTGCCTTCCAGCCCGCCATAGATGGCGAAGTCGTAGGCGGTGAACTTGACCTCGGCCTTCTGGTCGGGGTGCAGGAAGCCGATGTCGCGCGGCAGGATGCGCACCTCGAGCAGCAGGGTGTCGTCCTTGGGCACGATCTCGATGATGTCCTTGCCTGGCTGCACCACGCCGCCGACGGTGTTGTTGAACAGCGTCTTGACCGTGCCGCGCACCGGCGCCCGCACTTCCGCCAGTTTTACGCGGTCGGCCAGGGCCAGCTTGCCCTGGCGCAACGTTGACAGCTTGGTGTTGGTCTCGGACAGCTCGTTGCGGGCCTGGTTGCGGATATTCAGCTCGGATTCCTCGATCTTGCTCTGGGCTTCCTTGATCGACGCCTCGATGCGGCCGATCTGGGCCTCGGCGCCTTTCTGTTCGCCGCAGTAGCGCGCCACGTCGCGCTGCAGGCGCAGCAGATCCACCTCGGACACCGCGCCACTCTTGAGCAGCGGCCGGGTCACCTGCAGCTCGCGCGAGGTCAGACTGCAACTGGTCGAGGCCTGGTCGCGCTTGGCGATGGTTTCGCGCAGCTCTTCCTGGCGCTGCTTGAGCTGTTCGCGGGCCACATTGACGGTGGCGTTCAGTTCGGTGGTGCGGGCCTGCCAGGCGTTGCGTTCCATTTCGACCAGGCCAGGCGCCTGCTTCAACACCTCTTCGGGCGCGACGAACGGCTCGCCGGTCGCCAGTGCCTTCAGCCGCGCGGATTTGGCCAGCAGCGACAGGTATTCCGCGTTGTTTTCCCCCAGCGACGAGGCGAAGCGGGTGGGGTCGAGCTTGAGCAGGATCTGCCCGGCCTCGACCTCCTGGCCCGGCTTGACCAGGATTTCCTCGACGATGCCGCCGTCCAGGCTCTGGATGATCTGCACCTGGCGCGACGGCACCACTTTGCCTTCGCCGCGCACGACCTCGTCGATGTAGCCGAAACCCGCCCACAGCAGCAACAGCAGCACGGCCAGCAGGCTGGCCCACAGCAGCACGCGGGCGCCGCGCGCCTGGGATTCGTGGATGACCCATTCGGCGTTGCCGACGTAATCGGTGCGCGCCTTGGGTTTGCCCTTTTCGGCGCCGTCGAGCAGCCGGTCGAAGAAATAGATGAAGACGCCGCGCAGCTTGAGCCACAGCCGCTTGAGCAGGCCGGGCCGGGAAGCAGCGGGTTTCTGGATGGCGGTGGTATTGTCCATGCGGCTCTCAGCTCCCGCGTCCGACGCGACCCTGGCGCAGGGCTTCGACGACCTGTTCCTTGGGGCCATCGGCCACGATGTGGCCGTTATCGATGACGATCAGGCGGTCGACCAGATCCAGCAGGGCGGTGCGGTGGGTGACCAGCAGGATGGTCTTGTTGGCGCTGGCTTCGCCCAGGCGGCGGCGCAGTTGCGCCTCGCTCTGGTGGTCCATGTTGCTGCTGGGTTCGTCCAGCAGCAGGATGGGCGGATCGTTGATCAGCGCGCGCGCCACCGCCACCGACTGGCGTTGGCCTCCGGACAGCGATTCGCCACGCTCGCCGATGAGCATGTCGAAGCCGTTGGGATGCAGGTTGGCGAATTCGGTCACGCCAGCCAAGTTGGCGGCGGCCAGGATGCTGGCATCATCGGCGTAGGGCGCGCCCATGGCCAGGTTGTGCTTGAGGCTGCCGTAGAACAGCAGCGGGTCCTGCGGCACGTGGCCGATGGCGCGGCGCACGTCGGCCGGGTCGATCTGGCGCACGTCCACGCCGTCCAGCAAGACCGCGCCTTCGGTCGGCTGGTACAGCGCCAGCGCCAGCTTTTCCAGGGTGGTCTTGCCCGAGCCGATGCGGCCGATGATGCCGACCTTTTCGCCCGGTTTGAGCTTGAAGGAGACTTTCTTGAGGACCGGCTGGGTGCTGCCCGGGTAGGTGAAGCTGACGTCGCGGAACTCCAGCGCCCCATGGAACACCGGGCGGTGCAGGAACTCGGCCTCGGCCGGGCGCTCGATCGGCAGATTCATATAGCTGTCGATCGATCCAAGCGAGGTACGGGCGTTCTGGTACTGCATCAGCAGGCCGGCCACCTGGCCCAGCGGCGCCAGGCAGCGCCCGGCGATCATCGAGGCGGCGATGATGCCGCCCATCGACAGGGCCGATTCCTGCGCCAGGTACACGCCGATGATCACCACCGAGATCGACACCAATTGCTGCACCGCCTGCACGAAGCCGACGGTGGACGAGGAGATCAGTTTGAGCTTGCCGCCGGTCTGGGCGATGAACTCGGTGGAGCGTTCCCAATTGCGCTGGATCGCGCCCTGGGCATTGAGGGTCTTGACCGCTTCCAGCCCGGTCAGCGCCTCGACCAGGGTGGCGTTGCGTTGCGACGAGGCCTGGAACGACGCCATCGTCAGCGCCTCCATGCGCGCCTGGGCCGCCAGCGACACCACCAGGATCAGCACGATCGCCACCACCGGCGGCAGCACCAGCCACGGCGATACCCACGCCAGTGCCGCCAGGAACAGCAGGATGAAGGGCAGGTCCACCAGGGTGGTGATGGTGGCCGAGGCGATGAAATCGCGGATCGACTCGAACGAGCGCAGGTTGGCGGCGAACGAGCCGACCGAGACCGGCCGGCCTTCCAGGCGCAGGTCCAGCACCCGTTCCATGATCTGCGCCGACAGCCGCACGTCGACGCGCTTGCTGGCGCTGTCGACCACGTGCGAGCGCGCCGTGCTCAGGATCATGTTGAAGATCACCACCAGCGTGATACCCAGCGCCAGCACCCATAGCGTCTCGACGGCGTTGTTGGGCACCACGCGGTCGTACACGTTCATGGTGAACAGCGGCATCGCCATGGCGAAGATGTTGATAAGCAGGGCGGCGATGAGCGCGTCGCGGTACAGGCGCCGGTTTTCCATGATGGCGGCCCAGAACCAATGGCGCTCGCGCACCTTGGTCACTTCCGGCGCGCGCGCGTCGAAGCGGAATTGCGGGCGCACGAAGCACACCAGGCCCGTGTATTGCGCGTCCAGCTCGGCCGCGCTCATCTCGACGGCGCTGCCGCCCAATTCGGGATGGCTGATCACACAGGTGTCGCCGTCTTTCTTGAGCAGCAGGCAGGCGCGTTCGCCGTTGAGCAGCAGGATGGCCGGCAGCAGGTCTGACGGCAGGCCTTCCAGCGGGCGCTTGACCACCCGCGCCGACAATTGCGCGCGCGCCGCGGCCCGCGGCAGCAACGCCGGCGTCAGCCGGTGCTCTTCCAGGGGCAGGCCGGCAGTCAGCGCCTGCGCGGTGGCCGCCACGCCATGCAGCCGCGTGATCTCGACCAGGCAATCCAGCAACGGGTCGTCGTGCGCGGCGCGAGCGTCGGCGCGCCACTCGCGGGCGGCGGCGTCAGATAACTTGTCCATCATCGTCATCCAGCAGGTCCAGATGCTCCGAGAGGCGCGCGCGCTGTTGCTTGCGCTGGGTGAGTTTTTGCTGGGCCTGTACCGGCAGGTCCGTCATGCGCAAGGTGCCATTGGCGATCAAGGCATCGATCAAGTCTTCCAACACGCGGACAAAGTCCGCATCCAACCGTGAAAAGTCGTTGTCCTCAGTAGCCATATGGCCTCCTTGCGCGCGCCGCGTCAGGGGCGGGCCTGGGTGGCGGGCGCGTTCAGCGGCACCAGCGTGGGCGGCAGGGTGCCTTCGTTGTACTGCACACGCACCGGCGTCAGCCGCGCCGAATCGGGCACCGTGGAATTGCACAGGCGGATGACGTCGTCGGACACCACCAGCTTGCCGTTTTCCTCGGGCATTTCGTTGCGCGCCGGCTGCAGTGAGAGCGCTGGCAGCAGCTTATGCGAAAGCGCCAGCCAGCGATACTGCGCCAGCCTGAGGTCATAGATGGCATTGGTCAAGGCGCGGCGCGATTCGAACAACTCGTTCTCGGTGTTGAGCAGGTCGAGCAGGGTGCGCTGGCCGATCTGGAATTGCTGGCGGTAGGCGTCGCGCACTTTGGCCGTGGCCATTTCGTGGTCGCGCAGGAACGGCAGCTTTTCCTGCAGGCTGGTGACGTTGTTCCAGGCCACGGCCAGGTCCTGCTGCACGTTACGGCAGGTGTAGTCGCGCACGTCGCGGGCGGCGTAAGACTGGGCGGCCGTCTGGCGCACCCGCGCCGAATCGGCGCCGCCGCGGTACAGGTTGTAGTTCATGACCAGCTGGACGCTGGAACTGCGGATATTGCGGTTCTCCGGCGTGGGGTCGTTCTGGTCGCGGCCGGTGGCGGCGACGAACTCGAACTTGGGCGAGAACGCGCCCTTGGACGAGGCTACGCCGGCTTCCGCCGCCTGCAATGCGGCCTGTTTGGACAGGAAGCTGGGATTGCGGCGCAGCGACTCATTGAAGTTGCCGGGTTTGGTCGGCAGCTTGTCGGATATATCGGGCACCGGCTGCATCGACTCGGGCGGCAGGGCACCGGTGACGCGCTGGAAGCGCTGCTGCACGTCCAGCAGGTTGGTGGTTTCGGTCATCAGGTTGGTCTGGGCCAGCGCCAGACGGCCGCCGGCCTGTTCCAGGTCGACGCGTCGGCCGACGCCGGACTCGGCGCGCTGGCCGATCTGCTTGAGGGTTTCCTCGTGCAGCGAATAATTCTGGCGGGCCAGCAGCTCCATGTCGCGATAGCGCTGCAGGTCGATATAGGCCTGCACCGCGGCCAGGGCGGTGCTGTCGCTGGTGGCCAGCACATCATAGAAGCGCGCCAGTTTGTCGAAACCGGCCTGCTTGACGTCGTTGCTGGTGCGGAAGCCGTCGAAAATAAGCTGGCGCAATTCGAAGTTGTAACCGGGGCGGTTCCAGTTCTGCGACCCCACACCGGGCACGTTGTTGCGGTATTCACGGCCGACGTAGCCGATCGCGTTGACTTGCGGGAAGAATGCACCGCGCGCCACCGCCTGGCCTTCCAGCGAAGCCTGGAAGTCATGGTACTTGGCCTGGATTTCCGGATTGCTGAGCAGGGTCTGCTCGACGATCTGGTTCAGGGTGGTGGTACCGGGAGCGGAGGAGCTGGAATCCACCGCTGCCGGCTGTTGGGCAAACGTGGCGGGAACGAACGCAAAGGCCAGGGCGGAAACCGTGGTTTTAAGCAGAAACGAAGCCATAGGGATTATTCGCGAGTCAAGTGTGGGATTCATAGCCGGCATATTGTTTGCAAATGTCAGAATTGGCGAGTCAAGGTTTGTAAAGTCTTGACGGAATTTGCCGGCCCGTCGGAATTTATTCCGCAATAGATCACGAAAAATGACGTGATTTATACGAAATTCAATATGGACGGATTAATCAAAAACCATTGATGCGTTTTATTGCACACTATTTCGGTTTCTGCTTTGCCACATTGAAACGCGATTATATCCGGTTACGTCTTTTGTATAGAAATTGTTTTTTTCGATGTGGTTTTTTGATTATCCGGATTTTGGCGCTATTGCCAGCGTCACACGGCTGTGCCGTCAGGCGAGGAGCGTGGCACCATGGTAGTGTTGGTACTAGTATGTTTGGTGTGGTTGTACTAGGTTGAGAGCGTGGGCATAATCGCCTTCATGCCGCAGCGGCCGGCGGCGAGGCCCATTGCGGGCCCCGCGTCAGGCACCAGCCGGATTTGTCTATTTGCAGAGCGCATCCATGGCCCAAACCCTTTACGACAAACTCTGGGACGCCCACATCGTCCACCAGGAATCAGACGGTACCTGTCTGCTCTATATCGATCGCCACCTGCTGCACGAAGTGACCAGCCCGCAGGCCTTCGAAGGCTTGGCCATGGCCGGCCGCAAGCCGTGGCGCAATGGCGCCAACCTGGCGGTCGCCGACCACAACGTGCCGACGCTGAACCGCGCCCAGGGTATCGACGATCCGATCTCGCGCCTGCAGGTCGACACGCTCGACGCCAATTGCGACAAATACGGCATCACCGAATTCCGCATGAACGACCTGCGCCAGGGCATCGTCCACGTGATCGGGCCGGAGCAGGGTGCGACCCTGCCGGGCATGACCGTGGTCTGTGGCGACTCGCATACCAGCACGCACGGCGCGCTGGGCGCACTGGCGTTCGGCATCGGCACGTCCGAGGTGGAACACGTGCTGGCCACGCAGACGCTGCTCATGAAGAAGGCCAAGAGCATGCTGATCAAGGTCGAGGGCGAACTGCCGTTCGGCTGTACGGCCAAGGACGTGGTCCTGCACATCATCGGCATCATCGGCACCGCCGGCGGTACCGGCCACGCCATCGAGTTCGCCGGCAGCACCATCCGCGCGCTGTCGGTCGAAGGCCGCATGACGGTCTGCAACATGGCCATCGAGGCCGGCGCCCGCTCCGGCATGGTCGCCGTCGACGACAAGACCATCGAATACTTCCGTGGCCGCCCGTTCGCGCCGTCCGGCGTGTTGTGGGACCAGGCCGTGGGCTACTGGCGCACGCTGCACACCGACGAAGGCGCCAGGTTCGACACGGTGGTGGAGGTCAACGCCCGCGACATCAAGCCGCAGGTCACCTGGGGCACCTCGCCCGAAATGGTGCTGCCGGTCGACGCGCGCGTGCCGGACCCCGATCGCGAAAAAGACGACGTGCGTCGCAGCGGCATGGAACGCGCGCTGGAATACATGGGGCTCAAGCCCAATACGCCGCTGACCGACATCCGCGTCGACCGTGTCTTCATCGGTTCCTGCACCAACTCGCGCATCGAGGACCTGCGCGCCGCTGCCGTCGTGGCGCGCGGCAAGCGCGTGGCCTCCAACGTGCGCCAGGCCATGGTGGTGCCGGGCTCCGGGCTGGTCAAGCAGCAGGCCGAGCGTGAAGGCCTGGACAAGATTTTCATCGAGGCGGGCTTCGAATGGCGCGAGCCGGGCTGCTCGATGTGCCTGGCCATGAATGCCGACCGGCTCGAGCCCGGCGAGCGCTGCGCCTCGACCTCGAACCGCAACTTCGAAGGCCGCCAGGGCCAGGGCGGCCGCACCCACCTGGTCAGCCCGGCGATGGCCGCGGCCGCCGCCGTGGCCGGCCATTTCGTCGACGTCCGCACGTTCCGTTAAGCGCCCACCGAGTACCGACATCATGCAAGCATTTACCACTCACGAAGGCCTGGTGGCTCCGCTCGACCGCGAAAACGTCGACACGGACCTCATCATCCCGAAGCAGTTCCTCAAGTCCATCAAGCGCACCGGCTTCGGCCCGAACCTGTTCGACGAGCTGCGCTACCTGGACCACGGCGAACCGGGCATGGACAACAGCAAGCGTCCGCTCAACCCCGATTTCGTGCTGAACCAGCCGCGCTACCAGGGCGCCTCGGTGCTGTTGGCGCGCAAGAACTTCGGCTGCGGTTCGAGCCGCGAGCACGCGCCCTGGGCGCTGACGCAGTTCGGTTTCCGCGCCATCATCGCGCCGTCCTACGCCGACATCTTCTTCAACAACAGCTTCAAGAACGGCCTGCTGCCGATCGTGCTGTCCGAGCTCGAAGTGGCCCGGCTGTTCGACGAAGTGAAGGCATTCCCGGCCTACAAGCTCAATATCGACCTGGACCGTCAGGTGGTGGTGACGCCTGATGGCCGCGCGATGAAGTTCGACATCGAGCCGTTCCGTAAGTACTGCCTGCTCAACGGCTTCGACGACATCGGCCTGACCCTGCGCCACGCCGACAAGATCCGCGCCTTCGAGGCCGAACGCCTGGCCCGCCATCCCTGGCTGGAAAGCCGGCCGATCGCCTGACCCGACCCTTCATACCGACCACAGGACCGTTTTTTCCATGACTCACAACATCGCAGTCTTGCCGGGTGACGGCATCGGCCCCGAAATCGTCGAACAGGCCGTGCGCGTCCTGCAGGCGCTGGACGTGCCGTTCGACATCAAGCAGGCCGCCGTTGGCGGCGCCGCCTTCGACGAGTTCGAGCACCCGCTGCCCCCGGCCACGCTGAAGCTGGCCAAGGAATCGCACGCCGTGCTGTTCGGCGCCGTCGGCGACTGGAAGTACGACAGCCTGCCGCGCGAATTCCGTCCCGAGCAGGCCATCCTGGGCCTGCGCAAGGCGCTCGGCCTGTTCGCCAACCTGCGTCCGGCGATCCTCTATCCCGAGTTGGCCAGCGCCTCGTCGCTCAAGCCCGAGATCGTGTCCGGCCTGGACATCCTGATCATCCGCGAACTGACCGGCGACATCTATTTCGGCACGCCGCGCGGCGTGCGCGCATCGCCGGACGGTGCCTTCAGCGGCGAACGCGAAGGCTACGACACGATGCGTTACGCCGAATCGGAAGTACGCCGCATCGCCCGCATCGGCTTCGAATCCGCCAAGAAGCGCAACAAGAAGCTGTGCAGCGTCGACAAGGCCAACGTGCTCGAGACCTCGCAGTTCTGGCGCGACATCGTCATCGAAGTGGCGCGCGACTATCCGGACGTCGAGCTGTCGCACATGTACGTCGACAACGCCGCCATGCAGCTGGTGCGCAACCCGCGCCAGTTCGACGTGATCGTCACCGGCAACCTGTTCGGCGACATCCTGTCGGACGAGGCCGCCATGTTGACGGGCTCCATCGGCATGCTGCCGTCGGCCTCGCTGAACGCCGGCGGCCAGGGCCTGTACGAGCCCAGCCACGGCTCGGCTCCCGACATCGCCGGCCAGGGCATCGCCAATCCGCTGGCGACTATCCTGTCGGCCGCCATGCTGCTGCGCTACTCGCTGAACCTGGCGCCGCAGGCCGACCGCATCGAGGCTGCCGTCCGTCGGGTGCTGGCCGATGGCCTGCGCACCGCCGATATCTTCGAGCCGGGCACCACCAAGGTCAGCACTTCGGGCATGGGCGACGCCGTCCTCAAAGCCCTGGCCTGACGCATGCAAGGGGCGCGCCCTTGCGGCGCGGTCCCGATTTCCAGGGGCCGCCCGCCGGGCGGCCCCTTTGCATGCCGTCGTTGCCGGCGCGCCGCGAAAGCGGGGTGGCACTGATGGTGGCCCCGTTTTTTCCAGGTGCGCCGCAACATCTACGCGTGCATTCTGATAAATTGTTGGGTTATTGCACGTTTTTTCACCACACCTTGTCACCCCCTTTAAAGAGCGATTGAAATGAATCAAGCAGTAGGCCTTGTCGGCTGGCGCGGTATGGTCGGCTCGGTGCTCATGCAACGCATGCGCGACGAGAACGACTTCGCACTGATCGAACCGGTGTTTTTCTCCACCAGCAACGCTGGCGGCGCCGCCCCCACTTGGGCGACTGGCGCGGGCCCGCTGCATGACGCCTACGACATCGACGCTCTGAAAAAACTGCCGATCATCGTGACGGCGCAAGGTGGCGATTACACCTCCGAGGTCTACCCGAAGCTGCGTGGCGCGGGCTGGAACGGCATCTGGATCGACGCCGCCAGCACGCTGCGCATGGCCGATGACGCCATCATCGTGCTGGACCCGGTCAACCGTCCCGTGATCGACGCCGCGCTCAAGCGCGGCGTGCGCAACTTCGTCGGCGGCAACTGCACGGTCAGCTGCATGCTGATGGGCCTGGCCGGCCTGTTCAACAATGACCTGGTCGAGTGGATGACCACCATGACCTACCAGGCCGCTTCCGGCGGCGGCGCGCAGCACATGCGCGAGCTGCTGACCCAGTTCGGCGAACTGAACCACGCCGTCAAGCCGCTGCTGGACGACCCGGCCTCGGCCATCCTGGAAATCGATCGCGGCATCCTGGCCAAGCAGAAGGACGAGGCGCTGCCCCACGAGCACTTCGGCGTGCCGCTGGGCGGCAGCCTGATCCCCTGGATCGACAAGGACCTGGGCAACGGCATGTCCAAGGAAGAGTGGAAGGGCGAGGTCGAGACCAACAAGATCCTCGGTCGCGGCGCCGCCTTCGGCACGCCCGCGACGCCGATCGACGGCCTGTGCGTGCGCATCGGCGCGATGCGCTGCCACAGCCAGGCGCTGACCATCAAGCTCAAGCGCGACCTGCCGCTGGACGAGATCGAAGGGCTGATCGCCCAGGGCACGCAGTGGGCCAAGGTGATTCCCAACACCAAGGAAGATACCATCCGCGACCTGACCCCGGTCGCGGTCACGGGCACCCTGGATATTCCGGTGGGCCGCCTGCGCAAGATGTCGATGGGCCCGCAGTACCTCAGCGCTTTCACCGTCGGCGACCAGTTGCTGTGGGGCGCCGCCGAGCCGCTGCGCCGCATGCTGCGCATCGCGCTGGCCGAAGCCTGAGGCCTGGCGGGCGGCACGGGCCGCCCGGTGGCGACAGGATCGCATCCACAAAGGCACCCGCGGGTGCCTTTGTCGTTTGCGCCGGGACGGCCAGAGCCTCGGATGCGGCTGGCAATGTGCCCGCCAGCCAACGCCGATGCGCCTTTCAGGTTTGTGAAACGCGCTCGATCCATTACACTTTTCCGGTGAATTGAGGCTTGTTCTCACGCGATCGCCACGAACAGCCCGCGCCCGATTATTCGACGACAAGAACGGAATTCCAGCTTATGACCCAGCGTTCGCGCCAAGTGAAGCATGCCCGCCGTTTGAAGGCCCTGCAGTGGGCGGTCGCGCTGGCCATCGGCGCGGGCGCTTGCAGCCCGGCGTTGGCGATGCGGATCGGACACTCGCGGGTCGTGTCGGCGCCGGGCGCGCCGTTGCAGGCGCTGGTCGGGCTGCAGGAACTGTCTCCCGACGAATTGGCGTCGCTGCGCGTGTCGGTGGCCGACGAGGCGGCCTGGCAGCGCGCGGGCCTGAAACCGCCCGCGCCGCTGGCCAGCCTGGTGGTGCGGGTCGAGGACGGCATGGACCCAACCCGCAAGAACCTGCGGGTGCGGTCGACTCAGGCGCCGGCCGGCGGCGCGGTCGATCTGTTGCTGGATATCAGTTCCAGTTCCGGCCAGCGGCAGGTCCAGGTCAGCATCCTGGTGCCGCTGCGCGGCGCCGGCGCCGACGTCACGCCGGCGGCGGTGGGCGAGCCGGGGCGGACGGGGGGCAGCTCCGGCTGGGTCAACGTGAAATCGGGCGACACGCTGTTCGCCATTGCGCGACGCAACGCGGTGCCCAACGCCTCGGTCTACCAGATGCTGGTGGCGCTGTGGCGCGCCAATCCCGACGCCTTCATCCAGAACAATATGAATCTGGTGCGGGCCGGTCGCAAGCTGGCGATCCCCGATGCCGCCACGGTGCGCGCGATCGATCCGGCCGAAGCGCGGCGGATTTTCAACGAACATGCCGAGGCCTTCGCCCGCTATCGCGCCCGTCTGGGGGCGGCGGCTGGCGCCAATCCCGCCGTGGTCAAGGGCCAGGACGCCAGCTCGGGCACCGTGACCCGGCCCGGTGATACGGGTGTGGCCACGGCCACGCAGCCGCAGGATCGGGTGCGCCTGTCCTCCGGGCAGGCCCAGGGCGCTGCCGCGGCGCAGGCCGAAGCGCAGGGCGACCAGCGCGTCTCCAACGAGCGCGCGATGGCGGATGCGCAGGGCCGCGTGAATCAGCTGGAGAGCAACGTCAGTGAATTGAACAAGGCCGTGGCCGAGCAGGGTGCGGCGGGCAGCCCGGGTACGCCAGGGGCCGCAGGCGCAGCGGGTGCTTCGGGCGCCCCGGGTGCCGCGGGCGCTCCGGGTGCCGCAGGTGCTCCGGGTGCCGCGGGTGCTCCGGGTGCCGCGGGTGCTCCGGGTGCCGCAGGTGCTTCGGGTGCCGCGGGTGCTCCGGGTGCCGCAGGTGCTTCGGGTGCCGCAGGTGCTCCGGGTGCCGCAGGTGCGCCGGGTGCCGCGGGTGCTTCGGGGGCCGCAAGTGCTTCGGGTGCCGCGGGTGCTTCGGGGGCCGCAGGTGCTTCGGGTGCCACGGGCGCCGCAGGTACCGCGGGGGCTTCCGGTACGCCGGGCACCCCGGGAGCGTCGATCGCCGCCACGCAACAAGACAAGGCCGCCGCGGGAGCCGCGGCGGCCCAGAACAAGGATAAGGATTTGACTTCTTCCATGCCGGCCTGGTTGGCCGACAATCTGCTCATCATCGTCACCGCCGTGCTGGCGCTGATCGCCTTCGCCATTGCGTGGCTGTTGCGGCGCGCAGGCGCCCGCCGCGGCGATGACGATGAGGAAACCTATGACTACAACGAGCCGGCGCTCGATACGGCGGCGCTGAATCGCAAGCTCGACGCCATCAATCTCGATCTCGATCAACCGCCCACGGACGAACCGCGCCCGGCGGGCAGTTCCCGGATCTGAGCAATGTCCAGAGTTGCAATGGGGCTGGCGTATGACGGCTCCGCCTGGCAGGGCTGGCAGACCCAGCCGCACCGGCAGACGGTGCAGGACACGTTGGAAACCGCCCTGGCGCAATTCTGCGGCGTGACGGAGGCTGTACCCACCATCTGCGCCGGCCGCACGGATACCGGTGTGCATGGCGCGATGCAGGTGATTCATCTGGATACGCCATTGGCGCGGCGCATGGAGTCCTGGGTCCGGGGCGTGAACGCGTTCCTGCCCCCCAGCATTTCCGTGCAGTGGGCCAAAGCGGTGCCTGACGATTTTCATGCCCGCTTTTCGGCCCGGGCCCGTACCTACGTCTATCTATTGTGGCGCGGCCGCGTGCGCCCCGCCTTGTGGGCCGGTCGCGCCGGCTGGTGCCACCAGCCGCTGGATGTCGATGCCATGCGCCTGGCGGCACGCGCCCTGCTGGGCGAGCACGACTTTTCCAGTTTCCGTTCCTCGCAATGCCAGGCCAGGCATCCGGTGCGTGTCATGCACCAACTGGACATCGACGAACGCGGCGCCTTCCTGGTGTTCACGCTGCGGGCCAATGCTTTCCTGCATCACATGGTGCGCAATATCATGGGGGCGCTGCTGCAGATCGGGCAGGGCCGCGAGTCGGTCGACTGGATGGCGCAGTTGCTGTCCTGGCGCGACCGCAGGCGTGGCGCGCCCACGTTTTCTCCCGATGGCCTGTACCTGTCGGCCATCGACTATCCGGACGAGTTCGGCCTGGACGAGCTGGATGGCGGGGCGGTGTTGCTCTCGCCATTTACCCAGCCGGCAGCTAGCCGGATCTAGCCGGCCGGGTGCCGGCGCCCAATGGAGGCCTGTCTCATGCAACGCCGCGCGTTTTTGAAGCGAACCGCCCTGGGTGCCGCCAGCGGCGCAGTGATCGCTGCCCCGGTTCATGCGCAGGAGGCTGCGCCGGTGTCGTGGCGGTTGGCGTCGAGTTTCCCCAATGAGTCGCCGACCCTGTTCGCCGGCGCGCAAGACGTGGCGCGCTATGTCGCCGACGTCACCGACGACAAGTTTCGCATCGAGGTCTTTTCGGCTGGCGAGCTGGTGGACGCTGGCCAGGTGTTGGATGCCGTGCAGCAACGCGTTGTCGATTGCGGCCACACCGCTTCGACCCGATTTTTCGACACCGATCCGGCGTTGTGCTTCGACGCCGGGGTGCCGTTTGGCCTGAATACCCGGCAGATGAACGCCTGGATGCTGCAGGGAGAAGGCCTGGCGCTGACGCGTGTGCTGTTCGACAAGTATGGCATCCTGAATTTTCCCTGCGGATTCACCGGCGCGCAGATGGGGGGCTGGTTCCGGGGCGAGGTCAAAACGGTGGATGACCTGCGCGGCTTGAAGATCAAGGCTGGCGGTTTTGCACGCCAGGTGCTCGCGCGCATGGGCGCGGTGCCCGTCGACCTGCCCATTGCCGACACCTATGCGGCGCTGGAGCAGGGCGGGGTCGACGCGGTGGCCTGGATCGGTCCGTATGACGACGAAAACCTGGCGCTTTACAAGGTCGCCCGGAATTACTACTTCCCTGGGTGGTGGGCGGGTACGCTGCAATTGTCGCTTTACGTGAACCAGCAGGCGTATGACGAACTGCCCAAGTCCTACCAGGCGGCGCTCGGGCTGGCTTGCCGGATGGCCACCACCAACATGATCGCGAAGTACGATGCCGGCAATCCCGATGCCCTGCGCCGGCTGGTGCAGCACGGCGCCCAGCTCAAGGCATTTCCCAGGCCGGTGCTGCAGGCCGCGCATGCGGCTGCGCTCCAGCTTTACCAGGAATTGAGCGCCAAGGATCCGATGTTCAAGAAGCTATACGAGAGCATGGCGGCCTTTCGCGATAAGGAGATTCCCTGGTTCCGCGTGGCCGAGGGCAGCTTCGATTCCCTCATGGCCACGCTCGGCCAGCCGGCCGCTTGAGCGCAGGTGCTGGGGCTGGCGTGGCGCGGGCTGGGTCTGCCTGCGTTGCGGGCTCACCCCTTATACTGGCCGCATTCGTCGCGTTGGGCGACACAAGCAATGAATGCCATGCGCACACGCATCAAGATCTGCGGGCTGACCCGCGAAGAAGACATCGATGCCGCCGTCTCGGCGGGCGTCGATGCGATCGGCTTTGTCTTCTACCCGAAGAGCAAGCGCTATGTCACGCCAACCCGAGCCGCGCAACTGCGTCGCGTGGTGCCGGCGTTCGTTGATGTGGTCGCACTGTTCGTGAATCCGCAGCCGCACGAGGTGCGGGCCGTGCTGGACGAAGTCGGCCCCGAGTTGCTGCAATTCCACGGTGACGAAACGCCGCAGGAGTGCGCGCGCCATGGCCGCCGCTACCTGCGCGCGTTCCGCGCCGGCGCGCCCGGCCTGGAAACGGCCGCAAGCCTGGCCACTTATTGCCGTGCCTACGGTGAGGCCGCCGCCTGGCTATTCGACAGCTACAGCGCTGGCTACGGCGGTAGCGGCCATGGCTTTGACTACCGTTTGCTGGACGACGTGAAGGCCGATGCGGTGTCGCGCCCGCTGGTCCTGTCGGGCGGGTTGAACCCGGACAACGTCGCGGCCGCGGTGCAGGCCGTGCGGCCGTGGGCGGTCGATGTGAGTAGCGGCGTCGAGGTCGAGCAAGGAATAAAAAGTTCTGATAGAATCTCGGTCTTCGTTGCTGCGGTGCATGCTGCGGACGCGAAGAAATAGGAAGAAGTTGCCGGTGCAAGTGGGCAGCGTGTGGTGAGTGCATTGCAAGGCAAGTGCGCCAAATGGCAGGTGAAACCAAACTGGTAAAACCGCTGTGGCGATCAGGCTGAAAAAAATAGCTTGATAAAAAACTGGCCGATGCGGCGATAAACCCCCACGCAATGAACACAGCAAAAAATCTGAAAAGACGATTTGCATAGTTTAAAAAAGCACTATATAATTCTTCTTCTTTGCAGGCGGTTAGCTCAGCTGGTTAGAGCGCCACGTTGACATCGTGGAGGTCGTTGGTTCGATTCCAATACCGCCTACCAAATTCCTGCAAAGTGGTGCCAAGCACCGCCTTAAAAGCCGCGTAAGTCTTTGACTTCGCGGCTTTTTGCTTTGTGCGCTGCCAAGTGCTGCCAAGTGGCGCCAAGCGATTTAAGGGTAGAAATGAGGGTAGGGCCAAAAATAATAAGGGTAGGCCCCGCGGCCCTCATTTTTCCGCCTTGGCCGCGCATTGGTCGAGATAATCCGACCACCACTGCATCAGCTGCCGGCGCTCGTCCAGATACTCGGCGTGGTTGTACGCGCGACGCACCATGTTGCGCTCTTTGTGGGCCAGTTGGCGTTCGATCACTTCCGGCCGCGCGCCGCTGCGCTCGTTCATGATGGTCGACGCCAGCCCGCGGAACCCGTGTCCGGTTTGCTCGCCCTCGAAGCCCAGGATCTTGAGCGCCTTGTTTATGGTCTCGGCGCTCATGGGTGTGTTGGCCGGATCTCGCAACCCCGGGAACAGCAGCCGGTACCGGCCGGTGTATTGCGCCAGCTCCTCCAACAGGGCCAGCACCTGGCGCGACAGAGGGATGGTGTGGTCGGCACCCGTTTCCTTCGCGATCAGCGTCCCCTTCATTCGGCCGGCCGGAATCAGCCACAGCGCGTCAGCGCGGGAGAACTCGACCCAGGCCGCCCAGCGTAGCTCGTTGGTGCGCGGGAAGGTGTGCATCATGATTTGAATGGCGATGCGCGTTTCCGGCCGGCCGTGATAGTTCTTGACGCGGGCGATCAGCGTGCCGAGGCTCGCCTCGCTCACGTGGGGGAAGTGCTTCACCGGCGCGCGCGGGTCCAGGAACTTCTTCAGGCCCTGGGTGGGGTCCGCCGGCGCGCGGCCCGTGCCCACGGCGTACTGGAACACCATGCTGGTGGCGCTGATGAACCGGTCGGCCATATCCGGCGCGCCGCGGGCTTCGATCCGCTTGGCGGCATCCAGCACGACCTTTCCCGGGATCGCGTCCACCGCATCGGCGCCGAAGTATGGATAGGCGTCGTTCTTGAGCGTGTTCGAGATCCGCGCATGGTAGCCAGCGCTCCAGGCCGGCCGCCGCAGCTCGAGCAGTTCCTGGGCCACCGCCTGGAATTGCCGTTCAGCTTCGGCCTTCTGGGCTCGCGCATCTTCTTGTCTCTGGGCGACAGGGTCATCCCCTTTCGCCAGCAGTTGGTCGATACGCGCGCGCTCGGCGCGGGCTCGGGCCAGCGGCACGGCCGGGTAGTCGCCGATCGTGAGCATGCTCTCCTTGCCTGTAACCGGGCTGCGGTAACGCACGCGCCATTTCTTGGCACCGGAGCGCAGGAGTTCCAGAAACAGGCCCCCGCCGTCGAACAGCTTGTTTCCGCCGGAAGGGCTGAACTTGGCCAGCCGGCATTTGGGGTCAGTGAGTGGTACTACTTGACGTGCCATTTCTTCCTCGATTTCACTTTTTCGGAACGGCTTTATAGCCGTCGGGGTCAGCCAGCCAAGCCAGGATGTCGGCGCCCTTGTAGGCGGTGCAGTTCGTAGACTGGGACACAGGCCGCGGCGCGCGGCCCTGCAGGATGCGGTGGCGCCAGGTCTCGCGCGAAAAGGGGATCAGCGCGGAGAATTGGCTCCAGCGGTACAGGCCCTCCGGATGGATCGGCGCCGGTGCGGCAGCGGCTGGTGCTTGGTGTTGGGCTGCGTGTGCCATCACATCTCCTTATTGTCGATGTCGGCGCCCAGCGGCAGCGCCATGGTGTGCGCGCAAGGCGGCATCGGGAGAGCCTCGCCGGCCGGCACAAATGCCGTGCAGCAGGGTTGGCCAGTCTTGTCGTATTGCCACTCGGCGGGGTATTCGGCATCGCCGGGCTTGAACGCCATGGACAGCGCGATCAGGCCGCATACCTCGTTGTCGTCGCACTCGTTGACGTCGTCGCCCTCGCGCATGGCGCGGTCGCAGGCACAGCCGCGGCACCAGGCGTCGAAGAAGAATTCGCCCTCGGTGCCATTGGATGGCTGATAGGGTTGGCCCGCGCGCTCAGCGTTGAGCGCGGCATGGCCAGCCGGTAGGATGGGGCTAGGCATCGCGTCCCCCCTGTTCGGGCTGGGCGGCAGAAAGCGCGGCGCGCCAGCCGTGCAAGAAGAAGCCGTGATAGTTGACCGACTCGGATAAGGTCCATCCCGCTGCTCCGACTTCGGCTCGGCATTCCGCCCACGCTGCCTCTACCTCCCCGGCGTGCTGCTGGCGGTCGTTCAGGACCGCCGCCCGGGCGTAAGCGCGCGATTCGGTTTCCGTGTCTCGGAGTTCCGCCGGCAGCGGTGGCAGCACCACGGTATCCGCCAACTGGGCGACACCATCAAGCCCAGAACTGGCGCGGGTCTCGGTCGATTTATGGCCCCGACGGGCGCCATCGCGCGGGCCGGTTTCAGCACCGCCGCGCGCGCCGTCCTTGTCCGCCTGGGACTGAATTCTGGCTTCCAGCCGCCGCACGGCCGCCGCCACGTCAGTGGGAAGTTCACCGGCATCTCCAGGGCGGCCGAAGCGATCGAAGATGAAGTACACCAGCGTGGCCAGGTCAGGCGACGACGTCATTCCGTCCTTGGCGCTGGCCTGGGGCGCGGCGTGGTCGTACAGTGCCTTGCCTCCCGTGCGGCCCCCACTGAAGCTGTCCACGCGGTTGTATTCGATATCGACCAGGACACCTTCCCGGTCCCGGGATTCAAGCGCATAGCAGTAGGGACGCTGCGTCTCCCCAACTACAAGCCCGCGGGCCTGCGCCAGATGACGCTCTTGCGGGTCCCCCTTGGTGTGCCACCATCGACCATGTGCATCGCCTACAGAGGCCACAGCGGCGCTTGCCGGGGCGGCGCGGGCCACACGCTCGGCGGCCCGCATACCGAGCGCGAAGCCCAGCCACATGGTGTCGGTGTCGGAGTCCATGTAGTAGGCGAAATCGCCGTTGATTTCCATGATGCCGAGCGGCGTGTTTTCCTTGAGCGCCGGCGTGTTGTTGATGCCCTGTTCGAAGTGCTTGCGCATTTCGGCCACGGTGATGGAGCCGGGCTTTTCCTTGATGGTCAGCATCTCCCGTCCCCTTTGCGTTGGGACGCAATGGCGTCGAGCGCTGAGCCGGCGGCTTCGCGCCACTCAGGCCCATGTTTCAGGTAATGGCCCAGCAGGAAGTGAATCGTCGCCGCCTGTTCATGCTCGGCCTTTCGCTTGATGTCGTGGCCATCCGCTCGCAGCAGCGTCGCGATACCGCCGCACATGAAGTTCGGGCGGCCCAGGATTTCGATGAGGTCAGCGTCCAAGGGCGGCAGCGCCGTACCCGGCGCATCGCCAGGGGCCGCAGCCATGCGGATCGCCGCATTGTTCTTGGCGTTCGCCTCGCCCATCTCCAGGCCTGCGGCGTACATCTCCTGTTCCTTCTCAGTGTTGCCCGTGGCAGGCGCCGCGCCGGGCTGCGTGTTGGTATTGGTCATGGTTAGGCTCCAATGCGAATTGCGGCAACGAGCGCGAATACGTCGTCGGTCCACGAGGGATAGGCCGGCTCACCGCCGGCGCTGGTTTCCTGGCCATAGATGGCGCGTGTCTCCTGAGCCAGCCTGGTGAGGCGCGCCGCGGCCGCGTGCAGGGGCGGCGCCGCGTTCGCGGCGGGTTGGTCTGCCTCCATGCGATCGATCACGTAGAGGAGGGCGCGCAGGTCTTCGCGCAGGACGCGGCAGCTATCGGGTGCTTCGCCACGGACCCTGGTCGCGGCGGCGTCGCGCAGGCGCGCGAGGTTGTGGTGGAAGCTCATAGCGGCAGTTCCCTCCAGGTGATGACGTTGCTGGACGCCGGGATCAGGTGCGGCTGCGCGGCCGCCGCGCGGGCCGCCGCCGTGCGCATGGCAAGGTCGTACTGCATAGGGCGGCGCGCCACCGGCCGATAAGGCGGCGGGGTTGCGCCGGCGCGGCTGATATCGAGGAACCGCACCAGGTAGGGCAGGACGGCCGTCGGCGTGGCCGCCGGTACGGGCCAGCCAGTGCGCTCCGCGATCATTTCGGCCATCTGCAGGACGGTCGTAGTTGCCTTCACCGGGGCACCGAGCTTACGCAGCTGGTCGCCAGCATCGCGGCGCGCAATCTGCATTTCTTCCGAGTGGTAGCGGGCGGCTTTCATGCGGCCTCCCGGAGCTTGGCGTGGCCGACCTGGCCCTCGTCGATCCAGACGACTGTGAACATATCCGACGGCGCCGCCGGCGCGGCCTTGAGCGTGCCTAGCACCAGGATGGTGTCCATGCGGTCGTCGGCGGCCAGGGCGTCGACCAGCCCCAGGGCGTCGCCGCGGCCGCCCAGGTCCAGGCAGTCGAAGCGGTCCAGGATCAGGCAGCGCAGGCCCGAGATCTCCGCCAGCGCGGCACCGATCAGAGCGTCGACGCGCCAGCGCTCGGATTCCGACAGCAGCCGGTAGGGCCGACCTCCCCAGGTGATACCCATGTCGGCCGCGATCGAGGGAACCCACCACCCAGCCAGGTTGGCCAGATCGGCGAGCTTGGCGTTGAATGGCTGCAGGGCTTCGGCGAGGATCTCGCCCGGGATGCCATCGGGCGACAGCGCGTCGGCGATTGCCAGCCAAGCCAGCACGTCGCCGTGATAACGCGTAGCATTCGCCGTGCGCTCTGCGGCGCTGGTGGCGGCCTGTTTGGCGTTCAGCAGCGCCTGCACGCGGTCGTCGAGCGCCTTGCGCTCGGCGCGCAGCGCGGTCACCTTCGCGCGGGCCGCTTCGACGTCGGCGGGCTCGATCGCCTCCGGCGCGGAGGCGTCCTGCAACTGGGCCGCCGCTGCTTCCGCTGCGGCAATATCGCGGCGGTCGTTCTCGACGCTGCGCGCCATCAGGTCGCGGGCTTCGATGGCCTTGGGCAACGCCGCGGCGGCTTCCGTATCGCCGGCGGCGCCGATTTTGCCGTACTGGCGCTCATAGGTCGCCAGCACCGACTTTATGTCCAGGCCGATGCCGAAGGCCACGTTCTTGGACGCCTCGGATTTCCAGAGCTGGGAAAGGCAGAGCGCCAGATCGTGGACCAATCCCACGCGCGGGCCAGCACCGGCCTTGGCCTGCAACGCTTCGACGTGGGCGGCCGCCTTTTCATGCTCGTCCAGGTCGAACTCCAGTTTTTGGCGCAGCGCGGGCAGCTTCGCGGCTTGCGCTTGCCGCGCCGCGTCCTGATCTCGCGCCGCGGCGAAAGACCTGGCCTTTTGTTCGAGAGCGCCCAGCGCCTTGGTGTACTGCTCCAGCTTGGCGTCGACCTCTGCCAGCGCCGAGCGTTCGCCCACCAGGGCGGCCTGGTCGAAGGGGGGAACCTCAGCCGCCCAGCCATCGGCCTTCTGGCTTCCCCATTGCTCGCCCGTGGCGGCCTTCCACGCGCCTTTGGCCTGCGTGGCCTCCTGCTTGGCATGTTCTGCGCCGGCGGAAAAGCCGGTGCGAAAGATCGGCTTGATCTGCGTTACGAGCGTCGCGTGGCATCCACGGGCCAGCAGGCGGCGTTCAATCTCGTCGGCCTTCACATTCGTTCCGCTCAAGGCAAACAGCAGGGTGCGGCGCTCATCCGGCTTGGCCGCGGCGAACCGGTCGGGCGCCAGGACGTATGGCAGTGCCGGCGACGGCGGCACCAGCACCTCGCCCGACTGCGTGCCCTTCGGGAGGCTGATGCCGACGGCGCCGTTGTCTAGGTCCAGCGCGACGGCGCCGGCCTTTGCGCCTTCCGTGACCAGCGCGCCGAACTCCTTCTTCAGGCCGATTCGTTCGGGCGTGCCCAGCAGCGCGAGGCGCACGGCCTCGGCGATACTGGACTTTCCGGCGCCGTTCGGGCCGGCGATCAGAGCGACAGGCGTGCGCATGTCGAGATCGACGGCGCGGGCGCCCTGAAAGTTCTCGATGTTGATGTGGGCGATGCGCATGGCTCATTCCTCCGCTTGGGGGTCTTGCTCTTCATGCCATTGCTTCCAGCCCTTCACCCACTGGATGCAAAGCTGACCGTCCATGACGGGGCAATCGGACTCGGGTTGGCCCTGGGCTGCGGCGTTGTAGCCGTCCACGCGCGCCTGCTCCAACTGCCCGTCGGTGGGGCCGGACGGCGCCGCCGGCGGCGGCAGCTCGCGGAACTCGGCGTCGACGATGTTCGACCTGTCGTCGTCCATGCCGTCGCCGTCCTCGTCGGTGTATTCCTTGCCCAGGTTCATGGCGCGCTGATCGGCTTCGCCGCGCACCTGGTCCATGCCGCCGGTGTGGGGTTGCGAATCGGCGACGACGATCAGGACGGCCTTGCCCTGCGAGTCATAGAGGTCGTGGAGCGATTCAGCACCGCGGCCGATCTTGATGACGACCTTGGCGCCGTCCTTGATCGTGACCTGGTCAAGGTCGCCTTGCACCACGGTGCGGCCTTCGCTTGCGATCAGGTGCACGGCCATTTTGATGTTGGCGTCCACGCGGTCGCGCAGGCGATCGATGATGTCGTCTTGCTTGGATTGGGAGAGCTTCACCCAGGGCTGCGGCAACAGCTTCAGTTCCGCCACCAAGGCCGACAGCAGGTCGCGGCCGATAGTGTTGGCGGTCATCTCGCGGGGGTCGAAGTGTTCACGGGCGTTCATATGCGTTTCCTTGTCGGTGCGTGATCGCCCGCCACCGGCGGGCGGGTGGCGGCTGGATTACTCGGGGGCCTGCATCCTGCGGCGCTGCGCGGGGGCGCCGGCCGCCTGCTGGCCTCCGCTGGAGGCGCCGCGCTGGGCGGCGGCGGTCATGGATAGGCGGCGCGATTGATACAGTTGATGCAGCCGTGCGCGCTCGCCCAGGTCGTCGATTCCATCGATCGAATCGCTGGCCAGGTCGAGGACGTCGATGGATTTCGCGTTCTGGATCTGATGCTCGACCTTGGCCGGGTCCAGGCCGGCATCGACGCCCTGCTGGTCGGCCTGCTGCGTCTGGGAAGCAGGGGCGGCCGTTGCCGCGCTCTGCGTCGGGTGCACGGCCTCGCCTTGTGCCTTAGTGGGGGCGGTGTTGGTGGTTGCGGCAGGCTCGCGCGCTTCCAGGTCCGTCGCATTGGCCTGCGTAGCCGCGGGCTGACGCTGTGCGGGCTGGTTGGCTTGGCGCAGCTCGTCCACGTTGACGCTGATGGTGCCGTCGGGCGCGGTGGTAGCCTCGATGATGTCCTGGGCTTCCTCGACGGTCTGCAGGCCCATCAGCAACTCGGGCGCGTAGAGCTTGCCGAAGAAGCTGGCGGTCCGGTACCGCAGCATGACCTCGTCCATGGTCTGCCACTTGCTGCCGTTCTTCGTGTACCAACCTTCGAGGACGGCCATCTCGATCGACACGGCCGGCGACTCGATCACCTCGCCGGTTTCCTTCTCGATCGCCCAGGCCACGCATACCTTGTCATTGATCTTGACCTTCTCGACCTTGGTGTGCCGCTGGTTGTTCTCCCAATAGGTCGACTTGTATTCGACCTCGCGCTCACCGCGGCTCTCGATGCGGAAACGGAGGGGCGAGAAGCGGCCGCAGCCGTTGATCGCGGCAATGATCCACTGCGAGGACCAGGACGGCCGGCCCTCGACGATGTAGAGGTTCTGCATCACCATCAGCGGATCGGCGCCCATGCGCTGCGCCATGTTCAGTGCGACGACCGAGTTAGCCAGCGCATTCGGGTTCTCGCGGCTTTCCTTGACGTTGCCGTAGCGGTCCACCTTCTCGATGGTCTGGCGATAGGCGACAGGGACCAGCGTGCTGCTGGAAAGCAGACGGGCGGCGCGCTGCATCAGTTCGAAGCCCTGCAGGCTGTCAAAGCCGGGCGCCACAACGGGCATTTGCGGTTCCGGCGCCGCGCGCAGGCTTTGTACGGTGGTTTGCTCGGACATTGTCAGTTTCCCTTCTGCTGGTTGCGATAGGCGTGGTATTCGGCGGCGGTTGCCATGCCGACGATCTGGCGCTCCGCGGGCTTGGCGTCTTTGTCGTACTGCTTGACCTGGCTGACCAGAAACGAGGCCGGGTCCCAAGCCAGGTGCTGGGTGATGACCGTTTTGCCGGCCTGGTCGGTGCGCCGGACGTACACGTCGCGGCTGACGGGGTGAAGGGACATGGTTCAGCCTTTGAATTTGCAGGTGGGATGGCGCGGGCAGTACTTGCCCGAGCAGAGGACCGACTTGGGATTGGCGTAGAAACTGCCGCTGTGGATCAGCCGCGAGGCGTGCTGGAGCAGGCCGGGGCTGTCCTCGGTCCCGACAAGCGCCGCGCGCGCGCCAGAAATCTCTCCGCTTCCGACGCGCTGCGCAGCGGCGGTCTTGCCGGTTTGCAGGCCGATGATCTGCGCCGGGGCGGTGATCTGTTCGCCGATCGCGTGTTGGGCGAGGATCTCGTAAACGCCCATCTGTGGGCCGTGGCCGGCGGTGGCGACGGTGCCATCGGCGCTGACGGCGCGCGCCCCGCTTTTCAGGTCCGTGATGCCCAGTTCGCCGGTGGCTACGCGCCGGATGCGGTCGGTGGTGCCCGTCAGCGCGATGCCCAGGTCAGTGATTTCCATCCGCTCGCACTTGAGTTCCACGGCGACGTAGTCCTGATACGGCGCGATCTGAGCGCAGTAGCGCGTGTGCAGCGCCAGGCCGATGCGCTCGGCGTCGTTCGGGCTCGCCTCGTCCCACTCGACTTCTTCGTCGGTGTCGTGCAGCGCCTTGACGAATTCGCCGGCGGCGTCGTCGGAGGTGATGGGATTGCCGTCGAGCCGGGCTTGGTCGAAGGCGGCCGTGCCAGCGTGGATGGCGGTGCCGAGGCGAGCGGCGCCGGACGAGGGCATCCGCATGCCCAGCAGGTGCTTGGCTTCCCAGCGCGCGGGGCAGTCAAAAAGCTCCGCCATGCTGGAGGCCCGGATCGAGATGATTCGTTGCATGGTTGTGACTCCAGGGTCAGAAGGTGGCGCGGTCCGCGGAGGCGGAGCGTGCGGAATGGGGGGCGGCGTGCGCGTCGAGGGAGGGACCTAGCGCGCCGGTAAAGGCGACCAGGAACAACACGCCGCCGGCGACGAAGGCGGCATAGGCCGCGGCGTCCAGGTCGCGGCCGGTGCGGCGCGCGCGGCGCCAGACGACGCGAAGGCGGCGGATCATGCTTCCCTCGCGTAGTCGGTGTCCGGCACGATCACGACGTCGCCGTGGATGGGACGCGGCTCGCCGCGCGCCGCCTGGTAGAGGTGGGACGCCGCGGCGTTGACAGGCAGGCCCTTGGCGTCGGCCGATTGGTCGATGAGCATGGCGTGCTGGCGCTGGCCGAGGCTGACGATTTCGAGGGCGTCGGCGCCGATCAATTGGCGGACATCGGTGAGCGCGTGCGGGCCGTGCAATTCGGTGTCCGTGCCGTCGGCGCGGACCAACTTGCGGGTGGGCTTCATTGGCGGGGCTCCAGGGGCAGGCGCTGCCCGGCGCGAATCTGGCGGCTTGGCAGGCAGGAGAAGGTCGTGGCCGAAGGCGGGAAGATGGCGCGCACGCGCTTGCATTCGGCGGCAGTGTCGAACCGTTCGATGCGCATGACGGGCGGGCGGTCGTAGCTGGCCGGCAGGAACGCAAAGAGGATCCAGATGGTGGCGGCGGTCATGCTCGGGCCTCGCGTGCGAGGCGGCAGACTTCGGCGGCGCGGAAAGCCTGCTGCTCAGTGAACATGGCGAAATGGCAGATGGACGGGGAGATGCCCAGCGCACGCGCAAGCCATGCGTAGGCCTCGTTGCGCTTGCCCGCAAATCGCTGCTGGACGAGCGCCTGGAATACGCCCTTGGCGTCTTTGCGCGCCTTGATCGTTCCCCGGTCGGCCATTACGCCGAGCGGCAGATCGGTGTCGGGGTGCAGACCGACGTAGGCCTGGCACTGGGTGCACCTGTAGACATAGGGCCAGTCGCCGAACGAGTGGCCGTTGTAGACGTCGCGGTTGTTGGTGAGCTTCACAGGGCCGCCGCAGCAGTGGCACGACGTGGGCGGCGCGATGCGATCGCGCACCCGCGCCAGGGCGCGGCGCGACACATGGGGTAGAGGGGCGGGCGCCTGCAGCTTCGTCTTGCTCCGGCTGCGAGGGTCGACGCCATAGACTTGGATCGTCATGCGGTGGGGCTCCAGGGGTCAGTGCGGCGCAGGTGCGCCGCGATCAGATCGATGCACCGCGCCAGCGCGTACACGCCTGCAGCGAGCAGCAGGATGTCGCCGGCGCTCATTTGCTGGCCGGCCGGCGCGCCGCGGAGATCGCGTCGCGGATTTCGAAGTAAAGGGCGAGGGCACCCACGACCAGGAAGCCCATCAGATGACCTCCTGGCCTTCGTTGAAAGCCTTGACGAGCAACGCGCGGGCGCTACCCACCAAGGCCTGGCGCAGCTCGGCCTGGGCGCGGCGGGCAGCGGTGGGCGCCGGCGCGGACGACAGCGCGGGCAGGGCCAACAGGCACAGCGCGTCGTGGCCGCCGTCCGTGACCATGTCGGCCCACCATTCGCGGTCTTTGCCGAAGGCGGCATCGTCCGCGCCTGAGAACAGGTCGTGCAGGCGATCGAGGATCTGGGTGTCCGTCAGCGTCGGGAAGCGCAGCGCCGCCTCGCGGCGAAAGGTGCCGTGGGGTGCGGTGCGCGCCGGGTCGTCTAGCATTTGATGAAGTGACATACGATGCCTCTCTAGCAATGTAGTGCTAGATTATAGGCATCAAAATGCTAGTGTCAAGCATTGAAATGCTAGATTGTGGGCGAAAAAAAGCCGCCCGACGGCGGCTAGTGTTGGGCGCGGCTGACGCGGCCTACTCGATCTGGGGTTCGCCGGGTTGGCTTGGCCGCCGGCAGGCCGTGTTCATCAGCAGCTGGATGGGCGATGCGGCGGGGAGGCCGTTCAGCATAGAGCTACGGACAACGTCGAATGGGATGGCCAGGACTTCCTGTTCCTGCCCACGCAGGTACATCCGATTTTGCATGACGCCACCTCGCCCACTCTCGCAGTCAAACAGAAAGCGAGTAAGCACCAGGTCATATGCCTTTCCGGTGCGGGGCAGAGTCTGCGCCGTGGCGTACTCGAACTTCGCCCAAGCCGTGGCGAAGCGGCCGTAGCGCGAGGTGAGGTCGACATCGAACTGGCCCGCCGCCTTATGGTCGGGCGTGATGTACTGCCAGCCCGCGGCGTGGGCCGAAGAGCCAAGGAGCGCGGCCACAACTAGTAGCTGAAATTTCATCCTGTCACCCGGGCCTCAAATTTTTTTCCAGTTTTTTACCCAGATAATATTACCTCGGCTACGCCACCTTGGCGCCGGGGCTTTTGACCGGTGCAATGGGCGGCGTGACCCCCACAGAAGCGGCATACCCGCGCGCGTTCGCAAGTAGGTAGGTGCGTTCCGGTTCTTTCAGGCGCCGGAAGATGGATACCAGCTCGGCCTCCTCGCCGGCCAACTGGCCGCTGTCGCTGCTCCCGTCGCCTGCGCGCAGCGTCGGCGGTTCACTCACGCTGAAGCCTGGCACAAGCAACTGCCAAGGCTCGAATTTGAAGAAGCGGGCGATCTGCGCCAGGGTCTCGACGTTCGGGTTGCCGCTGCCGTACTTGATGCGGCCCAGCGTGCCGTCAGCCACGTCCATCTGCTTGGACAGGTTGAGGCGCGACACATCCCGCCGGGTTTCCAGCAGTTGGGACACGCTCGCGGCGAGGATTTCCTTTACGTCTAGCATCATAGTGCGAGTTTATAGAGACCCTCTAGCATTGTGGTGCTTGTATATCTAGCCACATAATGCTAGATTGGCGGCGTTCCCAACTGACGAGCCACCGCCATGTCCATGATCACCACCGTTCGTTCGCAGCTGCTCGCACGCAAGGGCAGCTGGCCCGCCATCTGCGAGGAGGCGGGCGTTTCCTATTCCTGGCTGACCAAGTACGCCCAGGGCAAGATCACCAACCCTGGATCGCGCCAGTTGGAGGCGGTGTCTCGTTGCTTGGGCGGCGCCGGCGCCCAGGCGCCCGCGAACCCGCCCGCCGCGGCCGAGCCGAAGCAGTAGCGCGCCATGGCTTGCCAGAGGCGCGCCGCCTCAATGCACAGTCGACGGTCCAGCCGCTTCCGCGTCAGCGCAGTTCGCGCGTGTGTCTGCTTCGTAGCAGAGGCGCGCGAACACCTCCCTCACCGTTTCCGCGTCGGCGCTGCCCAGCACGCCCACGGCGATGTCGCGCGCCAGCTGCAGCAGCGCGCGCGTGGCTTGCGCCGCCGGGTTCTCACCATCCATTTCCGCCCCTTCGTTCCATTTGCTATGGGCGGGACTGTATCCGTCAGGAGCACCTAACGCATGCGACATGAATCGCACAAATCGCTGATCGCGATCCTTCGCGATCACCTTTCGGCCTGGCGCAAGGCCGAAGGCTGGTCCCGCGAGACGATGGTCGACCACATCGTCAAAGCCCACAGCACCATCGGCGGCGAGGCCGCCAGCAGCATCCGGTTCGACCCGCAGACTCGCGACACGTTCGAGCGCATGAAGGTCAACGCCGACCGCGTGTTCCGCTGGCTCGATGACGAGACCAAGGACACGAACCTGCTGCCCTCCAATTTCCTGCAGTCGGTCCTGGCGGCGATGCCCCACGACAGGCGGCGCCACTGTGTCGATGACCTGCTGCGTCCGTTAGGGATGGCCGTGCGCACCTTGTCCACCGAGGGCAGCGCGGAGGTGTGCGTCGCCTTGTTGTCGAACGTGCTGCGAGAGCAGGCCGAAGCCGGCGCCGCGCTGGCGGCGCTGCTGGACGGTCAGGTCACCCGTGAGGAATTGATCCAGGCACACCGCGAGACGTCGGAGGCGATCGTGGCCATGCGCGCCGCGCGTGCCGTGGTGGAGCGGCAGATGGCCGCGCTGGGCGTCCAGATTCCGGCGAAGGAGACAGACCCGTCATGACTTCCGATATCAACCACTTTCACCTGTTCTTTGGCCTCGGTGGTGGAGCGGCGGGGTTCCAGGAAGCCCGGCCCGAAATCCCGGGTCTGCAAGGCCGCATGGTCTGCATCGGCGGCATGGACGTCGACCCGGCCGGCGCGGAGGACTTCTACCGATTCACGGGCGTGCGCGGCGTCGTGCGCGATCTGTTCGACCGTAGCCAGTACCGCGATTTCCATGGCCGCGAGCCGGCGCCGGGCTGGGTCGAGGCGATGCCGGCGGACGTGCGCGCCGCCGCCCATGGCAAGGTGCCGAACATCGTCTTTCTGTCGGCGCCCTGCAAGGGCTTTTCCGGTCTGCTGTCGGAGACGCGCAGCACCACGGCCAAGTACCAGGCGCTCAACCGACTGACGCTGCGCGGCGTGTGGCTGATGCTGGAAGCCTGGGCCGACGACCCGCCCGACACCATCCTGTTCGAGAACGTGCCGCGCATCGCCACACGTGGCCGGCACCTGCTCGACCAGATCACTGGCATGCTGCGCCATTACGGCTATGTCGTGCGCGAAACCACGCACGACTGCGGCGAGCTGGGCGGCCTGGCCCAGAGCCGCAAGCGCTTCTTGCTGATCGCGCGCCACGCGGAGAAGGTGCCGCCCTTCATCTACGAGCCGCCGAAGCGGCCGCTGCGGTCTGTCGGAGAGATCTTGAGCCGCTATGGCCGTCCGGGGGACCCCGCCTTGGGGCCGATGCATCGCGTCCCGTCCCTGAACTGGAAGACTTGGGTACGCCTGGCCTTCGTGGAGCCGGGCAAGGATTGGCGTAGCCTCAACCGGCTGGCGGTCGAGAACGGCCATCTGCGCGATTTCCTCATCGTGCCCGAGGCCCACCATGGTTCCCTGGGCGTGCAGCGCTGGGATGCCGCCAGCGGCACCGTCTCAAGCCGGTGCGGCCCCACCAACGGCGCTTACAGCGTGGCGGACCCGCGCGCGCAGGATGGCGCCGCCCAGTATCAGCAATACGGCGTCATGAGCATGGAGGACACCGCCGGCGCGGTCATTGGCGTGAAGTCTCCCGGGCAGGGGACGTTCAGCGTGGCCGACCCGCGCGGCTTTGGTGCCGACACGCATAAGAACGTGTTCCGGGTCGTGGCGTGGGAAGGCGCTGTTGGTGTGATCGGTGGCGGGCATGGGCCCAGTTCCGGCGGCCAGGCCGTCGCCGACCCCCGACATGCCGGCCCTGCCAAACACTCGAACGAGTTCCGCATCGTGCCCTTCGATGGGCAGGCCCGCGCTGTCACGGGCGCCCACGGAACTGGCCAATGCGTGGCGGACCCCCTGGGGGACCGCTTGCCGGCGGAGCAGCATGGCAAGTACCGCATGACCGCGTGGGACGAGGCGTCGCGAGCGGTCATCAGTGGCAACGCCAACGGCGCCTATGCCGTGGCCGACCCCCGGCCGAACATGGAGCGCGGTCGCGGCGACAACTACCTGACCGCCGGGCATTACGGCGTGGTCGACCCGGCGGAGCCCTCCGGCGCCGTATCGGCTTCTGCCTGCCATGACAACGGCAGGTGGAGCGTCGCCGACTGGCGCCTGCCGGAGGCGACCGACAAGCTGGTATGCGTCATCCGCGCGTTGGACGGCACCTGGCACCGCACGTTTACCACGCTCGATCTGGCGGCGCTGCAAAGCCTCTACGACCCAGACGACTACGCCGAAGCGGCGGAGCAGTTCGTGCTGCACGGCAACTCGGACCAAGCCTGGCGCGAGCGAATCGGTAACGCGGTGCCGAAGAAGGCGGCCAAGGCCATGGCCGAGGAGATCGGCCGGGCCATCCTGCTGTCGCGCGCCGGCGAATCGTTCCAACTGAGCAGCACGCCCATCTGGGTGCGGCCGATCGTCACGGCGCTGGCCGTGCGAGGTGGGGAGGCGGCATGACCTGGTCCGAAAATTCCATCGCCCGCGCGCTGGTGCGGCAGACGTTCAACCGGAAGTACCTGGTGGTGGTGCCGAATTGCAATTGGACCGGCCACGAATGCGACCTGCTGGTGGTGACAGAGAACCTGCGCATCATCGACGTCGAAATCAAGATTAGCCGGGCTGACCTGAAAGCTGACGCCAAGAAGGAGAAGTGGTGGCACCGCGAACACCTCGGCTACTGGCCCACCGTTTCGGAGCTGCGCCATAGCCCGCGGATGAACGAGCTGCGTCTTGAACGCGAGTACCGGCGCGGCCGATACAAGAGCACACCGAAGGACTGGCCGCGCAAGGTCTGGAAGCACTACTACGCGCTGCCCAAGGATATCTGGAACCCGGATCTGCTCGCCGCGCTTCCGAGTGCCAAGAGCGGCGTCCTGCTGCTGGACCGCGACGGTTACCCGCGCCCAGTCGGCCAAGCCATGCGCGTGGAGTGCGTACGTCGTGCCCAACCGAATGGCGACGCGCCACCGATCGGCCCGGCTGCCGCCGTGGATATCGCGCGCCTGGCGAGCTTGCGCATGTGGGACGCCTATGCGCGCCTCGAAAAGAAGGACGCGGCATGATCGTCAAACGCCCCTTGATTCGCTACCACGGCGGGAAATGGCGCCTGGCGCCCTGGATCCTCCAGCACCTGCCGCCGCATCGCTGCTACGTCGAACCTTTTGGCGGCGGCGCCAGCTTGCTGCTGCGCAAGCCGCGGGCGTACGCCGAGATATACAACGACCTGGACGGCGAGATCGTGAACCTGTTCCGGGTGGCGCGTGACGACGGCGAGCGCCTGGCGCGCGTGTGCGAGCTGACGCCTTTCGCGCGCGCCGAGTTTGACGACGCCTACAACCCTGCAGAAGACCCGCTGGAACAGGCCCGGCGCACCGTATTCCGCAGCTTCTCGGGGTTCGGGTCCGCGGCTGTCACTGGCCAGGCGAGCGGATTCCGGGCGAACAGCAACCGCTCGGGCACGACACCGGCGCATGACTGGATGAACTACCCGGACTGCCTTCGGACCCTCATCCAGCGCTTGCGCGGCGTGGTGATCGAGAACCGCGATGCGGTCGACTGCATGGCACGCCACGACGCGCCTGACACCCTGCATTACGTGGACCCACCCTATGTGCACGCGACACGCTCGTTTCGAGCCAGGTCACATTGCTACCGCCACGAGATGACGGACGACCAGCACGAGGCGCTGGCCAGCACTCTGCATGGGCTGAATGGAATGGTGGTGTTGAGCGGGTATCGCTGCGACCTCTATGACCGGCTCTATGCTGACTGGACACGAATTGACGGACGGGCACATGCCGACGGCGCGCGCCCGCGGGTCGAATCGCTGTGGCTTTCGCCGTCGGTGCCCTCCAGAACGCTTTTTCCATCGGAGGGCACATGACTGAGCAGCAGTTGCCCGATCCCCTGACCCCGCCCGACTGCGACTTGCGGGATTTCGCCTTCATGCCCTTGGACGTCGCGCGCCTGCGCGATAGCGACCTGGCAATCCAAATCGAAGCCGAGGAATTCCGTGCGGCGGTCCTGCTGTGGTGCGCGTCGTGGCACCAGGTGCCGGCGGCAAGCCTGCCGGACGATGACAAAGCCCTGGCGGCCCTGGCCGGCTACGGGCGCGTCCTCGCCGAATGGCGCAAGCACCGCGACGGCGCGCTGTACGGCTGGGTTCGATGCAGTGACGGGCGCCTGTATCACCCCGTCGTGGCTGAAAAGGCGCGCGACGCCTGGCAGGCCAAGCACAAGCACGCGCACGACAAGTTGGTGGACCGCGTCCGGAAAGCCAACAAGCTGCGCGAGCAGCAGCACCTTCCGCCCTGGGTCGTTCCGTCGCTTGAGGATTGGATAGCCGCCGGCTTTCCGCTGGAAGCTGATCTTTTTCCGTCGGAAATCCCCATCAATTCCGTCGGAAAGGGCCGGAAGAATCAAAAGCAATCCGGCGGAAATCCTTCGGAAAACGCTCTTAAGGGACAGGGACAGGGAGAAGGAAATAAAAAAGATATAGCGGCAGCGGCGTCTATCGCGCGCGACCGCGACCCTGTGGACAATTCGCCGCCGCCGTCGGAAGCCATCTGGCTTGCCGCCCAGGAAGAATGCGCCGCTGGCTACGCCAAGCTGCTGAACAGCCTGGAGAAGGTCCGGGGCAAGACGGCGAAGTTCGTCAGTTCAGACCTGCGGCTGGTCGCCTGGGAAAAGCAGGGCGTGACGAGGGCGCAACTGGTCGAGGCTTACCACCTGGCCGTGGCTGACCGTGAGAAAAGCAGCGACGCCGGACCGGTCAATTCCGGCTTTGTCGATGTGTTCCTGGTCAAAGTTCTGCACCCCGGCACCGCAGCCAGCGGCGTTGGCGGAGGGGGCGCACCTGCAAAGGGCGTAGACCCCCTCGGCTGGGCGTTGACCGCTTCGGGCATCGAGGCTCAGGGGGCCAAGCTGGGCGTCCAGCAGTTGCCCGGCGAGCAATTCCCCGATTTCAAAGCGAGGGTGCACGCCGCTGCTGGCCTCTCCGAAGCTGACCGTGGCCGGCTGCTGGCGGATTACGGAGTTCGGGTATGACCGCCACCACCACCGTGCAATGCGTTGCGTGTGAGCTGTTCTCGCTGCGAGACGCACCGAGATATGCCGACCTGGGCCTGGGCCGCTGCACCGCCATGACGGACCGCCCGGGGACGTTCGTCAGCCCCACCTATCCCCGCACCTGCGGAACCCATCAACCGGCGCCGAGCGGCAAGACCACCGCGCGCATCGAATGGCTGCGCGACCTGCGCGCCGAGGGAGCATGATGCCCATCCAGATCGTTTTCACAGTGCCCGGCACGCCCAGGGGGAAGGGCCGCGCCAAGTCGAGTTCGCGTATCGGCCGCAACCCCAGGACTGGCGCCCCGCGTGTTTTCACGCGCCATTACACGCCGGAGGAAACGGCGGCCTACGAGAGCCTGGTGAAGCTTGCCGCGGCCAAAGCCATGAGCGGGCGGGAACCCTATACCGGGCCGATACGCATGGACCTGGACATCGTGCTGCCGATCCCCGCGTCCTGGTCGGGCGTGCGCCAGCGCCGCGCCGCTGCCGGCGAGATCGCGCCTACCGTCAAACCAGACTCCGACAACGTCGAGAAGGCCGTCAAGGACGGCATCAACGGCGTGGTGTACCGCGACGACACGCAGGTGGTGCAGGACAGCAAGCGCAAGGTCTACGGCCTGACGCCGCGCGTGACCGTCGTGGTCACGGTCCTGGACATGGAACCCGCCCAAGGAGTGAAGAAGCATGCAACGTGAAGCCGGAACGTTTTCGTGCCCCGAGCACGCGATCGCCGTGGCCTATCTGATGCTGGCCTATCCGATCGAGCCGAAGAACCCCACGCAGCTCATCTGCGAGGCCCTCCAGGAGCGGTTCGACGCGACCTACGAGCGGAAGGCGCTGTCGGGCTTGACGCCACACGACTGGCACGCCCAGGCCGTGTTCACCGTCAAGGTTTTGGAGCGCACGCTGGGCGATGGGATTGGCTTTCACATCCTGCAGGCGCAGTACGGCACGGGCGAGGAGGGCGCGGCCAGCGCGCGCCTGGTTTCGGAGTGGCTGAACCCGAGCGCGCCCGTAGACAGCCGCGAGCGGGAGCTGACGGACTTGCTAACCACGCATATCTTGCGTGGCCGGCCGCGGCTGCGCGACCTGTGCGATCGGTTCGACCTGCCGTACTCGGCGCTGCAGCGTCCCGCGAGCGCTTACCGGGTTCTGGTGCAGGGCGCCCGCCGGGCGGCGCTACAGCGGCTGGACATTCGCATGCGAGACGCCGACATCGTGGTGGACCTGGAGGGGGATGTGGCGCCTACGCCGCTTGACAATGTGAATCAAGATGAGCAAAATTCGCCCAGACTCGTAGCAAGTACGTCTTGATGAAAAAGCCCCGGCCAAATCTCCGGGGCTTTTTTTATTCTGCCTTCAGGTCTTCTTGCGTCGGCGGCGCAATGCGGACGTCAATCGCGGCATTCTGAAAATGCACGAGGAACATCTGCGCCAAATCAGTGTGGTAGGCCGCCCAGCAATGTAGGGCACGCTTTTCTTCCGGCCGGGCTTTCCATTCGAACTCACAATGCAGCTCGCCTGCTTTAGCTACGAGCCGGAATGCACCGGCGCCCTTCCACTGGTCAGCCTTGAATTCAAGGCGGTGATCATTCTTCGGACCGGTGAGGTCCCACGTACCGATTTCATCGGCCATCAAGGCTCTGTAGACGGCTTGGCCGAGGGCAGTCGGGTCTTTGCAAACAACACGCACAGTCATCTCTACTCCTACATCGAGGCTAGCGCGCACTGGTCCGCGCCATTGGGTAGTGTGAAATAGAAGACGGCGACGGCCGTGCAGCAGCAACTGCGCGACCGACAGCCGACCCACGGAATGAGGCCGTGAGCGACCCGAGGCCGTCCCACCTGTACAGGCGGGGGCTAAGGTAACACAAAATTACTAGCTCACATGGAAACCGTTCGTTGTGTCAACTGCGGGCGCAAGCTCGCCGAAGCCGCCGGCTACGCCCGGCTCAGCATCAAATGTTCGCGGTGCAAGACCGTGAACGCGTTTTCGATGGCCGAGAGCGCCCAGAGCGCCGAGAGCCACAAACCAGCATGCCGCCGAGCATCCAGCCCAGAGGAACACAGGCATGGAGGCCAACGGCCATATCACCACGGCGCCGGCGCGTAAGCAGCCGGGCGCCAACGGTTTCAAGTACAAGCCGCGCTTCGGCGTGATCGTGTTGTGCGATGACGAAGGTCACCAGCAGCGCGTATTCGACGAGCTGCGCGCACAGGGCCACCGCCCGAAGGTGGTGGCCGTATGAAAGTGTCCATCCAACACCGCTGCCCGGAAGCAGAAAGCTACCGCGCGGCGCGCGTGAAATCCCTCTTCAACGTGGAGTCGGGCGCCGCCTTCGACCTGGACGCAGACCTGGCGATCGATGACGACGGCTGGCGTATTGGCGTCGTGGTGGGGCCATCCGGCTCGGGAAAGACCAGCATCGGGCGCGCGATCGCACCGCTGTACGCGCCGGCCTGGCCGACGGACACGCCCATCATTGACGCGATCGCGCCCACTGGCGCCTTCGATGATGTGACGGCAGCACTGTCCGCGGTCGGCCTGGGCAGTGTGCCCGCGTGGATGCGGCCCTACGGCGTCCTGTCCAATGGCGAGCAGTTCCGCGCCAACCTGGCGCGCCTGGTCGTCGAGGCGCCCGCGCTGACGGTCGTGGACGAGTTCAGCTCGGTCGTTGACCGGCAGATTGCGCGCGTCGGCGCCGGCGCGTTCGCCAAGGCGTGGCGGCGCACTGGTGGCCAGGCCGTGCTGTTGTCCTGCCACTATGACGTGCTGGATTGGCTGCAGCCGGACTGGGTGTTCGACACGGCCACCGGCCAGTTTGATCGGGGGTCGGTTCGACGCCGGCCGCGCCTGGACCTGGAGATCGAGCAAACCGACTGGCGCTGGTGGCCCCATTTTGAGCCGCATCACTATCTGAAGCTGCCCAAGATGATCGCGGCCAACAATTACGTGGCCTGGATTGGCGGCGAGCCTGTCGCGCACCTGGCCGTCAGCACCAGGCCGGGCCTGATCGAGGCTCGCGCCTGCCGCCTGGTGGTCATGCCGGAATGGCAGGGCGCCGGCGTGGGCATGCGCTTCCTCAATGCGGTCTGCGCCGCCTGGCTGGAGGGCAAGAACCGGTACGGCTTGCCTCTGCGGACGCTGTTCCACACAAGCCACCCCGGCCTGGCCGCGGCGCTGCGCCGCGATCGGCGGTGGACGCAAGTCTCGGGCACCCTGCACGGCGAGAGCAAGGCACGGTGTACAGAGTCGCTGCGCCTGAGCGCCGCGCGCAAGGGCCAGCAGGCCGCCGGCAGCGGCTACGGCGGCCACTTCCGCGCCGTGCAGGGGTTCCGCTACCTGGGGGAGCCGCCATGCGCGTGATGATCGTGGGCCAGAAGTGGCTGGGCGCGGCGCTGCTCCGCCAATGCGTCGCGGAGGGCCACCAGGTGATAGCCGCCGCAGCGCCGCCCGCCGTGGACGAGGAATACGACCGGCTCTACGCCGCCGCGCAGCAGTTGGGCATTCCCGTGCGCGCGGTACGCGGGCGGTTGGTGGCGGGCGACGTCCCGGCGGGCTGCGAGGTGCTGTTGGCGGCGCACGCGCATTGCTTCATCGACGCGGCCGCGCGGACGCGGGCGAAGCACGGCGCGCTGGGGTATCACCCCTCGCTGTTGCCCCTCCACCGGGGGCGGGACGCGATAAGGTGGGCATTGCACATGCGCGAGCCCGTCACCGGGGGCACGTTGTACCGCATGGACGACGGCGCCGACACAGGGCCAATCATCGCGCAGGACTGGTGCCACGTCCGGCCGGGGGACACCCCGGCGGTGCTGTGGCGCCGCGATCTTGCCCCGTTGGGTCTGCGGCTCTTTTCCGAGGCGCTGGCGCGGCTGGCGCGCGGTGAAGCGCTGCCGGGGCGGCCGCAGGATGAAGACCTGGCCACGTGGGAACCCGCATTCAGCGCGGCAAAGCTGGCCGAACTTCCAGGGTGATTCAGCATGAAGGGAAAGCGGGCACGATCGGACGGTCAGGCGCGGCCCGGGCCGCCCACCGAGTGGCTGGCACGCGCGGAGGCTGCCGGCGGCCTGTTGGCGCCGGCGCCTGAGCTGCTCGAATGGATCGAACGAGTGATATTCGCCGCGGACGGGCCGCTCCACAACCCCGACCATGCCCACCTGGTTGACGCCGACCTGGCGTTCCTTTGGGCGTCGTCCGGCTTCCAGAAAGCCGGGCGCGTGGTGCTGGGCCAGGCCGAACAGGTGATGTTCCGCGCCGGCGGCTGGCAGAAGGCGCGCCAGGAACAGCAGATGATCGAGTGGTTTGGCCGCGTGCCGGCCTTCTTGATCACCCTGGCGGCAGACTACTGCGCCGCCTGCAGCGATGCCGAGTTCTGCGCCCTGGTGGAACATGAGCTGTACCACATCGGTCATGCGCCGGATCCCTACGGCGCACCGGCGTTCGACAAGGTGGGCCTGCCGAAGCTGCGCATCGTTGGGCACGACGTCGAGGAATTCGTGGGAGTGGTGGCCCGGTATGGGCCGTCGGCGGATGTTCGGCGGCTGGCCGCGGCCGCCGGCGCCGCACCGGCCGTGCCCCGGCTGGACATCTCCAGGGCGTGCGGGTGCTGCCTGAAGGCGGCATAGCGACCAGGCAGGACCGACAACATGGCAAAGCTCACCGACGCGCACAAGACTTTCATCGTCCAGGCCCTGGCTTGCTGGGATCCTCCTACCGAAGTTTCGGAGGCGCTGCGCGACCAGTTCGGCATCGACGTGCCGCGCATGCAGGTGGCGCAGTACGACCCAACCAAGGTGGCGGGGAAGGACCTCGCCAAGAAATGGCGGGACCTGTTCGAAGCCACGCGCAAGCGCTTCCGCGAGGAAGTGGCCGAGATCCCCATCGCTGACCAGGCGTATCGCCTGCGGCAGCTCGGCAAGATCTACGAGCGGCACATCAGCCGCGGAAACGTGATCGGCGCGGCCGGCGTTTTGGAACAGGCCGCCAAGGAAGTGGGCGGCGCATTCACGAACAGGCGGGAGCATACGGGCGTCGGCGGCGGTCCGATCGAACAGAAAACGGTGGTGGTCGATGAAACACAAGTCGCCGCCGCCGTCGCCAAACTCCAAAGCGACTACTGACCCGGGGGTCCTGCGCGCCACGGCCAAGGCCATGTGCGAGCAGGATCACCTGTTCTTCAGCCGGTACTTTTTCAAGCACCGCCAGGCGATCAAATTCCGGGTCAACTGGCACCATGAGCTGATTGCCGAAAAGGTGCAGGCCGTCATCGACGGCCGAATCAAGAACCTGGTCATCAACGTGCCCCCGGGCTCGTCGAAGACCGAGTTGGTCGCCATCAACCTGATGGCGCGCGGCCTGGTGCTGAATCCGCGCGCCCGGTTCCTGCACATCAGCTACTCCGACGATCTGGCGCTGCTGAACTCGCAGACGGCCAAGGAACTGGTCCAGTCAGACGAATTTCAGGAACTGTGGCCGCTGAAGGTCGCGGCGGACGCGAAGAGCAAGAAGCGCTGGAACATCGAGGTCGACGGCCGCAAGGCCGGCGGCGTCTACGCGGTGTCGCTCGGCGGCCAAATCACCGGCTTTCGCGCCGGCCATATGGCGGAAGGGTGGCAGGGCGCCATCGTCATCGACGACCCGCTCAAGGTCGGCGACGCCTACAGCAAGCCGCGGCGCGCCAAAGCGAACCGCGACCTGATCGCCACGGTGAAAAGCCGTCGGGCCAACCCCGACACGCCGATCATCGTGATCATGCAGCGCCTGGCGCAGGAGGACGTGACCGGCTTTATCGAGGCCGGAAACCTCGGCCCGGACTGGGAACAGATCGTCATCCCGGCCCTGATCGACGACGCCTATGTGGCGGGCCTGCCGGCCGAGCTGCAGGCCAAGGTCGACAGCAGCGTCCGGGACGAGAAGGGGCGCTTCAGCTACTGGCCCTACAAGGAGCCGCTGGCGGACCTGTTGGCTATGGAGGCGGGCGCCGGGGCGGACCAGGAGGGCGCGCGCGTCAGCCGGTACGTATTCTCGGCGCAGTACCAGCAGCGCCCGGCGCCGCTGGGTGGCGACCTGATCAAGGGGGCCTGGTTCGGCCGGTACGAAGTGCCGCCCCGGATCCTCGCGCGCAAGGTGTTTGCCGACACCGCGCAGAAGACCGCCGAGCGCAACGACTACAGCGTTTTCGAATGCTGGGGACTGGGCGACGACGGCAAGATCTACCTGCTGGACCTACTGCGCGGGAAATGGCAGGCACCCGAGCTCAAGCGGCGCGCCGTGGACTTCTGGGCCAAGAACAAGCCGTTCAATCCGAAACTGTCGGCACCGCTGCGGCAGCTCCTCATCGAGGACAAGTCCAGCGGAACCGGCCTGATCCAAGATATCGGCGCAGACGGCAAGATCCCCGTAAAGGGGGTAGAGCGGGACAGGGACAAGCTCACCCGGCTCATGGATGTGCAGAGCTACATCGAGGCCGGTCTGGTGTGCATCCCCAAGGATGCGCCGTTCGTGGCCGATTTCGTGGCCGAGTGCGAGGCCTTCACGGCGGACGACACGCACGCCCACGACGACCAGGTCGACCCGATGGTCGATGCAATCAACGACATGCTCGCCACAGCGGGCAGCAACCTAGGGCGCTTCCAGGCGCTGGCAAGCACATGATGAACCAAGACGGCTACCTGAGCGCGGTGCTGGGCCACGCCCTGCTCGGAACTTCGATCGCCGGCCTCGGCGGGCTGGATGACCTGGCTATGTACGCCGAAGGCGGCCTGCCTGCCCGCGTGGTGGACATGATCCCGGACACTGCCGTCTCGCGCGGCGTGGCGATCGAGGGCGATGACCGCGTGGGCGGCGAGTTGGACCGGCTGAAAGTGCTGCCCGCGCTTGCCGATGCCTGGCGATGGGCGCGTCTGACCGGCGGTGGCGCCATCGTGGTCATCGCCAGGGACGGGGGCGCGCTGAGGGACCCGCTCAACCTTGAGTCCCTGGATCAGCTGCTCGAACTGAAGGTTTTCACGTTGGACGACGTGTCGGCCACCGAAAAGCGATATGCGGATCCGAACGAGGCCAACTACGGTATGCCCGAGTTGTACCGGGTACGCACGCAGGCCGCGGGCGTGCCCTCTGCGGAGTTCTTCGTTCACGAAAGTCGGCTGATCGAGATTCCAGGGGACCCGGTGCCGGCAAAGCTCAATCGCAAGGGCATCCCGTGGGCCGGGCGGCCGGCGGTGAGCAGGGCGTTCCACGCCATCCGTCGCTATGGCGATGGCCTGCACTGGGCGCTGCGCTTGCTGGAAAAGAAGCAGCAGGCTGTCCACAAGATGAAGGGCTTGGCCGATGCCATCGTGGCCGAAATGGAGGCCGCCATCCGAAAGCGGGTGGAAATGGTCGACGCCGCGCGCAACGCTTTGAACGGCGTAGCCGTCGATGCGGAAGACGACTACCAGGTGCTCAGCTCCGACATGGGCGGCATCAAGGACACCCTGGCGGAGTTCCAAATCGCTGTGTCGGCTGAGGCCGGCTATCCCGCGAGTGTCCTGTTCGGGCGGTCAGCCGCCGGCCTGAACGCCACCGGCGACGGTGACCTTGAGGGGTTCTACAACACGGTGGCCATGGGGCGCGGCGTGAAGCTGAACCCAGCGCTGGAGCGCATGGTGTCGTTGATCCGGGCGCAACGGTCACTGGATGGCTACGGTGCCGCGCGGGGCGAGGCCTGGTCTATTGTCTGGCCGCCGCTCAAGCCGGCCACGGCGAAAGAGGAAGCCGAAGTCCGCAAGGCTAACGCCGAGGCGTCGGCCCGCGAAATGGATGCCCTGAGCGCGGCCGTGGACAACGGCCTCAGCCAGGACCAGGCGGTCCGATTCATGAAACAGGAAGGGCTCTATGGCCTCACCCCCGACGCCGGCGGCGAGTCGGCGAAGTCGTACGCCGCGTCCACCTAAGCAATGGCGCTATCCGCTGGGCGCTGAGCAGGACTATGCCCGGGCGCTGCGGGCCACGGCGGATGCGGCCATTGCGGCCGTCGTCGCGCATGTCTTGCCGGCGTTGCCGCAGGTACTGCGCCAGGATGATCTGCGCAACACCCCGGCCGGCGACGACGGCTGGTTCGAGTCGCTGCGCCGGGCCTTCATGGAGGCGCTGGGCGCTGCGGTGGTGGCCGACAGCAGCGCGCAGGGCCTGGCCGCGCTCGTTGCGCGGCGGGTCGAGAAGTACAACCAGGAGCAGTACCACCGGATGCTGCGGCGTGCCTACGGCGTGGACGTGTTCAAGGCCGAGCCCGGCCTGGCCCGCGTGCTGCGCCCGTGGGAAGCCGAGAACATTGGCCTGATCAAGTCCATCCCGGAACAGTACCTGAGCAACCTTCATGGGCGGGTGGTCGCCGCGGTACGTCAGGGAACGTCGCTGCGTGACATGACTAAACAGGTGCGGGAAACCTTTGATCTGCCACGCAAGCGCGCAGAGCTGATCGCCCGGGACCAGATTGGCAAGCTGAACGGCGACCTGACCGAATACCGGCAGACCAACATCGGCGTCAAGAAGTACCGATGGCGGGGCGTGCTGGATGACAGGGAGCGCGACGAACATGTGGCGCGTGAGGGTCAAGAGTTCGAATGGGACAAGCCGCCCGCCGACGGTCACCCAGGCAAGCCCATCCGCTGCAGGTGCTGGGCGGAGGCTGTCCTGCCGGCGCTCGACGATCTGGACGCGATGATCGTTCATTGAGGAAAAACCATGGTAATGCGATATGACCGGGCGCCACTGAAGGCGACCAGGACAGACGAGGGGTATCTCGTCGATACGCCGGTGCTGACCCGCACAGGCGTCTTCGTGTACAGCGATGGCGCTGGGCGCACCCGGCGCGAGTACCGGCCGCCGGAAGAGGTGTTCAACGCCGATTCCATGGCAAGCCTGCGCGGCAAGCCGATCACGGACGGGCACCCCGGCAAGGTCACGGCCAAGAATGTGCGCCAGCACATGATCGGCACGGCCCTGTCTGGAGGCCGCCAGGACGGCCCCGAGAACATGCTCGGGGATATCCACATTTTCGACACAGCGCCGGTCGACGCCGGCAACAAGGAATTGTCGCTGGGCTACGAGCTGGAACTGGACGAGATGCCGGGCGTGACGCCGGGCGGCGAACCCTACGACGCTATCCAGCGAAACATCCGATACAACCACCTCGCGGTGGTGAAACGCGGTCGCGCGGGCAACGCGCGGCTGAACCTTGACGCGGCAGACGCCGTAACGAAAACCGAAGAGGAACATGACATGAGCATGGTCAAAATCCGCCTCGATTCCGGCCTGTCGTATGACGCGGCGCCGGAAGTGGCGAACGAGCTGGAGCGCCTGCGCGCCGAGGCAAAGACCGCGGCGGCCCGGGCTGACGCCGAAGCGGCGCGCGCGGACACCGAGAAGGACCGCGCCGACAAGGCCGAGGCCGGTGTCGCCAAGGCGCGCGCGGACGCTCACGGGGCCGCCCTGGCGCGCGTGCAGCTGGAAGCGGTGGCTGCGCAGCACAAGGTGGAATTCAAGGCCGACACCGCCGACCGCGCGCTGCGCGAGGGCGTGATCAAGGCCATCCGCGGCGACTCGTTCGACCTGGCGGGTAAGTCGGACGGTTACGTGGAAGCCGCGTTCGACCTCGCAGTCGGCGAGGACAAGTCCCGCGCGGACGCCGTCGCCGACCAGCGCCGGCAGATGGGCGGGCAGCAGCAGCCCAACGCGCAACATCGCGCGGACGGCGCCGAGTCGCCGGCGACGGCCCGCTCGGCCCGCGAGGCCTACCTTTCGAACCTGACCAAAGGAGGCGAATGATGCCCCCCGTTTACGATGACCGCATGGATGTTGCCTACGCCGGCATGAAGGCGGACCTGGGTTACGACGATGTCGAAACCTGCGCCGCGGCCGGCAGCATCGCGCCGGGCGTGATTGTGGGTGACACCACGAACGACCGTATCGTCGCCGGCCCCGGCTCGCGCATCCGCGGCCTGGCCTTGCACACGCATACCATCCCCCGCGATGGCGGCTACCGCGAGTTCGACGCCGTCAGCGTGCTGCGCGTGCGCCGTGGCTGGGCGAAGGTTGCCAACGGCGGCACCGTCACCAAGGACGGCCCGGTGAAGTGCGGCGCCGACGGCGCGGTTTCGGACGGCGGCGCCACGCCGGTGCCGAATGCGGTTTTTCGCTCTTCGGCGGTGGACACCGCCGGCGGCAAGATCGCCTTGATCGAGTTGCACGCGCCGTTCGCAACGGCCTCCGCGGCGCCCTGATCCCCCGCGCCTTCAAGAACAACCCTAGGCCCTTTTGGGGGCCTTTTTCATTGGGAAAACCATGAGCAAACACGAGCATTACGACGAGGCCGACCTGCCGGCCGTGAAAACCATCGTCGTGGCGCTGGCCGGCATGCGCGAGGACGAAGGCCTCTACACCGCGCGCCAGCTGGACTACGTCAAGACGCGCACCTATGACAAGAAGCTGCCGCCCATGGTCGGGCTGCAGCTGGTCCCGATCTCCACCGAGGTGCCCGAGTGGGCCGAGACCTTCACGTACTCCATGTACGACGAGGTCGGTATGGCCAAGATCGTCTCGAACTACGCCGATGACCTGCCGCGCGCGGACGTCAAGGGCCAGGAAAAGATCGCGCAGATCAAGAACATCGGCGATTCGTACGGCTACAGCGTGATGGAACTGCGCGCTGCCGCGGCCAACCGCACCGACCTGCCGACGCGCAAGTCGATGGCAGCGCGCAAGGCGGTCGAAATCAAGCTGAACCAGATGGCGCTGATCGGCGACACGAAGTTCGGTCTTTACGGCCTGGTGAACCATCCGAACGTGCCGCTGGTGGTTGGCCTGCACGGTGATTGGCTGAACCCGAGCACGACGGCGGATCAGATCCTGGCCGACCTGGACATGATCTACGACGCGGTCCCCAATCAGTCCAAGGATGTGCACAAGCCCACCCGCATCGTCATGCCGACGGAGCAGCGCAGCGTGATTTTCTCGCGGCGCGTGCCCGATACAAACGGCAAGACGGTGGGCCAGTTCTTCCAGGACAAGCACCCTGGCCTGCAGATCATGGCCGCGTCCGAGTTCAAGGGCGCGGGCGCCGGCGGCAAGGACCTGATCCTGGCCTACGAGTACAGCGAGGAAAACCTCGCCATGGAACTGCCCATGCCGTTCAACCAACTGGCGGCGCAGGCGCGTGGCCTCGAACTGGTGGTGCCGTGCCTGGCGCGCGCCGGCGGGGTCGTCATTTACTACCCGCTGTCGATGGCGAAGGGGGAAATCTGATGAAGTACTGCGTCAACACCACGAAGGCCGTCATCAACATCGGCGGGCACACTGTGATCGCTCCGACGACGGGCGCCTGGGTCGACCCGGAGATCCGCGGGGTGCAGGACCTGATCGACCGCGAACTGCTGGTCCCGGGCGAGGCGCCGGAAGGGGACAAGGCGCCGAAGAAGGGCGCCGAGGCCGCCCAGGCGGCGCCTGCCGAAGACAAGGAGCCGTCCACGGTCAAGGAACTGAAAGCCTGGCTGGATGAGCAGGGCGCCCAGTACTCGCCGTCGGCGTCGAAGCCGGAGCTGCAGGGCCTGTACGAAGCCCTGAAGGCCACCGCCGCGGGCCAGGGCGGCGAGGACACGCCGGGCGCCGGCGGCTCGCAGGAGTCGTAAGCATGGCCGCCACCGTCGACGATCTGGATTTCCTGGCGCCGGCGGTGGCCGGCATGCCGCCAGAGGACAAGGAGCGGGCTCTCGCATTCGCGGCTGGCTACCGCCCGGCCTGCCTTCCAGAAAAGAAGCAGGACGAGGCCCAGCTGTGGTACGCGGCGTGGCTGCTGTATGGCATCAAGATGCAGCGGTCGGCGGAGGCCGACGGCGTGTTGGCCAGGCCGGGAGTGGTGAGCGAGAAAGAGGGCGACCTGCAGCGTACCTACGGGCGCGTGGAAGGCGCCGACGACCCCGCCGGCTTCCTCGGCCACTACCAGCAGCTGGCGCGCGTGTGCGCCGTCGGCGCGGCAACCGTCAGGAGCCATCCCCGTGTCTGTGAAGGCGATCGATAGAGGCCTGGCGTTGCACGCCCGCCTGGCCAGGTCGTTGCAAGGTCGCGGCGTGAAGTTCGGCATACAGGCCGATGCCGGCAAGGATCCCGACACGCAGGCGGATCTGCTGGACATAGCGATCTGGAACGAGTTCGGAACCGAGACGATCGAGGCGCGGCCGGCGATGCGTGACTTTGCGGAGAAGAACGGGGAGGTGCTGGGGCAGGCCATGGATCGAATGGCGACCGCCGTCGAGGATGGCCGGTTGACCACCGACCAGGCCCTGGACCAGCTCGGCACGTTTGCCGAGAAGCACCAGAAGGCCCATATCCGCAACTCCAAGAAATGGGCCAAGCCCAATGCGGAGTCGACCATTGCCAAGAAAGGCAGCGACGTTCCCTTGATTGATGACGGTCTCCTGGTCAACGCCGTCAGATACCAGAAGGTGTAGGTCCATGAGCTTCAGAAAACCTCATATTGTCCGGACGCGCCTCCCCGGGCGGCGAGAACGCGGCCATTGGATCGAGGGCGAGCCGGGGCCGGAGAAACAGATCTCCGCGTCAGTGCAGCCGGCAAAGGCGGCCGACTACGAGCAACTGCAGGCGAACCCTGAAGGGCGCCGCGTGCGCGCGGCCGTTCGCGTCTACACCACGGCGCAGTTGGCAGTGGCCGGTCAGGACTGGACCGGCGGCGACCGACTGGTTTGGGACGCCGCGCCAATGGCGGGCGAATACCTGCTGGTGGGCGTGGCGCCCTGGCAATCCGGCGTCATCCCGCATTTCCGCTACCTGGCCGTGCTGCTGGCCGACAACGAATTGATGCAAGCCCAGGATTCCCCGGCTACCTGGAACGGGGGCGGACGGGGCTAAACGTCCGCAGGGTCTTTCCCGGGTCCGGCCGGGCATTCCAGGCCACCGGAGAGGGCAGCGCCGAGTCGGCCACGCTGTAGCGTTGGCTGATAGTCCCATCGGCGCAGAATTCTATGGAACGAGACATGGCACCAGAGGACGCGATTTTCGAGCTGATAGAGGCGGCCGCCGCTGGCGTGCCCGTGATATTTGCCAACGAGAACGGCAACCGCCCGCGCCAGCCATATATCGCCATGGCGGTGCGCTGGTCGCAAGCCGGCCCCGCCGAGCGGGGCAGCGTCGGTGACGACGGCTTGATGGCAGTTTCACACCACACGGACGCCATCGTCGAATTGCAGGGCTACGGCGTCGGCGCCTTCGAGGGGCTGGCCGGCATGCAGCTGCGGCTGCAGCACCCCCTCTTTGAAGATCGGGCCGAAGCGCTGGGCCTGGCTGTGTTCGATCTGGGCCGCCTGGAAAACGTCCCCGTGTTGCGGGATGGCGCCCGCTACGAGCAGCGCGCGGTGCTCGAGCTTGGCGTCCGGTACGCCACATCCTTTGGGGGCGACACCAGCTTCATTGCCACGGTGGCTGGGGCCGGTGTCACCTCCGGTGGGCTGACGCCGCCGGTCGAGACGACCTTTTCCGTCACCGATGGCGACGCGCCGTAGCGTCGCCATCGCCCGTTCTTTCCCTACATGGCCTCCGCCCGGAGGCCGCTTTCATTGGAGCCACATATGGCAAACCTCGATCGGATCGTCAATGTGGCGATCTCCCTGAACACTACAGCCATCAAAGAGCAGAATTTCTCCGACATCCTGGTGCTGGGCGCGCACGTTCTTTCGGTGAACCGGATCCTGGTGGTTACGGAGGCCTCCGAGCTGCTGGACCTGGGCATCAGCCAGACCGACCCGCTGTACATTGCGGTGCGCGACGCCTTCAAGCAGATTCCGACGGTGACGCGCGTCTTCGTTGGCCGTCGCCAGGTCGACACGACCCGTGTCACCGTTACGCGCGCCGGCGTCGCGGACTACGAGGTCACGCTGCGCTGGCGTGCCCAGGACGGCGCGGTGCAATCGGCCTCGCCCAAGTTCACGGGCCTGGCGGCAAGCACGCCTGACGACATCGCCGTGGGGCTGGTAGCCGCGATCACCGCGAGCGGCGCTCCCGTGTCCGCCACGTCGGTCGGCGCCGAGGTTTCCATCACCGCCAGCACCGCCGGCACCGCCGTGGCCGTCTCGGTCAAGGGAAACCTGTCGGTGGGCGTCCCCACCAGCACGGAAACGCCCACTGCGGCGCTCTCGGCCTGCCTGAAAGAGAGCGGCGACTGGTATGGCGTCGCGCTGGCCAGTCGCGTCGAAGCGGATGTTCTGGACGCGGCCGAGTGGGTCGAATCCAATGGGCGCCTGTTCGGTGTTTCGAGCGACCAAGCCGGGATCATCGACGCGGCGGTCACGGACGACCTGGCTTCGAAGTGCCAGCGGAAGCAGTATTTCCGGACCCACGTTTGGTTCCATGGCCAGGCCGGCACCGAGGCGCTGGAAGCCGCCGTTACCGCCAACCGCTTCACCTTCTATCCCGGCGGCGAGACGTGGGCCAACACGCGCTTGGCGGGCATCAGCTATGACAACCTCAGCGAGGGGCAGGCCCTGGCCGCCCGCGCCAAGAACGCCAACACCTTCGAGCAGATGCGCAACTTCGCCGTGACGCAGAACGGCAAGGTGGCGGCGGGTGAGTGGATCGACGTGATCCGCGGGCGCGACTGGCTGGCCGAGCAGATCAAGATCGAGGTCGCCACGCAACTGATCAACGCCAACGGCAAGGTGCCCTTCACTGACGACGGTATCCAGATCCTGGTGACCGGCGTGCGCAAGGCGCTGATGCTCGGCCAGTCACGCGGCCTGGTGGCGCCCGACGAAATGGACGCCAGCGGAAAGATGATTCCGGGGTTCGTCATCACGGCGCCGCTGTCGATGAACATTTCCACCAACGACAAGGCCAACCGGATCCTGCGCGACCTCAAGTTCAGCGCCCGCCTGGCCGGTGCCATCCACGTTGCCGACATCAAGGGCAACCTGACCTACCAGCAACTCTAAGCGGAGAAATCCAGCATGGCTGTGAAAACCTATGCACCCAACAGGGTGAAGATCGTGATGGGCGCTATCGCCTTGAGCGGCCTGGCCGAAGACACGTTCGTGACCGTGTCCGAGATCGGCGAGGGAATCGCCTCCGTCGCCGGCGTCGACGGCGAGGTCGCGCGTTCGATGTCGCGCGATTCGCGCCTGCGCATCACGGTGACGCTGTTGCAGACCAGCACCAGCAACGCCCTGTTGTCGGCACTGCACCAAGCTGACAAGACGACCGACGGCGATGGCGCGGTGCCGGTCGCCGTTACCGACCTGCGTGGGAAGTCGCTGCACGCGTCCGACTCTGCGTGGATCGTGAAGACGCCCGACGCGGGGTATGCCGCCAAGGTGGGAACCCGCGAATGGGTCATCGAAACCGGCCCGGCCGTGAACATTGTGGGGGGTAACACCTGATGAGCCGCACCAAGCCTTTCCAGATCGGGACGACCACGTTCCACGTCACGAAGTTCGACGCGCTCACCCAGCTCAAGCTGCTGGGCGACCTGCAAAAAGAGGTCATCCCGTCCGCCGGAGCGCTGTTCGGCGCCGTGATCAGTGAGCCGGGCGAAACCCGCGACGAGCAGGCCATCATGGACGCGTTGCGCCAGTTGTCCGGCCGCCTGGGCGGGGACGACCTGAAAAAGTGGTTCGGCATGCTGGTGACTCCGGAAAACGTCAGCTTCGAGCTCGACGGCCGGGAGCCGCAGCCCCTGACCGACGCCCACCGCGGGCTGGCGTTCCAGGATTTCGCCGAAATCCTGGAGTTGATGTACCACGTCCTGATGCACAACTTCTCCGGCCCTTTGGTGCGCTGGGCCGGCCGCTTTGGTCCGGCCCGCGAGAAGCTGGCGAACCTGTCGGGGTCTTTGATCCCACCTTCGAACGAGAACTGATCGTCTGGCGGCCAATCCTGGCCGGTCATGTCAGCCTTGAAGCCGTGCGCCTGGGGCATGTTGACCTCCTGGACATCATGAAGCTGAACGCGCTCATGGACGCCCGGGATGCGGCCCAGGAGCAGGCGAATAGGAAGAACAACACATGACTACTGTTCGTGAACTGGTCACCCTGCTGCGGTACCAGGTGGACGAGGCGGGCCTGAAGAAGTACGAGGACGCCTACCAGGACGCTCAGGAGGCCATGCGCAAGGCCAGCGCCAAGACGGTGCAGTCGATGCGCCAGGCCCTGACGGGGGCGGTGTTCAAGCCCGGCGCATGGAGCGTGGGCGCGGGCCGGGCGACGGGCGGCGCACCCGCGCCCACGCTTCCCCGGCCCGCGCAACCTGGCTTGCCTTTGCCCGTGCGCGCCCCGGCCGCTGGCGCGGCCGGCCTGGGCGTAGCCGCCGCCTTTCCGGTGAACGTCGCTGAGACTCGCGCTCGGATCGGCCAGGTCCAGGCTGCGTACGGCACGTTGTTGGCCAGGGCACGGTCCGGCCTTCACATTGTGCGGGAAGTGGGGATTGGCACCTGGGAAGGCATCCGCCTGGGTATTCAAGACGCGCGGCAGGCACAGGAGCGCATGACGCGCTCGCAGTGGCAGGGCACCCGCGCGGTGAAGGAGCAGGCCGGCGCATTCGCCGGGCTGCGAGGAATTATCGGCGCGGTCCTCGGCGTTTCGATCGTCAAGAGGATTTTTGGTGATATCGACGCCTGGGGCCAGATGGAAGCCCGCATGAAGCAGGCGACCAGTTCCGCCCAGGAGTACGCCGAGGTGGATCAGGAACTGGCGAGGGTGTCGCGCCTGACCTACAAGTCCTATTCGTCGAGCGCAGAGCTATTCGTGCGCACCCGGCGCACCATGGCGGACCTGGGCAAGACCACGCAGGACACCATCGACGTGACCGAAGGCCTGTCCCTCGGCATGGCCCTGTCCAGCACGAAGGCCCAAGACCAGGAGTCGGTGATCTCTTCGGTGACGAAGGCGATCATGCAGAACAAGCTGGGGATGGAGGAGTACAGCACGCTCATGCGTGCGGCACCCCGCCTTCAGGTTGCGCTGGCCGACGGCCTGGGCATAACCACCGACAAGCTGCTGGAGCAGGTCAAGGCCGGCAAGCTGACCACCGACACCTTTCTGCCCGCGCTGCAATCCCAGCTGGCAAAAATGCGCGTCGAAGCGCAGGACATGCCGGTCACAATCGCTGACGCGATGACCGTCTGGAATGACGCGTTCCAGCGGTTTTTCGGGAAGACGCTGACATTCGGCCGAACCGCGGTGCTGGGCGTTACCCAGTCGATCGAGTTTCTGGCGGACAACATCGCCACCGTGATCAAGCTGCTGGCGATCAGCGGCGGCGCGTGGGGGCTGGTGAAGCTGCGCGGCTGGCTTCGCCTGGCGTCGTTCCAGTCTGGGGGGCTTGTCCGGTCATTGGTGGCTGCGACGCGCGCGGCAATCGGCCTGGATTCGGCCATGGCGCTGCGCCGCGGGCCGGCCGGCGCGGCGCGCATGCTGGCTTACTGGAATCGCACCTTGGCGCCCATGCTGCGCATGGCGGCGGTCCTCGCCACTATCTACCTGCTGGTGGACGATATCGGCGTGTGGTTCCGCGGGGGCGACTCCGTATTCGGCGACCTGATTGGACCCGTGGAGGATTGGAGGAACGAAATCGAGGCCGTGAAGGCCGTGTTGGTCCAGGTGAAGGACTTCCTGGGCGGCACGGGCCAGGCGCTGGGGCCCTGGGCGAAGAAGTGGGGCACGATTGCCGTTATGGCCTACGGCCTGTGGAGGATCCTGAGCCCTGTCCGGGGCCTGATCATGTTCCTGGCCACCAAGGCCGTGCCCTTGCTGTGGAAGGCGTTCGCGATGACGCCGATCGGGCGTGTCGTCGCGGTGATTACCGCGGCGCTGTGGCTTATCTGGTCGAACTGGGACCGCATCGTGAAGTTCTTCGTCGATTCCTGGGACAGCATCCGCAACGCGGCCAAGGGCACCTTCATGGAGCCGATCATCGAGTACATCGAGGCCATCTGGAAATTCTGGGACGGCATTTTCAAGGGGGTGGTTGCAGCTTTCACCGGGGATTGGGATGGCGCGATCAAGCACTGGCACAACGCCTTCTCGGGGCTGTGGAAATACTTTGATGAAATCGGCGATCGCATGATGGCCAAGATCAAGGACATCGGCAAAGCCATCACGGAGTGGATTTCCAAAAAATGGAATGAAGCCACAGAGAAGATCGAAAGCTACCTGCCCGAAATGTTGCGTGACAAGTCGATGAACGAGGCCGCGCAGGCGAACAATGCATGGTTGAGGGAGAAAATGCCGTGGCTGTCTCCGATCATGGGCAACGCGTACCCCCAGATCGACCCAGCCGCGGCGATGCGCGCCGGCGCGAGCGGGCGCGGGCCGGTCACGGTCCAAAACCACGCTGAAGTCACCATCAACGCGCCGAGTGGCGATCCCAATGCGATTGCAGGCGCCACCCGGCGCGGCATGGAGGCGACCCAGCAGCGCAGCGCTGACGCCATGGCCAGGTTCTTTCAGTTTCCGACCGGCGTCGAAGCGCCTCGATAGGGGGATTCATGAGCTTTGTGTCTTTGGTGTTCGGTTGGAACGGCGGCAGCAGCATCGGCGTCGTTCCGCTGGATGCCCTGTTGAGCGAGTCGACATCGCTGGAAAGCCAGGCGACGAGCTACCCGGTGGAAGATGGGCCGCCCGTCACCGACCACGTGGTGCAGGAATCCGAGCGGCTGCAGCTGGACGGCTGGGTGACTGCCGCCGAGGTTTCGCTGCTCGGCGGGCGCCTCGCCGGCCGGGCTGGCGGGGGCGGCTCCGGAGCCGGTCGTTCGAAGCTCATCAGCGCCAAGGCCGCGCTGCGGCAGATCCATGCAGACCGCCTGCCCATCACGGTGACCACGGGCCTGGACGTGTACACCGATTTCGTCATGGAGCGGTGCGAGATCGGCCGCGCTGCTGATGGCGGAGAACGGTTTTCCATCACCGCTGAGTTCAAGAAGATCCGGAAGGTCACCCTGCGGCAGGCGGATATCCCACCGGCCAAGACGAGCGGCTCGGCGACGGGCAAGGCAGGAGCGACCAAGACCAACGCCGGCAAGGCGGCGCCGCGCGAGGTCTCGGACCTGAAGAGCGCCACCAGTGGCGCAGGCAAGAAGGCGAGCGGCATTCTCGGGGGCGGTCAATGATTCAGATTCCGGTGCTGGACGCAAACGACAGCTTGACCGAGGTCGAGCTGGACGGCGTTACGTACTTTCTGGGCCTGGGCTGGAACAGCGAGTTCGAGGCCTGGGCCATGTCGATCGAGAACGCATACAACGAGGTTGTGGTTGCGGGAATCGCCCTGGTGCCTGACACGCCGCTGCTGGCGCAATATCGCCACCTCCCGGTCCCGGCCGGGGAGTTGATCGCGCTCGCGCCGGACAGACGCAACACGATCAGCCGCACGGCTTTGCCCAGTGGGGAGGTGGGCCTGATGTATGTGAGTGTCGAAGAGGTGCCCAATGCCGCGCTTTGACCGGGTTTACAGGCTGCTGGTGGGAAAGCCGAACCAGAAGGGCGTGGAGATCGTGCAGCCGATTCGCATCACCTTCGACGTGCGCAAGGACACGCAAGAGGAGCCGAACGACCACACGATCCGCGTCTACAACCTGGCCGCGCCTACCCGCCGCGCCCTGGAAGAGCCGGGCCTGCGCTGTGTGCTGTACGCGGGCTATTCGGGGGAGGGCGGGCCGCTGCTGATGGCGTCAGGGAGCGTGGTGTTCGCCTACACCAAGTTCGAACAGCCGGATGTGGTGACCGAGTTGATCGTCAAGGACGGCTACACCGAAGTGCGGGACACCGCCATCTCGATTGGTCTGGGGCCTGGGGCACAGGCCAGCGCCATCATCCGGGATATTGCCCGCCAGATGGGCCTTCCGCTCGTCATGGCTGACGACGTGCCGGACCGCCGCTGGCAACAGGGCTTTTCGTTCTATGGGGCGGCTCGAACTGCGCTGCACAAGGTCACGCAGGGCACCGGCCTTGAATGGTCGATCCAGAACCAGCAGCTGCAGGTTGTACAGCGCCGTGGGACGACGCGCCGCCAGGCCGTCGTGCTGGCCGCCGACACGGGCTTACTCGGCTTCCCCGAGCGCACCAGGGAGGCGGCGCGCGAAAAGGCGAAGGTGAAGGACCAGACCACGGGCGACAACGTCAACCTGGTCAGCGCCCAGCAGCAGCGCGACGGCTGGCGCGTGCAATCGCTGCTGTTGCCGACCCTGAATCCCGGCGATCTGGTGAAGCTGGAAAGCAAGAGCGTTGAGGCCTTCCTGCGGGTGGAAGGGCTGCAGCATTCGGGCGATAGCGCGGGCGGCAACTGGCAGACCGAGCTGCAGCTGGTGGACAGGTACGCGCCGCCAAAAACCAAGGCGAAGACATGAACAACCCAATTTCCGCGTTGCGCACACTCATCTCGTCGGAACTGGCGGACGTTTACACAACGCTGCCGGGCGAAGTCGTGTCCTACGACGGCGTGACGGTCACCGCGCGGCCGGCGCTGGCCAAGCGTCTGGCCAATGGCGAAGTGCTGCAGGCGCCGTTGATCGTGCGAGTGCCCGTCCGGTGGTTCTCAGGCGATGTGAATGGCGCCCATGCGCTGATCTCTGTACCGCTGAAGCCCGGCGATCCCGTCACGCTGTCCTTTTCTGCGAGGTCGTTGGAAAACTGGCTGGCCGGTGATAACGGGCCGCCGGATGATCCGCGACAGTTCGACCTCTCGGACGCCTTTGCATCTCCGGTTGTGCGGCCTGGCGCCGGCAAAGCGGACACCGAGAACGTCAGTATTCAGTACGGGCCGGGGTCGATGAAGATCGCCCCGGATGGAGCGCTGACCATCAAGGTGCCTCGCAAGCACGTGATCGCCGATGAGACGGTTTTCGACAGCAATGTGACCGTCAACGGGCTGCTCACCTACACCCAGGGCATGAACGGCTCTGGCGGGAGCGGCGACGGCACGATCAACATCGACGGTAACGTCAACTTCCGCAACGGCGTCCTCACGCACAACGGCAAGAACGTGGGGGACACGCATAGGCATCCCAATGGCATGGGCGGCACGACGGAGGAGCCCATCTGATGAGCGTAGACCTCCAGTTGTCTCCCGATCATGACCTGGCGTTGGACCTGCTCGGCCGGACCTCCCTTGTCGACGGCGCGGAAAGAGTGGCGCAACAGATCAAAGTCACCCTGCTGGCGTTCCTGGGCGAGTGGTTCCTGGATACGTCATTCGGCGTGCCGTATTTCGATCAGGTCCTGGTGAAGAACCCTGACCGCGCGGCCATCGAGGCCGTGTTTCGCGCGCGGATCTTGGACGTGCCAGGCGTGTCACGCGTTCGCCGGCTGTCTCTGGCCATCGACCGGGCGCGGCGCGTATTGAGCGTCGAGTTTGAGGCTGATTCAGCCTACGGGCTGGCCAGGGGAACCGCCGAGTTCTCGGCGCCCTAAATTTCTGAATCTTGAGGTTTTTCTATGGCTTACGGCGTCACGCCGGACGGCTTCGTCCGCATGCGCCTGCCGGAAGTCCGGCAGGAGATTGTTGAGGACCTGCGCGCGCGGCTGTTGGCCGCCGGCTACAGCCAGAGCGTGGAGACGCGGCCCGATAGTGTCACGGGCCTGCTGATCGACACCTTTGCCGAGCGCGAGGCGGCCCTTTGGGAGCAAATGGAGGGGGTATACCTGTCCATGTACCCCGGCTCGGCCACCGGCGCGTCGCTGGACCGGTCGGTGTCCTTCACCGGGGTGCGGCGCCTGGCAGACGAGCGGTCCCGCGCATATGTGGTGCTGTACGGCGCGGCGGGGACGATGGTGCGCGCCGGTGCCCGTGTGCGGCATCGCGTGAGCCAAAACCTATGGGAACTCGCCGCCGACACCGCCATCTTGGCGGGGGCCGCGGCTGATATCACGTTGCAGCCGGCGCCGGCGCCCAGCACCGTCTACACGGTGACCGTGGATGGCCAGCCCTATTCGTACACCTCGATGGCCACCACCAACCTTCCGGCAATCCTGGGCGGCTTGGTCGCCGCACTGGAGCCGAGCGGCTTGGCGGTGTCCAGCGACGGGGCGACTATTCGCGCGGCTACCGACGGGCGCATCGCGCGTGCGTTCACCTGGTCGAGCCAGCTCGAGCTCGTCCGCCTCGGTTCGCCGGCGCTGGTGCTGTCCGACGGCGCGTCCGAGGAGGGCGCCGCACCTGGTGACCTGAACGGTATTGTGACGGCGGTAGAAGGCTGGGACGCCGTCGATAACCTTCAAGCCGGCGTTGCGGGTAGGCTGGCGGAGAACGACGCCGCGCTTAGGGCGCGGTATCCCACCGGGTTGTTCCGCCTCGGAGCCGCCACACTGCCGAGCCTGGCGCCCAACATCCGAGACAAGGTGCCAGGCGTGCGCGCGCTGCGCGTTTTCTCGAATGATGGCGATACGGTCGACGCCGCGGGCCGGCCGCCGCATTCTGTGCATGCCGTGGTGGACGGCGGCCTGGACGATGAAGTCGCGGCGGCCATTTTCCGGGTCAAGGGCGGCGGCATCGATACCCACGGCGCGGTGCTTGTGATCGTGACTGATGGTGAGGGAGCCAAGCACCCGATCAGATTCGACCGCCCCGCAAGGGTCTATGTGTGGGTTTCGTGCGCTGTGACGCTGCTGCCGCCATCGGAACAGGCGTTTCCGCCTGACGGGTTCGAAACGATCGCGGCGAACCTCGCAGCGGCCGGAGAGGGCTTCTCCATCGGCGACGATGTGATCCGGCAGCGCCTGTTCGGCGCGATATACAGGACGCCCGGAATTTCCTCGGTCGACCTGCGGCTGGCCTTCTCGACCGACCCGGCTTTCGTTCCGGCCCCGGATGACTACGTAGACGCCAACATTGAAATCCTGGATTCGCAGGTGGCGGCCTTCGACCTATCTCGTATCAAGGTGACCTGATGGACCTACAACAGGATCATGCCGGCATTGCCTGGTCGCATTGGCTCGGGCAGTTTCAAGGGAAGCGGCGCATCGAAGCGCTGGTCAAGGCGCTCATGAAGCCCGCCAACGGCCTGCAGGGCGCGCTGCGCGCAATGTACGAAGAACGGTGGCTGGACACGGCCGTGGGGCAGCAATTGGACGGCATCGGCGAGATCGTGGGGCTGCCCCGCGTCATCGACGAGGCGATCTATGTGCAGTTCTTTGGCTTCGCCGGGCAGCCGAACGTCACCGGGTTCGGCCAGGCGAGGCTTCGCCGCGCCAACGAGCGGCCTGTTTCCGGATCGACCAGATTGATGGACGCCGAATACAGAAAGCTCCTGTACTGGAAGATTGCCCTAAACAACGGGCACGGGACCACCCCCGAGATCTCCGCCTCCCTGAAGCCGATCTTCGACGTGTCGCGCGTGATCGTCCAGGACGCGGGCAACGCCAAGATCCGGATCTGGGTGAGCCGCATCCCGGGGCCGAACGACCCTCTGATGGCAAACCCATACAAATGGGTTCCCAAGGCCGCAGGCGTCGGCGTGCAAATTATCTCTGGCTCGACGGAAAAGCCCTTTGGCTTCCGCGAGCAGGGTTTCTATGGCTTTGGCGTCGGCGTGCTGGCGCGAGGAATTCACTGATGGCAGACACCAATTTTTTCGAACTGTTCACCGTCACCTGGGCGCAGGCCGGCACGGTCGATGTGATCACGGACGTGCAGTACAAGACCGGCTGGACCTACATCGGGTCGTTGCCGCCGACCGTCGAGCAGTTCAACAAGGTTCAGCAGCTCAACGATGAAAAGATGGGCTGGATCTACCGCCAACTGGCCGCGGTCGCCGCGCTGACCGGCCGGCCGCTGTCCGCGGCAGGGGATGACGCGATTTCGTTCGCGCTGCAGAACCTCAACGCGTCCAATCTCAGTGCGGGCACCGTGCCGGTGGCCAGGCTCGCCGGCACGGCTTCGTCACTGACTGCGGGGGCGGCAACGAAGCTGGCCGTCAGCCGAAGCTTTTCCGTCGAGGGTGGTGCAACCGCCGCGGCGCAAGCATTCGACGGCACCGGGGACGTGAAACTGACCGTGACCGCCCTTGATGTGGGCAAGGCGAATGCGGGGGTCCTGGCCGTGGCGCGCGGTGGCACGGGCCTCGGCGCCGTGGCCGCGGGCGATTATCTGGTAGGGACTGGGGGCGGCGCGCTGGCGACGAAGACGCCCGTCCAGGTGTTGAGCCACATTGGCGGCGCGCCACTGGACTCTCCCGGTTTGACCGGTGCGCCAACCGCGCCCACGCCCGCTGCGACCGATCGCAGCACCAGGATCGCCACGACCGCATTCGTGGCCGGGAATTTCCCTCGGCTTTATTCGATCGCCGCGCTTCCTGCCCAGGACGTCGGCCCGATTATCGTCATCGAGTGCGCCGAGGTCTGGACCTGGTCGGTGAGCCAATATTTCACCGGCTACCGCTCGCCACTTTGCGGGCGACCGCTCGATGGGCACACCGCGACGCCGCTGGCCAGCGAGGTTGACGCAATCGGCGGGCTGCTGTCGAAAGTTGACTATGCGCCACTCTGGGGCTACGCCCAGGAACAAGGCCTCGTCAAGACCGAGGCCGTATGGCAGGCCAACCGGGGCGCGCATTGGTTCACGGACTATTCGGCGACCCAGTTCCGCGTGCCGGATCTGCGCGATATGTTCCGCCGTTTCACCGGAACTGACGCTGACACTGCAAATGCGAGAGCGCTGGCGAGCCGCCAGACGGATGCAATCCAGGGCGGCTCTGGCACACTTGGCCCTGTCGTATTCTCCGGATCCGTGGCCGCCGGGACAGGACCCTTTACCGTAGATGCGGGACTGGGTGCGACGTTCGCCAGCGGAACGTCCGGCAATGTCAGAACCGTTTCTTACGACCTGGCGAGAGTGGCGCGCACGGCACTTGAAACTCGGCCCGTCAACGTCGCTTTTTACCCCCGAATTCATGCGTAGTTTTATGCATGAATGCGAGGGTGATAGGCCGTGTTCTGGGGCCTGTTCTCCGCGCCTCCCGCCTCGCCGATGTACGTCGAACTGGTGCCGGATCCCGCGCCCGTATTCAGCCCAAACAGACCGCCGCCGGCCGGGTTCGCCGACATCAAGTAGCCAAGCAGCTGATGGCGATGTGCCTGCAATGCACCGGTCTGGCGGCTCGCCAGCGCTCTCGCATTTGCAGTGCAAGTATCAATTTTCTAGGAGAACGAAGTATGCAGAAAGACGTATTTCAGACCGATGATGACGGCCTGTACCTTTACAAATCGGTGGCCAACGAGCTGGCGCTCACGCCTGGCGCGTTCAATATCCCGTTTGGCGCGTACGAGGATACGCCGCCGATGCCGCTGAGCGGGAAGTGGCCGAGGCGCGTGGGCGGCGCATGGGTCATGGTCGAGGACTATCGCACCACGCCTCTTTGGGTGGTGGAAACGGGCGCGCCGTATTCGATCGGCGGCGAGCATGACGGCGCATCCGGACAGGTCAGCTACCCCGGTTGGGGGCCGTTGCCGGCTTGGCTGACGACGGTGGAGCCGTCTCGCGAAGTTGCCGGTGCCGACGCGGAGGGGTAGAGCTACGCAGCCAGCGGCATGGCCTCTAGTTCGATTTCGCGTTCGCGGCGCATTTCTTCAAGCTGCTTCCGGCCGAGTGGACTGCGGGCCAGCTTCTGCGCCAGCTCGCGCCCGTGTGGATGGTAGTAGCGCAGCAGCATGCGAGTGTCGACGTTGCCGTTGACCTTCGCCAGTTCGTGGATCTGGAACACCGTCGCCAGCTGTGAGGTGCCTTCGTGCCGCAGATCGTGAAACCGCAGGTCCCGGAAGTATGCGGCGTTGGGCCGGCGGCCGTGAAGCCGGCAGATGCCCTCATACCGGAGCCGGGCGCGCCGGCGAGCGCGAATGAAGGCGCGGGTAACGGAGCCCGGTTGCATCGTGAAGATGCGGCCCCGCATCGGTTTGCCTGTGACCCAGCGGCGCAGGGCCTCCCGCGCTCGAGGCGTTAGGGGTACATCGCGGGCGCGGCCGTTCTTCGTATGCGGCAGATGGACGACGCCGTGCATGAGGTCCAGGTGCTCGCGCTGAATGCCGACGACCTCGGAGCGGCGCATACCGGTTTCCTTGGCGACGGTCAGGATCGTCGGCAGCTCTGCGGATCGGGTGGCGCGAATGATCCATTCCAGCTCTTTGCGCGGGCAGTCGTCGTCGGAGACGCCTCGCAGCGTGATCCGGTCGAATAGGCGCCGGTCGCGCGCGTCGTCGACCGCCGGCCGCCGCACAAGCTGGACGGGATTGGCCAGTTGGTCAAAGCCCCAGTCCTTGCGGATCACCGTGTAGACGTGCGACAGGAAGGCCATGCGCCGCACCACGGTGGCCGGCGCCCGGTCCTTGAGCCATTCGTCGCGCAATTCCGTCAGGTCGGAGCTGCGGATGCGATCGACAGGACGGATGGCAAGGCGCGTCGCGCGCCAGATCCGCGCGATGGATTGTTCGGAGACGTGCCCCTTCTTGGTGGCTGAAACCTCGGCCAGATAGCGCGTGAGCGCGTCGGCAAGGGTCGGGGCGGGCTTTCGGCGGGGCTGTCGGCGGGACCAGGGTTTCATCGGGGCAAAAGCCCCAGGTTGTAGCGCAATTCTATTTTTCTTGTTGTACCTACCCCCGCCACTGGCGGGTTTTTTTTGACGTAACGGGAGGCAGACATGCACACCGTCAACAGGAGCAGGGAGATTATGGAACCGAGTTCCACAGGGTTGGGCGGCTGGGCGGCCGTGAAAATCGCCTTGGCGTTTGGGCTGCCTGCGGCTCTCGCGGCCATTCTGGGCATGCTCATCATGCCGCCGCGGTCGCCGCAGGAGTTCGTCAAGCGCACGATTTGCACGGTGTCGTGTTCCTTCATCTTCGGCCCGATCCTGGCGATTGCGGTCTTGTCCTGGCGCCCATCGTTGATGGAAACGGCGCACTGGGTTGCAGCCAGAAGCGGCGGGGGCGAAGAGAGGCTGCTGGCCCTGTTCTACGTGCTGGGGCCGTGCATGCTGTTGGCCGGGCTGCCGGCGTGGTGGGTGCTGGGTGCCTATATGCGCTGGATGGCGAGCATGCGGCAAAAGGGTTTTCTGGAATGGATCGCTGACGTGCGGGCGAAGTTGCTCGGCGCGCGGCCTGGCGGGGAGGGCTGATCATGGATCCGAAGACGATCATCGAGGCCGCAATTAAGCCCGCGCTGGCGCTGCTGCCGGCGCGCATGGACACGCCGGCGGCGTGCGTCATGCTGCTGGCCATCGGCCTGCAGGAAAGCCGGTTCATGCATCGCCAGCAGATCGGCGGACCGGCGCGCGGCTTCTGGCAGTTCGAGAAGGGCACCCGTGCGAGCCGTGGCGGCGTGTGGGGCGTGTTCCTGCATGCGGCGAGCAAGGATCACCTGCCGGCGCTGTGCAAGGCCCGCAGCGTGGCGTGCGATCCGGACGTGATCTATGCCGCGCTCGAATACGACGACGTGCTGGCCGCCGGTGTGGCGCGGCTGCTGCTGTGGACCGATCCGAAGGCGCTGCCGGCCGTGGGCGACGCGGACGCGGGGTGGGCGTTGTACCTGCGCACCTGGCGGCCCGGTCGCCCGCATCCGCAGACCTGGGCGGAGCTGTACCGTCAGGCCGCCGCCGAGGTGCGCCCGTGACCGCCCTGGCGCGCGCCGCCGGTCTGGTCGCGGGTTGGCGCGGGTACGCGGCGGCGGCCGTCGTGGGCGGCGTTGTGGCATGGACGGTGCAGGGCTGGCGCTACGGCGAGCAACTGGCAGAGCAGCGCGCGGCACGGGCGGACGAGGTGGCCGAGGGCCAGCGGCAAGCCCGCGAGATTCTGGCGCGGCGCCATGCGGACGTCGCGGAAATCAACGAACGGAACGGGCGTGCCGAGTGGGCCGCCTATGGGGGGATGCGCAATGCGCAGATTCAAGACGATGGCCTGCGGGCTGATGTTGATGCTGGGCGCCAGCGGCTGCACGTCCGTGCCGCCTGCACCGCCGCCGGCCGTGGAGTGCCCGAAGCCAGCGCCGCCGCCGGCGTGGATCATGGAGCCCGCGCCGAACTTGATCCCGCTGCTCGATCGGATTATTTCGCCCTCAGGGCCGGGATCCAGCGGCTAACGGCGCAACTGGAGGCGTGCCAAGCGTGGCGGCGGTAGGTGAGTGCGACCCCAAATAAGACCGAAGGGGCGCGAAAAATATTAGCATCTGCTATATTTTGCCTGTTGTGAGGCAGTTTTCGTGCAATGCGGATCCCTCGGAACACATCGGTACACCTATGAAAAAGCGTAGCAGAAAGGCTTTCTGGGGCGGTTTTTGGGGCGGCATAGCCGCTCCGCTGGCGCTGTTCTCTAACTACTCGGCTCCGACTGTCCAAGAACCTCAGATCAATCCGCTGTATCGCCCGGCGCGTTCGTCCAACGACGCGCTGCGTAGCGACGTGCGCCGCATCGGCGACGACTTTGGCCGTTCGATAGCGCGTCACAATGGCTCGCGGTAAGCCGTCTCACCGCCCAAGTTCCCCTTCATCTTTGCGGCCAGCTGGGCAACAGCAAGGCGCAGAGGTGGTGCGCCGCCAGACCATGATGCAGGCGGAAATCCATCAGGGACCGCTGCCTCATCCCGAGGTGCTGCGCCAATACGACCAGCTTTCTCCAGGTGCTGCCGACCGTATTATCACTATGGCGGAAGGCGAGGCGGCTCATCGCCGCGAGATGGAACGCCAGCAGCTCGAATCAGACGTAGCGCACCGCAGAACCCTGACTGGCATAGAGCAGCGCCGCATCGATGGTGTTTTTTCCAGCGATAAGACCGGCCAGATACTCGGGGCGGTGGTTTCGTGCATTGCTCTACTCGCGGCCGCAGCAACCGCCATTGTTGGCCTGATCTACGGCGTCACGTCTCGCTGGTACTGGGCCATCCCCGTCGCCCTAGTGTCGCTCCCCGTCCTTGGGATGGTCCAGGCAATCCGTCGAAGGGTTGAGCCAACTCGCGGCGAAAAGGCCGCCGGCAAGCCGACCAAAACTGATACATAGCGCGCCATTACCGCGGCGCCATGCCCTTGCGCAGCTTGCGAGGCTCTTCCAGCAGCTCGGCCGTATCTCGGTCACGCTCGATCACACAGGGCTCGGCGGCCAGGCCGGCCAGCAGGTCGTCGTAGATCTCGCCCATCAGGCTGGCGGGCCGCTTCAGGTCGCCGGACACCTGGTGCAGGCGCAGCAGCGTCGCGCGCAGGCGCTTGATCTCCCACAGCAGGGCGATCACATCGGGGTTCCAGGGCTGGCGTTCGCGGATGGCGCGCAGTTGCTCGGCGGTGAGGGGGGCTTTGAACGGCATGGCGGAAAATGCTGGTTGTGCATCCAGTATATTCCGCAATAAACGGGGTCATTTCATAGGGGTTGCCACCAGCCGGTCGGCCGGGAAGGGCACCAGGAAATCCCGTGTCGCATCCGCCGGTGCGGTGAGCCAATCGCCGTAGGCGCCCTCGGGCAGGATGACGACCATGCGTTTCTCCTTGCCGGCCTGATGGTAGTCTCGGAACAGCGGGTCGCGGTCGGCGTTGATGGTGAGCATGGTGTAGCTCTCCTGCAGCTGGCCGGCGGCGTCGCGCCAGCGGTCCCACAAGCCGGCGATGCCCAGCGGCGCGCCGTCGGCCCGGGTGAACCTGGTGGCCACCGTGGCGCCTGACCGCCAGTCGGGTTCGAAGATGGCATCGGCCGGGATGATGCAGTGCTGGGCCCGGCGCCAGGCGTTGCCGAAGGTAAACGACTTGGGCGCCGTCTCGCTGCGCGCATTGAAGGTGGACAGCTTGCCGGCCTTGTCCAGGCCGTCCGCCTTGGTCATGGCGCTGATCAGGCCCCACCGGCCGACGACCGCCTCGCGCTCCGGCACCGCATCATCACCGGCGTCATGCTCGACCGGCCGCCGGATGAATACGCCCGGGTAGCGCGGCCACATGTCGTACTTGCCGCCGGCCGGCTTGTTGGGCGCGCCGAACTTCTTGAGCAGCAGCTCGGCGTCCTTCAGGGTCTGGTAGTGGCTGCACATGGGGGTGCCCTCAGGCAATCATTCCATGAGCAAGCATAGGTGAATAAGGGTAGGAATAAGGGTAGGGGTATGGCCTAGGTTTGCGGAGCGCCTTTTAAATCAACTGATTACGCTTCGCTTTCGCTTCCAATACCGCCTACCAAATTCCTGCAAAGTGCTGTCAAGCACGGCAAAGAAAAAGCCGCTAGGTCAATGACTTAGCGGCTTTTTTGTTTTCCGCGCGAGAAGCGCTGCCAAGTGCCACAAAGGAAGTTTTCGGGGCACGTTTGGGGGTACGAATGCTCAGGGTAAGGGTATGCCGCCTTTCGCCCCGTTGGCGATGCCGCGGGACGATTCATTTATGAGTTGGCCGAGATTATTCATGGCGCGATCCCGCCAGCCGGTGTGACGGCGTGGAGCCGACCATTTGGCTACGTCGTGATCGGCTGGGGGAAGAAATTTAGCGCGCCAGACTTTGGCTACCGTAATCGGTGATGCCCAGTACGCCCGTACTCATGGCGCACTCACCGTTGACTCCTCGCATCGATCCGTTCGCGAAGGAGGCCGATCCATCATGAAGCGAACACCAGGTCAAATCCGGCGGCCATGGACTGATATCGAGCGCGCCGTGTTGCGCAAGTTCTACCCTGACGCGCCCACGGCGGTGATCGCTGCGGCGTTGGGTCGGCCTCTGACTCAGATCTACCAACAGGCGCGGAAACTCGGCCTGGCCAAATCCTCCGCATACCTGGCCAGCGTAGCGGCTTTCCCCTACAGCCTTTCGGTCAGCGTGTGCTCAGCATCCAACCGAGGCGTGTCGAGCAGTCGAGCTTTAACGTCGAGCAATTCCTCCTCTGCGACATCAAAGCGTTGGATCCAGGCTTCTCCCTTGAGGCCAGTCAGACGGGGCTCGCCAGCTGCACTGGCGATCAGATGCAACCAGAATGCTGAACTACGCAGAGGTTTGAGTACCGCGTTGGGAAGAACGTACTGTGGCGGTTTGCCATCAATTGCGGTCGCGGCGAGGTCCGGCTCATTGCCCGCTTGAATGACGATGCCTGCGCCATAGTCATAGAAGGCGAACCAGTCAGGTGGCAACTCTGAGCGCAGCGTGTGTAACCCACCGGCTTGCGCCACCATGTCGCGGTTGATGGCAGTCAACCAAGAAACCGTCTTGAATGCATTCCGCTTGAGCTTGGCGGCTGAGAATGCTGGTGCGCCGACATCTACCCCGCGCGCTTGTTCGGAGGTAAATGCCTCGGTAGGCTGGTTACTATTCCATTCGGAAGGGGACAACACAAAGCCGAAGCCTCCATGGCCGTGAAATGCTTGGAGCCGACGCGCAAATTCAACGAACATCGCCTGAAAGGCGGTGGGCCGCTCTATTATGTCGACGAAGGGTAGCGCGAACTGCAAGACGTCCAGCTGACCGGTCTTCTTGGCGATCCAGGCTGGTTCAGCGTTGACATAGAAGGAATACGGCCCGGCATCCTCGCGCTTGGCGCCGCTTGTGTACTGCAGGGCTATCTGCTCGTTCTGGTCAAGCGCCTTGAAGAAGTCACGTATTGGTGCGGCCTTGGCGTAGGGCATACATGGCGGGCCCGACGCGGGTTCCTCTCGCCACAGCCACGTTAGCGCCTCACCTACATGAGCCCGGTATTCGTCAAAGCACTGGGCGATCGCCTCCCGCTTGGACTGTGTGTAGCTACCCTCAAAATATAAGGTGCCGGTGATGGCAATGACCGCGCCTACATAGTCGTGCCGACTCTTAGGCATGAGCATCGCCCCGGGAAACTGCTGAGCTTGAGTTGTCTCGCGAAGTACGGCCACGAAAGCTTCGCGGCTCATGTTGGGATCAAGTTCTGGCATAGGTTATCTCAGGGTATAGCGGGCGCTGGCACAGGGACTCCACCGGGCAGCGGCGGCAAGCGGCCGCGCAAATACACTCGCAGCAAAGTGTATAGCGCCTGACTGGCTGGCACAGCGTACTTGTCTAACTCTTCGGCCTGGCGTTCGCGCTCTTCCACTTGGTTGCAGTCGCATTCGGAGGATTCGAGAAGAACGACCTTAGCTTCGCTACCGGCGATGCGCTCGTAGGCTTTCATCTGACTGGTTCCGGGATCATCATTTGGGAACTTGATTTCCACCACCATGCGGATGTTGTCCTGGGTGGGCGAGATCGTCGGATCGTTCACGATTACTACATCGGGACGCCGGACGTAGCCGCGGCTGGCCTTCCACTCTGGCCGATCCTTATCTGGATCGCCCCAGTATTTGTCAATCCAGCCGCGTAGCCAGCCATGCGGCTGCGTGGCGTCTTCGCTGTTCATGATGGGCTCGGGCGGCTCTTGGGTCATGTCGTAGTTGACCTCGGGCTTGTAAGGGCTGCGCCCCTGCAGAACCTTGTCCAGTTCCTTGAGTCGGCTGGACACACAAACTTGGTTGAGCTTGCGGCCGTCCTTGCCGATACCGGGGGTGGCTTGGCACTTGCAGATCGCCGAGCACAACACAGATTGATCCGGGGGCGCCAGTCGGCTCAGTCCAGAGCTTACCGGTGTTGTAGTGCCGGTGCCCGCGGACATCCCGCCGCTCGTGGTGGGGGCTCCGCCGCTCATGACGCTTCTTCCTGCTCATGGGCAAGCAGTTCGAGCGACAGCATATCGGGCGATTGGCTCTCGATCCAGGCGGTATAGCCATCGGCGTCCGTTGTGCCTTCCAGTGCGGCGCCATTCATCGAGGTTACGCGGTAATGCCGGCCCGCGACCGATTCACGCGTTGCATCGTCAATCGCTTGGAAGCGGCCGCGATAGGCCGTGGGCGCCGAGGTCACCTCGGAAGGTGGCGCATTGGACGACGCGCCAGACCCGTTGCCTTCGGCCAGCGCTTCCCGCCAGAAATATTGGCTTGCAATGAGCGTTGCACCGCAGGCGGTGCGCATGCGCTTCCAGCGCGAGCCATTGCGAGCTGCCCGTGGAACGGGTGCCCTCAACAATGGGGTATTCCCCTTTGCATTTCGGGCAAGTCGTCATATCGCCCTTGCGGGCCGCTGGCTTGCCAAAGACATTGATGGTCTGATCGCCAGTGACGACAACACCACCATGGTTCGTTCGGTCGCCAAGTCGTATCACAGCTCTTTGCATAGGTCCACGGCATAAGTCGGTGGCTTTAACTTTACCAGCATGTGGTTCTGCCCCAGGTGAGTGGGGTGGTACTTGAATTTCGAGACTGGTTCACACCTAACGAAAAAAAAGGGCGAGGCGGCCGATGGCCTCCCTCCAGAATGACAGCCTACGGACAACATAAGGCTGGAACCCTGCGTGAATACTAGGCTGTGTACGGGTCGAGTACCTGCGCACCTGGCGGCCTGGGCGCCCGCATCCGCAGAGCTAGCCGGCGCTGTACGCCCAGGCCATGGCTACCTTGGAGGTCTGACCATGCCCGCATTCGTACAACGGATATGGGGCTACGCGGTCGCCGCCCTGGTGGCGGTCGCTGCGGTGGCGCTGATCTACCTGCGCGGGCGCAGCGCCGGCCGCGCGGATGAGCGCCAGGAGCGCAAGGACCAAATTAACGAACAGGCGGCGAAGGCTCGCCAGGAGGTGCGCAATGTGGAGAATGAAGTGGCGAGCATGCATGATGATGCTGTTTCTGATCGCCTCAAGTCTGACTGGGCGCGCGCGGCCCCGGCCAGGGTGGGTGTTGAATACTGCGGCCACGCGCGACCGATCGACTTCGATTCAGCCGCGCAAGTTGACCAGATACCGGCGCAGGTGAGGCGCCAGGGTCTGGAGGTCAATGAGGCCTGGCTTCGCCTTTGCAGGGGAAGGAGTGTTAGCCGGCCGAATTGGTTTGCAACTGAGCATGTGACTGTTTTGCGATAAATGTCTGCTTCTCTTGACGGTCAAAGCCAGCAGACTCGTAAAACTTCAGGGTTGCTTCGTCCTTTCGTCCGGTCATTAGCATGACCTTGTAGCAACCTGCAATCCAAGCGGCTTTTAGTGCATGGCCTAGTAGCGCTTTTGCATGACCTCTGCCGCGGAATGCCGCATGCGTCACTACGTTCTCGATTAGCCCGTAGGGCTTGCATCCGCGAGTGAGATTCGGGCCGCGGCGCCGGGGAATCACCGCGGCTGGAGTGGCGGCGTATTGGCGGCGCAGAGCGTTGTCGCCAACAGCATATTGGCATTGCGGATCCAGCCGGGAATCAGGAATGCGTCGATGATCTCCCAGACCGCCGCGACGAGCAGCAGCACAAGGCCCACGCCCAAGGCGGCGAGAAGGATGCCGAGGATGGTGAGGGCGAGCATGGCGACGGCGGTACCGGTCTTGCCGGTGTAAAAGCGATGTCCGCCCAGTCCGCCAAGGAAGAACCACAAGAGATAGGCCACACCGACGCTTTTGCGATTGGCGTCGTACATCATCGCCCGCATGGCGGGATTGTTCATGCTGTCTCCGGGAAGAACCAAGGAATCGGCCGGGGTAGCCCGTTCATGGATAGGCGAATCGTGCCGATATCGCCGCGTGAAATGATTGGTTCTTTCGGCAAGTCCGCCTAGAGCGTGGCGCCAAATTTAGGACTACAGCACTGTGCTGGCCGGCGCCGGGGACAGGGAACGATCCGCAGGCAGGCGGGGTGCCCGGCCTTGCGGCCTTAAGGCGTTCGGACGTCTGCCGGTCAGTCTGCCTGCCATTGGGCGGGCGCCATCTGCCGACTGCGTTATCCTGCATCCCATCATGATGAGAGCACTGTGGCTGATCCTGGGTTGCGTGATGCTGGCGCTGGGCGTGATCGGCGCCTTCCTGCCGGTGATGCCGACCACGATATTCCTGATCCTGGCGGTAGCCTGCTTTTCACGTTCGTCGCCGCGCCTGGAGCGTTGGTTGCTGGACAGCCCGACTTACGGCCCGTCACTGCGCGCCTGGCGCGAGCAGGGCGCGGTATCGCGCAAGGGCAAGCTGTTTGCCTCGCTGGGCATGGCGGTGGGATACGGTCTGTTCTGGTGGGGGGCGCATCCGTCGCCGTGGCTCGCCAGCGGGGTGGGAGTGTTCTTTCTCGCTAGCGCCGCTTATGTGCTGACCCGGCCCACGCCGCGACCCCTGGATCCCCGGCAGAAAGTGCCAGGCGGGCGAGACGGGCCGGGGGCCGGCGCCTGACGCCCGCTGGCACGCTCGCCGTCAGTGCGAGTGCCGCGGATCGCCGCGGGTCTCGACCACTTTCAGATACAGCGTCGCGGGCTCCAGGCAGCCGCCGGTGGACAGCTGCCCCACCAGTTGCCGGTAGAGTTCCTGCCACGGCGTCTGCGCCGGCGGCGCCTGGTAAGGCGGATCTTGGCGGCGCCGTTCCATTTCGTCCGGGTCCACCAGCGCGATGACGCTGCGCTGGTTCAAGTCGACGCGGATGCGGTCGCCGGTGCGCAGCAGTGCCAGGCCGCCACCCACTGCGGCTTCGGGCGACAGGTTCAGGATCGACGGGCTGGCCGAGGTGCCGCTCTGGCGGCCGTCGCCAAGGCAGGGCAGCGAGTCGATGCCACGCTTGAGCAGGTGCGAAGGCGGCGCCATATTGACGACCTCGGCGCTGCCCGGGTAGCCGACCGTGCCGGCGCCGCGGATGACCAGGATGCAGTGCTCATCGATGTCCAGCGCAGGATCCTCGATGCGCGCATGGTAGTCCTCGGGACCATCGAAGACGATGGCGCGGGCCTCGAAGGCATTTTCGTCGCCGGGCGCGGACAGGTAGGCGCGGCGGAATGCCTCGCCCACCACCGACATCTTGATGACCGCGCTGTCGAAGAAATTGCCCGACAGCACGATGAAGCCGGCGCGATGCTTGAGCGGCGCTTCGCAGCTGCGGATGACGTCCGTATCGTGGGTCTTGGCGTCGGCGGCGATCTGGCCGATGGTCTTGCCGGAGACGGTGGCGCAATCGGCATGCAGGCGGCCGGCGGCCAGCAATTGGTGCAGCACGGCGGGAACGCCGCCGGCGCGGTGGAAGCCTTCGCCCAGGTGTTCGCCCGCGGGTACGCAGTTCACCAGCAGCGGCACGTCCTCCCCCAGCCGCTGCCAGTCGTCCAGGCTCAGGTCGATGCCGGCGTGGCGGGCCATGGCGATCAGGTGCGGCGGACAGTTGCTGGAGGCGCCCAGCGCCGAGGCGACGACAATGGCATTTTCAAATGCTTCGCGCGTCAGGATGTGGGACGGGCGCAGGTCCTCGCGCACCATGTCGCAGATGCGCAGGCCGGTGGCATAGGCCATCTGACCGCGCTCGCGGTAGGGCGCGGGAATGCTGGCGCAGGTGGGCAGCGACATACCCAGCGCTTCGGCCAGCGAATTCATCGACAGCGCGGTGCCCATGGTGTTGCAGTGGCCGATGGACGGCGAGGACGCCGTGGCCAGCGTCATGAAGCCTTCGTAGTCCAGCTTGCCCGCCGCCATCAGGTTGCGGGCGTGCCAGATGACCGTGCCGGAGCCGACCCGCTGGCCATCGTGCCAGCCATCCAGCATGGGGCCGCCCGAAAGCACGATGGCCGGAATGTCGACGGTGGCCGCCGCCATCAGGCAGGCGGGCGTGGTCTTGTCGCAGCCGGTGGTCAGCACCACGCCGTCCAGCGGGTAGCCGTGCAGGATCTCGACCAGGCCGAGGTAGGCCAGGTTGCGGTCCAGGGCGGCGGTCGGGCGCCGGCCCTGTTCGGCCAGCGGATGCACTGGAAACTCCATCGGAATGCCGCCGGCGTCACGGATGCCCGCTTTGATGCGTTCGGCCAGCGCCAGGTGGTGGCGATTGCACGGCGCCAGGTCGCTGCCAGTCTGCGCGATGCCGATGATGGGGCGGCCCGATTGCAGTTCCTGACGCGTCAGGCCGTAGTTCAGGTAGCGCTCCACGTAGATCGCCGTCATGTCGGCGTGGGCGGGATCGTCGAACCATTTCTGGCTGCGCAGCTTGCGCGGGGAGTCGGTCATGGATGTCTCGTGTGCTTCAAGGGGGCGGCGTTGTCCGCTTCCGGTACGACAGGCGCCGACGGCGTGCCGTCGGCGCCTGTCGTGCTAGTTGCGTGCCTTGCTGATTTCGGCGTTCAGCCGCTGGATCAGGTCGGGGCCCAGTTCCTGGGTGTATTTATCGACCACGGGTTGCACTTTCTCGCGCATGCGCGCCACCTCCTGCGGCGACACGGTGTTGATCTTCATGCCGGCCTTTTCCAGCGTGCCCATCGCCTTGAGCGAATCGGCGCGGCTGTCTTTGCGCTCGAAGTCGCGCGAGGCGACGGCGGCCTGGCGCACCAGCCGCTGTTCGTCGGGCGAGAGCTTGTCCCACCATTTCTTGGAGGCCATCACCACCCATGGCGTATAGACGTGGCGGGTGATCGTGAGGTAAGGCTGCACTTCGTAGAATTTGCTGCTCTGGATCGTGGTGACGGGATTTTCCTGGCCATCGACGGTACGCGTCTCGAGCGCCGTGAACAGTTCCGAGAACGGCATCGGCACCGCGTTCGCGCCCAGTGTGTTGAACACGCCCAGCGCGATCTGGTTTTGCATCACGCGCAACTTGATGCCCTGCAGGTCTTCGGCGCGCACGATGGGGTGCTTGGAGTTGGTCATGTTGCGAAAGCCGTTCTCCCAATACACCAGCCCGACCAGGCCCTTGGCTTCCAGCTTGTCGAGCAGGTCCTGGCCCAATTGGCCGTCCAGCACGGCGTCGGCCTCCTTTTCGCTGTTGAACAGGAACGGCAGGTCGAAAACACCGAATTCCTTGACCATGCCGGCCAGCGGCGCGGTGGAGCCGACCATCATCTCCTGGGCGCCGCCCACCAGCGCGCCCTGCATCTGCTCGTCGGAGCCGAGGTTGGCCGAGCCGAAGGTCTTCATCTTGAGTTTGCCGCCGCTGATTTTCTCCAGCTCTTGTGCCAGATGGCGCGCGGCGCGGCCCTGCACGCTGTCCTCGTTCAGGCCATAGCCGAAACGGATCAGCCGCGGCTTGACGTCGGCGGCCGCGGCCGCGCCGGCAAAAGCGCAGGACAGCGCCGCGGCCAACGCGATGAAACGGATCTTGAAACGGGGGGTCATGATGTTCCTCCTTGGCGTTTTCTAAGGGGCGTCGGAGCGACGCGCTTGTTTGCGGGCTTCAGTGCATCCAGCTCGCGGGGACGGTGATCACCTCGGGGAAGATCACCAGCAGTATCAGCAGCAGCAAGTAGGCCAGCACATAGCGCCATACGCCCCTGCAGATCGTTTCCATATTGATGCGGGCCACGCCGCAGACCACGTTCAGAACGGTGCCGACCGGCGGGGTCAGCAGGCCGACGCAGCCCACCATGACAAACATGACGCCGAAGTAGACGGGGTCGATGCCGGCCCGGGTGACGACGGGCATGAGCACCGGCGCCAGGATCAGGATGGTCGGCGTCAGGTCCATCACCATGCCCACCAGCGTCAGCAGAACCAACAGCGCAAACATCAGCAGCCTGGGATGGTCCAGTACCGGTTCCAGCAGCGCGATCAGGTCTTGCGGCATGTCGGCCAGCGTGATCATGTAGGACGACACCATGGCGGCCGCCACCAGAAACATGACCACGGCGGTGGTGCGGGCCGCGTTGACAAACAGCGGCAGCAACTGCCGCAGGCCGATCTCGCGGTAGACGAACAGGCTGATCAGCAGGGCGTAGACGGCGGCCACCACTGCCGCCTCGGTAGGGGTGAAAATGCCGCCGCGCAGGCCGCCGATGATGATGACCGGCAGCAGCAGCGCCCAGGCCGATTCGCGCAGCGCCCGCAGGCGGGCCGGCCAGGGCTGGCGCGGCGTGGCCTGGGTGGCGCCATGCCGGCGCGCGATCCAGGTCCATACCGCCACCAGTGTCAGGCCCATCAGCAAACCCGGCACGATGCCGGCGAAGAACAGCTTGGTGATGGAAATGTTGGTGGCGACGCCGAAGATGATGAACGAGATCGACGGCGGAATGATCGGCGCGATGATGCCGCCCGCGGCGATCAGGCCCGAAGCCTGGCCGGCGTCGTAGCCTTTCTCGCGCAACATGGGGATCAGCAGCGAGCCGAGCGCGGCGGCGTCGGCCACGGCCGAGCCGGACAAGGCCGCCAGCAGCACGCTGGCGAAAATGGCGACATAGCCCAGCCCGCCCTGGATATGGCCGACGAACATGCCGGCCAGGTTGACGATGCGGCGCGAAATGCCGCCGGCATTCATCAGTTCGCCGGCCAGCATGAATAGCGGCACCGCCATCAGGGTGAAGCTGTTGGCGCCCGACAGCATGTTCTGCGCCAGGATCTGGCTGTCGAAGAAATCGAGTTGGAACATCATGGCGATCGCGCTCAACAGCAGCGCGAACGCGATCGGCATGCCCAGGGCGATGAGCCCCAGCAACACCAGCAGGAAGACGGTCAGGATCATGGGGCGGGTCCGAACGAATGGCGACGGGGGTCAGACCAGCGGGTCTTTGGCGCGGGACTCCGCCGGCAGCGGGCCGCCGGCCAGCACGCGCAGCAGGTCGAGCAGGGTCAGCAGGCCCATCGCGACGGCGGCGTAGAGCGCGGCGGCGTTGAACACCGCCAGCGGCATCGCCGTCACCGGCAGGCGGGTGTCCAGTCCGATCAGGGTCTGGGCCCAGCTGCCTTCGGCCAGCAGCCACAGGGTCCACAGCACCAGCAATTGGCAGAGGATGTGCGTAACCCGGCGCGCCGCCGGGCCGAAGCGATCGACCAGCATCGTGACGCCGATATGTTGATGGTCGCGCAGTGCCAGCACCGCGCCCAGGAAGATCAGCCAGACGAAGGCCAGGCGGGAGACCTCGTCGGAGACATTGATGCCGGAGTTGAACAGGTAGCGCAGGGCGACGTTGCCGAACAGCAGCACGACCATGACGACCAGGCAGGCCACCATCAGCCAGGTCTGCAACCGGGTGCACCAATCCGCCGCGCGGGCCAGGCGGGCAGCGCCGGACCGCCCCTGAGGGGAACCATGCATGCTTTGTCTCCTTTCCGTTTTCCGGAATTCTTATGGATGTCGTGGAGCGGATGTTAGCGCTAACATTTTTGGTTTGGCAAGCCCCGATCTTTCGGTCAGACTACGTGCTCGCCAATCTCCAGACAGCGCCCGCATAACCAGATGTCCAGCCGCAAGCCCCGCAGCACCCGCGCCGGACGCGTGACCATGCAGGAGGTCGCGCGCCGCGCCGGGGTCAGCGCGATCACCGTGTCGCGCGCTTTGCGCACGCCCGACAAAGTGGCCGAGGCGGTGCGCCTGCGCATTGCCGCGGTCTGCCAGGAACTGGGCTACGTCCCCAACCATGCGGCCAGCGCGCTGGCGTCGGCGCGCTCGCAGACCATCGTGGTGCTGATTCCCTCGCTCAGCAATGTGGTGTTCGTCGACATCATCACGGGCATCAAGGAGGTGCTGGACGCACAGGGCTATCACCTGTTGATCGGGGTCACCGGTTATTCGCCTGATGCCGAGGAGGCGTTGCTGCGCAAGTATCTGCAGCACCTGCCCGACGGGCTGATCCTGACCGGCGTCGACCACAACCCTGGGGTCTGGGAATTATTGCGGGCGCAGGGCATTCCGACGGTCCACACCATCGAGACACTGGCCGGCGACGAAGGCATGAGCGTGGGGTTCTCGCAGTTCGATTCCGGTTACGCCGCCGGCCGCCACCTGGTCGAGCGCGGCTATCGGCGCATCGGCATCGTCGGCGCCCAGCTCGATCCGCGTTCCCTGCGCCGTTGCGAAGGTTGCCGGCAGGCGCTGCGTGACGCCGGACGGTATGACCCGACGCTGGAAATCATGACACCCGAGAAATCGTCGATCGCGCTGGGGGCGGCGCTGCTGGAAACGCTGCGGGCGCGCCATCCCGATTGCGATGCGGTGTTCTTCTGCAACGATGACCTGGCGCAGGGCGCGGTGTTCCAGTGCGGGCGGTTGGGCATCAGCGTGCCCGGACAGATGGCGCTGGTGGGGTTTCATGATTTGGCCGGCACGGCCTGGACCACGCCGCCGTTGTCGACCATTGCCACGCCGCGCTATGAAATCGGCCGGTCCGCGGCGCAACTGCTGATGCGCCACCTGGCCGGGCAGGGGATCGCGCAGCGCCATGTGGACCTGGGCTTCACGCTGGTGCAGCGCGAAACCTCCTGAGCCGCGCGCCGTGTCTAGGCGGCGCGGCGTAGCGCCAGGAACACGCCGGAGGCCATGATCATGGCAATGCCGGTCAGCGCCAGGCCGTCGGGCGGACGTTGGAACCAGAACGTGCTGAAGGCCACCGCCAGCAACAGCTGGAAGTAGTTCAACGGCGCCAGGGTCGCCGCCGGAACGCGTTGGAACGCGGCGATCAGGAGGATCTGCGCCAAGCCGCTGCAGGCGCCCAGGCCCACGATCAAGGCCATGTCGAGCGGCGCCGGCCAGGGATCCGGCAGGAAGAAGGGCGCCGGCAACGCGGTGACGGCCAGGCAGATGAAAGCGGTGTAGGCATATTGCACCGGCCCGGCCACTTTGCCCGATAACTTGCGGGTCAGCACCTGGAAAATGGCGTAGCTGATGGCCGAGACCGCCATCAGCACGGTTCCCAGCAAGGGCAGGTCGGCGCCGGGCCGCACGATCAACAACATGCCCGCGAAGCCGCCGGCCACCGCCATCCATTGTGCCGGCCGCACGCGCTCGCCAAGCAGCCAGGGCGACAGCGCCACCATGATCAGGGGCGAGGTGAAGTAGATGGCCGTGGCCTCCGACAGGGGCATCCAGATCAGGGCCGTCATGAAGCAGGTGCCGACCGTGGCCAGCATGATGCCGCGCAGTATCAGCAGGGGCTTGTGCGAGGCGCCGCGCAGGTCCGGCCAGCGCTGGCGCCACAGCAGCGCCAGCGCCAGTACCGCGACCGCGGTATAGCGCATGATGTTCAGGAACGGCGCCGGATAGCGCGCCAGCATCTGCTTGGAGCCCGCATCAAACGTGGCAAAGGCCAGCAGCGCCGCGAAGAACAGCAGGATGCCGGCCTGGCGCGCGCCACTGGCCGGGATGGCGCCGGGCGCCGTGGCAGGGTGAGTGGCCATGGCGGGGTCAGGCGCGGTCCAGGCCCTGCAGGAATGCGTCCAGCGCCGGGCCGATGGCCTGCACCATGTAACCGCCTTCCTGCACGACCACCGTGGGCACGCCCAGGCTGGCCACGCGCGCGCCGATGTCGCGGTAGGCGTCGATGTCCAGCCGCAGCACGCTGATGGGATCGTCCTTGTAGGTATCGAAGCCCAGCGCCAGCACCAGCGCCTGCGGCCCGTAGCCGGCCAGCGCCGCCAGCGCGCTGTCCAGCGCCCGCAGGAACGGGTCGCTGTCCGAGCCGTGCGCCAGCGGCAGGTTGAGGTTGCAGCCGGCGCCCGCGCCGTGGCCACGTTCGTGCGCATAGCCGGTATAGAACGGATAGTAGCCGGTGGGGTCGGCATGCAGCGACACCGTCATGACGTCGGCGCGCTGGTAGAAGATGTTCTGGGTGCCGTCGCCATGGTGCGCGTCGACGTCCAGCACCGCCACTTTGGCCCAGGTCTGCAACAAGCGGGCGGCGGCGGCCGCGCTGCTGTTCAGGTAGCAGAAGCCGCCGGCGCGGTCGCGGTGCGCATGGTGGCCGGAAGGGCGGCACAGGGCGTAGGCTGTTTCACCGGTGGCGGCCACGTGTTCGGCCGCGGCCACCGCGCTGTGCGTGGAGCGCAGCGCCGAACGCCAGGTGTGCGGGCCGATGGGGCAGGACAGGTCGCTCAGGTAGTAACCGGTCTGCGCCACGATCGACGGCGACGGACAAGGGCCGCGCCCGGCCGATTCGATCCGGCCGCTGTAGTAGGGTGACAGGTTGGGCAGTACCTCGGGGCCGGGGTCGACGCCGGGGGCCTTGAGCGCCTGCCAGCGGGCAAAAGCGGTCTCCAGGTAGTCCAGGTAGTCCGCGCTGTGGATGCCTTCCAGCGGCTGGCGGCCGAAGTCGGGCGGGGCCTGGACCGCGATGCCGCGCGCCGCCAGCGCGCCTTGCAGGCTGTGGGCGCGCGAGGGCAGGTCGGTAGGGGTGCTGATACGCCCCAGCCGCATGAACTGCTGCGGCGTGTGTAGCAGTTGTTCTTCCGAGAAAAACGCCTTCATGGTGTTCCTTTGCGCGTCGGCCGGACCGGGCCCGCCGATCGGCGGGGGCATGCCCGGCTGTTGGGGCGTGACGGTCGGTGTGTGACGGGTCGTCAGTGCGAACAGCCGGCGGCGGGCTGTCCCGCCTGCTTGATCTCGATCTCGACGAACACGAATTCCGTGTCGCCCGGGTTGATGACGTTGTGCTCGACGCCGACCGGGCGGTAGTAGGCCACGCCGGTGGTGAGCTGGCTGGTGACCTGGCCTTCGGGCGTGTCCAGCAGCAGCGGGCCGGTGGTCTGCGGCACCACGACGTAGTTCATGCCATGGCGGTGCCAACCGGTTTCCCCGCCGGGCGGAAAGCGCCATTCGGTGACGGTGACCTGGTCATTGTCGATCTGGACGGTGGGCACGGCGGGCGGGCGTTGCATGCAAGTCTCCTTGGGGGGTGATGCCGCGGGCGCTGGCGCCGCGGCGGGTCATGCGGTTTACACCGCCGCAACCTGGGCCTGGGTCGGGTCCCAATGCTGGCCCGGCACGGCGGCGATGAGTTGTTGCGTGTAAGCGTGTTGCGGGTTGTCGAAAATCTGGCTGGGCGATCCGTATTCCACCACCTTGCCTCGGTGCATGACCAGCACCGAATTGCAGATCTGGGCGGCAACGCGCAGGTCGTGGGTGATGAACACCAGCGCGATCTGCAGGCGCTGCTGCAGGTCGTGCAGCAGTTGCAGCACCTGGGCCTGCACCGAGACGTCCAGCGCCGACACCGATTCGTCGGCCACCAGCACCTTGGGTTCCAGCGCCAGGGCGCGGGCGATGCCGATGCGCTGGCGCTGGCCGCCGGAGAACTGGTTGGGGTAGCGGTCGAACGCCGACGGGTCCAGACCCACCAGCGACAGCAGCTCGCGCACGCGGGCCTCGGCCCGGGCGCGCGGCACGCCGTTGGCGACCGGGCCGTCGCTGATGATGCGGCCGACGGTATGGCGCGGGTTGAGCGAGGCGAAAGGGTCCTGGAAGATCATCTGGATATCCTTGCGCAGCGGCCGGAAGCGCGACTCGGGCAGGGTGGCGATGTCCTGGCCGTTGAAGATCAGCTGGCCGCCGTTGATGCCGACCAGCTTGAGCAGGCACTTGCCGATGGTCGACTTGCCCGAGCCGGATTCGCCGACGATGCCCAGCGTTTCGCCGCGCCGCACGCTGAAGCTGACTCCGTCGACTGCATGCACTTCGCGCTTGCCGCCCAGCCAGCCGTGTCCGACGACATAGGTCTTCTTCAGATCCTTCACCTCCAGCACCGGTTGTTCCGGCGTGGCGGCGGCGCGTTCCTCGCCGCGGCGGTGCGGCACCGCCGCGATCAGGCGCTGGGTGTAGGGATGGCGGGGGCGATTCAGCACTTCCTCGGCCGGGCCCTGCTCGACCAGAATGCCCTTTTCCATCACCGCCACGCGGTGCGCGATCTCGGCGACCACGCCGAAGTCGTGGGTGACGAACATCACGCCCATGCCTTTTTCCTTCTGGATGCGGGCGATCAGCGCCAGGATCTGGGCCTGGGTGGTGACATCCAGCGCCGTGGTCGGCTCGTCGGCGATCAGCAGCGCCGGCTCCAGCGCCAGCGCCATCGCGATCATGACGCGCTGGCGCTGGCCGCCCGACAGCCGGAAGGGATAGACGTGGTAGAGCGTGGCCGGGTCCGGCAGGCCGACGAAGGCCAGCAGTTCCAGCGTGCGCCGCATGCGCTCGGGGCCGGGGTAGGCGTTGTGCACGCGCATGACCTCGTTGATCTGTTCGCCGACCGTCATCAGCGGGTTCAGCGCCGACAGCGGTTCCTGGAAGATCATGGCCATGTCCTTGCCGCGCATGCCTTGCAGCGTGGCCTCGTCCTGGCGCAACAGATCAGTGCCGCGGAACAGGATGCGGCCCTGTTGCGGCGTCAGGTAGTCGGGCAGCAGGCCCATGATGGCGTTGGCGCTCATGGACTTGCCGGAGCCGGACTCGCCGACAATACAGAGGATTTCGCCGGCATGGATGTCATAGGAGACATCCTGCACCGCGAATGGACGGTCGCCGCCGCGGGGCAGGGCGATGCTGAGGTTCTGGATGGACAGCAGGGGCGTGGGTGCGTTCATGCCGTTCTCCTATTCGCCGCGCTTGCGCAGTTGCGGGTTGAGGGCGTCGTTCAGGCCTTCGCCGATCAGGTTGATGGCCAGCACGGTCAGCAGGATCGCCACGCCCGGCCACACGCTCATCCACCAGGCTTCGCGGATCATGGTGCGCGCGGCGCCGATCATGAAGCCCCAGCTCATCTCGTTGCGGTCGCCCAGTCCCAGGAACGACAGCGACGATTCGGTCAGGATGGCGGTAGCCACCATGAACGAGGCCGACACGATGATGGGCGACATGGCGTTCGGCAGGATCTGTGTGCCGACAATGCGCGCCGGCGTCTGGCCGATGACGATGGCCGCCTGCACGAACTCGCGTTGTTTCAGGGTCATGAACTCGGACCGGACCAGCCGCGCCGCCGGCGGCCATGACACCACCGCGATCGCGCCCATGATGGAATACATCGAGGGGCCCAGGATCGCCACCAGCACCACCGCCATCGCCAGTTGCGGGATAGTCTGGAAGAACTCGGTGAAGCGCATCAGCGCGTCATCGACCCGGCCGCCGCAGTAGCCGGCAATGGCGCCCACGACGATGCCGAACACCAGCGCCACCGCCGTGGACAGCAGGCCCACCATCAGCGAGACGCGGGCGCCCCACACCAGGCCGGCGGTGATGTCGCGGCCCAGCATGTCGGTGCCGAACGGATAGGCGGCGTCGGTGAAAGGCGGGATCAGCGGATCGGCCACCATCATCCAGGGCGAATCCTGATAAAGCAGGGGCGCGGCCAGCGCCACGATGACCACCACCAGCATGATGGCCAATCCGGCCACCGCGCCATAGTTGCGCATATAGCGTCGGGCGAATTGCTTCATGCCGCGGCTCCTTGTTGCGCGCCCGCGCTGATGCGCGGATCGATCAGGCGGTACAGTACGTCGGTCAACAGGTTGAACACCACCACCATGATCGAGGTCACCAGGAAAATACCCAGCAGCAGCTGGTAGTCGCGTTGCAGCAACGCGTCGAACATCAGCCGGCCGATACCGGGCCAGGCGAACACGGTTTCGGTCAGCACCGCGCCGCCGGCCATCTGGCCCAGCTGGATGCCGGCGAAGGTGATGACCGGCAGCAGCGCATTGCGCAGCACGTGGGCGCGGATCACGCGGCCGGGGCTCACCCCCTTGGCGCGCGCCGTCTTGACAAAGTCCATGCCGATCACTTCCAGCATCGAAGCGCGCGTCAGGCGCACGTACACCGCCATGAAGAAGCAGCCCAGCGTCACGGTCGGCAGGATCAGGTGCTGGGCGATGTCGGCGGCGCGGGCCCAGCCAGTCAGGCCGGCCCCTACCGTTTCCATGCCGAAGGCGGGCAGCCAGCCCAGCACCACGGAGAACAGCAGGATGCCCATCAGCGACAACCAGAACAGCGGCGTGGCATAGAGCAGCAGGGCGCCGGTCATGACCGAGCTGTCGATCCAGCGGCGCTTGTTACGGTAGCGCGCCTTGGCCGCGACCACGCCCAGCAGCACGCCCAGCACGATCGAGAACAGGAAGGCGCAGGACATCAGCAGGAAGGTGGCGGGCAGGCGTTCGACGATCAGGTCCAGCACCGGCACATGGTTGCGATAGGAAAAGCCCAGGTCCAGTTGGACCACGCCTTTCAGGTACAGGAACAGTTGCGTCAGCACGGGCTTGTCCAATCCGAACGCGACGCGTAGTTGCTCGACATAGGCGGCGTCACCCGCGCCCGCCTGGCCCGCCAGCACGGCGGCGGGGTCGCCCGGCGCCAGGCGGATCAGGAAGAAATTGATGATGACCACGCCCAGCACGACCACCAGGGCCTTGCCGATGCGTGAAACCAGGAAAGACAGGAATTTCATGCTCTGGATCCTCCGTGGACGGGCGCTGGCGTCCGTCGCGCGGCCGCGCGCCGCGGGCGGGCCGGGTGGCGCCGCCCGCGGCTTGCGGCGCTTACTTCTCGATGTAGACGTCGTCGAACGATTCGTTCAGGCCGATGGCCGTCTTGACCAGGTTCTTGACGTTGGCGCGATACAGCGTGGGGAACTCCATGTCCACCAGGAAGCCGTTGGCGACTTCGTTGACCAGGGTGGTCTGCAGCTTGCTGTAGATCGCCTGGCGCTTGGCCGGATCGACCTCGGAGGCGGCGGCTTCCCACTGCTTGTCGGTCTCGGGGTTGCTGTAGCCCTGCACGTTGGCGAACGGCGATCCCTTGACGATGTTGGACGAGATGTACAGGCGCTGCACGCCCAGCGCGGGGTCGCCGTACTGGTAGGTGAAGTTGGTGGTCAGGTCGAAGTCCCAGTTGCCGGTGCGGCTGGCCCAGCCGCCGGCGTCGGTCGATTCGAGATTGACCTTGAAGCCCAGCTGTTCGAGCGCCTGCTTGGTGTATTCGCCCAGGCGGTCCCAGGTCGAGCCATACGGGAAGCTCAGTTGGCGGATGGTGTAGTCCTCGGGCTTGATGCCCGATTCCTTGATCAGCGCGCGCGCCTTCTTCATGTCGAACGGCAGGGGCGGCATGTTCTTGTCGTAGAACATCTCGGTCGTCACGAAGGGGCTGGTGGCCACCTTGCCCAGGCCAAAGAAGATGTTGTTGACCACCATCTTGCGGTTGAGCGCGGCCATCACCGCCTGGCGCACCTTGACGTTGTCGAAGGGCGGCTTGCGCATGTTGAAGATCAGGTAGGCCTGGGGCGAGAACATTTCCCAACCGGCGGTGGTGTACTCGACCTTGGGCAGCGCGCGCAGGCGCTTGATGTCGACGTTGTCGACGTCGCCGCCGCGCAGCACGTCGACGCTGCCGCGCTCGAACGCCACCGCGCGCGAGGCCGCGTCGGGAATCACGTTGAACACCAGTTCGTCCAGGTAGGGCTTGCCCGGCTTCCAGTAGTCGGGGTTGCGCACCAGCTTGATGTATTCGCCGCGCTTCCATTCCTTGAACATGAACGGGCCGGTGCCGATCGGCTTCTGGTTGGCCGGATTGGTCATGTAGTCGGTGCCGGCGTAGATGTGCTTGGGCATCATCGGCGCGAAGCCCGGTTCGAACATCAGCATGAACGCCGGGAACGGCGTCTTCAGCTTGATGACCACGGTTTTCGGATCGGTGGCCTGCACCGAGGCGACGAACTTGTTGAGAATCACGCGGGCCCGCGCATGGGTCTTGGGCAGCATGTCGGCCAGCGAGAAGACCACGTCGTCGGCCGTGAACGGCTTGCCGTCATGCCATTTGACGTTGTCCTGCAAGTGGAAGGTGTAGGTCAGGCCGTCGGGCGACGCTTCCCACGATTTGGCCAGGCCGGGTTGCGGCTTCAGGTCGGTCGAGTAGGTCAGCAGGCTTTCATAGATCTTGCCGGCGACGAATTGCGTCGGGCCCTGCTGGTTGATGGCCGTGACGATCACGGGCGGCTCGGGCTGGACGATCATGTTGAGCGTACCGCCCTTGGTCTGGGCCAGGGCCTGCGTGGCCGGCAAGGCGGCCGCCAGAACCAGGGCGCCGATGCTGAGGGAGAACCAAGTCTTCGATTTCACTGCGAGCCTCCAGGCTGGAAGAGGGTTGTCAGGTGGCCGCCTGTCACACGGCACGTGCCGGTAGTGATAAGCAAACCTCGTGCCACCTGTTTCTCGGGGAACTGCGGGGTGGAGCTGCTACAACAATGCTACGTATGGGTGCAGATGCGGCGCCGCGCACCAATGCGGCGATAGACTGGGTGCATGCGCGGCACGCTATCGGGTGATGTCTATCCAGGTGGTTTTCAGGTCGCTGTACTTGTCGAGCGCATGCAGCGATTTGTCGCGGCCGAAACCCGATTGCTTGACGCCGCCGAACGGCACGGTGATGTCGCCGTCGGCATAGCAATTGACCCAGACCAGGCCGGCGCGCAGGCGCCGCGACAGCCGGTGCGCGCGCCCCAGGTTGGCGGTCCAGAGCCCGGCGCCCAGGCCGTACGCGGAATCATTGGCCAATGCGATGGCCTCGTCCTCGGTATGGAAGCGTTGCGCCGCCAGCACCGGGCCGAAGATCTCCTCGCGCAACAGCGGGCTGGATGCGTCGGTGCAGTCGAAGATGGTCGGCTCGATGTAGAAGCCGCCACTGTCGCCGTGCAATTGGCGGCCGCCGACGCGCAGCGTGGCGCCTTCGGCCTGACCGGCCGCGATGCGGGCCATGACCGCGCGCGTCTGGCGCTCGTCGACCATGGCGCCCAGGGCCGTGGCCGGATCGAGCGGATTGCCTGGCCGCATCTCGGCGGCGTGCCGGGCCACTTTCTCCATGAACGTGTCATAGATGGCATCCTGCACGTACAGGCGCGAGCCGGCGATGCAGACTTCGCCCTGGTTCGAGAAGATTGCCAGCGCGGCGATCAGCGCGGCGTGGTCCAGGTCCGGACAGTCCTCGAACACGATGTGGGGCGACTTGCCGCCACATTCGAGCCACACGCGCTTCAGGTTCGATTCGCCCGAATAGCTCATGAAGCGCTTGCCGGTGGCGGTGGAGCCGGTGAAGGCCACGCAGTCGACGTCCGGGTGCAGGCCGAGCGCGCTGCCGGCGACCGGGCCGGTGCCGGGCACGACGTTGAAGACGCCCGCGGGGATGCCGGCCTGCTCGGCCAGCGCGGCCAGCCGCAGCGCGCTCAAAGAGGATTGCTCGGCCGGCTTGAGGATCACGCTATTGCCCGCGGCCAGAGCCGGCGCGACTTTCCAGGCGGCCATCAGCAGCGGGTAATTCCACGGCACCACGGCCGCCACGACGCCCAAGGGTTCGCGCGTGACCGTGGCCAGCGCGTTGGCGCCGGTCGGCGCGATCTCGTCATAGCGCTTGTCGATGGCTTCGCCGTACCAGGCATAGCAGTGCGCGGTCTCGGGCAGGTCGAAGGCCAGCGCGTCGCGGATCGGCTTGCCCATGTCCAGGGTCTCGATCAGCGCCAGTTCCTCGGTGTGCTCGCTGATCAGCTGACCCAGCCGAATCAGGCGAGCCTTGCGTTCGCGCGGCGCCAGGCCGGACCAGATGCCGGCTTCGAAGGCGCGGCGGGCGGCGGCCACGGCGCGGTCGACGTCGGCCGCGCCACAGGCGGCCACGTCGGCCAGCTTGCGGCCGTCGATCGGGCTGGTGGCCGCGAAGGTGGCGCCGTCGGCGGCGTCGACATAGGCGCCGTCGATGTAGGCCTGGCCGCGCAGCGTCAGCGCGGCGGCGCGGGCTTGCCAGTATTCGAGGGTATGCAGGGTCATGACAGGGTCCTCGTCGTTTCAGCGCGCGGCGTTGGCGCGGGCCACCATGGCATCGAGCAGCACATTGCAGCCGGCTTCGAGGTGCGCGGGTTGCGCATCTTCGATTTCGTTGTGGCTGATGCCGTCCTTGCATGGCACGAAAATCATGGCGGTGGGCGCCACCGCGGCCATGTAGACGGCGTCATGGCCGGCGCCGGTGACGATGTCCATGGCCGGCAGGCCGCGCTGCGCGGCGCCCTGGCGCACCTTATCCACCAGGTCGGGATCGAAGGGGGTGGGGCGGAAGTACTGCACGTCCTTTACGTCCACCTGCACGCCGTACCGCTCGGCGATATCACGGCAGGCTTGGCGCCATTGCTGGTCCATGTGCGTGAGCGTGGCTTCGTCTTCGTGGCGCAGGTCGGCGGTCAGGCGCACCTGGCCCGGGATCACGTTGCGCGAACCGGGGTGGGCGTGGATCTCGCCCACCGTGCCGCGCCCGTGCGGTTGGTGGGCGTTGGCGATGTCGATGACGGCCTGCACCAGGTAGCTGGCGGCGTACAGCGCGTCGCGGCGGATGCCCATGGGCGTGGGGCCGGCGTGCATCTCCATGCCGGTCACGGTGATGTCGTACCAGCGCAGGCCGAGCGAACCGGTCACCGCGCCGATCACTTTTTCTTCATGTTCCAGAATCGGGCCCTGTTCGATGTGGGCCTCGAAATAGGCATCCACCGGGCGGCCGCCAACGGGGTCGGGGCCGGCGTAGCCGATGGCCTGCAGCTCATCGCGCACCGTCAGGCCCTTGGCGTCGCGCGCGCTCAGCGCGGTCTCCAGCGGGAATTTGCCGGCGAACACGCCCGAGCCCATCATCACAGGCACGAAGCGCGAGCCTTCCTCGTTGGTCCAGATGGCCAGTTCCAGCGGCGCCTCGGTCTGCACGCCCGCGTCGTTCAGCGTGCGCATCACTTCCAGGCCGGCCAGCACGCCGAAGCAGCCGTCGAATTTGCCGCCGGTCGGCTGCGTGTCGATATGGCTGCCGGTCATCACCGGCGGCAGGGCGTCGTTGCGGCCGGCGCGGCGCGCGAAGATATTGCCCACCTGGTCCACGCGGATCGTCAGGCCGGCGTCGCGCATCCAGCCGGTGACCAGATCGCGGCCCTGGCCGTCGAGCGCGGTCAGGGCCAGGCGGCAATTGCCGCCCTTGGGCGTGGCGCCGATCTCGGCCAGATCCATCAGGGATTGCCAGAGCCGGTTGCCGTTGACGGACAGGGTAGTAGTCATGGGGAGCCTCGTTCGGGTTAGTGGGCGGCGGCGTTGCGCGCCAGCGCCGCCTCGCGGATAGCGGTAAGCGTCTGGCCGGGGGCGATGCCGTCGGCGTCGTAGCGGATTTCCAGCAGCGCGGGGCGCCGTTCGCGCTCGGCGTAGGCCAGCGCGCGGTCGAATGCCGCGGCGAAATCCTCGGTGCGTTCGACGGCCTCGCCATAGCCGCCGTAGCCGCGCACGATCTGGGTGAAGTCGGGGTTCTCGAAGCCCAGCGCGATCGGGCGGCCGGGGAATTCGCGCTCCTGGTGCGCGCGGATCGTGCCCCACATGCCGTTGTTGAACACCAGCACCACGATGCCCAACCGGTACTGCTGGGCCACGCCCAACTCCTGCAGGTTCATCTGGAAGCAGCCGTCACCGGCATAGCAGACCACGGTCTTGTCCGGGTGCTCCAGCTTGGCCGAGACGGCCGCCGGCAGGCCATAGCCCATCGACCCCACGGTCGGCGCGAGGCTGGTGCCCAGACCGGTGAACTGGCGGTAGCGGTGCGGATACAGCGCGTAGTTGCCTGCGCCCACCGTAATGCAGGCATCCGGGGCCAGGCGCTGGTTGACCTGCGCGGCCACGGCGTCCAGACCCAGCGGGCCGGGCGCTGGCAAGGGCTTGAGCGAATCCAGGTATTCAGCGTGAGCCGCCCGCACGGCCGCGGCGCGCGGCGTGGCGTGGGCCGGTTGCAGCGTCGCCACCGCCTGCGCGAAGCCGGCGACGCTGGCGGCGATCGCCTGGGTCGGGGCGAAGACGCGGCCCGGCTCCTGCGGATCCGGGTAGACGTGGATCAGCGCCTGGCGTGGCAGCGGGCTCTCGATCAACTGATAGCCTTCGGTGGTGGCTTCGCCCAGACGCGTGCCGACCGCCAGGATCAGATCGGCCGCCTTGATGCGCGCGCGCAGCGCTTCGGTCATGCCCCAGCCCATCTGGCCGGCGGCGTTGGGATGGCGCTGGTCGAAGCATTCGAGCCGGCGCCAGGCCGTCGCCACCGGCAGTTCGAAGCGTTCGGCGAACGCGGCGATCTGCTGGATCGCGCCGGGATTCCAGCCGCTGCCGCCCAGCACCATCACGGGCCGCTCGGCCTGGTCTAGCAATTGACGCATGCGTTCCAGGTCTGACAGACCGGGGCTGGCGGCGACGCGCTGGTAGCGAGGCATGTCCGCCACCGCGGCGGTGCCCCACAGCGTGTCTTCCGGCAGCGCCAGCACCACCGGTCCGGGACGGCCGCTGGTGGCGGTGGCATAGGCGCGCGCCACGAATTCCGGGATGCGGTCGGTGCGGTCGATCTGTGCCACCCACTTGGCCATCTGGCCGAACATGCGGCGGTAGTCGATTTCCTGGAAGGCTTCGCGCTCGTAGAAATCGTTGCCGACCTGGCCGACGAACAGGATCATGGGCGTCGAGTCCTGGAAGGCGGTGTGCACGCCGATGCTGGCGTTGGTGGCGCCCGGGCCGCGGGTGACGAAACAGACGCCGGGTTCGCCGGTCAGCTTGCCGTAGGCCTCGGCCATGTAGGCCGCGCCGCTTTCCTGCCGGCAGACCACCGGTTCGATGGCGTCACGGTGCTCGTTCAGCGCGTCGATGCAGGGCAGATAACTTTCACCGGGGATCATGAAGATCCGGCGCGTGCCGTGGATGCGCAGTTGCTGCATCAGGATCTGGCCGCCGTTGCGCAGCGGGGGGGATACAACCGTCATGCAAACACTCCCGGGGGGGGGGGCTGGCCGCGCAGGGCGCGGGCTGGGGTTCGTGGCAAGGCAAGCGGCGGCCGGCGCCGCCGGGACGAAGGCGGGCGGGGCCTAGATGTCGGGCCGGATGCTCCCGTCGTCATCGCCGAAGTCTTCCCGCAGCCGGGCCAGGATGCCGATCAGGTGCGCATGCATGGCGTGGCGCGCGCGGATCGGATCGCGCGCCAGGATGGCGGTCAGGATGCGCTGGTGCTCGGCGTGGGCCACCGCCCATACCTTGGTATTGACGAAGTAATCCTGCATGCGGCTGAACACCGGGCTGGCCAGGCTCAGGTTCCACAGATGGGCCACCGTGGCGGCCAAGGCCGCGTTGCCGCAGGCGGCGGCGATGGCGCTGTGGAATTCGCGGTCATGCCAGCCTGGCGCGTCGGTCAGCGACATGGCCTCATGGGCCGCGCGGATGGCGGCGATCTGCGCCGGGGAACCTTGCTGCGCGGCCAGCGCCGCGCACTCGGGTTCGATCAACATGCGCGCTTCGAGCAGGTCGAAGGGGCCGATGTCGTCCTGGATGGCCGCAGACGCGCCGCCTGGAGCGGCGGGGGCGGCTTCGCGGCTGGCCGTGACGAATACGCCGGTGCCCACCCGCACCTCCACGTAGCCCTCGATCTCCAGGGCGATCAGCGCTTCACGGATCGAGGCCCGGCTCACCTGCAATTGTTCGGCCAGCTCGCGCTCGGAAGGCAAGCGGCCGCCGCGCGGAAAATCGCCCGCGCGGATGCGCCCGGCGATCTGGTCGGCGATCATGCGATAGAGGCGGGTGACGGCGACGGCTTGGAAGGTGCTCATGGCGGTACTGCAAAATCTTGGTCAGGTGGTCAGGCCACCAATATAGGTATCTTGTCGTTGAAATAGAAGCGAAATTCAGGGAATAAAGGGAAAACGATCAGAGGGATTTCCCGTCTTCCTATCTGGTGGTCAGGCCAGTTGTCTGGTGATCGATGAGGCCGAATGCGAGGCGGGAGGAGGCGTTCAAGCGTGGCAGGGCCACGGCAAGGCCGGAGGACCCGGCGCCGCGGGGGCTTGTCCTGCGGGCCGGCCCGGTGGAATCGGCGCGGCGGCAGTGAGAGAAACGCGCCGGGCGGGCCGCGCGGCGCATGCGCGGCGCCCAAAGGTCAAGCGGCGCCGTGCGTTGACGGCGCACGCGGCGCCGAAGGGATCAGGCGTCAGCGCCCGGTTCGGGGGTCTGGGTGAAAGCGCGCACCAGGCGCGCGATGCCCTCCAGCTCGTCATGCGCGCCAACCGCCCATTCGGGCTTTTCAAAGGGGCTGTCCGACGGCGCATCGTCCAGGTTGGCCTTCAGGTCGCCCAGCAGTTCCAGGGCCATGTCGGTGGCTTGCGGGCTGCCGCGGGTGGAAAGGGCGATGGCGATCGCCAGCGCCTGGCGCAGCGCAAGCAGGCGTCCGTCGAGTTCGGTATCCACGGGGAATGTCCTTGTCATGGGGAAATGTGGGCATTTTACGGGGCATGGGTCTCGGTTCCGCCCCGCGGCTGCCGGCGGCGCGGGACCGGGTCCGGCGGCCGTGTCACGCCTGGCGCGTTGCGTCCTCGCAGCAGGCGCCGGCCACGTTTGCGCCAGATCAACCCCCGCGGGTCGGCGCAGGCGAATAATTCGAGGTATGCAAGCCACCCTCAGCCCCTCAGTCGCCGACCCGTCGGCCGCCGCCGAACCTTTCTTTCCCCCCCAGTTGCTCGCGCGGCTGGACAAGAACGGCCCCCGCTATACCTCATATCCCACTGCCGACCGCTACCACCAGGCGTTTGGCCAGGCCGAGTATCGCCAGGCCCTCGGGCAGCGGCGCGCGGCCTGTACGCCGGAACCGTTGTCGCTCTACGTGCATATCCCGTTCTGCGATTCGGTTTGCTATTACTGCGCGTGCAACAAGGTCGTGACCCGCCATCACGACCGCGCGGCGCGCTACCTGGATGCGCTGGCGCGGGAAATCGCCCTGCACGTGGCCGAGTTGGGGCCGGGCATGCCTGTGTCGCAGCTGCATTTCGGCGGCGGCACTCCGACCTTTCTTGCCGATGAAGAGCTTGATCGACTGATGGCGGACCTGCGCGCAGCCTTCCGCTTCGAGCCCGACGCCGAGATCTCCATCGAGGTGGACCCCCGCACGGCCACGCCGCAGCGCCTGGCAACGCTGCGCGCACTGGGCTTCAATCGGCTCAGCTTCGGCGTGCAGGACTTCGACCCCAGAGTGCAGGTCGCCGTGCATCGCGTGCAGTCGTTCGAAGAGGTGCGCGACCTGATGCAGAGCGCCCGGGCGTTGGGCTATGCCTCGATCAACGTCGACCTGATCTACGGCCTGCCGCTGCAGACCACGGCGTCGTTCGCGCGCACCATCGAGCAGGTCAGCGCATTGCGGCCCGACCGTATCGCGCTCTACGCCTACGCCCACCTGCCCGAGCGCTTCAAGCCGCAACGCCGCATCAATCCGGAGGATCTGCCCGACCGCGCCACCCGGGTCGGCCTGCTCAGCGCGGCCATCGAGGGGTTCCTGAAACAGGGCTATACCTACATCGGCATGGATCATTTCGCGCTGACCACGGACGCCCTGGCGATCGCCAAGCAGCGCGGCCAATTGCATCGCAATTTCCAGGGCTACAGTACCCAGCCCGACCGCGACCTGGTGGCGCTGGGCGTGTCGGCCATCGGCCGCATCGGCAATACCTACAGCCAGAACGCCAAGGATCTGGACAGCTATTACGCGGCCATCGAGTCGGGCCATTTCGCCGTCGAGCGGGGGCTGGCGCTCAATGCCGATGACCTGGCGCGACGCGACGTCATCATGGACATCATGTGCCAGGGCAGGGTGGACTTTGCCGGCGTCGAGGCGCGGCATGGCTTGCGGTTTGGGGACTATTTCGGGCCGGAGCTGTCGCAGGTGGCCAATCTGGCCGAACTCGGCCTGGTCAACCTGCGTGCCGGCGAATTACGCGTAACCGGCCTGGGCTGGTATTTCGTCAGGGCCGTGGCCATGACCTTCGATGGCTATCTGCGCAACGCCAGCACGGCGGCCAGCTATTCGCGCATCATCTGACGGGCCGGCCGCCCAGGCGGGCAGCCGGCGAAGCCGGACTGCGGCGCAGGCCTATTCGGCGAATTTCTCGCGCAGGAACAAGGCCAGCGCCAGGTCGTCGGACAGTTGCAGCTTGCGCATGGCGCGGCGCTTGTGGGTGCTGACGGTCTTCTTGCTGCGCTTCAGGCGCGCGGCGATCTGAGTCACCGACATTCCCTGGCTGATGTGGCGCAGGACCTCGACCTCGGAGGTGGTCAGCATCGCGTGGGGCGGGCGCGGCGACAGGGGGCGGATCTTGCCGTCGTGCACCGAGAGGAAAGGATCTTTCTTGCTGAGGACGCCGTGGATCATCTCGGGCAGCAGCAACATGCCCCATTGCTTGGCCAGGTAGCCGTTGGCGCCGGCGCGATACGCCGCATACTGGGTTTCCTGGCGATTGCCCGCCGAGAAGGTGATGATCGCCAGGTTGGGGTGATAGCGCCGCAGGCGGCGCAGGTAATTGACGCCATCCCAGGGTTCCTGGGGCAGGTAGAAATCGATCAGGGCCACGTCGCAGGGCGTGCTGGAGAGCTTGTCCAGCAGCCGGCTGGCCGAGGTTTCCTGGTGGATGACACGAAAGCCGGGCCGGGCATCCAGGTAGGCGCCCAGGCCCAGCGCCACGACGGGATGGTCATCGAGGATCGCCACCCGGATGACAGGGGGCGGCCGCGACAGCAGCAGGTGCTTGCGGGAATTGGGGCGGTCACCTGCATCGTGGGAGCGCGGCTCGGCAGAGGCGGCGGCATCCGGCGCTGAGGCAGTATTCATCAAGACTCCACAGAATGGACGGGAAAACGTCGGTAAAAAGGGTGTGCGCCCGAAGGCTGCTGGGACTGCACACTCGCCGTAACCAGTCCGAAATTCGAGTGTGAAGCTTATGGTCTTACGGCGTCGTATTGCCCAAAACTAAACATGAATCAGACAAAACTACGTTTGTGATACCGTGATGCGACGTTAATCCCGGCCATGCTTTGACTGGCGTGGCGAGGAATAAAATCGCGTCGATATTCCGGCCCGGCGTTCGCTGGCCGGTGGCGCAAGACAGGCAAGGCGGTGGGCAGCGCATGTCCAAGAAGATTCTGATACTAGGCAGGGATGGGCAATTGGGTTTCGAACTGCGGCGCAGCCTCGCGCCGCTGGGCCGCGTGGCGGCATTCGGGCGCGCCGATTGCGACCTGACCTATCCGCTGCAGATCGCGCGGCTGGTGCGCCGCGAGAAGCCGGACATCATCGTCAATGCCGCGGCCTACACGGCCGTCGAGCGCGCCGAGGAAGACACCGTGCGCGCCATGCGCATCAATGCCGAGGCGGCGGGCGAACTGTCGGCCCTGGCGGCCGAGCGCGGCGCGCTCATCGTCCACTATTCATCGGACTACGTGTTCGACGGCGCCAAGGCCGGTCCCTATGACGAGTGCGACGCGCCGGCGCCGCTGAACGCCTATGGCCGCAGCAAGCTGGCCGGCGAGCGGGCGGTCTGCGCCATGAACCCGGCGCACCTGGTGTTGCGCACATCGTGGGTCTACGGCGTATTTGGCAACAGCTTCCTCAAGACCATGTTGCTGGCGCTGCGCCAGCCAGAAACGCTCAGGGTGGTGAGCGACCAGCGCGGCGCCCCGACCGGCGCCGCCTACATCGCCGATGCCACCGCGCTGATGCTGGCCCGCTACCTGGCGCGGCCGGCGCATGCGGCTTTCCCGTTCGGCCTGTATCACCTGGCCGCCACCGGCGATGCCAGTTGGCATGAGTACGCCTGTTTCATCGCGCAGCAGGCGCGCCGCGCCGGCTTGGCCGTCACCCTGACGCCAGGCGACATCGTGGCGGTGCGCTCTGACCAATATCCCGCCAAGGCGCGCCGGCCGGCCAATTCGCGGCTCGACAGCCGGCTGCTGGAACGCACTTTCGGTATCCTCGCGCCGCATTGGGAGGACGGTGTGAGACACGCGTTGGCCACGATTGCGGATAGCCGCAATCTGGCCTGAAGCCGTCACGGGCCGCCGCTGTCGCGCAAATGTCACGAGATAGGCGCAAAGGGTGCTACAATCGGCAACGATAAGCTCCACCGACCGCGCTTCAATCGCACCGGTGGCGCGGCACCAAGTCCACCCTCAAGGCCCAGGCACCATGTTTTTCCCGCTGGCACGAACTACGACCCGGAACTTTCGCCCTATGTCGCGTTAGTTTTTCGTGCGTCGGGTTTCACCGTGTCAGGTCAGCGGTAGGACTCAGCAAGACAACCAGATAAACGCGGCTACCAGCCGCGTTTTTCGTTTCTGAATTTCGATTTTTCCCCAAGAACCCCAGGAAGCACTCCCGATGGTACAGATCACATTGCCCGATGGTTCGCAGCGCCAATACCCGGGGCCGGTCACGGTCGCCGAGGTGGCGCAGTCGATCGGCGCGGGATTGGCCAAAGCCGCCTTGGGCGGCCGCGTGACCTTTGACGGCGCCGACCCCACGCTGGTCGATACCAGCTACCGCATCGAGGGCGACGCCCGCCTGGCCATCGTGACCGCCAAGGACGCTGACGGCCTGGACATGATCCGCCATTCTACGGCGCACTTGCTGGCCTACGCCGTCAAGGAATTGTTCCCCGACGCCCAGGTCACCATCGGCCCGGTGATCGACAACGGTTTCTACTACGACTTCTCGTACAAGCGCCCGTTCACGCCCGAAGACCTGACCGCCATTGAGAAGAAGATGGCCGAACTGGCCAAGAAGGACGAGATCGTCACGCGCGAAGTCTGGTCGCGCGACGACGCCGTCGAGTTCTTCAAGGGCATCGGCGAAAAGTACAAGGCGGAGATCATCGCCTCGATTCCTTCGAACGAGCCGCTCAGCCTGTATCGCGAAGGCGAGTTCATCGACCTGTGCCGCGGCCCGCACGTGCCGTCCACGGGCAAGCTGAAGGTCTTCAAGCTGATGAAGGTGGCCGGCGCCTACTGGCGCGGCGACAGCAAGAACGAGATGCTCCAGCGCATCTACGGCACTGCCTGGGCCACCAAGGAAGAACAGGAAGCCTACCTGCACATGCTGGAAGAGGCCGAGCGCCGTGACCACCGCAAGATCGGCCGCGAACTCGACCTGTTCCACTTCCAGGACGAAGCGCCCGGCCTGATTTTCTGGCACCCCAAGGGCTGGGCCCTGTGGCAGCAGGTCGAGCAGTACATGCGCTCGGTCTACCGCGACAACGGCTACCAGGAAGTGAAAGCGCCGCAGATCCTGGACATCTCGCTCTGGAAAAAGACCGGCCACTGGGACAACTACCGTGAAAACATGTTCACGACCGAGTCCGAGAACCGCGTCTATGGCCTGAAGCCGATGAACTGCCCGGGTCACGTGCAGATCTTCAATGCCGGCCTGCATTCCTACCGCGAGCTGCCGCTGCGCTACGGCGAATTCGGCCAGTGCCACCGCAACGAACCGTCCGGCTCGCTGCACGGCATGATGCGCGTGCGTGGTTTCACGCAGGACGACGGCCACATCTTCTGTACCGAAGAGCAGCTCCAGGACGAATGCGCCGACTTCACGGCCCTGTTGCAGAGGGTCTACCGCGACTTCGGCTTCACCGAGGTGCTGTACAAGGTCGCCACGCGTCCGGAAAAGCGCATCGGTTCGGACGAGGTCTGGGACACGGCCGAACAGGCCTTGATGGAAAGCCTGCGCCGCACTGGCTGCGAATTCGAGATCTCCCCCGGAGAGGGCGCGTTCTACGGCCCCAAGGTCGAATACACGCTGAAGGACGCTATCGGCCGCCACTGGCAGTGCGGTACGATCCAGGTCGACTTTTCCATGCCTGTGCGCCTGGGCGCCGAGTACGTGGACCAGAACGACCAGCGTCGTCCGCCCGTGATGCTGCACCGCGCCATCCTGGGTTCGCTCGAGCGTTTCATCGGCATGCTGATCGAAAACCACGCCGGCGCGATGCCGCCCTGGCTGGCGCCGGTGCAGGCCGTGGTGTGTTGCATTTCCGAACCTTCGGCCGATTATGCGGCCGAAATCACGCAAAGCCTGAAAAAACAAGGCTTTAGGGTCGAGTCCGATTTGCGCGGTGAAAAAATCACTCGTAAAATTCGGGAGCACAGCCTGCAGAAGGTGCCGTACATCCTCGTCGTCGGCGACAAGGAGAAGCAGAACGGCACCGTCGCCGTACGCGGATTGGGCGGTCTGGACCTCGGTGCCATCGCGTTCGACGACTTCGTCGCCCGCCTGTCCGAAGACGTATCCACCCGCCGCGACGTCAATCAACCCGATGGCAGCGCTGCTTAACATTTCTAGGAGCTTTCAACATCGCCACTGAAAAAGCCAATCGCATCAACGGTGAAATCCGCGTCCCCGAGGTGCGCCTGATAGGTCTGGACGGAGAACAGCTGGGCATCGTCAAGATCGCCGACGCGTTCCGTCTTTCCGAGCAAAACGACGTGGATCTGGTGGAAATCGCGCCGAACGCCGAGCCGCCGGTCTGCCGTTTGATGGACTACGGTAAGTTCAAGTACCAAGAGCAGAAGCGCCAAGCCGAAGCTCGCTCGAAGCAGAAGGTCATCCAGGTCAAGGAAGTCAAATTCCGTCCGGCCACCGACGAGGGCGACTACCAGGTCAAGCTGCGCAATCTGCGCCGCTTCCTCGAGGAAGGCGACAAGGCCAAGGTGACCCTGCGATTCCGTGGCCGTGAAATGGCTCACCAGGAACTGGGCATGCGGGTACTTGAGCGGGTGCGCGACGATCTGCTGGAACTGGCCCAGGTCGAAGCCATGCCGAAGCTCGAAGGCCGTCAGATGGTCATGGTGCTGGCGCCCAAGAAGAAGGCTCCCCCCGCGGGCAAGCCGGAATCGGCGGCGTAAAGCTCCTGCCGGCCTTTCCTTCTGGATAGGCCTGGCCGTTCCTTCCCGCGACCCGCCGTCCAGCCCATGTTCGGCGGGTTCGCTTATTGGGCGGCTCTGCGCTACGATGTCATTGATAGCCGCCTTCCCGAAAGGGAAGGCGGCGTACGTTCGGGGTGTCGCGATGCATGTTTTGTTCGTTTTGGATCCCTTGCCGCTCTTGAAGGCGTACAAGGACAGTTCTGTCGCCATGATGCGTGCCCTGGTGGTGCGCGGCCATACGCTCAGTGTGGCCATGCAGGGCGATCTTTACATCGAGGCCGGCACGGTCAAGGCTGTCACCACGCCCATCGAGCTGGTGGAAGGCGCCGACCTGCACGGCCACGACTGGTGGCGCGAGTCTGCCTCCCAGGACCTGCCGCTGGCCGATTTCGGCGCGGTGGTGATGCGTAAAGACCCGCCTTTCGACATGGAATACGTGTATTCCACCCACCTGCTCGAATACGCCCAAGCGCAGGGCGCCAAGGTGTTCAACGGCGGTGCGGCGATCCGCAACCATCCCGAAAAGCTGGCCATCACCGAGATCAGCGAGTTCACCGCGCCGACGCTGGTGACGCGCAACATGGCGCGCCTGAAGGCCTTTCACGACAAGCACCACGACGTCATCGTCAAGCCGCTGGACGGCATGGGCGGCACTGGCGTGTTCCGCCTGCAGCCCAAGGACCCGAACCTGAACGCCATCCTGGAAACGCTCACCGACAACGGCGCGCGCACCATCATGGCGCAGCGTTACATTCCCGAGATCGTCAAGGGTGACAAGCGCATCCTGTTGATCGGCGGCGAGCCGGTCCCGTATTCGCTGGCGCGCATCCCGCTGGCCGGCGAAACCCGCGGCAACCTGGCCGCTGGTGGCCGGGGCGTGGCGCAGGAGCTGTCGCCGCGCGACCGCGAGATCGCTGAGGCCGTCGCGCCCAAGCTGGCCGAGCGCGGCCTGCTGCTGGTCGGCCTGGATGTCATCGGCGACTACGTCACCGAGGTCAACGTCACCAGCCCCACCTGTTTCGTGGAGATCGCCGAGCAGACCGGTTTCGACGTCGCCGGCATGTTCGTCCAGGCGCTGGAAGAGGCCGTGGCCACCGGGGCCATGACGGCCGCCGATGCCGCGGCCGCCGCCTGAATCGCCGGAACCAGCCATGACCACGGGTATCGTCATTGTGGTGCACGCGCCCCTGGGCGCGGCGATGCGCGAGTGCGCCAGCCACGTCATGGGTAACCTTGACGGCATGTTGGCAATCCACGACATTCAGCCCGAGGACCGGCCCGACGATCTGGCTCCGGCCGTGCTCAAGGACATCCTTGAGCAGGATCACGGCGGCGGGGTGCTGGTGCTGACCGACCTGATCGGTGCCACGCCCGCGAATATCTCCAAGCGGGCCGTGGCCGACGCGCAGGCGCAGGGTATCCAGTGCTGCGTACTGGCGGGCCTGAACACCCCCATGCTGCTGCGCGCGCTGACCTACCGGAATCTCTCGTTGGCCGAGACACGCGAGAAGGCGCTCGCGGGCGGGGTGCAAGGGGTATTGCGGGTAGACTGACGGGCAGGAATTTGTCCTATATTTCGGCTAATATTTCAAGCCGACGAGCGCTTGGACAATTTGCTGCAATCACCAACTGCGGTGTGATGCCGCGGTCATCATAATTCCTATGCCTAATAAAGACATTGTCATCAGCAATAAATTGGGTTTGCATGCGCGGGCGGCCGCCAAACTGACGCAACTTGCCAGCAAGTTCTCCAGCGAGATCTTCATCTCCCGGGGCGCGCAGCGTGTCAATGCCAAGAGCATCATGGGGGTCATGATGCTGGCCGCCGGGTTGGGCGTGACGGTCAAACTGGAGGCCTCCGGCAACGATGCCGAACAGGCGCTCTCCGAAATTGAAACTCTGTTCGATAGCAAATTCGGTGAACAGGAATAGCAGCGCTTCCGAATCCGCCGGCCCGGACATTGTCCGGGCCGGCATGTCCGCGGGCGCTACCGCGGTCGATACGCATGACGGGGCTGGCTCTGCCAGCCCCGTTATTTGTTTGTACGGCAAGGGTGTGGCGCGCGGCTACGCCATCGGCCGCGCGGTGGTCATGGGGGCGGCGGCGCTGGAAGTGGCGCACTACCGCATATCGCCCGAGGACGTGCCGGCCGAAAGCCGCCGCCTGACCGAGGCGCTGGCCTCGGCCCAGCAGGAACTGCTGCAATTGGCCGATACCCTGCCGGCCGATGCGCCGCGCGAGCTGGGCGCCATGCTGAATGTGCACAGCCTGTTGCTGGGCGATCCGCTGTTGGCCGAACAGACGCTGGCGCTGATTGCCGAGCGGCACTACAACGCCGAATGGGCGCTGACCACGCAGGGCCAGATCCTGGGCCAGCAGTTCGACGCCATGGAAGACGAGTACCTGCGCGAACGCGGCGCCGATGTGCGCCAGGTGATCGAGCGGGTGCTGCATGTGCTGTCGGGCACGTCCGTGATCCTGCCGGACATGTCGCACATGGGCGGCGACGAGGCGCTGGTGGTGGTGGCGCATGACATTTCGCCAGCCGACATGCTGCGCCTGCGCGGCGGACGCTTCGCCGCCTTCGTCACCGACCTGGGCGGGCCGACCTCGCATACCGCCATCGTGGCGCGCAGCATGGGGGTGCCCGCCGTGGTGGCCATGGGCAATGTGCGCGAGTTGGTGCGCGACGGCGACATGCTGATCATCGATGGCGCCGCTGGCGCGGTGGTGGTCAATCCGTCGAAACGCATCATGCAGGAATACCGCCGTCGCCAGGCCGACTATGCCGACGAGCGCGCCGAACTGAGTCTGTTGCGCGATGAGCCTTCCGTCACGCTGGATGGCATCGACATCGTCCTGCATGCCAACATCGAACTGCCGGAAGAAGCGGCGCTGGCGCTGGCCTCGGGAGCGCACGGCATTGGCCTGTTCCGCAGCGAGTTCCTGTTCATGGGGCGCCCGGATCTGCCGGGCGAAGAAGAGCAGTACGAGGCCTACTCGTCCGTCGTGAAGGTGATGGCGGGCCGTCCGGTCACCATCCGCACGTTGGACATCGGCTCGGACAAGACGCTGGATGGCGAGGCTACCGTGGCCACCAATCCGGCGCTGGGCCAGCGCGCCATCCGCTATTGCCTGGCGCGTCCGGAGATGTTCGCGACGCAGTTGCGCGCCATTCTGCGGGCGTCGGCCCACGGGCCGGTGCGGCTGCTGATCCCGATGATCGCGCACATGCACGAGGTGGTGGCGACGCGGGCGGCCATCGAGTCGGCGCGGCGCGAACTGGATGCGCGCGGCCAGCCCTACGCGGCGCACATGGAAGTGGGCGCCATGGTCGAGGTGCCGGCCATCGCCATCGCCATCGAACCCTTCGCGCAGGCGCTGGATTTTCTCTCGATCGGCACCAACGACCTGATCCAGTACACGCTGGCCATTGACCGCGGCGACCATGACGTGGCGTCGCTCTATGACCCCTTGCATCCGGCGGTGCTGCGGTTGATTGCCCACACCATCAACGCGGGCGAAAGAGCGGGCAAACCGGTAGCCGTGTGCGGCGAAATGGCCGGCGATTCGCGCATGACGCGTTTGCTGCTGGGCTTGGGGTTGACCGAATTCTCGATGCACCCGCAGCAGCTGCTGGACGTCAAGCGGGAGGTGCGCCGCGCCCATTCCAATGCGTTGCGCGTGAAGGTCGCCAGCGCCCTGAACCGGGCCTTGCCGGTGGATCTGGATACCCTGGACCTGTGACCCGGGCGGCGGCCCGCGAGGCCGTGCCCCGCATCAAGAACCCGGCGCACGCGCCGGGTTTTTTCTGGGGCGAGCAGGGCGGGCCCGGGCGCTTGGCCGCCAGCGGGCCGAAAAAAAAGCCCCCTGGCTGGCAGGGGGCTTGCTGTTGCCGTCCGCGCCGTGGCGCGAGGCGGAATTAGCTGTGGTAGGCCGATTCGCCGTGGCTGGTGACGTCCAGCCCTTCGCGTTCCTGGTCTTCCGGCACGCGCAGGCCGCACAGGGCGTTGGCGATCTTGTAGGCGATCCAGGCGACCACGCCCGACCAGACGATGGTCAGCAGCACGCCTTCGAGCTGCACCCACAACTGGCCCATGATCATGCCAGGTTCGGCCAGGCCGGGGCCGCCCAGTACCTGGGCGTTGAAGACGCCGGTCAGCAGGGCGCCGACGATGCCGCCCACGCCGTGCACGCCGAACACGTCCAGCGCGTCATCCGCACGGAGCAGGCGCTTCAGGCCATTGACGCCCCACACGCAGACCACGCCGGCAATCACGCCGATGATGAGCGCGCCAACCGGGCCGACCAGGCCGGCCGCGGGGGTGATGCCGACCAGGCCGGCAACGGCGCCGGAGGCGGCACCCAGCATCGAGGGCTTGCCCTTGATGGCCCATTCGGTGAACAGCCAGGCCAGCACGGCGCCAGCCGTGGCGATCATGGTGTTGAAGAAGGCCAGGGTGGCGTTTTCGTTGGCGGCCAGCGCGGAGCCGGCGTTGAAGCCGAACCAGCCGACCCACAGCAGCGCGGCGCCGACAAACGTCATCGGCAGGTTGTGCGGCTGCATCGCTTCACGGCCATAGCCGACGCGCTTGCCGATCACATACGCGCCCACCAGGCCGGCGACGCCGGCATTGATGTGCACCACGGTGCCGCCGGCGAAGTCCAGCGCGCCCTTGGCGTTGAGCAGGCCGGGCGCCGTTTCCGAAGCGAACCAGACCATGTGCGCGATCGGCACGTAGGCGAACGTGAACCAGATCACCGTGAACACCAGCACCGCCGAGAAGCGGGCGCGCTCGGCGAAGCTGCCCACGATCAGCGCGCAGGTGATGCCGGCGAACGTGGCCTGGAACGAGGCGAACAGCAGTTCGGTCAGCGAGTTCGACATGGCGTACTTGCCATCGGCCGGATTGAACATCCCGGAGAAGAACGCACGCGAGAGGCCGCCGAAGAACGCGTTGCCTTCGGTGAAGGCGAGGGAATAACCGTAGATGAACCAGAGGACCAGGCCCAGCACGAACGTGCACATTACTTGCAGCAGCACCGACAGCACATTCTTGCTGCGTACCAGGCCGCCATAGAACATCGCCAGACCGGGTACGGCCATCATCAATACGAGGAGGGTAGAGACGAGCAACCAGGAGATATCTGCTTTATCCATTTTCAGGCTCCAATGAGTCTTTCTTATTTGTCTACAGCGCAGCTTCGCCGGCTTCGCCAGTCCGGATACGGATCACTTGTTCAAGGGGGGCGGCGAAGATCTTGCCGTCACCGATCTTGCCGGTGCGGGCGGCTTGCTCAATGGCTTCGATGACCTGGTCGACAAGGTGGTCGGGCACGGCGGCCTCGACACGCAGTTTCGGCAGGAAGTCGACGGCGTATTCGGCGCCGCGATAGAGCTCGGTATGGCCCTTCTGGCGCCCGAATCCCTTCACTTCGGTAACGGTGAGGCCCTGGACGCCGATCCCGGATAGAGCCACCCGCACTTCGTCGAGCTTGAAGGGCTTGATGATGGCGATGATGAGTTTCATGGCATTTCCTCTCATGGTTGCACGTTGGCATCGTCCATCAAGCAAATTCCATGCCATATGGTGTGACGCCCGGAAGGCGGGCGGGCAGGCGCTTTGGTTGTGCCTGATTGCACCAATATAGTGCGTCATGCACCAGGAGTCAGCATCAATGCGGTGCATGGCGCGGTTGTGGTGAGGAATGCAACGGGATATGTTTTGCCGCCGCCATTTGTTGCGAGTTGATGCCGGCCTGCCCGCATGTCGGCACGCTTGCTGGCGTTGACGCGGCTGGCGTCCGGGCACAGGCCGCCGGCCGCCGAGCGTTGCGGGCCGGGCTTCGCGTGCCAGATATCGATGTGACCGGTAGCCGGCAGATGCGTCGGAGCAGGGCGTAAAACGGGGGCGGGGCGTGATACGAGGGTTTACACGGATGAGCTTGTTGCGAACGGTGGGCTGAAGAAGAATCAAGTCCAGTTCATTGCGGTATGCGGGCCTGGTCGGGTTGCGGCAATTGGGATCTGGCGCCGCGGCTCTCTGAATACCAAGAACCAATAAAGGATAGAGGCATGAGGACGATCCAAGCCAAGGCCTGCATCATGCTGGCGCTGGCCGCCGCGCTGGCCGGCTGCAACAAGAGCGATGAGGCGGTGGCGCCGCCCGCGGCATCGTCCACGCCGGCGCCCTCCGCTACGCCGCCGGCTGCCCCGCCGGCGGCCAGCACGCCGCCCGCGGCTGTGAC
>NZ_CADIJV010000021.1 GCF_902859765.1 Achromobacter pulmonis
CGCAGCGATGCGCGTCCGGCGCAGAACCACCGCCGTCCCGACGGCAACGCGCGTCCCGCCGGCAACGGCGGCAACGGGCGCCCGGCCGGCGCCCCGCGCGCGGCGCTGCTCTCCAAGTAATATCAGCGGCATACCTGTTACTGCGACCCACGGACCCGCGCCATCATGCCTCTTTCCACCTGGTTGACGTTCTTCCTGGCCTCCTGGGCCATTTCGTTCTCGCCTGGCGCGGGGGCCATCTCGGCGATGTCCTCCGGACTGAAGTACGGGTTCGCCCGCGGCTACTGGAACACGGCCGGCCTGATCCTGGGCATCCTGTTCCAGTTCGTGGTGGTCGCGGTCGGCCTGGGCGCGGTGCTGGCCACTTCCGAAATGGCCTTCAACGTGGTCAAGTACCTGGGCGTGGCCTACCTGATCTACCTGGGTGTGCGCCAGATCCGCACCGACGCCGCGCCCGTCGCGGTCGATGCCGGCGATCCCAAGCAGGCCACGATCCGCGAGCTGGTGATGCGCGGCTTCCTGATCAACACCATGAACCCCAAGGGCACGGTGTTCCTGCTGGCGGTGGTGCCTCAGTTCGTCGACACCGCCTTGCCGCTGACGCCGCAGTACGCGGCGCTGGCCGGCACGCTGGCATTCACCGACCTGGTGGCGATGGGCATCTACACGCTGCTGGCGGCGCGCGTGCTGCGCCTGCTGCGCAGCGCCAGGCACATCCGCTGGATGAACCGCACCTTCGGTTCGCTGTTCATCCTGGCGGGCGTGTTCCTGGCCTCGTTCCGCCGCCATTCCTGAATTTCCACGCGCGGGGCACGCGCCGGCAACGGCGCGTGCCCCGCTTGTTTCGATGCACCATACCGGACCGCGCCGGGCTGAATCCGCGGCGTCAGGTTGAATCCTCCGATCATGAACATCCCACAAGAAGTAGCGCGGCGCCGTACCTTCGCCATCATTTCCCACCCCGACGCGGGCAAGACCACGCTGACCGAAAAGCTGCTGCTGTTCGCGGGCGCGATCCAGATCGCCGGCAGCGTCAAGGCGCGCAAGGCCTCGCGCCACGCGTCCTCCGACTGGATGGAAATCGAAAAGCAGCGCGGCATTTCGGTGGCCTCGTCGGTGATGCAGATGGAATACCGCGACTGCGTCATCAACCTGCTCGACACCCCGGGCCACCAGGACTTCTCGGAAGACACCTACCGCGTGCTGACGGCGGTCGATGCCGCGCTGATGGTGATCGACGCCGCCAACGGCGTCGAGCCCCAGACCATCCGCCTGCTGCAGGTCTGCCGCGCGCGCAACACGCCCATCATCACATTCATCAACAAGATGGACCGTGAAGTGCGCGAACCGCTCGAACTGCTGTCGGAAATCGAAGGCCACCTGGGCATGGACGCGGTGCCGTTCTCGTGGCCGGTGGGCATGGGCAAGGCCTTCGGCGGCGTGTTCGACATCCGCCGCGACCGCATGCGCGTGTTCCGCCCCGGCCAGGAGCGCCGCGCGGACAACGACGACTTCATCGAAGGCCTGACCAACCCCGAGATCGCGCGCCGCTTCGGCGCGGCCTTCGAGCAGGCCAGCGGCGAAATCGAACTGATCAACGAGGCCGCCCCAGCCTTCGACCGCGACCAGTTCCTGGCCGGCAAGCAGACCCCGGTGTTTTTCGGCTCGGCCATCAACAACTTCGGCGTGCAGGAAGTGCTGGACGCGCTGGTCGAACAGGCTCCCCCGCCCGGCCCGCGCGTGGCGCTGCAACGCGAGGTGCAGCCCGAGGAACCCAAGTTCACCGGCGTGGTGTTCAAGGTGCAAGCCAACATGGACCCGGCGCACCGCGACCGCGTCGCCTTCGTGCGCGTCAGCTCCGGCCGCTTCGAGCGCGGCATGCGCCTGAAGGTCGCCCGCACCAACAAGGAAATGCGCCCCAACAACGTGGTGTCGTTCCTGTCGCAACGCCGCGAGCTGCTGGACGAGGCCTATGCCGGCGACGTCATCGGCATTCCCAACCACGGCGTGCTGCAACTGGGCGACGTGCTGACCGAAGGCGAAACGCTGCAGTTCACCGGCCTGCCGTTCTTCGCGCCGGAACTGTTCCAGGCCGTCGAAGTGAAAGACCCGCTGCGCACCAAGCAGTTGCGCACCGGCCTGACACAACTGGGCGAAGAGGGCGCCATCCAGGTGTTCCGCCCCGAGGCCGCCGGCGGCTCGCTGCTGCTCGGCGCGGTCGGCCAGCTGCAGTTCGAAGTGGTCGCGCACCGCCTCAAGACCGAGTACGGCGTGGACGCGCGCATGATGCCTTCGCGCTACACAATGGCACGTTGGATTACTTCCGATAACCCCAAGGCGCTGCGCAAGTTCATGGATGCCAATGCTGCCCATATCGCCTATGATGTGGTCGATGCGGCGGCGTTTTTGATCGGTTCGCCCGCGCAGTTGCGCGTGGCCGAGGAACTGTATCCGGATGTGAAATTCCACGCGATGCGAGAGCATGGCGGCAAGGTTTTCGGAGACAAGGCGTAGACCCGTTCGGGTACCGCACGGCAGATTTGAGGGTAGCAATGTCTTGGCGTTTATTATTCGCAACGCTTCTGCTGGCGCTTGGCGCGTCGGCCTGGGGCGGCATTCAACTGGGTGATTGGCTGGTGGCGCACGCGCCACAGGCCGCGCCTGCACCCGGCCAGGATGCGGCCGCGTCGCAACAACCCGTGCTCGACGCCAACGGGCGTCCCTACGTGGCGCAGCCCCCGCAACCGCGCATCGACGGCACGCTCGGCGTGCCCGACAAACCGGCCGACCACGAATGGACCATCAACACGGTCTCGCTGTTCGACACCCTCAGCGATCCGGCTGTGCAGATTTCGCGCGAGCGCATCAGCCAGGACCAGGCGCGCGAAATCGCCGCGGCCTCGCAGGTGCCGCTGCCGCAAGGCACCTCTGACGTCAGCACGCTCGACCTGCAGGCGCCGGGCACCGGCACCGCCATCAACGGCGGCCAGGCACCGGCCCAACAGGCCGCCGGCTACGGCAACACGCCCATGGTGCAGGCGCCGCCCCCGCCGAATTCGTCACCGGCGCCGGGCGCGCCCGGCTGGCAGGACGCGCTCAAGCGCGAACTGGCGCACTGCGCCACGCAGGGCTTCTTCGAACGCCCCTCGTGCTCGTGGGCGGCCCGCAACAAGTACTGCGGCCCCAACCGGGCCTGGGGCACGATGGCCGAATGCCCGGCCCGCCCGCAGTAAATCCGATCCCACGGCTCGCGCCAGACGCGAGCACTGCAAGAAAATGGCGCCCCGAGGGGCGCCATTTTGCATGCCGCGGCAAGCGCCTCAGTCGGGCACGGACATCTGGCTTTGCAGGTAGTTCTGCAGGCCCACCTTGTCGATCAGGTCGATCTGGGTTTCCAGGTAATCGATATGCTCTTCGGTGTCGTCCAGGATGTCCTGGAACAGATCGCGCGAGACGTAGTCGCGCACCGATTCGCAATAAGCCATGGCTTCCTTCACGGTGGCCTGGGCGCCTTGCTCCAGCTTCAGGTCACAGGCCAGCAGTTCCGGCACGTCTTCGCCGATCAGCAGCTTGTGCAGGTCTTGCAGGTTGGGCAGGCCGTCGAGCATGAAGATGCGCGCGATCAGGCGATCCGCATGCTTCATTTCGCCGATGGATTCCTCGTACTCGTGCTTGCCGAGCTTGTCGAAACCCCAATGATTCAACATGCGCGCATGCAGGAAGTATTGGTTGATCGCCGTCAACTCGTTGGTCAGCTGCTTGTTCAAGAATTGGATGACGGTTTTATCGCCTTTCATAACGGACTCCTTGCAGTCAGGCGCGACGCGCACTGCATCGCGACAAGAAGCGCACGATGCCGCGAGTACGCAACCCCGGCAGACTAACATCGGCCGCGGGGCCGCGCCTAGCCTTGGCGCGCATCTGGTAAACCGCTTTACGAGCGCAACCGGAAAGCGATACATAAATGAGAATGAGTATGCATGCTTGATGATTTGCATCCGACCGCAAGGCATGGCGCGGGCTGCACGGGCATGCATCAGGCCAATTCGCAGGCATTCCGGGGGTCGCGCGGCGGCGCAAGCGGCACGATACGGCCCTGAATTTCTAGGACCACTCCCCGAGCGCGCCACGTTGTGCGCGAACAACCGCTGAAACGCGGCCCTACGGCGCGCGCCGCGTCGCCAGCCAGATGCCGAACGCGATCGGCACAATGCCCAACAGGTCGAGCCACGATACCGGCTCGCGCAGCACCGCCCAACCGAACAACAGGCCCAGCGGCGGCATCAGGAAATGCAGCGCGCTGGCGGCCGTGGCGCTGGCCCGGCTCAGGATCATGAACCACAGGTAATAGCCGCCGATCGATACCGCGACGATCATGTATGCCATGCTCCAGAACAGACTGGCCGTCATGCGTGCATCGCCCATGCTCTCGTGCAGCAGCGCCACCGGCAGGAGCGCCGCCGCGCCGGCCAGCGACTGGATCCCCGTCGCCATCCACAGGCCCGCGGCCGGCTTGAGGCGCTTGTAGAGCAGCGTACCCGCGACCAGCGCCACCAGCCCGCCGGTCACCAGCAGCGTGCCGTGCGTATCTTCCTGCATGCCGGACAGTCGCGAGCGCAGCACCAGCGCCACGCCCCCCAGCCCCAGGCACAGCCCGAACATCTTGCGCCAGCCCAGCCGCTCGCCCAGCACTGGCCCGGCCAACACGCCGATCAGCAGGGGATTGGTGCTGATCAGCACCGCCGTGAACGCCGACGAGACCGTGGTCATGCCGCTCCAGCTCAAACCCAGATACGCGGCGTTGTTCAACACGCCCAGCAGGATCAGCGCCGCCAGGTCGCGGCCGCCGGGCCGCGACCAGCGCCCGCTGGCCGCCGCCACCCCCAGCATCAGGGCGCCAGCGATCAGGAAGCGGATCGTCAGCAGGGTCAGCGGCGGACAATCGCGCACCGCGATCTTGGCCGCGGCGAAGGCCGAACTCCACAGGAAACAGAACGCCGCGATGGGCGCCCAGGTCACGCCCATCGGCGCGTCGGCAGGCAAGGCGGCAACGGGCACGGCTGATGACACCTTCATGGCACATCCGATCCAGGCAGGAAACGAGGAGCCCATTCTGGGCGCCGCCTCATTCATTGACAAACGATTTATTCGGAGAGAGTCCCAACCTCATGGGGTTGCAGGCCGCATTGACAGGAGGGCTGGGCGTGGCATTGCAGGCATGCCGCGGCATCGCGCGCCGGGCCACCGCCTGGTGGGCGCGGCGCAGCCGGCGGTACCGTCGACGGAATCGGCGCTACGCCTACTGGCGTCGGGGATCAGGGAATTCTGTGAAGCGGAAACAAAACGGCTTGCAGGGCTGGGCCTGCAAGCCGTGGCAGGTGGCGGCGCCGCTCAGGCGACGGCGACCTGGATGACCGGATAGCTGCTGTTCGCCGCGGTCGCGCCCGCGTCGGCCAGGGGGGCCGGCGGATTGACCGGAACGGCGATCGAGCGCACGTCGCACACGCTGGAGCAGCGGCCGCCAGGCAGGTATTCGGCGGCGGTGGCCGCGCAGCAACCGCAACACGTGGCCACGCCCAACTCGAACTGCAGGTCGGAAAGCGACGTCGCGCCCGCGTCCACGCTGGCGCGGACTTGGCGTTCGGTGATGGCATTACATACGCAAATGTACATGAGAATAATTATCGGGATTTATTCCTGCAATGGCAAGTACCCTGCGTAAATAATTTGCAACCACGTACGCCTCTAACCCCTTGAAATAAGGGACGTTTTATTGCTGCGGCGCCACACACAGGCAGGCGCCACGGACGCGGTCCGGCGCCCGACGCCACCCCGTTTGCAGGCGGATTCAGCGCGCCGCGGCCTGCGCCTTGCGCAACGCGGCGGGCGCGATCCGCAGCGCCTCGCGATACTTGGCGACGGTGCGGCGGGCAATGACGATGCCCTGGTCCGCCAACTTTTCCATGATCTGGCTGTCGGATAGCGGCTTGGCCCGGTTCTCCTCGGCCACCATCTGGCGGATGAAGGTCTGCACTGCGGTGGCCGACGTGGCATCGCCGCCATCGGTCGACACCCCCGCCCCGAAGAAGCGCTTGAGCTCCAGCGTGCCGAACGGAGTGAGCATGTACTTCTGGGTGGTGGCGCGCGAAATCGTCGACTCATGCAAGCCGAGTTCCCCGGCGATGTCCTTCAGGATGAGCGGCCGCATGGCCGCGGGCCCCTGGCTGAAAAAGGCGGTCTGGCGATCGACGATGGCCTGCGCCACCCGCAGGATGGTGTCGAAGCGCTGCTCGACGTTGCGGATCATCCACTTGGCCTGTTGCAGTTGCGACTGCAGGCCGGCGTGGGCCGATTCCTTCTGGTTGGCCAGCATCTGCGCGTACAGGCCGTTGATCTGCAGGCGCGGCATGGCGGCGCTGTTGAGCGTCACCTGCCAACCACGGCGCGTCTTGCGCACGATGACATCCGGCACCGCATAGTCCGCCGCCGGCACCGTCCAGGCCCGGCCCGGACGCGGCTCCAGACGCAGGATCAGGGCATGGGCGGCGCGCAGTGTGGCCTCGTCGCAACCGGCCGCCGCGCACAGCCTGGCGTGGTTGCCCGTCGCCAGCAGCGCCAGATGCTGGGCACAGACCTGGCGGGCGCAGGCCAGCACTGCCGGGTCGGCGGCTTCGGGCAGGCGCGCCAGGTCAGGGTTGCGCAGTTGCAACAGCAGGCAGTCGGACATGTCGCGGGCGCCGATGCCCGGCGGGTCGAACGATTGCAGCAGCGACAACGCCGCGCGCAGCTCGTCCAGGTCCGGCTCCATTTCGGCCGGCAGCCAGCCCAGGATTTCCTCCAGCGGCGAGCCCAGGTAACCGTTCTCGTCCAGCTCGTCGATCAGCAACGCCGCCAGCGCGGCATCGCGCGGCGCGGCGCGGGTCAGCACCAATTGCCCCAGCAGGTGCTCGCGCAGGGTATCGGGCCGGGCCGCCTCGGGCATACCGGAATCGTCGTCGGGATAGACCCCGCCGGAACCCGGCATTTCCTCCACCGGCGCGTCGCGCTCGGGCGCGGGCTCGTCGTCCTGGACCGATGATTCGCGCTCGGATTCCGCCTGGGTCTCGGCCGACGCGGGCTCATCGTCGCGCTCCAGCAACGGATTGTCGGCGAGCACTTGCGAGATCTCCGCTTCGAGCTCGAGCGTGGACAGTTGCAGCAATCGGATCGATTGCTGCAATTGAGGGGTCAGCGTCAGATGCTGGCCGGGCCGCAGTTCTAAAATAGGACGGGTCATAGGTACAATATTTTGCATGATGAATCAGACTTCGCCCGCACGCGTTCGCCAGGATTGCCGACTTATCGGTCAGACCCTGCTAAAACTGGCGCTTCCCCGACTTCTCGTGCGCGCGATCGTGATCGCCGTGGCCGTGATCGTCTGGTATCTCGCCGCTTCCTGGATCCTGGATTTCGGCAAGCGCGTCAACTATGACTTCCTGCATACGCTGGGCCAGCCCACCATGGACATGGTGCAGAAGGTCAACCCCTATATCTGGTGGGTCGCGGCCGGCATCTGGACCCTGATTGTGTTCTTCATCGTACGCGCATGGCTGTCGTCCAGCCTGGCGTCCGGCCGCGCCACGCCGATTCGCACCGAAGTACTGGCCGACCTGGCGCCGCAGTTGAGCGCGGAATCGGTCGGCGTGCTGCGCTGGGCCTGGGGCAACCGCGAAGAACCGTTCACCGTCGGCGACCTGTACCGCTCCCTGTCGGAAATCCGCCACAATCGCATCGGCAAGATCGCCATGGTGGCCGAGCAAGCGGAAATTCTCGACGGCACGGCCGCGCGGGCCTCGGACGGCGGGCGCGACGACCGCCGCCGCGAGGCCCGCGAGCAGCGCTATGTCGAGCCGCGCATCGGCGATCCGGCGCGCTGAGGCGGGACACCCGCCGGTTTGTGCCCCCGACACCAGGCCGCCGCAAGGCGGCCTGGGCGTTTCAGTCCCGTGCCAGCCGGGCTCCCCTATACTGGCCCTCCAGGCTCGCGCAACCGCGGCCGCGCCCATACCCTGAAACATAACCGGCAGCCGAGACCTGCCGGATGCGCGGCCAGCCCCTGGAGTTTGCTTTACATGTTCCGCACCCCTGTCCGGTATGCCGCCGGCCTCATGCTGGCCTGCTCGGCCGCCTTCGCTGCCGCCCCGGCCTGCGCCGCCTGGCCCGACAAGCCCATCACGTTCGTCGCGCCCTTCAGCGCCGGCGGCGCCAACGACCTGGTCGCTCGCATCATCGCCAAGGCGGTGGGCAAGACCCTGGACCAGCCCGTGATCGTCGAAAACCGCCCTGGCGCCGGTGGCGTGGTCGGCGCCGCGCACGTCGCTCGCAGCGCCGCCGACGGCTACACCTACCTGGTGGGCAGCAACGGCACGGTCACCAATAGCCTGATCCGCTCGGATCAGCCCTACAAGGACGAAGAACTGACCCCGGTCGCGCTGCTGTCGATCACCCCGTCGGTGATCGTCGCCAATCCATCCAACCCGGCCAAGGACCTGAAGGACTTCGTCGCCCGCGCCAAACAGGCCAAGACCGACCGCATCACGTTCTCGACCGCCGGCAACGGCAGTACGCCGCATTTCGTCGCCGAGATGGTCAAGGAAGCCACCGGCCTGCCGATCGAGCCCATCGCCTACAAGAGCGGTTCGGAAGGCGTGACGGCAGTGATCGGCAACCAGGTCGTCGCCACGTCGGAAGCCAGCATCGTCACGCTGCCGCTGATACGCAGCGGCAAGCTCAAGGCGCTGGCCACGACCTGGGACAAGCGCATGGCCAGCGCGCCGGATATCCCCACCACCGCCGAAGAAGGCTTCCCGGGCGTGCGTATCGGCCACTGGGCCGGTCTGTTCGCGCCCGCCGGCACGCCGGCGGACGTGCTCGACAAGATGAACGCGGCGATCGAGAAGTGCCTGCAGACCAAGGAAGTGCAGGACGCGCTGCGCCAGAGCAGCATCGAGCCGGGCGGCGGCTCGCGCGCCAGTTTCGTCGCCTTCACCAAGAGCGAGCGCGAACGCTTGGGCAAGGTGGTGCAGAGCGGCCACATGCAGACGCAATAACGCCCGCCGCGCCACCCGCCCGCCGGACGCCGGCGGGCGCCGGGGACCGATCCGTCCCCGGCTTTTTTATCGCCTTTCCAATTGCGCTCGCCGCAAAAGTGTGTTTGACTAGCAACCTATGGCCGCTTACCGCACCTCCCTCGCGATTGCCACCGGACGCTCCGCCGCTCCGGTCGCCGGCCTGCGCGCTCGTACCGCCTTCATCGCGCTATCGCTATACCTACCGATCGGTTGCCGGGCCTAGTGTCCCCGTGGTAGCTCGGCAGCCACGCTTGCCACACGCGAATTCCTTTTTTCCAAACTGAATCTTGTGCCGCCAAACGCGGCCAACCCTGGCATATCAGGCCGCCATCCGGCCGCATGCCGGCCGAGGAAACCGATCCCGGGATTCACAAGAAACCGATCGAGGTGTAGTGATGATGCTTGCCAACCCCGCCACCAAATACGTCCCTTTCGCGCCCTTTGCCCGCGACTTTTCCGAGCGCACCTGGCCCAGCCGCCGCATCACGCAGCCGCCCATCTGGATGAGCACGGACCTGCGCGACGGCAACCAGGCCCTGATCGAACCGATGAGCGTCGAGCGCAAGCTCCGTTTCTTCGAGCAACTGGTCAAGATCGGCTTCAAGGAAATCGAAGTGGGTTTCCCGTCGGCCTCGCAGACCGACTTCGATTTCGTGCGCAAGCTCATCGACGAAAGACGCATCCCCGACGACGTCACCATCATCGTGCTGACCCAGTCGCGTGAAGACCTGATCAGCCGCACGGTGGAATCGGCCGCCGGCGCCAAACAGGCCATCGTCCACTTGTACAACGCCTGCGCCCCGGCGTTCCGCAAGGTCGTGTTCAACATGACCAAGGACGAAATCAAGAACATCGCCACGACCGGCACGCGCCTGGTCAAGCAGTACATGGCCAAGCACCCGGAAACGAAGTGGCGCTACCAGTACTCGCCCGAAGTCTTCAGCACGACCGAACCCGAATTCGCGCTGGAGGTCTCGAACGCCGTGGCCGACGTATGGGAGCCCACGCCGGACTGCAAGATGGTGCTGAACCTGCCCGCCACCATCGAGGCCACCACGCCCAACCTGTACGCCGACCAGATCGAGTGGATGCACAAGAACCTGGCGCGCCGCGACAGCATCGTCCTGAGCGTGCACCCGCACAATGACCGCGGCACCGCCGTGGCCGCCGCCGAGTTCGCCGTGATGGCCGGCGCCGATCGCATCGAAGGCTGCCTGTTCGGCAGCGGCGAGCGCACTGGCAACGTCGACCTGGTCACGCTGGCCTTGAACCTCTACACCCAAGGCGTGCACCCGGGCCTGGACTTCTCCGACATCGACGAAGTGCGCCGCTGCGCCGAGTACTGCAACCAGTTGCCCGTGCACCCGCGCCATCCGTATGCCGGCGACCTGGTTTTCACGGCCTTCTCCGGTTCGCACCAGGACGCCATCAAGAAGGGCTTCGCGCAACAGCAGCCCGACGCCGTCTGGGAAGTGCCGTACCTGCCGATCGACCCGGCCGACCTCGGCCGCAGTTATGACGCCGTGATCCGCGTCAACAGCCAGTCGGGCAAGGGCGGCGTGTCGTACCTGCTCGAACAGGAACACGGCCTGGTGTTGCCGCGCCGCCTGCAGATCGAATTCAGCCGCGCCATCCAGCGCGTCACCGACGAAACCGGCCGCGAAGTCACCGCCGACGACGTGCACACCATCTTCAACCGCGAGTACCTGGAACAGAAGGCGCCGTGGAAGCTGGTGCGCCATCGCATCGACGGCAACCCGGCAGCCGGCGAAGGCCAGCACTTCAGCATCGAGGCCGAACTCGAATACAACGGCGAACGCCGCATCGTGACCGGCAAGGGCGACGGCGCCATCTCGGCCTTCGTGGCCGCGCTGGACGTGCCCGTGCGCATCATGGACTACCACGAGCACGCCATCGGCACCGGCACTGACACCCGCGCCGCCTCCTATGTGGAACTGCGCGTCGGTGATTCGGGCACGGGCTTTGGCGTGGGCATCGACCGCGACATCGTCACGGCCTCGTTCCAGGCCGTGCTGAGCGCCGTGAACCGCCACATCAACGCCGGCGCCATCGCCGCCGAACAGGAAGCCGCCGAAGCCGCGTGATCCGCGCCCCGGCCGCAGGCGCGGGGGTTACCGCCTCCAGCGCCCAGGCCTGCTTCTTACCGTGAAGCGGCCCTGCGTAAAACGAAAAGCCCGATCCATGGATCGGGCTTTTCCATGGGCATCGGCGTTGGTCCACGCATGCGTGGCGCGCCGGCTCAGCCCCGCGGCCACATGCCGGATGCGCCGATGTCGGGCTCGCGCGCGGCCAACAGCCGCTCATGCACCCAGGCAGCGATCGCCAGCGTGCGATGGTCGTCGTGCCGCTTGCCGATCAACTGCAGGCCGACGGGCAGGCCCTGCGGGCCGGTGGCGAAGGGCAGACTCAGGCAGGGCAGGCCGAACAGGGTCCAGGCGCGCGAGAACTGCGGATCGCCCGTGCCGAGGTCGGCGAAAGGCGCCTCGCCGCTGGCGGCGGGCGCCAGCAGCACGTCGCACTTGTCGAACCAGCCGTCCACCCGCGCCCGCGATTCGGCGGCTCGCGCCAGGTTGGCGATGTGTTCCTCGGCGCAGATCCGCGCGCCGGCCTCCAGGATCGCCTGGATCTTGGGGCTGAGCTGCGCGGCGTGTTCCAGCCGCTCGTAGGCCAGCGCCTGCGACGACTCGAACGCCATGATGTCCGCATGCAACTGCACCAGCAAGCAATGCTCGGGCGGCAGCGGCACTTCTTCGACATGGGCGCCCGCACGCGACAGCGTGGCGGCGGCCTGGGCGAAGGCTTCCTTGGTCTCGGCCTGGGCGTGGCGCCATTGCAGGCTGCGATACATGCCGATGCGCGGCTTGGCGTCATAGGCGAGGTTCAGCAGGCGTGGATCGCGCATCAGCACCGAGGCGAACAGCGCCACGTCCGGCACCGAGCGGGCGAAACCGCCGACGGTGTCGAGCGATTCGGCCAGGCTCTTGACGCCGGCGCGCGAGATGGCGCCGAAGGTCGGCTTGTAGCCGACGATGCCGCAGTACGAGGCGGGACGGATGATGGAACCGGCGGTTTGCGAGCCCAGGGCAAACGGCACCATGTCGTCGGCAACCGCCGCGGCCGAGCCGCTGGAGGAACCGCCGGGCGTGTAGGCCGCGTTGCGCGGGTTGCGCGTGGGGCCGGCCTGGTAGGTGGCGAATTCGGTGGTGACGGTCTTGCCGATCACGACGGCGCCGGCATGGCGACACAGTGCCACGGCGGCGGCGTCGAGTCCGGGCTGGTGGCGCTCGTAGATGGCCGAACCGTAACGCGTGGGCAGGTCGACGGTGTCGAAGAGATCCTTGACGCCGATCGGCAGGCCGTGCAGCAGGCCGCGCAAGGCGCCTTGGTCGAGGGCTTCCGCGTGTTCGAGGGCGGCCTGCTTTTGCAGCGCCGTCCAGGCATGGATGGTGTTTTCGCGTTGCTCGATGCGAGCAAAACAGGCCCGCACCAATTGCACTGCCGTCAATTCGCGCCGTTGCAGCTTGTGCGCCGCCTCAAGCGCGCCAAGTCTGTTCAAGGCAGTAGACATGATCCTTTCCTCTATCCCGGTGCCGCGCGAGATACGCGGTACTGACTTACGCACCCGGTCCCCTTGACCCTCGGGTTTATCCTGATCCGGTGCGTCCCATGATGCGTGCCGGCCATGACAAACCCAACCATTGGGCGCGCCGCGTCAATTAGGAAAACCACTGAAAAAACCGCGTTTTCGCAGGGATTTCGTGTTGCGCCGCGCCTTGGCCTTATGTTGTTGCGTTGTTATCAGCATAGCGCAAACGCGTGCAACACAAAGGTCATAATTGTCTTGTAAGATGAAAACGTTTTCAGCAAATAAACAGCCACGTAGCCATGGCGTCGCGCGCATCGCCCCGATTCTCCATCATCGAAGTTGCCCGCAAGGCGGGGGTTTCGCCCGCCACGGTGTCGCGCGCGTTCAACCAGCCCGAGATCGTCCATCCGGAGACGCTGGCGCATATCCGCGCCATCGCCAAGCGCGCGGGCTTCCGGCCCAATCGCGTCGGCCGCAGCCTGCGCTCCGGCAGCACCCGCACCATCGGGCTGATCCTGCCGACGCTGTCCAACCCGGTATTCGCCGAGTGCTTCGAAGGCGCCGAAAGGCGTGCCCGTGAATCCGGCTACAGCGTGATGCTGACCGCCACCGGCTACGACCCGGCGGTGGAGTCGGCGGCGGTCCAGGGCCTGATCGACCATCAGGTCGACGGCCTGATCCTGACCGTGGCCGATGCCGCCCGCAGCGCCACGCTGGACGACCTGGACAGCGCCGGCGTGCCGTACGTGCTGGTCTACAACGAATCCTCCGACCATCCCTACGCGTCGGTCGACAACCGCGCCGCCGCCGTCGACATGGTCGCGCACCTGGCCGCGCTGGGACACCGCCGCATCGCCATCGTGACCGGCCCGCTGACCGCCTCGGACCGCGCCCGCCGCCGCCTGTCGGGCGCGCGCGCCTGCGCCAAGAAGCTGGGCCTGGCGCCGCTCCAGCATATCGCCATGAGCTCGCATACCGGCAGCGACGCCGACGCCCTCAAGACCGCGCTGCGCGGCAAGCAGGCTCCCACCGCGCTGTTCTGCTCCAACGACCTGCTGGCCACGGCGGTCATCGCCGACCTGGTGGCGCTGGGGCTGTCGGTGCCTGGCGATATTTCGGTGTGCGGGTTCGACGGCATGCGCTTCGGCGCGCTGTTGACGCCGCCGCTGACCACCGTGGCGCAACCCAGCGACGGCATCGGCCAGGCGGCCTGCTCCAACCTGTTGGCGCAGATCCACGGCCAACCGCCGCAATCGAATCGTCTGCCGCATTGCATCGTGGTGGGCGGCACCGCGGCCCCGGTGCGCCGCTGATTTTTCCAGAATAAGCAAAGACCGAGACACGCTTCATGCTCATCGCACAGATCACCGACCTGCACATGCGCACCCCCGGCGACAAGGCCTACGGCATCATCGACCCGGCCGCCTTCCTGGGGCCGGCGGTGCGCGCGCTCAACGCCCTGACGCCGCGGCCCGACTGTGTGCTGATCACGGGCGACCTGACCGACCTGGGCCGGCCGCACGAATACCAGGCGTTACGCGCGCAGTTGCAGGCGCTTGAAATTCCGTATTTCCTGCTGCCCGGCAACCACGACGACCGCGCGCAGCTGCGCGCCGCCTTTCCGGAACATGGCTATCTGCAAGGGCAGGGGCCGTTCATCCAGTACGCGGTCGAGACCTGGCCGCTGCGCCTGCTGGCGCTGGACACCGTCGTGCCGATGAAGAGCCACGGCGAATTGTGCGATGTGCGCCTGGGCTGGCTGGCCGCGCGCCTGGCCGAACAGCCTGGCCGGCCGACGCTGGTGCTGATGCACCATCCGCCGTTCCTGACCGGCATCGAGCACATGGACGACATCGGCCTGCTGGCCGGCGCACCCGAGCTCGAACGCATCGTGGCACGCTATCCCAACGTCGAACGGGTGCTGTGCGGACACCTGCATCGCACCATCTTCCGCCGCTTCGGCGGCACCATCGCATCGACCTGTCCCGGGACCGCGCACCAGTTGGCGCTGGAACTGGGCCCACGCCCGACGCTGCAGTACATCATGGAGCCGCCGGGCTACCAGTTGCACTGGTGGCATGACGGCGCCCTGGTCACCCACCATGCCGTGATTGGGGAATACCCCGGGCCATATCCCTTCGCCTGAGCGCCAATCTCGATTACAAACACTAAGCCCTGCCATATCTCCGTCATGTTTGCGCTGCACAATGAAAAGGTTTTCATCGCACGCGCCGCGGGCGGATCTGAAAATTAGATCTACGAGACAGCATGTCATCCATCGTTCTGGATAACCTCACCAAGCAATACGGCGACGCGGCCGCGATCCACGGCGTCAGCTTCACCGTGCCGGCCGGCAGTTTCACCGTGCTGCTGGGCCCCTCCGGCTGCGGCAAGTCCACCACCCTGCGCATGATCGCCGGGCTGGACACGCCCACGTCCGGCACTATCCGCATCGGCGACCGCGACGTGACCCAGTTGCCGCCGGCCAAGCGCCGCATTTCCATGGTGTTCCAGTCGTATGCGCTGTTCCCGCACCTGTCGGTGCGCGAGAACATTCTGTTCGGCCTGAAGGTGCGCAAGGAACCGGCGCGCGATTACGACCGGCGCCTGCAACGCGTGGCCTCGCTGCTGGGGCTGGGCCATCTGCTGGATCGCAAGCCGTCGCAACTATCGGGCGGCCAGCAACAGCGCGTGGCGCTGGGCCGCGCGGTGATTTCCGAAGCCCCGGTGTGCCTGATGGACGAACCGCTGTCCAACCTGGACGCGCAGTTGCGCCACGAGATGCGCCGCGAGATCCGCGCCTTGCAGCAGGACCTGGGCATCACCATGGTGTACGTCACGCACGACCAGACCGAGGCCATGAGCATGGCCGACCAGGTGGTGCTGCTGCGCGGCGGCCAGATCGAACAGCACGATACGCCGGACGGCCTTTATGCCCGTCCGGCCACCGAATTCGCGGCGCGCTTCATCGGCACGCCGCCCATGAACCTGATCACCCTGGCGAACCTGCACGGCGCCACCGTGATCGCCGGCACCCACGGCCCGGCCATCGCCGGCGCGCCCGCCGGCGCCGCCAAGCTGGGCGTGCGGCCGGAACACATCCGCATCGACCCCGATGGCATTGCCGCCACGGTGGAGAGCGTGGAGTACTTCGGCGCCGATTCTATCGTCGTCTGCCGCATCGGCGACAGCGGCGGCGTGGCAGTGCGCGTGGGGGGCCATCTGCGGGCCCGCGCCGGCGAATCCCTGCGACTGTCGTGGGCAGCCGAACAACAGCATTTCTTTGCCGCCGATTCGGCGGTCATCAACACCGTCGGGCGCTGAAGACGCCCAATCCACAGGAAAGGAAACGCAATCATGCGACGCATCGTACTCAAGACCCTGGCCGCCAGCCTTGCCGCCGCCTGCCTGTCGCTGCCCGCCCAGGCGCAGCAGAAGCCCGTCGAAGTGGAGTTCTATTACCCGGTCGCCGTGGGCGGCCCGATCACCAAGATCGTCGACGACATGGTGACGGACTTCGAGAAGGAAAATCCCAACATCAAGATCAAGCCGATCTATGCCGGTTCGTACCAGGACTCGATCGCCAAGGCGCTGACCGCGCTCAAGGGCGGCACGCCGCCGCAACTGGCCGTGCTGCTGTCGACCGACATGTTCACGCTGATCGACGAAGACGCCATCGTGCCGATCGACGGCCTGGCCAAGAGCGATGCCGACAAGAAGTGGCTGGGCGGCTTCTACGATGCCTTCATGCAGAACAGCCGCACCGGCGGCCACACCTGGGGCGTGCCGTTCCAGCGTTCGACCATCGTGATGTACTACAACAAGGATCTGTTCAAGGCCGCCGGCCTGGATCCCGAGCGCGCGCCCGCCACCTGGGCCGAGCTGGTCGAGTACGGCAAGAAACTGACCAAGCAGGACGCCAACGGCAACACCACGCAGTGGGGCATCGAGATCCCGTCGGGCGGCGCCTTCGCCTACTGGCTGTTCCAGGCCCTGACCACGCCCAACGGCGCCATCCTGATGAATGAGGCGGGCAACGAGGTCTACCTGGACAAGCCCGCCGTGGTCGAGGCCGCACAGTTCTGGCGCGACCTGTCGGCCAAGCACAAGATCATGCCCACCGGCACGATCGACTGGGGCACCACGCCCAAGGACTTCCTGGAAAAGAAGGCCGCCATGGTCTGGACCACCACCGGCAACCTGACCAACCTCCGCAAGAACGCTGATTTCCCGTTCGGCGTGGCCATGATGCCGCAGCAAAAGCGCGGCGGCAGCCCGACCGGCGGCGGCAATTTCTACATCTTCAAGAGCGGCACGCCGGAGCAGCAGCAGGCCGCGCTCAAGTTCGCGCAATGGGCCACCACGCCCGAGCGCGCCGCCGACTGGAGCATCGCCACGGGCTACGTGGCCGTGACCCCGGCCGCCTGGCAGACCGAGAAGATGAAGAAGTACGCGCAGGAAGTGCCGGCCGCCACGGTGGCGCGCGATCAGCTGAAGGTGAGCGTGGCGGAATTCTCGACCCACGAAAATCAGCGCGTCACCAAGACCCTGAACGATGCCCTGCAGGCCGCGTTGACGGGTTCCAAGACGCCGCAGCAGGCGCTGACCGACGCCCAGCGCGAAGCCGACCGCATACTGCGTTCCTACAAGTGATCCCGCAAGCACGATGAGCCGCTCTTTGAATGCGCTTTATGGCTGGCTGCTGTTGCTGCCAGCCATCGTGCTGCTCGCCGCGTTCACGCATTACCCGGCGCTGGCGACGCTCTGGCACAGTTTCTTTTCCACGCCCAAGGGCGCGCGCCCGGCCCGCTTTGTCGGGCTGGAGAACTACGCCGTCATGCGCGACGACCCGGTGTTCTGGCAGTCGCTCTGGAACAACCTGTGGTTCGCCCTGGGCACCATCCCCACCTCGATCGGCATCGCGCTGATCATGGCGCTGTGGGTCAACCGCAACCTGCGCGGGCGCGGTTTCCTGCGCATGGCCTACTTCACGCCGACGGTGCTGCCGATGGTGGCGGTGGCCAATATCTGGCTGTTCTTCTACACCCCGCAGTACGGCTTGATCGCGCAGGTGACGCAGCTGTTCGGCGTGCCCGGACCCAACTGGCTCGGCAACCGCGAAACGGCGCTGCCGGCGCTGATGCTGGTGACGGTGTGGAAGGAATCGGGCTTCTTCATGATCTTCTACCTGGCCGCGTTGCAGACGGTGTCGCCGTCGCTGCGTGAAGCGGCGATGCTGGAAGGCGCCTCGCGCTGGCAGTACTTCCGGCGCGTGCTGTGGCCGCTCTTGATGCCGACCACGCTGTTCGTACTGATCAATGCGCTGATCAATGCCTTCCGGCTGGTGGACCACGTGGTGGTCATGACCCGCGGCGGGCCCGACAACGCCAGCACGCTGCTGCTGTATTACATCTACCAGGTGGGATTCAGTTTCTGGGACACCGCTTACGCCGCGACGCTGACCGTCGTGCTGCTGGTGGTGCTGGCGCTGACGGCGCTGGTCAAGTTCCGCTGGCTGGACCGCAGGACGCACTATCAATGAAAGACAAGCTCGATACCCTGGGCGCGTGGGCGCTGGGCCTCTTGTGGATCCTGCCGCTGGCCTATGCCGTGTGGGCGGCGTTCCATCCGCCGGCCTACGCCACCCGCTTCGACCTGTTCGCGCCGCTCACGCTCGACAACTTCGCGCGCGCCTGGCACGCGGCGCCGTTCCCGCGCTATTTCGCCAATACCTTCCTGCTGGTGACGATGGTGCTGGCGGCGCAACTGGTGCTGTCGACCCTGGCCGGCTACGCCTTCGCGCGCTTCGAGTTCCGTGGCCGCGATTTCGTCTTCATGCTGGTGCTGCTGCAGCTGATGATCATGCCGGACGTGCTGCTGGTGGAGAACTACCGCTCCATGAGCCTGCTCGGCGTGCGCGACACCGTGTTCGCCATCGGCCTGCCGTATTTCGCCTCGGCCTTCGGCATCTTCCTGCTGCGCCAGACCTTCAAGACCGTGCCGCGCGAACTGGAAGAGGCGGCCCGCATGGAGGGCGCCAATGCCCTGCAGGTGCTGTGGAAGGTGTACGTGCCCCTGGCCAAGCCGATCTACGTGGCCTACGGCCTGGTGTCGGTCAGCCACCACTGGAACAATTTCCTGTGGCCGCTGATCATCACCAACTCGGTGGAATCACGGCCGCTGACGGTGGGCCTGCAGGTGTTCTCGTCGACCGACCAGGGCATCGACTGGTCGGTCATCACCGCCGCCACGCTGATGTCGGCCGCGCCCCTGCTGATCGCCTTCCTGCTGTTCCAGCGCCAGTTCGTGCAGTCGTTCATGCGGGCCGGCATCCGCTGATGCCGCCGCGCGCGCGGGCCCGGGCCGCCGGGCCCGGCGCTCAGGCGCGCCCGGCCAGGAAGGCCGGGTTCTGCCAGTCCCGCAGGTCACGGACCTGCTGCTGGTCGCCCGCGACCAGCGTGACCTCGCGCTGCAACGCGGCCAGCAGCGAAGACTGATGCGCCTCCAGCTGTTCGCGTGACCAGCCGGAGAAATCCGCCTGCCGCTCGCCCGGCTGCGCCGGGCTGTGCAAGGCCTGGTACATGGCAAGCAAGACGCCATGCTCATTGGCCAACGGCGTGAACACCGGACGCGCGCGGTCGGCAACGAAGCGCACGCGCAGCTCGGCGGCGCCCTGCGCGTCGAGCGTGGTTTCAAATTGCATGCCGCGCGCGCCGTCCGGAAAACCGCGGCGGTAGTCGTCCAGCGTGAGCCGGCCCGGCTCGCCGCCCGGCTCGCCCGCCATGGAACCGGTGTAGACCGAAGGCGCATGCATCAGGAAGCTATAGAGTTTGCGGTCCGGATCGGCCACCGACAGGCTGCCATCGGTGTTGCGGGTGACGGCCGGTTGCTGGCCGTTGCCGCGCTCGGCCGCATCGGCCGCGCCCGCGAAGTACCAGGCCATGGCGCGCGCCGTGGTCAGGTTGGCGGTGGCGGCGACCTGTTGCAGGCCCGTGCCCACCGCGATCGCGCCGAACGCGGGGGAGTCATTGTCGCGCAGGGCGTGCGTGAGGTTCTCGCCGATGTACATCTGGCGGCGCACCTCGGCCAGCCCCTGGGACACGCCGCCGGCATCGACGGCGCGCTGCATGGTCCGCACGTCGACGCCATCGCGCACGATGCCGCCTTCACGCGGCGACGCCAGAAGATTGAGCGCGGCGCGCCCCGCGCCCCCGACGTAGGCCAGTTCGCTCTTGCCCGCGGCGCGGCGCTCGAGCAGCCGGCCCGGCACATTGGGCAGGTCGGCCAGGAAGCGGCCGACGCTGGACAGGCCGCGCGCGATCGAGCCGAAGAACGATTGGAATGCCGACTTGGCGCGTTGTGCCAGGCCCAGCGTCTGCGCGCGAGCCTGACCATCGCCCAGGGCCACAGGATGGCGTGTGGCGGCGCCTTGCAGCGGCGCCGAGGGCGCGGCCTGCAGCGCTTCACCGACCTGCGCCAATTCGCGCTGCAGCGCTTCCATGCGCGCGCCGCGCTCCAGCGACACCAGCATGGTGCGCTCGGTGGCGGTCTGGCGCGATTGCTCCTGCGCGATCAGGTTGTCCAGTTCCTGGAACTGCGGCTGCAGCGCCTGCAAGGTGCTCTCGACCAGGCTGAGGGCGGCGCGGTTGCTCGCCAGCTCGGGGAAGTCGCGCAGGGCGGTCAGGCCCAGATAGGCGCCGCCGAGCGTGGCCGTGGCGTTGATGCCGATGCCGGTCGGCGTCCAGCCCATGGGCGAGGTAATGACACTGGTGGCGGTCGGGATGGCGACGGCGGCGGTGGTCCAGCCCAGCGTGGTCAGCCCGGCCGACATGGCGCCGCGCACCTGATGGTTCCAGCGCGACAAGGTGTCCCAGGCCGACAGCGTGGGGGCGTTCAGGCGTTCGCCATCGGGCACGCGCAGCGCGTCCCCGCCCATGCGCCGCAGTTGCTCATTGAGCTTGGCCATTTCCGCGTCGATCTTGACCGCGACCTCGCCGGCGCGCGCCAGATTACGCTCGGAGACGGTCTGGCCGGCGCTGACGCCGGCGCTCCCGGACACCGGCGTGCCGCCGCCCGGCAGGTAGCTCGCAACCGTGTTCATCACACTCGACGCGGTGCTGGTCACGGTCGCGGTGACCGCGCCCAAGGCATTGCCGCCCATGGCCGCCAGCCGGCCCAAGATGCCTTGCTGCTGCTGTTGCGTCTGCTGCGCCACCTCCTCGCGCACGGGAGTCGGGTCGGTCTCGACGCCGCCCTGGACCTCCAGTTCGCCGCTCTCGCCCAGCAAGGACGACAGCGGCAGGACCGGCACGTCGCCCAGGGACGAGGGGCCGGTCGCGCCGCCCGGCATCGCCTGCCGCTCCAGCTGACGGGCGTTATAAGCGGCGACCCCCTCCTCATCGCAGTCGAAGAACTCGTCGTCGTCGTCGTCCTCGATCTCGGTCAGCGTGGCGTCGTCGTCCTCTACCTCGCTCAGGGTGGCGTCATCGTCCGTGCGCAGACCGTCACCGGGGCCGCCTTCGGCGCGCACGTCGGTGTCCTCGTCCAGCGGGTCGCCGTGCATGGCGGCGGTGAACGCCTCGGCCGCCTGCCAGAACGCCGACAGCGCGCCGCTGAACCAACCCCGCGCCTGCGCCGCATCCTCGCGCAACGCGTCGGTGCCGCCTTCGCCGACGGCCACCAACGTGCCCTGCAACCCGCCCGCGCCGGGCCGGGGCGCCGTCGCGCCGACCACAGTGCCGGTCGTGTGATCCTGCGCTGGAAGCTGCTCGCCGCCGGGCACGCGGCCGGCATTGGGATTGATGAACATGGCGGCGCTCCGGGTCAGGCCGCGCGTTGCGGCAATTCGGGGGTGACGCGGCCCTGCACCACCTCGCGCCACAGCAGTCCGACATCGGCGAACGCATCCAGCGCGGCGGCCAGCGCCGGGGCATCGCACAAGGCCAGCGGCGCCCGGGCGCACAGCAGCACCGCGCCGGTGCCGGCCTGCAGGCCCAGCGTGCAGCCACCCGTGCCCACCCACAGGGCATTGGCCTCCAGCATCAGCTGCAACAGCGGCTCGCGCGCCACCTGCGGCGCCGGCCGGCCCAGCGAGGTGAAAAAGGCGATATCGCCACGGTCGGCATCGCCTTCGACCGTCAGGCCGATCACGAGATCGGCGATGACCAGTTCCTGGCTGGCCAGGAAATCCTCGGCCGGCGCCAGGCCGGCGAGGCGCGCGTAGTCTGCGAGCAATGTTTGATAGCGGGACATGGGAAGCTCCTGTCGCGTAGCGGATTCAGCGGGGGCCGGCGGAGTCGCCCAGCCCTTGATCGATGGCGGTCGCCCATCCGGCCGCAACCTCGGCCAAGTCGCGCCAGGCTTGCGCCAGGCGCTCGGACGGCTGGTCCAGCGGTTGGCGGCTGGCCAGCACCAGATGGCCCGAGCGCTGCAAGCCCAGGGTGGCGCCGCGGGTGGCGGGGCCCAGCGTATTGGCCTGCAGCAGCAAGGGCAGCAGGCCCGCCGGCGGCTCGGCCGGCAAGGGCTGCGCGCCGACCCGGCAGGCGCCCTGCATGGCGCCGCCCAGGCCGTCGTCCACAAAGGCCAGAGCGATGGCGGCGCCATCGATGATGAGTTCCTGGCGGGCGGTCAGCGCGGCTGCGTCCACGCCGATATGGACGGCAAGATCGGCCAGCGCGGTGTGATAGCGTGCTTCGGACATGGGGCTAGGCTCCAGCAGGAGGGCAGGCGGAATCAGGCGCGCAGGTGCAGCATGCCGGCCTCGGCGCCGGCGGCGGGCGGCGCAGCGCGGCGCGTCAATTGCGCGGCCCAGGTGCAGGCGTCGATGTGCAACTCGACCAGCAGCGTGTCGAGCGTGGCGGCGCTCAGGGAACCGATGCGGCGCGCCGCGCTGAGCATCACAGTGTCGTGACCGCGCAGGCCCAGCGTGGCGCCATGCGTGCCAGCCCACAGGTTGTTGGCCTGCAACAGCAAGCGGCAGACCGCGGCGGGCAGGCCCGCGGGAAAGCGCGCCACATCGGTGCGGCACACCAACAGGGCGTCCTCGGCGTCGGCTTCGGCCTCGGCGGGCGCGCACCACAGGCTGATGGCGCGTCCGTCGATGACGACCTCTTGCGTGCGCGCCACGTCGGCATGGGCCGGACGGCGGCGCGCGTAGGCGTTCAACAGGGCGAGATAGCGATCCTGGCGCATGTCACGGGCTCCGCGCAAAGGGGTGATCGGCGGACGGCTCCAGGCCATCCCTGCCCATGAGTAACGGGCGCGCGGGATTGGTTCCGTGGCGGCGGGCGGCAGGCGCCGCCCCGGTCAATAACCGACCGTCAGGCCGGGCAGGTCCACGGTGATGCGCGGGCGCTCCAGCGCCAGCGCCAGGTTCTCGGCGAACTCGCGCGCTTCCTTTTCGTCGGTCGACAGGGTGTCATAGCCGAGCGCGTCGGCCACGCCCAGCACCTTGTCCAGCAGCAGCACCTTGCCGCTGGGACGCAGGGGTTCGCAGCCCAGGGTTTCCCAGGCGCCATCGAACCAGTCGCGGGCCTGGTTCTGGCGCTGCGGGCTGGGCTCGACGTTGGCCGAGAGGTCCAGCGAGCGCCGGGTATCGAAAACGATGGTGATATCGCTGCGCATGGGGCGGATTCCTTGAAGTGACGTAGCCGCAAAGGGTAGGCAAAAAACGCCGGGCAGATTGTCGGTCCGGCGACATTGGCCTACCAGCCGCGCGACACCTCCCAAGTGACCTCGGCGCCGGCCGCCTGCGACTGGCGCATCATGTCCAGCAACGGAAAGGCCCGTTCCTTCAGGCCGACCGCGCGCGCCATCGGCGCCACCGGCGCCTTGTCCACGTCTTCCTCGTCCTCGTCGGACTGCCCCTGGGCCTCTTCGATGGCCCGTTCGATTCCCTGGATGGCCGGGCCGAGCTGGTCGACGGTGAACACGCCGCGCTCGGGGATCTTGTCGCCGAAGGATTTGCCTGCCGCCTGCAGCAGGGCGCTGGCATGGTCCGTGAGCATCAGGACTTCGGCCACGACCTTGGAATGAAATGTAATCAGCATATTCCGGTCTCCTACGGATTGAATACCTTCCATACACTACCGCAACGCCCAGGGGATGCCAACTGGCCCCCTGGCCCGCCGCGCCCACGGCGGCCCGGCCCCGGGGCGCCCGGCCGGTGATGGCCGCCAAATCAAGCTATGATTCAGGAGATTCCCGTGACGGCAGGATCCGCGGCGGCCCAGAGCCGGCGTCCGCGCGGTGGTTGTGCTTCCCGACGCGCGCCGGCCAGCCGATCCCACCCCCCGGCGCCGCCGGTGGGTCGCCCGCGCGGGCCCGCGGCCCGGCCGCGCCCGCTGCCGCTCTCGTCACCCACCCAGAACTTCTCCAGACGCCCATGCTCCCCGAGCAACAAAAACAGCTTATCTCCCTGATCCAGGCCGCCGTCGCGCAGAGCCTGCCCGACGCCCAGGCCGATACGGCCCGAGCCAACGTGCTGTTGGAGCGCCCCAAGGTCGCCTCCCACGGCGACGTCGCCACCAACGTGGCCATGCAACTGGCCAAGCCGGCCAAGCGCAACCCGCGTGAACTGGCCCAGGCCATCGTCGACGCGCTGCTGGCGCAGCCCGGCGCCCGCGACCTGGTCGAGAGCGCCGAAATCGCCGGTCCCGGTTTCATCAACCTGCGCGTCACCGCCGCCGCACGCCAGGCCGTCATCAACGCCGTGGCCGAGCAGGGCGAGGCCTTCGGCCGCGCCCCCCGCAGCGGCGAGAAGATCCTGGTGGAATTCGTGTCCGCCAACCCCACCGGCCCGCTGCACGTCGGCCACGCGCGCCAGGCCGCCCTGGGCGACGCCCTGTGCCGCCTGTACGACGCCATCGGCTGGGACGTGACGCGCGAGTTCTACTACAACGACGCCGGCAACCAGATCGAGAACCTGGCCATCAGCGTGCAGGCGCGCGCCCGCGGCCTGGACACCGATTCGCCCGACTGGCCCGCCGACGGCTACAAGGGCGACTACATCCTGGACATCGCCCGCGATTTCCAGGCCGGCAAGACCCTGCAGGCCTCTGACGGCGAACCCGTCACCGCCACTGGCAACATCGACAGCCTGGAAGACATCCGCGCCTTCGCCGTGGCCTACCTGCGCCGCGAGCAGGACCTGGACCTGCAGGCGTTCGGGCTGAAGTTCGACAACTACTACCTGGAAAGCTCGCTGTACACCTCGGGCCGCGTGGAAGCGACCGTCAAGGCGCTGATCGCCGGCGGCCACACCTACGAGGAAGGCGGCGCGCTGTGGCTGCGCACCACCGAGCTGGGCACCGGCGACGACAAAGACCGCGTCATGCGCAAGAGCGAGGGCGGCTACACCTATTTCGTGCCGGACGTGGCCTACCACAAGGCCAAGTGGGAACGCGGTTTCCACCGCGCCGTGAACATCCAGGGCAGCGACCACCACGGCACCGTGGCGCGCGTGCGCGCCGGCCTGCAGGCGCTGGGAGAGGGCATTCCCAAGGACTACCCGGCCTACGTGCTGCACAAGATGGTCAAGGTGATGCGCGGCGGCCAGGAGGTCAAGATCTCCAAGCGCGCCGGCAGCTACGTCACCATGCGCGACCTGATCGACTGGGTCGGCCGCGATGCGGTGCGCTATTTCCTGATCCAGCGCCGCGCCGACACCGAATTCGTGTTCGACGTCGACCTGGCGCTGTCCAAGAGCGACGAAAACCCGGTCTATTACATCCAGTACGCCCACGCGCGCATCTGCTCGGTGATCAATAACGCCGGCATGCCGGCGGCCGACGTGGCCGCGGCCGACGCGTCCCTGCTGACCGCGCCGAGCGAATTCGCGCTGATGCAGCGCCTGGCCGAGTTCCCCCACGTGGTGGCGCTGGCCGCCCAGGAACTGGCCCCGCACCACATTGCCTTCTGGCTGCGCGACTGCGCCGCGGATTTCCACGGCTGGTACAACGCCGAGCGCGTGCTGGTCGACGACCCCGCGCTCAAGCTGGCGCGCCTGCGCCTGGCCGCGACCACGCGCCAGGTGCTGGCCAACGGCCTGGCGCTGTTGGGCGTGTCCGCGCCCGAGCGGATGTAACATCGGGTCATGGCCACCAAGCGCAAAACCACCCGCCGGTCGGGCGAAAGCGGCAGCACCCTGTACGGGGCGCTGGCCGGATTGCTCCTCGGCTTGATCGTCGCCGCCGTCGTGGCGTTCTACGTCACCAAGGCACCTGTGCCCTTCGTCGACCGTGCCTCCCGGCAAGGCGATGCGGGCAAGCTGCCGGATCCACGCCAGGCGCCGGATCCCAACGCCGGGCTGTACGGCCGCGACGGCGCGGCGGGCTCCTCGCCCACCGGCCCCACCGCCACGGCCCCCGTACCGCTGCCGGGCGCGGGTGGCGGCGCCGAGCCGTCGCGCAAGTCCGACGACCTGGGCGCGCTGATCGCCACCCTGCCAAGCACCAGCAACGCGCCCGCCGCGGCGCCGGCCGCCAGCGCGCCGCCCACGCCTATCGCCAAGGCGGCCCCGGCCCCCGCCGCCAAGGCGCCAGCGGCCTCGGCCAACGGCAACTACTACCTGCAGGCCGGCGCGTTCCGAGGCCAGGACGATGCCGAGTCGCTCAAGGCCCGCATCATCCTGCTGGGACTGCCGGTGGCGGTGCAGAAGGCCGAGGTCAACGGCAAGCCGATCAATCGCGTCCGCGTCGGCCCGTTCGCGCGCCTGGACGACATGAACCGCGCCCGCGGCCGGCTGGGCGAGAACAAGATTGAAACGGCGGTGGTGCGCCAGTAACACGGCGCCCGCATCATGGTCTTGATTGAACTAAACCGGGCCTGGCCCTGTCTGTAACCTCTTTGTTCAGGAACCTCATTCCATCATGCTGTCCTCCAAGCTCATCCGCATCCTGGCAGCCACCGCGCTGACCGCCACCGCGTTCTTCAGCCCGGTCAGCCACGCCCAGGGCGCCCAGGCCTACGTGCCGATCAATCCGCCGCTGCCGTCGGATACCCCGGGCAAGATCGAGGTTCTGGAATTCTTCGCCTACACCTGCCCGCACTGCGCCGCCATGGAACCCATGGTCGAGGACTGGGCCAAGACCAAGCCCGACGATGTCGTGCTCAAGCAGGTGCCGATCGCCTTCAACGCCGGCATGCGGCCGCTGCAACAGCTGTACTACACCCTGATGGCCCTGGATCGCCCCGACCTGCACGCCAAGGTCTTCACCGCCATCCACGGCGAACACAAGCGCCTGATCGACAAGAAGGCCATGGGTGAATGGGCCGCCGCGCAAGGCGTGGACCGCGCCAAGTTCGACTCGGTGTTCGAGTCGTTCAGCGTGCAGACCCAGGTGCAGCGCGCCAACCAGTTGGCCGACGCCTACCGCATCGACGGCACGCCGTCGTTCGCCGTCGGCGGCAAGTTCATGACCTCGCCCGTCATGGCCGGCAACAGCTACGAAGGCGCCCTGAAGGAAGTGAACCAGCTGATCCCCATGGCCCGCGGTAAATAATCGCGCCAGACCCGGCATCGAGGCGTCGCGCGCGACGCCGGAACGCACCCCAGAGCGTGGATACGGATCCCGCCTCTGGGGTGTTTTTCATGGGGTCTTCCCCAGGGCGCGCGCAGGCGGCAAAGCGGACAGCGCGCGCTACACTTCCTCCAATAATTATTCGCCGCCACGCGCGGCCTACAAGGGGTGGAAGATGAGACAGCAATTCCTGCGCCGCATGGCGCTGGGCGTGAGCCTGGCCCTGGCCGGCATGGCCGCGCATGCCAATGACGCCGACGGCGTCAAGATCGGCGTCCTCACGGACATGGCCGGGGTCACCGCCGACGCCACCGGGCGCGGCTCGGTCGAGGCCGCCCGCCTGGCGATCGAGGAACTGGGCGGCAGCGTGCTCGGCAAACCCGTGTCGCTGGTATCCGGCGACCACCAGCACCGGCCCGACATCGGCAGCAGCATGGTGCGCAAGTGGTACGACACCGACGGCGTCGACGTGGTGGTGGACGTGCCCAATTCGTCGGTGGCCCTGGCGGTCCAGGGCATCGCGCGCGAAAAGAAGAAGCTGGTGCTGTTCTCCAGCCCCGGCACCACCGCGCTGACGCAGGCGCAATGCTCGCCCTATGGCGTGCAATGGACCTACACCACCTACGCGCTGTCGCGCGGCACGGCCACCGCCGTGGTCAAGGAAGGCAACAAACGCTGGTTCATCCTGGCGTCCGACTACGCCTTCGGCAAGCAACTGGCCGCCGATACCGAAACCGTGGTCAAGGCCAACGGCGGCGAGGTCGTGGGCACGGTGTTCCATCCGCTCAACGCCTCGGATTTCGCCTCGTTCCTACTGCAGGCGCAGGCCTCCAAGGCGCAAATCATCGCGGTCGCCAATGCCGGCGGCGACACGATCGCGGCGATCAAGCAGGCCGCCGAATTCGGCATCACCAACGCCGGACAGAAGCTGGCGGCGATGCTGTTGCTGCTGACCGACGTGCACAGCCTGGGATTGCAGGCGGCGCAGCACACGTACCTGACGGTGCCGTCCTACTGGGACATGAACGATGGCACGCGCGCCTTCAGCAAGAAATTCGAAGCCCGCCTGGGCCGCCCGCCCACCTTCCTGCAAGCCGGCGTCTACAGCTCGGTGCGCCACTACCTGCGCGCGGTGCAGGCGGCCGGCACCACCGATTCGGATGCGGTGATGGCGAAGATGAAGTCGATGCCGATCGACGACCCCTTCAGCCTGCACGCGCACATCCGCGCGGACGGCCTGGTGGTGCGCGACATGATGCTGGCGCAGGTCAAGTCCCCCGACCAGTCCAAGGCGCCCTGGGATTACTACAACGTGGTGCGCACCATTCCCGGCGACTCGCTCGCCTGGCCCCTGTCGGAAAGCCAATGCCCGCTGGTCAAGAAGTAGGCCCCCTGGCGCTGGCCGATTTCGGCAGCTTCTACGCAGGCGGGCGGCAGGCGCGCATCGCCGGCCGCCCGGTGCGCGAGATCGCCTTCACCAAGACCGCCTCGCTCTCGTACGACCCCAACGGGCTGTACCACGTCGAGCAGGCCTACGTGCAGTACTTCATTCCGGCCGCGCGCCGCCATCCGCTGCCGCTGGTGCTGCTGCACGGCGGCGGCATGACCGGCGCGATGTGGGAACAGACCCCGGACGGCCGCCACGGCTGGCTGCAGCACTTCGTGCGGCAGGGCCACGCGGTCTACGTGGTCGACAACGTCGAGCGCGGCCGCGCCGGCTGGACGCCGTTCGAGGAGATCTGGCCGGATGCGCCTATCGTGCGCAACGCCGAGGAAAGCTGGTCGCTGTTCCGCTTCGGCCGCGCCGAGGACTATGCGCAACGCCGCGCCTTCGACGGGCTGCGCTTTCCGCTGGCGGCCTTCGATGAGTTCATCCGCCACGCCGTGCCGCGCTGGCTGGGCAACAACGACGCGGCGCTGGCGGGCTTGTGCGCCGCGCTGGAACGCATCGGGCCGTGCCTGGTGCTGGCCCACAGCCATGGCGGCGAAGTGGCCTACCGCGCGCAGCAGGCGCGGCCGGACCTGGTGCGCGGGGTCATCGGCATCGAGCCGTCCGGGTTCTCGCAGGCGGTGGATCCGGCCGCCGTGGCGGGCAAGCCGTTCCTGTTCGTCTATGGCGATTATCTCGACGCCACGCCTCTGTGGGCCAGGCTGGACGCCGCCGGGCAGGCCTACGCCGACCAGTTGGCGGCGCACGGCGGCCGCGTCACCAGCTGGCGCCTGGCCGCCATGGGCATCCGCGGCAATTCGCATATGCCGATGATGGACGACAACAGCGACGATATCGCGGCGCGCATCGGCGCGTGGATCCGCGCCAACGCCTGAGGCCGGCCCGGCAGGGAGCCCTGCGTCAGCCCTTGACCGCCGCGGCCTTTTCCAAGGCCTGGGTCAGGTCCGCGATGATGTCCTGTGGCGACTCCAGGCCGATGTGCAGGCGCACCAGTGCGTTCTCGCCTTCGCCCCAATAGCGATGGTGCGCCAGGTCCTTGGGCGACACCAGCTGCACCAGGCTTTCGTAGCCGCCCCACGAGAAACCGATGCCGAACAGTTCCAGTTCGTCCACGAACACGCGCGCGGCCGCTGGCGACAGGCGCAGCTCGATCGACAGCATGCCGTTCGAGCCGGTGCAGTCGCGCTGCCACAGCGCATGGCCCGGATCTTCCGGCCAGGCCGGATGGAACAGGCGCACGGTCTCGGGCCGATGCTTGAAGAACTCGCACACTTGCAGCGCATGGCGTGCATGCTGCGCCATGCGGATCGGCATGGTGCGCACGCCGCGCAACGCCAGCCAGGCGTCGTCGGCGCTGATGGAGTAGCCCATGGCGTACTGGGTCCGGTTCAGCTTCTTGGCGATGGCTTCGTCATGGGTGACGACCGCGCCCAGCATCAGGTCGGAATGGCCGCCCACGTACTTGGTGCCGGCGATCACCGACACCTGCGCGCCCAGCGTCAGCGGCCGGTAGATGTAGCCCGAGCCCCAGGTATTGTCGGTGGCCAGCACCAGGCCGTGGCGCTGCGCGACGGCGGCCATGGCGCCCATGTCGAGCATCTCGAACAGCAGCGAGCCGGGCGATTCCACGTACAGCAGCGTGGTGTTGGGCTGCACCAGCGCGTCCAGGTCCTCGCCGGCGGCGAAGTAGGTGACCGAGATGTTCATGCGCTTGAGCACGGCGTCGTCAAGCTCGCGCATCGGGCCGTAGACGCAATCGGAGATCAGGGCATGGTCGCCGGCCGAGCACAGCGCCAGCATCACCATTGTCATCGCCGCCATGCCTGACGATGCCAGGTAGGCATGGGTGCCGCCTTCGAGCTGCGCGAACACCTGCTCCAGCGCGGCGTGCGTGTCCATGCCCATGCGGCCATAAGTGGTGGCGCGGCCGCCGGCGGCCTTGGTGCGCTGGGCCTTTTCCAATGCCGCCAGGTTCTCGAAGCGCACCGTGCTGGCCCGCATCGGCGGCAGCGGCACCGGCGCCGTGCCGGTCTCGGGGTTGAACGGGGCGGTGCCCGCGTGCTGCAAAACCGTATCGATGTGTTTGGTGATAGCCATCTTCTGGAGCCAATGCTTGCGTATTGTCGGGAATCGGAACCGTAGCAGGAACGCGCGGGAATGTCGCGCCCCAGGCAGGTCCGGTGTCAGTCGATCCAGCGCACCGCCGCGTCCAGGCCGGCGCGGCTGGTGCGGTAGCTGTTGGCCGGATGCGCACGATCGGCATGGCCGAACGAGATCGCGCAGACCACGCGGCGCTCGGCGCCGATGCCCAGCTGCTCGCGCAGCACTTCGGGATACATCGCCAGCGAGGCCTGGGCCACTGTGGCTACGCCGTTGGCCTGCGCCGCCAGCAGGAAATTGGCGACATAGCCGCCGCAATCGATGGCGCCGTATTCGCCCAGCGCTTCGTCCGTGGTGATGATGGCCACGTGCGGCGCGTCGAACAACTGGAAGTTGCGCAGCTCCTGGCGGCGGTAGGCCTCGCGGTCGCCGCGCGCCACGCCCACCGCGCCGTACAGCTGGAAGCCGGATTCGCGACGCCGCGCCAGGTAGTCGCCCTGGTACTCGCGCGGGAACGGGAAATCGGGGGTGAAACCGGCCTGCGCCGCGCGTTGCACCAGGGCCCGGCTCAGACGCCGCGCGCCGTCGCCCGACACCACCGTCACCTGCCACGGCTGGCAGTTGCACCAGGACGCGGTGCGCTGCGCCAGCGTCAGGATGCGTTCGATGGTGGCGCGCGGCACCGGCTCGGGCAGGAAGGCGCGGCAACTGTGACGCGCGCGCAGCCAGTCTTCGAGCGCGGCGTCGGGGCGCGCGGCGTCGGGGCGCGCGGCGGGCGCTTGCGGTACGGCGGGCATGGTGTCTCCTTGGTTTCCTCGTATGATGCCACTTGATTGCCGGCGCGCAAGGCGCCGCCCGACTCTGGCGAGACCCCATGCTACCTCTCGACGCCCTGATCGCGTTCTTCGGCATTGCCGTATTGCTGGCCCTCACACCCGGGCCCGACAACCTGTTCGTGCTGATGCAATCGGCCATCTGGGGCCGCAAGGCCGGGCTGTTCGTGGTGCTGGGGCTGTGCACCGGCCTGCTGGGCCACACGGCCGCCGTGGCGCTGGGGCTGGCCGCGGTGTTCGCCGCCTCGCCGCTGGCCTTCACGCTGCTCAAGCTGATCGGCGCGGCGTATCTGGCCTACCTGGCGTGGCAGATCCTGCGGGCGCCGGTGCACGCCGAGGACGGCCCCCGGCCCGAGCCGCTGAAGCCGTCGGCGCTGTATCGCCGCGGCATCGTCATGAACCTGACCAATCCCAAGGTGCTGCTGTTTTTCTTCGCCTTCCTGCCGCAGTTCACCTCGCCCAAGCTGGGGCCGGTGGGCTGGCAGACGGTGCAGCTGGGCGCGGTGTTCATGCTGGCCACGCTGCTGGTGTTCGGCGCCATCGCCTTTTTCTCGGGCGCGTTCGGCGAACTGCTGCAGCGCTCGGTCACGGCCAAGCGCTGGCTCAACCGGATCGCGGCGCTGGTGTTCGTGGGTCTGGCCGTGCGGCTGGCGACGGCCACGCGCTGAAGCGGCCTCAGGCCGCCTTGAAGCGGACGATGCCGTCCGCGCCTTCGCTGCGCGTCAGCTTGCCCTCGAAGTACAGCGCATGCAGATGCGCCAGCGCCTCGCCCATGGCGAAGGTGAGTTGATGCAGGTCGAGCTTGCGCTTGAACAGCACCGGCACGATGTCCGAGGTCGATTGCGGACCGGCCTTACAGGCCTCCAGCACCTCGGCCAGGCGGTCGCGGTGGTGTTCGTGCTGCTGCGCGATGCGCTCGTGCAGGCCCTTGAACGGCCGGCCGTGCGACGGCAGCACCAGGGTGTCGCGCGGCACGTCGGCGTAGCGGTCGAGCGAGCGCAGGTACAACGGCAGCGGATTGGCGTCGGGTTCGTAGTCGAACACGCTGACGTTGGTGGAGATGCGCGGCAGCACCATGTCACCGGAAATCAGCACGCCCAGGTCGGGTGAATGCAGCGAGGCGTGCTCGGGCGCGTGGCCGTAGCCGACGATGACGCGCCAGTCGTGCGCGCCGACGCGCACCAGGTCGCCATGCATGATGCGCGTGTAACGCGCGGGCACCGCCGGCACCAGGTTGGGGAAATAGTTGGCGCGCTGGCGGATCTGTTCCTGCGCATCCGGGTCGGTCAAGCCGTGGCGGGCAAAGTGGTCCACGGCCGACTGGCCGCCAGGGCCGGCGCCTGCATCGTTGCGGCGTGACGACCATAGCGATGCGACCATGAAGTCCGTCATGGTCATCCACAGCCGCGCGTCCCAGCGTTCGCACAGCCAGTAGGCCAGGCCGATGTGGTCGGGGTGCATGTGGGTGACGATGACGCGCAGCACCGGCAGGCCTTCCAGTTCGTTCTCGAACACCTGCTCCCATAGCGTCTTGACCTCGTCGCGCGAGATGCCGCAATCGACGATGGTCCAGCCGTCGCGGCCGTCGATGCGGTCACGCAACAGCCAGAGATTGATATGATCCAGCGCGAACGGCAGCGGCATGCGGATCCATTTCACGCCCTCGGCCACCTCATGGGCGCGGCCGGCTTCGGGCTGGAAATCAGCGAAGGGATACTGCAGCTTCTGTTCGTTGGGGTTCATTGCCTCGCTCTCCACGCTTGACGATCGCGTCAAGTCATCATAATTTACGTTTACGTAAACTGCCACACGTCGCATGTCCCCGTCAACCTGGACCATCTCCGAGCTCGCCCGCGAGTTCGACGTCACGCCCCGCACGATCCGCTTCTATGAAGACCAGGGGATCGTGAGCCCGGCGCGCGAGGGCCGCAACCGCATCTTCGGGCCGCGCGACCGCACGCGCCTGAAGCTGGCCCTGCGCGGCAAGCGCCTGGGGCTGCAGTTGTCGGAGATCCTGACGCTGATCGACATGTACGACGGCCCCGGCGACACCGAGGTGCAGTTGCGCCAGTATCTGGCGGTGCTGGCCCAGCACCGCGCCACGCTGGAACAGCAGCGCCGCGACATCGAAGATACGCTGCAGGAGATCGCCGTGCAGGAACGCCAGTGCCGCGAGCTGCTGGCGGCGCAGCAGTCCTGAGGCCGTTCCATGGCCATGCTGCAAACGCTTGCGCTGTTCGTCCTGACCGCGCTGGCCGAGATCGTCGGCTGCTATCTGCCGTACCTGTGGCTGCGCCGCGGCCATTCCATCTGGCTGCTGGCGCCAGCCGCCGTCAGCCTGGCGCTGTTCGCCTGGCTGTTGACGCTGCATCCGACCGCGTCCGGGCGCGTGTACGCGGCCTATGGCGGCGTGTACATCGGCATGGCCTTGCTGTGGCTGTGGGCCGTCGATGGCGTGCGGCCCAGCGTCAGCGACTATGTCGGCATGGGGCTGTGCCTGGCGGGGATGCTGGTGATCATGTTCGGGCCCAAAGCCGCCTGACGCCGTTGCCGCGGATAACCGGGAGACGCCCCTCCCGACACCCCGCCCGATTCGCCTGGCGCAACCGGCCCGCCCTCGCCGCGCAGCGCGTCGGCTACCCCCCCTTGTGCCGGCGCGGTGCTCTTCGTAGCAGAGCTCGGGAGGGGCATGCAGGCCGCGCCGCAGCGCCACCATATCGTCGAGATTGGCCAGGTCGGACACCCCTTACTCCGTCCCGCATCTCAAGTGTCAAGGACCGGGAGGGCATCGTACCCACGGCCATTCCCCGGGGCGCAAACATTTGCCTAGGGAAAACCCGACTCTTATTTACGTTTACGTAAACGTAATATTTGCGCTGCATCATTGCGTAGCCATCGCCGATCGGCGCATCATGGGCCACGCGGCAAGATCCGGCGCGGCTCCTTGCGCCCATAAGAATGTAAGCACCTACTATCACGGAGACAGCGATGAACCTTCCTGGCCTGAACTTCGATCTGGGCGAAGACCTGGACATGCTGCGCGACGCCGTGCGCACTTTCGCGCAGGCCGAGATCGCGCCGCGCGCCGCCGAAGTCGACCGCAGCGACCAGTTCCCCATGGACCTGTGGCGCAAGTTCGGCGACCTGGGCGTGCTGGGCATGACGGCCAGCGAAGAATATGGCGGCGCCAACATGGGCTACCTGGCCCACATGGTGGCGATGGAGGAAATCTCCCGCGCCAGCGCGTCCATCGGCCTGTCCTATGGCGCGCACTCCAACCTGTGCGTCAACCAGATCAACCGCAACGGCACCCCGGCGCAGAAGGCCAAGTACCTGCCCAAGCTGATCTCCGGCGAGCACGTGGGCGCGCTGGCCATGAGCGAACCGGGCGCCGGCTCGGACGTGGTCAGCATGAAGCTGCGCGCCGACAAGAAGGGCGACCGCTACGTGCTCAACGGCACCAAGATGTGGATCACCAACGGCCCCGACGCCGACACCCTGGTGGTCTACGCCAAGACCGACCCCGAGGCGCACCAGCGCGGCATCACCGCCTTCCTGGTGGAAAAGAGCTTCAAGGGTTTCTCGGTGGCGCAAAAGCTGGACAAGCTCGGCATGCGCGGCAGCCACACCGGCGAACTGGTGTTCCAGGATTGCGAGATCCCCGAGGAAAACGTGCTGGGTCAGGTCAACGGCGGCGTCAAGGTGCTGATGAGCGGCCTGGACTACGAACGCGCCGTGCTGTCCGGCGGCCCGGTCGGCATCATGCAGGCCGTCATGGACGTGGTGGTGCCGTACATCCACGACCGCAAGCAGTTCGGCCAGGCCATCGGCGAATTCCAGCTGATCCAGGGCAAAGTGGCCGACCTGTACACCACGCTGCAGGCCAGCCGCGCCTTCTGCTACCAGGTCGGCAAGAACCTCGACCGCCTCGGCGCCGAACACGTGCGCCAGGTGCGCAAGGACTGCGCCGCGTTGATCCTCTACACCGCCGAGAAGGCCACCTGGATGGCCGGCGAAGGCGTGCAGATCCTGGGCGGCAACGGCTACATCAACGAGTACCCGGTGGGCCGCCTGTGGCGCGATGCCAAGCTGTATGAAATCGGCGCCGGCACCAGCGAGATCCGCCGCATGCTGATCGGCCGCGAACTGTTCGCCGAGACCCTCTGAGCGGCCTGGCCATGATCCGCACGTCCGACGTCCAGCATATCGAGCAGGCGCCCGTCCAGGGCCCCTCGCCGCTGGACGTCGCGCGCCGCATCCTGGCCGGCTTCGACCGCCACTACGCCCTGTTCCGCTACAGCGCGCAGCGTGCCAAGGCGCTGTTCGAATCCGGCGACTGGCACGGCATCCAGCACCTGTCGCGCGAACGCATCGAGTATTACGACATGCGCGTGCGCGAATGCGCCAGCCAGCTCGAAGGCGTGCTGCGCGGCCGGCCCGAGGGCGCTGTCGGCGTTCCCGGCGCCGAGGGCGGCAACGGCGCGGCCAGCCCCGCGCTGACCGCAACCCAGACCGCCTACTGGCAGCAGATCAAGCAGGAATTCGTGGGCCTGCTGGCCGAACACCGCCAGCCGGAATGCGCCGAGACCTTCTTCAATTCGGTGTCGTGCCGGCTGCTGCACCGCGATTATTTCCACAACGACTTCCTGTTCGTGCGGCCGGCCGTGGCCACCGACTACCTGGACAGCCGCGTGCCGTCCTACCGCGTCTACTACCCGGTGACCGAAGGCCTGCACAAGAGCCTGATCCGCATGGTGGCCGATTTCGGCCTGGCGCTGCCGTTCGAAGACCTGCCGCGCGATACCCGCCTGCTGGCGCGCGCCGCGGTCCGGCAACTGCGCCAGCAGCTGCCGCGCCACGTCGGCCGGCGCATCGCCAGCGACTGCCAGGTGCATGCGCTGGGTTCGCTGTTCTTTCGCAACAAGGGCGCCTACATCGTCGGCCGCCTGATCAACCAGGGCACCGTTTACCCCTTTGCCGTGGCGCTGATGCGCAATCCGGCCGGACAGGTGCGGCTCGATGCACTGCTGCTGGGCGCCGACGACCTGAGCACGCTGTTCAGCTTCACGCGGGCGTATTTCCTGGTGGACATGGAAACGCCGGCCGCGGTGGTCAACTTCCTGGCCAGCCTGTTGCCGCGCAAGCCCAAGGCCGAGCTGTACACCATGATCGGCCTGCAGAAGCAGGGCAAGACGCTGTTCTACCGCGACTTCCTGCACCACCTGGCGCATTCGCGCGACGCCTTCGACATCGCGCCGGGGATCAAGGGCATGGTGATGTGCGTGTTCACGCTGCCGTCCTACCCCTATGTGTTCAAGCTGATCAAGGACCATATCGACAAAGACGGCATGGACCACGCCACGGTGCGGCGCAAGTACCAGATGGTCAAGCTGCACGACCGCGTCGGCCGCATGGCCGATACCTGGGAGTATTCGCAGGTGGCGCTGCCACGCGCCCGGTTCGCGCCGCCATTGCTGGCGGAACTGCGGCGCCTGGTGCCGAGCCTGATCGAGGAAACCGGGGACACGGTGGTCATCCGCCACGTCTACATCGAACGGCGCATGACGCCGCTGAACCTGTACCTGAGCCAGGCGCCCGACGCGCTGCTGGAACCGGCCGTGCGCGAGTACGGCGATGCCATCCGCCAACTGGCCACGGCCAACATCTTCCCGGGCGACATGCTCTACAAGAACTTCGGCGTGACGCGGCTGGGCCGGGTGGTGTTCTACGACTACGACGAAATCCAGCGCATGACCGAAATGAATTTCAGACGGATCCCGCCGGCCCCCAATGAAGAAGCCGAAATGGCGTCGGAACCCTGGTACGCCGTCGGACCCAACGACGTCTTCCCCGAGGAATTCGGCCGTTTCCTGCTGGGCGATGCGCGCGTGCGCGCCGCCTTCCTGCGCCACCATGCCGACCTGCTGGAACCGGAATGGTGGCAGGCCTGTCGCGACCAGGTGGCGCAAGGCCGAATTGAAGAATTTTTCCCTTACGATACAGACAGGCGCCTGCGCCCGGCCATTGCCGCCGCGGCCTCGTAAAAGACGCTGTCCCGATCCTCACAGGAGCTAGTCATGTCAGATCCCATCGTTATCGTTTCCGTCGCCCGCACGCCCATGGGCGGCATGCTCGGCAGCCTGTCCGGCCTGGCCGCGCACGAACTGGGCTCGGTCGCCATCAAGGCGGCCGTCGAACGCGCCGGCCTCAAGCCGGAGCAGATCGAAGAAGTCATCATGGGCAACGTGCTGCAGGCCGGCCAGGGCCAGGCCCCGGCGCGCCAGGCCGCGCTCGGCGCCGGCCTGCCCCTGGGCGTGGCGTGCACCACCATCCACAAGGTGTGCGGCTCGGGCCTGAAGGCCGCCATGTTCGGCCATGACCTGCTGGCCGCGGGGTCGGCCAACGTCATCGTCGCCGGCGGCCAGGAAAGCATGAGCAACGCCCCCTACCTGATGCTCAAGGGCCGCCAGGGCTACCGCTACGGCCACAGCACCATCTATGACCACATGGCCCTGGACGGCCTGGAAGACGCCTACGACAAGGGCAAGGCCATGGGCGTGTTCGCCGAGGATTGCGCCGCCAAGTATTCGTTCACCCGCGAACAGCAGGACGCGTTCTCGCTGGAATCGCTGCGCCGCGCCCGCGCCGCCACCGAAGATGGCAGCTTCAAGTGGGAAATCACCCCGGTCACGGTGGCCGGCCGCAAGGGCGACACCGTGGTCGACATCGACGAGGCCCCCACCAAGGCCATGCCGGAAAAGATCCCCACCCTCAAGCCGGCGTTCAAGAAGGACGGCACCGTCACCGCCGCCAACTCGTCGTCGATCTCCGACGGCGCCGCCGCCATGGTGCTGATGCGCGCGTCCACCGCCGAGAAGCTCGGCGTCAAGCCGCTGGCCCGCATCGTGGCGCACAGCCAGCATTCGCAGGAACCGAGCTGGTTCACCACCGCGCCGGTCGGCGCGCTCAAGAACCTGTTCGCCAAGACCGGCTGGAAGGCCGAGGACGTGGACCTGTACGAGATCAACGAAGCCTTCGCGGTGGTCACCATGGCCGCCATGACCGACTTCAAGCTGCCGCATGACAAGGTCAACATCCACGGCGGCGCCACCGCCCTGGGCCACCCGATCGGCGCCTCCGGCGCGCGCCTGATGACCACGCTGATCGGCGCGCTGCGCAAGACCGGCGGCAAGCGCGGCGTGGCCACGCTGTGCATCGGCGGCGGCGAAGCCGTGGCCATGGCGATCGAGATGATCTAAGGCTGTATGCGGGAAGCGGGCCTTGCCCGTTTCCCGCGTCGGATTCCGCTGCGCCTTTCTGGTTTGGCGAAGTACGCGACGGGTCGGTCGCGGGCCTTGCCGGAAAGGCGCAACGAAATCCGGATCGAAAACCCGCATCAATGACAAGAATGCCCGGTTCAGCGGGCAGCGAGACAAACCGCTCGACCCCGAGCGCCTTCAACATCCCAATCAGCAGGACGGGTGGTACCCCATGCCCATCATCGAATCCCGCATCAATCCGCGGTCGCAGGACTACACCGACAACGCGCGCGCCATGCAGGCGCAGCTGGACGACCTGAGCCGGCAACTGGCGCAGACCGCGCTGGGCGGCAGCGAATCCTCGCGCGCCAAGCACGTGGCGCGCGGCAAGCTGCTGCCGCGCGACCGCGTCGAGCAACTGATTGATCCGGGTTCGCCGTTTCTGGAGCTGTCGCCGATGGCGGCGCACGGCATGTACGACGGCGATGCGCCGGGCGCGGGCGTCATCACCGGCATCGGCCGCATCGCCGGCACCGAATGCGTGATCGTCTGCAACGACGCCACCGTCAAGGGCGGCACCTACTACCCGATGACGGTCAAGAAGCACCTGCGGGCGCAGGAGATCGCGGCGCAGAACCGGCTGCCGTGCGTCTACCTGGTCGACTCCGGCGGCGCCAACCTGCCGCAGCAGGACGAGGTCTTTCCCGACCGCGACCATTTCGGCCGCATCTTCTACAACCAGGCGCAGATGTCGGCGCAGGGCATCGCGCAGATCGCGGTGGTGATGGGCTCGTGCACTGCCGGCGGCGCCTACGTGCCCGCCATGAGCGACGAGTCCATCATCGTCAAGAACCAGGGCACCATCTTCCTGGGCGGCCCGCCGCTGGTGAAGGCCGCCACTGGCGAGGAAGTCAGCGCCGAGGACCTGGGCGGCGGCGACGTGCACACGCGCCTGTCGGGCGTGGCCGACCACCTGGCCGCCAACGACATGCACGCGCTGCAACTGGCGCGCGGCGCCGTGGCGCGCCTGAACCGCAAGAAACCCGCGCCGCTGGCCACCGTGCCGGTGCGCGAGCCGCGCTACGACCCGGCCGAACTGAACGGCATCATCCCCGCCGACACGCGCAAGCCGTATGACGTGCGCGAGGTCATCGCCCGCATCGTCGACGGCTCCGAGTTCGACGAATTCAAGGCGCGCTTCGGCCCGACGCTGGTGACCGGCTTTGCCCACATCCACGGCATGCCGGTGGGCATCGTCGCCAACAACGGCATCCTGTTCTCGGAATCGGCGCAGAAGGGCGCGCACTTCATCGAGCTGTGCGCGCAGCGCAAGATCCCGCTGGTGTTCCTGCAGAACATCACCGGCTTCATGGTCGGCCGCAAGTACGAAAACGAAGGCATCGCGCGCCACGGCGCCAAGATGGTCACCGCGGTGGCCACCGCCAACGTGCCCAAGTTCACCGTGCTGATCGGCGGCTCGTTCGGCGCCGGCAACTATGGCATGTGCGGCCGCGCCTATTCCCCGCGCCTGCTGTTCATGTGGCCGAATGCGCGCATCTCGGTCATGGGCGGCGAGCAGGCCGCCAGCGTGCTGGCCACGGTCAAGCGCGACGGCATCGAGGCGCGCGGCGGCCAGTGGTCGGCGGCCGAGGAAGACGCCTTCAAGGCGCCGATCCGCGAGCAGTACGAACGCGAGGGCCATCCGTACTACGCCACCGCGCGGCTGTGGGACGACGGCATCATCGCGCCGGCCGACACGCGCCGCGTGCTGGGGCTGGCGCTGTCGGCGGCGCTGAATGCGCCGATCGAAGACACGCGCTTCGGCGTCTTCCGGATGTAGAGCGCGCTGCGCGCTCCATTTCGGCCCACGAATCATCCCAGTCTGGATAACGCCATGTTCGATACCCTGCTGATTGCCAACCGCGGCGAAATCGCCTGCCGCGTCGCCGCCACCGCCCGCCGCCTGGGCATCCGCACCGTCGCCGTCTATTCCGACGCCGACGCCAACGCCCGTCACGTCGCCGCCTGCGATCTCGCCGTGCACATCGGCGGCGCCGAGCCGCGCGCCAGCTATCTGCGCGCCGACGCCATCCTGCAGGCCGCGCGCGATACCGGCGCCGGCGCCATCCACCCCGGCTACGGCTTCCTGTCGGAAAACGAAGCCTTCGCCGAAGCCGCCGAACAGGCCGGCATCGCCTTCGTCGGCCCGCCTGCCTCGGCCATCGCCGCCATGGGCAGCAAGTCCGCCGCCAAGTCGCTGATGGAAAAAGCCGGCGTGCCGCTGGTGCCCGGCTACCACGGCGACAACCAGGACCCGCAATTCCTCAAGGAACAGGCCGACGCCATCGGCTACCCGGTGCTGATCAAGGCCAGCGCCGGCGGCGGCGGCAAGGGCATGCGCGTGGTCGAATCGTCCGGCGCCTTCCTGGACGCGCTGGCCTCGTGCCAGCGCGAAGCCGCCTCCAGCTTCGGCGATGAGCGCGTGCTGATCGAACGCTACCTGCAGAAGCCCCGCCACATCGAGATCCAGGTGTTCGCCGACTCCCACGGCAACTGCGTCTACCTGTTCGAGCGCGACTGCTCGGTGCAGCGCCGCCACCAGAAGGTGATCGAGGAAGCGCCCGCCCCCGGCATGACCGAGGAACGCCGCCGCGCCATGGGCGAGGCGGCGGTGGCCGCGGCGCGCGCCGTGGGGTACGTGGGCGCCGGCACGGTGGAATTCATCGCCGAACCCGACGGCCGCTTCTACTTCATGGAAATGAACACGCGCCTGCAGGTCGAGCACCCGGTCACCGAGATGATTACCGGCCACGACCTGGTCGAATGGCAGCTGCGCGTGGCCGCCGGCCAGCCGCTGCCGGCGCGCCAGGAAGACCTGCGCATCCACGGCCACGCCATCGAGGCCCGCATCTACGCCGAGAACCCCGAGAAGGGCTTCCTGCCGTCCATCGGTACGCTGGCCTACCTGGGCCTGCCGGCCCACGTCGCCTTCGCCAACGGCGACATCCGTGTCGATGGCGGAGTACGCACGGGCGACACCATCACGCCGTTCTACGACCCGATGATCGCCAAACTGATCGTGCACGGGGCCGACCGCGACCAGGCCCGCGCCCGCATGCTGCAGGCGCTGGCGCAGACCCAGGCGGTGGGAGTGCAGACCAACGTCGCCTTCCTGGCGCGCCTGATGCGCGACAGCGCCTTCGCCGCCGCGGACCTCGACACTGGACTGATCGAACGCCAGCGCGCGACCCTGCTGCCCGAGCCGGCGCCGGCCGACGCCGCCACGCTGGCGCTGGCCACGGCCGCCGTGCTGGCCAGCCAGGGCCAGGCGCAATCGGCGCCGCATGCCGCCGCCGCCTCGGCCGATCCGTGGGCCGCGCGCGACGGCTGGCGCCTCGGCGGCCGCTACCAGCGCCAACTGCAATGGATCGACAACGGCGAGACGCGCCACGTCACCGTCGCGCGCCAGGGCGCCGACTGGACACTGGACAGCGGCAACGGCGCCCAGCCCTTCGCCTGGCGCGCCGAAGACAAGCACGGCCCGGCGCGCGTGCTGCGCATCACCCTGGACGGCCGCGAGCGCGCCGGCACCGTGGTGCTGCATGCCGACAAGGCGCACGTCTTCGGCGACGGCAGCGCGCGCGTGCTGGACCTGTACGACCCGCTGGCGCACGCCCAGGACACCCAGGGCGACCACGGCGGCGGCCTGACCGCGCCCATGCCGGGCAAGATCATTTCCATCGCCGTCAAGGCCGGCGACGGCGTCACCAAGGGCCAGCCGCTGCTGGTGATGGAGGCCATGAAGATGGAGCACACCATCTCGGCGCCGGCCGACGGCAAAGTCGAGGAACTGTTCTACGCGGTCGGCGATCAGGTGGCCGAAGGCGCCGAACTGGTGGCGATCGGCGCCTGAAGCCGGCCGCCCCGGGCGGCGCGCAAGACCCCACGGCCGGCGGGCGCTTTAGTTTGGCGTCAGCCGGCTGTTTATAGAATGCGCATTCCGGCGCCATCCGCGCGCCTGCCGCGCGTTCCGCCCCGATGCCCGCCCCCGACTCGCCCAGTCCGCTTCACCGTGCCGCCTTCCTGCACTTCCTGTTCGCGCGCATCGGCGCCTCGCTGGCCTTCCAGATCGTCTCGGTGGCGGTGGGCTGGCAGATCTACGCGCTGTCGGGCAGCGCGCTCGACCTGGGCCTGATCGGCCTGGCGCAGTTCCTGCCGATGGCGGCGCTGACGCTGGTGGTGGGCCACGTCGCCGACCGCTACGACCGCCGCAAGATCGTTGCCGTCTGCATGGCGATCGAAGCGCTGGCCACGCTGCTGCTGGCCGTCGCCGCGCTGCATGGCGTAGGCGGCAAGACGCTGATCTACGCCACCCTCATCATCATGAGCGCGGCTCGCGCTTTCGAGGCGCCCACGCTGACCACCCTGATTCCGGCCATCGTGCCGCGCGAATGGCTGCCGCGCGCCACCGCGCTGTCCTCGTCCGGCGGCCAGATCGCCCAGATCGCCGGCCCGGCGCTGGGCGGCGTCGGCTACGGGCTGGGGGCCGGCTGGATCTATTGCGTGGCGGCGGCGCTGTACCTGTGCGGCTTTGCCTGCATCGCCAGCATGTCGATCGAGCGCGCCCTCCCGCGCAGGGAACCCACGACCTGGCGCACGCTGTTCGCCGGCATCACCTTCATCTTCCAGCGCCGCATCCTGCTGGGCACCCTGTCGCTGGACCTGTTCGCGGTGTTGCTTGGCGGGGCCACCGCGCTGCTGCCGATCTTCGCCAAGGACATCCTGCACGCCGGCCCCTGGGCGCTGGGCGCGCTGCGCGCCGCGCCGGCCTGCGGCGCCATGCTGATGTCGCTGACGCTGGCGCGCCTGAGCCTGGGCGAGCACGTCGGCCGCCTGCTGTTCGGCGCGCTGATCCTGTTCGGCCTGGCCACCACGGTGTTCGGCTTATCCACCTCGATCCCGCTGTCGGTAGGCGCGCTGGTGGTGCTGGGCGCGGCCGATGCCATCAGCGTGGTGGTGCGCTCGTCGCTGGTGCAGCTCAACACCCCCGACCACATGCTGGGCCGCGTCAGCGCGGTCAACACGCTGTTCGTCGGCGCCTCGAACCAGCTGGGGGAATTCGAGTCCGGCGTGATGGCGGCGCTGTTCGGCGCGGTGCCGGCGGTGGTGATCGGCGGCGTCGGCACCATTGCGGTGGCGGGGTTGTGGATGCGCTGGTTCCCGGAGCTGCGCAAGCTGCGTTCGCTGCATCCCGAAACCGAGCCGGCCTGACCCCGGCCGCATCCCCCGGCAAACCGCGATTGTTGCTGGGCGAAATTTTGTTGCAACGCAACTTTACCCCTGCCGCGGCCCTGCCTATCTTGTGACCATGTTCAGCCATCGGGTCCTGCCGCTGCCATGTCTTCACCGGATACAAGCCTTGTTTCTGCGACGAAAAAGGTCTGCCGCGTTCTCGCCAGCCTGTCGAACCGGCGCGTCCAGCGCCTGACCGACATCGCCCACGCGGCGCAGCTGGACGTGTCCACGGCGCTGCGTATCCTGAAAGACCTGGAGGCCGAGGATTTCGTGGAGCGAGACCCGGTCAGCAAGCATTACATGCTCGGTCCGCAGGTCTACGCCATGCATCACGCCATGGTCGACGGCCTCGATCTGCGCGCCCTGGCGCGGCCGGCGCTGATCCGCCTGGCGCGCAAGTTCGGCGACACGGTGATCCTGTCGATACCCACCGGCTGGGAGTCCGTCTGCCTGGATCTGTGCTTCGGCGACTATCCGATCCGCGCCAACTACCTGGAGGTCGGCAGCCGCCGACCGCTCGGCATCGGCGCCGGCAGCCTGGCGCTGCTGGCCGCCATGGACGACAGCGAGGCGCAGGCGGTGCTGCCGCCGGTACGCCAGCGGTTGCAGGAACGCTACCCGCGCTATTCCGTGCGCCTGCTGGAACAGATGACGGCGCGCGCCCGCAAGCTCGGCCATGCCATGCTGCTGGACGTGGTGGTGGAAAAGATGGGCGGCCTGGGCGTAGCCGTGCGCGGCCCCAGCGGCCGCGCCATCGCCGCGCTCAGCGTGGCGGCCCTGAGCGAACGTGTCGAATCGCGTGAACAGGAACTGGCCCAGGCGCTGGCCGCCGAAGCCCGCGCCATCGAACGCGCCTGGATGCCCCATGCCTGATATTCACCACGCCTACCTGCTGGCCGCGGCCACCACGCGCTTCGGCCGCCACGAAGGCCGCTCGGCCCTGGACCTGATGGCCGAGGCCGCCAACGCCGCGCTGGCGCAGGCCGGCCTGCGGCGCGCCGATATCGACGGCGTGCTGTGCGGCTACGCCACCACCTTCCCGCACCTGATGCTGGCCACGCTGCTCAGCGAAAAGCTGGGCCTGGACCCGCACTACGCCCACGGCATGCAGATGGGCGGCGCCACCGGCGCGGCCATGGCGATGCTGGCGCGCGAACTGGTGCGGGCCGGCCGCTGCCGCCGGGTGCTGGTGGTGGCCGGCGAGAACCGCCTGACCGGGCAGGCCGTCGATGCCTCGATCCAGACGCTGGCGCAGGTCGGCGAAGCCGATACCGAAGTGCCCAACGGCGCGTCGGTGCCGGCCTACTACGCGCTGCTGGCCAGCGCCTACATGCACCAGACCGGCACCCGGCGCGAAGACCTGGCCGAATTCGCCGCGCTGATGCGGCGCCACGCCGCCAGCCACCCGCATGCGCATTTGAACGAAGCCATCAGTGTGGACCAGGTGCTGGCCTCGCGGCCCATTGCCACGCCGCTGCACCTGCTGGACTGCTGCCCGATCTCGGACGGCGCGGTGGCGCTGGTGGTCGGCGCCGACGAAGGGCCGGTGCGCATCAGCGGCGCCGGGCAGGCGCACCGCCACCAGCACCTGTCGGCGCTGCGCGACATCCTCGACACCGGCGCGGCGCGCGCGCTCAAGTTGGCCTATGCCGACGCCGGCATCGGCCAGGCCCAGGTCAACTACCTGGGCATCTACGATTCCTTCACCATCACGCTGGCCATGCTGCTGGAAGAACTGGGCTTCGCGCCGCGCGGCGGCGCGGGCGGACGCGCGCGCCGCGGCCACTTCGATGCGGCCGGGCCGCTGCCGCTGAATACGCACGGAGGCCTGCTGTCGTTCGGGCATTCCGGCGTGGCGGGCGGCATGGCGCACGTGGCCGAGGCCTGGACGCAACTGGCGGGACAGGCGGGCGCGCGGCAGCGCGGCGCGCCGCGCTGCGCGCTGGTGCATGCGGACGGCGGCGTGCTGTCCGCCCACGTCAGCCTGGTGCTGCAAGCGGAGACCGCACGATGACGCCACATGACCCGCTCGACCTGCAGCGCTGCGAAGACTGCGGCGCCTGGTGGGCCCTGCGCCCCTACGCCTGCGCCCATTGCGGCGGCGCCAACCTGGCATGGCAGCGCAGCGGCGGCGTTGGCCAAGTGCTGGCGCGCACCGAGATCCACCGCGCGCCCGACGCCTTCTGGCGCGCGCACGTGCCGTATGTGCTGGTGCTGGTGCGCCTGCAAGAGGGCGCGGTGCTGATGGGCCATGCCGACGCCGGCATCGCCATCGGCCAACAGGTCCAGGGCCGCGCGATCACGATCGACGGCCGCGCACTGCTCGGTTTCGAGGCGCGCCGGCCGCCTTGAAGCGCCGCCGGCAACACCATCCCAAAGCAGAACAACCTATCCGCACGACGGAGGAGACAATCATGCGCGCAATCGCAGCATGCCGCACGGCCCTGGCCGCGCTTTCCCTGGTGGCAGCCGCCGCCTCGGCCGCCCAGGACTGGCCCGCCAAACCCATCACCCTGGTGGTGCCGTACCCGCCGGGCGGCCCCACCGATATCGTGGCCCGCGTGGTCGCGCAGGGCCTGGGCGAAGAACTGAAGCAGACTATCATCGTCGACAACCGTTCCGGCGCCGGCGGCAACATCGGCGCCGACATGGTGGCCAAGGCCACGCCCGACGGCTATACGCTGCTGCTGGCGACGACGGCCCACGCCATCAACATGTCGCTGTTCAAGAACCTGAACTACGACACCCGCAAAAGCTTCGCGCCGGTGTCGCTGCTGACCGCCGGCCCGCTGGTGATCGTGGCGCGGCCGGACTTGCCGGCCGCCAACGTGGGCGAGTTGATCGCGCTGGCCAAATCGACGCCGGGCAAACTGACCTTCGCCTCATCGGGCAATGGCCAGTCCACGCACCTGGCGGCGGAACTGTTCGACGCCATGGCCGGCGTGCGCATGGTGCACGTGCCATATCGCGGCAGCGCGCCGGCGCTGACCGACGTCATGGGCGGCCAGGCCGATGTCATGTTCGACACCATGCTGTCGTCGATGCCCTACGTCAAGGGCGGCAAGCTCAAGGCGCTGGCCGTGACCGGCGCCAGCCGCTCGCCGGCCGCGCCCGATGTGCCCACCGTGGCCGAGGCCGGGCTGCCCGGCTACGAAGCCACCGCCTGGAACGGGCTGCTGGCGCCCGCCGGCACGCCGGCCGCGGTGGTGCAACGCCTGAGCAGCGCCTTGCAGAACGTACTGGGCCGCCCCGACATCCAGCAGAAATTCGCGGCCCAGGGCTTTGCCTCGCAATGGAAGACACCCGCCGACACGGCGCGCTTCCTCGATAGCGAGGTCAAGAAATGGGCCGGCGTGGTCAAGACTTCCGGCGCCACGGTCAACTGACCCGGCGCGCCCGCCTTCATCCTATCCAGGGGAGTTCCATGGCTTCTGTACCCACCGGCGACGCCGGCCTCGCGCGCCTGCTCGATCCGGCCTCGATCGCGATCGTCGGCGCCTCCGACAATCCGGACAAGATCGGCGGCCGGCCCATCCACTACATGCGGCGCCACGGCTATGCGGGCACGCTGTACCCGATCAACCCGCAACGCGCCGAAGTGCAGGGCGAGCGCGCCTGGCCCAGCTTGGCCGCGCTGCCGGTGGCGCCGGACCTGGCGATCGTGGCGGTGGCGGGCGAGCAGGCGGTGCGGGCGGTGGATGACTGCGCCGCGCTGGGCGTGGCGGCGGCCATCGTCATCTCGGCCGGCTTCTCGGAAACCGGCGAGGCCGGCCGCGCCCTGCAGGATGCGATGACCGCGCGCGCCCGCGCCGCCGGCATGCGCATCGTCGGCCCCAACTCGCAAGGGTTGGCCAACTTCGGCAACGGCGCCATCGCCAGCTTTTCCACCATGTTCCTGGAAGTGGCGCCGGGCGACGGGCCTGTAGCGGTCATCAGCCAGAGCGGCGGCATGTGCGCCATGGTCTACGGCCTGCTGCGCCAGCGCGGCATCGGCGTGCGCCATGTGCACGCCACCGGCAACGAGGCCGACGTGTCGGTGGCCGAGCTGGCCTGCGCGACCCTGCGCGATCCGCAAGTCGGCTGCGTGTTGCTGTACCTGGAATCGCTGCGCGAAGCCGGGCCGCTGGCCGACGCGGCGGCGCTGGCGCGAGCGCGCGGCGTGCCGCTGATCGTGGTGAAGTCGGGCCGCTCCGAGGCCGGCGCCCGCGCGGCCGCCTCGCATACCGGCGCGCTGGCCAACGAAGACCGCGCCGTCGACGCCTTCTTCGAACACCACGGCATCCTGCGGGCGCGCGATCCGCAGGAACTGGTGCGCTACGCCGAATTGGCCCTGCGCGCCCCCTTGCCGCAAGGGCCACGCGTGGTGGTGGTCAGCAACTCCGGCGCCAGCTGCGTGCTGGCCTCGGACGCCGCCGCCGAGCGTGGCCTGGAAATCGCGCCGCTGGCCGATGCCACCCAGCAGGCGCTGGCCGACCGGCTGCCTGGCTACGCCACCACGGTGAACCCGGTGGACATCACCGCCGCGCTGCTGTCGAACAACGGTCTGTTTGGCCAGGTGCTGCCGGTGATCGGCAGCGACCCGGCGGCCGACATGTTCCTGCTGGACATTCCGGTGGCGGGGCGCGGCTACGACGTCGCTTCGTTCGCAACGGATGCGGCCAATTTTGCGCGGGCGGCGTCCAAGCCGGTGGCGGTGGTGGCCTGGCAGGACAACGTAGCGGCCACCTTCCGCGCGCACGGCCTGCCGGTGTACGCCGACGAGATCCAGGCGATGGATGCGCTGTCGGCGCTGTTGCGGCTGCGCCGCTTGCGCGAGCGCGACGGCGGGGCCCCCGCATCGCACGGCGTCATGGCGGCCGATCCGGCGCCGGAGGCGGCCGGCGGCTTCCTGTCCGAAGCGGCCAGTCTTGCGCTGCTGGCCGGCAACGGGCTGGCGGTGATCGAACATGCCCTCTGCCACACGGCCGACGAGGCCGTGGCCGCGTGGCGCCGGATTGGCGCGCCGGTGGCCTTGAAGGCCTGCTCGGCGCAATTGCCACACAAATCCGAGCACGGACTGGTGGCGCTGGGCCTGGACGACGACGCGTCGCTGCGCGCGGCGTTTTCCCATCAGGCCCAAACCTTGGGTAAGCTGGGTGTTCGCGACGGCGCCTGGCTGGTGGCGCGGATGCACCGCGGCCTGCACGAATGCGCCTTGGGCGCGCGCGTCGATCCGGTGCTGGGGCCGGTTGTCATGATCGGCAGCGGCGGCAAGTACGTCGAGGCGCTGCGCGACGTGGCGGTGCTGATGCCGCCGTTCGATGCCGCGCAGGTGGTCGAGAAACTGCGCGGCCTGCGCGTCGGCGCGCTGCTGCAAGGGGTACGGGGCGATCCGCCAGCCGACGTCGAGGCGCTGGCGCGGCAGGCCGTGGCGTTGGGCGAATACGCGCGGGCGGCCGGTCCGCGGCTGGCGTCGATCGACATCAACCCGGTGATGGTCGGCGCCGAGGGGCAAGGCGCGGTGGCGGTGGATGCGCTGGTGGAACTGCATTCCGCCAACGCGCGCGAGGCGGCCTGATGCCGCCCGTATGCAAACAAAGGAGACGCACCGATGTTTGAAGACCTGAAGTCCAAGACCGCGCTGGTCACCGGCGCCTACAGCGGCCTGGGCCGCCATTTCGCGCTGCGGCTGGCCGAGGCCGGCGCGCGCGTGGCCTTGTGCGGCCGCAGGACCGAATTGGGCGAGGCGCTGGCGCAGGAGATCCGCGCCGGTGGCGGCCAGGCCTGCGTCGCGGGCATGGACGTCACCCATCCCGACAGCGTGCAGGCCGCGTTCGCGCAGGCGCAGCAGGCGCTGGGCCCGGTGGACATCGTCGTCAACAACGCCGGCATCGCCATGACGCGCCCGGCGCTGGAGATCAGCGAGGACGAATGGACCGGCCTGATCGACGTCAACCTGAACGGCGCGTGGCGCGTGGCCCAATGCGCCGCGCGCCACTTCCACGGCCACGGCCGGCCCGGCGCCATCATCAACATCGCCTCGATCCTGGGCCAGCGCGTGGCCTCGCACGTGGCCGCCTACACCGCCGCCAAGGCCGGCCTGCTGCACCTGACCCGCGCGCTGGCGCTGGAATGGGCGCGCCATGGCATCCGCGTGAACGCGCTGGCGCCCGGCTACATCGGCACCGACCTCAATCGCGATTTCTTCGCCACGCCCGCCGGCGAGGCCCTGGTCAAACGCATCCCGCAGCGCCGCCTGGGCACGCCGCAAGACCTGGACGGCCCCTTGCTGCTGCTGGCCTCCGACGCCTCGGCCTACATGACGGGCGCCGTCATCGACGTGGACGGCGGCCACCTGGCCAGCTCGCTCTGAACCTGCATCCCCATCCGGAGACCCCGCCATGGATTTTTCGCTGCCCCCTGAACTGGAAGACTACCGCCAGCGCGTGCGCGCCTTCGTCGACCGCGAGCTGATTCCGCTGGAAGCCGACCGCGCCAACTACGACGCCCACGAGAACATCGACGAAGCCCTGCTGGACCGCGTGCGCGCCAAGGCCCGCGAGGCCGGCCTGTGGGCCTTGCAGATGCCGCGCCAGCGCGGCGGCCAGGGCCTGCCGATGGTGGGCCTGGCCGCCTGCTACGAAGAAATGAACCGTTCCATCTTCGGCCCGGCCGCCTTCAACGCCGCCGCCCCCGACGACGGCAACATGCGCGTGCTGGCGCAGGTGGCGCGGCCCGACCAGCAGGACCGCTGGCTGCAACCCATCATCGACGGCAAGGTGCGCTCGTCCTTCGTCATGACCGAACCCAATCCGGGCAGCGGCTCGGACCCATCGATGATGCGCACCACCGCCACCCGCCAGGGCGACAAATGGCTGATCCATGGCCGCAAGTGGTTCATCACCGGCGCCGGCGCGGCGCAACACTTCATCCTGATCGCGCGCACCTCGGACGATACGCGCAAGGGCCTGTCGGCCTTTCTGTTCGACGCCGGCCAGCCCGGCTGGCGCATCGTGCGCCGCATTCCCATCATGGGCCCCGAAGAACACGGCGGCCATTGTGAACTGGAATTCGACGGCCTGGAGATCCCCGACGAGAACCGCCTGATGGAAGTGGGCGACGGCCTCAAGCTGACGCAGATCCGCCTGGGCCCGGCGCGCCTGACGCACTGCATGCGCTGGCTGGGCCTGGCGCGGCGCGCCATGGCGGTGGCGGTGGACTACGTCGGCGAACGCAGCAGCTTCGGCCAGAAGCTGGCCGACCGCGAGGGCGTGCAGTGGCTGCTGGGCGACGCCGCCATGCAGATCGAGATCGGCCGCCTGCTCACCATGCGCGCCGCCGCGCGGCTGGACCAGGGCGACTTCGCGCGCAAGGAAATCTCCATGGCCAAGATCGTGGTGTCGGAAACCCTGCACAAGGTGGTCGACACTGCCTTGCAGCTGAACGGCGCGCGCGGCTATTCCAAGGACACACCGCTGGAATGGATCTACCGTTACGCGCGCCAGGCGCGGCTGGTGGATGGCGCCTCCGAAGTGCACAAGATGGTGTTGGCGCGCTACCTGATGGACCAGGGCGACGCGTTCTGGCATTGGGACGACGCGGACGCCCCGCGCAAGGCGCTGGTATGAACGCGCCCGACCATGCGCCGGACGCCGCCCCTGAATGGCTGCCCGCGCTGGCCGCCTACCTGTCGGCGCAAGGCCTGGGCAGCGCCGACGGCCTGCGCGCGCGGGCGCTGACGGGCGGCCAGTCCAACCCGACCTTCCTGCTGCAAGACGCCAGCGGCGCGCGCGTGCTGCGCAAGCAGCCGCCCGGCACGCTGCTGCCGTCCGCCCACGCCATCGACCGCGAATACCGCGTCATGGCCGCGCTGGCCGGCACCGCCGTGCCCGTGCCGGCCATGCTGCACTACTGCGCCGATCCGGCCATCATCGGCACGCCGTTCTACCTGATGGGCTACGCCCGCGGCCGGGTCTTCATGGACCCCGCGCTACCCGGCCTGGCGCCCGCCGAACGCGCCGCGTTGTACGCCGAAACCGGCCGCGTGCTGGCCGCGCTGCATGCGGTGGAACCGGCCACCGTCGGCCTGGCGGACTACGGCAAGGCCGGCGACTACTTCGCGCGGCAGGTAGCGCGCTGGACCCGCCAGTACCGCGACACCGAGACCACCGCCATCGCCGCCATGGACGCGCTGATCGACTGGTTGCCGCAACATCTGCCGCATGACGACCAGACCCGCCTGGTGCACGGCGACTACCGCATCGACAACCTGGTGTTCGCGCCCGACGCACCGCGCGCCATCGCGCTGCTGGACTGGGAGTTGTCCACGCTGGGTCACCCCCTGGCGGACCTGGCCTATCACTGCATGTGCTGGCGCATCCCGCCGGCCTTGTGGCGCGGCATCGCCGGCCTGGACCTGGCGGCGCTGGGCATTCCCGACGAAGCCGCGTTCGTGCGCGCCTATTGCGACACGCGCGGCATCACGCCGCCAGCCAACTGGGATTTCTACCTGGCCTACAGCTTCTTTCGCATCGCCGCGATCCTGCAGGGCGTGTATGCCCGCGCCCGCGCCGGCAACGCCGCCGCCACGGACGCGCTGGAAATGGGCGCGCGCGTCGCGCCGCTGGCGGCGCTGGGCTGGCAGGCCGCGCAACGGGAATCCGCACGCCTGGCCGCCGCCGGCCGATAGGAGCGCATCATGACCGCATCGCCCCCCGACGCGCTGCCGCGCAACGCCGCCAATCACCAGCCGCTGACACCGCTGGGCTTTCTGCAATGGGCCGCGGCCGTCTACCCGGAGCGCGCCGCGCTGCTGCACGGCGACCGTAGCCAAAGCTGGCGCGCCACCTACGCGCGCTGCCGGCAGATGGCCGCGGCGCTCACCGCCTGGGGCGTGCGCCGTGGCGAGGTGGTGGCGGTGCTGGCGCCGAACACGCCGGCCCTGTACGAAGCGCATTTTGGCGTGCCGATGGCCGGCGCGGTGCTGAACGCGCTCAACACCCGGCTGGACGCGCGCACCCTGGCATTCATCCTGCAACACGGCGGTGCCACCGTGCTGCTATACGACAGCGAATACGCGCCCCTGGTGCGCGAGGTGCTGGCCCACCTGCCGACCCCGCCGCGCACCGTGCGCATCGAGGACAGCGAGTACGCCGGCCCCCACGGCGACCTGGGCGATGCGCAATACGAAGCCTGGCTCGCCGCGCAACCGCCCGACGCGCCCTGGGAAGGGCCGCGGGACGAATGGGACAACCTCTGCCTGAACTACACCTCGGGCACCACCGGCAACCCCAAAGGCGTGCTCTATCACCATCGCGGCGCCTACCTGAACGCCAGCGGCAACGTGCTGGCCTGCGGCATGCCGCCGCACGCGGTCTACCTGTGGACCCTGCCCATGTTCCACTGCAACGGCTGGTGCTTCCCGTGGACCATGGCGGCGCTGGCCGGCACCAACGTCTGCCTGCGGCGCGTGGAGCCGGCGGCCATCTTCGAGGCCATCCGCCGCCACCAGGTCGGCTTCTTCTGCGCCGCCCCCGTGGTGCTGAACATGCTGGTCAACGCCCCGGCCGACGTCCGCCATCGCGCCACCCATCGCGTGCAGGCCATGACCGGCGGCGCCGCGCCGCCCGCCGCCATCATCGAAGCGATGGAACAGCTGGGCGTGGGCGTCACGCACCTGTACGGCTTGACCGAAACCTATGGCCCGTCGATCAGCTGCGCCTGGCACGAGGAATGGGACGGCCTGCCGCTGGCCGAGCGCGCCGCGCTCAAGGCGCGCATCGGCGTGCGCAAGCTCAACGTCGAAGCGGTGCAAGTGATGGACGCCGACCTGCAACCGGTGCCGGCCGACGGCGCCACGCTGGGCGAGATCATGCTGCGCGGCAATACGCTGATGAAGGGCTACCTGCACAACCCCGACGCCACCGCCGACGCCTTCGCCGGCGGCTGGTTCCATTCCGGCGACCTGGCCGTGGTGCATCCCGACGGCTACATCGAGATCAAGGACCGCGCCAAGGACATCATCATCTCGGGCGGCGAAAACATCTCGACCGTGGAAATCGAAAGCGTGCTGTACCGCCACCCCGACGTGCTGGAAGCCGCCGTGGTGGCGCGGCCCGACGCGGTATGGGGCGAAACCCCATGCGCCTTCGTCACGCTGAAAGAGGGCGCGTCGCGCAGCGCCGACGACCTGATCGCCTACTGCCGCGAACACCTGGCGCGCTTCAAGACGCCGCGCACCGTGGTGTTCGGCGCCCTGCCCAAGACCTCGACCGGCAAGATCCAGAAATTCGTGCTGCGCGAGCAGGCGGCGGCATTGGGGCGCGGCGAGCCTCCCGCATGAGGCACGGGGCCAGGCGGCCATGCCCGCCTGGCCCCGTAACGGCGCGGGCACAACGCGCTAGTCGCATTGATACGTGACACGCGCCAGATCGAACCGGCGCGCCGCGATATCCTGTTCGCGCATCAGGACATAGTAGGCGCCGGGCTGCGGAATGCCGGCATGCGGGTCCGCGCCGATCTGCAGCACCAGCCGCCAATCGCGCGCGCCGGGCAGCAAGGCCTGCGCTGCCTGGCTCTTCCAGGCCGCATGGCCGCCGCAATCCAGGCCGTGCGACACCAGTTGGCAGGTCGCCTGCATGCCGTTCTGCAACGATTGCGGATAGCCGCCAAGCTGATGGTTGTCGCGGCCGTCCATGTCCGGCGTGCCGAACCGCGAGCGCCAATCCTGGTAGCTTTCGTAGCTATCCTCATCGTCGAACGCAAATGCATCCCAGCCTGCGTCATCGACGCCGATCGGCGTCAGCACCGTGCGCGCCGAGACCGGGGCCGCTCGGAACACGCAGGTCCACTCGTCATCCGACAGCGAGGCCAACGCCCGCGGCACCGGCGCCCGTTGCAGCGCCGCCGCCGGCGTGGTGTCCCACAGCACCCGCCAGCCCACCGAGGCGGCGGGGGTGAAACTCTCGGCCTGCTCCAGGAAATCGTAGAACACCAGCAGCCGGCCCTCGCGCGGCAATGCGGCGTCGAATCCCGGTTCGCGCGACAGCGTGGCCAGGTCGAACTGTCCCAGGAACGTCAACGGGAAGGTCGTCTCCACCGCATCCGCCCGGGCGCGGGCATCGGCGCTGAAGCGCTCGCCTTGCGCCGGCGTCATCCACGACCGTTGCTTCTTCGACTCCGCCAGCAGGCGGTCGGCCTCCCTTCGATGCCCCGCCGCGCGCTCGGCCGCATCCGGATAGGCGGGCCGCGTCGGCCAGGCCATGCCGGGCGGCAGGTCGGGGCGCCCGCCGATCTTGCTGGCGCCCAACGGAATCGCCGCCTCGTCGGCGGTGGCGGTCGCCAGCACCAGCGCGGGACGTGCCTGCGCCAGCAAACGCGCAACTACATCGGCCGGCAGATCAATGTCGTCCAGCGATCGGCGCAGGGCGTCCAGATCCGAAGGGAGCGGGGTGATATCCATCATCGGCGAATCCTCCTTGGGTGGGCCGCGCCGCGGCGCGGGCAACGGGCATGCCGTTCAACAGCCCCATTCTAGGACGGCGGCATGACATGCCCCTTCGCCCCTCCCGGCCGGCGCATCATCGGCCACCCATACCTACCTACGTCTATCTATTGACGCGCAAAAGCCGTCGATATCATGGGCACATGGAAGGGCATTGCCTGCCGCGATGCCCGTGATCCGCATCAGGAGCTGCCCCATGTCCCATCACCTGTCCAGTGAAGAAGCCGCGGCCTTCGAGAAAGACGGATTCCTCATCGTCCACGAATTGTTCGACCGTGACGCGGTCGCCTCGATGCGGACCGCCATCGACACGGTCATCGCCGGCGCGCCCGACCTGCGCCAGATCGCCGAACTCGAACCCGGCGATGCGCGCATCATCCGCCGCATCTGGCAGCCCTCGAAAAAGCACGAGGCCTTCCGCCGCATCCAGGAAGACGCGCGCCTGCTCGACCGCCTGGAATCGCTGATCGGGCCCGACATCGTGTTCCACCACAGCAAGCTCAACATGAAGGGGCCACGCATCGGCTCGCCAGTGGAATGGCACCAGGACTTCTCGTACTACCCGCACACCAATTCCAAGCTGGTGGCCTGCCTGACCTACCTGGACGACGCCACCGAGGACAACGGCTGTCTGCGGCTGCTGGCCGGTTCGCACAAGGCCAACGTCTACGACCACACCGAAGACGGCGCCTTTCGCGGCAAGGTCAGCCCCGCCAACCTGCCGTCGGGCTGCCAGGAAGTGGTGGCCGCCGGCAAGGCCGGCACGGTCGTGTTCCTGCACTGCAAAGTGCTGCACCGCTCCGACGCCAACCATTCCGACCAGTACCGCCGCGTCTTCATCCCGGCCTATCGCGCCGCCGACGCGCTGCCGATCTACTTCGGCCCGCACGCCGCGCACAACGAACCCGACGTCTATCTGCTGCGCGGCCGCCACCGCGCCGAGGTGACGCTGGAAGGCGGGCGCTACCCGCTGCCGATCGCAGCCAAGGCGTTCAACTCGCTGTACGCGCTGCAGCAGGGCGAGCACCTGCTCAAGGAAGAACTGCACACCCGCGCCAGCGGCTACGCCACCCACGCCTGATGCGCGTCAGCGTCCAAGGAGACTGGCGTGAAACCGCATATCCTGGTGCTCAACCGCTGGCCGCAGCATCGCGGCGGCCCGAAGTGGGACCACGAGCTGTGCCGCTATGACGAGATCATCCCGCCGCACTGCGATGTCTCGTACCTGTGCGACGCGGAAGGCACGATCGGACTGCCGGCCTCGGTCGATGGCGCGCGCGTGCGGGTGGCGGACGACATCGGCAACGCCGCCGAAGCGGCATCGCACGCGGCGCGCCTGGCGGCCCGCCATGGCCCCATCACGCACGTGTTCGCCGGTTCCGAATACCTGCTGGACACGGCGGCGGCGATCCGCGCGCGGCTCGGCATCGCCGGCCATACGCCCGAACAGGCTGACCGCTTCCGCGACAAGACCATCATGAAGCGCGTCCTGCGCAACGCCGGCCTGCGCGTGCCACGTTGGCACGCCTGTACGGACGCCGCCCAGCTCACCGAACAGGCCCGCGAACTGGGCTTTCCGCTGATCATCAAGCCGGTGCGTGGCGCCTCCAGCAAAGGCGTGCGGCGGATCGACTCGCCGGATGAACTGGCCGCCTTCCTGCGCGCCACGGACCCGGCCGGCCACGAAGTCGAGGAGTTCATCGACGGCGACATCCTGCACGTCGACGGCGTCATCGACCAGGCGGGCGATTGCCCCTTCCTCTGCGTCAGCCGCTACATCTCGTCCTGCCTGGGCTTCGAGACCGGCGGCCAGCCACTGGGCTCGGTAATCCAGCGCGACACGCCGCTGGCCACGGATTGCAAGGCCTTCGCGCTGGCCTGCCTGAACGCGCTGGAACTGCGCGGCTCGGCCTTCCACCTGGAACTGTTCCACCGCGACGGCGAACTGGTATTCCTGGAGGTGGGCGCGCGCGTGCCGGGCGCCGACGTGCCCTACACCATCCACCGCGCCTACGGCGTCAACCTGTTCCAACTGTGGGTCGAGGTGATGCTGGGCCAGCCCGCGCGCCCACGCGCGGCCGCCGCGCCGAAGGCGGCCGGCTGGATCACCTTTCCGCGGCCCCGCCCGCTGCCGCGCAAGGTGGTATCGGCCAACTCGCTGGTCGGCGTCGTGCCCGGCGTGTATCGCGAGCTGATCCCGGCGCCCGAGCAATACCTGAAGGACACCGGCGGCGGCTACACGCACATGCAGGGCGGCCGCTTCCTGGTCGAAGGGGAAGACGAAAGCCAGGTGCTGGCCGCCCTGGACGCCATCAAGCAGCGCTACGTACTGAAGACCCTGCCCGCCTGAGCGCCGCTCCGGCAACCACCTTTGGGAGATTTGAATGGACACGCTTTCTCATGCTGAACTGCTTGCCAAGCCTTGCGTGGTGTTCGCCGAAGGCTGCTTCGGACTGTTCACCAGCAAGGTCGCCGCCTCGTTCCTGCGCTATCGCCCGGAAAACTGCCTGGCCGTTATCGACAGCACGCAGGCGGGCAAGCGGGTACAGGACGTGATCGGCTGGGGCGGCGACATCCCCATCGTCAAGGACATCGAAAGCGCGCTGGCGCTCAAGCCCGAGGTGCTGGTGATCGGCAAGGGCCTGCATTCGGCGCAGTTGCCGCCGGAGTGGAAGGCGCCCATCAAGACCGCCATGCTCAACGGCCTGCACATCATCAACTGCATCCACTTCCGGCTGCGCTCCGATCCCGACCTGGCGCGCGCCGCCGACCAGACCGGCATCACCATCTGGGAAACCAAGGAACCGGTGCCGCTGGAACTGAACAAGGCGCGCGTGCTGGAACTGTCGTGCTTCGTGGCGCATACCTGTGGCAGTGATTCCAACATCGGCAAGAAGACCACCGCCCTGGAAATCACCCGCGAAGCCACGCGCCGCGGCATCGCCACGGGCTTCGCCGCCACCGGCCAAAGCGGCATGATGATTTCAGGCACCGGCATCGTGGTGGACTGCATCCCCAGCGACTTCGTCGCCGGCGCAGCCGAAAAAGCGGTGCTGGACGCGGCCGAGGGCAACGACTGGGTGGTGCTGGAAGGGCAGGGGTCGCTCAACCACATCGGCGCCAGCGGCATCGCCCTGGCCCTGCTGCACGGCGGCCTGCCGCATGCGCTGGTGTTCTGCCACCGCCTCGGGCTGGAACGCACCAAGGTCTGGAACACCCCGCTGCGGCCGATCCCCGAACTGATCCGCCTGAATGAGCAACTGACCGTGTTCGAACGTCCCGCCAAGGTGGTGGCCATCAGCGTCAACAGCGCCGGTTTCAGCGACGCCGACTACCGCGCGCAGGTCAAACAGCTTGAAGCAGAGACCGGCCTGCCGGTGGTGGACCCCTGCCGCGAAGGCGCCGGCATCCTGGTCGATGCGCTGCAGGCCTATCAGCGCAGCTTGCAGCAGCGCGAACAGCTGGCCGAGGCCTGACCATGAAGGAAGCCGTGCTGCTCCTGATGCACCAGGGCAATTCCTTCACCGCCGAGCTGCATGAGCGGCTGGCCGCGCGCGGCATCGCGCTGGTCGCCATCAGCTCGCGGCCGGCGGACATGGCGGTGCTGGAGCGCAACCAGCCGCTGCTGGACGCCTGGGTGGTGGGCGCAGGCCCCGAGCTGTCCGACGCCGACGTGCGCGCGGGCGTGGCGCAACTGGCGCAGCGCGGCTACCGCTTCCTGGCCGCCATTGCCACCTTCGAAGGCTACCGCCTGTTCATGGCGGACCTGAACCACGCCTTCGGCGCGCCCGACGTGCCGCGCGTGGCGCTGGAACGGGCGCTGCACAAGCATCGCTGCCGCGAGTTCCTGCTGATGCAGGGCCTTAGCGCCGCCACCTGCCGCCTGATCCCGGCCGGCAGCGGCGCCGATGCCGCCGGCCTGGATCCGCAGCGCAAATGGTTCATCAAGCCGGTGCGCGGCGCGGCCTCGTTCGGCTGCTTCATCCTGGAAAACCGCGACGACTTGACCGACGTGCCGGCGATGCAGGCGCAGATGCTCAAGGACGGCAAGTTGGCGGCGATCTTCATGGGCCGCTATGACTTCTTCGCCGAGGAATACATCGAAGGCCCGGAGTTCAGCTACGAGATCGTGGCGGCGGCGGGCCGGCCGCGCGTTCTCTGCGTGCATGAAAAGGCGCGGGTCGAACGCCTGCCGCGCACCACCCTGGAAAGCATGTCGATATCGCCGCCGCTCTCGCTGCCGGTGGACACGCTGCGCGAAGGCGAACGCTTCGTGGCCGAATGCCTGACGCGCATGGGGCTGGGCGAGGGCGCCTACCACGTCGAAATGAAGTACTGGCAGGCCCGGCGGCGCTGGGAAATCATCGAGATCAACCCGCGCATGGGCGGCAGCCTGATCAACGCCAGCACCACGCGCGCCACCGGCGCATCCATCCTCGACCTGTGGCTGCGGACGCTGCTGGCGCGCGCGCCGGACGACATCGCCGCCTTCCATGCGCAGGCCGACGCCGTGGCGCAGCTCGATCGCCTGGACCGCGACGACGACCGCCGCGCGGTCGTTTTCATCAGCAAGTACGGCAAGAAGGGGGCCACTGTGGATTCCATCGACTACGACACCAGCGGGCATTCGCCGGACCTGCTGGAATTCCATGTCAAACCCGGCACGCGGTTGGAGGACTCCGACCGCGCCATCTGCGTCATGGACGCGCTGTGGCAGGTCGACCGCGCCGCGCTGGCGGACGCCGTTGAATCCATCGACCGCGAATCGGACGAGAACTTCCGCATCACCTATCAGGCCGCCCAGGGCGTGTGACCCGCAAGCGCCATCGCACCCTCCCACCCTCGCAGAGGCACGATCCATGACCGAAGCACTGCTGGCGCCGCAGGACCTGACCCATCCCGCCTTCGATGTCCACCTGGGCGGCAAGCTGGAAATCCGCGGCCGCGTCGCCATCGAGTCGCGCGAAGACCTGGCGCGCGCCTACACGCCGGGCTTTGCCTACGTGGCCGCCGCGATCCAGCGCGACCCCGCGCTGCTGGCGCGTTACACCATGCGCCAGAACACCGTGGCCATTGTCACCGACGGCACGGCGGTGTCCGGCATCGGCGACGTCGGCCCGAAGGCCGCTCTGCCGGTCATGGAGGGCAAGGCGCTGGTGTTCAAGCGCTTCGCCGGCATCAACGCGATCCCGATCTGCCTGGACACCAAGCACAGTGGCGAGATCATCGACACGGTGCGGCGCATCGCGCCGGGCTTCGGCGCCATCATGCTGGAAGACATCTCGGCGCCGCGCTGCTTCGAGATCGAAGACGCGCTGCACCGCGAATTGCAGATTCCCGTGCTGCACGACGACCAGCATGCCACCGCGATTTCGGCCGGCGCGGCGCTGATCAACGCCCTCAAGCGCGTCGGCAAGCGGCTGGACCAGATCAAGGTGGTGATGGTGGGCGCGGGCGCCGCCGGCACCGGCTGCGCCAAGATCTTCCTGGCCCTGGGCGTGCAGCGGCTGATCGCCTGCGATCGCGCCGGCGCCATCCACCGCAAGCGCACCGACCTGAACCCGGCCAAGGCCTGGTTCGCCGCGCATACCAACCCGCTGCAGGAAAGCGGCAGCCTGGGCGAAGTCATGGCCGGCGCCGACGTATTCCTGGGCGTCTCCGGCCCCGGCGTCATCACGGTGGCGGACGTGGCGCGCATGGCGCGCGACCCGATCCTGTTCGCGCTGGCCAACCCCACCCCCGAGATCCTGCCCAGCGAAGTGGCCGGCCTGGCCGCCATCGTCGCCACCGGCCGCAGCGACCTGCCCAACCAGATCGACGGCGGCCTGGCGTATCCGGGACTGTTCAAGGGCATCCTGGACAGCGGCGCGCCGCGTTTCACCGATGCGATGAAGTGCGCGGCGGTCTACGCCCTGGCCGGTCTGGTCGACGCGGCGGAACTGGACGCCGGCCGCATCATTCCCGACATCTTCGACGAACTGGTGATGCCGTCGGTGGCGGCCGCGGTGGCCGCCGCCGCGTGACCCTCGGCCCACCGCCGGGCTCGCTCGCACCGCCGGCACGGCCCGTGTGCGGCATCATGAACGATCCAGCAGCGCGGCCCGCACCCGCGCCGGCAGGGCGTAATCCGCCGCGCAGGCCCGCGCCGGGGCGCCGCGATGGCGGCGGCCATGGTGGCGCGAGCCGGCATCGCTCAGCAACTCGACGCCGCGTACCGCCGCCATGGTGCGATTGGTCACGCCGAGCTTCTTGAACAGCATGCCGACATGCATCTTGACCGTCACCAGCTCGATGCCAAGCAGATCGGCGATGGTCTTGTTCTGATGCCCTTCGATGATGTATTGGAGGATCTCGTGCTGGCGCGACGACAGGGGAATGAAGGCGGGTTCGGCATCCGCCTCATGCGCGCCGGACCCATGGCCCGGCGCAGCGGTCCGGCCTTCCGCGTCTTCACGTGCATCGCCGGACTCGGCCGGTTCGGCCGGCGCGTTTTCATGTGTCGCATTCGTGTAGAGCTTGATTTGTCTGGCCACGTATACCTCCCACACCGCCTTAACGAAGTTGCGTTCGAATCGCGGGCGCCGGGGCGGCGCCGGCGACGTGCTACTCATCGGCCGCTTCCAGGTAATACTGCCGGGTCGTGGCGCAGGACACGCCCAGGCCGCGGAACTGGTCGATGAAATCAGGAAAGGAACAGATCACATCGGCGTAGCCGTCGAGGTGGCAGGCCTCCTCGCAGCGCAGCGATGCGACGAACAACGACATGAAATTGCGATGGTCGCCACGGCTGCTGAGCGTCACGCCGCCGGCATAGCGTGGCCGTCCGCGCGTCACGAAGCCGTCGATGTGGCCATCGACATGCCGCAGCATTTCGATGTCGGCACCCAGCTTGCGCACCTCGCCGATCATCGACTCCACCCGCGACGACTTGTGAAACCGCGTGACCGATCCTCCGGTCACCGTGAACGTGCCGCGCACGAACAGACTCAAGGCCACCAGCGTGGGAATCACATTGGGGCCGTTGCGCACGTCGAAGGTGTAGTTGCCCTCCAGGCGCGCACTGGTGCTGTCGACGTGCAGCATGCCATCGTCGTAGCGCAGCCGCACCCCCAGCGCCTCGACGATGTCGGCGAACAGCTTTTCGCCCTGCAGCGTCTCTTCTTCGATGCCGCCGATCCGGTAGCGGCCCGGAAACAGCGTACACGCCATCAGCAAGTACGACAGCGAGGTGTAGTCGGCGTTGATGCGGGTCTCGAACGGCTGGTACACCCCCGGCGCGACGTGGTAACGCGTGTACTCGGGGTTGACCTGCGCATCGATGCCGCAACAGCGCAGCGTTTCCACCGTCTGCGCCAGGTAGGACTGCGACAGCACTGGCGGCGTCACCTCCAGGCTGATGCCTTGCCGCGTCAGCGGCGCCGCCATCAGAATCGCGGTGATGAACTGCGAGCTGATGTCGCCCGCCAGCCGGCAGTGCTTGCCGCTTAGCGACGCGCCCCAGTTGATCACCGGCGCCTTGCCCTCATCGCCCAGGCAGGCGAAGTTCGCCCCCAGGTGGCGCAGGCCATCCAGCAGCGGTTGCATCACGCGGCGGCGCAGGGTCGCGTCGCCGGTCAGGATGGTGGGGGTCGCCTTCATGCAGCTCAACGCCATCATGGTGCGGAACACCAGGCCGGATCCCTTGGCGTCGATGACCTCGATGCTCGACGCGAAGCGGCCGCCGGTGCCTGTGATGAACAGCGCCCCGGCGGCCTCTTCGATCTTCGCGCCGAGTTGGCCGCAGGCGATCTTCATGGTCTCGGTCTCGGTGCAGCGCAGATCGTTGCGGATGATGGACGTGCCGTCCGCCAGCGTGGCGGCGAGGATGGCGCGTTGCGTTTCGGGCTTGGACGCCGGAACATTCATCCGGGTGCCCAGTTCCTTGATCGGTTCGACGCGTAGATACATGCTTTCTCCACGTAAGTTGAAGGCTGACAGGCCCCCGCGGGAACAGCGCCCCGCGCGCGCGGGCCGACACCGCCGGCCCCGCGGCCGCGCCTGCCGGGGCGCGCCGCTCGGGGCCCGGCCAGGCGCCTTATCAGGCGGCCGCCTTTTCGGCCGGCCGCTGCACCGTGTCCTCGTAGATTTCGCGGAAGAACATCGCCAGGATGGCCTGGACGTCGTCGATGTACTTGAAGACGGCGTTGTAGTCGTCTTCGCTGAGAATCAGCTGGTTCAGGATCTTCCACATCTCCATCGAATGGTCGTCGCGCGTATCGACCGTCAGATGGGCTTCCTGGCCCTTGACCATGTCATGGCCCAGCGTGGTGCGCAGGTTCTTGACGATGTCGGGCTGCAGCTTGGCCTGGGTGTATTCGACCAGATAGTTCGACACCACCGGGGCCATCGGATGCTCGTGTTCCAGCGTGTAGTAGAAAAAGCCCTCGAACAGCCGCGTCGACAGGTAAGGCTCGGTCTTGAGCACCTCGTCCATCGTCACCCCGGCCGCCTCGCAGTCGTGGATATACAGCTTGTCGTGCAGCATCTCGTCGGCCTGGTAGTGGGCATAGTCCTGCGCCGCCGAGGGTGAGATCTGGGCGATCTTGTAGATCGCCTTGGACTGGCTGACCCGCGACAGGCGGATGCGCCAGATGTGCTCGATCAGGGTGCGGCGGTAATACGCCATGTTGATGTTCTTGTCCTTCATGTGGGACGCGTACGGAATGGTCTGCCGCCATTCCTCCATCTTCTTGTCCAGATAGCGGTCGATCTTGGCCTTGCGCTTGAGGCCTTCGGCTTCGTTGAAGTAGGGGGTGGGATGCTGTATGCCGGAATGGCGCACTCGGTTCATGTGTGGCTCCGTGGTGACTGTAGATGCACCTTGGCGGTGCAAGGCTTATTCACATAGACCGGCGGAGTTGTGTGGAGCAGGCGTCAGGCACCCCGCCCGCTGAAAGGCGTATCGGGGCGCAACGCTGTCCGTGCCGGGACGAGACTGTCGCGTTGGCACCGATGCCATTCTCTGGAGGCGGTACAGGCCGCGGACAGGCGCGCAACACGCGCCGCCCCGGCGGCTGTCCACCCGCTCTCGATGGCTATCGGGTCCAATCGCATGTCACATAATAGGCGTCCTATCTGAGCGGAAAAGCTATCCATAGGTATAGGCGTGCGCACGGTTGCAACCGCCGTTTCGCGCACGCGCGGCGCGTATCGCCGCGTCGTCCGCGCGCGCCGTCATTCACGTGCAAGAATCCGTAAAAAACTCACAACACACGCGACAGCCGCCAGCAGGGCGCCGATCCACAGCGCCGCCTGCGCGCCCCCGGCGCCCAGCAACGTGAAACAGGCCGCCACCAGCGCCGCCCCCGACGCCTGGCCGATCAGCCGGGCCGTGGGGATGATGCCGCTGGCCGCGCCGCTGCGCTCGGCCGGCGCGCTGGTCGTCAAGGCCTTGAGATTGGGCGACTGGAAGAATCCGAAGCCGGCCCCGCACACCGCCAGCCGCCAGATGATGTCCGCATCCGACGCCCGCGCCGGCAGCAGCGCCACCAGCACCATGCCGACGCACAGCACCAGCAGCCCGCCGCCGCCCAGCAGCGCCACCGAACGGCGTTCCGACAGGAAGCCGGCCAGCGGCGCGGTCACCGCCACCACCACCGGCCAGGCGGTCAGGAGCAGGCCCGTCTGCACATCGGAACGCCCCAGGCTCATCTGGAACAGAAACGGCAACGCCACCAGCGCCAAGCCCTGCGACGCGTACGACAGCACGGACGTGGCCACCGACATGGCGAACAGCGGCCGCCGGAACAGATCCACCGGCAGCATGGGCGCCGGATGCGCGCGCTGGCGCCGCAGCAGCAGGGCGCAGCACAGCGCCGCGGCGGCGGCCTCGGGCAGGATGCGCGCCCAGCCCGCATGGTGGGCCGCGTCGCCCAGCGCCAGCACGGCCAGCGCGAAGGTCGCGCCCAGCAGCAACGCCGCCACGCCATCGAAACGCGGCGGCGCCTTGCGCGGGGGATTGTGCGGCAGCGTGCGCCAAGCCATCGCCATGGCCAGCGCCCCCAGCGGGATATTGATCAGGAACAGCCAGTGCCACGTGCTGACCGCCAGCACCGCCGACGCCACCGAGGGCCCCACCACGTAGAACACCGCCACGGTGAACGCATTGATGCCCTGCGCGCGGCCGATCTGACTGCTGGGAAACGTCAGCCGGATCAGCGCGGTGCCGACCCCCAGAATGCCCGACGCGCCCACGCCCTGCAACACGCGCGCCGCCGTCAGCATCGGCAGCGAATCGGCCACGCCACAGGCCAGCGACGCCAGCGTGAACACCAGCAGGCCATACAGGTAGACACGGCGGTGGCCGACGATGTCGCCCAGCGCCGCGAACGGCAGCAGCGTGGCGACCATGGCGATCTGGTAGGCGTTGATGATCCAGATCGACGCGTCCGGCGTGGTGCGCAGGTCCGCCGCGATAGTCGGCAGCGCGGTGTTGGCGATGGAGGTATCGAGCGTGGCGATGGCGCTGCCCAGGATGAGCGTGGACACCGCCCAGAGCCTTTGCCGGCCCGGCAGGCCGTCGCCGATCTGCGGCAACGCCAGGGTGCTTTCAGAGGAGGACGACATGCGGGACGGCTCCTGGGCGGCGTCCGGGGCGCGCGGCGGATACGGCCGTGGCAGGGCGCGGGGAAGGCGGTCAGTTGTCAGGCTGTAAGACAGCATAGCAAGGCATGACCCGCCCCGCAACGGGACCGCGCCCGGCGCCGGGCGAAGCGATATCATGACGCCATGGCGCTGCCCGCCGGCGTTGTTGCGCCTTTGGATAGGAAGCAGACATGCAAGTCATCGAGCGTCCGCAGACCCTGGTAGACCAGGTCATCGCGGCCCTGCGCAAAGAGATCGCCGAAGGCCGCTTCGCGCCCGCCTCGCGCCTGCCGGCCGAACAGGAACTGGCGCGCACGCTGGGCTGTAGCCGCCCGGTCATCCGCGAAGCCGTCTCGCAACTGAAGGCCGACGGCATCCTCGTCACCACCAAGGGCGTGGGCGCTCACGTCGCCGCCAACCCCGCCGGCAGCGTGTTGCGCCTGCCGCGCGGCGATGCCTCGGCCAAGGACCTGGCGCAGCTGTTCGAGCTGCGCTTCTGGATGGAAACCGCCGCCGCCGAAGCCGCCGCCCTGCGCCGCAAGACCGCCGACCTGGCGCGCATGCGCGACGCGCTCACGCGCATGGAACGGCACGCCGGCGACTATCCCGCCGCGTCCAAGGCCGACGTCGACTTCCACGCCGCCATCGCCGGCTCGACCCAGAACGCCTACCTGGTGGCCTTCAGCGGCTTCATCGAAGGCCAACTGCTCAAGGCGCGCGAAATGGGCTGGCAGAATTCCGCCCGGCTGGCCGGCGGACCGCGCCCCGCGCAACAGGAACATCTGCGCCTGTTCGACGCCATCCGGGCCAAGGACCCCGAAGGCGCGCGGCAGGCCGCCGCCGCGCATCTGCTGGCCTCGGGCCGGCGCATGGGCCTGGACGTGCAGAAACTGGAACGCTTCGGCCCTGCCGCCGGGCGCTGAGCCCCCGCGCCCCGCCCCACGATTGCAGTCCGACACAATTGGCAAACTGCTGTTCGACGCCAACCGCGGCAGGCCACTAACATGGCGCCGCACCGCGCCGCGGCGCATCCATACCGAAGGCCGACAAGAAGATCTCCAACATGAAAACGCGTCCGCAAGACACTCCCTCCCGCGCCCACCTGCTGCGCGGCGCGCTGACCGGCCTGCTCGCCGCCGCCGTGACCGCCGCCGCCAGCCCCGCCGCCCTGGCCGCCGGCCCCGCGGCGCGCCTGGATGCCGCGCAAGCCACCCAAACCGCCCAGGCGGCCGCCGTGGCGCCCCCCGACGCGCCCGCGGTGATGTACGCCATCTACCAGATCGACGGCAAGGGCGCCGACTCGTACGAAGTGGCCAACGGCAGCATCGCCACCTATTGGTTCGGCCATGCCTTCGAACTGGGCGGCACGCAGTACTTCACCGGCTTCACCTGGGACACGCGCGAGCGCTACGGCAAACCCGGCGAGGACGAAGCCGGCCCCGAGACCCAGGTCAACCTGGCCGAAGCCACCTTCACCCTGACCGGGTCCAGCCCCGAACGCCCCTGGAAATTCCGCGGCATGGAGCACACCATCGGCATGTTCGGCGCCTACGAACGGCCCGAAGCCATCGACACCCGCCGCCAGCCGCTCGAATACCGCACGCCCGCCGGCAAGCTGGTGCTGGCCGTGCCGACGCAAGGCTTCGATAACGGCACCAGTTTCGAGGGCTACGCGCTGTTCGTCTTCAACATCGGCCCGCGCGATGAACTCAAGGACAAGGTCTGGGCCTACATCGGCAGCATCAACACCGGTGACGACAACAGCGCCGCCTGCGCCGACGGCGACGTCATGCCCTGTGTCGCCAGGACCGGCAAGCTGACCTTTGCCGCGCAGCCCGGCGGCGACATGCCTCGCATCACCGTCACCCCCAGCGGCAGCGAAATCGCCGGCCCGGGCAAGACCCGCCAACTGGGCGCGGCCGACGCGGTCACCTACGTCTACGACGAAGCCGGCAAGCAGTACGCCGAGAAATAGACGACAACGCGGAAGGCGCGCGGGCCAATCACCCGATCCGCGCCGCTGCGCGCCCCGACGCCGCCCGACTGCCGCTACACTGACAGGTCATGACGACCCTCTTCGCGGAGCGACACATGACCGCCCAGCCCCTGGCCATCGCCCCGGCGCGCAGCGCCCTGCTGGTCATGCATTACCAGACCGACATCATGGACCTGTTCCCGTCGGTCGCCCCCACGCTGCTGGCCAATACGCGGCAACTTTGCGATGCCGCCCGCCGCGCCGGTGTGAGCGTCTACTTCGCCAAGCTCCATTTCAGCCCGGGCTACCCGGAAGTCAGCCCGCGCAACAAGAACGGGCAGGGCATCAAACAACTGGGCCGCTTCGTGCATGACCGCGTCTCGCCCGAACTCGGCCCGCGCGACGACGAACCCGTCATCCTCGCCCACCGCGCCAGCGTGTTCTTCGGCACCGACCTGCAACCGCGCCTGTCGGCCCAGGGCATCGACACCCTGATCATGGCGGGCGTGGCCTCCACCGGCGTCATGCTGTCGTCCATCGCCCACGCCAGCGACGCCGACTACCGCCTGCTGACCGTCAAGGACTGTTGCTACGACCCCGACCCGGTGGTGCACGACCACCTGTTCGCGACGGCTTTCGAGTCACGCACGACCGTGCTGTCGCTGGACGCCGCCCTGTCCCTGCTGGGCGGCATATCGAACGAATGAGTTGACCCATGCGTACCCTGATCATTGCCTCCCTTGCCATCGCCCTGAACCTGTCATTCGCCGCCACGGCGCAAGCCGAGCACGGCTGCCCCGCCGGCTACACCCCCAGCGCCGTCACGCCCGGCCAGCAATGCGTGCCGATCCCGGGCGAAATCCGCGCGGACGGACCATCCGCCCCCGTCTCGCGCGATGCCCAGCGCTGGGGCGCCGTCGCCTATGACGCGCCCTCGGGCGTGATCGGCATCGCCGCCGAGTGGGCCAGCAAGGCCAAGGCCGAAAAAGACGCGCTGGCCCAATGCACCGCCAAGGGCGGCGCCCGCTGCGAGATCAACATCAGCTACCGCGACCAGTGCGTGGCGGTCGCCTACGGCCCGTCGCCCAAGGGCAGTGGCGTCATGGTGCGTTCCGCCACCGCCGCCAGCGAAGAACTGGCCCGCATGCGCGCCATGGAAACCTGCACAAAAGACAGCGGCACCAGTTGCCAGACGTTCTACACCGGTTGCAGCCTGCCCCAGCAGCCCCGCTAAGACCCCGTCCACGCCCCGCCCGCCGAAGAACCTTCCATGCTCGATCCCGCCACGCTAGTCCTCTTTGGCGGCGCCTGCGTCGCCCTGGCCATGACCCCCGGGCCCGACATGCTACTGATCGCCTCGCGCAGCGCCGCCCAGGGCCGCACCGCCGGCTTCGCCTCGCTGGCCGGCATCCAGGCCGGCACCTACTGCCACGCGCTACTGGCCGCCTTTGGCCTGTCGCAGCTATTCGTGGCGGTGCCCATGGCGTACGACGCGGTGCGCTTCGCCGGCGCGCTCTACCTGCTGTACCTGGCCGTGCGCGCGTTCCGCTCGCGCCCCGTGTCGCACATGCCCGATGCCGGCCGGGCCCGCTCGCCCGTGCGCGAAGTCTTCCTGCAGGGCCTGCTGACCAACCTGCTCAACCCCAAGATGGCGCTGTTCGTGCTGGCCCTGTTCCCGCAATTCGTGCGCCCGCAGGACGGCTCGGTGGCGATACAGATCCTGGTGCTGGCCACCATCCTCAACGTCATCGGCCTGTTCATCAACGGCGCCGTCATCCTCGCCGCGCACCAGCTCAGCCGGCGCTGGGCCGGCCGCCAACGCTTGTCGCGCTGGCCGCAATACGTGCTGGGGTCGGTCTTCCTGGCGCTGGCGCTGCGCCTGGCCACCGCCAGCCGCAACTGACACGCACGCTCCATGCAAAAGATCGAAGGCCAGGAATTGCGCATGGCCCTGGACAAGGGCAACGCGCATTTTCACGACCGGCACCTACACGAAGACGTTTCCCGTTGCCGACAGCGTTTTGCGCGGCCTCGATGAATCCGACAAACCGGCCATACTGCTGACGGCGTCGATGGGCACGCCAAAGAAGCGGCGCGATGAAGAGCTGGGCGCGATCCAGGAACTGCGCAGGCTCGGGTTTCTGGAAGATTGAACCGGGCGCCGCGTCACCGCCATAGCCAGTAGCCAACCGCCGCTACCGCCGCCGTCCACAATGCCACGATCACCACGGCACCCACCCGACTGCGCGGCTTTTCGCGCTTCGCGTCCATCCACGCGTCCGCCTGGTTGCGGCATTCCTGCAGAACATCGGGCGGCAACAGCTTGACGGCCAACCAGATCAGGCCCGGCAGCAACAGCACGTCATCCAGATAACCCAGCACCGGGATGAAATCGGGAATCAGGTCGATGGGACTGAGGGCGTAGGCCACCACGAACACGCCCAGCGCCTTGGCGTGCCATGGCGTGCGGGGATGCTTTGCTGCGAACCAGAGGATCAGGCCGTCGCGCTTGACGCGCCGGGCCCACGTTTGGAGGCGGTCGCGGGTTGACATGGGATGGGCTCTGCGGCTCGGGGACCGGCGATGAATTCCAGGTTGATAACCCGAAGGATAAAACCACAGTCGGGCGATCCATATAGGCTGGCGTTTGTGCAGGGGGTCTGATCTACATCCGTGGCAAATCAGACCGGTAGCTATGTGGGATGAGCACCCCTGGTGCTACCTTCAATGGACTGCAAAAGTCGGTTGCAGCGTATGCGGCCGACGATAGACGACCACCATGCCAAGCCAGTCCCCCTTTATCGAGCCGGTTTTTCTTCCTCGTCCATGGCATATACAATTTGGCATATGCCAAAAGGAAGACGCCATGACGATTCCGACCTCCCCCGCCAAACCCCGCGAAGCCAAGCTCTTTCGCAACAACCGCAGCCAGGCGGTGCGCATTCCCGCAGAGTTCGAATTGCCAGGTGATCGTGTGCTGATCCATCGTGAGGGCACGAAGCTCATCATCGAACCGGTAAACGGGCCGCGCGACATCGTGGAATTGTTGGCCCAATGGCGGCAGGACGAACCGCTTGGGCCGGAAGACCAATTTCCAGACATCGCCGACGCGCCGCTCAAGCCAGAGGACGTCCTGTGAGCGGTTATCTGCTGGACACCAACATCATCAGTGCGCTGCTGCGTGATCCCAACGGCCCGGCGGCCCGCCACATCGAGCGCGTAGGCCCAAAGGTGATCTTCACCAGTGTCGTCGTCGCGGCGGAACTGCGCTACGGCTGCGCCAAAAAGGGGTCCGCGAAGCTGAAAGCGAAAGTCGAAAGCCTGTTGGGCGCGCTCCCCGTCCTGCCCCTGGATGTGCCCGTCGACATCAAGTATGGCAACCTGCGCGCCGAACTGGAAGCCGCTGGCGAGCCGATTGGCGCAAACGATCTGTGGATAGGCGCGCACGCCTGCACGCTCGGGCTGACGCTGGTGACGGGTAATACCCGGGAATTCGAACGCATCCCCGGGCTCGTCGTGGAAAACTGGCTGGCCTGAATCGAGCACATCGTCTCGTTCTTTTGCAGCATCGAGACCACGCGCCCCATACCGCCAATCTGCAATAGCTCCATTCGACGGAGCAACTTCGGCCGCGTTCAAGGCTAGATCACCCCTCCACCAGCCTTGGAGGCGTTGAGGTTCGGTCTGCCCAACTGCTCCCCCCATTGGCAATTCTCAGATATCAGTTCCTTTCGCCGCTCCTTGAAATAACGGAGCGCGTGGGCCGCTTGGCTCATTCATCGCTTTCTGGCCAAACTTCGGCTTCGGGTTCTATGGCGTATCAGAATCGTCAGCGCCATACTTTGACTGCACCTTGGGGCGATCAGCAAATGGCTTGATGCCTAGCATCGACGCCTTCGATGCATACATCCCGACTGAACCAATCAAGAAGCCCAACAAAATCACGAGGTAGGAGCCATACCTAAGCCCACTGCCATGCTGATGAAACATCCGGCATGGCAGGAGAAGTGCCAAAGAGCCAACTGGGTGAATAGTCATCTAACGTCAATAGATAGAAATCAGATTGGATACGTGCTGCGTACTTGGGAGAAATGCTGCTCATGGCGTGCGCCGGCTACCAAAAAAATAATAGAAAAATTGCATTCGATCTACATAAGGTAATAAACCCTGCAAGCCCGAGAGACAATAATGCCAACGGCCATTTGCTCACGCCTGGCCAACGTACACACAGCCATATAAACACGAGCAACCCACTTACCAGAGAAGATTTTAACCAATATATAAATTCCCCAAAAAACCTTTTATTTCTTTTCTGCCAAACAAGAACCACGTCAGACCAAGAGATAATATTGAAATATAGTACGCGCCCAAATCAGTTAAATCCACGCCAAAAAAATCCATTATCCCTACTCCCCCAAAATTCTTTCTTTAAAGCTCTTTATAAAATTATTGCGCCCCCACCACGCGTTCAAGGCAGGATCAAAAATTGGATCGATCGGGTTTTCCCACCCAAAAACATTTCCGTATGGCATTACGATGGATTTTCCAGCAATCACCGGCGCTTTTGACGTCAAAAGATATAGCCCAAGGCCAGAAACCTATCGGACACGCCGATGCCGACACCGACCTTCCAGCCGCTGTTCTTGCTGGTGGAGACTTCGGTGGCGGTCTCGGCCTGGCTTTGCAGCATCAAGTCATCAGATCGCTGCCGATGACGGACAGGTCGCCGTCCACCACAAAATTCTCCTGCCCACATCCTTATTCCTGCACCGGAAAAAGTTTCTTCCCCCAAGGAATATTGTTTTCAGCAAAAGTTTTCTCGATTTCATCGATAAATGGTTTGCAGACAGAATATTCTTTCCCTGCCTCATAGCTTTCTAACGTAGCCAAATCATATTTTTTAACCAATTGCTCGCCCAAATCGGAGGAGTAAATTAGAGGTGCTAGCCAATACATCATCCCTTCGTTCGAAAGCTTATGTGGATTGAATTGGGCCAGTTTGCTGCAAAAATCTTCGTAATTCCGCAATTGGCGTGCTTTCATCCACCCCTCACTCCAAAGATTCCAATAACCAACTTTCAAGCATCTATATATAATCTCAACGGCGTACTGCCATGCGCCAGGAGAAGTGCCAGCGAACCAAATGGGTGGATAGTCATCTAAGGTCAATAGATAGAAATCATATTGGATACGTGCTGCGTAATCGGGATAAATATTACCCATGGTGTTACCTCACTTTTTTATGGGGAACTTAAGCTTTAAAATACGAGGATTGCCTTTTTTGTCTACATTCAATGCATTAATGGTGTCGTTATTGACCTCTACCGTCGCAGTGGTTGAGGCTGTTCTTGCGCTAGCCTGACCCGCAGGACGATAAGTAACCGATGTGCCATCTGCGGTCTTGGCCACCCAGCAACCAGGGCAGTCGTCCAATAACAACTTGTCGATCCTGGCGCCGTCAAATATCTGCTCCGCAAAATTCTCTGCGGTAGCGTTGGGGTTGGCACTGGCTGGCATACTTCTTGGCGAACCGAGGTCCTTTCCGGGTGTACCAGGGAGCTTTCCTGCTTTCAAATCAATAAGCGCTTGTGCGTTGACAGCGCTATTGGGAGCCTTGTTTTCGTGATCAGGCCCTTTGGGGTTCCGTGCAATGCGATCGAGTGCGGCCGTTTCTGCATCGGCCAGCGGATTTCCCGTCGCTTTGAGGCCGATCGTTGACGCTATCGACGCCTTGCCCTTCGCCACGATGCCGCGCAGTTGGCCGATTGAGAGCGTCCCATCCAGGCCGGCACTCAATGCCAAGCCGACCCCTATGCGATCCTCTATCGGCAGTGACCGTAAGTCATATTCACCGCCACGCTGGATGAGATCGATCGTTGTCAGCGTGCTATCGAACACCCCAACCAACGGGTACTTTTCCGCGCGTAGCGCGATCTCACGCTCGTCCTGCAAAGTCCGGATCAGCTTGGCAACGTCATCGGGATGAGTCGAAAAACTATCGACGTCTTGCGCCGCTTCAACCAACGCGAGGTTCGAGCCCGTCAGTACATTGCGCGGCGAGCGCTTCCCTGCTTGCCGCCAGGCCCCTGCGCGATCGTAGAGTTCGGCCAGATCAGCGTTTTCCTTGATACCTTCGGCAAATACCAGCGCATGCCCGTACGAGGCGTCCGCGTTGCCATCGAAATAGACAAAACCCGGTCCCTGGGTTCCCGATGCGATTTCCGCCAGGAACGCACGGGCCTTCTGGTTCTCGTCATAGTGTTCAGCGGCCCAGGAATCGGTCTGCCGCAACGCCTGCGCGGTGAGCTCTGCCTCGGCCTGGGAAACGGATATCCCATTCTTTTCGGCGTAGCGCTTTGCGCTTTTTCGGATCAACGAACCTTCGTCAGGATGCAGTTGCCGGTTATACATATCGGCCAACGACGCACCCGAGGCGCCGCTCATACCGCCGGTCGCTCCCCCCGCCGCGCTCGCCACGACGTTCAGAATGACCTTGGACACCTGATCGCGCGCATCCGCCGGCAAACCAGCAACCACCTGATTGACCTGATCGCGCAAGAGGTTAGAGGCCGCGTCACCGGCCAGCGTGCCCGTGATGGCGCCGGCCACATCGCCACCGCCCAACGCCGCGCCAATCCCGGCGATGGCCGCATGCAGGGCCATGCGCCCAGGCTTGCCCTCGCCCCAGAGTTGTTGATCGTCCGCCGTGAGCCTATCGGCAACATCCCCCGCAATCTGCATCCCCAACTGCCCAAACGCCTGCTGGAACTCCAGTTGCTCGCGGACCTTGTCCTTATCGAAGATCTTCCCAATACTGCCGTTCGCCCCGGCCGTATCCCGGCTCAGCCCGGCCGTGCTATCCCGCCCCGTCCCCGCGTCCGAACGCACCGCCAGCGTGCCCGCCGACACCGCCGCGCGGGTCGTACCCGTTTCGCTGCCGCTGGTGCTGGCGAAGCTCAAGCCCGATGGCCCGGCGCCCAGCGCGGCGCCTTTGTTGGGCTTGTCGAACGCGCCCGACATGCCCAGGTTGATGCCGACGGTGGTCGACTTGTATTGCGCCTTGTTATGGATATCGCGGAATCCCAGCGTCTCGGTGGACAGCTGGTTTGTCGCCGTATCGGCATCGCTGGCGACGACCGCGCCGTCCAATTGCGTGTGCTTGCCCACGTGGATGTCATAACCGCCCGCGCCCGCAAACAGCCCCGTCTGCTCGACGACGCTGTCGTAGTTGGACTTGGTCTTGCCGACACTCGCACCCAGATAGGCATTGCCTGTCATCGAACCAAAGCTGAAGCTCCCCCCGGCGTTGACCTGCTTCTGCTTGGCGTCGTAGCGATCCGAATCCTGCTGGCTCGCCAGTGTCAGGTTGCGGCCGATATCGGCGCGGATGCGGTCGGCGCGCGCCTGGGCACCCTCCAGCAAGGTGTCCCGGCCGGAAATCAGCGCGAGGTTGTCTCGCGCGCTGACCTGCGTCTCGCGATGGGTCGTGCCGTTGCCGTGGGCCTTGCCACTACCCACGAAGCCGCTGGCAAAGACGTTGATGCCGCCGCCGCTACCGCTATCGGACACGCCGATGCCGACACCGACCTTCCAGCCGCTGTTCTTGCTGGTGGAGACTTCGGTGGAGGTCTCGGCCTGACTTTGCAGAATCAAGTCATCGGTGGCCGCCAGCAAGATGTTCCTGCCGGCCAGATCGCTGCCGATGATGGACACGTTGCCCGTGCCTGCAGCGTCTTTTTCGCCCGCGGCCATGAGGGAAAGATTGCCCCCGGCCATAACGGATGAGGCGAAGGCGGTGTCCTGGGTGCGCCTGGTTTCACTGACGGATTTGCTGGCGCCCAGGCTGATCTGGATCTGGGCGCTGGCGGCTTCCTTCTGCGCCGCCGATGCGTTGTCGGCCTTTGCGGCCTCCATCATCCGATTGGCCTGCACGGCCTGATAGGCGGCCTGCCCGACCTTGACGGCGGCCAGGCGGCTATCCTTGGCCTCGCCGGCTTGCTGCAAGGTTCCCTGAATCTGTTGGGCCGCGCCCAGCATGCCGCCAGCCACGCCGATGGTCAGCCCGGACCGTTTGACCTCGTGATATTCGTGTTGCCGTGCGTCGCCAACGCCGGCGCGGACCGCGACGTTGCTGCCGGCAACGGAAATGTTGCCATCCTGGGCCAGCAGGTTGCTGGCCATGACATCGACATTGCGTCCCGCATCGATACCGAGGTTGCCGCCGGCGCTGCCCACCGTGCTGGCCGAATAGCCCCCGCTGGTGCCGTGCATCCAATCGGTGCGCTGTTGCGTGCTGTAGCCGATGCTGAATCCGCCACCGCCACCCAAGCCCGACTTCTTGACCTTTTCGTACTGGTAGTCCTTGTAGGTTTCGCCCTTGGCCAGGGCCTGCAAGTCCCTGCCGACGGCAATCCCGACGTCGCGGTCGCCCAGGACGTTCGAGCCAAGGACGGTCATGTCACGCCCGGCCAGCATCGCGACCGTGTCGCCGCCAAAGGTCGAGCTCACGCCTCGCGTCCAATCCGTCTCGCTCTTGCGATGGGTCTTCTTGCTGGACAGGAATCCTTTTTCCTTGAAGTAGGTCTCGTTGTACGTGTAGCCAGCCGAGTCTCCCGCCAGCACGTTGATATCGCGCTGCGCGTTCACGCCCAGGCCGCCCGCCGCCGAGACATCGGCGGCGCGGGCGTTGACATCGTTGCCGGCGATCAGCGTCAGGTCGCCGCCCGCGGCGATGCGCGTGCCAACATCGGTCGCGGCGCGCATCTCGGCGCGGTTGCGGCTGTCGTAGCGGAAAGATTCGGCGTAGCGGGTCTCGGCGCTGGTCAGGTTGATGTCGTGGCCAGCCTGGATGCGCGCAGCGCCCGTGGCGTCGATGACGGCAGCCTGGGCCGAGAGGTCACGCCCGGCCTGGATGTCGAGCGTGCCGGCGTCGATGCGCGACACGCCGTCGATGCGGGTGCTGGAGACGCCGCCGCTGGCGCTGGATCGGGTCGAGGCCGACAGCGTGATGTCGCGGCCCGCCTTGAGCGTGATGACGCCGCCCTTGATCAGCCCCGCCAGGTCGTGGATGTCGTTGCGGGCGTTCAGGTCGATGCCGCCGGCCTGCAGGGTGCCGACGACGTTACGCAGGTCGCCGGCGTTAATGACCAGGGCGCGGCGCGCGCCCAGCGTGCCGCTGTTGGTCACGTCGCCGGCCACGTCGATGTGGGTATCGCGGCCGGCGATCAAGGTGCCGTCGCCGCGCAGGTCGCCCGGCTTGACGGCCAGGTAGACCTGGGGCGCAAGCACCTTCTGACGCGAGCCGTCGGGCAGCGTAACGGTGGTCTCGACCAGCCAGACGATGTCGCCGGTCAGCCGGCGCATCTGGTCTTCGGTAAGGGCGGTACCCAGCGTCAGGTCGAATCGGCCGGCAAAGTCGGCGCCGGCCGCGAGCAGCGCCTTGTACTGCGATTCATTGTCGGCGTAGTCGCCGACAAAGCGGCTGCCGGTGGCCAGCATGATCTGCTCGGCCACCTGCCGCTGTTCGTAGAACCCATCGCCCAGGCGCTTGAGTGTCAGGCCCGGGTCTCGATTCAGGCGGCGCAGCAGTTCGTCGCTGGAGACAACGCCGCGCGAGCCGGTGAACTGGCGGTCGGTGACGATCAGGGCCGGCGCGTCCGGCGCGGTGATCACCTGATAGAGCTTACTGGCCGGCAATACGGGCGGCAGGGTGGCCACGCGTACCGTCTGGCTGCCGGGAGCGCCGATGTCGATGATGCGTGCGACGGGCCGCCGGGACGGCGGGGCAAAGCTTGGCGGGTTGAGGACGAGCCTCGTCGGCGGGGCGGTGTGCGCAGTGTCGCCAGGGACGGCGTGGTCCATGACGGCCCCTACCGGCACGTCCAGGCGCTCGGAGCCGGCGGTGTCTTGGTACGACGCCTGGGACTCGTGGCGATGGCGCCTGCGGGTGACGGTGTGGACCTCGACACCGACGCGCTCGACCCGCCGCTCGCCCTGCGCGCCCCGGTTGTCGATGGCGGGACCGTTCACGCCCAGCTTGCCGCCGGCGATGATGCGGCTCTTGTCGTTGAAGACGGCGCCCGTGAAAATGGCATCGCCGCCCGCCACGATGCTGGCCGGGTCCGAGGAAGTGACACGGGTCTCGCTGACGTCCTCGCGCACGATGTAGTAGAAGAAGTTGCGAACCAGGCGGTTGTTGAAGTCGGCGTTGAAGGCGCGGATCCTTGTGTCCAGTTCCCGATAGAGCGGTTCGTTGGCCGCCAGCGCCGCGAGTCCTTCCAGGCCGTACTTCAACGGGCAGGGCGCGGTGCCGCAGGAACGTACTTCCTGCGGCGACACCGGCACGGGCAGCGGCTCCGCCACGCCGAACACGCGCCAGACGGGGTCGCCAGCCTGGTAGCGCGGCGCGGCGGGCTCGTAGTTGCACGGGCCGTCATTGGGCAAGCAAACATAGGGCCGGGGAAAATAGGCCGGCGGGATCGGCGCGTCGCGGCCCTCCTTGCCCTTGACCCGAGGCACGTAGTCGAACGGCGGACCGTAGCGCGACTCCGGATACTTGGCCGACGGCAGCAACAGGCTGCGGTCGGGGTCGTCGTTGAGGAACACCGGATCCTTGCCGCACGAGGTGGTGACCGAATCGCACAGCCACGTGGTGGCGCCATCCAGCAGTTCGGTGCCGTTCTCCAGCCGGTAGTAGATCTTGCGGTCGGCATGGCTGACCTGGACCTGTTCGCTGGTGAAATGCGGATTGAGGTTTTCGATACGATCGGCGGCGATGCGGGCGTCACCGCCGGCCTCGAGGGTGGCGGATACGTTCGAGACCGTGTCCGCCTGGCCCGTTGCCAGACCTGCGGCATCCAACTCGCGCCCGATCCGCAGGTCTCCCGCCGCGTACAGCAGGGCATGCTCGCGGTTGGTCAGCGTACCCACGCCCAGATCGATATCACCACGCGAGGCGATGACGGCGTCGGCGTCATTCAACAGCACCGGCGCCTGGATGGCAATGCGGTCGCCGTAGAGGCGCCCGCTGTTGCGCAGGCTGCCCGCACGGATGTGGCTGTACCCTCCGTCGATCAGGCCGGCATTGGCCAGATCGCCGCTGATAGCGAGGTCGATGCCGCGCAGGCCAATGAGTTCCCCCGTCGCGCTATTGGTCAGCGCGTCGGCGGTGATCCGCAAGTCATGCCCCGCGTGCAGCTTGCCGTCGTTGTGCAGCGTGCCGGTGGCCAAGGCCAGCGACCCGGCCGTGGCCAGCTCGCCCTCGGCATTGCGCAGATCACCGACCTGAAGCCGTGCATCGCCTTGGGATGAGAGTCTGCCGCCGTCGTTGTCGAGCGCGCCGGCGGTCAGGTCCAGTTCGCGGCCGGCGTCGATGCGGCCGGCCCGGTTGTCGAAGGCATCCGTCTCCAGCGCGATACGCGTCCCCGCCAACCCGAGGCGAACGGGGAGGGGATCGGTATCGGCCGCGCGGGTGTCCGTGGCGTCGGCAACACGGCTCGCGATACCGTCGGCCAGCGTGTCGCGGTTGTCCACGTGGCTCGCGCGCAGGACCAGCGCATTGTCTCCCTGGATCCGTCCGGCACGGTTGTCGAGCATGCCTTGCGTCTGAAGGGTGAGAGCGTCGGCGGCAATCAGGCCGTTTGCGTTCGCCACCTCCTGCGCACGCAGCAATGCCGCGCCCTCGGCGGCGAAGGTGCCACCCACGTTGTCGATCTTGCCGCCGGCATTCAGCGTAAGTTCACCAGCGCCAAGAATCTTGCCTCGCGCATTGTGCACGCCCGCGGCGCGGATGTCGGCCACGCCCCCGTAGACGCTGCCGTCCTGATTGCGCAGGTCGCCTCGGAAATCCAACGACAACCTCTCGGCCGCGACGTGACCGCGTTCGTTGAACATGTCTGCCGCGCCCAGCGTAGCGCGGCCCTGAGCGAGCAAGGTGCCGTCCGTGTTGTCGAGGCGATCCGCGATGGCAATGTCCAAGGCGCCAGCGCTGGCGAGCTTGCCTGCGGTGTTGACCAGACTGCCGGCATCGATGCCGACCACGCCGCCGTATACGCGACCGCCCTGGTTCCGCATCGCGCCCACGCTGGCGACCGCCAGCGGGCCTTGCGCCTGCAGGACGCCATCGCGGTTATCGATATCGGCCGCCTGTAGCGCGATGTCGCCGCCAAGCAGCTTGCCGCCCTGGTTGTGGAACGTGCCACCGCTATCGATACGTACGGTGTCGCTGGCCTGGATCACGCCGTCCTGGTTATCGATTCGGCGGGTGGCGCTGATCGCCACGGCACGGCCGGACACCACGCCACCAGCCGCGTTGACGATGACGTTTCCGCCAAGTGCTACCGTATCCGCGCCGGCGATCGTGCCCCCGCCATTATCGATGGCGCCGACCACGTGGCCATTGAGTACGCCACCGCTGGTGAGCTTGCCAAGCGTGTTGTCCAGGCTGCCGGCATGCAGCGAGACCGATGCGCCGTATAGCGCACCGCCTCGGTTGACGAGCGCGCCCGTGGCGTCCAAGGCCAATACGCCGCTGGCCACCAACTGGCCGTCCGACAGATCGAGGGTGCCACCACGCAACAGGGCATCGCCGCCCGCCAGCAGAGTGCCCGCATTGCCGATGCGCGCGGCTTGCACATCCAGCGTGGCCGGCCGCACCGAGCCATCCGCTTGCAGGCCGACGGTCACCGCACCCACGTTATCGAACCGGCCCGCTACGAAGCGGCTGCCGGCGCCCGAGGACATGGCCCCGTTGTTGGCGATCCTGCCTGCGGCATCCAACGCCAATGCGCCGGCCGCGGCGACCTCGCCTGCGTTGACGACATCGCCCGCGCTACGTACCGCCAAGTCGGTAGCGGCCTGTATATGCCCCGACGGCTGGATACGGACATCACCGTTGACGTCGACCGACAGGGCGCCCGTCAACGCGGCGAGATTGCCGCCGATGTTCACCCCCACGCCGGCCTCGGCGCCAACCAGGCGGATGCTGTTGGCGTACATGCCGCCCAGCGCGGCCGTGTCCAGCGCCACGGCGGGTGCGGGACCATCACCCGCCTGCGCGGATACAGCGCCCGAGCCATAGTCAACGCGCGATGCGCCGGCCGTCACGTTCAGACGGTTCGCCCAGATGCCCGCGTTGATTTCCAGCGTGCGCGCGATCAGGTCCAACTGGCTCAGGTTCATGCCGTTCAGGCCTTCCCCTTCGACCGCGAGCCGGCCTCCCGTCACATCAAAGCCGATGCCCCCATCTGGCCCGACACGCGGCGTGCCGGTGGTCAGGGTGGCGCGGTCCGCGTTCAGAAACCCGCAGCCATTGCACGTAATGCCCGCCGGGTTGGCGACGATGATGTTGGCCCGATTACCGGCCACTTCCAGCGTGCCGAGCAGTTGCGACGGATTCGGCGCGGTCACCTGGTTGAGGATGGTGCCCGCATGCCGATTGCCCAACATCGGGTTGCCCGCCACGTGCCCGGCCAGTTGCGTCTGGCTGGCGCCGCCGCTGTTGTTGAGCACCACCCCAGACGGGCCGACGTTGAATTGCGTGTAGCGGTTGTTCGAGACGCCGCCGGCCGAAGGCGGCGCGATGTTGATGACGGGCACGCCATTGCTGACGCCCACGAAGGGCTTGGCGCCCGGCACGCTTCGGTCCACCGCGATCGGCAGCGTCTGCGCCAGCACCGGCGACCAGACCTGCGTGAAGACCACGGACCACACGATCAGGGAACGGAGCTTGGACATCATGCGTACTCGGTTGAAGAAGGCCTGGAAGGAGGACAGCGCAAGCGTCTTGATGGCCGCGGGGACATCCTGTTGCCCGCGGCAAATCAGCGGCGACATCTGGGATCGGCAATTGCGCGTTTCGCAAAGCGCCATGCAGGACTTCGTTTTTAGTCGCGCTCCGTTCGTACAAGACGTAGGAACGATCCGAGATTCGGCGAGACACGCACGAAAATCGGATGAATGGCGTGTTGTGTGGGCGATCCGCGCAGCGGCAGCCATCGCGCTGGATCGAGGCCATCCAACGCCACGGAATGGGCGTGCGACGGACGCGTTCGTCTCGGCTACCGGGCAGCCATCATTGCGGAATGACGCCGCCCATACGGACGATCATGAGGGGGATGAATTCTCCGGTGAAGATCGTGGGGACGAGCCCGAAGGGGTATCGGCGGGCGTTCCGACGGGCGGGGTGAGGGTGGCTGTGGCTGCCTGATGCTTGGGGGATTGGGGGCCTGACGCTTGGTGGCCTGGAACTGGCCTGACGCGTTGCGCGGCAGGCCTTTGGTCGTTTTCGGGTTACTGGATCGAGCGGGGCGCGGTGTGCGTGGCGGCGTCGAACGCGGCGTCATCGGCGTAGGCGCGGGCCGATTCCAGCATGGCGTCGGTCAGGGTGCCAAGGTGTTCGCACAGGCCTTCCACGCCGCCCATCAACGCGGCCACCGTCCATGCGTCCAGCGGCTGGCTGCCGGTGGCGGCGGGTTCCGAGGCGCTGTTGCCGACCAAGCGGGCGATGGTCTGGATGGCGTAGCGGGCGCGTTCGATGTTGTAGAGGTGGGAGAGGGGGACCGGGCCGTGCTCGGGGTCGGTGTCGACCAGCCAGGGGTTTTGGGTGAGGGGGTGGGATTGCATGGACTTCCTCCGACGATGTGGAAATCCCGCTGCCCCACTTCCAAATGGGGCGGGCGGGCACAGGACAAGGTTGGAAGACCGGATCGTCGGAACCGGCGTGCGGCTAGCGCACCCCTGCCAAGGCCCGCCCATTGGGCGTGCGGAGGCTTGCTGACCCTAGGGGGTCGGCATCGACGAATTTTCCGGCTTCCACACCGGGGTACCGTTGGTGGCGGTAGTGGGGGAGTATACGGTGAATGATGAGCGCCCTTATCTGTAAGCGGGATGATTCAGTCAGGGGTACTTACGCACGGCCATCAAACAATGCCAGCTTCTGACCCTGACCGCCTTTCCAGCTAGAGCCCCCCAAAGCCATCATCCATCTCGGTTCCGCCTTCGTCCATGTCTCACGGACGCTGCAAACCGTGCCATTTCACTAGTGGCAACTTTGATCACGAGCCTGAGGTGATCCAGAAACCCGATGGCATACCGAAAAGGGAGGACAGACAGGTGTTTTGCGCTTGAATCTAGCGCTTATTCTTTCACCGTATACACATTCCAGAGCGGTAGTCCATATACCTCTACAACGCTTTTCCCGCGCCGATTCGGACCGAAAGCGCCAGATATACTCTAAGGCTCGCCATGCTCTAATCCCACGCGGCGCACCCGGGGCCCGTCCGACATCTGTATGCTTACGGAATCATCCAATCAACTGCTATAAAAATGACCGACACACAACCTCTGCAGCTTCAGTCTGAGCTCGATCAGCAACGTCGACAGGTCGACGTAGACAACTACGATCTTACTCTCGGTGAAATCGTGCGCATGGCCGAGGCCAACGAACTGATTCGGGCGCCCGAGTATCAGAGAAAGTTTAGATGGTCCGAAGAAGATGAGTCCTACCTAATCGAGTCACTATTCTTGGGACTTCCAGTGCCCAGCATTTACGTCGCCTCGAACCCAGACGGCACATGGGAAGTGGTGGACGGTCTACAGCGCTTGTCCACCCTTATTCACTTCATGTCTATTAACCCGGCGGCGTTGAAACAACTCGGGAAAGAGGAGCCGCTCCGCTTGACCGAACTTAGGAAGCTCCCGTCGTTCAACCATTACCGTTACTCGGACTTGCCAACACCGATCCGATTGCAATTCGGAAAGCGAGCTTTGCGCGTCACGGCACTGAGCGACAAGAGTGATCCGGAAATTCGGTTTGAGGTATTCGAGCGCCTGAACAAGGGAGGGGTATCTCTTAGTCCTCAGGAGGTTCGTGCGTGTATTTATCGCGGCCCGTTCGCCGAACTGCTGCGAGAACTTGGCGAGCAACCTATCTTCAAGAGGTTGGTAAAACTCCAACCGGTCCATCAGAATGACGGGACACGGGAAGAGCTTGTACTGAAGTTCTTCGCTTACTTGAACTGGGCCGAAAAGTACGACGGAAATGTGAAGTCGCTTCTAAACCGGTACATGAAGGAAGCGGGACCGCACGTGGATATTGATGAATCACGAAAGCTTTTCAATAGCGTCGTCGACGGTATTCTCAAGATCACCGACGGGCCTTTGCTCCGGAAGGGCTATGGGAATACCCCTCTTAACCAATTGGAAGCCGTTCTGGTGGGCGCTGGTCGAATTTTGAAAGCGGGCAAGAAGCTAAAGACGCCGCCAGCAGATTGGCTGAACGATGCAGATCTTCTGAAGTCCAGCACAAAAGGAACAAACACCAAGTCGTCCTTCGATGCTCGCAACGCGCGCGCCGAGAGGCTCCTTGGGGGCTAGACTGAGCCTACGGGATGCGATTTACTTCGGAACTCATGCTCGCGACTCGGGAGCTCGCTCGAATCCGGGCAGACATAGCCCATGCGGATACCGCAGTCATTTCACCCTCTTCACCTGTACAAGAAAGAGGTGCTGCTGTACGAGCCTCGGCCTACGTCTGGCTCGCCGCACTCCTTGAGCGAATTGTTCGAGCTTCACTGCAAGCGACTTTACGTGAAATTACGCAATTGGCGGTACCGATCAAGGATCTCCGATTCAGTCTTTTCTCCCTGCTTTGCGATGCCGAGTTCGCTTCGATTGCGGATCGAAACAGAAGCAGTTCTTGGGAGCAAAAGATCGCGGTTTTCCTTCGTACTACTGAAGCGAAACCAGCGCTCCTGGCAGAGAACATCCTACCTCTTGACGGGAGGACTATTCGCGGTGAGCATCTTGACACGATCTGGTTAGTCCTTGGTCTCGGTGCCCAAAGCGTTCCGAGCCCTCTACATCGCATAGCGCTGAAGGACTTAGCAGATGGTCGAAACGAAATCGCGCATGGGCACATTGATCCCGTAACGTTCGGACGCTCCAAAGCAACGAACGACATGCTTGGTATTGCTAGGCGCGTTGACGAAGTCATACTGCACCTACTAGGCTCACTCGACGCCTATGTGGAAGGGAAGCAGTACACCCGGTGAATATCGGCATTGTGCCGCTGGAGGCCTGCTGCGAGCCTCCACCGTGCGGTGCAATGCTTCCGCGAGACGGTCAATTTCCAAGTACGGCCCCTTTCGAGAAGCAATTATTGACACCAAGAGACTCCGCGCCCGCGGGCAGGGACTTATAGCACTTTGCCCTCCTGCAAGACTTACCGCGAACATTGAATGATCGTTTCTTCCTGACGCGAACAGCAACTCGTGGCCGTAAGTGGACTTAGACTTACCTCCTACGCCACACAAATAACCATGTAAAAAGAGGGCCGCAAAAGCGGCCCTCTTTTTATCTACCGTAAAACTTCTATCAAACCTTACGCACCCGCCCAATCAACCCATCCAGCTGCGTGAGCATCGTATCGATTTCTTCCGCCGTCACATTCAACGCCGGCATGAAGCGCAGCAGATTGCCGCGCGGCGCATTTAGCAGCAGACCATTGGGCGCCAGGTTGCGCGCGGCTTCGACGATGGCGGGGCCGTCATCGCGATCCATGATCAGCGCACGCAGCAGCCCCATCCCGCGCTCACCCTTCATCCCATACTTGGCCGACAGGGCCAGCAGGCCTTCGGACAATTGCTTGGCACGGGCATTGACCGATTCCATGAAGCCAGGAGCCGCCAGCGCATCAAACACCGCCACCCCCACAGCCGCCATCAACGGATTCCCGTTATACGTGCCGCCCTGATCCCCATGCGAGAACACGCAGACTTCCTGGCGCGCCAACAGCGCAGCCAGCGGCACCCCACCGCCAATCCCCTTGGCCAGCGTCATGATGTCCGGCACCACGTCGGATTGCTGGTAGGCGAACAGCGTGCCGGTGCGGCCCATCCCCGTCTGCACTTCATCCACAATGAACAGCAGCTTGTGCTCATCCGCCAGCTTGCGCAGGCCCTGCATGAATTCCTTCGTCGCCGGAATCACGCCAGCCTCGCCCTGCACCGGTTCCAGCATGATCGCCACGGTCTGGTCGTCGATCAGCTTGCGCACCGATTCCAGATCATTGATCTCGGCCTTCAGGAAACCTTCCACCTGCGGCGCGAACATCTTGTCCCAGCCCGGCTTGCCGGACGCCGACATCGTGGCCAGCGTGCGGCCGTGGAAGCCGTGGTTCATGGTGATGATCTTGTAGGCGCCCTTCTTGTTGACCTGGCCCCATTTGCGCGCCAGCTTGATGGCGCCTTCGTTGGCTTCGCCGCCGCTGTTAGCGAAGAAGACGCGGTCGAACACCGACGCGCCGGTCAGGCGGCTGGCCAGTTCGATGGACGGCAGGTTGTAGAACGCCGGCGACGGGTTCATCAGCAGCTTGGACTGGTCCAGCAGGGCCTTTTGCATTTCCGGGGCGCAGTGGCCCAGGGTGTTGACGGCCCAGCCCTGGATGAAGTCCAGGTATCGCTTGCCGGCGTGATCCTCCAGCCAGGACCCCTGACCGCGCACGAACACGAGGTCCGGGCGGGAGGTGATCTCCATGAGGGCGTTGACGTTGTACTGGCTGAATTCCATGGCGGTGCCTGCTGAATTGTGAGAACCGGGTTGAAAAAGGGTGGGAAACGCGTAAATGCCGAATTTAGCATCGGCGGCGGGATGCTATCGTGACGCACCCCCAGCCGATCCGCCCCACGGCCGCCTCAAAAGGGCCGCTTGCGCGGGGCTCCCTATTTTATGCAACAGGGCCGGCGCCAGGCGCCGCCCTTTGTCGCTTTTTACTGACCGATCATGACACGAATTCTTTCCAGTCTTGCCGCCGGCCTGGTGCTGGCGGCGGCCACGACGGCCGCGCATGCCGCGTATCCCGACCGTCCCATCCGCCTGGTGGTGCCGTTCCCGCCGGGGCAGGCCACCGATATCTTCGCCCGCGCGCTGGCCGAGAAGCTGGGCGCGGCGCTCAAGCAGCCGATCGTGGTGGAGAACCGCGCCGGCGCCGGCAGCAATATCGGCATGGAGCAGGCCGCGCGCGCGACGCCGGACGGCTACACGCTGGTGATCGCGGGTTCGGCCGCGGCGGTGAACCAGACGCTGTACAAGACCATCAACTACAGCCTGACCAAGGATTTCGCGCCGGTGTCGGGGGTGTTCTCGGTGCCGCTGATGTTCCTGGCGACGCCGGCTTCGGGCATCACGTCGCTGCAGCAGCTGGTGAAGCAGGCGCGCGCCAATCCGGGCGAGCTGGCGTATGCCAGCGCCGGCATCGGCGGCACGCAACATCTGTCGGCCGAGATGTTCAAGGCGGCGGCCAATATCGACATTCGCCATATTCCGTACAAGGGCAGCGGCCCGGCGCAGGCGGATTTCCTGGGCCATCAGGTGCCGCTGATGGTGGATTCGGTGACGGCGGGGCTGCCGCACGTGCAGAGCAAGAAGGCGGTGGCGCTGGCGGTGACGACGGCCAAGCGCCTGCCGCAGCTGCCGGACGTGCCGACGGTGGCTGAAAGCGGTTATCCGGGTTTCGAGGCGATTGGCTGGGCGTCGGTGCTGGCCCCGCGCGGCACGCCGCTCGAGGTGACCCACTACCTGAGCCAACAGATCGGCCACGTGCTGGGCACGCCCGAGATGCAGAAGTTCTTCCATGACCGCGGCGCGGAACCGATGCCGATGACGCCCGAGGCCACCGCCACCTTCATCGCCAGCGAGGTCGAGAAGTGGGGCAAGGCGGTCAAGCAGTCGGGCGCGCAGGTGGACTGACGGCGCGGCGGGAGGGCGGGCGCGGCGGCCTTGCGGGGCATCACGTCGGGCGCCTGCCCCAAAGCAAGCCGCGCAATGACAAACGCCGGGCCCAGGCCCGGCGTTTTTGCGTCAGTTGATGACAACGTGGTTGTTGTCCTTCTCGCTGCCTTCAATGGCGCCGTGCGGGCCGATCTGCACGTAGGATGCGCTGGAGCCGATGTGCATGCCCCACGACAGCATGTGGCCGCCGAATTCCTGGGCCCATTCGCCCCAACCTTGCTGCGGGTTGCCGACGCCGTGCGATTCCAGTTGGAAGAAGCTGTCGCCGTTGTTGGTGCGGCCGATCAGCAGGTGGCCGACGCCGGGCAGGTCCATGCCGTGTTGCTGGTGCGGCGAGCCCTTGTAGTGGCTGGAGCCGCGCGCCTGCATCTGGCCGCCGCCATCCTGTTGCAGTTGGTTGGCGAGCGCGCCGCCGTCGTTGACGACGAAGTGGCCGCCGCACATCAGGGCGGCATGGAACTGTTGCTGGGTCATTTGCAGGGCCTGGCCGCCGCGCGTCAGGTTATTGAGCGCAACGCCGTTCAGGCGGTTCATGACGTCGGTTTCCTGCTGGGTCGCCTGATTGTTGTTCAAGGCGTTGGTGAAACGCCCCGACAGCACGCCGCCATCGTTGATCGCGCTCTGGAAGCCCGGAGCGTTGGGCAGCGAACCCAACACGGTGGTGCGCGAGATCTCGTCCAGGTCCGGCGCCGGCGCATTGCCGAGCGCATGGGCCTCGGACTGCACGTAAAGATCGATTCCCCGCACGACGTTCGACAAGGCATGCACGGTGCCGCCGATCACGTTTTCCACCAGGGTGTTGAGGGTACTGGCCCAGGACCCGCCCTGCGCCTGCTGCACGTTGCCGTTCTGCGGCGCCTGCTGCACCCCGACGGGCGCCACGGCGTTGACCTGGCCACCGCCGACCTGTCCGATTCCTCCTGCGACCATGTCGTTCTCCTTCAGGCGAGGTTGATGGCGGGGGACATGCCCGGCGCCGCGGCGGCCGGGGCCGGCGTGTCCTGCGCGGTCAGCTTGCCGTCGGCGTAGGCCTTGCGCCAGGTCTGCTGCACCAGGCGGAAGTCGCCCAGCGCGCGCACCAGGCCGTCGGCGTCCAGGCCGTCCAGCGGCAGCGTCTTGAACAACAGGATCTTGCTGGCGTCGACGCTGAAGGCACAGCCGTCGGTCAGCAGGCCGTACAGCTGGGCTTGCAATAGCGTTTCGAACAGGCGGGCCTGCTGCGCCTGCGGCGGATAGAAGCCGATGGCGCCGGCCAGGCTGATCTGGCCGCGGCTGTCGTGGTGCTCGATGCGCACCGGGTGGTCGTCCTGGAACTGGATGTCCAGCGCCTGGGCCTTGGCGTCGACGCCGCCGCCCAGTTGCAAGCGGTCGGCGGCCGCGTTGATGAGGTCATGAAACGCCATTGCCATTCTCCTTGGGTTGGATCGATAGACAAGGCGTGAGTAACGCGGGAGGCCGCCCCGGTTCCGTGGCGTTACGAATTCGGCCGACGCGAGGCCGGCCGGACGGGCGGGTCAGGTGTTGTCTTTGACCGTGGTGCTGGGGCCGTTGGTCTTGACCGACGCGATGCCGTTGTCGCGGGCCGCGGTGCTCGAATACATCTCGCTGCGGCCGATGGTCTGGCCATTGGTGGCGGTCAGGGTGAAGTAGGGCGAGCCGTCGGTGGCCGTCTTGCGCTCGTAGCGCGCGTCGACCTGCGAATTCTGCCGGACCGAGGCGATGCCGTCCTGGGCACTGGCCTTGCTGGTGTAGCGCTCGCTGGTGAGGATGACTTCATGGTTCGCAGCTTTCAGGTTGAACATGAACTGATCGCCGCTGGGCTTCAACTCGTAGTAACCACTCATGGAAATCTCCTTCAGGGGGATGGATTCGACAATTGGCCAACCTGCGATGCGTCCGCGAGAACACTGGCCGATAGTAGTGGATACCAACCGGCGTGGCCAATTTCCAGACGCGTGGAGGCGGGGGGCCGGCGCGGTCCATGGCGGTGCGCGCGCTGCGCCACGGTGGCGCGCGGCGCACCACGACGGTGCGGGCGCATCCGCCTCGGCCGGGCGTGGTCCGGGGGCCGCGAAATGGCACGGAACTTGCTTTTCCCGTTTTGTATACCGAATTGGTGTGCAACGCTCGACCCCGCTCCCGGGGCGGCGCGCCCTGGAGAGTTCCTCATGAACCGTAGAACCCTGTTGCTGTCCCTTTGCACCGCCGCCACCTTGCTGGCCGCGCCGCTCACGCATGCCGACACGCTGGACGATATCGTCAAGGCCGGCACCATCAAGATCGCCGTGCCGCAGGACTTTCCGCCGTTCGGCTCGGTCGGCGCCGACATGAAGCCGCTGGGCTATGACATCGACACCGCCGCGCTGATTGCCAAGCAGTTGGGCGTGAAGCTGGAACTGGTGCCGGTGACCAGCGCCAACCGCATTCCCTACCTGCAGACGCGCAAGGTGGACCTGGTGATTTCCAGCCTGGGCAAGAACGCCGAGCGCGAAAAGGCGATCGACTTCTCCGACGCGTATGCGCCGTTCTTCAACGGCGTGTTCGGCCCGGCCGACCTGAAGGTGGCGTCGGCCGCCGATCTGGCGGGCAAGACCATCGGCGTGACGCGCGGCGCGGTCGAGGACATCGAACTGAGCAAGATCGCTCCGCCCACGGCCACGCTCAAGCGCTATGAAGACAACAACGGCACCATCACCGCCTTCCTGTCGGGCCAGGTGCCGCTGATCGCCACCGGCAACGTGGTGGCCGCCGCGATCCTGGCGCGCAACCCGCCCAAGAAGCCGGAGACCAAGTTCCTGATCAAGAATTCGCCGTGCTACATCGGCCTGAACAAGGATGAGCCCAAGCTGCGCGCCAAGGTCAACGAGATCCTGGCCAACGCCAAGCGCGATGGTTCGCTGGCGGCGATTTCCAAGAAGTGGCTGGGCGCCGACCTGCCCAAGGACCTGTAAGGCGGGCGCGTCGGAGCGCGGTTCATGGCTTACCAATTCGACTTCGCTTCCGTGTTCGATTACACGCCGGTGCTCATCAAGGGCATCGGCGTGACGGTCGAGCTGATCGCCTTTGGCGCGGTGGCCGGCGTGGCGCTGGGCATCGGCTGCGCCTGGGCCCGCACGCAGGGGCCGCGCTGGCTGCGCGCGCCGGTCACCGCCTATGTGGAGGTGGTGCGCAATACGCCGTTCCTGATTCAGCTGTTCTTCGTGTTCTTCGGGCTGCCGTCGCTGGGCGTGCAGTTCAGCGAGATGCAGGCGGCCTGCCTGGCGATGGCGCTGAACCTGGGCGCCTATAGCGCCGAGATCATCCGCGCCGGCATCGACGCCACGCCCAGGGGCCAGTACGAGGCTGGCGCCAGCCTGGCGATGACGCGCTGGCAGGTGTTCCGCCATATCGTGCTCAAACCCGCATTGGCGCGCATCTGGCCGGCCCTGTCGTCGCAGATCGTGATCGTGATGCTGGGCTCGGCGGTGTGTTCGCAGATCGCGGCCGAGGACCTGACGTTCGCGGCCAATTTCATCCAGTCGCGCAATTTCCGCGCGTTCGAGGTGTATTTCGTGACCACCGGCATCTATCTGGCGCTGGCGGTATCGTTGCGCCAGTTGCTGCGCATGACGGGCAAGCGGTTGTTCCGCAGGGCGGTGCGATGATCGAGTTCTCTACCTGGGACATCGTCCGCAATCTGCTGCTGGCGGCGCGCTGGACCGTTGTGCTGTCGCTGGTGGCGTTCGTCGGCGGCGCGCTGATGGGCGGGCTGGCGCTGATGATGCGAACCTCGCGCGTGCCGCTGATGCGGCGCGTGAGCTGGGCCTATATCGAACTGTTCCAGGGCACGCCGCTGCTGATGCAGTTGTTCCTGGCGTTCTTCGGGTTGTCGCTGCTGGGGCTGGAAGTGCCGCCGTGGCTGGCGGCGGGCGCGGCGCTGACGCTGTGGGCGGGCGCCTTCCTGGCCGAGATCTGGCGCGGCTGCGTGGAAGCGATTCCGAAAGGCCAGTGGGAAGCCTCGGCCAGCCTGGCGCTGGGCTACGTGCAGCAGATGCGCTACGTGGTGCTGCCGCAGGCGCTGCGCATCGCGGTGGCGCCCACGGTCGGCTTCGCGGTGCAGATCGTCAAGAGCACGGCGCTGACCTCCATCATCGGTTTCACCGAACTGTCCAAGGCCAGCACGGTGATCACCAACGCCACCTTCAGTCCCTTCACCGTCTATGCCTGCGCCGCGCTGATCTACTTCGCGCTGTGCTGGCCCCTGTCGCGCCTCAGCCTGCTGCTGGAAAGGAAGTTGCATGCCCCTCATCGCCCTTGAAGACGTCCGCAAGAAGTTCGGCGACAACGAAGTCCTGAAAGGGGTGACGTTGCGCGTCGAGCCCGGCGAGGTGATCGCCATCATCGGCAAAAGCGGTTCCGGCAAGAGCACGCTGCTGCGCTGCATCAACGGGCTGGAGCAGATCGACGGCGGCGCCATCATGGTGGCTGACGCGCAACTGGGCGACGACGAGTTGCGGTTGCGCGCGCTGCGGCTGAAGGTGGGCATGATCTTCCAGCAGTTCAACCTGTTCCCGCACCTGACGGTGGGGCGCAATGTGATGCTGTCGCCGATGGTGGCCAAGCGCATGCCGCAGGACCAGGCCGCCGATCTGGCGCGGGCCATGCTGACGCGGGTGGGGCTGGAGCACAAGTTCGACGCCTGGCCCGATGAATTGTCGGGCGGCCAGCAGCAGCGCGTGGCGATCGCCCGCGCCCTGGCGATGCAGCCGCTGGCGCTGCTGTGCGACGAGATCACCTCGGCGCTGGACCCGGAGCTGGTCAACGAGGTGCTGGCGGTGGTGCGCGAACTGGCCGCCGACGGCATGACGCTGCTGATGGTGACGCACGAGATGCGCTTTGCGCGCGAGGTGTGCGACCGGGTAGTGTTCATGCACCAGGGCCGCGTGCATGAGATCGGGCCGCCCGAGGAACTGTTCACGGCGCCGGCGACGCCGGAGCTGCGGCAGTTCCTGGGGATGACGGACCTGGCGCGTTGAGCGCGCGTCCCGGCGGCCGGCCCGGCGCCTCAGCGCGAGAAGCCGCGCGCCGATATCTCCCAGATGTCCTGCACGATGCCGTCGCGGTAGACCACCAGCCCGTCGTGCAGGTTGAAGGTGGGATCGACGTGCGACGGCACCAGCAACAAGGTGTCGCCCAACGCCGGCGCCCGCGCATCGGCCGCCACCCGCACCACGCCATGCTCGTCGTTGATGGCGGCGTATTGCAGCCCCGGGGCGCCGTGGATCGCGGGCGGGCCGCATTCGGCGGTGGTGGACTTCAGGCCGGCATCGAGGATGACGCGGTCCGGCGCGGGCGTGCTCATCACGGTCGACAGCAGGAACAGGCTGTGCTGGAAGGCCAGCGCGCCGTCCCAGTCGTTGGCGCCGTAGTCGCCGTCCATGAAGGCGTAGGAACCGGCCTGCAATTCGGTGAAGACGCCGCTGGCGGCGTCGAATTCGACGCTGCCGGTGCCGCCGCCGGTGATGACATCGCAGGCAATGCCGCTTTCGCGCAGCAGCAATTGGTACGACGCCGCGATGCGCGCGGCCTGGCGGCAGACGGCGGCGCGTTCCTCGCGGGTGCGCAGGTGCTGCACCGAGCCGTGGTAGGCCTGCAGCCCGACGAAGTTCACGCCCGGCAGGGCGCGCGCCTGCTGCGCCAGCGCCAGCACGGTGGCGTCGTCGGCCACGCCGCAGCGGCCCTGGCCCACGTCCACCTCCACCAGCACGTCGATCTCGGCGCCGGCCGCGGCCATGGCCTGCGAGACCTGGGTCAGGTTGGCGGCGTTGTCGACGCAGACGCTGAACTTGGCGGCGCGCGCCAGCTGGCCCAAGAGGCGCAGCTTGGCCGGGCCGACCACTTCGTTGCTGATGTGGATGTCGGTGATGCCGGCGGCCACGAAGGGCACCGCCTCGCTGACCTTCTGGCAACAGATGCCGCGCGCGCCCAGCGCCAGCTGGCGGCGGGCGATTTCCGGGCATTTGTGGGCCTTGGCGTGCGGGCGCAGCGCGACCTCGTGGCGGTCGGCCCAGGCCTGCATGGTGCGCAGGTTGGCCTCGAACGCGGCCAGGTCCAGGACCAGGCTGGGCGTATCGACGCTGGCCAGGGGATCGCCGGCCTGGGCGGGCGGCGGCAGCGCAATGCCGCGAATGACTTCTTGGGACATCGAATGGCTCCGTGATAAAACCTGCTGCGCCGCCGTGGGCCAGCGCGCTTGCGACGGCCCGCCCGGCGGGGGATTTTGCCGCGGTGCAGCACCCCCCTGGTAAACGATAGCCTCCAGGCCATTGGCGCGCGGCGGCCGGCATGCCAGAATTTCAACACAACAAACAATAGGTTACTTCCACTTATTTTGGAGAAGCTCGCATGAAACTCAGGAATTGGATCGCTACCCTGGCCATGGCCGTTGCCGCCGTCGGCGCCACCGGATCGGCACAGGCCCAGCAGTTCTTCCGCATCGGTACCGGCGGTACCGCCGGTACCTACTACCCCATCGGCGGCATCATCGCCAACGCCGTGTCCCAGCCCGGCAAGCTGATCGCGACCGCGGTTGCCTCCAATGGCTCGGTGGCCAACATCAACGGCATCATGGGCGGGTCGTTCGAAGCAGGCTTCACGCAATCGGACGTTGCCTTCTGGGCCTACAGCGGCACCGGCACCTTCGAAGGCAAGCCCAAGGCGCAAGACCTGCGCCTGATCGCCACCCTGTATCCGGAAAGCATCCACCTGGTGACGCGCAAGGGCGCCGGCATCAAGAGCGTGGCCGACCTGAAGGGCAAGCGCGTGTAGATGGACGAGCCGGGCTCGGGCACGCTGGTGGACGTGCGCCTGATCCTGGGCGCCTATGGCATGACCGACAAGGACGTCAAGGCCGAATACCTCAAGCCCAACCAGGCCGGTGACAAGCTCAAGGACGGCGGCCTGGACGCGTTCTTCTTCGTCGGCGGCGCCCCCGCCGGCGCCATCGCCGAACTGGCCTCCAGCGGCGCCGGTATCGACATCGTGCCGCTGGTCGGCCCCGAAATCGATGCGCTGCGCGCCAAGCAGGAGTTCTTCACGCCCGACACCATTGCCGCCAATACCTACCAGAACGTGGGCGAGGTCAAGACCATCTCGGTCAACGCGCAGATGGTGACGTCGGCCAAGCTGCCCGAGCAGGTGGTGTACGAAGTCACCAAGGCGCTGTACAGCGACGCCACGCGCAAGACGCTGGACAACGGCCATGCCAAGGGCAAGCTCATCACCCGCGAAAACGCGGTCAAGGGCGCCGGCATCCCGTTCCACCCGGGCGCCGAGAAGTTCTACAAGGAAATCGGCCTGCTGAAGTAAGCGCCGGTCGTCTCCCTTGCGGGAGTGCGCGGCGCCCAGCGCCGCGAATGCACAGGGCCGCCGCGGGCGGCCCTGTTCACGGAATCACATGAGAAGCACGGCTATGCAAATAGACCACGAAAAAACGCAGCAGCTGGCGGAGAAATACGATTCGGAAATCCGCTTCCGGCCGCTGCACAAAAGCGCCACCTGGATCGTCTCGGGCCTGCTGGTGGCGTTGTCACTGTTCCATTACTACACCGCCGGCTTCGGCCTGCTGCGCGAAGCCACGCACCGGGGGGTGCACCTGGCCTTCGTGCTGAGCCTGATCTTCCTGGTGTTCGGCTTTTCCAAGGCGCACTACCAGCGCGAGCCGAAATCGACCTGGTACGCGCCCGGCGGCGTGCCGCTGTATGACTGGATCATCGCCATCGCGCTGGCCCTGTCGGTGCTGTACATCCCCTACATCTTCGAGGACCTGGCGTTCCGCGTGGGCAATCCGCTGCCGCAGGACGTGTTCATGGGGTCGATCCTGCTGATTGGGCTGCTCGAAGCGACGCGCCGCGCCATGGGCTGGCCGCTGCCGATCATCGCCCTGGTGTTCATGGCCTACGCCGCGTTCGGGCCGTATTTCCCCGGGCTGCTGCAGCACGCGGGCAATACGTGGTCGCAGATCGTCAACCACATGTACCTGACCAGCCAGGGCGTGTACGGCGTGGCTGTCGGCGTGGTGGCCACCTACGTGTTCCACTTCGTGCTGTTCGGCGTGCTGGCCACGCGTATCGGCCTGGGCCAGTTGTTCCTGGACGTGGCCTCGACCATTGCCGGCCGCTATGCCGGCGGCCCGGCCAAGGTGTCGGTGTTCGGCTCGGCGATGTTCGGCATGCTGTCCGGCTCGTCGGTGGCGAACGCGGTGACGGTGGGTTCGCTGACCATCCCGGCGATGATCCGCATCGGCTATCCGCGCCATTTCGCCGCGGGCGTGGAAGCGGCCAGCAGCACCGGCGGCCAGATCACGCCGCCGATCATGGGCGCGGCGGCGTTCCTGATGATCGAGTTTCTCGGCATCCCGTACCAACAGATCGCCATCGCGGGCATTTTCCCCGCGCTGCTGTATTTCTTCGGCATGTTCATGCAGGTGCACTTCGAAGCCAAGCGCGAAGGGCTGCGCGGGCTGACGCCGGAAGAAATGCCGCGCCTGCGCGAGTCCTTCAAGAAGCGCTGGCCGACGCTGATCCCGCTGGCGCTGCTGATCGGGGTGCTGGCCAGCGGCCGCACGCCGTACCTGGCGGCGTTCGCCGGCATCACCGGCTGCATCATCGTGGGCCTGCTCAACCCGTTCCAGCGGCTGCACTGGCGCGACCTGTACGAGGCCTTCGAGACCGGCGCCAAGTACGCGCTGGCGGTGGGCGCGGCGGCCGGCACGGTGGGCATCGTGATCGGCGTGGTGACGCTTACCGGGGTGGGCTTCAAGATCTCGTACATCGTGATCTCGGCGGCCCAATCGATCGCCGGCGTCGCGGGCGCGATCATTCCCGACGCCATCGCCAACACCCAGTCACTGACGCTGGTCGCGGCGCTGATCATGACGGGGGTGGTCTGCATCCTGATGGGCTGCGGCATTCCCACGACCGCCAACTACCTGATCATGGTGGCGGTGGCCGCGCCGACGCTGGTGCAGTTGGGGGTGCAGCCGATCGCCGCGCACTTCTTCGTGTTCTATTTCGGCATCCTGGCCGACATCACGCCACCCGTGGCGCTGGCGGCGTATGCGGCGGCGGGCATGGCGGGCAGTGATCCGTTCAAGACCGGCAATACCGCGTTCCGGCTAGGCATCACCAAGCTGATCGTGCCGTTCGTGTTCGTGTTCTCGCCATCGCTGCTGATCTCGGTGCAGGGCTTCACGTGGTACGACTTCTTCGTGACGCTGTTCGGCTGCATGATCGGCCTGGTGCTGCTGTCGGCGGCCTTCTCGCGCTATCTGCTGGTGGGCATGAAGCGCTGGGAACGTTGGCTGTGCGCCCTGGGCGCCTTGCTGACCATTCTGCCGGGCCTGACCAGCGGATTGATCGGCCTGCTCGTCTGCATCCCGGTGTTCATGCGACAGCTGACGCAGTACAAGCTGGTGTCGGCGCCGAAGACCGCATAGGCCTCAGGGGTATTAAAGAGGGGCGGACCCAGGAAAGTCCGCCCCGCCTGGGGAATTCTCGATTCTGCCGGCATCGGGGCGGGGATTTCGCGACTGTCGCGAGGCCGCTACGCCCCCTTTACTCCGCCTTTGCGGCGGTTGCCCGGGGATATAAATCAGCGTACAGTAAAATCCATGTTTGCTGGTCTGCCGATATGCGGGCCGACTGTGCAAACAGGCACAAGACTGCGCCATATGTTCGATATCCTGGTTTATCTGTACGAGAATTACTACACGCCGCAAGCCTGTCCCGCCGCTGACGTACTGGCCAAGCGGCTGGCTGCCGCCGGGTTCGAGCACGAAGACATCGACGACGCGCTCGGCTGGCTGTATGGCCTGGCCGAAACCACCGAACGCTGTGTGGATCTCGCCCAAGCCCCCACCACTGGCACCCGCATCTACACCGATAACGAATACCAGCAACTCGGCTCCGAATCCATCGGCTTCATCGCCTTCCTGGAATCGGCCGGCGTGCTGCCCGCGCCGCTGCGCGAGATCGTCATCGACCGGGGCCTGGCCGCGTCGGAATCGCCCGTGCCGCTCGCCAAGATCAAGATCATCGCCCTCATGGTTCTCTGGAGCCAGGAAGCCGAGATCGATAACCTGGTCCTGGAAGAGCTGCTGGACGAAGACGGCGCCCGCTTGCTGCACTGACGGCGCCGGCCCACGCCGGCGTCCGTATCCGCCTGGCCCGCGCGCCGCGAGCGCGCGGCGCCGTATCGCCGCAACCCCACTGCTTTCACTCGCTTCGTGACTTACATCGGCCGCTTCGCCCCCAGCCCCAGCGGCCCGTTGCACGCCGGCTCGCTGGTGGCCGCGCTGGCCAGTTGGCTGGACGCGCGCGCCCATCACGGGCGCTGGCTGCTGCGCATCGAGGATGTCGACACGCCGCGCACCGTGGCGGGCGCGGCCGAGACCATCATGGGCCAGCTCCAGACCCTGGGCCTGCGCTGGGACGGCGACGTCATGTGGCAATCGGCGCGCGGCGATGCCTACCAGGCGGCTTTCGACGCGCTGGCCGCGCGCGGCCTGGTCTATGGCTGCGGCTGCACCCGCCGCGAGATCGCCGATTCCGCGCTACGCGGCCAGACCGCCCCGGGCGCGGATGGCGAACGCCCCTATCCCGGCACCTGCCGCCACGGCCTGCCGCCCGGCCGCCAGGCGCGCGCCTGGCGCGTCATCCTGCCAGCCGGGCTGGAACGCTTCGAGGACCGCTGGCTCGGGCCGCAGGAACAAGACGTGGCGCAGGCGGTGGGCGACATCGCCGTCAAGCGCGCCGACGGCCTGTGGGCGTATCAACTGGCGGTGGTGGTGGACGATGGCGCGCAGGGCGTGACCGACGTGGTGCGCGGCGCCGACCTGCTCAGCTCGACCGCGCGCCAGCGCGTGCTGGGCCGGCTGCTGGGGCTGCCGCCGGTGCGCTACCTGCACGTGCCGCTGATCCTGGACGCCGCCAGCGGCCTGAAGCTGTCCAAGCAGAACGGCGCCCCGGCCATCGACACGGGCGCGCCGCTGGCAGCGCTGCAAGACGCGTGGCGCGCGCTGGGCTTCGCGCCGCTGGACGCGCCCGACCTGGGCATGTTCCTGCGCGAGGCGACAGCGCGCTGGGCGGCGCGCTTTCCGTTGCCCTGATGCGCGGTCCCGCCACCGGGTGGCGGGCGGACCCGCGCGGCGCCGGGCAGCCGGCCGGGCGCGCGGGCGGCGGACCCTACAACGGCTGCAGCTCCGCGCCCAGCATGCGCACCAGCAGGGCATCGCCATTCTCGGCCACGCGCAGCTCGCCGAACTTGGCGGCTTCATAGCGCTTGGCCTGGCCTTCGGGGAAGAAATAGGCGTTGGTGACGATGCGCACCCGGTTGTCGCGCACCCGATAGCGCAGCGGCACCTCGCCGTCGGCGCGCGGATCGGCAGCCTGCTGGATGCGCACCGGCTGCGCCACACCGCGCGCATCCAGCGTCAGCATCACGTAGCCGTCGGACGCTTCGTCCAGGATGGAAGCGTCCGCGTCCTGGCGCTCGCCCCCCAGCCGCAAGCGCGTGACCTCGCGCGCGGCGGCGAAGTTGAGCGCCATGTAATCGCCCTGCATCAGCGAGCGCGGGTCGACCGGCGCCAGCTCCAGGATCACCACCTTGCCGCTGGCCAGCAGCTTCTCGCGCTGCCAGATGCCGCCATTGGCGAAGGCCAGCGCCAGCGCCAGCCCGCCAAGGATGCCCAGGGTGCGCCAGCGCAACGGCGCCGAAATGGGCGGCAGCGGCGCGCGGCGCGAAGGCGCTTGCGTGCGCATCAGCCGCGGCACCAGCCACACCAGCGCCCGCAGCACGAACAGCAGCAGCGCGCCGCCGCCCAGCCATAGCGCCTTCTGCAGCAGCGGCACGTCGAGCTGGTAGTAGTAGACGCCCAGGTAGGCCAGCAGGCTCAGCACGCCGAACAGCGTCACGCCCAACTGGTTCAGGCCGAATCCCAGCAGCAGCCACGCCAGCGCGAAACCGACCCCGGGACTGGGCAGCCAGAACAGCGCCAACAGCAGCAGGGCGATCGGCACGCCCCAGGTGACGCCGGCGGTCAGCACATGGCGGCGCGGCCACAGCACCGCCATCGCCGCCGCCGCGGGCAGCAGGGCGCCGGCGCACACCAGCAGCGCGGTCTGCGCGTGCAATTGCCACATGACCGGCAGTTGCAGCACCGACAGGCCGCTGGCCAGCCAGACCATGCCCTGCACCGACAGCAGGAAGGCCCAAGCCAGCGGTTGCAGCGCATGGCCGCGCTTGCCGCCCAGCCGGTGCGCCAGGGTCAGGATCACCGCCGTGGCCCAGGCGCCGGTCACGGCGATCGGCAGCCAGACGAAGGCGGCGCGGGCCATGTCGAAGCCCAGCAGGGCGTCCAGCAGATCGTCGCGCAGCAGCTCGGGCGCCAGGACGCGCCAGATCAGGCCGGCGCCGGCCGCCGCGATCAACCCGCCGCTCAGGAAGCGCAGGATCACGTCCGGCCCCAGCGCGTACACCGCCGTGGCCATCAGCAGCACGAACAGGCAGGCGCTGGCGAACGAGGTCGAGCTGGACATGCCGTAGATGATGAGGATCTGGCCGGCGAAGGCCATGGCCGTGCCGCACTGGCGCCAGAACGGACCGGCGTCGCTGCGCAGCACCGCCACGCCGACGGCGCACAGCACCAGGCCGGCCACCAACGCGCCTTCCTCGGAATTGACGATGCCGGAGAAGGCCACGAACGCCAGCAGCAACAGGGTCGCCAACCAGGCGCTCAGGCCCAGGATGCATTGCACGTACCAGGGCGGCTCGGTGTGCGGCACGGCGGGCGGCGCGACCTGGGCCACGGGTTCGCCCGCCTCGGCCGGGTCGACCGCGTTGCCGGCCGAGGCCGCGGCCGGCTCGGCATCGGCGGGCGCGGCAG
>NZ_CADIJV010000022.1 GCF_902859765.1 Achromobacter pulmonis
GGCGGGCACGTTGCTGCCCTGATGCAACTCGGTCAGGGACCCGTCGCTGTTGCGTATCCACGCGCGACCGGTGATTTCAGTGACGACTGCGGGGGAGGAGTTGGCCATGTTTATTTCCGATTCAGGGAGAAGCCCCAAGGGCTCGCGGCGAAAACGCTGCCGCACAGTGATGCGGTTGAAAAGACTGTGTCAAAAGGCGTATGGGGTTCGTCCATGCCTGGAACAGGCGTCCTGACTCCCACCAGACGAACGCTAGGTGAATAAGTTGTGCGCGGCCAGGAACATGATGAGCTCGTGATCATTGGAAGTCCCCAGCTTGCGCATGGCCGACACTTTCTGCGCGCTGATGGTCTTGACGCTGCGCTGCTGCTTTTTGGCGATCTGGCTGACGCTCAACCCGGAGAACAGTTCCCGCAGCACCTCCAACTCTTTCCGCGTCAAGTTGCTGAGGACGTCGACACTGGCGTCCTGGTCTTGCACCTGAACACCGGGTTGGGGGGCCGAGCGCTGGACGGCTTGCAGGGTTCTGTCGATCGATCCGCTCAGGTCGTCAAGACTGCCCGTCTTCACAAGCACGGCCGATACGCCCAATTTGTATAGGCTCGCCGCGATTGATGCCGATGAAATCACGGTAAGAACGACGATCCCGATCTCGGGAAAAGTCCTTCTCAGATAGGCGATCATCCGCAGACCGTCGGCCAATCGCCCAGAGCCCGGCATGTTGTAGTCGGTAATGACGACATCCGGTCGAACCTCGGATATCAGGTCGACCAATTCATCCGACGAGCGCGCCTCCCCCAGGATCTGGTAGTTCGGAAATCGCGAGAGGGCGTAACGAACGCCGGCGGTCGCGATCGGATGATCGTCGGCGAGTACGATGGTTGCGCTTTTCATTGATGTCCCCCGGATATCACGATCTTTCGATCACGACGTCTTCTCCTGCAACCGATCGAGCATCGTCTCCAGCATGCCGACGGCGGCATATACGCGCTCGATGTCTTTCTCGTCTAGAGGTATTCCTGTCTCCAGCCGCTCTTCCAGTTCCTGCCAGCTCAACGCCATCTTTTCCTGGCCCGCCATCACCAGACCGCCACGTATCCGATGCACAGCAGCCTGCAGGCCGGTCTCGCCCGCCGCATCCAAACAGTGGTGAATAACCTTCAGGTCAGCCTCCATGGCGGATTGGAAGATTCCATGCAGGAAACGCGGCATTTCCTCGTCGATATAGCGGGGCCCGGGGGCGTCCAAGGGCGCAACCCGCGCCGCCTTGGCGCCACGAGGCAGCCGGGCCACGACGGTATGCAATAGACATTCCTGCAAAGTTCGAAGCGATATGGGTTTGACCAGCCAAGCGTCGACCCCCGAATACTCGGCCGCGCGTCCCAGATGCACCTGGGCGTTGGCGGTGACGCATATGATCGGTTTGTCCATTCCCTCCTGACGAAGGCGGCCGATCAGCTCCGGGCCGCCCAGGCCTGGCATGTTGACATCTGTCAGGAGCACGTCGAATTTGTCCGCGTCCCAGGCCTTGAGCGCGCTGACGCCGTCGCCACGGATCACAACCGAACAGCCCAGCGACTTGAGCTGCCGCCTCAACACCTCTCTGTTGATGGGGCTGTCTTCGGCGAGCAGTACCCGCAACCCCGTGCTCCTCAGAAGCTGGGTCGGTAATGAAGGCGCATCCATCAAGCTGGGCTGCGCGCCGGCTACCGCGGTTCCTGGCGAAGGGCGGCTCTCCTGCCTATCATCCATCACCATCGACAACGCCTGCGCCAGCGCCGCGAGAGAGAGACTGCACACGCAGACCACATCGGCCAGCCATTGCGGTTGCAAAGGCCCGCGCTCCGTCGCGACGATTTGCCGGCCCGACCAATGCAACGGCGTCATCAACTCGGGCGATACGTTCAAGAGCACCCTCTCCTGCCCCTGCGTCGCTTCGAAGTCCTCGCCGTCGCACTGCACGCCCCAACGTTCCAGCCATTGACGGTAATGGCGCCTGAGTTCCACCGTGGGCGCGCGAACGACCACGCTCACCTTTGGCGGCTCGAATGCAGGGGCCACCGCGATGCTGTCATCGACCCTGGGCAACTCCAGGCTGACCGAGAAAGTGCTGCCATCGCCCAGCTTGCTGGCCACCTCCATGCCGCCGCCCATCAGGTCAACCAGGCTTTTGCAGATCGCCAGGCCCAGGCCGGTTCCACAAGCCATGCCCGGCTCGGCGCGCACTTGGAAAAAAGGCTCGAACAGCCGCGCCTGATCCTGGCTCGATATACCGATGCCGCTATCGGAAACCCGCCAGATCAACTTCGTACGGCCGGCGGCTTCCGCTTCCGCATCCAGACTGATCCGGACGCGGCCGATCTCGGTAAATTTGATGGCATTGCTGAGCAGATTGTTCAGCACTTGGCGGACACGATCGGCATCTCCGAACACCGTTCGTGGCACGTCAGGACTGATGACGCAATGCAGCGAAAGCGCCTTGTTGACCGCCGTCGCGGTATAGCCCTGCGCGACCATTTCGGTCAGTTCGACGGGCGAAAACGCGGCTTCGTCCAGCTCGATGACGCCGGACTCGATCTTCGACATATCCAGGACGTCGCCGATGATCCGCAGCAAGATGCCGGCCGAGCGTTGCGTGGTGTCCAGATACCCCTTCTGCTCGGGGGAAAGACGCGTCTCGGACAGCAGTTCCAGCGTGCCCAGCACGCCGTACAGCGGCGTGCGGATCTCATGGCTCATCATTGCCAGGAATGCGGATTTCGCGGCACTTGACTGATCAGCCAACCGCTTCTCCCATTCCAGGGACTCCTGGGCCTTGACGTGCGCGCTGATGTCCGAGAGCGTACACAGAAGCACGTCATGGTCCTCGTAGCGAGCATGGGCAAAGCAGCCAGAGAAATGGCGATTCCCGATGCGCAACGCGACGGTCTGCATGCCCGTCCCCTTCGCCCCGTAGCTAGCTACCCAGTTGCGCGCCAGATGCTGCACATTATCGTCGTCGCCCAACCATGCTTTGGCAAGTGCGTTCACCTTCAAGGGCTTGCCCGTCCGGCGATCCACCACACACATGGCGACCTGCGCGACTTCGATGACCCCCCGGGCGAATTCCTCGCTTTCGATGGTGCGCCGCCGTTGCTCGACCGCGGGCAAGTAATGGCGCTTGAAGTACCACCATGAAAACAGATAGACCGCCATGCAGCCGACCGCCAGGAACAGGCTCAGCACGACCAGCTGCGGATATAGCTCGCGCAATATATTCAAGTAAGAGAGCTGGTATTTTATTTTCCAGCCGTCTTTGCTCGTAAATTCGACGATGCAGGAATCCCGCAAGAATCCGATGCCCGCCAAAAGCGGACGGGCTTGCGGAATGTTCGTGGTCAGCAACTCCCCCTCGGGCGAGTAAACCTCGTAAGACGACGGCATATGCCCGTGACCGCCTACGACATGGGGAAACTGCGGCATATCGTTGAAACTCAAGGACGCCGAGACCCACCAATCACCTTGCACAAAAGAGCGCTTCTCGTTGACTTTGGCAAATGCAATCAACCCCTGGCGCTCGCCCTCGCCGCCAAGCCCACTCCAGAAAACCACCTGGTTCGCGTTCTTTCGTCTCGAACGCATGATCTGGGCCAGTTTGTCGTCGGCATAGGCACAAGCACGCCGCGAGCTTGGCGCATCGCCGATGAAAGGCAAGTCGCAGCCGAAAGCCGTGCGCCTGCCTTCCTTCAAGTCGAGCAGATTTATCGGCAACCGGTCGACCTCGAACCTGGTCAGGCGTGAGAGGAGGCGGACCAGAACCAAGCTCGACAACGCGGAGACCGCCTCAGCTTCATCGAGATCGCTCTCCTCGCTACCCAATGACCGGAAAGTCAATTGGTAGGACAAACCCGTCACCACATTAGTGACGGAATATGCTTGCAGCGCGGAATCGATCTGGTGGCGCTGACGCGCCAGCTTCAATGGGTACATCGTCAGCGGAAGATGATCGAATTCCTCGATATCCGCAGCCCAGAGGAGCGCATCCTGCAAGGCAAGAATGTCGCCCATAATGTATTGAAAATGCTGCTGCATTTCCTCTTTTTCGATGCTGACTTCCCTATCGATCGTCCAATAGAAAAGTGCCATCGTCACGGCAATGAGGCAGGCAGCCAGTAGCGCCAAGCTCTGCACCCAGCGATTCGTAAAGGTCGACATGAGTTATTGAAGCGGGCCACTGACGAGCGGCAGCGCCCTCTCCTGAAGTAAAAGAAATAACCGGAATTGAAACCAGCGAAACCTAGGGTGCGCGCCTCATCGAGACACCGAGGGCGCTGGCAGCGCGGTCAGTGCCTTATGGACCACCGGCACCCGGCAACCATCGTCGAGAAAGCCCCGGCGCAAGCGATGGCTCATCAATTCACGGTCCATCGCCTCGGCAACATAAGTGCCTTGCACGGCGGTACAGTCCAGGCGCCGCAACACCGCCAGCTGCTCGGCGGTCTCGACCCCTTCGGCAACGATGACGATTCCCAACCTTCGGCCGAGAGCAATGGCGCTTTCAAGAATCGCCTTTACCTTGTCGTCACTCACACAGCCCTGTATCAGGGATCGATCTATTTTCAATTCGGTGAAGGGCACCGACAGCAAGTTATAAATCGAGCTATATCCCTGGCCAAAATCGTCCTGCGCCAGCTTGAATCCCATCATCCGCAAGCGGCAAGCGCCTGCGTGAAAATCGCTCAGGTTGCTGGTGGTGGTACCTTCGGTCAGTTCGAAACAGATGCTCTGGGATCGCCCACCGGCCGCATGAACCATGGCCAAAAGCCGATCCGGCAACGATCGATCATCCAGCAAATGGGTCGGCAGGTTTATCGAAACGGGTACCGAATACCCCTGCAGCAGCCACGCATTCTGCGCCTGAACCGAAACCTGAATGATGCGGCTCAAGAGATTCTCGTCAAGTCCATGCAGGCTCACCCACGGCAGGAACTCGCCCGGTAACAGCACCGCACCATCATCCTGCACCCATCTTGCCAGCGCCTCGACGCCACAGATGGAATTGTCGATCAAAGCCAGCTTCGGCTGAAACCAGGCCTGGATCTGCCCGTTCTCGAGCGCGTTCAGCAAGGAGTATTTATCCTTGCGGGCGTCGCCATTGCCGGACGCCTGACGACTGTGAGGATATTGAAGCTGCCGCAGCATGTTGTCGACATCCCCTGCCGACAGCGGCTTACAGACCTGCCCGATGACACGCACCCCCAGCAGCTTGGCCACGAGACAGGCACTGGCCAGCAATCTCTTGGGCGATGCGCTGACCAAGGCAACGGCAGGAGGATGCCGGAACTCGGCCAGGCTCTGTATCAATTGCACGCCGTCCACGCCGGCCATCATCAGGTCGGTGACAACCAGATCAAAGCGGCGCACCCTCAATTTCCGCAGCGCGTCCCAACCATTGGCCGCGGTATCGACGTGACCGGCGCTCGCTTCGCGCGCCAGGTGTGCCATATATTCGCGCTGAAACGCGTGATCATCGACGATAAGTATGTTCAACGAAGACATTGATTTTGACGATCATCGCATTACGAGGACTATCGGAAACTATTGAGGAATATGTCGGCGCCCCCACCCAAACGTTCGGGTCGCAGTGGGATTAGTCTAAGTGAAGAAATTACAGATTTGTTTCAGACAAATCTCAAATGTCAGCCACGTCGGCCGCGTGTCCTGCGGCCCGGCACTTCGGCGCACACAATGCGCTGGCAACGCTACCACGCCCATGCAACGCAAAGCGGCGACTTTTCATTTATTGACGTTGTTCGGCGCTGCAGTCTGACGCCGGCGCCGGAAAGTGTTGCGTGGCCCCATCGATTGGGTCATCCATGCAGGCCGGCTCGCGACCTCCCGCGATATTCGGTGCGGTCCCGCATCGATTTTAGATTCGTCTTATTTTTTTTACCTTTGCGCATTGATACGCTGTCTCCATTAGCACTGGAACCGCCGCGGCCTCACCACCGAATCCGATCTGGTCACCGATGATCGCGGCGCTGCCCGCCATCCGCTCGCCAACGTGAGCCCGAGATGCGCAGGCCGTCGGTGCTGCAAGCAGCCGGTCACGCCGCGTTTCGCAAACCTCTCCTCGCATTGACCCGAACGCAATGTTCGCGGGCCATCAGGTCTTCTGGCGACCCGCGCTTCCCTCTTCTACCCGCGCCCCCCCTTCCCGACGGAGACCACACCGTGAAAGCGCATTTCCCCCTTCGCCGCAGCCGACGCCAGAACGCTTTCGCGCCCCTGCGCCTGCTTGGGCGCGACGCGGACCGCCACCGGACCCGCTACCTGCTGGCGTTGTCGTTCCTGGCCAGCCTCGCCACGGAGCGCGCCCATGCCGCGAATGCGTGCGGCCCCGCCTCCGCGGCGCCCCACTATCTCGTGCAGTGCAACGACATCACCCTGAACCCCTACGCGAGCGGCATCAGTTACAACATGGCAGAGGGCTTGGACCTGCGTATCGGTCCAGGAACCACGATCGTACCCGCCCCCGATACCTTGATCTATGGCGTCGCGGCTTCTACCTCCGGCACCCAGGACATATCGGTCACCTTGGCGCGCGGCGCCCGCATCCGGACCGAGGGCATGGACGCGGCCGGCATTCTGGCAACCGGCGCAGGCAATGTGTCCGTCGTGTCGGCCGGCGCCATCGTCACTCGCGATGCCACGCCGCCCACATTCGATTCCAGCGGTCCCTACGGCATCGTTGCCGACAGCGACGGCGATGCCGGTTCGCTGCGTATACGGCTGCTGACGACCGCATCCGTGTTGACCGACGGCGAGGCCGGGGCGGCCGTCTATGCGATCAACGATTCCACCGGCGCCGCCACGGTGGACGTCAGCGGGTCGATCGAAACCCTGGGCCTGAATTCCGACGGCGTGTTGCTTTTCAACCGCAACAATGCCAACAACGCGCCGGCCTCCGTCACGCTTTCGCCCTTGGCGCGCGTCAGGACGCGCGCAAACCAATCGAATGGCGCATGGATCCTGAACTACGGCACGGGCACCACTTTTCTGGCGTCCAGCGGCGTGGTGCAGACCTCCGGCGACTCATCCAACGGCTTTCACCTGCAAGCCAGCGCCGGCAATGCCTCTGTCATGCACCTCGAACTGGGCAACGGCGCGCGAGTGATCACCGAAGGCGATACCGCCGTCGGCGTCGCGCTGTCGCATGAAGGCACGGGCGACATCCGGGTTCATCTGGATCGAGACACCGCGCTTCTCACTTCCGGCATGCTTTCACACGGCCTGAACGCGGAAGGAAACGGCGCTGTGTTGCTGAGTCAACGCGCGGACTCGACTGTCACGACGTCCGGCGCGCAAGCCATCGGCGTGCTGTTGATAGGCGGCCCTTCGGTCAATGCGGCCGTGGGCGGAACGGTCCGCGCGCAGGGTCGGCACGCCACCGGCGTCGCCCTGCTGGCCCGGGCCGGCGGGGTCCATCTGGCGGTGGCGCCCGGGGCATCGATCGAAGGAGGCTGGCAGGCCGATGTGGCCGGCAGAGATGCGCCGCTCGGCCAGCCCAGTGCCGGCGTCATCCTGGGCGGCGCGACCGCGAGCACTCTGGAGAACGCCGGCGCCATCGGCGCCCAATCCGACCGGGCCATCTTCGACGAGGGCCGCATTGATGGCAAGGCGGGCTACCTGTCTGTCCTGAACACGGGGCGACTGACGGGCTTTGTCGAACTTGCCGCCGACGGGAGCAACCGGTTTACCAATGCACCGGGAGGGGTTTGGGAGGTGCGCCATTTCGCCGACACCGACGGCAACGGCGTACGCGACACCCATCGCGTGGCCATCTCCGACTTCGGCGCGCCGACCAGCCGCTTCGATAACGCCCCGGGTGCAACGGTACGGCTGGCGCCCGTGGCGCCCGCCCTGGTGAAGGATACCGCCGGCTATTACGTGCCAGGCAGCCAACCGGCCGCGGCGCGCGTCGATACGCCGCAGCCGCCGTCGGTTCGTCCAGGTGTTGCCCAAGGCCAGTTTGTCAACCTTGGCGCCTTCGTGCACGCCGGTGTCCTGGATCTGCGCGGCGCCACGGCCGGCAACTCGCTGGTCATGACGTCCCGGCCCACGGCAAACGGCCCGGCGGGCACCGGCATGTTCGTGTCCGAGGGCGGCACACTGCTCGTCAATGCGGCCTTTGGCGCGGAGGGCAGTACCGGCGTCGCGGACGTGCTGGCGGTGGATGGAACTCGGCGGGGCCAGGCGGCAACGACCATCGTGGTCGACCGTCGGGAAGGGCCCGGCATGGCGACTGCCGACAACGGCATTCTGGTCGTCGACGTGCGCAACCCCGCCGCGTCGGACGCTAACGCCTTCACACTGCAAGGCGACTACGTGCGTGAAGGCCGGCCATTCATCATTCGCGGCGCCCGCGCCTACGGGCTCTATTTCAACGGGGTCGGTCAAGCCGATCGCGACGGCCGCTGGTATCTGCGCGACACAGCGGTGGCGCCTACCGTGCCCGTGTATTCGAGCTATCCATTGGCGCTGCAGGCATTGATCGACCTGCCCACGCTGCGGCAACGAGCGAGCCAAGGCGGCGCTCCCTGGCCGGACGCCGCCAACTCGGCGGCACGGCCGGATTTCAATTCGCACCCGACCGCCAACGGCTCGGTATGGATGCGGACCAAGGCAGGCCACGCCAGGCAACAGCTCGATCTCTCAAATGGCAAAGCGACCGCCGATGCCGATCTGTACGTGCTGCAAGTGGGGCGGGACTGGACGCTGTCAAGCACACCACGAAACCTGGTGCAGGGTGGCTTGAATCTCCAGTATGGTCACGTCAGCAGCCAAGTCCGCTCCCCCGAGGGAAGCGGCCGTGTGCGTGCCTCCGGCTACGGCGCCGGGGCAACACTGACCTGGTACTCCGCGCGAGGCTTCTATACCGACTTGCAGGCGCAGCTTGTCAGAACCGAAGGCGACATCCATTCCGCGACGACGGGCTCGCCGCTCATCAAGAACAACCGAGGGCTGGGCCACGCCGCGAGCATCGAGGCAGGGATGCCGCTCGCGCTGACGCCGCATTGGCGCATCACGCCGCAGGCACAGTTGCTGTACTCGAAAATCCGTTTCGACCCGTTCACCGATCCTTACGGCGCCAGGGTGGCCAGCACCCAGGGCAAGGACACGCGGCTGCGGCTCGGTCTGGACCTGGCGTATCGACCGGACGGCTCAGACACGCACTCGCCGCAGCGCGGCCTGGCCTATCACGGCGGGCTGAATCTGTACCGGACGCTGCGCGGTTCCAAGACTGTCGGGATCACCAATGAACAGTTTTCCTCCGCCGTGGAACGCACCTTGGCGGGCCTGGACATCGGCGCCCATTACACACGCGACGACCGCATCTCGGCCTATGCTGAAATCTCGGCGCAAACCGGCTTGGATCGCCCTGGCGCGAACTATGCATTGAGCGGGCGGCTCGGGCTGCGAATGCTATGGTGAAGGCACAAGCTTCGCATTCCGGGCCGTCCAAGCGCACCGACTGCAAGCCGTAGCCCGCCGCATCGAACAGCCCCGGCATCACCGCCACGAAATCGCCCGTCTGCACCAAGCGGGCTCGATGGCGCCCAAAAGCAAAGGGCCGAATCCAATGTTTCAAAGGATTCGGCCCCGCACTCTACCCAATTGCTCACATTCCAGCGAGCACGTGGGCTACTAAATCGTCTTGATCATCGTCGCAGTCGGGCCTTTTTGCCCCTGGCCGGCAACGAATGACACTCGCTGGTTCTCTTCAAGAGATTTGTGACCATCACCCTGAATCTCAGAGTAATGCGCGAAGAGGTCTTTGCCACCCAGCTCCGGCATGATAAAGCCGAAGCCCTTGTCGTTGTTGAACCACTTCACAATACCAGTTTCAATTTTCAATGTAAGTCCTTGATGTTCAGGGAAAAGTACTCCCAGGGGCACTATGGACCCTTCCTCAGCATAAAGATACCGCTGTTACGCAAAGACACATTCATCGCCACGGACGGCATGCCGCGGCACGATGGGCCCGACACCCTGCACGACCTCGACGCCGCCCATGCCCTAGGCGAGACGCCACCCAGCCGACTCATCACGTTTGTCGTGGAAGTAGTCCCACTCCGCTCCACATTCGGAGCAGACAAACGCCTCATGGCTCGCGCCGCTGCGGGCGGTGGCAAGACTGCGGACATAGCCAAGGCTGATCAGCCCGGCGTGCCCCTCGGCACCCCGCTTGTGCTGAATGATCCCGCAGCAGTCCGCGCACAGCGACATGTCTCCGCCTTTCAATTTTCTTTCAGCAGAGATCCTACAAAATGAAACCTAGGTTGAGGCTCACGAATCCTCACCCGGTCATCTGCCCGCGCACGCGCGGCCGGATAGGCCTTTGGGACCGTCCGGCAACCCTTGTCGAAGCGTCACCGCGCCGCGGGCCCCATCATTTCAAGAAACCCGTGGAAATCCACGGCACCGCGGCCACGATCACGATCCCGACCGCAATCGAGCAAAGATAGCCCGCAATAGGCCGGATGCCGGCTTCAGGGGCGACTCGGCCAATTGCGCATGCCGCGTAATAGCCCACGCCGAAGGGGGGCGCGAAGAGGCCTATACCCATGGACAGGATGACGACCATCGCGTAGTGCACTTCGTGGATACCCATCTGGTGCGCGATCGGAAACAGCAGCGGGCCGAACAGCACGATGGCCGGAATCCCCTCCAGCACGCTGCCCAGCACCACGAAGGCGACGATGGACACGGCCATGAAGGTGGTCGCGCCGCCGGGCAACCCTCCCATGACGCCAGCCAGTTGCGTGGAGAATCCCGATTGGGTCAGCGCCCAGGCCATGCTGGTGGCGGTGCCGATGATCAGCAGTATGGCGCCGGACAGGCAGGCCGTGTCGACCAGCATCGGCAACAGGCGTTTGGGGTCGAAGCAGCGGTAGATCAATAGCCCCACCAGCGTGGCGTAGACGATGCCGATGGTGGAGACTTCGGTCGCGGTGGCGATCCCTTCGATCACAGCGGCGCGGATCACGAAGGGGAGCGCCAGCGCAGGCAAGGCCACCCACAGCGCGTGGGCAATCTGGCGGCCGGTGGCTTTGCGGACGCCGCTGAGATCTTCCCGGCGATTGCGCCACCAGACGACGAGACAGAGCATCACGCCCAGCACCAGGCCCGGCAGCAGGCCGCCGGTGAACAGCGCCGTGATCGACACGCCCGTGACCGACCCTATGGTGATCAGCACCAGGCTGGGCGGCACGGTTTCGGTTTGAGCGCCGGTGGCGGACAGCAGTGCGACCAGATTGCCTTCGTCGGCGCCGCGCTTGCGCATCTCGGGAAACAGCACGGGTGCGACCGCTGCCATGTCGGCCGCCTTGGCGCCGGATATGCCGGACACCACACACATGGCACCAATCAGCACGTAGGAAAGGCCGCCGCGGACATGGCCCAGCAAGCTTGCCAGAAAGGCCACCATGCGTTGCGCCATTCCCGTCATTTCGATCAGCACGCCCAGGAAGACGAAAAGCGGCACGGCCAACAGGATCAGGTGGGACATGCCTTCATCCATGCGCCCCACCACGACCATCATGGGCAGGTCGGTGGTCAGCGACAGGTACCCGAAGGTGGCCAGTCCGAAGGCAAAGGCAATCGGCACGCCCGCGAACACGGTGGCGGCGACCACGCCGACGAAGAAGATCAGCAGGTTCAAATTGCCCAGGCCGGCCAGCACGGGCTGCAGCGCGGCCATGGCGGCCACCACGCCGCCCACCAGCAATATCGCCAACCCGGTGGTGCGCCACTGCGCCTTTTCGACCAGGCGCAGCAACGCAATCAGCAGCATCAGTGCGCAGCCCACGGGCAGTGCCGCCGCTCGCCAGGCGTTGGGGATTTCCATGGCGGCGGTCGTGACGTAGCGCTCTTCGGAGGCGTATTCAAAGCCGGGGGCTTGCAGCATCAGCAGGAACGCCAGCGCGGCGGCGATGGATACCATGTCCAGCACTGCCCGGGTAGAGGGCGATGCCTTGTTGACCAGCGCAGCCATGCGCATGTGTTCGCCGCGGCGGAACGCGACCACCGCGCCCAGCATGGCCAGCCACAGGAACAGGATGGAGGCCAGTTCGTCGGACCAGACCAGCGGCGTGTGCAGCACATAGCGCGCGACGACGCCCGAGAACAGAATGACGATCTCGGCGACCACCAGGATGGCCGCCGGGATTTCGACCAGGTGTCCCAGCATGCGGTCCAGCGCGGCGGCCCAAGGCCGGCTGACTGCCGCGGGCGCCCCCGCGTCGGTCAACACGTCCCCGACGTGGGTCATTGCCACTCTCATGACAGGCTCCCGACGGATTGCTCCAGCAGGCCCCAGGCCTTTTCGCCGTACTTTTCTTTCCAACCGCTATAGAAGCCGGCCTTGCGCAGGACCGCGCGGATGGGTTCCGGCTCTGGCGTATTGAACGCCAGTCCTTGTTCCGCCAGCTTGGTTTGCAGCTGGTTGTTCAGCGCCAGAACGTCGGCGCGTTCAGCCATGCCGGCCGCATTGATGTGTTTGGCGACGACTTCACGGATGTCGGCGGGCAGCTTTTCCCAGGCGCGGCGGTTGCCAAGGAACCAAAAGCCATCCCACATGTGGTTGGTCATCGAGCAGTACTTCTGCACTTCGTAGATCTTGGCGGTCTGAATGATGGCCAGGGGATTCTCCTGGGCGTCCACCACACGGGTCTGCAGCGCGGAATAGGTTTCGTTGAAGTTGATGCTGGCGGGCGAGGAACCCAGGGCCTTGAACATCGAAGTCCAGAGCGGGCTGACGGGCACGCGGATTTTCAGGTCGCGGAAGTCGTCCGGGCCGTTGATGGCGCGGTTGCTGGTCGTAATCTGCCGAAAGCCGTTGTCCCAAATATGGTCCATGACGAACAGGCCCTTGCCGTTGATTTCCTTGCGGATGTGCGCGCCCAGGTCGCCATCCATCGCCTTCCAGACGCTGGCGTAGTCGGGAAACGCAAAGCCGACGCCGCTGATGGAGGCGGTGGGCACCAGGGTCGACAGGATCAGGCCCGACAGCGTGAAGAACTCGACAGCGCCGGCGCGCAGCTGGCTCAGGGTGTCGGTGTCGGATCCCAGCTGACTGCTGGGGAACACGGCCAGCTCGAAGCGCCCGCCGGTGTCCCTGAGGATGTTCTGCGCGGCCTCGGTGGCGCGCAGGTTCATCGGATGCGAGGGCGGCAGGTTGTTGGCGTACTTGTAGCGGAACTGTGGCGCCGCCAGCGTCCGTTGGAACGGCGCCAGGGCCAGCAACGCGCCGCCTCCCGCGGCGCGCATGAGGTTGCGTCGAGTCGTGTTCATGCTGTCTCCTTGGTTATGAGATCCGGCCGCCATCGAGGACGGCCGGATAAAGCGCCTTGCCAGGCCTATTGCTTTATCTTTGCATGCGGTCCATTATATGGACCATATCAATACCCTTAAATTTATTTAATCACACTGATTCACTAGCGTAAATCAATAAAACTGGTGCAGAATGAAAAAACAAAATCAATCACATGGTCCACTAAATGGACCTGATAATGAAACAGGCGGAGATGTGACGGAGACCTCATCCCAGGTCGGAGGCGCTCAGGCGATTTCCCGCGCCATGCTGGTGCTGCGCGCGGTGTCGCGCACCCGCGGCGAAGGCGCGGGCCTGTTGGCGTTGACGCGCGACACGGGCATGAGCAAGCCCACCGTGCACCGCCTGCTGGCCGCCCTGGCCGCCGAGGGCATGGTCGAGCAGGACCCGGCCAATCGCCGCTACTTCCTCGGCCCCGAATGCCATGTGCTGGGCAACATCGCCAGCGAGCGTTTCGGCATCAACCGCCTGGCCGCGCCGGTGGTGGCGCGGCTGGCGCACGAATGCGGCGATTCCGCCTTTTTCTCGCTGCGCCGCGATGTGTTCGCGGTCTGCGTGTTGCGCGAGGACGGCGACTACCCACTCAAGACCCATGTGCTGCTGCCGGGCGACCGCCACCCGCTGGGCATCGGCGCCGGCAGCCTCGCCATCCTGGCGGCGCTGCCCGATGACGAGGTCGAGGCCTGCCTGCAGGCCAATGCCGCCCTGATCGAGCGGCGCTATCCGCATTATTCGGTGCCGCTGATCCGCACGCTGGTCGACGAGGTGCGCGAGCAGGGCTACGCCGTGAACCGCGGCCTGGTGGTGCCCGGTTCGTGGGGCATCGGCATGCCGCTGCGCGACGAGCAAGGCCATGTGCTGGGCGCGCTCAGCATCGCTGCGGTCGAATCGCGCATGGACGAGGAAAGACAGTTCCAGCTGGCCAAGCTGTTGTCACGCGAGGCCAAACGCCTGCTCGCGCAGGCCAACCCGGCAGGCCGCGAGGCGCGGGCGCGCCCGCCGGCCGCCAAGCCCCGGTCCTGATCCGCCAAGCCGGCAGGGACGGGGCTGCCAACAGAGGAGACAGCAATGAGCAAGCGTGCCGTCATCGTGGGGTGGTCGCACATCCCGTTCGGCAAACTCGACGACCCCGACACCGAAAGCCTGATGGCGCGCGTGTCCGGCGCCGCGCTGGATCATGCAGGCGTGAGCCCCGATGCCGTCGACGGCATCTATGCCGGCGTCATGAACAGCGGATTCCAGAAGCAGGATTTCCAGGCGGCGCTGGTGGCGCTGGCCGACCCGTCGCTGGCCCACGTGCCGGCGACGCGACTGGAGAACGCCTGCGCCACCGGGTCGGCCGCGCTGTACGCGGCCATGGATTTCATCGAGGCGGGGCGCGGCCGCGTGGCGCTGGTGGTGGGAGCCGAGAAGATGACCGCTCGCTCCACCGAGGACACGGGCGACATCCTGCTCAATGCCAGCTACCGCAAGGAAGAGGCCACGCTGCCAGGCGGCTTTGCCGGCGTGTTCAGCCGCATCGCCACGGCCTATTTCGAGCGCCACGGCGACCATGGCGAGGCGCTGGCCCGCATCGCCGCCAAAAACCACGCCAATGCGTTGGACAACCCCTACGCGCAGATCCGCAAGGACCTGGGCTTCGAGTTCTGCAATACCGTTTCCGATAGAAACCCTTATGTGGCGGCGCCGCTGCGGCGCACCGATTGCTCGCCCATCTCCGACGGCGCGGCGGCGCTGGTGCTAGCCGACGCGGAAACGGCGGCGGGCCTGCGGCGCGCCATCGGCTTTCGGGCGCGCCGCCACGTTAATGACTTCCTGCCGCTGAGCCGGCGCGATCCGATCGCCTTCGAGGGTGCGGCGCGAGCCTGGCGTGAGGCGCTGGCCGATGCCGGCGCGACCCTGGACGACCTGAGCCTGGTGGAAACGCACGACTGCTTCACCATCGCCGAACTGATCGAATACGAGGCCATGGGCCTGGCGCCGCGCGGCCACGGCGCGCGGGCATTGCGGGAAGGCTGGGTGCAGAAGGGCGGGCGCCTGCCCATCAATCCCTCGGGCGGGCTCAAGGCCAAGGGGCATCCAGTGGGCGCCACCGGGGTGTCGCAGCACGTCATGGCGTGCCTGCAACTGGCCGGCGAGGCTGGCGCCATGCAGGTGCCGGACGCGACACTGGCCGGCGTCTTCAACATGGGCGGCGCGGCCGTGGCCAACTACGTCAGCATCCTGGAGCGCGTCAAATGAGCGGCCCACAGGAGCAGGCGCTGGCGCCGCCGGGAGGCGTCGCGCCAGTCTCGCGGCGGGTGATGAACCTGGGCCACTTCCTGGTGCAGGCCGCGCGCCGCCACCCCCTGCAGCCGGCCCTGATCTGCGGTGACACCCGCTACAGTTGGCGTGAACTCGATGCGCGGACGGCGGCGCTGGCGCAGGCGCTTGCTGACCGCGGCATCGGCAAGGGGGACCGCGTGCTGGTGCATTCGCGCAATTGCTTCGAGTTCGTCGAAACACTGTTTGCCACGTTGCGACTGGGGGCGGTGTGGGTGCCGACCAATTTTCGAATTTCTCCCGACGAAGCCGTGTATCTGGCTCGAACCTCTGGCGCCAAGGCATTCCTGTGCCATGGCGACTACCCCGGGCATGCCGCGGCGGTGATGGAGGCCGTGCCGCACTTGTCGCTATTGGCGCGGCTGGGACCGGGCGACTTTCCCGCGCTGGATGCGGCCGACCTGATCAAGGCGCGGCTAGGCGCGACACAGGTTTGCGCCGATGTGGATCACGATGACCCCTGCTGGTTCTTCTTCACTTCCGGCACGACCGGACACCCCAAGGCGGCGGTGTTGACTCATGGGCAGATGGCCTTCGTCATTACCAACCACTTGTGCGACCTCATGCCCGGCACCACCGAGCGTGACGTGAGCCTGGTGGTGGCGCCCCTGTCGCACGGCGCCGGCATCCACTTCCTGACCCAGGTGGCGCGGGCCGCCTGCACCGTCCTGCCGGCTGGCGCGCGCTTCGATGCCGACGAGATCTGGCAGCTGGTCGAGCGGCACGGCGTGACCAATATGTTTACCGTGCCCACCATCGTGAAGATGTTGGTCGAACATCCTTCCGTGGACGCCTGGGACCACCGCAGCCTACGGTACGTCGTCTATGCCGGCGCGCCGATGTATCGCGTGGATCAGAGGCGGGCGCTGGAAAAGCTGGGTCCGGTGCTGGTGCAGTATTTCGGGCTGGGCGAGGTCACCGGCAACATTACGGTGCTGCCGCCCGCGTTGCACGACCCCACGGATGGCCCAGGCGCGCGCGTGGGCACCTGCGGCTACGCGCGTACCGGCATGCAGATCAGCATCCAGGACGATACGGGCCGGTCATTGGCGGCGGGCGAAACGGGTGAAATCTGCGTATGCGGCCCGGCGGTATTTGCAGGGTATTACGCCAACCCGCAAGCCAATGCGAAGGCGTTTCGCAATGGCTGGTTTCGCACCGGGGACCTGGGCTGCATGGATGAAGAGGGGTTTCTCTACATCACCGGCCGGCAGTCCGATATGTACATCTCGGGCGGCTCAAACATCTACCCGCGAGAGGTAGAGGAGAAGGTGCTGGCGCATCCCGCGATTGCCGAAGCCGCAGTGCTGGGCGTGCCGGATCAGACCTGGGGAGAAGTCGGTGTGATGGTCTGCGTGCTGCGCGCGGGCCATGCGCTGAGCGAGGAAGAATTGATGGACTGGATAACACCTCGCGTGGCGCGCTACAAACTGCCGCGCCAGATCTTCTTCTGGGATGCCCTGCCGCGTTCGGGCTACGGCAAGATCACCAAGAAGCTGGTGCGCGATGCCCTCTATGAACGCGGCTGCCTGACCGAGGCCACCGAAGCCGCGCGCTAGTCACCTTGACCGGCAGCGCAGACTGCCGCGCAATTCGCCGCGCGGCGGCAACACAACCACTACACCAATGAACGAGGAGGCTGGATCATGGAGATGACGCAAGAGGCAATCCTGGTGACGGGCGGCGCGTCCGGCATCGGGCTGGCGGTCGCGCGCGGCCTGCTGGACGCAGGGCGATGTGTGCTGGTGGCGGATGTTTCCCAGGAGCGGCTGGACGCTATGCGCGACCTGGCGCCGGCCGACCAGTTGGGTCGCGTGCGTATGGATGTATCGGACGAGGCGCAGGTAGTGGATGCGCTGGAGCGGCTGGAACTGGACTTCGGCCCGATATCGGGCCTGGTCAATTCCGCCGGCATCGGGCGCGATCTTCCGTTCCTGGACACCGACACCGCCTTGCTGCGGCGCATCATGGAAGTGAATCTGATCGGCTCTTTCGTCGTGGCGCGAGAGGCCGCCCGGCGGATGCGGGAACGACGGCGCGGGTCCATCGTCAATATCGCGTCGGTGTCAGGCATACGCGGCAATGCGGGGCGCGCCGCGTATGGCGCATCCAAGGGGGCTGTCGTGACCTTGACCCGCGTGATGGCGGTGGAGCTGGCGGCCTATGGCATCCGGGTCAACGCCGTGGCGCCTGGCCCGATCGAAACACCGCTGGTCGGGCAGATGCACACCGCCGAAGCCCGCCAGGCCTGGCAGCAGGTAGTGCCCCAGCACCGGTATGCCGCACCCGAAGAGCTCAACGGCACCATCGGATGGTTGCTTGATGAGTCCAAGTCCAGCTATGTTACCGGGCAGATTATCTGCGTGGATGGAGGGTTCACGGCCGCAGGCATGTTGCCCGCCATGCACTGAGTTTGTCATTGCCCAGGTTCCACTTATTGCGCCACAAGCGCACGGAGTCCAGACCATGCGATACACCACCGTGGATCGTTCGTTGCGGGGAATACAAGCACTGCCCCGCCCCAGAACGCTGATACACCCGGGGGCGTTCAACCCGGTACGCATTCATAGCCGCTCGGCCGGGCATGGCCGCCATATCCGCCTGTCGTTGCGCCCCGGCGTCAGCCTGTTTGACGCCCTGGTCGGTGTACTGGCCAGCGCCGGCGTCGCCAATGCTTCGATGACCATACTGGGCGGCGCCTTCCGGCACATCGACTATTGCACGGCACCGCCTGACCCCCAACACCGGATGGTTGTGGCCTATACCGCGCCCATTCCCGCCGGGCCGGCCTACCTGATTTTTGGCAACGCCACGCTGGGCAAGACCGATGCCGGCGCGCCCCTGGTGCACTGCCATGCCGCCTTTTGTCGCGATGGCCTCGCGCCGCAGGGAGGGCACATCATTCCGCAGACGAGTATCGTCGGGGATCGTCCCGTGCCGGTGCTCGTCACCTCGCTGGAGGGGTTCGAGCTGCGCGCGACCTACGACGCGGAAACCAATCTACGGCTGTTGCAACCCCAAGGAGGCGATCACCATGAACTCGCCTGAAATCGAAAGCGGCAGCATGGGCCGCGTTGCCTATGCGCGGATCGGCCCGAACGAGGACTTGATCCAGGGCGTGGAAAAACTCTGCCTGGCTGAGGGTTTTCGCAACGCGTTCGTGCGCGGGGCGTTGGGCAGCCTAGTGGATGCCTGCCTCTACACCCGCGAAGGCGGATATCGCCACATCGCGGGCCCGGCGGTGGAGATCGTCAGTCTCGCCGGTGAAGTACGCGCGCAGCCGGATGGGTCCTTGACGGCATCGCTGTCGGGGGTGGTGGCGGATCCGGAGGGCCAAGTGCATGGCGGCCCCTTCGTGCCCGGCGCCAACCCGATCTGCATGACGTTCGAGGTCACGCTGGAGGAATGGCTGCCGACGCCGAGCGGGGGCTGAGGATGGCGCGGGGCGTTCAGAACCAATACTTCGCCGCATAGATCACGGTCATGACGGCGCCGGTGACGATGACGAACGCCCGGATCGCCGAAGCAGGCAGGACACGTATCAAGTGGCCGCCCAGGTAGCCGCCTGCCAGCGCGCCGGCCAGCATGAACAGGGTGGCCGGCCAATGGACCGAGCCCTGCACGATAAAGATGACGATCGCCGCGGCGGTGACAAACGTCGCCAGCAGGTTCTTGAGCGACTTGATGGCGCGCAGATTGCCGGGGTCCGTGATGGAAATCACGGCGGTCAGGATCACGCCCAGCCCGGCGCCAAAGAACCCCCCATAGACAGAGGCCAACGCGATAGGCAATACGCCGCGCGCCGGGCCGTCCTGCGCCTGGTCGCCGCGCCGGCGCGCGCTCCAGGCCTGCACCTGCGGCGCAAAGGCAAACAGCAAGGTGGCGAACGCGATCAGGGCCGGCACGGGCAGGATGAAATAGGCGGGGGGAATGGCAAGCAGGATGAATGCCCCCAGCGCGCCGCCCGCGGTGGTGGCGGCCGAGAGCAACCAGAACCGCCGATCGGGGGCCGGCAGGTTTTCACGGTCAGCCAGGGCCGCCAGGATGTGGCCGGGTGATATGGCCACCGCGCTCGATGCATTGGCGATGACGGGCGGCAGGCCCGCCGCCACCATCGCGGGAAAAGTAATCAGCGTGGCGCCACCCGCCAGCGCATTGATGACGCCGCCCAGCGCACCCGCGCCGGCCAGCAGTGCCGCCATGCTCCATTCCATGCCGCACCTTTCAAGTTAAATGGTGTTTAGGTCCATATAACGGACCTATATATATCGCGTGAAATTTATTATTGCCTATTTTGGCAGCAGGTATAGAATTCTCGAAAATAAATGAATATATATTGGTTCATATTGTGGACCTTTATAGAGACTCCGGCGAAATTCTTCAACCGCCACCGCAAGATCGCTATCAACTCCCAGGATGGCGCATGCGGCCGGATCACCATCGGCTTTGCGTGCCACGTCCTGATCGCTGGCTTCCAACCCCATCCTGGGGTTGTTGCGTGTTCACCTGTTTGGCCCGTCGGGCCATCACTGCTGAATCAGGAGGGAATCTCGATGGATGTGAGCTTCATGGCGTTTTCCCGTTTGGCGTTCGGGCATTGGGAGGGGCAACCCTTGTATGCCCTGGCCGATCTGGGTATTGCCCAACGTTTGTCCGACCCCCGCACGTGCACCGAGCTGGCTCGAGAACTGGGTTGCGAATCCGAGCCGCTGGAGCGCTTGCTGGACTGCGCGGTGGCGCAAAAACTGCTGATATGCGAGGACGGGCGCTACGCCAACACCGATCTCAGCGCGCGCTTTCTCACCGAAGACAGCCCCGAATCCCTGTTGTGCTGGATCCGGATCATGGATCGCTGGAAGCGGCCCTGGATGCAACTGGCCGAAGCCGTGCGACGGGGAGAGGCCGTCGATAACCAATCGAAGTGGCTGGGCGAAGACCCCCAGTTCATGCGGGATTTCATCCTGGGCATGCATCAGTTTGCGTCCCGTTCGGGCCCTGCGTTCGCAGAGGCGCTGAAAGACGTGCCCATTCGCCGCCTGGTGGACGTGGGTGGAGGCGCCGGCACGTATTCCCTTGCCCTGTGCGCGGCGCGGCCCGAAATCACCGCACAGGTTCTGGACCTGGCGCCGGTGGTCGAGATCACGCGTGAAACTGCGCAGGCTGCCGGCTTGGCGGACCGCGTCAGTGCCCAGGTGGCCGACTATCGCCAGGACCGTTTCGGCGAGGAGGCCGACGCGCTGCTTTTTTCCAACGTGTTGCATCAAGAGAGCGCGGAGGTCTGTCGATCGATGCTGCACCGTGCGTGGCAGGCGCTGCGCCCAGGCGGGACCTTGCTGGTGCAAGGCTACTTCCTTGCCGAGGACCGGCGTGCGCCGCTGTTTACCACCTTGCACAACCTGTCCGCGTTGGCGCTGTGGGACGGCGGGCGCAGTTGGACTGTGGGCGACATGCAGGCGCAGATCGCGGTTGCCGGCTTCGAGCGCCAAGCCGTGCTGCGCCAGGAGAGCAGCGGTTTCTGCCTGCTGTCGGCCGTCAAGGTCTGACGCGATATCCACTTATTGAACCGGAGCCTATATGTCCACACCCACCGTCACCGATACCGAAGCCGAAGTGATTGCCTGGCTGAAGGAAAACCGCAATGCGCAGGTCGAAGGCATCAAAGAGAAGAACCTGATCGAAGAACGCATCCTGGACAGCATGCAGTTCCTGGACTTCATCATGTTCCTGGGCGAACTGGCGGGACGAGATGTCTCTACCGCCATCACCGTCGACGACCTGCGCACGGTGGATGCCATCGTCAATTTCGTCCACGTCCAGCGCTAGTCCGGGCGGCAAGGAGGGCATCATGGAAATCGACTACGCAAGAATCGGCAGACTGATGACGCTATCCAAAGGACGTTCGCATGACCCCTACGAGCGCTTTGAGTGGCCCGCCAGAATCCCGGACGACCAACCCTGGTGCAGCAATGACTTGCTCACCACCTACGGAACGCCGTTGCAAGCGCAGTTGGACGCGGCGCAGCAGATACGGCTCAGCAAATGGGAGGCGGTCAATTTCTTCAGCCTCAACGTGCATGGCATCAAGGGGGTACTGAACTTTGTCAGCCGGTGCATCTACGAAGAGCGCTATGCCGATGTGTCCGAATACCTGCATGTCTTCATGGGTGAAGAGAACTTCCACATGTGGTATTTCGCCAAGGCTTGCTTGGATTATGCGGGAAAGATATATCCGTCGATTCAGTTGCAGGGCGATGCGCAGGCGTCCACGCCAGAACTGGGCGACTTATACATGTTCGCCAGCACGCTGATCTTTGAAGAGTTCGTCGACTACTACAACCATAAAGTCGGCACGACGGACGGCATCACCGAGATCCTCAAACAGATCAACTACCAGCATCATGTCGACGAATCCCGCCATGTGTCCTTTGGCCGGGAAATGGTACCCCGCCTTTACCGGCTGGCGCTGGAACGCGCGGACGACCCGGACGCGATCCGGGCGGAGGTGTCGCACACGGTGACGAACATGTTCCGATACTTCATCAGCCTGATGTACAACCCGGCTGTCTATGCCGATGCCCAGGTCTACGAGCCGCTGGGATTTCGCAACGGCAACGCCATGCGCAACGCGCTGCGGTCGCACCCGGCGCGCAAGGCTGTCCACGAGCAATGGTTCAAGCGTAGCGCCGCCTACTTCACCAAACAGGGGTTGGTGACGGACTTGAATCTGGCCGCGCTGTAGCGCAGAGGCACACCATGGCGCAGATTGTCAGCAGTCCCCAGGTGGAAGCGCTTTTGGGCGCACGCTTGCCCGTGCTGCAAGCCGGCATGGGCGGCGTGGCACAACCGGAACTGGCGGCCGCCGTGTGCGAGGCCGGCGCGTTCGGCATGATTGGCCTGTACCGCCACACGCGTGACGAAATCGGCCAGCTAGTCGCGCAGACCGCCGGATTGACCAAGGCGCGCTTCGGCGTAAATCTGGTGCCGTTCGTGCTGGATGCGGACGCATTGCTGGATCGATTGGCGTATGTCGCGGACCGGCCGGAACGGCCGATCGTGACCTTCTTCGGCTTACCTGACCACACCGTGCTGCGCGCCTTGCCGACGGGAATGGACTACGGTGTGCAAGGGGGCACCTGGGAGGAGCTGGACGCGGGGTTCGATGCGGGCGCGCGCTTCGGGGTGTTGCAAACAACAGAGGCGGGCGGTCATCACCTGGGCAAGCTCACGCGCGCGCAAGCGCTGGATCAGGCCGCCCGCCTTGGCGTCGACAAGCGCATGGTGTTTCTGAGCGGCGGCATCAGCAACGCGGCCGAGTTGCGCCAGGTGCTGCACGCCGGATTCTCCGGCGTATTGTGCGGCACAGTATTCGCGGCCACCCGGGAATCCGCCGCGCACGAGCGCTACAAGCAGGCGATCGTGGACGCCTCACCCGGCGACACCGTGGTCACCGACCGCTTCAGCGTGGGCTGGCATACCCATTGCCACCGGGTGATCCGTAACGCGAGCTGCGAGGGGACGCTGCCGGCGGGTGTGATTGGCTTTGCGCACTATTTTGGGAAACGCTATCCCATCCTGCGTTACAGCGTGGCAGTGCCTACTACGCAGACCGAGGGTTTGATTGAAGACATGGCGTTGTATTGCGGAACGTCCTGCAAGGACGCGCATTCCATCCGTAGCGTGCAGCAGGTGCTGGCCGACTTGACGGCGTAAGGCTTCGTCCTATCCGCGCGCTTAAGTGAATTCAGTGACCACTAGGAGATTGCATCGTGATAATCGAAAAGCAATGGCATCAGGTAAAGAACGTGCTGCAGGGAAAACTGGATGAAATATTTTCGATCGCGCCAGACGCCACCGCGGAGTTCGACAGTTTGCTAGCCCATGAAGAGATCAACGCGCTGGGGTATGTGCGCAATTTTCCGCATCTGACCTGCGTCATGTGCTCGATTGAAGAGGGAGAGTTGCTGGGATTCGCGCGCGGCCAGCGCAAGCTGGACCGAGATTTCAAAGCGCTCACAGCCGACGTCGCCCTGTTGCCGGCGACTTGCTACAAGGTCTACCTGGGGCTGCAGGGGCAGCGCCTGGGCGGCGCGCGGGTGGAGTCCTGCATTGCGCGCTGCTTCCGGCACGAGGACAAGGCGCTGGACCGTTACCGTGCCTTCAATTTCACCATGAAGGAGTACGTGTACCTGGGCACTGCGGAGGGCGCGCAGGCGCATCTGGAAGCAGGTTACGATCGCCTGTTCTCCTTCTTCGCGCAGTTGGGAATCAACGCGGGTTGCGAAGAAGCCAACGATCCCTTCTTTGATTCAGGCAGCGGCGTGGCGCGGCTGTCGGCATTGACGCCCACCAAGCGTGAACTGGTGTTCGACGGCCATGCGGTGTCTTCGCTGAACTATCACCGCAACTACTTCGGTGAGAAATTCGATATCCGCCTGGAAGACAATTTCGTCCATACCAGTTGTGTTGCGTTTGGATTGGAGCGTTGGATCTCCATGTTCAAGGATCGTTTCGGCAATGCGGCCGATGCGCTTGCCGCGCTGGAAGGCGCCTAGATGGAGCGTCCGATGCTAGAGGCGCGGGCGTTGTTCCAGACAGGCCAGCAGTTCGAGAAAACCTGCGTGGTGGATGCCGCCGCGAGCTCGCTGAACTACGGCGGGGATCTGGACGTGCTGGCCACCCCCGTCATTGTCTATTGGATCGAGTCGTACGCCACGGAATGCATCCGGTTGGCAGGCGGCGGGCGCTGCGGGTCGGTGGGACATGCGGTCAGCGTGCGGCACGTGGCGCCGGCGCTGCGGGGCAGCGCGGTGCATCTGACGATTACGGTCGAGACCTTGTTCGGCAATTCCTTGCGGTTCAGCGCTCGCGCCGTGACTGGCGAGGGGGGCACCCTGATCGCGACCGGCACGCATGACCGAACCCTCGTCGAACTTTGACGTCACGGTAGTGCTGGGTGCCCAGCGCTGCGCGCGTGACGGGCAGGCCGCGCGCACCAAGTTGGGCAAGCCCTACCAATCCGGTCATGCCGGCTTCGGTGTGAGCGACAGTTGCGGCATACAGGCGCGGCTGTACGCCAACCGCAAGTATGTGGGCATCGATATCGAGCATCTGGACCGCCCTGACCTGGCGGTCCGCCAACAGCGCCTGTCGGCGTGGCTGGCGCGGCGGGACCGCGTCACAGTGGATTTCCTGGCCGGCTGGGTCGCGCGCGAGGCTTGTGCGAAAAGCGTGGGACTAGGGCTGCTGCATGCGCTGCCGCGTTTGTCCATCACCTGGAAGCGGCCGCTTGAGCAGCCCGGGCAGGAAGAAATTGGCCTGACCTTCAGTCGCTGGCGATTCGTGGCCCGGTGCGAACGGGTCGGCCGGGTGCTGCTCTGCGTGTGCTATCGGGCCGAATATGGCAAGCCCCGCATCGCCTTGCTGCGGCCTTGACCAGGACGGAACCTCGGTGGTGTGAAAAATCCGAGCAGGTCAGCCCAGCATCGCCGGGTCGATCACGTCGGCGTACAGGTTGGTACCCTGCCAGCCTCCTGTCCAGTCACCTTGAAAGCGGCCAGGACCTCTTCATCAAAACGAATAGGTGGTTGCAGATTTACGCACGGCCGCGATGCTTCCGACAGTCCGGCCACGGCGCCGCGGCCAGAGGACGGCGCCGCCGGCGCAGCCAGTGGGTATAGCCGCTCCGCATGGGATACCGCCACGACCAAAGAAAAGCCGCCCGTTGCGGGGCGGCTATTCTTTGGCGAGGTTCGTCAACCTGCTACGCAGCTTTGCGCATGTCCTCGGTGAGATGCATATCGATGTGGATATCGGCGAATGGGCATATCAATCCGCCATCCTCATCTTGCTCCAGAAGCCCAAGATCCACGAGAGCGTGCGCATCCTGGTGAACGCGCTTCACGTCCCGGCCCAGGCGGCGGGCCAGTTCGCGCACGCCGACTCGACCTGCGCCTAACATCTCCCGCACCATGTTCCATCGCAGCTCCGTCAACTGCCCAAAGAATGCAGCTGCGGATTCGAAGTTCAGCCTCTCCCCCTGATACTCGCCGGACTGCGCCCCGGCGACAGCGCGCTTGCTGGCGCTGGTCAGAAAGGCACGCCAATCCTGATTGATAGTGATAGTCAGAGTCCGCTTCATGTTCAGGCCCTCCATTTCGTGACCTCAGCGACGAAGTCCTCTAGCAATTGCGCCACACCGCGAAATTTGTAGGGAAACTCTTCGTCTCCCTGGTGCCTGTGGTCGCCCTTGCCGCGCTCGTTATCGAAACCAACGATCCGTTGCCCCCCCACGGGCATATACCAACCGGTACTTGAACCCGTGCGAAGTCGGCGGAACAGGCTGTGGCACCTTCCAGATAACAATTTGCATAATGCCGCCTTCGGCATCGACGCTTTTCTCGTTGATGATCAGAGTAGCGCTCATGTTGTCAATTTTGACAACACTCCAGATGAAGTCCCGAGCTAAGCCCCGGCCCGCAAGAATTGGCGGGCGTTGCGACAATGGGGGATCCCAGCAACCGTGTCAGCACAAAATGCGCAAAAGCGGATGCATTCACGCCTCTGGAGGTCTGGGCTCCCCGACCTCCAGAGGCTTTTATCCTTCTCCACCTATCTTTGAATCGCTGACCGTCGGCCGGGTTCGTATCAGCCCGGGTAGTCCGATACCTTCGAAAGCAGTTGCTCAACGAGCAAGCAAAGCGCGAGGTTCGGGCGCAGCATAATCTCGGCCTGGATGGCAATCACGCGCTGGGCCGGCAACCGGTTGGTCTGCGCCTCCGAGTGCACGGGCCGCGTTCTGACCGGCGGAAGATCCACGGCGGCTGCGCCGCCACTCTCTGACTGGGCGCGGATCAACTTGGTCACAGCCTCGCGATCCTCCTGTCGAATCAGGCCACGGCTCGCGCACAGGTCGCCGTAGCCGTCAACGTGCACCACCCACGCCCGCCAAGGGCTTGAGATCGGCGGGATAGCCGTATAGCGACTGGCGAATCGCCCCAACCTGACCACGCCAGTTCTTGATGTTGGCGTGCAATTTCGTCAGCTTGGCGCTGGTATCCTCACCCACGCTCATGGACAAAAAGCTCTACCCAGTAGAAATTCTCCTGGGCGGCCAAACCCGCACCTATTCTCCGGAATTCCAGACAGCAGAAGAGCATAGTGCTGGATGGAAGCGGGTTCTGCTTATGGCGCATAACAAGGCTCACGTTCGCTGTGGCTGCCCTGGCACCGGCGATCGGCGACTATCGATCCATAGCCGATCCCACTCCGATCGCTTCCACCTGGCACGCTTTCCCGAAACCGGCCCAGAGCACAGCGAGGACTGCACGTACTACGGCGTTGACCCCAGCCTGTCCGGGCTCGGTTCTTACCGTCGCGGGGTGGTTCAGAACTCGACGACGGCGCCGTCAAGATCAAGTTGAAGGTCGGCCTGCAGCAACGTCCAGCAGTCGCCCCTGATGAAGCGCCCCCCCCGCAAAGCCAAAGCCCCAGCTCGCCCGCGATCCAGCCGGGCGAGCATGACGTTGCTGGGCCTTCTGCATTTCCTCTGGACACAGGCAGGCCTGAACGGCTGTTCTGTGTGGTGCAAAGAGCGCTTCTGCGCCCGGACGGCGCACGCAGCGACTATCTGTTCGCCTCGACGCGCCGTGGAAGCTGCTATTCCAGATCGGGCTGGGGCGCCTCATGGCAGGACGCCATGAACGCCTGGATCCGAACCTTGGATCCCTCGGTTCGGGCGGCCGACCTCGTCACGCACCATCCGATGTACTTCGCGCTTCAGGACATCCGGCCGACCGCGGTGAGCATGAAGCTGGAGAAACAGGCCAAGGATGCCTACGATTTTGCCGGCCATGCGAGCCCATCCACGACCCACAAGCACTATGACCGACGCCGGGTCAGGACTGCCGATGCGACCGAGTGAATTTAAACATTCGGCTTTTTATTTAAATTTTCACATCGCGCAATGAAAAAAGGCACCCCGCTTGCGCGTAAGTGCCTGATTTCACATGAATTCTTTGGGGTGGCTGATGGGACTCGAACCCACGACAACCGGAATCACAATCCGGCGTAATTCCTAGGATTTATGCGGGTCTCCGCTGGAAACTGGTGGCATGGGGACACAAAATGCTCACGGTTTCATGCGGTTCTCCGGGGCGCCGCCACCACCATTTTGCCGCCTTATACTGGCTTCGATCAAGGAGCCAGACGACCATGGACGACAATGGAATCCTGGAACAGGTCCCCGGCCAATATGTGGCCCAGGCCGCCCTCACCCTGCCGCCTGCGGCCACGGCCGAGGACCGCGACTACACGGTCGAGATCGACGCCGGCCACGCCGGCCTGGTGCGCATCACCTTCCGGCGCCAGAAGGCCCGGCGCGCCAAGCATATGCATTGGTTCTGGCTGGCGCAGCGTGCGGACGCGGTCTAGGGCCTGGCGCCGCGTAGCCCGCGAATGTAGCCCTGCAGGCCGTTCACTTGGTCGGCCCATCCTGCGGCGTCGGCAGCCAAGTCTCCATATTCCGCGTAGCACGCTGCAAAACCTCCGATCCAGTCGGGGCCGGCTTCATCAGGTCGGCGGCCGGCTCGGGGATTCGCGGGATCACGGCCGGCGGCGCGGAGCAGGCGGTCAAGGTCAGCACGGGCAGCAGCCAGGCCAGCTTTCGCAGCCTCGCGCGCCAGGACGGCACCACGGTATTGGGCATCAGCAAGATCTTTCTCCACTTGGTAGGCTTCGGTGATGGCGCGCTGCGCGGCTTCGGTGCGGGCGCGCTCCTTGGCAACGCCGGCGGCCTCCCGGTGCGCGCCGTACAGCACCACGCCGGCGCCAAGCACCATCACCACCGCCGCGCCGCCGATCCAGGGCAGCGCCATGCGCAGGAACGGGTTCATTTCGGCAGCTCCGTCTCGCACATCTCCCGCTCGATAGCGCGCCGCTTAACCAGGCCGGGCAGCATCTGGCCGCCGGCCCAAACCCATTGCGGCTTGCCGTTGTCGGCCTGGTTCATCGCCCGGCAGGCTCCGGTCCAGTCTCCGGCGTTGAACCGGCGCGCCGTCACCGACCTGCAGTAGGCGCCGACTCCCACGTTGAAGGCAAACGAGGTGGCCGCCGCCAGTTGGTACTGGTGGCCGGCCAGCGCCGGCGTGCAGGCCAGAACGCCCTCGGCGTGGTCGACCAGGTCGCTCTCCAGCAGCCGGCGGCATTCCTCTGGGCTGTATGGGCGCCCCAGTACCGCCGTCTTCGTGTGGCCCGAGCAGGCTGTGACGATGCCGATGGGGTCCTTGTAGCCCCGCAGGATCGTGCCTTCCACCTGGGGCACGAAGTTCAGCAGCATCGCCGCGGCGCCCGCGCCCACGGTCCCCTGCAGGGTCCGCTTAGTTCCTGTCTTCATCGTTCAGCCTCGGCTGGGAAATCACGCGCGCGACAGCCGCGCACAAAGAGAAAAGCCCCGCGCCAATCACGATCAGCGGGGGCTTGCCACTCAGCCACCAATTGATGGCCACCTCGATCGCCGAAAGCACGGCCGCGATCAGGGCCAGGCGCACACTCCACAATCGATGAAACTTGCGGCGCCAGTCGTCGATCAGGTTCATTTGAGATAGTCCTTTGCGCTGCGCAGCAACATCCACAACAGCCCTACCAGCATCGCCCAGGTGCTGCCCTTGAGCAGATGGGTCAGCACTTCGCGGCGGATCTGCTGGCGCTGCTCTTCGCGCGCGATGAGCAATTCGTGATACCGGCGATGGCCGTCGAAGTCACCGTCCGGGAATGCGGTCTTCACCGCGGCGGACAGCGCCAGCATTTCCTTGCGATTGGCCTCATGCTTGGCATCGCTGTCGCGCTGGGCCTCGGCCTGCATGTCGCGCAACGCCGTCAGAATCACCTTGGCGTCTTCGCCCAGGGTCGGGGGATCGGCGATCATGCCGCAGCCTCCATCAATGCCGCGCAGCCATAGGGAGCCCCAAGGGCGTCGAAGTCTTGGATGTTCAATCGCGTCCCCTATAGACGAAAAAAAACCCGTCGAGGCGGGCGTCTGCTTTATCAAGTGCTACACGCAGTCATCGCAGATATGCAGTGATGCGCAGGTTGATGCCGTAAGATGGTTTCACCGGGAATGAGCCAGCCATTGACCTCTGCCAGCGAATTTCAAAGCACCGGTCATCGTCCAACGGCACCCAAGTGGCAGCCGTGCTGCGCTGACCACCGGTAACGTCCACTTCGCAGCACTGCATCACAAAGGAGTGGTCATTCGGGTCCCAGGCCGGCGTAGGGTTCAGGGCATATCCAGGCTTTCTGAACCCTATCGCCAGGTCTGCTATTCCAGCTTCAGATCCATGCGTGATGATGAGCAGACCCGACAAGAAAACAGCCTTGGTTCCCTCCGGGACAATGTCGCTCAAGTCCACTTTTCTCCACGGCCCGTTGCTGCCTGGCGCGCCTGAATCCGGGAGCTGTGCCACGCCGGCGCCCGTCGCTGTATTGATGAAGACCGGCGAAATCATATGGCTGGCCGGGCCACCTATCGGCACTGCAACAATGCTCCCTTCAACCCATTCATAATTGCCCATAAGCAAAGCCCTCCTTGACGCTAAGTCGGGCTAATCGGTTTGGTCTGCGGGAACTCGGCTGTCTGGGGCCAGTTGCGAAGGCGCACACGATACGCCCGCCATTCTTGTTCTGTTGCCACGGCTGCCGGGTCCTGATCTCCATGTTTTCGGATTTCGTTGTCCGAACGAACCAGCTCGAGGTCTCGCCACGCCCGCGCGACACAAGCTAGGTCATGCGGCGATGGGAGACATTCAACTGCTACGGGCGCGCCATCCTCGCCAGGAATGATTTCCTTACCGTCAGATTGTTCCGCCAACAACGCAGCGTGCTGCTCGGGCGTGATCGAAATGGCATCGGTAGGTATTTCACTCCCGTGTATATCAGGGGAATAAAAACCACGCGTGCTTCGAGAATAGAGCATATCCAATTTTTTTCTCCTCAGTACCCCAAAGCGATCCACCGAACGTCGCCGAAGTTCGTATCGGTTCCCCAGAACTTGATCTGCGTGGTATTCGATGCCCCAGGATCAAGCCCGATCGGATCCACGGCCGTGGAAGTCGCCTGGTCCATGCCAGATACGGACAACAGCGCGTTGGGAAAGGCGATGGGAAGCGTGATGGTTCCGCTGGTTACCCCGGCGCTGAAGTTCGATTTTCCCCATTGAATGATGAGGCCCCCGGGGAGCACTTGAAACCCATTGGCCGTGAGACTCTGTCGGCTGCCGGCGAAAGCGTCCGCGAGCTTCTTGGGCGTGAGGGCGACGACGTCGCTCGTCATAGCCTGCGCCTGCGCCGTCGTCGCAATGGCGATGATCCCCGCCGCGGTGGTGCTCGCAGCATTGCTGATCACGGCCGTCCAATTGGTGCCGCCGCTATCGGGGTCCGTCGTGTTGTTGTCGGCGCCATTGAGCCAGAAGCCGGTGCCGGCGGAATTCAACAGAATTGCACCCTTCGGATATCCTCCGATTGCCGTGGCAAACGTGGAATCGTAGTTATACGAGCCTCCCGCTTGCTGCCAGCGCATGGCCGCGCTCAGAAAATATAGGATGCCGTTAAAGTCCTGTCCTCGGGGCGGAATGCCACCAGCAGACAGCGGCGTCATGGTCAGCGGAGGGAATCCATCCGTGAACGATGCAAGCCCCGGAGTGATACCGATCTGAGAATCTACGGGGATGGTGTTCTTGGAGCCGCTTTCCGCAAAAGGTACCGGCGATTTGGAGGGTGCGTTGCTAGCCTGCATTTATGAGCCCCGAAGAAGTGAAAAACACCCCAGAACCGAAGGGCTGCATAAGCCCCTCACTGAATCCGAAGGTGGTAGGCAGGTCGACCTGCAAAACGTTGGCCAAGACTGCGGCCGGCTTGGGAATAGCGCCCGACTGAGTCAGGATCGCGATTTCATACGGCTCCAGCAAAAACTCGAACACATAACGAAATTCCATATTGCCCGTGTCGGAGACGTAGCATCGCCCACGGCCTTCGAATAAGTTCGAAAGCAGCCGGTTCAGGCTTGGCGACGTGCAATCCGTGATGTTCGCAAGCGCCTTAACCAATATCAGCCTACGGTATGCATCGTCAGCCAAGCGGTAGGTTTGCGTCTCTTGTTCGCCTACATACATCGGTGCCTGATTGAATGGCTGCCAGCTCGCTGCCTCGTCGTAGCCCAGGTAGGTCACATCTCCAGGCACCGTCAGCAGCCGCCCGATATCTACGATCCTTCCCCAGATGTCCAGCCCGAACCCCTGCGCTGTCTCCACGTTCCACACGAAGTTGTAGAAGGCGTCGAAATCCACGTCAGGGTTGATGTATTCGTCCATGTTGTTGGCCAACTGGACGAGCGTCGGGCTGTTCGCGTACTGGCTGATGATGGTCCTCGCCACCAAGCCGGGTTTTGGTTGCACGCTCATACCAAGGTCACCGAGATATCGGCAGCCGACACTGTCGGGCGCCGGTTGATGGGCACGGTCAGGCTTGCCGCCGTCGGAGTCACGTCGCCCAGCAGCAATGAAAGGATCGACACCGACGCACCCAGCAGCGACACGGGCGCGTAAAAGCGGCTCGCGTAGATGGTGGAGCCGATCCTCGCGCGCTGGCCGCCGTCGGTGCCGTTGAACGCGTCGATGATGGCCTGCTTGGTCAGGTCCACGATGTTCGAAGGAAGCGACGGGTTGTCGGCCAGCTGCACCGCGAACTTCACCGGCAGCGCCGCCGGGGTTTCCCACTTCACAACATAGGACGGGTACGGGTAGGCATAGCCATCCAGATCTTCGACCGTGTAAGACGTATTCCCGTTATAGTCCGCGCCGTTGCTCTTCTTGCGCCAGATGGCCGTGGCGATATCAGCCGCCTCGCCGCCCACCACCGCCACCCAGATGGAATGCGGCACGAGCGACACCCCGCCGATTGTCTGGTCGACGGACAGGTTGTTCTCAGTCACATAGACGTCGATGACGCCGTCCAGGTTTGCTACCGCGGCGTAGATGGACTGCAGCGAGCTTCGGGCGTTGATCGCCACCGACTGGCGGCGCCGCTCTTCAAACTCGGCGCGCGATTCGACATTGCTGCCGACCGTGCCGGCATCCGCATTCAGGACTGAATCCCAGCCCGGGATAGCCTGATAGATCTGGCTCAGCGTGCCAGCCGCGCAGCTGATCGGACCGTTGACCGAGCAGGAGAAAGGCAAGTCGATGCTGCCCGAGGGCGGAATAGTGCCGGCCTGCGTGCAGAGGTAGATATTGCCATCGACCGCCTGCGCGCGAGCGCCCACCGGTATCGTAACGCCCGTCAATCCCATGCACGTCGCGATCACAGTGGTGGCCGTTCCAGGCTTGCGGTCCAGGAAGTAGATGCGGCCGATGGCATCCTGCATCCGGCCCGCGGCGAAGGCAGGGTCCACCTGGTTCACGTACTTGGCGAACTCGCTGTTCTTGTCGCCGATGATCGCAGTGGTGGTACTGGCCAGTTGGCCCTGGGGCGTGTCCAGGTTCTTGTTCAGGCCGCCGCCGAACGCGCTGTCCATGTCCGCCAGCACACCGGTCAAGATCTCGGATTCTTGAGGCAATACGAGGCCTTCCGGCGTGAATTTCACGCGCGGTACTTGGGAGGTAGCCATGGGGTCCCTAGAAAGTAATGGTCGATGTCGTGCCGTTGGTCAGCGTGACTTCGACATAGCCGCTCAGGCGGCGATTCTCGAATGCGGTGATGGTCGGTATGGCATCGGCCACGTCAGGCACGGTCAAGGCCGCAGTGCGCAGCCGTTCGCGAACCAGCGCCAGAGGCGGCAGTTGGCCCAGCACCTCGGTCCAGTACGGTATGCCCTTGGCGGTGTCATAGAACAGCTCGCCGCGGAACAGCTTGATGGCGCTGGCCACGTCCTGCGCCACTGCGTACGGATTCGACGCCATCGCGATGTTGCCAGCAGCATCGAGACAAACATCCCACACCGTGCGATCCAGCAATAGGGTGTTCACGTCAGCCCCCCTTCCACCGTAGAGGTCAGATGTGATGAGTTCATCTGCTGCGTCGGCGTATTCGTTTCAGACCCCACCCCGTTCTCATGGTGGGTATGACTGTTGAAAAGAGCCTGAAAGGCGGAAGTGACGAACGCCTTCAAGCTCTGGCCAGCGGCACCGAGCAATATGGACGGCGCCGTCACGCTGGCGCTGCCGCTCGCTGTTACGGTAGAAGTGGCACAGTCAACAGTCGCTGCGCCAGATGCCGTCACTGCCACCGTCGGCGCAATGACTTCTACCTTGGTCGGCGACACCACGTTGATGCCGCCTTCCGTGAACTGCACATACTGCACCGGCGCGCCGTTGAGAAAGCCGCCAAAGTAGAGGCCGTCGGCCATGTCGTACGTCCGCCAGGACCCAGGGTTCGCTTGCTGCTTGCTCGCCTTGACGGCCGACAGGTCCCGGCTCGCGAATGCCGCCATGCCGATGTCTCCGACCTTGGGGTCCAGAATCACGGCGTCCGTGCCGCCCTGCAGCCGGAAATACGGCAGCTGGAACAACTGGCCATGCGGCACAGCATTCCCGTTTCCATCCAGCTGATTCACCAGCGGCTGCACGTCGACAAAGCCGACCGGTGACACGCCACCGTTGTTCGTCACCGCGACCACGCGCACCAGCGTGCAGGTGTTCAGCCGGTTCAGCATCTGCGCCACCAGGAAGGAAAAGGCGCCATACTCGCCACTCCCGTCGGACGCCCTTGCCAAGCCTTGGTAGCCGAATTCCGGGTTAGCCATTGAAAGACCTCACGCACATTATTTCGGACACCCAGGCCCCGCCCGGACTTTCTGCTTCTAGACTGTGGACCAGACTCACCACAATCCATTCGCCGTGAGCACCTTCGTTCACGCTCACGACCTGCACCTTTTTCCCCACGCCCAGGCGAGGCTCATACAGGACTCGCACCACGATCCCACCACCGGTGAACGTCGGGTACCCGATCATGTTGGTTGCGGAGTCAATAGCAATGGCGTCATTCTGGCGGCCGCCATCCCAAGGCCAGATTGCGAGAATTCCGCCCTCGATCGTGTAGTTGAATCGCGCCGCCTTGGCCAGCGCGCGCAACTGGTCTATGGCGGTTCCAGGGAAGTAAGGGTTGACCAGCCGCCCCTCGACTTGGTTTGATTCGAAAGCGAGGCCCAGACTGGTAGCAATGTCGCGAGCCACATCGACAACGCTCACTGCCGTCCTGTAGCTTCTTGCAGGCACAGGTTTTAGCGCTGCGCTGGCCTCTGCCAGCGCCGTCACGTAGAAAACCACCTCCGGAGCCTGGTTGTAATCTGCCCAGGCCTGGTCAATCTTTCCCTCGTAGAGAACGGACAGGGCCTGCCCCGCATCTCCGGCCTCGACCAGAATCCGATTCTGACCGCGGCGCTGGGTCAGGACTGGCCCCACGGTCGTCAGCTTGTTGATGACGTCCTGAGGAAGCCCATAGATGCGCATCTGCATCTGCGCCTGGGCGTCCCCGTTGTAGGAAACCACCACTACCTGCACACGGTGGCCAGTGAGAGTGACGTCGGGGCCCTTCTGATCACCGAACTGCCCCTCTCCAAGGCTGATAGTCACGTCTATCCGGCGTTTGATGAAACTCATAGGTCTGTGCTTTCTCGGTACATCAACTGGAAGCGGCCACCGAAGCCGGTATAGACGGGGTCATCGCGACCTTGGGTGTCGACGAAGCTCAGGTCTCCCGCAAAGCCGCTGTAGGTCTCGCGGATCAGCCAGACGCGGTCATGGCAAAGCACCGCCATGGCAACCGGCTCATGGTTCACCTGCAGGTCGAGATATACCCCCGTGGACTTTTGATAGACGCTGACCTGGCAGTTCTGGCCACCCAGTACGACGCTGCAGGCCTGCGCCGCCACGGCGCGCAGTGGGATCTTCCTCATTGAAACTCCGTCGTCAGTATCAACGGCTCGCCGGGCTCAGTGCCAAGCGGAAAGCTCTGCACTTGCCCGTTGTTCTGCTCGCCGGCGCCGTCTGGCTCGGCTGTGTTTTCAAATTCCGCCTGTGCGGTCTGCCGCACTTCTTCGACATACAGGTCCACGATCAACTGGCTGGGCCCGGAGCGCGTATTTCGCTCGTAGGAATACGCCACCACGTTGGCCGACGGGTAGACGATTTCCGGCGTCACCACCGAGAACAGGTCGACGCTCCCCTTCAGGGCTTCCAGGGTGTTCAGCAGCGCGCCGCGCGATGCCATATCGCCGCTGAGGGCAAACCTCAGCATGGCGTCGAACGGTGTGTCCACCTTGTTGAACGACGAGAATGTGCCCTGCTCCACAGGGAAACTCGATATCCGCGATCCGTTGCGAAAGCGGATGCCTAGGAAGGTATCGAACAGAAGAACCTGCTGGCCATTCTGGTCATAAAGCCCCCAGCGCGGAATGCCGAAGATCAGCGCAGCGATGGCGCCCAGGCCAAGGTTGGCCAGCTCATCCAGCGACGGAATCGTCAGCCCGCGCAGCACCGCCGGCACCCCCGGCACCTGCGGCACGTTCGGAAATTCGATCAGCGGCATCAGAAAGTCCCTGTATTCGCCTGATTGACCAAGCTCTGGCTACCACCCAGCGCGCCCAGGTCGCGGGCAATGCCCTGACCGTCGGTCGCCTGCGTGTGAATCGTCACCGGCCCGTTGATGTTGACCTCGTGATTGTTCTCGGTGTTCAGCGGCAACGGCTTCGCGCCGGCCTGTGCAAGTACCGGAGCAGCCTGGGCCGCCGCAGCGGTCGAAGCACCAGCAGAGGCTTCCATGCTGGAGATGTGCGCGGCGCCATACAACGCACCGGCCGCAGCCGCCCGCTTCTCAGCCTCGCCGTCCTTGTCCTTCGGGCGCTCGTAATAGCGCGACACTGCATCGCCGGCCTGCTGCGGTGTCTTGGCCGCCTGCAGCTTCTCCATGGCCGTGCGCTCGGTGTTGCGCAACTCCCAATCCACGAATGCCAACTGCTGCGCCAACGTCGCATCCTTCAGGTCAATGCCGAACGCTTTCTTGAAGTCAGCCTGGCGCACCGGATGCCACTGCCCGATACCAACCGCCTGCCCGTTGTCGCCAATGGCCTTCGGGTTCAGGTTACTTTCGGCCATCAGGTTTGCCACGATGCCGGCCGCCTGCTCGCGCGAGTAACCCTTCCCCTCGAAGAACTTGATGGCGTCCATCGCGGCCTTGTTGCCGCTCTGGTACGCCGGGTTGTTCAGTGCATCCTGTTGCGTGCCCTCGCCTTGGTTGAGCGATTTGCTGTAGGTGGCCAAGGCCACGCCACCCGCGACCGTCGCAATGGTACCTAGGGCGGCGACACCAGCCGCGCCCGAGGCGCCACCGATCAAGCCTAGCGAAGCGCCGATGGACGCCAGGGCAGTAGCCAGCGATGCCATGGGCGCGACGATCGACAGGATTTTCAGCGCGGCTAGGCCAATCAGGACGTTCTTCCAGCCGCCAACGGACTGGGCAGCCTCATCCGCCTTCTTCAGCAAGTTACCCAGACCATCCACGGCGCCGTCAATCCACTTCACGATCTGGTCGCGGTTCTCCAGAAAGTAATCGCCGACCTTCTGCGCGATTTTCAACAGCTTTTCGAAAGTTGGAATCAGCGCGATCAGAACTTTCGTGCCCACCGACTCGAATGTGTCCCGAAGATCCAGGTAGATGTTGCGCAGCCGCTTGGCATCCTGAGAATCCTTTTCCGAGATGGCCGAGCGCTTCTCCTGGGCCAGCACCAATTGCTGAATGGCAGCTGGTCCCTGCTTGATGAGGTCGAACTGGTCGTCCGAGATGCCCATCATCTGGGCAGCCAGAGCGGCGCGGGCCCGATCAGTCTTGTAGATCTCCGAAACGATGCGCGAGCGCGCCAGCAGGTAGCTGTTACCGTCCTTCAGATCCTCGACCTTGCCGCCGAACTGGAAGAACGCCGGTAGCGTCTCAGCGGACATGCCGCGTCGGAACTTCGCCACCTCGCTGGTCGATTGGCGCAGTTGAGCCGTGATGCCGTCAGCCGACCCGCCGGCACGCTCTGCGGCTCGCTGCCAGGCCTGCAGGCGCTCCGTGCTCATGTCCAAGTTCTTGGACATCTGCCCCAGGCCGGCCGCCCCGCTGATGGTGTTCGCGGTGAAATTCTTCAGGCCCATCCCGGCCGTGAACACCGCCAGCAGCGCCAGCGCCTCGTTGCGCATGCGGCTGAAGAACATGGCCGCCTGCTTACCATTGGCTTCCATTGTCCGCGCGGCGCGGCCGGATTCCTCCGTCGTGTGCTTCAGCGAACGGTCGACCTCCGCAACGCCTTGCTTGAACCCCTTGGCGTTCAGCTTCAGCTCGACGAACAGGGCATCCAGAATGGTGGCCATATCTACTTTCTCACTTCGGACAGAACACGCCTGTTGTGCGCGTCCACCGCGATCACCTCAAGCAGGTTGTAGAGATCCTCGGCGCCGTACACCGTCTGCAAGTCGTGCAGCATGTGCGGGTGCCGAGAGATGACCGCGGCGATGTTGGGGGGCACATTGGCGTAGCTGATCAGCCTGTGGTTGCCGCCGTGCCATGGCTGGACGCCGAAGTCGATTGGCCGGCGGCTTGCGAAAAATCCAGGTGCAGCGCCACGATCTCGCGCCGCAACAGCAGCCGCGTGGCCACTTCCTCGATGTCGTCGTCGGTCAGCCGCCGTGTGCCAGCACGGCCCATATCCATCTGGACGCACTCCATCATCTTGTCGAAAAGCGGCTTCGCCTGTTCGAACTTCAGAGTTTGGAGCGCCTTCAGACCGATCGAGGCCAGCCCGGCCAGACCGGCCTGCGCGATGTTATCGGGGATCTCGACCCCCGCATTCATCAGCGCGAACATGGCCCGACCGGCCCACTCCTCGGCGTCGGCCGCTGGCAGCTCGGTGATCAAGAACGCCTTGCCCTTGTCGCGTCCCGGCGCGCTGATGGTGATGGTCTTTTGTTTTCGAGCCATATCACACCAGGGACGGAGAGACGTTTTGCCAGGTGATCTGGAACGTCATGGGCTGCAGGAGGGCGCGGGCCGTGGGAACGGGTGGTGCCTGCGTCAGAACGCCTCGCTGCAGCGTGTACTTGCGTTCGATGGACGGGATAGCCAAGGAGCCATTGGCATAGAACACTTCCCGCGCCGTTTTCATCGCGGCGAGCCATGCCTCGAAGAGGAACTTCGAAGGCGAGTCTGCCATGATGGTGATGTTCTGGACAACGGGCTGCGGCGTGAAGCCGGCGGACATATAACCGTCGACCCCCATCACCGCCTGCGCAGTCTGCACCGCATCGAACGCGAAAGCGTCATCCGTGGCATAGCCCTCGATCTTCTGCGGAATCGGGAATACAAGCCCGATGCCCAGCATCAAGGAGGAATTGGCACTGGTCAAAGTCGTCATGATGTGTAGCCCTTACAGGACGGCCAACGAGGCCAGGGTGATCTGCTGGACGGAACCGCCATCCATGTACCAGAACGTCATGGGCGGCGTCTCGCGCGCCTCGCGAACCTGCGGCGTGGCGTCCTTGATCTGCAAGTACCAGCCGCGGGTCTGGAGCGTATCGGAGATGTCAACGCCGGCCTGGTTGTTCACCTGGGCCTTCTGCTGCGCGGACAGCGTCACGCCGGCGCGGATGGCGCCAAAGTTGTCCGCATTGTTGATCGGGTCCAGGCAGGCAGCATCGATCAGCGTGTAGCCGTCCAGGTTGTAGGGGATGGAGTTCACCTGCGTGAGCAGCGTCATCAGCGCTTGCTGGAAGGCAGCGTTGAGCCAGATCTGGTTCACATAGGTGTCGATCCACTTCCAGTTGCCGCTGATCTGCCCGGGGTAGAAGAAGCGGAATTGGTCGTTGCTGGTGGCGTAGTCGCCGTAGAAGTTGTAGCCGTTGTCGATCAGCGTCTGCGCGGTCGTGGCGTCCGTCACCGAGAACGTCAGCCCGGACTGGCCCTTGAACGCCAGTGTGATCCGGCCGTTCGTGCGCGCGAAGTCGATCGACGCCACCGTGCCAAGCACAAAGGCCGCATGCTGGATGTCCTGGTAGATGGGCACCGACCCCGAATATTCGTTCGCCGCGATGCGAGCAGCCCAGCTCGTGGTGCTGCCCTGCGTGGTGGCCTGCACATCGGTGTCCCAGCCGACGTAGACGTAGCGGTTGCCCTGGCTGTTCGTCCAGTCCGAAAACGCCACCTTGCCGTCCGTGTCGGGTTCGAACGTGGTCATGAACGACGCCCAGTTCTGGGTGATGTCGGTGATAGCGCTCATGTTCGTGGCCGGCACGCCGGCGACCGCGCCCTGAGACAACACCGCGCCCGTGGCCTGCGTCAGCTTCAGGCCCGCGGCAATCGTGCCGCTGCCGTAGGTGATGGTGCTGGCGGCGCCGTCGGTGCCCGAGGTGATCATGAAAGCCGCGCGCTGGGCGTCATAGGTGCACGAGGCACCGAAGGTCGTGAAGGCGGCCTGGATGATCGACGCGGCATTCGAGAAGCTGGTGGCGCCAGACAGGTCGATGGCGCTGGAAGTCTTCGGCGTGCCATCGACGGAGACGGTCAATACGCCGCTCAGCGCTTGCAGCTGCTCCAGCGTCATCGAAGCCATCGAGCCGCCGCGCACGTACGCCGCCACCGCAGCGGTGGGGTATTGCGAGAACAGCAGATTCCCGGGCTTGCGCGTCGAGTTGTCGAAGCCGTTGAAGTAGATGCCGGCCAACGTCGCTTCAGTGGACGTGGGGCCGAAAAAGCGCTGCACGTCGCGCGCGGTGGCGAAGCTTTGGACGGTGCCGACCGGCACGGCAGTATCGGAGGTCAGGATCAGGCCGTTCAGGTCGAGCGCCGATCCGCCGGCGCCGATCACGCCAGGGACCACCTGGACGATTTCACTGGCGGGAATGGACATAGCTTTAAGCTCCCGGAGGGTAGGTAGTGTCGACCTCGGTGAGGTCTACGTGGAGTTGGTCCGCAAACTGCTGCGGCACGGTGATGGATGGGTTGAACTGCAGGACCGCGTCGACTGACCAGCGTTCCAGGTATTGATCCTCGCCGGTGATGAACGGCAGTTGCCGCGGATCACCGGTATAGAGCGGCTGGGCGCCGCTCGACTTCAATGCATCGCAGCCGTAGGAGCTGCGCAGCGCGATGCAGATGGCCAGGGCCATGTCTTGCGCACTGTCGCCGTAGCAGTCGACCTGCGCAGTCCACTGGGTCGGCCGCGTCAGGGTCATGGTGCCGGCGTTCGTCACGTCGGCGTAGGTTGTGTGCGGCAGCGAAAGCGCGGGCGCCAGAATAGGCGTGATGTACACGTAGCGGCCGGCGGGCGGCGGCACGCGGTTCTGCTGCCCGCGCACCACCGTGACCTGGTCGCCGACGATTACCTGGACGAACGCACCCAGCGCATCGACCAGCGCGTCCTCGGTGAGGGAAACAGGAATGCTCATGGCGACGCGTCCATCTGAAGGGTCACACCGACCTTGCACCAGTCGGGCCAGGTCTCGAAGACCACCTCCACGAGCCACACCTGGCCGCCGAAAACCAGCAGATCGCCACCCTTGGCCAGTGGACGGACGACACCCTGGGTGTCGCCGTACATATACACGCTGCGCTGCACGCCCTGGATGTTCTGCGCCTCCAGGTGAGCCACGTCCTTGCCACTCAGCGGCTGCACCTGGAGCCGCGCGGCGGCATCCGGCTTGTACTTCGGCACCTGCTTGCGGCCGGCGCCGATCTCATAGCCGTCGCTGGCGCGCAGCGTGCCGTCGATCATCGGGTTCACCGCGGCGATGATCGGGCCGGCGATTCCGTGCAGGTTCATGTGTCGACCTCGTAATCCACACTGTTCATCATGTGGCCGGTGTCCACCAACGGCTTGGCGAAACCTTTCCGCGCCACCGTCACCGGAGCAAGCGGCGGGCTATCCAGGCTCCGGATAGATTCCTGCAGCTGCCCCTTGATGCCTTCGCCCATCTGGCCCAGCGTCTTGTCGATGTCGTAGTCGTTGTTCTTGGCCACAGCGCCCAGCGCGCGCGGCCAGTCCTTTTGCTTTTCGGCGATCATCGATCGGAAAAACGGCCGCGGCGGCTGGTTGCGTTCCGGCCGGCCAAACTCATTGACGGCGGCCACCAGCGCGACCGGAGTGCCGTCCGGATAGGTGGCGCCTTCCAGGAACCCCACACGCAGGGATCCTCCGTCGCCCAGCTTCTTGGCCATTTCCTCCAGCCGCCGCACCAGGGCCTGGCCACCCTTCAGGCCTACGGACGCCATGGGCCCCCCACGGGGGCCGCGTAGCCCGTCGGAGCGGGCCGATAGCGCCCCACCCGGTACTTGGCGGTGGCCTCCCAATACTGGGCGCCGTAGCCGGTCTGCGCGTACCACTGCGCCGATCCTGGCGCCACGTTGTACTCGGCCGACACGGACACGGAACCCTCGGTCGCGCTGCTGATGCGCCCCACCAGCGGGCGCGGACCCTGGCCGTTCTCGCCATAGGTCAGCGCCGCCACGTGGGCCGTCAGCAGATACAGGAGAACCTTGCGCTCATCGACGTCACAGACCGCGCTGGTGTCCTTGTTGCTCAGGTACAGCGTGGCCATGCTGAAGGCATGATTCAACTGCGCGTCCGAGAGCGTGGCGAAGGACGGGTAGATCAGCCGGAACTCGGCGGGGTCAAAGACGACGACAGCCATGGGCCGCTCCTATTTCTTCTTGCCTTCGTAGTTCTCCGGCTCGACGCCGGGCGCGGGCTTGTCGGGGTCCAGGCCTTCCAAGCCGCTCTTTTCGTCCTTGCGCTCCTTGGCCTTGGCGGTGGCGCTTCGCTCGCTGCCCTGGGCGAAGATCATTTCCTTCTTGAGCGGCTGGAAATCCGCATACAGCTTTTTCCAGGCTTCCCAGAAGTCGGCGTCCACTTCGGTGAGGCCATGGCCTGCGACGGCATCCGGGTGATTGGCGCCGTTCAGCACTACCGGCTCCTTGGCACCCGGGATGTCCATGATCACCCCGTTGGGCAACTTGCACGCGACTGTAACTTTCGGCATTTTTCTTCCCTCAGAAAAAGAAGAAGGGCGCCACCTGGGCGCCCCTCATTTCGGTTGGTGATAGACGTTACACGCCGATCATGCTGGCGATGCCCGCAGGCACCCGGATGACCGTACCCCAGGTGCCCTGAGACTTCTTCTGCTTGAAGCTGGAGGTCTCGCGGACAATCGCGTGGGCGCGCATCTTCTCGGTGAAGGCCGCCGTGGCTACGCGCTGGCCCTGGACCGAGTCGGCGATGAGCTGCACCAACTGGCCCGAGGACGTGTCGTACTGGACGGCGGTCTCGACGGTCATGTTGGGGAAGTTCTTCGCCAGCAGGTCCATGACGTTGACGTTGTACTGGTTCGTCTTGGTCAGGTTGTCAGCGTCGATCTCCGGCGACAGGCAGAGCGTCATCTTGTCCTTTCGCGTGACCAAGCCGCGCGTCTGACGCACGAGCTGTGCGAACAGGCTCTTGATGTCGTCATAGACGCCTTGGCCGTCCTTGGTCGACCAGGCAGCGCCGCCGCTCGGAGCGATAGAGGCCGGCAGGTTCGGATCGTTCAACAGACCGTAGTTTTGCAGGCCGGCAATGCCGAAAAAGTAGCTGTTGTCCTGGAACTTGTTCAGCACCAGGGCCGACGCGATGTTCAGCTCGGACGCCCAGTTGATCTTCGCCTGACCGGCCATGTCCAGCTCGCGCTCACCCCATTCCGTCATGGTCTGGTAGTGGTACGACTGGCGCTGCGGGAAGTTGGCGTTGGCGTTGGCGCGGCCGTTGTTGTTGTAGTCGCCGTAGGACGACACTTCACCCGTGGATTCAACCACCGGGAAGGTGGTGGTCAGGGTGGTCCAGTCGCCCTTCTTCGACTCGCCCAGGATCACCGCGCCCTGCATCGGCGTCGTGAGCACGCGGGTCAGCTCGGGGTCGATGTAGTTCAGCAGGTAGCCCGGGATGCCCGAGTTGCTGACCGTCACCAGCGGGCCGGCCGCGTCCATGGCGAAGCCATAGTCGCTGCGGAAGCCGTCGGGCAGGTAGTCCTGAGCGCCCGGGAACACGATGCCGAAGCGCTTCTCCAGCATCGCGAGGTCTTGATGTCGTTTCATGTCATTACCCCAGGTTGGTGGAGGTGATCTTGATCAGCGCGCCGACGGCCCCCGCGCTGGCGACGAACCAGTCGGTTTCGGTGCTGCCGGCGATGGTGGCGCCAGCGGCGCCGGTGGAGATGGTGCCGTCCGTGTTGGAGGCGAACACCTTCTGGCCGATCGTCGCCACGGTATTGGTGGCGGCCCAGAAATCGCCCAGGTTGTGCAGAGTGACGCCCAGACCGGCCGGGATGACCATGGTGGCCTCGGCCAGCCAGATGGTGATGACGCCCTGCTGCTCACGGTGCACGAAGCCCGTGGGCACGCCGGTGCCGGCATTGGTGACCTTGCCGTTGGCGTCGGCCCAGGCAAAGCGCCCGACCGTCACGCCGGCGGTATCGGCTACGAGCGCGCCGGGCCCGGCCAGAACGGTGGACCGCGGGTTCGAGCTGGCAAAGTCGCCCGCCACCGCGGCGGCGGGTTCGATGTAGACCTGTTTCTGGAAGCCCATTTAGATCACCTTCGGCTGATGGGGGTAGCGCTGGTTGAAGCTCTGCACCGAGGCCGAGTCCATCGCCACACGCGGGGTTTGGGGAGCCTGGTCTTGCGCCTGCAGCATCTTGACCAGCGCGCGGTACGCCGAGGGCGGCGTATCGGTCAGGTCGACACCCTTGGCATCCAGGGCCATCTTGTAGACCGCCTCGGCCGAGTCCTGGGCGACGATCTCGCCGAGGATGGGCCGGCATTCCTGCTCGGCGGTGCGGATTTCGGTCCAGCGCTTGACGGCGGCCTGCTCGCCATCCTTCTGAGCCTTGGCCAGCGCGGCGTCCATGGCCTGCTTGGTCACCGGCGCCGGCGGCGTGCCGGGCGTGGGCGGCGGCTCGTCGGCTGCGCCGGCGGCCGGCTCGCCCAGGGCAGCCATGACGCGCGCGGCTTCTTCCGGGCCCAGCTTCTCGCCGAGCATTTCGCGGATCTTGCCCATCAGCTCGTCGTCTTGGGCAACCGGCTTGGGATCGACCACCTCGTCGTCCTCGTCCTCGCCGATCGGCGCCACGGCCGGGTCGGTGAACACCTCGATGACCTCTTTCAGGTCTTCCAGGTCGGCGTCCTGCGCCAGCTTGCCCTTGAAGTGGTTCTGCATGGCGCGCACGATGCGCGGCAGCTCCGACTTCAGGCTCTTGCGGCTGACGCCCTTGAGGAAGGGGGTCAGGTCGCCCAGTGCCGCGTCCTGGGCCAGCCGGGGCCGGATATGCGCCCCGAGTGCCCCGGCGACGACGGCGGCGGTTTTGCTCAGTTTCATTTTCGGGATCTCCGAAGGGTTGAGGGTACTGCTGTCGCCTACGACGACGTCCGGGCCTGCGCGGCCCACTTCGACAAGCGCGACGTGATTGCCGCGGATGTCTCGCATCACCCCGTCGTATGCGACGCCTTCATAGACGCCGGGCGTCATGTCGGCCCGGTAGCGATAGGCGCTCGAAAGCTCCTTTTGCTCTTCGGATTCGATCAGCGCGATCGCGACGGCGTCCCACACGACGAGGGAATTCTTGAGGTACGGCGCCTGGTAGGAGGCGTTCGAACCCGTGGCCCCGACCACGAACTCTTTCTGCGGCTCGGCGGCCGAGACGGGGATGTGCTTGGACAGCAGCGGGATGTTGTTGAAGGTCGGCGCCGCCTTTTCCAGTTCCTGCGGGTCACGCAGCAGGAAGTAGATGCGGTTGGCGTCGAGGCCCAGGGCCTCCCAGTCCGGGATTTCGTTGCCGCGGTATGGGTTGACCGTGGCCTTGCTGATGTTGCTGATCTCGACATGCATCCGGCCGTCCACGTCGATCCGGCGGACGGTGGCGCGGTCGAAAGCCAGGCCGTGATGGTTCTGCTGTGTCATGGGTCGAATCCCGGGATGATGCTGATGGCCACGCAGCGGCAATTCGGCAGCTCACCGGGGCGGATGTACTCGTCGTCGATGAGCATGCCCTTATCGACGTCGTAGATCTCGCCGTCAGCGTCCTGGTGCGACTTGCGCGGGTGCTTGCCGCCACGCGAGTGCCGCCATTTGGCCTGCTTGATGCCCAGCCCCTGCTGGCGAACCCGCGTGATGGTGGCCGTGGCCTTGTTGTTCTGGTCGCGCGCAATGAACGCCGCGCGCCGCTTGGTGATGCCGTACCGCTTCTGCAGGTCTTCAACCAGGCCTTCCAGGTCCCGGCCCTGCGTAACCGACCGCATGACCATGCCCTGGACCTCAGTCAGATACTCGGACGCGATCGACTTGATCAGCCCGACGTTCTCCTGCACCGTGGCCTGGAAGACGTCATTGGCCGCCCGGGTCATCTGGAACTGCACGCTGAATCCCTTCTGCCGAAGGGCGTTGCGCAGAGACAAGTCCGCCGCGCTCATCGAGGCTTCCGCGAACTCCGTGGCCACCGGCTGGGCGGCCTCGTCGAAGCGCCGCTGCCATTGCTTGGCGAGCCGGCGCATCATCTTGGTCAGTGCCATCGCCGGGCTTTCGTCCTGGGCGATCTCCGGCACGTTGCGCCGGTAGGCAGCTGTCAGCCAGTACACGACCGACCGCTGCATCTCGTCGATCAGACGGTCCAGGCGCTTGCGGTAGGCCGCCTCGATCCCCTGATTGGCGTGCACGGGGCGCAGCGGCTGGTCGCGCCCGGTGGGAGATACCAGGCCGGCAGCCAGTTCCGCTTGGAGTCTGCGACCGTCGGCCGTGACATAGCGGCGACGCCGCAACATCTTGGCGCGATCAGTCTCAGGCATAGGCTTGTCCCTGGGGTTCGTCTTCCAATGGCGGCGGCGCGCCGGGCACTGCATCCGGCCGACCGTCGTCATCGTCGTCGCTGATGTCCAGCGAGTGGTAGCCGTTCGTCTCGTCCGCCGCGACGCGCTCGCGCACCTCCTTCGGGCTGACAGCGCCGATATCGACCAGCACCGCGTCCGTCTCGGCGTCGTACTTGCGGACCTCGGCCAGCTCCTTCTCGCTCATCTGCCAGAGTGGCACGAAGCTGAAGGTGATGTCGGGGTCGATCTCGCCGAACTCGCTGAGCTGGATCATTTCCAGACACGTTTGCAACGGGTCGCGGAACACCGCTTCCTGCGCCGAGTGCATGTCGTCGTAGAAGACCCGGATTTCGCCGTCGGCCGTGGCGTTCAGGCCGCTGGGCGAAATGCCCATCAGCTTGACCAGCGGGATACCCGAGACGACGGAAAGCTGCTCCAGCGACTGGTTTTGCAGCGCGTCCAGGCCCGACAGCGGCACGTTCTCGAAGCCGAATTCCTCGGTGTCCTTGTCGATTGCGTAAGTCCCGCGATTGCTACGCGTGCGGTTGAAGACGTCGATCCGGGAAAACACGTCGTCGCCCGGCTCACCGGACAGCAGCGATTGCAGGTTGCTCTTGAAGACGCCGACCGAGAAGCCGTCGATCAGGTTGGCCACGGCCTGGCGCGTCTTCAGCCAGTTGTTGACGTAGGGAATCGCCAGCTGCGTCATCGACATGCCGCCGAAGTTGTACGACGGCTTCAGCAAGTCCGGCACCTCGCGCGACACGATGTTCAGCAGGCGGCTGCTGTGCACCTGGCGTCCCAGCACAAACCAGGACGTGGGCTTGTAGAAGTCCGCCCGCATCGGGTTGTCGCTGTTGTACAGGTAGGGCGTCGTCCAAACCGGGTCGATGACCTTGAAGCCCACCAGCGAGCCCTTGGCGATCTTCGCCGGGCTCTTGACCAGGATCGATTGCAGCTCGTCCGGATCGGCCCAGGCCAGCGTGCCGCTGGGCGTCTTCACGTCGATATAGATCTGCGACCGGCCGAACAGACCGTCCTGCAGCGCGGCGAGGCGGAACTTGGCGCGCAGGCGGTGCCGGCGCATGGCCTTCTCGATGACCTCGAGCTTGTCGCTCTTGTCGTCTTCGCCCTTGACCTCCAGCTTGATCCACTTCCGGGTCATCTCCTTGGCGATGACGTCGGACATCTTGCGGTACTCGGGGCGCTGGGACAGCTCGGCCAGGTACGGATACCCGAGGAAGCCCATGCCCGCATAGGCCTCGCTCACGTACGCGTACACGGGGCTCATCGCCTCGTCCATCGCCAGCAGCGCCTTCTTCTTGTCTGCCGGGATGACGAACGGGGCCACGTCGGGGCGCTTGAACTCGCCCTTCGGCGGCTCTTCGGGCTCGGCGGCCGCGATATTGGCGCGGCCCAGCGCCTCCAGGCTGATCTTCATCCCAGGCTCGCGGCGCGCGCCCGGCGCCGGCGCGGGAGCCACAAGGGCATTCCTGCGCAGGATCCAGTTCAATAGCTTCATGCACGCCTCAATGCGTCGGGGTTGATTTGCATCGGCCGCTTGGTGATCAGCTCGGCGAAGGCCCGTGAGAGCCCGTCGACCTGGTCGTCATGCTTGCCGTTCGGGAAAGACCGCAGTTCGTCGATCAGCGCCTTGTTCCAGTCGCCGCGCATCATCAGCACGTTGCCGACGTTGACCTGGGCGGCGAACGGCTCGGCGCGCACGACCTTGTCGCCGCTTTCCGGGCTGCTCACGATCCGATACCCGGGCATGCCGCGCGTCAGGTACAGCACTTGCGTCTTGCCGGCCTGGCCCGGGTCCTGCGGGATGCTGATGCGGACCTGCCGGCCGTCCAGCGCCGCGGTGTTCTCCAGAGCCTTGTCGCGCCGGTCTGGTCCCCACTGGCCGCGCACCATGTCGCCGATCACGTACTGACCGGTTGGCAGGCGCCCCAGCTTCGGGCCGGCCGTGTAGTCGCCCGCGCCGTCGGTACTGGCGAAGTCCCAGCCCCGCACCCAGTCGATGCGGCCAGCCGGCAGCGCGTCGATGGTTTGGATCTGGTCGGGCTTGAACAGGTCGCCATCCAGCGGCGTCGGTAGCTGCTGATACAGCGACGACCAGGTGCGCGAGTTGCTTTCGAACTGCGCCCAGTGCTGGCGATCGAACCATTCCGGCCAAAGGTATTCACCCCTGGCACGCCCGAGCGGGTCGCTGTCGACCTCACAGCGCGCCTGGATGCACAGCACCTCCCAGTCGTTGCCGTCCTTGCACCGGATCAGGCCGCTTTCGCCCTTCCAGTCGTCCGGCAGAATCCGGCCGGCCAGGTCGTCCTCGTGCCACCTCGTGGTGATCAGGACAATCCAGCCGCCCGGGATAAGGCGCGTTTTCAGGTCGTCCTCGTAGGCATCCCAGGTCTTGTTCCGAATCGTGTCGGAGTTCGCCTGCTCGCGGCCCTTGATCGGGTCGTCGATGATGATGCCGTGGGCGCGGTTGCCGGTGATGCCCGACAGGATGCCGCAGGCCATGTACTCGCTGCCGTTGGACAGCGCGAATTCCTGGGCGGCGTTCGAATCCGACACCAGGGCCGCGCCCCAGATGTTCCGGTACCGCGGCTGCTTGATGATCGATCGCGTGCGGCGCCCCATCTTGCGGGCCAGGTCGTCGCCGTAGCTGGCCAGGATGACTCGCCGGCCGGGCGTGGCGCCCAGGTACTTCGAGGGGAACACCACCGACGCATACGTTGACTTGGCGCTCCCGGGCGGCATGCAGACGATCATCCGGCCGTGCCGGCGCTGGCTGGTCTCTTCCAGCTTGGCCAGCAGCAAGCGGTGGTGCACCGCCATGGTGGTCTCGATGGGCTCGAAAAACTCGGTGTCGGGGTCTTCCTCGTCTACCGGGCGCCCAGGCACCTCGATGGCGTTGGCGTACTGGAGGATGTCAGCCCTCGCCCGCCTGCGGATCAGCAGCTCCCTGGCCGCTTCCTGTCGCGAGGGCAAGTAGCTCTTCGTCGGTGAGGTCATCGGCCTTCCGCGGCGTCGTGTTCAGGTTGATCTGCTGCGGCGTCGGCAGGATGCCGTAGGCCTCGCGCTCCAGCGGGATCAGCACCTTCAGCATGTCGGCCAGCTTTTTGGCGCCGTCCAGACGACCAGCGCTCGATATGGCGCGCCGGTAGACCTCGGCCCGCTTGTCGGCCGACGCGTCGTCCTCGCCCCGCAGGAACTCGCCCAGCTCCTGGAACAGGCCGGGGGTGTTCGTCTCGGCCTCGATCTCGCTCATCAGGGTGTCGCACAGGGTGCGCATGCGCGTCAGCGAGGTCTTGTGCGACAGCTTGACCTCGGCCACCAGCTTGGCGCCGATGGCCACCGCTTCCGCTTCGCGGTACGCAATTGATTCACTGCGTACCTCCTTGCGTACCTCCTCCCTGCGTACCAGCTCGTCGGCCTTGGCCTGCACCTTCGCAGCCAGGTCACGGGGCCACTCGTCGCGCTTGGCACGCTTGCGGATGGCCCCCTCGGTGATTCCGTGCAGGGTGGCGAGTTCGCGCAAGGACATGACGCCCGCGCGGTAGCCCGCCTCGATGCGCTCCCAGTCGGGTTGCGCCTTCTTGGGCTGTGTCATTCGGTTCTCGGTGTGGTTGCCCCCATCCGACTACCCGCCACGGCGGGCTGGGCGCGGCGGTTCTCGTCGTGCTGGCCGCCGGCGACAAGACCGGAAAGAAGTGCCCCGCGCATTTGCCCCTGCGCGGGCGCCAGGCCAGCTGAGGCGACTCATGGGGGTGTTACGAAGGTGCTATCGTTGGCTTCCCTCAACGGCCAAGGAGCCAGATATGTCGGAAGAGACCAACAAGGTGGTGTTTCGCATCGATAGCGGAAAAATCGTCAATGTCTCCGCCATCGCCCATGTGCCAATAGGCACGCCGCTTCCGGTGCCAGGCGACACGGTAACGCTGCAACCGTCGCCGGAACACAGCGGGACGTTCACGGTGAAATCTCGCCACTTCAAGTACGGCGTCGGCGTCTACGTGGCCCAGGAAATCGAGATCCTGGTCGGTTGATGACTGTGGGGCCCCTCCCCCAAGCACGCGTTGCACGTGGCGCTGTGTGGCGCAGGGAGACTTCGGGCGGCGCCGGTCGGAGCCAGCGGTACGGGGCGTTCCCCGAGTGCAGCGGCCGCGGCGGCGCGCTGCTGTCTGGTCGATTGCGGCGGCTGTTCCCACAGAGCAGAGGCCAGAACGTGACGTCTGCCAGCCGGTGCCCATGCGGCCCGGCGGACGGTTCTCTCTGGCCCCTGCTCTCTGGAAACAAAAGGTGCAGATGCACCAATGTCGTCAGCTCGATCACGGTCAGACGACGACGCCCGCAATGCAAAAAGCCCCGGCCATTGGCTCGGGGCTTTTCTTCCGGAAACGCGACATCCGCCTACGGGCATCAGTCTCGTCGTTAGACGGTAGTCATCACGGATTGAGGGGGATTATGCACCCGGGAGACGAACTTGGCAACATAAGACTCGAATTCGTAGACAGCCCGAACCAGAATGTCGTCGAACTCCCGTACACGCATCCCCTGCATGCGGCAGATGATGGCCGGCGGCTGTCGCAGAACGTAGTAGGAGCGCAACAGCGCCGTTTCGCGTGGCAGACCTCGGTATCCCGCCGCCGTCCGCCAGCAGGCCTCGATCAACTCTGCATCCGCCTCGTCTTTCTCCGGGCGCAGATGCTCACTGTCTTCTCCACGCGGCAGCTTGCCAGCCTTGCGCGCCAGTTCCTGGCATACCTGATACGTGGGCGATACCGAGAATGACGGCCGATCGCGCATCACCGCGCCCCAATTTTCAAGCCGTTCGTGAAAGTCGGCCGGCAGCCGGTCCAGGAGCAGTTTCGGAATGGTCATGGCGCGGTGCGCTCCTCGTACTTCGAACAACGTTGGCCGATCTCTTCGCCCAAGGCGCAGCGCAGGACGCGCCGGCCGCCGAATGGGTTGGTGATCAGGCGGATTTCCTTGCAGCCCGCGCAGGTGCGCGCCGGCGGCGGCTCTTGGCGGCGCTCCAGCAGCTTGGCCGGGTCGCCGCGCTCGGCTCGGCGGGCCCAGGTCATATGCGCCGCTCCCTGATCCCGGCCAGCGAGCGCAGCGGTTCCTGCTCGGCGCGGGCACGCGCGGCGGCAAGCGCCATAGCCGGCGACATAGAGAACGGGCGCGCCGCCACCTGCGTTCCGGGCACGACAGTCACCGGGCCGGTGTAGGGCTGATCCGGCCACACTGGCACTACGGCCTGCGCCACCCTGCGCCGCGGTGCGCCGGCGGCCTTCACCTCGCGCGGCTCGCGCTTTCTCGGCTTGGCCTTGACGCGGGGCCGGGTCGGAATTTCGCCGATCTTTTCCCGGTGGCGGCGCACCAGCTGGGCGATGCGCGTGGACGTCACACCGTATTCGCGCGCCAGGGCGGCCGTGCCTTCGCCGGCCAGGCGGCGCGAAACGATTTCCGCGTTGCGCGCGGTCTGTTCGTGGGTGGTGGTCATGAAAACCTCTTCGCGTGAGGAAGCGCTTGAGCGCAGCGCTGGCAGCGCGGGAAGTTGCCCGGCACCAGCAGCGGCACCTGGTGGGTTTCGGCGCCGCGCATGCCGCAGGTGGAATGCACGAACCGGCCGCCGTCGCCTGTTTCGTTGCCGCGCTGGAAGTAGTGGGCCTTGTCGCCGCGGAACGGCAGCAGGCCCCAGCCCTCCAGGCGGATGACGGGCCACACGCCCAGGGCAAGGTGGCCGCTCATGGACGCAGCTCCTTCTCTTGCCGATAGGCGGCGATCTTGGCCTTCCAATGCGGGTCCTTCATCCACTTCAGCACCAGCTCGTTGAGCGCGATGTCGCAGGGCGTGCAGATCGGCCGGAAGAGATTCCCGTCCGCGCACACGTTCCACTGGAAGCGCGCCTGGCCGCCGCAGCGCACGCAGGCCAGGCGGCGGATGCCGGCAGCGGTGTAGGGTTGCTTGCGGCCGGGCTTCATGCTTTGCGCTCCTGCGCCACGGCCCAGTGCAGGATTGCCAGGGCGTCGGCGTCGTTGTCGGAATCGGGGCGGAAGCCGCGGGCTCACGCCTGGGCTTCCATGGCGGCCTTGTCGGCGTTGCCCTTCCCCGTCCAGTGCTTCTTGATCGTGCCCACGCCCACCGGCATGAGCGCGGCGCGGTGGCTGTCGGCCACCATCTGCACCAGGCACAGGAAGGCGCCATAGGCATGGGCGGCGTCGGTGCCGGCGTGGCGCTTCACATCTTCGTAGGCGATGGCGTGAACCTGGTGGCGGACCACCAGATCCGTGACGAATGACCGCGCGCGCAGCCAGCGCTGCCCTGGTGTCCAGCTCTTGCGCGGCGTGAAGACCTCGGTTCCATGCCATACCGCGCCGTCGCGAGCGCGCACCGCCCAGCCCAGCTTCGTGCCCAGGTCGAGCGCCAGGATGTTGACGTTCAGCGCCGGCGCGGCGCCGGGAACCGAACTTTCCGAATTTCGAAAGTTGGCAATTTCGTCCAGCGCGCGCGCGAAGCTGTCCGGTGCGGCAGGCCTGCACACCAGGCACCCGTCGCAGCCGCGGGCAGCGCACTGCATCGCGGTCCTGGCCAGCGTGCCGGCCATCGGGTCGTAGGCGTCCGTGAGGTTCTGTGAAGAGGTCATGCGTCGATTTCCTCGGGTTGGTTTTGGTCCAGCCAGGTCGTCCCCTGGCCGGCGCGTTTCGGGGTGCCCATGTGTTCCTGGGGCTGGCGGCATTCGTCTCCCAGGACGCGGAGCATGTGGACGCCCAGGTGGTAGGCGGTGACGCCGCGCACGCTGGGCACCTTCTCCAGCAGGTCGGCCCGGCCCAGGGCTTTGATGCGGTCGCGCACCTTGCGGCTGATGGTGTCGCCCTTGGGGCGATTCACCAGCCAGTAGGCGGCGATGAACAGGGCCTTGCGGTTCTGGACGCGCGCGCTGATGTCGTCGAATTCCGAGCGCGGCGCGCCGAAGTGCAGCCGGCAGTGCCAATCCTTGCCGCCCTGGGTGCTGGCGGACATCGTGCCCGGCAGGCAGCAGCCGAAGGCGGCGCAGACGCCATACCCCCCGCTCTCGTTGCCGCCCACGGCGGCGCTGGCTTCGGCGTAGCTGCTCATGCCTGGGCTCCTTGCTGGTGCTGGGCGACCTTGGCCGCGGTCTGCGCCTTGAGGGCGTCGAGGCGATCACGCTCTGCCTGGCTGGCCTCTTCGGCGGCGCGCCGGCGCTTCTCGGCCGGCGTCATGGCCTTGGCCAGCATCTGGTGCAGCTTGCGGATGTTCTCGGCCGCGACCTCGTCGTCGGGCAGCCCGCCCTGAGGCGCCGGCGGCGGCAAGAGCGCTGCGACGTGCGGCGCCGGCAGCAGGCCGGCATTGCCGGCGGCGGTCAGCGCGCGCTCGCGGCGGTCGGAGTCCCAGCCAAGGGACGCCTGCCAGGCCACGGGCTGGCGTTCATGCCGGGCCCGCGCCACCAGCCTGTCGTAGGCGCCCTTGAATGCCATGCGCGCGCCCACCTCGTCGCCCAGGTCCAGCACGGTGCGGCAGGCCGCGAACGCCTGGGCCGTCTCCAGCGTCCAGACGACCGTTTCCGCCTCGTCGCGCGACACCAGGGCCGTGGCCCATGCTTCGTCGGCGGTAGGCCGGCTGTCGCCCGTGCCGTGGCCCAGCAGCGCCAGAATCTGCGCCGGCGTGGGCGGAAACTTCGGCTCGTTGGCCACGTACTGCGAAAAGGCGGCGGTCACCGCGGAGAACTCGTAGGGCTCGAGCATGCGCAGCCAGAGCATTTGCGTGGCAGGTTGCGGCGGCATGCGGTTGTAGGCGTCGAAGGCGCCGGCCAGCAACTCGGCGAAGGCAGAAACATCGCGACTGTCCATCAGGCCCGCTCCATGTCGAGGGTGTAGTTGTCCTGGCCACCGCCCTGCCCGGCCAGACGTAGGAATTCCTGCTTGCGGCGCTCGGCTTCGCTCATGGCGGGCGCGGCGCGCGGACCGAAGGCTTGCTTCGGGGGGAACAGGCCCTGCCAGCTCTTGCCGATGCAGTGCCGGATGACGTCGTCCGGCTGGTGGCCCTGGCCGCGGAAGGTCCCGAGGTCCGCGATCTGCTGGCGTGCAGCTTCCTCGGTGATCGGCTTTTTCAGCTGCATGCGGTGGCGGACCCAGCGTTCCCAGCTTTCGGCTGGCAGCCAGTCCGGCAGGTTGACCGTCATCGCGTCGAAGCCCGGGGCCTTCGGCTTGCGCACGCGCTTATTGGTTGTTCCTGGTTGTTCTCTTGGTTGTTCTTGGTTGTTAGACCGCAGCTGCTGCGGGGGTGACTGCGGGATTTGCGGGGGTACCACCGCAACGGCTGCGGTGGTTACTGCGGTATTTGCGGGGGTGCAGCTGCTGCGGGGGTGCAGCTGCTGCGGGGGTTGTTGAAAGGAATTCGCATCCACAACGTAGGTTGTGTGGCGCCCATTGGCGCGGTCGGCCACCACCACCTTGGCCTGTTCCAGCCATTTGATGGCGGCGTGAACGGTGCGCTCGGACAGGCACGTGTACTCGCACAGCGTCGGGATCGACGGCCAGGCCGAGCCGGCCTCGTCGGCATAGTCGGCCAGCGCCATTAACACCGCCTTCGGCGAGGAAGGCATCTGCAGGGGCCGGCAGGCCTTCATCACGTCATAGCTCATGCGGACGCCCCTGAATACCGAAACGTCCAGCCTTTCGAATGGGCTTGGATTCCGTTGCAGCAGCGGGGCACCGAACCAGAAGAGAGACCTATGGCGCGAGCCGCTTCGTGAGTGCTGCCAAAAATACGCACTTCGCCCGAAACCGTATGCCGGGCGACCACAGCCTTGGAGCAATGGTGCAAGGCACCGGTCTTTCCAGCATGACCGCCCGACGAGACGCGCCCGAGGGCTTCATAGGAATGAAGCGCGTTATGCGACTGGTCGCACCACTCCAGATTCTGAGCGGCGTTGTGTGCCCTGTTTCCATCCAGATGGTTGACCTGCGGCTTACCAGCAGGCGCGGCACCATGGAATGCTTCGCAGACCAGCCGATGCACCTTCACGCGGCGCCCCTGAATGTCGACCGCCATATAGCCCTTCTTCCCGTTCCTGAATGGCACCAGACGCTTTCCCTTGCGTGGCCTGCCGGCCGCGTCCAGTCCTTCCAAGGAGCGGACAGCGCCGAGGCTGCTCACCTCGTACCGCTGGGCCCACGAGATGGGCTTCCACTCTTCATTCATCGGTTGCTCCAAGCTTTTCATTACGCGCGGCGGACCAGCGTGTGTAAGCCCATTCCCAGGTCGCGCGCTTCTGGGCCTTGGTCAGGGTCATGCCCTGGTCGAGGCAGGCGTGGCAGCGCGCGCAGCCGGGAACGGTGTAGATGTCGGGGGCCTTGATGCCCATGCCCTTGCCGTAGTCGCTCCAGTTGGCGTGACACGGCACCACGCTTTCCACCTCGCCGCGGCAGACGCCAGGGATCTGGAGATAGCAGCGCTCGCCGCGGCAGGCGGCCAGGTACTTCGGTTCGTGGCCGGGGCGCTTCTTCGGCGCGCGGCGCTTCATTGGGGTGCGCTGCAGGCCGGCGGTGGCGCGCAGCGGGGTCTTGCGGGTCAGGGGTGTGCGGCGAAGCATCAGCGAGCCTCCCTTTGCTCGAGGCGTTCATAGGCGTCCCACATGCGCAGACTCGCCAAGCGCGCGATGTCCACGGCGGCGCCAGGACTGATGACTTTCGCGTCGCGGTTGGGGGTCGCTGGGCGCCGAACGCGGGCCTTGACCTGACCGTCTTCATCCGTCAGCAACAGCACGCCCGAAGCTGGCGAGCCGAGGCAATCCAGCAATTCGTCCGTCCAAATCTCAGCAGGCAGCGCGTAGTAGTGCTTCCAGACTTGGCGGGGCCACTCCCTCAGTTCGAACTGCTGCGCGTACACGCGGCGACGGCTCTGGAGTCGGCCGCCCTGGCCCAGCTTCTCAACCGTGCGCGGGTTGCCCACATACTGGCGGTGCCACCACTTGTCTTTCTTGGCGTCGGCCTTCAGATCGGCCCGGCTGATCTTGATCTCGACGTCGATGATGCGCAGGTTCTCCGTCACGACCAGCAGGTCGCACTCGTGGCCTGTCCAATTGCAGTTGGGCACCACCACCAGGTACTTGCGGTTAAAGGTCTGCCGCGCGAGGGCGCGTGCGATGGAAGTCTCGGACCAGGCCATCAGCGCACCCATCCCGGCACGTCGACCGGCTCAGACCAGGTGACGTCGTTCTCGGCGCCGAAGCTGTACAGGAACTCGATGGCCTCGGACATCTCCCGCACGGTCATGGTGCTGGTGCGCTTGCCCAGGATGACGAAGCCGCCGCGCAGGCCGGCCGCCATGCGCTTTTCCTGCATGAGGCTGGCCACCACCACCGACTTCCAATCGTCGACGCTCAGGCGCTCCATCTTGCCGTTCACGGGCCATTCAACCTGGCGCGCAACATCGGCAAGCATGGCGTGCAGCTTTGCCGACTGGCCCAGCGTGCGCGTGGGCTCGACCGGCGGCGCAAAGAAAAACCCATCGGGCGCGGCGTCGATCGCTTGGTGTGCGCGCTGGCGCGTGCGGGGGTTGAGCGGGAAGCGCATGCATACCTCGCCCCGCAATTGCCCAGACTCAGCCGGGCCTTGCAGCAGCGCGAGCCGATCTCGTTCCCGCGCGCCAGATAGTCCATGTAGCCGACCTCAACGATGGTCAGGCCCAGGGCCCGGCACATCGAATCCAGCTTTTCCAGCGTGATGCCGGTGGCGCCGGAACAGATCTTGGACGGCATGCTGGCGTCCCAGCCCGTTTCATCCAGCAGCTTTTGGCGCTGGGCCTGGTTGGCCATTGCCAAGCGCAAGGCCGTCTCGATGATGTGGGGACCGGACATTCCGGCCGGTTCAATGGGAATCATGGCTGCTCAAAAGGAAAGGAATGCCCTGGAATGCGCCCCTGGGCAAACTGGCGGTACTGAAAAAACGAGGCCCAACATGACCGACACCGAAAAGCTGCTGCAGAACGCCCAGGACATCGCGCGGCGCACCTTCGTCGACCCCAGCGAGGCCGCGGTGCTGGCCATCTTTGAAGAGCTGCGCGCCGAGCGCGACCGAATGGCGTGGGCCACCGACGACCGCGCAGGCGCGACGGTGCACTGAGCCATGGCGCCCCGAAACTGGCGAGAACCCCATCCTGCGGCTACGATCGGCGTTGCCCGGATTGCCCGGGCGTGGCGACCAACCACTACCAACTTTCCCCACAGGAGGGGTTCTCATGACGAAGAAGGAATACGGACTGGCCCGCGAGTTCTTGGAGAAGATCCTCACAACGCAACCGAATCTGTTCAACGGAGTGCACCCGCGGGATCTCAATGGCAAGGCCATCGCGGAGTTCGCTTGGGGCTTCATGGAGACGTACGTTCGGTTGGAGCAGGAGAAGACGAAGGACTGATCCCGTTCAGCAGTCCCCAAGCTTCCAGGGCCGCTTCCGCCACCAGGCGGGCGGCCTTGACCGCATCGTCTTCGCCGTTGTCCCGCAACGCATTGACCGCGCTTTGGGTAGCCGCGCCGATCACGTCGCGCTGGATGTCGTGCGGGATATCGCCCGCCTTGATGTCGTTCATCACTTTCTCCTGGGTGGGTCAGATATCGGTGGGACCGATGGGGATGCGGTCGTCCTTGGGATCGGGGTCACGCATGGCTCGGCTCCTGCTGGGCGAGCCAGCGTTCGACCCAGGTAATGGCAGCGTTCGCGGCCGAGAATCCGATGAGGGCGCCCACTACGGCGGCACCGATGCCGGCAAGAAAGGCAACCATCTACGCCGCCTCCTGCTGGGCCGGCGCGGCGGTGGCCAGCTCGGGCCAGATGCGTTGCCAATCATCGGGTCGGAGGTCTCGGCGGGAGACGTCGCCGCCGGTTACCTGTTCAATCGCCGCGCAATGCTCCACGGGAACAGGCCGGCGCCCAGTGCGCCACTGGTATACGAGCGCTGGGGAAACGCCCACATGGCGGGCAAGCGCTGCCGCGCTGCTCGCATCATCCCGGTTCAGGTAGCTGTTCAGGTCCATGGCAGAAACTATAGCGTTGCTACAGTTTAAACACAAGCCATGCTACAGATTTATTCGAATAGCATCGCTATATGAAAGATTGGACAACCGAACAAGAAGCCGCGAACTTGCGCGCCCGCTTTGAAGGCGTGAACCGCGCGGCGTTCGCTCGTGACCACCACCTGAGCGGCGGTCAAGCGATGATCTATCAACACATCAATGGGCTACGGCGCATCAGCCTGGATGCTGCGCGCGTGTATGCCAAAGCGTTCGGTTGCGATCTGTCGGAGATCAGCCCTAGGCTGGCAGCAGAGGTCGCTTCTGCAGCGGAACTGACAAGTTCGGCAAAGGGCGGTATCGGGGGAAAGCCTGCGCGGGCGGTTTCCAACGCCGATTGGGGGGATGCGCGTGAATCCGACGATGTCCCCATTCCGCAATTCGACACGGGCGGCAAGATGGGCGACGGTCTGGAGCTGCGGGACCAGCCAGGCATGATCAAGAGCTGGCGCGTGGATCTGGAATGGCTGCACAAGAACGTGCGCGGTGCCACGGCGGCCGGCAACTTGTGCATCGTGACCGGATTCGGCGATTCGATGCGCCCCATGTTCAACCCTGGCGACCCGCTACTAGTCGACCGCGGCGTCACCACGGCCGACTACGACGCCGTGTACTTCTTCCGTGTGGACGGCGAGGGCTTCATCAAGCGCCTGCAGAAGATCCCTGGCAAGGGCCTCGTGGCGCTGTCGGAGAATCCGGCATACCAGGCCTGGGTCGTCGAACCCACAATGGATTTCGAGGTCTTCGGCCGCGTGCTGAAGGTCTGGCGCAGCGAAGACTTCTAGAAAAGGTAAATCGTGACTGAACCTACCCCACCGAACGACTCTGAACTTCTCAGCAAGGTAAGAGTTCGCCAATGCCCTGGCTGCAAGAACAACCTCGAGTGGTACGACCTCACAGCTTTAATGCTCCCGATTGAGCAAGCCACAATGCAAGGGCTGAAGGATATGAACCGATTAATCTCCTGGTCGGTGAGGACCTCGGGAGAAATGAGTTTAGGGGAACTTCAATTTCTTGCATTCGCCTCGGTCTGCGAGCATTGCTCCCTGATTTCCCACTGGGACTTCGGCACAGAAGAGCTAGAAGCGATTCTTGAGCTCAGTTCTCGCTCGCCAACAAAAATTAAATGGAACCACAACCCTAAAAAGATTGCCTGGGTTGTCGAAAATGCACCCGAGAAGCGTAAAGACTCATTTCAACGGGTGCTGGACATCCTCCAACCCAAGGGAGCATCCAGCAAATGAGACCGCCGCAAAAGCCGGCAGATGTTGCATTTCACGAGTTTCGGAGCAAGTATATTGCTATCTTTGATGCCGATTCTGAATCCATTGAAACCGGAAGACTTGAAGAAGACGCCGATCTTTCGACTCACCCATTTAACGCTATGACCTCCCCTTCACGAGAAGAACTCGACGCCAAATTCGAACGCACCGAAGCGCGCGTGGATGCACGTTTGGCCGGCTTTGAGCAACGCGTAGCGGAACAGCTTGGCACTATGGCCGCGGACCTTCGCGAGATCCGCGTGGAAGTTGCTCACTTGAAAGGAGTCAAAACTCAAGTGTGGGCAGCAGCCGGGACTGCTATTGCTGTAACCGTGGGCAGCATCTGGGCGGCTTGGGCTCTTGGCTTCGGTGCATTTGAGTCTGGGCGCAACACAGCTAATCTGGTGAGGGACGCTCAGGAGAAGATTGAAAAGGCATCTAACGACATGGCAACGCAACAAAACGAGATGGCACGTCAACAAGAGGAGACCCGGAAGATCCTGCAGGAAGCAATAAAAGCTATCAACAACGCACAGCCTAAGCAGTAATTCCTTACGCCAAAAGCGAAAAAGCGCGCCCGCCCCGAGCGGGCTTTTTCATGCCTACTTGAGCGGCTGCCATTTAGGATCAGGGCCATATCTGCAGTCATAGTCTACGGCGCGCGTTAGCTGTTGCGAGGGCAGCGCCAGCGCCCATGACTCAAAGTACGTGGTGTTCACGACGCTCTTGAGCGTCTTCTCATCGATCTTCAGCCATTTCTCTGCCTTGAGCTGCGCTAGCGCACTCTCTGGAGGCTGCCTGTTGTCTCTCGATATGCTGGCCAGCATATACGCGGAGCTATAGCGCCGGCACCCGTCAAAAAGTCGGCTCAATGCCTCCCGTGGATCTAGCCCCGCCGCTGTCAGCTTCTTCTCGTATTCAGCAATGCGGGGGCATTCCTCGTTCGCAATCTTCGATCCCGCTCCATGCGTCGAACAAAGCCCTTGCGATCGCGCGTATCGCTGCACCAGTTCATGCGTTTGCTGAGGCGTGAGCCCCGCCTGGCCTGCCGCGGCAGCACCCGCGACCGCGCACAGGGCAGCAAATAATCCAGCTCGCAACTTCATCTCTGACCCTCCTCGTTGTTGCACAGAATAGCAGCCCGCGCCGACGCCCTTCTCACGGCGCTCGCTTGGCATGGGCTCACGGCCTTAACGCGTCGGTTACAAATTATCTATAGCATAGCTATTGCACCAAAACTGTAGCGTTGCTATATTTCTCCCAACACCTCCCCACCCCGGGGAGAACTGGGAGAACAGCATGAGCAACGCAGCAAACCTGAAGCGTGATGTAGCCGAAGCCCGCGAATACGTAGGAAAGATCGGTCGCCCGCAACATCACTTCCGCGATGGCTCCGTTGGCAGGCTTCACCGGCTGGACGTTGCCAGCGAGATCGGCCACCAAGAATCCACAGGTTCCACGAATTACTGGAAGGACAAGGCCTTCGATCTGGCGCTGGCGAAGGTTGTGCGCGCCCGCTTCGCCGAGCTTTCGGCCGCCGCTCTGGAGCTGATGGAGCAGGAATTCAAGGCCGCTCGCATTGCCGAAAAGGAAGAGCTGCTGGCCAGCCTTGCGGAAATCGAAGCTCTCGAATCCGAAGCCTGATCCTTCCCCCACCCGCCCCGGGTGCCGGGGCAAGGAGATAACCATGTCCAAGAACATTTTCAGCACCGCCACGACGGAGCAAGCAGTCGCGGAAATGATGCTAGTCGGCGGCAATGGCATGAAGAAGCTGGCCGCATGCTGGCTGGCTTTCGATGCAGATCGCCGCGCGCGCTTGGAAGCTGCACTGCGGCCTGACTTCGACTACTACCGTCAATCGGCGGCCCAGGCTCCCGACTTCAAGCCGACCTTGGCCCAGCGCGCGGCGCAAGACGTTGCCGCCGGCGATGCAAGGAACTGAGCCATGGGTGCCTATCACGCTGAACTGATGGACGACCTGATGCGGGTCGCGCCGCCCTTCTCCCTGCCGCATGAGCCGGACGAGGACGCGCCGACGGTGACGCAGGAGCAGGCCGTGGCGGCCGTGGTGGCCTGCCTGTCCAACGAAGCGCCGACGGCCTACGGGCTGACGGCAGCCGAGTGGGCGGAACACCTGATGGACGAACTGTCCGACAACCCTGCGGCGGTGCTGCTGGTGCTGCTGATCGGCGCGACCGTGCCGAGCGTAGGCAAGTTCCTTTCCAGCCACCTGGGCAACTGCATCGAAGGCGTGGCCAACCGCCAACTGTCCGAAATGGACCCGGACGAAGCCGAGGCGTGCCTGTGATCGCCGTTGCCCTCTTCACCCTGTGCGGCCTGTGCGCCGCTTACCCCATGGGCCGGCTGGGCGATGCCTGGATGGCCTTTCTTAGGGAGTCAGCATGACGACGAAATTATCTGTCGATGCTGCGTTCGAGCGCGACATACCCGCCGAGCATCGCGACGACGTGATGCAGATGATCTGCGAGACCGCGCAATACGGGGATGACTATCACCCGCAGCACGTCAGCATCCTGGACCGCGACCGAATCGACGCGATCAATGTGCGCGCCGAAGGCGTCCTGACGTTCCAGGGCCGCGAGTTCGCCTTCATCGTCCGCGATGGCAACTGGGACGGCACGGTGCTGGAGGGCTGGGAAGAAGCCGGCACGCAGACGTTTGAGCCGTTGCCGCGCACCGAATGGACGCTTGCCCCGCAGCCGTCTCTGGTCAGCGATGCGATTGCCAACGGCAAAGGCCCGTTCTTGGTGGCGAAGTGGGACGCCTTCATCCAGCGCCCTGAAATCGCCAAGATCACCGGCAGCTACACATACGACCGGATGGTGCAGCCCGGCCTGAAAGTGGAGCAGTACTGGAAGGCCCAGGCCGCCAAACATCAATTCATCATCACCGACAAGGAAAACGCGGACGACATCCGCGCCCGCCTGTTGGCCGCTCGAGGTGCCCAATGATCCGCCTCCTGCGCGCCCACGGCGACCTGCTGATCGGTGCCGCTGCCCTCTGCGTCGGCGTCTTCATGGCCTGCGTGCTTGGCCCCACCCTGGACGCCCAATCCACCCTCACCGCCTGCGAAGGCTGCGGCAAGACCGCCGTGGCCGCGCGCCAACCCTGAGAGACCACCACAATGACCGAAGTTGCAGACGAAATCCTCGACGCTCCCGCCGCGCTCACCGAATTCAACGCCGTGCAGAAGGGCCTGGCCGAACTGCGCCAGGAGCTGGACGGCGTTCAGTTCGATGTCACCACCACCGCCGGCGATAAGGCCGCCCGCGCTGCGCGCGCCCGCTGCGTCAGCATCCGCACTTCGGCCGACGCCGCCTACGAAGGCTGGAACAAGCCGATGCTGGCCAAGCAGCGCGAGATGCGCGCCATCCTGGCCAAGATCAAGGATGAGGTGAAGGCGGTTGAAGAGCCGATCGATGCGCAGATCAAGGCGGAAGAGGCCCGCAAGGCGGAAATCAAGGCGGCGAAGGAAGCGGCCGAACTGGCGCGCCAGCAGGCCATCCAGTCGCGGATCAACGCCATCAACCAGTACCCGGTGCAGGCCGCGGGCAAGAGCGCCGCCGATATCGCCGCGCTGTTGGCCGCCGTTGCCGAGCTGCCCATCACCACCGAGCTGTACGAACATCGCGCCGGCGAGGCCATGGCCCTGCAGGCGGACACCGTCGCCAAGCTGGAACAAATGCACGGCGCCGCGCTGGCGCAGGAACAGGAAGCCGCCCGCCTGGCGGAAGAACGCGCCGCGCTGGAACGCCAGCGGCAGGAGCAGGAAGCGGCTGCCACCGCCGCACGCAAGGCCGAAGACGAGCGCCTGGCCAAGGAGCGCGCCAAACTGGAAGAGCAGCAGCGCCGCCTGCAGGCCGAGCGGGACGCCGAGAACGCCCGCCAGGAAGCCGCGCGCGCTGAGCAGGCCCGCAAGGATGCCGAGGCCGCCGCGGCGCTCAAGCGCCAGCAGGATGAGGCGGCCGCCGCGCTGCGCGCCCAGCAAGAAGAGATCGACCGCCAGCGCCGCGAGTTCGAAGAGCAGCAGGCCGCCGCGCGCCGCGCCGAGCAGGAACGCGCCGAAGCCGAGGCGCGCGCCCAGCAGGAGAAGGAAGCCGCCGCGCGCGCCGAAGCGGAAGCGGCCGAGCGTGCGCGCGTTCAGCGCGAAGCCGCAGAGCGCGCCGAGCGCCAGGCCGAACTGGACCGCCTGCACCGCGCAGCGCAGCAAATGCTGGACGCCCTCATGCAGTGGCGCGCCGCTGAACGCGACGGCGACGAAGAGGAATTGCAGCACGCCCGCTCCGCGCGCGACGAAGCTATCGCCGCCGCTACGCAGCCCGAAGTCACCCCCGCCTAACCCATCCATAACGCCCGGCCGAGTCTCGGGCAGGAGACCACCATGTCTGACACCACCACGATTGACCAACAACCCACCACCGCCCTGGACTTGCCGGCGGCGAACACCAGCACCAGCGGCTTGGTGCTGCATGCTGACAACATGGATGCCATGATGCGCGCGGCCGAAATGATGGCGGCGGGCCGCGCCACCGTGCCCAAGCACCTGCAGAGCAACCCGTCCGACTGCATGGCCGTGATCATGCAGGCGATGCAATGGAACATGAATCCGTTCGTGGTTGCCCAGAAGACCCACCTGGTGAACGGCACGCTGGGGTACGAGGCGCAGCTGGTCAACGCGGTGGTGCAGTCGTCCGGCGCGATCACGGGCCGGTTCCACTACGAATACAAGGGCGACGGCAACACCCTGGAGTGCCGTGTCGGCGCTGTCATCGCCGGCGAGGCGGATATCACCTGGAGCGAATGGCTCAAGATCTCCGACGTCAGCGTGAAGAATTCGCCTCTGTGGAAGACCAACCCGCGCCAGCAAATGGGTTACCTGCAGGTGAAGAACTGGACCCGCGCTTATACCCCTGGCGCGCTGCTGGGCGTGTACACGTCCGACGAGCTGATCGATGCGCCGCCGCGCGAGCGCGACATCACGCCGAAGACCGCCGCCGAATTCGCGCAGGCCGCCAAGCCGCAGCCGGCCGCCGAAGTGGACCGCGACCAGATCATCCGCGACCTGGAAATGATCGCGCGCAGCAGTGATCCCGCCGAGAAGCGCACCGCAGACCTGACCGCGGCCTGGATGGCGCTGGGCAAGGATGGCCGCGCCGCAGTGGGCCGCAACGAGATCACGCGCATTGAGGCGCTGGCCAAGGCCGAAGACGCGCAGCCCACGCAGGCCGTCCAGCCGGACGCCGCGCCAGACGCGCAAGCCACCGAAGACAACCCGTTCGAAGGTGTCCAAGAATGAACGCGCCCGCCGAACAACGAACCGAGCAATGGCGCCAGGAGCGCGCAGGCAATCTGACCGCATCGACGTTCAAGGACATCATCGCGGTGAAGCGCGACGGCAAGCCCACCGAGGCGCGCGCGAAGCTGATGCGCGTGAAGGCCTTCGAGCGTCTGGCTGGGATCGCCCAGCACGAGGTAGGCAGCAAGTCGATGGATTGGGGCAAGGATCTGGAAGATGCCGCGGACGAGGCTTACATGGTCACGCACGGCGGAATCATCGTGTCGTCGCCATACGTGACCCATCCCCAGTATCCATACATCGGCGCTTCGCCCGACGGCTTGGTCGGGACGGATGGTGGCGTAGAGAAGAAATGCCCTCACGACGAAGCCGTCCACATCCAGACCTGGCTGGAAGGCATGCCCGCCGACCACATGCCACAGGTGCAGGGGAACATGCTTGTGACCGGCCGCCAGTGGTGGGACTTCATCAGCTACGACCCTCGCCAGGCGCCGGAGCTGCGCCTGTACGTGCAGCGCATCCCGCGCGACGAAGCCTACATCAAGACCCTGCTGACCGCCCTGCTGCAGTTCGAAGCCGAGCTGCGCGCGATGGTCGACACCCTGCGCCGCAAGGCCGCTTAAGGAACCGCCATGAATTGCGAACTGTCCCGCACGTTCTATATGCACGCCAACGGCCACGAGGTAGATACCTTGGGCCACATCCTGCGCCTGGCCGCGCGCCAGCTTGCGCAAAGCCCCGCTATCCAGCTTTCGGGCAATCCCATGAAGCGGCAGGCCGGTCTGGCTGGCACGGAGCTGCTTGAGGTCAAGGAAATGATTTCCAAGATGGCCGAAGAACTGACCATTGGCCCGCTTAACACCGACTCGCCTGCCGCCGACAGCCTTGTTTTCCTGGCTGGAGGTATTGCCGGCGCGCCTGACGCCTGACCCTTTCCCAACGTAGCCCCCTGGAGCCCTGACCCATGTTCTCGATTACCGAGCAAACCGCCCGCTTGCAAGTCACCAACCGGCTTGAAAAACACGGGCCTGCCAATGTGCCCGCGATGACGTTGCGGCTCACCTTCCGCGCGCCCAACGACATCCTGTCGGAAGTCGATTCCACGCTGAAATCGTCGCTCTATCGCCGTCCGCACCCTGGCGAGAACGACATGGCCGACGAAGCCGACGAGCGCATGCAGGACCCCAACTACCTGCCGCGCCTGCGCCATCCCAAGATGAAGAACAAGGTGGTCATCGACGAGAAGATCGTCGGCGCGAAGTTCACCCTGCATTACGGCCTGGGCGGCCCCAGCAACACTGTCCTCGACGACGTGAACGTCGACAACTTCCAGTTTGATCCGCAGGACGGCGGCACCGTCGAATGCTCCATCGACATCGACATGGTGCCGAGCGAACAGGCAGCGGGCCGGATCTTCATGCAGAACGGGCAGGACGTCGTCTTTTCGGTGACGCCTCCCGAGGAACCGCAGGCATCCCTGGGCCTGGACCAGTAACCCTTTGGCCGGCCCGGCGGCGGGCTACCTCAAGCACCCCCACCGCCGCCGGCGCCTGGCCACCTGATACCGAGAAGAACATGACCGATTTCACGCCCGCCGCATGCCACGCAGCAGCACAGCACGCCATCGGCGAATACATCCAGCAGGTCGGCGCCCACGGCGACCCGGACAAGGTCCGCAAGGCGCTGGAAATGCTGATCAGCACGGCGGCGCTGGGCTACGGCTTCGTCTCCAACCAGATCGCGGTGATCGACCTGCTGCTTCGCACGTCCATGCACGTCGCCCAGCGGATGGAGGACGGCAACGCCTACCCCGAGACGGTGCAGCAATGACCCACGCCCGCAAGCCCCGCCGCAACAAGGCCCACCGGCCCATCCTGCCGCGCCTGCCCGTCATGGGACCGCTGCGCGACGAGTTCGGCATCAGCCTACATACGGCGCTGTCTTGCCTGGAGAACGCGCCCTGTGAGGCCGCATGGACGGCGCTGGCGCGGGTCTTCAACCTGATTCAGCTCGCCCTGGAACACGATGAGCATCACGCCCACGAAGCGCGCCTCATCAACGGCGGCGCGTCGGCGCTGAATCAGGTCGAGAAGCGGGCTTGCCGCGGCGTGATCCTGCACGACTACGAGCTGGCGCCCATCCGCGTCGGCGCGAACACCATCGACGGCCTGCTGGGAAAGCTGGACGTCATCAAGCTGAACTATGCACGCATGCGCCTGAACGCCATGCAGACCCAAGGAGCCTGACCATGACGAATTCCTACGATGTTGACCACGGCCTGAGCCAATGCCCCCCGGGGCCGCTTGAGCCGGTGGAGCTTGCCCAGAAGGACGACACCCGCATCCGAGTGGAAGTCGAGCCGGACCCGCGCGGCGTGAGCGTGGGCGTGTGGCAGGGATCGCACTGCATCTACAGCGGGGCGCATCCGCTGCCCGCCGCCGCAGGCGTATCCATGGTGGAGGAAGATGGCACAACGCCTGGTGCCACCTGGCGAGCGAAGGGCGAGGCCGATCCGCACGGTGCCCGCTACAACTGCGAACGCGCCGCACTTACCTTGGGCACCCTGACGGACGACGAGCTGGCAAACGGCGCATTCCTGGCCTACGACCGCCAGCCGTCGGTCGAGGAACTCCTGAGCGGCAAGGGGTTCACGCCCATCGTTTGGATGACCGCCGTCAAGGATCGCATCCGCTGGCTGTCGCGCAAGCTGGCGGAGGCCGAGGGCCGCGCCGCTGCTGCTGACGATGCGCGGGACGTGGTGGATGTCGATTGGCAACTGCTGCGAGAGACTGCGATGCTGGTGCGTGACCGATTCTCGGCCGCCTTGTCGATCGCATATGCGAGCAGCGACGCCACCAGGAGCGCCATTCGCCGCGCCCACGAAACGTACGAGGCGTTGCTGGCGATGCTCGACGCCGCCATTGCAGCCCAACGTAAGGGGGATGCCTAATGGCCCTGCCCTACAGCACCGCGACCAGCGGCGAGAAGGCACTGGGGGAGATCCAGAAACTGTTGCGCGCCTTCGGCTGCAGCAAGTTCGGCAGCATGGTGGACGACGGCGCCGGCGAACTGCTGGTGCAGTTCGAATACCGAGGCCGGCAGGTTTCCGTGAAGGCGTCGACGAAGGGCTACGCCGCGGCCTGGCTCAAGGAGAATCCGTGGAGCCATCGTCGCGCAGGCACGCGGGCCCAGTACGAGAAAAAAGCCATGGACGTGGCAAGTATCGCCGTCTACTCGATCCTGCGCGACTGGATAAAAGGCCAGATCATGGCCATCGAAACCGGCATCCTCTCGTTCGAAGGCGCGTTTCTCGGTCAGATCATGCTGCCGACGGGCCATACCGTGCTGGAGCATGCAACTGCGGCCCATCTCCTGCCGGCACCGGATGGCGCCGAGCAGAGCGATAACGGCACAGGGAGATGAGCATGGCTGTCTACGTAGACGGAATGCGGGCGCGGTACGGCCGGATGGTGATGTGCCACATGCTGGCCGACACCGACGACGAGCTGCACGCCATGGCGGCCCGCATCGGCGTAGAGCGCCGCCACCATCAGGCCGCCGGCACCCACCGCAGCCACTACGACATCTGCATGACCATGCGTGCCAAAGCGGTGAGCGCCGGCGCCCTGGACATCAACCGCGCCCAGCTCGGCTCGCTGCTGAAGAGCAAGCGCAGGGTCGCCGCGAACGCCAAGGAAAGAGCATGACCAACCAGAACAACGCCGCCCAGGCGGCAATGCAGAACCCGATCGACGAGGCAATCGTCATCCTGACCGAAGAGGCCGCCGCCCTCCGAGAATGCCACACCCCCAGCGGCGAACGTGACGACTGGACCGGCGAATCTGAAGCCAAGGCCGCGCACGACAACATGTTGCGCGTGGCTGATGCGCTGTCCAAGCTGCGCGCCCCTGTAGCCGATGAGCGGGTCAGCGATGACACGTTGTGGTCGTTGGCAGAGCAAATCATGGGCGGGAAGGAAGCACACCACGTAGGACGCGACCGGGTGTTGCGTTTCGCCCGAGCTGCCCTGGCAAGCGGCTCTTCGGCCGGATGGGGATGCGCCCATAAGAACAAAGTCGCCAACGTCGCTGCTTACGTCTGGTACTGCCATGACTGCGCGAAATTCATTCCCCGGGAACCCGGCGAGTCTGCCCTGGCAAGCGCCCCTGTAGCCGACGAGCGGGCGGCGTTTGAGGCGAAGTTCCCGCTGCCGGCGCACTGCCAGTGGATAGGGAACGGCTATGCCGCAACCGACTACAACGCATGGAGCGCCCACAAGCACAAGGATCGTTGGGAAGGCTGGCAAGCCCGCGCCGCCCTGGCAAGCGCCCCTGTAGCCGGGGAGGCGCAGGAGCGTATCGAGCAGATGGCCGTGAATCGGTATCGGCCGGTCCCTGATGGCAAGTTCAGCTACAAGGTCGTCGCGGGCGATGGAAGTCGGTCGCTTTACACCGGAACGAAGGATTCTTGCCTGCGGGTTGCTGCAAAGCTGACGGAAGCATTTCTTGATGGCGCGTTTGTTGCGTCAGATGCCTCGCCCCAGTCCAGCAAGGACGGTGAACATGGCGAATGAACTGTTGCCGTGCCCCTTCTGCGGCGGTCCGGCTGAAATCTACAACCCTTTCCACATGATCGGAAAGCCCAGTCAACCAGCTACGTACCGAGGCGGTGTGCGATGCCGTGCATGCGGGTGTGAATCGAAGGCGACCACCCCGCCTGATGGCGCAATCACCACCTGGAATCGCCGCGCCGATGCCGCGCCCCAGGCCAGCGCCGAGGCGTTGGAAGTAGCGCGTGCGGCGCTGATGGAGATTGCCGACCTGGCGGACGTGGAGGCGGACCAGCGCGGCGTCATCGTCAACCAGGCACTGACCAAGATTGCCAAGATGACCGCGGCGCCCCAGGCGCACAAGGACGGCCCGTGGTGCTGCGAGCGCGGCGAGGCGCAGGGCGTGAAGGTGTGCCAGGAATGCGCCGAGATCAGCGCTGGGTATCAGGCGTCAATGCGCGGGGACAAGGACGGCGGCCAGCAGCGCGAAGGAGTCGTCACCGACGACATGCGCTACGCCGTTCGCTTCGCACCTTCCAGTGCGCACTGGTCCGAACGCCTGGTGGAGTTCTTCGGCCCGGATGCGCGTGAGGGCATCGACGCGCTGGAAAGGCAGTTGCGTGAGGCCCGCGCCATGCTGGGCCGCCAGCAGCGCGCCGGGGATGCCTACGAGGCCCTGAGCTGGTACGCGGAACAGGTTGCTGGCTGCCGAAAATTTGGCCCTGACGGTGAGGCCGCGCGTCATGCACTGGACAGGGATGGCGGCGAACGTGCCCGCGCCGCCCTTTCTGCCACCCAGCCCGAACAAGGGGAACGCGATGAGTGAAGCAGCCATCCTGGACCCCTGCTGCGGCGGCCGGGCCTTCAACATCACGCCCGACCTGAACATGGACTTCCGCGCCATGCCGTTCGCCGCCGACTCATTCGGCCTGGTGGTGTTCGATCCGCCCCACCTACGCCGCGCTGGCCGGGATTCGTGGCTGCGCGCCAAGTACGGGATCCTGGGCGACGACTGGCAGGATGATCTGCGGCGCGGCCTGGCCGAGTGCTTCCGAGTGCTGAAGCCGGCCGGCGTGCTGATTCTCAAGTGGGCCGAGGTGCAAATCCCCGTCAGCCAGATCCTGGCGCTGACCGAGCATCGCCCGCTGTTTGGCCACAAGTCCGGCAAGCGCGAAAAGACCCACTGGCTGACGTTCATGAAGCCGGCCGACACCGACAAGAAGGAGATGTGATGAATGACCGTGAACTGCTGGAACTGGCGGCGAAGGCGGTAGACGAGGGGATTACGTTCTATGGCGAGTGCTGGAGAGCCCAAACCGGCCGTGAATGGAATCCCCTCCTTGACGATGGCGATGCGCTGCGGTTGCTAGTCAAACTTGGCATGGAAACCTATACCAACTACGACGACGCAGGCCAGCCCGAACCGTTTGTCGGCTTCTCAGAAGCTGGCAAGCCAATCCGTTACGTCAACGAGCATCATGGGGATGACCCGTACGCCGCCACCCGCCGCGCCATCGTGCGCGCCGCCGCGGCAATCGGGAAGGAACTGCCATGACCCCCGAGCAACTGGAAGCCATCGCCCAGCGCCCGACCTGCTGCAAGACGTACGGCGAAACCGTCAGCCTGACCAAGGATGAAAGGGATGCGCTGGTGGACATCTGTCGGCTGGTGGTGGAGAAGTTCACCAGCGGCAATTCAGTGCCTGTGGAGCGTATCACCATCCGCGCTGACGAACTGGCAAAGGAGCAGTAATGTCTTCCCTCTACCTCACGCCGGACGAGGTCAAGGAACTGACCGGCTATGTGACCCAAGCTGCTGCACGCCGCTGGCTCGAGCGCAACGACTGGCCCTATGCGCAACCGGCCGGCGACGGGTGGCCGCGCATCCTGCGCGAGTACCATGACGCCCGGCTGTCGGGTGAAGAGAAGCGGCGGCCCAAGCGCGGCGCCGAACCGAACTGGAGATGTGCGGCATGATCGCCAAGCGGACGAAGCACCTGAAACTTGGGCTCCTGCCACGCATGGAGGCGCGGCCTCGAGCAAAAGGCGGCTGGACATTCCGGTATTACACCTACGACCGGAAATACATCAACCTGGGCCACGACCGCGCCGAAGCGATCAAGCGCGTGCTGGAAATGGAACGGCGCGCGCCTGACACGGGCACGGTAGCCGAGCTGTTGCGCGAGTATATGGCCAGCGGCGGCTTCAAGAACGAACTTGCACCGCGCACCCAGGACGACTACATCGCGGCCAGCAAAGAGATCCTGGAGCGGTTCGCAGATATGCCCGTGGATGGCGTAAAGCCGCCCCACATTGCGCGGTATCTGCGCGTCGAGCGCGCCGCCGCGCCCGTGCGTGCCAACCGTGAAATCGCCCTGTTGGCGTCTGCATTCCAGTTCGGGATCGAACACGGCTATGCCACAGCCAACCCGTGCCGCCAGGTAAGGCGGAACAAGGAGCGGCCGCGCTCGAGGTGTCCGTCATGGGAAGAGATCGAATCTTTTTGCGCCACGGCTGCCAAGAAGGGCCCGTCGTCGCACGTCATCGGCCTCATGGCAAAATTCATCGCCCTGACCGGCCGGCGGCGCGCCGAGTTCCTGAGCCTGCGCAAGACTGATCTGGGACAGGATGGCATTGTGGTGGGATTCGCCAAGGCCAAGGCTGGTGATGCGCTGCGCCGCGGCCTGATCGAGTGGACGCCGGCGCTGCGCCAGCTGTTCGCCGAGCTGGCCAACCTGGGCCGGAAAGCACGCGATGGCAAGTCAGCCATCCCGGAATCGATGTTCGTCTTCACCAACCGCGACGGGCAGCCGTATACCGAGCAGGGCTTTAAGGCGCTCTGGTCGAAGATCATGGCCGATTGGGTCAAGGCGCCAGGCCGGGAGCGGTTCACGTTTCACGATCTGCGCGCCTACTACGTGACCGTGCTGGTGGGCAGGGATGAGAACCCAGAAACCCATGCCAACCCTGCCACCACCAGGCGCGTGTACGACCGCCGGCGCGTGGTCAAGATCAAGGGCAGCGCCTGACGCATGCCACCATCGCCTGATCTTGCCACCATTCCAGCAATGAAAAAAGGCACCCCGCTTGCGCGTAAGTGCCTGATTTCACATGAATTCTTTGGGGTGGCTGATGGGACTCGAACCCACGACAACCGGAATCACAATCCGGGACTCTACCAACTGAGCTACAGCCACCACTGATTTGCTTCGCTGCCGGCACAAAACATTTCGTGCTCAACTGCAAAGAGGCCGAATTCTAGCATGTTTTTTTCAACGGTGTAAAACGCGGCGCCGGCCCGGCGGACCATGCCCCGCCCTGCCCCTTGCCATGCCCACCCGCCTTGCTATCCTTGGCGCTCGAATCATCCTCTGGAGGCCTGGGTCGCACCGTAGCCATGGATCGCATACACGAATTATTGATCGAGTACTGGCCGCACATGGTGTTCGGCATCAGCGTGGTGGCCGGCACGGGCGCCGCGGTGCACGCGGCCATGACCAAGCAGGACGTGCGCTCGGCCATCGGCTGGGTGGGGCTGGCGCTGTTTTCGCCGTTATTCGGGGCGGCGGCCTATTTCGTCGCGGGAATCAACCGTATCCGCAAGACGCGGCTGTCGCAGCAGCGCGACGAGGCCATGCTGGTGGACGCGGCATTGGTGGAGACGGCCAGCGTGGACGTGGCGCCCATCTCGGGGCCGCAGTTCGCGTCGCTGAAGGTGCTGGGCGACCAGGTCAGCCGTTTCCGGCTGCTCGGCGGCAACGCGGTACGGCCGCTGGCTGGCGGCGACGAGGCCTATCCGGCGATGCTGCAGGCGATCCGCGAGGCGCGCCAAGCGGTGGCGATGCAGAGCTATATCTTCGACAACGACGCGATCGGCCGCGAGATGGCGCAGGCGCTGATCGAGGCGCATGGGCGCGGCGTGCAGGTGCGGGTGCTGATCGATGCGATCGGCGCCAAGTATTCGCGGCCGCCGATCGTGCGGATGTTGGCGCGCGGCGGGGTGCCGGTGGCGCGTTTCATGACCAATCCGCTGGGCGTGCTGCGCATGCCTTATGCCAACCTGCGCAGCCACCGCAAGGTGCTGGTGGTGGACGGCCGCATCGGCTTCACCGGTGGCATGAACGTGCGGGCGGCGTTCGTGACGGCGCTGTCGGGCGCGGCCACCAATATCGACACGCATTTCCGGGTGGAAGGCCCGATCGTGACGCAGTTGATGTCGGTGTTCGCGCACGACTGGAATTTCACCACGCACGAGTCGCTGCCGGCGCAGCCCTGGTTCGATCCGCAGGCATTGCCGGCGCACGGAGTGGTGCCGATGCGCTGCGTGCCATCCGGCCCGGACCGGGCCTTGGGCAGCGCGCACAGCATCATCCTGGGCGCGCTGGCGGTGGCGCAGCGCCATGTGCGCATCCAGTCGCCCTATTTCCTGCCGGACCAGCCGCTGATCGGCGCGCTGGCGACGGCGGCGCGGCGCGGGGTGATCGTCGATATCGTGATCCCCGGCAAGAACAATCTGCGCCTGGTCGACTACGCCATGACGGCGCAGCTGGACCAGGTGGTGCGCACCGGCTGCCGGGTGTGGCGCTCGCGCGGGGCGTTCGATCATTCCAAGCTGATGACGGTGGACGATGGCTGGGCCTACGTCGGCTCGTCGAACCTGGACCCGCGCAGCCTGCGCCTGAATTTCGAGCTGGATACCGAGATCTATGATCCGCAGGTGGCATGCTGGATCGGCGCGCGCATCGATGCGTTGGTGGCCAACGCGCACCGGCAGACACTGGAGGACCTGCAGCAGGCCCCGTTTTCCAAGCGGCTGCGCAACAAGGTGATCTGGCTGGCAACGCCCTACCTGTGACGCCACGGCCCGGCCCGGCGGCCGGCCATGCACGACGATCGGCGGCCTGGCGGCCGCCGATTGCATATGACGAGCCGTTCGTCCGTCCGGTCAGCCGTCCGAGGCCGGCACCGCCGCCTGGCGCACGGCGAAGACGGCGCTGGCCTTGAGCACCAGGCGTTCATCCACCTTGAGGTGGCAGGTGGCGTAGATCAGGCGCTTGCCGCGCTTGTCGATGGTGACGTGGGCTTCGAGCCAGTCGCCGGGCATGACGGCGTTGAGAAATTCGACCGACATCTGCGCGGTGACGACCGAGGCCTGGCACTGGTGGGCGATGACGAAGCCGAGGGCACTGTCGGCCACGGTGGCGAGCAGGCCGCCGTGGGCCATGCCGTGCATGTTGCCATGGGCCGCGCCAATGCGCATGGCCAGCACGTCGTCGGCCTCGCGCCGGTAGAAACCGCCCAGGTCCGCCAGATGGCGCATGAATTGGCTGCTGGGTTGCCAGGGCGCGAAGCCGGCGGGGATGGAGTCTGTCATGGGAGGTCAGGTGTCTGCTGCGCAATGGCCCACGGTAGCGCAAAGCGGGCGGCGCCCGCCAGCGGCGGGCGCCGCCCGGCCGGTGAGCGGACAATATCTGGCGCATCTGGCGCGGCCGTCGCGCCGGCGCTACATTCTTCCCATGTCTCTCACCACCTGGCCACCCCGCGCATGAACCGCATCAAGACCTACGGCATGGCCGAGCGCGCGGACTATTTCGATTTCGATATCCGCGCCCAGCAGGTGCGCGAGCCGCTGGAGCAGCCGCACCGGCACGAGTACTTCCAGATCCAGGTGAACCTGGAGGGCGACACGCGCCAGACCATCAGCGGCACCACGCGGCCGTTTCCGCGCGGCGGCGTGAGTTTCGTGCTGCCGTACCGGGTGCACCTGGTACCGCATCCGCCGGGCGCGCGTTACGTCATCATCAATTTCGCGCAGCGGTTCCTGTGGCCGGAACTGGCGGTGGACGCGCTGGACCTGGAAGACGTGCCGGTCTCGCAGGCGCCGGCCTTGGCGCCGTTCCTGTTCCAGGAGTACCTGGATTTCGAGCTGGACGCCGACGCGCTGGCCGAGGCAGAGGCGCTGATCGCGCGCCTGATGGAACAGAACCGGCGGCGCGGCTTCGGCTCGTCGACGGCGATCCGCGGGCTGCTGCTGCAGTTGATCGGACAGGTGTGCGGCCGCTACGAGGCCGACCTGCTGCACTTGGCGCGCCATCATGCCGGCAGCAGCCGGCGCGAGAGCGTGCGACGGGTGCTGGCGCATATCGGCGCGCGCCTGGGCGAGAACCTGACGCTGAACGACGCGGCGGCGGCGGCGTTCCTGTCGCCCAACTACCTGGCGCATCTGCTCAAGAAGGAAACCGGCAAGACCTTCACCGAGCTGGTGGCCGAGCGCCGCATGGCACTGGCGCGCGATCTGCTGGCGCACACGGCGCGCAGCGTGGCGCAGGTGGCGCATGCCGCCGGGTTCGCCGACGAGGCGTATTTCTCGCGCCGCTTCCGCCAGTTGGAAGGGGTCAGCCCGACCGGTTATCGCGAAGGCCTGCGCGGCACGGCGCCGCCGCCGCGAAATACGCGGAATCGTCCACGGATTGCGTAATCGTCTCCAGGCGGGGCGGACGGCGCGGACCTAATCTGGCCGTGACCCTCGCAACGTTCAGGAGACCCGCGATGACCCAAGCCGTCCAGACCCCATTCAGCGTGGCGCAGACCACCGTGCCGATTGCCGGCAGCGAGCTGCGCTTTCCGGTGCGCCGCATCTATTGCATCGGCCGCAACTACGCCGCCCACGCCATCGAGATGGGCTCGGACCCCACCCGCGAAGCGCCGTTCTTCTTCCAGAAGCCGACCGATGCGATCCAGGTGGTATTGCCGGACACGGTGACCGATCACCCCTATCCGCCGCTGACGCAGAACTACCACTACGAGGTGGAGCTGGTGGCGGCGCTGGCCCGGGGCGGGCGCGACATTCCGGTGGAACAGGCGCTCGATTGCGTCTATGGCTACGCGCTGGGGCTGGACATGACGCGGCGCGACCTGCAGCGCGGCATGGGCGACCAGAAAAAGCCGTGGGAGATCGGCAAGAGCTTCGATCATGCGGCGCCGATCGGCCCGATCCATCCGGTGGCCCAGACCGGCCACTACCGCGAAGGCAATATCTGGCTGGCGGTCAATGGCGAACGCAAGCAGCAGGCGACGCTGTCGCACATGATCTGGTCGGTGGCCGAGCAGATCGCGCGGCTGTCGCAGGCCTTCGAGCTGTTCCCGGGCGACCTGATCTATTCGGGCACGCCGGAGAACGTGGGGCCGGTGGTGCGCGGCGATGTGATCGTGGCGCACGTGGACGGCTTGCCGGAACTGAGCCTGCGCATTGTCTGAGACGCGTGGCGGTCCGGCATATGCCGGCCGCTGCGCCACGCGGCGGCGCGGCGGCCGGGCCCGCGCGGATCTGAGAGTAAGATTTATGCCATAACAAACAGCCCCATGTGGCAGGAGCAGTGCAAGATGGCAAAAATCGGTATGGTGGGTATCGGCCTGATGGGCCATGGCATCGCCAGCAACCTGGTCAAGCACGGTCATACGCTGACCGTGCTGGAACATCCGGGCAACCAGCCCCTGGATGCGCTCAAGGCGGCAGGCGCCACCAGTTGCGCGGATGGCGCGACGCTGGCGGCGCAGTCGGATGTGATCATCCTGTGCGTCACGGGCAGTCCGCAGGTCGAGGCGGTGCTGCTGTCGCCCGGCGGCGTGCTTGAAGGCCTGCGCCCCGGTACGGTGATCATCGATTGCTCGACCGCCATCCCCTCTTCGACCGCCAAGGTGGCCGAGGCGGTCATCGAGAAAGGCGGCCGATTCCTCGATGCCCCCATGACCCGCACGCCGAAGGAAGCCGCCGAAGGCCGGCTCAATCTGCTGGTAGGCGGCGATGCCGCGCTGTTCGAAGAATGCCGGCCGATCCTGGCATGCTTTGCCGAGAACATCGCGCACGCCGGTCCGGTGGGCGCGGGCCACCGCATGAAGCTGCTGCACAACTATGTGTCGCTGGGCGCCATCGCGCTGCTGGCCGAGGCGGCCGCCTGCGCGCTGCGCGCCGACATCGACCCGGCGGTGTTCGCCGAAGTGCTGACCAAGGGCGGCGGCGGCGGCGTGGCGCTGGAGCGCCTCAAGCCTTACCTGCTGGAGCAGGACCCGTCGTCGCTGCGCTTTTTCATGTCGAACGCGCAGAAGGACCTGTCCTACTACAACACCATGGCGGCCGAGACCGGCGCGGTGCGCGAGATCGGCGCCGCGGTGCTGCACACCTATGACCAGGCGGTCAGCCAGGGCGGCGGCGAGCGCTACGTGCCCGAACTGGTGTCGCTGCTGAAGGACCGCTGAACCGGAGGGCGGCGCAGGTTCAGCGCCCGCCCGCCGCCATCGCCGGCACGGCGCGCAAGGCGCCGCGCCGCGGCAATTGCATCGAGATGGCCGCGGCCAGCAATAGCAGGGCGCCGGCCGCGCCGAACGCCACCCAATGGGTATGGAAGGTCTCGTAGGCCCAGCCGCCCAACCACGAACTGATCATGCCACCAATCTGGTGGCCCAGGTAGGTCAGCCCGTACAGCACCCCCACCAGGCGCACGCCGTAGACGTCGGCCAGGATGGCGGACGACAGCGCGATGCTGCCGGCCCAGACCACGCCGCCGATGGTAGCCGCGGCATACAGTTCCCAGTGCGCGCCCACCATGACCAGCGCGAAAAAGCCCAACCCGCGCACCAGGTAGATGACGGCCAGGATGTTGCGGCGCTCGACCTGGTCCGACATGCGCCCCAGCACCAGCGTGCTGAAGATCGCCACCAGGCCGATCAGGCCGATGCCCAGCGAACTGGTGGTGGCGTCGAAGCCGTGGTCCATCAGCATGGGCATGCCATGCGTGCCCAGCAGGTTCATGCTGAAACCACAGGCGAACAGACCCAGCGCCACCTGCCAGAACGGCAGCGTGCGCACGGCGTCCTGGACGCGCGGCACGGGCCCCTTGGCGGCGGGCCGCGCACTGGATTTCTTTTCAATGATCTGGTGCGGCAGCAGGTCGGTATGCTCGGGGGCCTGGTCGCGCATCACGAACAGCGCCACCGGCACCGTCAGCAGCGCGAACAGCGCCGCGAAGGCCAGCAGGGTTTCCCGCCAGCCGACGGCGCTGATGACGAACGTGAGCGTAGGCGTCATCAGCGCGATGCCGGCCATGGAACCGGTGGACAGGAAGAACAGCGCCATGCCGCGCTGGCGCGTGAACCAGCGGCTGATGACGGGGGTCAGCGCCACCGGGCTGGTGAAGGCCAGGCCGATCGACAGGGCCACGCCAAAGGCCAGCAGGAACTCGATGGGGCCGCGCGCGAATACCGTCCAGATCGACGAAGCCACCACGATGGCGGTGCCGGCGAGCAAGACGAATCGGGTGCCGCGGGTGCTGACGAGATAGCCGGCCAGCGGCATGCCCAGGCCGTAGCAGAGCATGCCGACCGCGACGATGCTCGACAGCAGGCTGCGCGAGAAACCCAGGCCCTCCGCCATGGGCAGGAAGAACGGGCCGATGCCCATGCGCAGCCCCACGGTGAGCAGGGTCAATACGGTGGCGGCGCCGACGATGTTCCAGCCGAAATACCAGCCGCCCGATACTTGCTTCTCCACTTGCCTCTCCCTATGTCTTGTTATCGCGCTGGCGCGCTTCGTTAAGGACATCGCGGGAACGCGAGGAGACGGAAGCCGGCCGGCGGAGGCGCCATATTACTCCCGGCGATATCCGGGCGGCGCGGCGCTCCGGACGCGCGCCGGCCCCATGTCCGGCGGCGGCGCGCGCGGGGGTCAGCCGGCCTGTTGCAGGAACGCCTGCAGGGCCGGCACGGTGTTGAGCACATGCTGGCGCATGGCCGCTTCGCTGCGGTCCGGATCGCCGGTGAGCAGCGCGTCGATCAGTTCCTGGTGCGATTCGCGCACCCGCAGCACGCGGCCAGGCTGGGCGGCCCACAACCGCATATAGGGCTCGACCACCGAGTGCAGTTCGGAGATCTGGCGCAACAGGCGGGGCTGTTGGCAGAAACTGCAGAGGTATTCGTGGAAATCGCGGTGGGCGCTGGTCCAGTCCAGGTAGTCGCCCAGGCCATGCTCCAATTGATCCAGCATGCTGGCCAGGCGGCGGATGTGCTCGGCGCTCATGTGGGGCACGGCGTTGCGCACCGCCAGCCCTTCGAGCACCGAGCGCATCTCGAAGACTTCGCGCATTTCCTGCTGGTTCAGGCCGCGCACCACGGCGCCGCGATTGGCGCGGATCTCGACCAGGCCTTCGGACGCCAGGCGGCGCAGCGCGCCGCGCACCGGCATGCGGCTGGTGCCGATTTCGCTGGCGATGACTTCGGGCACCAGGCGGTGGCCGGGCGGGTAGTTGCCCAGCCGGATCTCGCGCTGCAAATGCTGGTATGCCTCTTCTTCCGCGCTGACGGCTGTCTTCTGATACTGCAGCATTCTCGTCCCCGGGGTTTCAAAGCCGCCATGATAGATAAATGTAAAAATAACACAAATTGGATCCAATGATCCATGGATGCAAACACCAATAGCCGCGCCGGCCCCGCTCGCGTCAAATCCAAGACTGACGCGCCGGCCGTGCGCGTCGGCTGGCCTGGCAACGGGCGATAGACCCGCCCGGCGCCACCGCCTTCACGACACAACGCCTCGACGCACCGCGTCGATACAACGCATTCAAGGGGAATCCATGCCTATCCGCTTCATCCGCGCCCTGGCCGGCGCCGCCACCCTGGCCTTCGCCGCCCAGGCCGGCGCCCAGACCACCGATTGGCCGCAGCATCCGGTGCGCATCGTCGTGCCGTTCCAGGCCGGCTCGGCCACCGACCTGATTTCACGCCAGTTGGGCGCCGCCCTGTCGACCGAACTGGGCCAGCCCTTCGTGATCGAAGCCCGTCCCGGCGCCGCCGCCGCGATTGGCAGCGCCTCGGTGGCGCGCTCGGCGCCCGACGGCTATACGCTGCTGATGGGCGGCCCGGCCGCCATCGTCACCAACCGCTTCCTGCAAAAGCGCCTGGCCTATGACCCCGATGCCTTCGAGCTGGTGTCGCTGGTGGCGTACACGCCCAACATCCTGCTGTCCAATCCGAAGGAGCCGTTCAAGACCCTGCCCGAGATGATCGCCTACGCCCGCGCCAATCCGGGCAAGCTGACCTATGCCTCGTTCGGCACGGGCACCACCTCGCACATGGCCGGCGAAATGCTCAAGGCAGTGGCCGGCATCGACATCCTGCACGTGCCCTACAAGGGCGCCGGCGAAGCCATCCCCGCGCTGCTGAGCGGCCAGGTGTCGATGTACTTCGACACCATCATGACCGGCCTGCCGCAGGTCAAGAGCGGCACGCTGGTGGCGTTGGGCATGTCCAATTCGCAGCGCTCGGCGCTGGCGCCGGACATCCCCACCATCGCCGAGCAGGGCTACGCCGGCTATGACATCGCCCCCTGGTACGGTCTGGTGGCGCCGCAAGGCACGCCCGCGCCGATCCTGGACAAGCTCAACCGCGCCGTCAACAAGGTGCTGGCCGATCCGGCGCTGCGCGGTAAGCTGGCCGAAGCCGGCGCCGAACCGCGTGGCGGCAGCCGCGAGGAATTCACCGCCTTCATCAAGGCCGAGATCCCGCGCACCAAGCGCCTGATCGACCAGGCCGGCATCACCCCGCAGTAATTTTCCTACAGAGTCCAGACGCCACCATGTCTTCCCCCTTCGATTGGTCTTTTCCGTACGCTTCCCGAAAAATGCCGGTGCTGGCCGCCAACGCGGTCGCCACCAGCCAGCCGCTGGCGGCCCAGGCCGGGCTGCGCATGCTGCTGGCCGGCGGCAATGCCGTGGACAGCGCCATCGCCACCGCCATCGCGCTGACCGTGGTCGAGCCCGTGATGAACGGCATCGGCGGCGACATGTTCGCGCTGGTGTGGCACGAAGGGCGGTTGCATGGCCTGAACTCCAGCGGCTGCTCGCCGGCGGCGTGGACGCCGGACTACTTCGCCGGCCGCGAGGCCATGCCGGGCACGGGCTGGGGCACGGTCACCGTGCCGGGTCAGGTGGCGGGCTGGAAGGCGCTGTCCGAACGCTTCGGCAAGCTGCCATTCGCCAAGTTGTTCGAGCCGGCCATCGCCTATGCCGAGGAAGGCTTCGCGGTCAGCCCGACGATCGCGCGCCAGTGGGCCACCCAGGCGCCCAAGCTGGCGCAGGAGCCGGGCTTCGCCGAAGCCTTCCTGCCGCAGGGCCGGGCGCCGCAGGCGGGAGAATGGTGGCGCTTTCCGGCGCAGGCGCGCACCTTGCGCGAGATCGCCGAAAGCGGCGGCGACAGCTTCTATCGCGGCGCGCTGGCCGGCCGGATCGCGGACTTCGCGGCGCGCACTGGCGGCGCCCTGAGCGCGGCCGACCTGGCCGAGCACCGGCCCGAGTGGGTCGCGCCGATCTCGCAGTCGTTCCGCGGCTACGAACTGCATGAAATTCCGCCCAGCGGCCAGGGTATCTCGGCCCTGATGGCGCTGGGCATGCTGGAACAATTCGACCTGGAAGCGATGGGCCGCGACAGCGCCGATTACTACCACGTCAGCATCGAGGCCATGAAACTGGCCTTCGCCGATCTGCACCACCATGTGGCCGACCCGCGCCACATGCGCACCGATGCCCGCGCCCTGCTCGACCCGGCCTACCTGGCCGAGCGCGCAAGGCAGATCTCGATGGATCGCGCCGCGGTGCCGGTGGCCGGCACGCCCGCGACCGGCGGCACGGTCTACCTGACTGCCGCCGACGCGGGCGGCACCATGGTGTCGTTCATCCAGTCCAACTACCACGGCTTCGGCTCGGGCGTGGTGGTGCCGGATACCGGCATCAGCCTGCACAATCGCGGCCTGAACTTCGTGCTGACGCCCGGCCATGTCAATCAGGTGGCGCCGCGCAAGAAGCCGATGCACACCATCATCCCGGCTTTCGTCACCCGCGCAGGCGCGCCGGTGATGTCGTTCGGCGTAATGGGCGGCTCGATGCAGGCCCAGGGCCATCTGCAGATGATGACGCGGCTGGCGGCCTTCGGCCAGAATCCGCAGGCCATGAGCGATGCGCCGCGCTTCCGGGTGGAAAAAGGCCCGGTGGTCAACGTCGAATCGCACCTGCCCGCCGACGTGGTCGACACGCTGCGCCAGCGCGGCCACAACGTGGCGGTGGCGCCGGCCGACAGCCTGGAGTTCGGTTCGGCGCAACTGATCGCCCGGCTGCCGCACGGCGGCTATGTAGCCGCGTCCGATTCCCGGCGCGACGGCCAGGCGGTCGGATTCTAGGGCAGACAGGCCACGGCGGCGGAAAACGCCGCCGGAAAGGGGCTTGATCGGTCATATGGGCGATGCGCGGCGCGGCGATACTGCGGCGCAGACTCAGCAAGGCCCCTCATGAACCGAATCCTGTCCGCCGCGGCGCTGGCCGTCGCCGCCCTCTTCACTGCCCCCAGCGCCACGGCCGCATTGCCCATGGCGGTGGACGGCCAGCCCCTGCCCTCGCTGGCGCCGATGCTCGAACGCGTGACGCCGGCGGTGGTGAACATTTCCGCCCAGGGCGACGGCGGCCAGGCGTCGGCCTTCGGCCAGGCCCGCGGCGGCGGGCGCCAGAGCATCGGCTCGGGCGTGATCGTCGACGCGGCCCAGGGCAACATCCTGACCAATCACCACGTGGTGCGCGGCGCCACGTCCATCCGCGTGTCGCTGCAGGACGGCCGCAGCTTCACCGCCACCGTGGTCGGCAGCGATCCGGACACCGACCTGGCGGTGCTGCGCATTCCGCCCGACAAACTGCACGCCCTGACCCTGTCCGATTCCAGCGACCTGCGGGTGGGCGATTTCGTGGTGGCCATCGGCGATCCCTACGGCCTGGGCCAGTCGGCCTCGTCCGGCATCGTGTCGGCGCTGGAGCGGTCCAGCCTGCGCGCCGCCGGCTACCAGAATTTCATCCAGACCGACGCCTCCATCAACCCCGGCAACTCGGGCGGCGCGCTGGTCAACCTGAACGGCGAACTGGTCGGCATCAACACCATGATCTATACGCCGTCGGGCGGCAACGTCGGCATCGGTTTCGCGATTCCGTCGAACCTGGCGGGCGAGGTCATGCGCCAATTGCTGCAGCACGGCCAGGTGCAGCGCGGCGGCCTGGGGCTGGACACCATCGACATCACGCCGCGCAATGCGCGTCAGCTGGGCCTGGCGCCGAACGCCAGCGGCGTGGTGGTGGCGCGGGTGGCGGATGGTTCGCCGGCGCAACAGGCCGGGGTGCAGGCGCGCGACCGGGTGCTGGCGCTGGACGGCAAGCCCATCGGCAGCAGCGCCCAGTTGCGCAACGCCGAGGGCCTGTTGCCGGTGGGCCAGCAGGTGCGGCTGACGCTGTCGCGCAACGGCCAGCGCAGCGACGTCACGCTGCGGATCGAACCGGAACGCAACGAGCGGCTGCACGGCGGCTCGCTCGATGCGCGCCTGAACGGCGTGGAATTCACCGAGATCGGCCGCGAACAGCGCCTGAAGGGCAACGATGGCGTGGCGGTCAGCGCCACTTACCCCGAGCGCGGGCCGGTGGCGGCGCGGATGCAGCGCGGCGACGTCGTCATCGGCGTCAACCGGCGCCCGGTCAGCCGGCTGGCCGATCTGCGCGCCCTGCTGGCCGGCGCCACGCCAGGGCAACCGCTGCTGCTGACGCTGGTGCGCGGACGGGCGATGTATACCTTGCAGATCCAATAGGCGCCGCGCGGCGGCGCGGCGGGGCCGGCCCTGGCGGGCGCCGAACCGGCGATAATGCTTCCCGCCCCGGTTTCTCGTCATCGCCGCTCATGCCCTTTCCCGCCGCTTCCCTCGCCCTCTGGGGCATTTCCGCCCTGGCGATCATCGGCATCCTGCTGCGCCCTTGGAAGCTGCCCGAGTACGTCTGGGCCGGCGGCGCGGCGCTGCTGCTGACGGCAACCGGCCTGATCCCGTGGCAGGCGGCGCTGGGCGCGGTCGGCAAGGGGCTGGACGTGTACCTGTTCCTGATCGGCATGATGGTGCTGGCCGAACTGGCGCGCCAGCAGGGGCTGTTCGACTGGCTGGCGATGGTGGCGGCGCGCCATGCGCGCGGGTCGGCGCGGCGCCTGTTCGACCTGGTATTCCTGGTGGGCATTCTGGTGACGGTGTTCCTGTCCAACGATGCCACCGCCGTGGTGCTGACGCCGGCGGTGTTTGCCGCGGCGCGGGCCGCGGGCGCGCGGCCGCTGCCCTACCTGTTCATCTGCGCCTTCATCGCCAACGCCGCCAGCTTCGTGCTGCCGATCTCCAACCCCGCCAACCTGGTGGTGTACGGCAGCCAGATGCCGCCGCTGCTGGACTGGCTGCAACGCTTCACGCTGCCGTCGCTGGCGGCCATCGGCCTGACCTATCTGGCCCTGCGCTTCAGCCAGCGCGAGGCGCTGCGCCAGCCGCTGCGGGCCGACATCGCGCCGCGACCGCTGGGCAGCGGCGCCCGCCTGACCGGCATCGGCATCCTGCTGACCGCGCTGGTGCTGATGCTGGCCTCGGCGCTGCATGCCGACCTGGGCCTGCCGACCTTCATCGCCGGCCTGGCCACTGCCGGGCTGATCCACCTGAAGCAACGGCTCAGCCCCCTGCCGGTCCTGCGCCATGTGGCCTGGGGCGTATTGCCGATGGTGGCTGGCCTGTTCGTGCTGGTCGAGGGCCTGGCGCGCAGCGGCGCCATCGACGCCCTGGCGCAGGCATTGCTGCGGCTGGCGGGCGATTCGGCCGGCGGCGCGCTGTGGGGCGCCGGCATCGTGGCGGCGCTGGCCAGCAACCTCATCAACAACCTGCCGGCCGGGTTGATCGCCGGCTCGGTCGGCCAGATCGCCGACCTGCCGGCGCGGACCGCCGGCGCCCTGCTGATCGGCGTCGACCTCGGGCCCAACCTGTCGATCACCGGCTCGCTGGCGACGCTGCTGTGGCTGATCGCGGTGCGGCGCGAGGGCCAGCATGTCGGCGCGCTGCGTTTTCTCAAGCTGGGCGCGTGGGTGATGCCGCCGGCGCTGCTGGGCGCGCTGCTGATGCTGGCGGTGGCCGGCGGCTGATGGCGGCGCGCCGGTCCTGTCACAGGAGCGCGCGCGTGCTCCACCAGCCCGGCAATAGCAGCGCCGCCGCCCACAGGAACGCCGAAGCCCAGTTCGCGATCTGAAAGGCTGCGGCGCGCATGCCGCAGATGCCGGCGATCATCGGCACGGTGGCCCGCAACGGGCCGAAGAAGCGGCACAGCACGATGCTGAGCACGCCCCACCGCTGGATGAACACGGTGCTGCGATGCAGGAGCTGCGGGCGTTTGCGCAGCGACTTCGATTGCAGCAGACCGGGCCCGAACCGCACGCCGCAAGCGTACTGCACCCAATCGCCCAGTGCCGCGCCGATGGCGATGGCCAGCCATACCGGCACGAACGCGCTATCGCCCAACCCCAGGATGGCGCCGATCGACAGCAGCAGCGCCGTGCCGGGAACCACCAGCGCCACCAGCGGCAACGACTTCAGGAACGCGAACACGAAGCCCAGCGGCGCCAGCCAAGCGGCATGGGCGCGGGCAAATTCGACCAGGGTGTCCTGCACGGCGTGGAATGTTTCGAACAGCATGACGTGTGACGGCGGGGCGGGCACAGCCGCCCTATTACGGCCCCGGCCTCATACAATTACGTCGCGCAAGCCGCGCGGACGCCGCCGCAGCAGTCCGGCCAACCGTTCCAGCGCCTGCGCCAACGCCCGGCGCTCGGGAATGCTGCCCAGCGAGATGCGGATGGCGTTGGGCGTGCCCGGCCCCAGGTGAAAGACTTCCGACGAGGTCACGCTCAGGCCCTCGTCGCGCGCCACCCGCTCCAGGTCCGCCGCGGTCCAGCAGTCCGGCAGCGGCTGCCACAGGTGGATGCCCGCCGCGGCAGCCGGGAACGGCCCGGGCAGCAACTGGCGCGCCAGTTGCTGGCGCGCGTGGGCCTCGGCGCGCACGCCGTCCAGAATCTGCCGCGCGGCGCCGCTGGCGATCCATTGCGTGGTCAGCACGCCCATCAGCGGCGCGGCCATCACGGCGAATGAGCGCATCGCCGCCAACACGTTGTGGCGGCTGTCCTGGTCCGGGCCCAGCACGAACGCGGTGCGCAGCCCCGGGGTCAGGGTCTTGGCCAACGTGGCGATGTAGAACACCGAGGCCGGCGCCAGGCTGGCCAGCGCCGGCGGCGCGCCATCCAGGAACAGCGAATACGGGTCGTCTTCGATGATGCGCACGCCGCAGGCCACGGCCGAGCGCGCCAGGTCGCGGCGGCGCGCCGCGCTCATGGTGTGGGCGGTGGGATTCTGCAGCGTGGGGTTCAGGTAGACCAGCCGGCCGCCGTCGCGGCAGGCGCGCTCCAGTCCGGCGGGGGTCATGCCGTCGGCGTCGGTCTCGGCCACCAGCACGCGGCGGCCCAGCTGCCGCGCGGCGGTCAACAGCCCCGGATACACCAGCGGCTCGGCGATGATGCCATCGCCCGGGCGGCTGTAGGCCAGCATCACTGCGGCCAGCGCGGCCTGCGCGCCGGGACACACCAGCACCCGGTCCGGGTCGACGTTCTCGACCGACTGCGACAGCCATTGCGCGCCGGCCTCGCGTTCGGCCGGTCCGCCGCCGGCCTGGTGATAGGTCATCATCACGCCCACATCGTGCCGTTCCATGGCCTTGGCCAAGCCGTGCCGCAGCAGGTCCTGCAGATCGCAGCCCAGCGGCAGCGGCGGCATGTTCATGCCCAGGTCCAGCATCTGTCGCAGGGGCTGTTCGGCCGGGCGCGCGATGAAGGTGCCCAGCGGCCCGCGCGCCTCGATCAGGCCGCGCTGGGCAGCCTCGGCATAGGCGCGCGTCACGGTGGTCAGGTCCACGCCCAGATGCTGGGCCAGGCGCCGCTGCGGCGGCAGGCGGTCGCCCGGCTGCATGCGATTGGCGGCCACAGCGCCCTCGATGAAATCGGCGATCTGGCGGTAGCGGGGGCCGGCGCCGCGCACGAAAGTCAAGGGCCAGGACGCATATACGTCGTCGTTATGCATGGATTCTATTGCGCCGGGAATGCCGCAATGCATGGACAGGAAATCAATCGATGAGTATGGCAACAAACGCCGTTTGAGTCCATACATCGAGAATCTTGTACGGCCCAGTTCCAGGCCGTGCCGGGGCCGCTGCACGGAGCGCCAGGGCGCCCCTTCCCGCATCGCCAGCGCCCGCCTGCCATAGATGGCAGGGCCGAGTGTGTAAATCCTTTAAGCCGCACCGGCCCAATCTTCACATTCTTTCAATCTATCGAGAAAGAATTTCCCGCGCGCTCCCGTAGATTGCGAGGCCATTCCCCAGGCCCGCACAGGAGAGGTCGCGTGTCGGACATTGTTGTCTACGTCAGAAGCCAGCCGCAGTTGGGCGACCAGATCGTCGCCTTCGCCACCTTGTACCAGCTCAAGGCCTGGTGGCCCACGAAGCGGATCAAGGTTGTCGCGCGCGACGACGTCGGTCCGATCTACCACGCCCTGCCCTGGGTCGACGAATTCCAGCGCGTGCGTACGCTGCTCGACTACACGCGCAGCCTGAGCGCCAGGACGCAGATGTCGGTGAACCTGCATCACAGCAGCGAGCGCTTCGGCCTGATCAATCTGCTGCGCCTGCCGGCCGTCCGCCTGGGTTTTCGCAACGCGCGATTGAGCGACGTGGTCTGGACCCACTGTCACCGCAAGGACGAAGCCGAATACATCGGCCTGGCCAACCTGCGTCTGCTGGCCGCCTACCGGCCCCTGGATGCCGAAGACAGTGCGCGCCGCTGCTTCGCCGAACTGGCCCGCGCGCATCGGCGGGTAGATGGCCGCGCCGACGTGGTGTTTCTTCCCGGCGGCGGCGCCGGACCATTCAAGCGCTGGAGCGTGGCGCACTACCTGCGCCTGGCCGACCGCCTCAAGACGCTGCTGGGCCCCGACACACGCTACACCTTCGCACTGGGCCGGCAGGAAGCGCGCGAGCACGCCGAGCTGACGGCCCTGCGGCGCGCTGACATCCAGGTGGCCTATTGCCGGCCGCTGGCCGAGCTGAGCGCGATCATGCTGGGCGCGCGCCTGGTGGTCGCCAACGACTGCGGCCCGTCGCACGTGGCGCAGGCCACCGGCGTGCCGTATGTCGGCATCTTCAACCAGCCAAACCCCGAATGGTTCTGGCGCCGGCGCCATGCCGTCGCCGTGGTGCCGCGCCAACCGCGCGATGGCATCAATACCATCGCCCCGGACCAGGTCCTGCAAGCCTGTGCGCGCGCGCTGGCCGGCACGCCGCGCGCCACCGCCTGAATCCCCACCCTCACCTGCACCATGCGCATCCTGCACACCCTTGGCGAAAGAAACCTGGGCGGACTCGAATTCCGCACCCTGGAACAGGCCTACTGGCTGACCCGCCACGGCCACGACACGGCCATCGCCGCGCCGCCCGGCAGCGCGATCAGCCTGGCGGCGCGCCAGCGCGGCATCGCCACCGTGGACATCGACTTCGACTCGCCCTATTCGCCCGCCACGATCTGGCGGCTGCGCCGCGCCGTGCGCCGCCTGCACATCAACGTGATCGACAGCCACAGCCGCGCCGACGGCAAGAGCGGCGCCCTGTGCCGCGACCTGTGCGCCGTGGTGCGCACGCGGCATTTCGCCAAGCCCATGCCCACCAGCGCGCGCCGCCGCCTGGAGTGGAAGCTGGGCTGCGATCACGTGATCGCCACCAGCGACGCCGGCCGCGCGGCCCTGCTGCACGCCCGCCTGGCCCGCGCGGATGGCGTCAGCGTGGTCGGCGAATGGGCGGACGAGGCCTTCTTCCACGCCGGCGACAAACCCGCCACGCGCCAGCGCGTGCGGCGCGAACTGGGCCTGGCCCCTGACGCCTATGTGGTCGCCACCATCGGCATGCTGCGCCCCGAGAAGCGCCAATCCGACCTGCTGCGCGTGGTGCAGCGGCTGCGCCGCCGGGCCGTGCCGGCCAGCGCCCTGGTGGTGGGCACGGCGACGGCCGACACCCGGGCCTACGCGGCCGAGCTGCGCGCCCTGGCCGTTCAGCTCGGCATCTCCCCGCAGGTAGTCTTCGCCGGCCATCGCGACGACGTGGCCGACATGCTCCACGCCGCCGATGTATTGCTGGTGCCTTCGGCCACCGAGGCCTGGTCGCGCGTGGTGCCGGAGTCTTTCGCGTCGGGTTGCCCGGTAGTGGCCAGCCGGGTCGGCGGTTTGCCCGAGATCGTCACGCCGGGCGCCACCGGCTGGCTGGCCCAACCCGGCGACATCGACGGCTTCGCCGACCGCATCCAGGCAATCCGCGCCGACCCGGCCGCTGCCGCGGCGGTGGTGGCGCGGGCCCGAGACTATGCACAAGCCAACTTCCGCCTGGCGAACCAGATGGAACGGACCCTGGCCGCCTATCGCCGCGCGATGGCGCGGGCCTGAGCGCTGGCGCTCTTGCTCATGGTCGCGGGCACGCCATTTGCTGCCTGGCTTTCGCCACAGCGGCGTCCCGTCATCCGATCAAGCGTGGCCAACCGGCCAATGCGCCGCTGTGGCATCCACCGCCATGTCAGTGTGCAGGTCGCGCCGGCAGCGGGCGAGGCAGACATCACCTCGCCATACGTTCGCACGCCTGCGCGCATGCTTGGCAGGCTTGCGCGCAATCCTGCATGCCATCGATGCGCTCGCAACTGGCCGCACAATCCCGGCACAGCGCGGCGCAAGCCCGGCATACCGGGGCATGGTTTTGCGCGCCCAGCAGCATGGTGTGCGCCGAGCCACGGCATATCTCGGCGCAAGCCATCATGCCGCGAAAATGAGCCGGCGCGACGTGCTCGCCGCCCGCCTCCAGGCAGTGCGTGTACCGGCCGGCGGCGATGCGCCCTCTGTCCATGGCTACCCGCGTGCCTGCGTCTGGTCAGCCAGCCCAGGCATGCGGCGTCACTCGCCGGAATCCGCGCACGCCTGCCGGGTCTGCGCGATCAACGCTTCCAGACGCTGTAAGCGGGCTCGCATGGCACCCACGTCGGGCGCCGGCTTAAGCATTGCCCGCAACATCAACGCCGCAAATACCGAGGCACTGCCGGCCAGCGCGAGCATAAGAATGCGAACGAACAAGGCCAGCCAATAAGCGCCCTCGGTGTCTCCCACTCGGCGGCAATCGATCGATGACATGCGCGCACATTCAACGACGAACCCCTGAGCGACCATTTGGCACAACGAAACGAGCAGCCAGAGCGAGGCGCCGCCGCTCAATAGCAAAGCCAGCGCAAGCAGGCAGCGCATGGCTCGCCGGCTCCGCTGGCTGGCGTGAAGCAGGTCGTTCAATTCGCGCGCCAGCCGCGCATGTCTGCGCTCGAGGTCCACCAGTTCCTGCGGCGATGAGTCTGGAGTGGTCAATGGAATCACCGGGTGAATTGGCAGATGGTCCCGAAGTGGCGACTACCGTGGACTGGGATGTTACCGGGGGCACCAGCCACAAATCCGCGCAATCGTTTGATTCCACAAGCTATTCTGGCGCGGCAGGAGGGGATCGAACCCCCGACCTCAGGCTTAGAAGGCCCGTGCTCTATCCAACTGAGCTACTGCCGCGCGGTGTGTGGCTGCCCGGAAAAGCTCCGGGCGGCGCATTTTACCTTGTTGCCGCGGGCCGTGGCGGCACGACGCCGGCCGGCGCGGTTTATCAGGCCGACCGAATCATTCCTCGCCCAGGTCGGCGTGGGTCGACACCCACAGCACCAGCGCGTCCTGCTTGCTCAGGCTGATCACCCGGTGGCCCATGCGGCTGTCGATATAGAAGCTCTCGCCCGCCTTCAGGCGCGCCGGCTCGTAGAACTCGGTGTACAGCTCGACCTCACCTTCCAGCACGTAGACGAATTCCTCGCCGCCGTGGCGGCTCCAGTCCTGGAACTCGTCGAAGGAGCGCGCCTTGACGCGGGTGTGGAACGGCATCATGCGCTTGTGCGACAGCGCGGTGCACAGCAGGCGGTGGTCGTAATACGGGGTTTCGTACTGGCGGCCCTCGCCCTGGCGGCTGAGGCTGCGGCGGCCGGTGCCCATGTGGGCGTCGGACGCGGTGAACAGTTCGGCCACGTCCAGGTCCAGGCCGGCGGCGATCTTGATCAGGTTGTCATAGGTGGGCGAAAGCAGGCCGTTCTCGATTTTCGAGAGCGTGGACGCGGCCACGCCGGTGGCCTGCGCCGCCTGCTTGAGCGTCCAATCGCGCGCCTGGCGCAGGGCTCGCAGCCGTTGTGCCAACACGCTCTGTTTGTTGCCTTGCATCTGTACACCCTGTCATGCACGCGACTGCCGCTCCCGCCACCAATCGCGCGCCTGGTAAGACCAATATGTGAGTTGAACCGCCGCCGTGCCCAGCGCGCCGCCGTTCCAGGCCAGTCCGAAGGGCTCGAACAGCCGGTAGCGCTGGCTGTCGCCGACGATCCCCTCGGCCACGACCCGGCCGCCGATAGCGGTGGTGTTCATGCCATGGCCGCCGAAGGCCGTGCAATACCAGACATCGGGCGCCAGCCTGCCGATCTGCGGCATCAGGTGCCGCGCATAGGCCATGCGTCCGGACCACGCGGTCTCCACGCGCAGGCCCTGCAACTGGGGATAGACACTGAGCAGTTCGCGGCGCAGGGACTCGGCCAGATCGGGCGGGTCGTCGACACGGGTGGTGATTCTACTGCCCCAGCCGATGCGCCCGCCATCGAGCACCCGGTAATAGTTGCCGGCGCGACGATCGTCGCCGATGGCGGCCTGGGTGCGGATGGCCTGGCGCACTCGCTCGCCCAGCGGCTCGGTCAGCATGATGTAGGTGGCGATGGGCAGCATGGCCCGCCGCAGCGCCGGCACCACGTCGCCGGTATAGCCGCCGGTGGCCAGCACCACGGTGCGGGCGTCGATCTGGCCGGCGGCGGTGCGCAGCCGCTTGGCCGCGCCCTCCAGCCGGGCCTGGGTCACGGGGGTGTCCTCGTGGATGCGCACGCCCAGCCGCGCGCACTCGCGCGCCAGGGCGCGGGCGTAGTTGAGCGGATGAAAATGGAACGAGGACGGGTCCTCGATGCCCTGGAAATAGGCGTCGGACAGCAGCCGCTCGCGCACCTCGGCGCGGTCCAGCAGGCGCACGTCGCGGCCGAAGTCGCGCCGCTGGTCCTCGCAATAGCGCCGCAGCGGGTCGCTGGCCTCGTAGCGCACCACCCGCAGGCGGCCGTCGACCTTATGGGCATCATCGATGCGCAGGTCGCGGATGTTGTCGCGGATGATCTCCACGCCCTCCATCGACAGGCGGTAAAGCTGGCGGTAGTGGTCTTCGTCGACATGTTTGCGGATGGCATCGGCGCCGGCCGAGAACGCCGGCGACACCGAGCCGCCATTGCGGCCCGAGGCGCCCCAGGCGATGCGGCGCCCTTCCAGCAGCGTCACCGCGCGGCCGCGCCGGGCCAGCTCCAGCGCCGTCGTCAGGCCGGCCAGGCCGCCGCCGACCACGCAGACATCGGCCTCGGCCGTGCCCGCCAGGGGCGCGTAGTACGTTTCGGCATCGCCCAGCGTGCGCTTGTAATAGGTATCGATGTACTCGGTGGCCATGGTGTCGGGTTCGCGTTGGCGGGGCCTAGTGCAGTCCGGCGCCCTGCAAGCCCCCGGCCAGGCGCTTTTCCAGCCAGGAGGCCAGGCGCAGCAAGGGGTAGCAGTACAGGAAATAGATGATGGCGATCATGCTGTAGATGAACAGCGACTTCGCCGGGAAGGTGATGATGAAGACCTCGCCCTGCCGCGTCAGTTCGGTGATGCCGACCACCGACAGGATGGCGGTGCTCTTGATCAGCATCACGTATACACCGCTCATGGGCTGCACGATCAGGCGCATGGCCTGCGGCAGGATCACCAGCCGCAGGATCTGCAACGGCCGCAAGCCCAGCGTCATGGCGCCTTCGGTCTGGCCGCGCGGCACGGCGCGGATGGCGCCGGTGACGATCTCGGCCACGTAGCACGAGGTATAGACCGACAGCGACACGAACGCGGCGGTGCCCGAGTCCCAATGCAGCAACTCGATGCCGGTGCTGGGCAGCACGAAGTAGAAGATATAGAGCTGCACCAGGAACGGCGTGCCGCGCAGCAGGTGGATGTACAGCCCCAGCAACTGGTGCAGGCCACGGATGCGGTAGCTGCGGATCACGCCGATGACAAAGCCCAGCAGCGACCCGGCGATGATCGCCATGAACGAGATCTTGAGCGTCTCCCAGAAGCCCTTGAGCAGGAACGGCAGCACGACGCCGGCGGTGGAGAGGTAGGAATCCAGCATGCTTACCTCGCGTTCCAGGCGGGACCGGCCAGCCACAGGCTCACGCCGCGCGACAGCAGCATCATCACGGCGTAGATCAGCAAGTAGCCGGCCGCGATGGTCAGGAAGCTCTCGGTCGGCACGATACGGTCGCTGTTCATCTGCACGCCGGCCGCCACCAGTTCGAAGACCGTGATCAGCGACAGCAGCGAGGTGTCCTTGATCAGCACGGCGGTCTGCCCCAGCAGCGGCGGCAGCGTGTTGGCGAAGGCCTGCGGCAACACCACGTAGCGCAGGCGCTGGCGATAGTTCATGCCGCAGGCCTTGGCGCCTTCGATCTGGCCGCGCGGCACCGATTCGATGCCGACGCGGATGATCTCGCTCATATAGGCCGCGTGGTGCAGCGTCATGGCCAGGATGCCCAGCAGCATCTCGCTCCAGCCCTTGGCGCCCGGCACCAGCATCGGCACCGCGTAATACACCAGGTAGATCTGCACCAGCAGCGGGGTCGAGCGGATGAACTGCACGTAGCCCGCCACCGGCCGCCAGACCGCGGCGCGCGGCGACATGCGCGCCAGCGCCAGCGGCACGCCGGCCAGCACCGACAGCACCAGGCTGGCGCCGGCCGCGATCAGGGTGTTGGCCAGCCCGGTGGCGAACTGGCCCGTGTACTGGCTGACGATGCGCCAGTTGTAGTAGTCGATCAGCCAGTCCATGCCGGTCCTGTGGTCAGTGGTGGGAAAAGCGCGCGATCAGTGGTCTTTCTTCCAGTCGGTCGAGTACCAGTACTTAATCTGTTCCGGCAGGGTGTTGTCGGCGGTCTTGAGCGTCTGCCAGTTGTCGAGCCAGAATTTCAGGCGGAAGGCGTTGGGACCGACGGCAAAGGCCAGCGGCTCGCGCACCATGACGCCGTCCAGCACGCGCAGGTTGCCGAAGTCGACCAGGAACTGGTTGGCGGTGGATAGCGACATGATGCCGGCGTCCAGGCGGCCGCTGGACAGGGCCTGGCCGACCGGCGCGCTGCCGCCGGAGAATTCCTTGAGCGTGGCCTTGGGCAGCATCTTCTTGCCGACCTCGGCGTAGGTGCTGGCGCCCAGCGCGCCGACGGTCACGCCGTCCTTGTTCAGTTCCGCGTACGACTTGTAGGGCGAGTCCTTGGGCACCACGGCAACGGTGTCGGCGTAGAACATGGGCGCCGAGAACAACACCTGGGCGGCGCGCTGCGGCGTCGGCGTCATGTCGGCGGCCACCATGTCGGCCTTGCCGGACAGCAGCGCCGGGATCAGCCCCTTCCATTCATAGTCCTGCAGCACCAGCTTGACGCCCAGGTCGTCGGCCATGCGTTTGGCCACCTCGACCGCCAGGCCGGTGCGCTTGCCGCTCTTGTCCATGAAGCTCATCAGCGGGCCGGAGGTCTGCACCGCCACGCGCAGTTCGCCGCGCTTGATGATGTCGGACAGCTCATCGGCCCGCACCGGCTGGGCGATGGCGGCCACGGCCAGCACCATACCGGCGGCGCCCAGCCATTGTTTGATTTTCAGCATTTGCTTCCCCTTCAAAGGTGGATGAGGTGTGTCGTTCCGGGCGTACACCTGATGCCGGCGGCGCCCGGTCTGGCCGGACCGGCCCTGCTTGCTGCTGCGTGAAACGGGTGCTGCGTGCTACAGAATCTTTTCCAGGAAGGCGCGGGTGCGCGCCTGCTTCGGCTGGCCGAAAACCTCGGCCGGGGTGCCGGACTCGACGACGCGGCCGGCATCCATGAACAGCGCGCGGTCGCCCACGTCGCGGGCAAAGCCCATCTCGTGCGTCACCACCGCCATGGTCATGCCGTCGCGCGCCAGGGCGCGCATCAATTCCAGGATGCCGCCGACGGTCTCGGGGTCGAGCGCCGAGGTAGCCTCATCGAACAGCATCAGCTTGGGGTCCAGCGCCAGGGCGCGGGCAATCGCCACGCGCTGCTGCTGGCCGCCGGACAACTGGCTGGGATAGCGCGCGCCGAAGTCGGCCATGCCGACCCGGTCCAGCAGTTCAAGCGCGTAGCGCCCGGCCCGGGCCCGGTCGCGGCCGCGCACCACGCGCTGCGGCAGCGCCACGTTGTCTAGCGCGGTGCGATGCTGAAACAGGTTGAAGTGCTGGAACACCATGCCCACGTCGGTGCGCCAGCGGTTGAGGTCGGTGGCCGGGTCGGTCAATGACACGCCGTCGACGCGGATGGTGCCGCTGTCGATGCGCTCCAGGCCATTGAGGGTGCGCAGGAAGGTGCTCTTGCCCGACCCCGACGGCCCCACCACCACCAGCACTTCGCCTCGCGCCAGACGGCAGTCGATGCCGGCCAGCGCCAGGTGATCGGGCTGGCCGTCGCGCTGGTAGGTCTTGGTGACCGCCTCGACTACGAGCAAGGGTTCTGCCACGAACATCGCCTTCAAAAAAGGTTTCGCATTTCGCGCTGGAGTTTCGTATAGTAAATTTATTTCCAGAATCGCCACTTAGGCATAACCCTTAAGCGAAGGTCCCGCCTTCGCCGGCATCTCCAAGGAACCGGTATGGACACGCCCCAAGACATCCTGCGCGCACTCGGACTGAACCCCGCGACCCTGACCGGCGGCACGCTGGTCGCCCGCAGCCCGATCGATGGCGCCGAACTGGCCCAGGTCCACGAGCACACCGTGGCACAGGCGCACGCGGCCATCACCCGCGCGCGCCAGGCCAGCCTGGCCTGGCGCGACGTGCCGGCGCCGCGCCGTGGCGAGCTGCTGCGCCTGTTCGGCGAAACGCTGCGCCAGTACAAGCGCGAGCTGGGCCGGCTGGTCAGCCTGGAAGCCGGCAAGATCCTGGCCGAAGGCGAAGGCGAGGTCCAGGAAATGATCGACATCTGCGACTTCGCCGTGGGCCTGTCGCGTCAGTTGTACGGCCTGACCATCGCTTCCGAGCGCCCCGGCCACCGCATGATGGAAACCTGGCATCCGCTGGGCGTGGTGGGCGTCATCAGCGCCTTCAATTTCCCGGTGGCGGTATGGTCCTGGAACGCCGCGCTGGCGCTGGTGTGCGGCAACGCCGTGGTCTGGAAGCCGTCGGAAAAGACGCCGTTGACCGCGTTGGCCTGCCAGGCGCTGTTCGCCCAGGCGGTGCAGCGCTTCGGCGATGCCCCCGCGGGCCTGTCGGAAGTGCTGATCGGCGGCCGCGACATCGGTGAAGCCCTGGTGGATTCGCACACGGTGGCGCTGGTGTCGGCCACCGGCTCGACCCGCATGGGCCGCCAGGTCGGCCCGCGCGTGGCGCAGCGCTTCGGCCGCGTGCTGCTGGAACTGGGCGGCAACAACGCCATCATCGTGGGCCCCAGCGCCGACCTCGACATGGCTGCGCGCGGCATCGTCTTCGGCGCCATCGGCACCGCCGGCCAGCGCTGCACCACCACGCGCCGCCTGATCGTGCACGAAAGCGTGGCCGACGACCTGCTGCAACGCCTGCAAAAAGCCTACGCCAGCGCCCCTATCGGCAATCCGCTGGACGGCGGCAACCTGGTCGGGCCGCTGATCGACCGCGCCTCGTTCGACGCCATGCAGGCCGCGCTCACGGCCGCCGGCGAACAAGGCGGCAAGATCACCGGCGGCGAACGCGTGCTGGCCGAGCAGTACCCGGACGCCTGGTACGTGCGCCCCGCCATCGCCGAGATGCCGGGCCAGACCGACGTGGTCTGCCACGAGACCTTCGCGCCGATCCTGTACGTGATGCGCTACACCGATTTCGACCAGGCGCTGGCCATGCAGAACGGCGTGCCGCAGGGCCTGTCGTCAGCCATCTTCACCAACGACCTGCGCGAGGCCGAGACCTTCCTGTCGGCCGCGGGCTCGGACTGCGGCATCGCCAACGTCAACATTGGCACCTCGGGCGCCGAGATCGGCGGCGCCTTCGGCGGGGAAAAGGAAACCGGCGGCGGCCGCGAGTCGGGTTCGGATGCCTGGCGCAACTACATGCGCCGCGCCACCAACACCATCAACTATTCGCGCAACCTGCCGCTGGCGCAGGGCATCAAGTTCGGCGAGTAAGGCAGTTTCGATGGCACGGGGCCCCGCGCATCGTCGATGATGCGCGGGGCCCCGTGCCATCGGCGGCGCCGGTATCGGCCACGCGCCCTTTGCCTGCCCCGGCTGCGAGCGCGCCGGCGCCAGCTCCCTTGTTGCAAGTCCTACATCCGATAAGTACGGCTTACAAAATGTAGGCTGGTGCGATGCTACATTGCATCGTCACCGTTTCCCTCGATTCCCATGACTTCGTTCCGACGTATCGCCCTTCCCCTGCGCTCCCTGACCCTCGCCCTGGCACTGGGGCTGTCCGGAACCGCCGCTGCCGGCGTGTCGTACCGACTGGACCGGCCTTCCGCGGCCCCCGGCGAAACCGTCACTATCGAAGCCGTGTATTTCAACGAGGGCAATGCCCGCGCCACGTGGCAAGCTCCGCCCGAACTGGTGCTGCAATGGCGCGGCCAGGATGGCCAGATCGTGCGCAGCCTGGCCCGGTTGCAAGGAGGCAAGGCCAATACAGCGTGCCGGTCAACAATTTCGCGCGCATGGCCTGGAGCGCCGAGGTCCCCGCCAGCGCCCGCGGCCTGCAGGCCGTCTCCATCGAGGGCCAGCCGGCCATGATGGCGCTGGACGCCACCGTCCGCGACAGCGGCACACTGGCCAGCACGCCGGCGCCCGGCCCGGTCGTGGACCCGCGCACCGGCCAGCCGGTGCCGCCGGCGATGGTGAGCGCGGTCGGCGCCTCGCCCGAAGGCGGCCCGGCGCCGGACGCGGCGGTCTCGCCCACGGTGCAGCAAACGGCGTTCGACCGCTTCCGCAGCGCGATCTCCGAGTACAAGCCGGTGTATTTCGACATCGGTACGCGCGGCCAGACCACCGCGCGTTTCCAGATCAGCGCCAAGTACCGTTTGTTCACCCCTTCCGGCGGCCGCCCGGCCACCTGGGGCGAGAACTTCTACCTGGGCTACACGCAGACCTCGCTGTGGGACTTGCAGGGCGATTCCATGCCCTTCATCGACACCACCTTCAACCCCAGCGTGTTCTGGCTGTCCGATGACATCTGGTCGTCGCATAACCAGAACTGGCGCCTGGGCATGAACACCGGCGTCGAGCACAACTCCAACGGCAAGGCCGGCGACGACTCGCGCTCGGTCAACGATGCCTATATCCAGCCGCAGTTCAACTACCGCTTCGACGGCGGCAGCACGCTGACCTTCGCGCCCAAGGTCAAGGCCTATTTCGGCGTGGCCAGCGAAAACGCCGACTACGCCGATTACGCCGGCCGCGTCGACTGGAACCTGCGCTGGGCGCAGGACAACGGCGCCGTGGTGTCGGCCATGTACCGCCAGGGCGACCAGCGCCGCCGCACCACCCAGCTCGATTTCGCCTGGCCGCTGCAGCGCACCTGGCTCAACATGAACGGCTACCTGCACCTGCAATACTTCAATGGCTACGGCGAGACGCTGCTGGGCTACAACCAGCGCAACGAATCGCAGTTCCGCGTCGGCCTGTCGATCGTGCCGTAAGGGCGCGCACATGCCTGAGGCCTGTCCATACGGACAGGCCTCAGAGATCCGGATCTTCTTCTACCTTGGGCATCAGATAGGCCGTCAATGCACTCGACGCCCCCGCCATCGCCCACAGCAGGAAGAACGACACCGTATAGAACCCCATCCGCCCCGTCGGCACATACCCGAATACCGCCACGTCCAGCGGATCGATCAACGCGAAGACGATCGCGCTGCCCACGGCCGCCGCCAGGAACGAGGGCCACAGTATCCACATCAATGATCTCAGTCCCATGGCGTCTCTCCGGGCCGCATCAGCGCGCGCCGGCCGCGGCCGGCGGCGCGGCCACCGTATCCACCTGCTCGATCACCAGCCCGCGCTTGACCACGCCTTCCTGGATCGGCTGGTCGCCGAACTGCGTATAGGCCAGGTAGATGGTGACGGCACAGCCGACCACCGCCAAGAAGGGCCCGGCCATCAGGAACCAGGGCCAGAATTCGCGGTACCAGGGTTTGACCGCCAGCGGCGCGGCAACATGGGCAGTATTCATCGTCGGCATCCTTTATTCGATATCACTCGGG
>NZ_CADIJV010000023.1 GCF_902859765.1 Achromobacter pulmonis
GTCTCGGGCGGCGGCGCCGCCTCGGGCGCGGTCACGGCCGGGGCGACGGCATCGTTGGCGGCGTCGGGCGCGTTGGTCCAGGGGTCGCCGCGGCGGGCCACCGTAATCCAGACCGGGCCCAGCGGCACCGGGCGGTTGAACGGGGTGGCGGGCGTTTGGGCCGGCGCGGCGTCGTCCAGCGCCAGGTCCCAGCCGCCCTCGCCGATGCGCACGCGCGCGGCGCGCGGCCCCATGCCGTCGTCGGCCAGCACGATGTCGCAGGCCGGATCGGCGCCCAGCACCGAGCCATCGGCCACCAGGCAGCGGGCGTCGCGGTGCAGGCCGGACAGCACGCGGAGTTCCAGCGCTTCGCTCATGACAGGGCTCCGGTTGCGGGCGGATTCACAGGTCCACCCTGGCCAGCGGCTGCACGTTGATTTCCTGGGTCAGCTCCTGGTAGGACAGAACCGGCAGTTCGTACAGGTCCTGTTCGATCATCTTGCGCAGGTAGCGGCGAATGTCCATCGAGGTCAGCAGCACCGGCTTTTGCGCTGCCGCCGCCAGGTCGCCGGTGACGCGCTTGATGTTGTCCACCAGCTTCTTGGAGGCATTGGGGTCGAGCGCCAGGTAGCTGCCGGCGGAGGTCTGGCGGATGGCGCCGCGCACGGTTTCCTCGACATTGGGCGCGAGCAGGTAGGCCGGCAGGATATTCTGGCCGCTGGAGTATTTGTAGCTGATATGGCGCTTGAGCGAGACGCGCACGTATTCGGTCAGCAGCACCGAATCTTTTTCCTTCTGGCCCCATTCGATCAGGGCTTCCAGCACCGCGCGCAGGTTGCGCACCGAGATGTCCTCGGACACCAGCCGCTGCAGGATTTCGGCGATTTTCTGCACCGGCATCACGCGCAGCGCTTCCTTGACCAGGTCGGGGAAGCGGTCTTCCATGGCGGTCAGCAGGAAGCGGGTTTCCTGGATGCCGATGAAATCCGACGAGTATTTTTTCAGTACGAAGGCCAGGTGCCAGGTCAGCACCTGGTGCGGGTCCAGGAAGGGAATGCCGGCGGCCGACAGGGTCGGGGCCAGGCCGGCCTCGACCCACAGCGTGGGGATGTTCGGCAGGAAGCGCTTGTCGGTTTCATACGGCACCTGCAGCGCCTGCAGGTTCTGCTCGGTATCGCGCACCAGCACCGACCCCGGGCGCAGCTTGCCCTGGGATACCGGTACCTCGGACAGCAGAATGTTGTAGCTGTCCGGCGGCAGGGCGTCGTTGAAGCGCAGTTGGATGCCGGGGAATGGCACGCCCAGGTCGAAATACAGGGCGCGGCGGATCTTGAGCAGTTCGTCGTTGAGCTCATCGGCATCGAAGCTGCGCTGCAGCGCGGCGGCCACGTCGATCATCAACGGCAAGGTGGGCGCGAATTCGGCGCTGCCATCGGTGCGCGGCTTGGCCTGCGGTTTCTGGCCGTCGGCGGCCAGCGCCGGAATCTCGGTGATTTCGCCGGTCTTCTCGTCCACCACCTTGCGGGTGCCGCGCAGCAGTACGAAGCCGACGGTGCCGACCACCGCGGCCAGCGCCAGGAAGGTCAGGGTGGGCATGCCGGGGATCAGGCCCATGCCGATGGCGATGGCGGCCGCGATCAGCAGCGCGCGCGGCTGGGCCAGCACCTGGGCGCCGATGTCCTTGCCGACGTTGGAAGGGCCGTCGCCGGTCTGCACCCGGGTCACGATGATGCCGGCGCAGATGGCGATGAACAGGGCCGGAATCTGCGCGATCAGGCCGTCGCCGATGGTCAGGATCGAATACACCTGCACCGCTTCGCCGGCGGACAGGCCGCGCTGCATGGTGCCGATGAGAATGCCCCCGAGCAGGTTGACCGAGACGATGATGAGCCCGGCAATGGCGTCGCCCTTGACGAATTTCATGGCGCCGTCCATGGCGCCATAGAGCTGGCTTTCCTTTTCCACCAGCGAGCGGCGCTTGCGCGCCTCGTCCATGTCGATGGTGCCGGCGCGCAGGTCGGCGTCGATCGACATCTGCTTGCCGGGCATGGCGTCCAGCGAGAAGCGCGCCGCCACCTCGGCCACGCGTTCGGCGCCCTTGGTGATGACCACGAACTGCACGATGGTGAGGATCAGGAACACCACCAGGCCGACGATCAGGTTGCCCCCCACCACGAAGTTGCCGAAGGTCTCGATGATGTGGCCGGCATCGCCCTGCAGCAGGATCAGGCGGGTGGTGGCAATCGAAATGCCCAGGCGGAACAGGGTGGTGACCAGCAGCACCGAGGGAAAGGAGGAAAAGGCCAGCGGCGACGGCAGGTACATCGCCACCATCAGCAGAATCGCCGACAGCGTCATGTTGGTGCCGATCAGCACATCGACCAGGGCCGTCGGCAGCGGCAGGATCATCATGAAGATGATCGAGACGATCAGCACCGCCAGGACGATATCGTTGCGGCTGGTGGCGACGGCGACGGCGCGGTTCAGGGCTTGCATGGGACGGCTCAAGTCGTTTCTGCTTCGGTAGAGGCGGCCGCCGGGACGGGCCGCAGGGCAACATAGGCACGCATGGCCGCGGCGGCCTCGTCGCGGCGTTCCAGGGCCAGCAGCGCCTGCGAGCGGATCAGGTGGAAGGGCGCGTCGACGCCGCCCTGCATGGCCAGCTGGTCCAGGGTCGACAGGGCCGCGTCCGGCTTGCCGGCGCGCAACTGCGCCAGTGCCAGCGTGGCCAACTGGCGGCCGTCGGCCAACCCCAGCGTGCGCAGGGCATTCAGCAACACCGCGGTCTTTTCGGGCCGGTTGTTTTCGAGATAGACGTAGGCCAGCAGGCTGAGCAGCTCGCGGGCATCGGGCGGCAGGAGCATGGACGCGTTCATCCCTGGTACAGCGCGCTGCGATACATGGTGACCAGGTCGCGCAGTCCGGCTTCGTCCTTGAGCAGCCGCACCGCGCGGTTCAGCGCGCGCGCCTCGTCCGGACTGGCGTCCTGGCGCTGCTCGGCCGCGGCGGCCAGGCTGTCCAGCGTCGCTTGCAGGGTCTGCGCGAACTTGCCGGGCAGCAGCAGGTCGCGGTTGGCGATGGCGGGGCGCAATTGCTGGTCGAGGTAGCGGCCGGTATTGGGCGTGTCGAGCAACTGAGCCAGTTGCGCCTTGACGCCGTCGGTGGGCGGCGCCAGCTCCTGGCGTTCCGGCAGGTGTTGGCCGGCGGCTTCGCGGCCGGCATAGGAAATGCCGTCCAGCCCGCGGTCGAAGGCGAAACCACTGATGCGCATATCGGACATGGTGTGGGGGTCTCCGTCGCCAGGGTCAGTCGGTGCGGGTGTCGTCGAGCCAGCGCGCCAGCCGCTCCACCGCCTGCCGCAGCGCGGGCGCGTCGCTGTGGTCGATGGGCAGGCGGGTCAGGGCCAGCAGGCGGGGAATGCCGTCCTGTTCGCGCAGGGCGGCCTGCACCGGGGCGCCGTCCAGGTGCGCATGGTGCGCGCGCCGCCAGGCCCGCAGCAGGCGCGGTGCGGCGTCGTAGGGCACCGGGTCCGACACATAGACCAGCACCTCGGTCGCGGCCGCCTCGATGGCGACCCGGCGGCCCGAGTCCAGTTGCAGCGCCAGGTTGCCGCGCGGACCCAGGGCCAGCCGTTCCAGGCCGATGCTTTCGCCGAAGGCGCCGAGGGCGCGATCCAGGCTGTTCATTCGTATTCCTCGTCGATGGCCGCGTCCAGGGCCAGTTGCGCCGCGCCCAAGGCCGACTGGCGGGCATCCATGTCGGGGAACATCGGCAGCGGCAGGTCCTTGAGCACCGCCCGCACGCCGCCCAGGAAAGCGATGCGCGCGGCGACCGAATCGGCGCCATGCGAGGCCGCCAGGGCGGTGAAGCGCGATTCCGACAGCCACTTTTCGTTGCTGATGTTGACCAGGTCCTGCATCAGCCGCTCGGCCGCCAACGGCTTGCCGTGTTCGCGCGCCATCTTTTCGCCGAGTTCGCCGCAGCCGTCCAGCACGGTGACGGCCACGCCCAGTTGATACAGGTCCTGCATCAGGGCCTGCAACCGGTCGGGGCTGGTGGAGGGGCGCGCCGCGGCCAGGTCCAGGCCCAGCGCCTGGATCAGTTGTTGCAGGCCGCGCGTCACGTCCTGTCCGCCGAAACGTTCCAGCGCCAGCGAGAGGGTCTTGGCCAGCGAGTTTTCGCCCAGCACCACGTCCTGGTAGGTGCGCTGGAAATCTGCTACCCCTTGGGCGTCGTCGGCGTAGCCGGCGGCCGCGCCGACGGTGTTCAGGCTGGCGCGGATCTGCGGACCGCTTTCCAGTTCCAGGTCGGCCAGCGCCTCGCGCAGCCCGTCGAGCACCGCTTCGGGCGCGCCCTCGCGCTCGCCCTGGCGCAGCGCGTATTGCAGGCCGAGGTATTGCCGGGCCGGATCGCCGAATGCCTGGGCCGCGGCCTGGCGCGGATCGGCGCGGCCGGCCAGCAGATGGCGCGCCAGCTCGATCAGCTTTTCCTGGGCATCGGCGTCGTGCGATTCGGCCAGATAGGCCACGATGGCTTCGGTGCTGAGCAGTTGCAGCGGCGCTTCGCGGCCGATCTTGCGCTCGGCGTGGTGTTTGTCCTCGGTTTTCTCGGCCATGTGCAGGCTGAGTTCCTCGGCAGCATCGGCCAGCGAGACTTCGCCTTCGACCGCCATGGCGGCCTGACCCAGCATCGTGCCGACCTGCTGCTGGCCGTGCTGGGAGTCGGCATGCGAGGTCGTGGACGAGAAGGCGGAGGCGGGCAGGCCGGCGTCGATACGGTTCATGAGGGCGCGGGAAAGGGCGGCTGACAGCCGCGCATGGTCTGGGGTAGTAACGGCTGGGCGAGGAAAGTTCCATCCTGTCTGCATGGAACCAAGGCCGGCCGCCGGTTACGTACACCGGCAGGCCGCGGATTCCCCGGAACCCGGACGCGCCGCACCGAATTTCAGGGTTAACCCGTGCCGTCCAGGCGCCGTGCAGCGGCGCCAGCGGCCGAATCAAGGAGAAAGGAATGGCTACGGTTTCCGGAGTGGGAGTCGGGAGTGTCGCGGGCATGGACCTGTCGAGCATGGATCTGGAGACCGCGCTGATGGCGGTGCAGACCCAGCGTTCGCAGTTGCTGGAGGACGCCCTGCGCCAGCAGCTGGATTCGGTCAACGGCCGCAATGCGCAGATGGCGGGCCTGAACGAGTCGATGAATGCGAAGAACGCCGAGAACCTGAAGCTGGAGTCGTCCAGCGTGGCGCTGCAGGGGCAGATCGACCAGCTCAAGGATCTGCAGGGGCGCCTGTCGGCGAGCAAGTGTCCGAACCCCGAGGGCTGGTACGGCTTGTCCTGGGGGGGCAGGGCGACGACAAGGCGCTTTCGCACGCCACGCTTGACCAGATCAAGGCGGCGGGGCTGACGATCCCGACCGGCGACGACGCGCCCCGCGATGTCGATCGCAACGGCACCATGGACGCGAAGGGGCGGGTGGTGCAGGGCTTCGTCGACCAGCTGGGCGCCAAGATTTCGGCGCTCGAGGCCCAGATCGCCAGCAATGGCAAGACCATCGAGGCCAACAAGCAGGCGGTCACCGAAATCAAGAGTTCGCTCGACAACCTGAGCAACACCCAGCAGATGGAGATGCTGCGGCTGCAGGGGCTGACCGGCAAGCGCAACGAAGCCTTCGATGTGATGACCAACTTCATCAAGAAGATGCAGGAAAGCCGGTCGTCCATCATTGGCAACATGCGTTGATGGCGTGAACGGGGGCGGATGATGACCGGACCTGTGAGCGGCAGCCAGCCCAACCTGGGGGGGGCGTGGGGCTGGAGAGTTCCAGCGGTGTGCGTGGCGCCGACCTGGTGGGCGCCGACCAGGAGACTGCCATGCTCAGTGTGCAGGGCGAGCGTGGGCGGCTGCTCGACAAGCAGGTCGAGACGCAGATCCAGGAATTGCGCGCGCTCAACCGCCGCCTTGAGCTGCTCAACACGGTGCAGGCCGGCCTGAAGGCGGTGCAGGCGCAGTTCAACGCGGGCGCCAAGTACGACAAGGAATGGGACGACGCCAGCGGTGGCTGGAGCTTCGCGCTGGCCGATCGCATCAATCGGGCGGCGGCCGAGGCTGGCCTCAACCTGGGGTTCGCCGCCGACAGCAACTCCTGGCGCCTGTTCGGCCACATGGGCGACATGAAGGACTTTGCCCGCGCCTACCTGCCTGCCGATCAGGCCGATCAGTTGGCGCATTGGCGCGACGAGGGCGACCTGGGCGGCTATCTGCTGGCCGCGGAGCTGGTCGACCAGATGGCGGGCCACGATGGCTTCATGACCCCCGACTACCCCGGGCAAACCCTTAATCGCTGCCCGGGCGGCATCCGCTACGACTCGGAATATGGCGAGCTGCGCCAGGCCGTGACCCGGGTCCAGGGCGCCATCGACGAGGCTTCGAGCCTGCAGCAGGACCAGATGCTGCGGCTGCAGGCACTGATGAACCGCCGCAACGAGTCGGCCGACATGCTGAGCAATTACGTCAGGAAGATGCAGGACAGCCGGATGGCGATTTCCGAGAAGATTCGTGGAACCTGAAGCCGGGTTCCGTTACTTACGCTGCATAGTCGGTCAACCGCAACATCGAACCCGGACGATAGGGCCGGACCAGGAGCTTCTTCCATGAGCGTGAACATGAACCCCGCCGGCGTCGGCGCCATCAACATGACCGATCTTTCGGGCATGGACATCGAGACCGCCCTGATGATGGTGCAGATCGAGCGCACCAAACTGCTGGACAGCCAGCTCAAGAGCCAGATCGAGGAAGTGCAGAAGCGCAACGAACTGACCGGCGCGCTCAACGACATGCAGGCCAAGCTCAACGGCATGAAGGGCACGCTGGACTCCAAGGACGCCAAACCGGGCGACAGAGTCAGCGAAGGCGCCGGCACGCCCACCAACAAGACGCTGGCCACCGAATACGCGACCCAGGCGTTCAAGCTGGGCATGGATCCGGCGCCGGTGACGGCGACGCCGATCAAGGATGCCGCCGGCAATGTCGTCGGCGCCACCGTGACCGGCATGCCGACCCGTGAAGGGCTGGAAAAGGCCATTTCCGACCTCAAGAGCAAGCTCGATTCCGCCAGCAACAGCCAGCAGATGGACATGCTGCGCCTGCAAAGCCTGTCGAACAAGCGCAACGAGGCCTTCGACACCATGACCAATTTCATCAAGAAGATGCAGGACAGCCGTTCGTCGATCATCGGCAACATGCGCTGATCCTCCTTCCTTTCCACCTGCCCGCAATCCGGAGAACGGCAATGGCCGACACCCAAGACCAGAACATCCAGGACCTTATCGAACGCGCCGACGCCGCCGTGCGCGAAGCCCAGCGGTCCATCGAGGCATCCGACGACAACCTGCGCAAACTGGGGCTGGATCCGGACAAGGTCCGCGCCACGCTCCAGGCGCAGCCGATGGACGAGCGCCAGCGCGAGGAAGCCGAGGCGCTGTTCCGCCAGGACATGGAGGCGGTCGACCGCGAGGTCGAGCAGGAAGCCGCTTATGCGCGCCAGCGCAGCACGCCGCGGGCGCCGGGCGCCCCGGTCAAGCGTCCGCGCACGATGGTCTGACCCAGCCGCCCGGGAGCCCGCCATGAATACCGCCGCCCAGGCGCCGATGACCGGCGCGGAATACGCAGCGCTGCATGATCAGATCGTTGACCAGATGGCCCGGGGCGGCAGCCTGGGCCAGCTCAAGGGCATGACCGCCGACGAGTGCGAGGCGCTCTACGCCCTGGGCTATGGCCTGTATGAAAAGGGGCGCTATGCCGATGCGCTCAAGGTGCTGGCCTACCTGGTGACGCTGGACCACACCGAGCATCGCTACCTGGTGGCGCTGGGCGCCACGGCCCAGGCCATGGGCAAGCACGCCGATGCGCTGCAGCAGTACATGGCCGCCACGCTGCTTGACCCGCTGGAGCCGGCGCCCGTGTTCCATGCGGCCCAATGCCTGCTCGAAATGGGACAACCCGCCGCCGCCCTGCAGTCGTGCGACCTGGCGCTGGCCATGTGCAAACCGGATCGCCATGCCGCGCTGGCCGAGCGCGCGCGCGGCCTGCGCGATCTGCTGGCGGCGCGTGGCGCCAAGGAGAATTGAGATGATCAACGTCAACAACCCGGGCGCCATCAATCCGGCGCTGCTCGATCCGCTGGCCGGCGCGGAAGCCGCGCAGGCGGCAACCCCCGGCTATACCTCGCTGGATGCCACCCAGTTCGTCGGCAAGGGCGGCGCCGCCGACAAACTGGCGTCCCTGGGCCTGCCGCCGCCTGGTCAGGGGGACATCGCGGGCGCGGCCGATGCGCTGAACAAGCTGATGGCCAATGCCGATACCGACATGTACGCGGTGATGGCCCTGCTGCAGAAGATCTCGCAGGAACAGCGCAACGCGGCCCGGGCCGACCGCGCCGCCTCGCTGGATGCGCAGACGCAGTCGCTGCTGGCCGCGGCCGACAAGATCAAGGAAGCGGCCGAAGAACGCTTCAAGGGGGCGCTGGCGCAGGGCATCAGCCAGATCGTCGGCGGGGCCATGCAGGCCGGCATCGGCGCCGCGGGCGTGGCGGCCACGGGGGCCTCGGCCCGCATGACCACCACGTCCAGCCCGTTGACCGCGCAGCAGACCGTGACGCAGGCCAGGCTGGATGGCTTTGCCACCAATTCCGCCGGCATCGGCCAGGGCTTGAGTGGCATGACCGGCGGCGTGGGCGGCATTGTCCAGGCGGCCTATGACCAGAAGGCGGGCCTGGCCGACGCGGAGCGATCGCGGCTGGAAGCCGATGCCAAGGTCGCCGAATCGGGGGCGCAACACGCCAACGACGTGATGCAGCAGATGATGGACGTCATCCGCGATATCCGCGACAAGCTCGGCGCGATCGAACAGAGCCGCAGCGAAACCAATCGCGGCATCGCCCGCAATCTCTGAGCCTGCCAGGGGAGCCAAGATCATGGACATCCGCCCTTCCACCGGCAATGCCGGGCTGACGCCGGCGCTGGACCCGTCCGGCGCGGGCGCCGCCACGGGCGCGGCGGCCGAAGCCGCCCTGCGCGCCGCCAGCGGCCTGGACCTGGCCGCCCTGGCCTCGCAGTGGGCATCGAGCGTGGCGCAGGCGCGCAGCGGCGGCGGCGACGGCGTCACCAACGCCAATGGCAAGCCCGCCATCGCTCCGCCGAGCCGCGAGTTTTCGGCCGCCGAAATGGTGGACCTGCTGCGCGCCCTGCAGGGCAAGACTCAGGATGCGCAATTGCGCTCGGCCAAGGAGAACATCGAGAACAACCGCATCGAGCAGGCCAAGAACAACGAAGAGCAGGCCCGCAAGGTCGATGAATGGATCCAGAAGAGCAAGGAAGCCGAGAAAGGCGGCATCCTGGGCAAGATATTCGGCTGGATCGGCGCCATCGTGGCCGCGATCGCGGCGGCGCTGATGGTGGTGGCGGCGGTGGCGGCCACGGCCGTCACGGGCGGCGCCGCCGGTCCGGTCATGGTGACGCTGGCGGCGATCGCGGTGGCGGGCGCGGTCAGCCTGTTGGCGAACCAGATATCGGCCGAATGCGGCGGCCCCGAGATCAGCATCAGCAATCTGATCACCCAGGCCGTGAGCAAGCTGCTGCAGGCCTTCGGCGTCGAGCCCGAACTGGCCGAGAAGATCGGCAACATTGTGGCCGGCGCGTCCATGCTGATGACGGGCGCGGTCCTGATCGAGCCCGGCGCGCTGGGCAAGATGGCCGGCGCCATCGCGGTGGTGGCCGGGGCCGACCCGCAGACCGCGGGCTATATCGCCATGGCGGTCGGCTTGGCCGCGACGATCACGGTCGGGGTGGTGATGGCGGTTGCCTCGTTCGGCGCCGGCGCCGTGTCGGCCGGGGCCAACGCGGCCGCCAACGTCGGCTCGCAGACCGCGCGCAGCGTGGCCGATACCGTCAAGACCGCTGGCCAGGTGGCATCGGGCGCGGCCGCCGTGGCCAAGGGGACGGGGCAGGTCATCACCGGCGCCGAGACCATCAAGTCGGCGCAGGCGCAGGAGGCGGCCGACAAGGTGCTGGCCGACAAGAAGGCGCTGGAGGCCTTGCTGGTCAAGCTGCAGGCCTCGATGGAAGAAGACCGTGACCGGATCAAGAGCGTGATGCAGGCCATGGACGAGTCGATGCAGATGGTCAGCAAGATGATCAATGCGGCGGCCGACAGCATGAGCCAGGTCACCGCCAATATCGGCAAGCGCGCCATGGTCTGAATGGCATCAATATCGGAGCGAACCAAGTGTCCCTATCCTCACCCGCGACCTCGCGCAGCGCCTTCGGGCAGCAACTGTATGACGGCCTGGCCGCCTTGCCCGGCAGCCAGCGGCTCACCGCCGACCAGCTCGAGGTGATCTACGCCATGGCCTACGCCCACGTGGCGCAGGCCCAGTACGCCCAGGCACTGCCGCTGTTTGCCTTCCTGTCGCAGTACGGTCCGACCCGCAAGCATTACCTGACCGGGCTGGCGCTGTGCCTGCAGATGCAGGCCCGTTTTGACGAGGCGATCCGGATTTATTCGCTGATCGGCGTGTTGTACCCGTTGGCGCCGGAGGCCACGCTGCGCGTGGCCGAATGCCAGCTGGCGCTGGCGCAGACCGGGGCGGCGCGCGAATCGTTGCAACTGGTGGCGCAGGCCGCCCAGGCTGACAGTAGCCATGCGCCATTGGGGGCGCGCGCGGCCAGCCTGTTGGCGCTGCTCGACAAAGGCGCCCTGCCGTGAACCGGAAACGATATGAACGATAGGGTCGAAGCAGGCTCGGCAGCAGCCGTCTCGGATGAGACGGCTTTTGTGCTTGATGCCGACGACGCGCGCGTCTTGACCGAAGTGGGATTCCTGGCCGCCGGCCGCGGTGACGTGGCGCGCGCCGATGTCATCTTCCAGGCGCTGCGCGCCTTGCGGCCGGGCCGCGCCTATCCCTGGCTGGGACTGGCGGTGGCGCGCCTGAACGCGGGCCGGGCGGACGAGGCGGTGCGGCTGCTGGAGCAGGGCGAGGCCAGCGCGGCGGCTGAACGCGGGCTGCTGGCGGCCTGGCGCGGGCTGGCGCTGCAACTGGCTGGCCGCACTGCTGAAAGCACGCGCCTGCTGCAAGCCTGCGCGCAAGGCGGCGAGGGCGCGGAGGGCATCGCGCTGGCCCGTTCGCTGCTGGGCTTGCCGGCCGAAATGAACGACGACCCTTCCCGTGTGAACAAGTCCTAGGATAAATATGGAGATCACCGCGCTTTCCGCCGCAATGGCGCCCGTGCTGGACACGGTCAAGACCGCGCCGTCCGAGCTGGTCACGGAACGCTTCGCCCAATTGATGGCCGCGCCCGAAGCGGGCGCGCCCGCGCTCACCGGCCTGCAGGCTGCTTTGCAATCGGCCTTCACGCCCGCGATCGACGCCGCGCCTGCCACGCTCGGCAACCAGATTCTGGCCAGCCTGCGCAGTACCACCACCGAGTATTCGGAGAAGTGGCAAAACATCGCCGGCCGTCTCGATGCCATGTCGTCCGCGCCGGCCATTGCCGACATGCTGCGGCTGCAGGCCGACCTGGTGCAGGTGTCGGTGCAGTACGAACTGGTCGGCAAGGCGGTCTCGCGCACCACGCAGAACGTCGATTCGCTTGTCAGGATGTCCTAATGCACGCTGTTTCAACCCTGTCTTTTCCCGCGGCGCTGTCGCGCCTGCGCTGGCTGCTGCTGGGCCTGGCGCTGTTGCTGGCCGCTTGCGGCTCGCGCGTGGAGCTGTTCTCGGCCGCCAACGAAAGCGAGGCCAACGAGGTGCTGTCGGTGCTGCTCGATGCCGGCATCGCCGCGCAGAAGGCCGCCACCAAGGCCGGCGTGGCGGTGTCGGTGGACGGCGCGCAGGTGGCGCGCGCACTCGACATCCTGCGGGCGCGCGGCCTGCCGCGCGAACGCTTCGACGGCATGGGGCAGATCTTCCGCAAGGAAGGGCTGGTGTCCTCGCCGCTGGAAGAGCGCGCCCGCTACATCTACGCGCTGTCGCAGGAGCTGACCAACACGCTGTCGCAGATGGACGGCGTGCTGGCCGCGAGAGTCCACGTGGTGTTGCCCGAGCGCGGTGGCGTGGGTGAAAACACCACGCCCTCGACCGCCGCGGTCTTCATCAAGCACCAAACGGGCTACAACCTGGACGCGCTGCAACCGCAGATCCGCAAGCTGGTGACGCACGCGATTCCAGGATTGACGGAAGACCGGGTCTCGATCGCCCTGGTGTCGGCGCAACCGGCGGCCTCGGCGCCGGCCGCCGGCATGGCCACGCGGCAGGTGCTGGGCATCGAGGTCGGCGCGGATTCGTCGGCGACGTTGCTGGCCTGGCTGGTGGGGCTGATTCTGCTGGTGCTGATCCTGGCCGCCGCCCTGGGCTACCTGCTGTGGCGCTATGGCATGCCTGGCCGCGCCCAGCCCGCGCGCCGCGAGCCCGCGGCCGAGGCCCGTTGACGATGGCTTACGCGTCGGCCGTGCTGGATCGCAGGCTGGTTGCATTCAACCAGCTGCCCAGCCACACCCTGCACCCGAGCCGCCATGAACGCCATGCGCCGCCGGCCGCGTTCGCCGTGATCGCCGCGGCGCCTGCGCTGGCGCCGGCCTGGCATCGGCACTGGTCGCGCGACATCCTGGAGACGCTGGGCCTGTGGCAGCGCCCGGTCATCGATGCCACCCGCCCCGAACTGGCGTTGGCGCTGCTGGCGCCGGATGCGCTGGCACGCTGCGCGCGCCAGCTGGGCGCGGTGCTGTGCGGCCCATGGCTGCGCCGCGTCATCGCCGGCGACGACGTGCGCACGCTGATCGGCCGCTTCGGCGCCGACCTGCTGGATTTCACCCGCCGCACCGCCGGCGGCCTGCATGCAGGCCTGGCCGAGACGGCCGCCTGGTCATTGGACGACACTGCCGCCGCGGTCGACACGCTGGGCCTGGGCGCGCTGCGCGCGGCCCTGAGCGACGGCGGTCCCGAGCTGGCGCAGCGGGCCGAACTGAAACTGCCCGACCTGCCCGCGGCGCCCGCGCCGCTACCGGCAGCGCAGGCGCTGTCGCTGGGCTTGTCCCTGCTCAAGCAAACGGATCCCACATGGCTTTCCTCATTCCCCGCGATCCGCTGACGCCGCGCGCCGCGGACACCGGCGGCGCCGGGCGCATCGACCCCGCCGCGCGCATATTGCGGGCCGCCGAAAGGGCGGCCTGGGCCGATGCCGGCCAATTGCTGGCGCGGGCGCAGGCGCAGGCCGACGCCATCGTCGCCGGCGCTCAGGCGGCGTTCGAGGCCGAGCGCCAGCGCGGCTATGACGAAGGCCACGAAGCAGCGCTGCTCGACCAGGCCGAGAAAATGATCGAGACGGTCGGCCGCACGGTGGAGTATTTCGCCGGCGTCGAAAACGAAATGGTCGAGCTGGTGATGTCGGCCGTGCGCAAGGTGGTCGATGGCTTCGATGACCGCGAGAAGGTCATGGTGGTGGTGCGCAACGCCCTGGCGGTGGTGCGCAACCAGAAGCAGATGACGCTGCGCCTGAATCCGGCGGAAGTCGATACCGTGCGCGAGCAGATCAATGACCTGCTGGCGGCCTATCCCGGCGTCGGCTACCTGGACATCCTGGCCGACGGCCGGCTGGCGCGCGGCGCCTGCATCCTGGAAAGCGAGATCGGCATGGTCGAAGCCAGCCTGGAAGGGCAGATCCAGGCCTTGCGCCAGGCATTCCAGCGCACCCTGGGCAGCCGGGTCTAGCGATGCGTCAGTTCGACTACATCTCCGAGATGATGGCGCTGGCGCTGCAGGACACGCCGACGCTGCGCATCAAGGGCCGCGTCACGCAGGTGATCGGCACCATCATCAAGGCGGTGGTGCCGTCGGTGAAGGTGGGCGAGGTCTGCATCCTGCGCAACCCCGGCGAGAACTTCGAGATGAAGGGCGAGGTCGTGGGTTTTGCCCGCGATGCCGCATTGCTGACGCCGATTGGCGACATGTATGGCATCTCCACCGCCACCGAGGTCATCCCCACCGGCCGCGCCCACATGGTGCCGGTCGGGCCCGGCCTGCTGGGCCGGGTGCTGGACGGGCTGGGCCGGCCGCTGGACGAGGCCGAGCTGGGGCCGCTGGAGGCCAGCAAGTTCTACCCCGTGTTCGCCGAGGCGCCCGACCCGCTCAAGCGCCGCATCATCTCGCAGCCGCTGGAACTCGGCGTGCGCGCGCTGGACAGCGTGCTGACCTGCGGCGAGGGCCAGCGCATGGGGATCTTCGCGGCCGCCGGCGGCGGCAAATCGACGCTGATGGGCATGTTGGTCAAGGGCGCGGCGGTCGACGTGACGGTGGTCGCGCTGATCGGCGAACGCGGCCGCGAAGTGCGCGAATTCCTGGAACATGAGCTGGGTCGCGAAGGCCGGCGCAAAAGCGTGATCGTCTGCGCCACCAGCGACAAGTCGTCGATGGAACGGGCCAAGGCCGCCTATGTGGCCACCGCCATCGCCGAGTACTTCCGCGACCAGGGCAAGCGGGTGCTGTTCCTGATGGATTCGGTGACGCGCTTTGCCCGCGCCCAGCGCGAGATCGGCCTGGCGGCGGGCGAGCCGCCCACCCGCCGCGGCTATCCGCCTTCGGTGTTCGCCACGCTGCCCAAGTTGATGGAGCGCGCCGGCATGAACGAGCACGGCTCCATCACCGCCCTGTACACGGTGCTGGTGGAGGGCGACGACATGACCGAGCCCATCGCCGACGAGACCCGTTCCATTCTGGACGGCCACATCGTGCTGTCGCGCAAGCTGGGCGCGGCCAATCATTACCCCGCCATCGATGTGCTGGCGTCGGCCAGCCGCGTCATGAATGCGGTCATCACGCCCGAGCACAAGCGCGCCGCCGGCCGCCTGCGCGAACTGATGGCCAAGTACCAGGAAGTCGAGCTGCTGGTGAAGATCGGCGAATACAAGCGCGGCGGCGATGCGGTGACCGACGAGGCCATCGACAAAATCGGCGCCATCAACCAGTTCCTGCGCCAGCGCACCGATGAACGCGCCACGCTGGCCGAGGCGCTGGCGCAGATGAGCGGCATCGTGGGGACGGCATGAGCGTGTTCGACGAGCTGCTCGCCATCAAGCGCTTTCGCGAAGGCCAGGCCGAAATCGCGGTGTCGCGCCAGCGTCAGCGCCACGCCGAGGCCGAGGCCGCGCGCCAGGCGTCCGAGCAGGCGCTGGCGGATTTCCGCGACGAATCCGCGCGGCGCGAGCGCGCGATGTACCGCGACCTGTGCAGCCGCGTGGTGCGGGTGCGTGAGATCGAGAACGTGCTGCAGGGCGTGGCCGGCCTGCGCGACGGCGAGCGCCGCTGCGAACAGGCATTGGAGCAGGCGGCGCAGCGCCTGCGCGACGAAGCCCGGGCGCTGGCCGAGCGCCGCGAACAGCACCAGCAGGCGGTGCGCCTGACCGGCAAGTTCGTGGAACTGGCCAGCATCCACCTGGCCGAGCATCTCAAGGCGCTGGAGCACAAGGAAGACCAGGAAATGGAAGAGGCCGCCTCGCTGTCGCGCGATCGCGAGGACTGGGAACAGCACGAGGAGTTCGAACCGGCATGAGCATAGACCGACGCATCGGACTGGACACCGCCATCGCCCAGGGGTCGGGGTTGGCCCAATCGGACGGCCAGGCGCCTGGCCGCCAGGCCAGCGATGCCGACCGGCGCGCGTTCGAGCAGGCCATGGCGCAGGGCGGCGAGGCCGCGCCGGCCGATGCGCCGGCCACGCCGTCGCCGTTTTCGCTGTTCGGCGCCGGCCGCGCCGAGACCGCCCAGCCTGCCGCCGCGCCGCCGCAGGCATTGACGCAGGCGCTGCTCGGCAGCGCCGAGCAACTGCAGGTGGCCGATGGCAGCCAGGGCCGGCGCCAGGTGCGAGTGGAATTGAAGGATGAGGTGCTGCCCGGCGTCAGCGTGTCGGTCTACGAGGCCGAGGGCCGCGTCGTCGCCGATTTCAGCTGCGCCAGCGAGACCTCGCGTGAACGCCTGGCCAGTCTGGCGCGGCCGCTGGCCGAGCAACTGGCCGAGAGCCTGTGCCGGCCGACGCGCGTGCGCGTCGGCACCGATGACCCGGAAGACCCCTGCCTGGCGGAGACCGACGCCGACGCGCCGCTCCGTTGATCCCTGGAACCCATGACCGCAAGTACTTCATTTTCCCCTTCTCCGCTGCCGTTGCCGCGCCTGTCCGGCAACGAGGCCCGCGCGCGCTCGCTGATCGCCCGCCATGGCGCCGACCTGACGGTCATGCTGGCGCCGCTGGCCGGCAGCGATGCCGAACCCGCGCGCTGGCGCCTGGGCTTCACGCCTGGCGTGCCCGACGCCGTGCGGCAGTCGGCCACGCTGTCGGCCGATCTGGAATGGGCCGGCGCGCGGCTGCGCCTGGGCCTGCCGGCAGGCGCAGCCGAGGCCTGGCTGGCGGCGCGTCTGCCGGACCTGGATGCCGGCGAGCTGCCGCCGGCCCTGGCGCTGGCTGCCATCGAGACCTTGCTGGCCGAAGTGGTCGCGGGTCTGGGCCAGGCATCGCCCGGCGGCCCGCTGCGGGTGGTCGGCCGCGACACCCCGGCGCCGGCGCTGCCGCATGACTGGACGCTCGCCGCGCGCCATCCCGCCAGCGGCGATACGGTCTACGCCACGCTGGCGGCCGATGGCCTGGGCCTGATGCTGTTGGCCGGCCTGATCGGCCGTGCCGCGCCCGCGGCCAACGATATCGACGCCGACGCCGTGCCGGTGCGCCTTGCCGCCTGCCTGGGATGGACCCACCTGGGCGCGGCCGAGTTGCGCAGCCTGGCGCCGCGCGACACCGTGTTCCTCGACCATTGCCTGATCTCGCCCGACGGCGAGCTGTGGCTTGGCGCTGGCGGCCAGGGGCTGCGCGTGCGCCGCCAGGATTCCTCATACCTCGTTACCCAAGGCTGGACCTCCCTCATGACCGAGACGCCGCAACCGCCGCTGGACGCCGACGCGGGCGATCAGACGCCGCTCGATATCGACGCCATCCCCGTCCGACTGACTTTCGAACTGGGCGAACGCCAGATCACCCTGGGCGAGCTGCGCCAGTTGCAGCCTGGCGAGACCTTCGACCTGGCGCGGCCGCTGGCGGACGGGCCGGTGCTGGTGCGCGCCAACGGCGCGCTGGTGGGCAGCGGCGAGTTGGTCGAGATCGATGGCCGCATCGGCGTGACGCTGCACCGCCTCGGCAAGGCAGGCGCATGAACGGCGCGGATCCGATCAGTCTGGCGGTGGTCCTGGCGCTGCTGGCGCTGGTGCCGCTGGCCGCGGTCATGACCACGTCGTTCCTGAAGATCGCGGTGGTGCTGACGCTGGTGCGCAATGCCCTGGGGGTACAGCAGGTGCCGCCCAACATGGCCTTGTACGGGCTGGCGCTGATCCTGTCGGCCTACGTCATGGGGCCGGTGGTGATGCAGATCGGTGACGAACTGCGCGCGCCGCCGGCGGCGGTGGCGCCGGGCGCGCCCGAGCCGGACCGGCTCGAAGGCATCCTCGACGCGGTGACGCGCGGCGCCGAACCGATGCGCGCATTCATGCTGAAGAACAGCCGCGCCGAGCAGCGCGATTTCTTCCTGCGCACCGCCCGCGGCCTGTGGGGCGAGCAGCAGGCCCGCAACCTGAAGGAAGACGACCTGCTGGTGCTGATTCCGTCGTTCCTGTTGTCGGAGCTGACCGCGGCTTTCCAGATCGGCTTCCTGCTGTACCTGCCGTTCGTCATCATCGACTTGATCGTGTCCAACATCCTGCTGGCGATGGGCATGATGATGGTGTCGCCGGTCACGATCTCCATGCCCCTGAAGCTGTTCCTGTTCGTCATGGTCGACGGCTGGACGCGGCTGATCCAGGGCCTGGTGCTGTCCTACACCTGAGGCCACCATGGGAACCGTCGATCTTGTCTCGTACATGACCCAGGCGCTTTACCTGGTGCTGTGGCTGTCGCTGCCGCCGATCGCCGTGGCGGCGATCGTGGGTACCCTGTTTTCGCTGTTCCAGGCCCTGACGCAGATCCAGGAACAGACGCTGTCGTTCGCCATCAAGCTGATCGCGGTGTTCGCCACCATCATGCTGACGGCGCGCTGGCTCAGCGCCGAGCTGTACAACTTCACGATTTCCGTGTTCGACCTCTTCTACAAGATCCATTAGGAGCGGCCGGCCATCATGATCTCGGGCATCACTTACGCCGAAGCCAAAGTCTTCCTGGGGACGCTGGCGCTGACGCAGCCGCGCATTCTGGCGCTGTGCGCGATGCTGCCGCTGTTCAACCGCCAGCTGCTGCCCGGCATGCTGCGCTACGCCCTGTGCGCCGCCATCGGCCTGGTGCTGGTGCCGGCGCTGGCGCCGCGCTACGCCGTGATCGAGCTGAGCGCGGTCGATCTGGTGCTGCTGGTGGCCAAGGAAGTCTTCATCGGCCTGGTGATGGGCTTCCTGGTGGCGATTCCGTTCTGGATCTTCGAGGCGGTGGGCTTCGTGGTCGACAATCAGCGCGGCGCCAGTCTGGGCGCCACCATCAACCCGGCCACCGGCAACGACTCGTCGCCCCTGGGCATCCTGTTCAACCAGGCGTTCATGGTGTTCTTCCTGGTGGGCGGCGGCTTCATGCTGATGCTGACCATGCTGTACGACAGCTTCCGTCTGTGGGACCTGTGGGACTGGGCGCCGACCCTGCGGCGCGAAAGCGTGCCGCTGATGCTGGACCAGTTGGGCCGTTTCCTGCGGCTGACGCTGCTGTTCGCCGCGCCCGCCATCATCTCGATGTTCCTGGCCGAGGTCGGGCTGGCGCTGGTCAGCCGCTTCGCGCCGCAATTGCAGGTGTTCTTCCTGGCCATGCCGATCAAGAGCGCGCTGGCATTGCTGGTGATGGTGCTGTACATGAGCACGCTGTTCGAGTACGCCGCCGAGGCCACCGGCCAGATCGGCGTGGCCTTGCCGTTCCTGGACAACCAATGGCGGGCGCCATGAGCGGCGAAAAAACCGAACAGCCAACCCAGAAGAAGCTGCGCGAAGCGCGCCAGAAAGGCGACGTCGCGCACAGCAAGGACTTCACCCAGACGCTGCTGGTGCTGGCGTTGTTCGGCTACATGCTGGGCAATGCCCACGGCATCATCGAGGCCCTGGGCCGGCTGGTCCTGATTCCGTCGACGCTGGTGGGGCAGCCGTTCGAGCAGGCGCTGCCGGTGGCGCTGGAGGCGGCCCTGCGCGAGGCCGTCTACCTGGTGCTGCCGTTCGTGCTGATCGTGCTGGTGATCGGCATGTTCGCCGAGTTCCTGCAGGTGGGGGTGGTGCTGGCGTTCGAGAAGCTCAAGCCTTCAGCCAAGAAGCTCAATGTGATGAGCAACCTGAAGAATATCTTCTCCAAGAAAAACCTGGTGGAGTTGCTGAAATCCATCATCAAGATCGCGTTCCTGTCGGTGCTGGTGACGCTGGTGGTGCGTGATGCGTTGCCCGAGCTGATGGCGGTGCCGCACAGCGGCCTGGCCGGGCTGGAGGCGGGCGTGGGCGGCATGATGCGCACGCTGATCGTGAACATCGCGGTGGCATATGTGGTGATTTCCCTGGCCGATTTCGTCTGGCAGCGCATGCAGTACCGCAAGGGGCTGATGATGAGCAAGGAAGACATCAAGCAGGAATTCAAGGAGATGGAGGGCGACCCCCACATCAAGCACAAGCGCAAGCACCTGCACCAGGAAATGGTGATGCATGGCGCCGTCGCCAGCACGCGCAAGGCGTCGGTGCTGGTGACCAATCCCACCCACCTGGCGGTGGCGATCTACTACGAACCCGACGAAACGCCGCTGCCGGTGGTGCTGGCCAAGGGTGAGGGCGCGCTGGCCGAGCAGATGATGCAAGCGGCGCGCGAGGCTGGCGTGCCGGTGATGCAGAACATTCCCCTGGCGCGGGCGCTGATGGCGTCCGCGCAACCCGATCAATACATTCCCAGCGAGCTGATCGAGCCGGTCGCCGAAGTCCTGCGGCTGGTCAGGAAGCTGGCTGGCAATCCGGAAGACCCGACATGAATGCATCCCAGCACCCCCTGATTTCGGCCTATGCGGCGCGCCACGGCCTGCCGCCTTCGACCCGCGCCGATGGCCGCCTCACCGTGGTGATCGACCAGGCCTATCGCGTGCATCTGCAGCCGGCGCGCGATGGGTGGCTGGCCCTGAGCGCGCGCCTGTGCCCGCTGCCGGCCGGGCAGGCCGAGCGCGATGCCCTGGTGATCGAGCTTGGCAAGCTGGCCGCCGGCATGCTGTCGCGCCATGCGGCCTGCTGCGTGGTCGACCCGCAGGACCGGGCCCTGTGGCTGCAACAGACGCTGCAGCCGGCCAGCGGCGATCTGGCGCTGGACGAGGCCGTGGGGGCTTTTGCCAATGCACTGTCTTTTTGGGCCGGCGCCGTGCGGCGGCTGGCATGAATACGCGTTACGGGCATGCGGCCCGAGGAGAAAGAGTGTTGAAGCGGATGATTCTGGCGACCGCGCTGTCGCTGGGCCTGGCGGCCGGCGCGCAGTCCGCGCCCAACTGGCCGAACGTGCCCTACAGCTACTATGCCCGCGACGAGAACCTGCAGACGCTGCTGCGCGAATTCGCCGGCGGCTTCAGCCTGTCGCTGCAACTCGGGCCCAACGTCAATGGCACGGTCAACGGCAAGTTCAACGCCAATTCGCCGACCGAGTTCATGGACCGGCTGGGCGGGGTGTACGGCTTCAACTGGTTCGTCTACGCCGGCACGTTGTTCGTCAGCCGTACCAACGACATGAAGACGCGCTCGGTCAGCGCCATGGGCAGCTCCATCAGCGCGTTGCGCCAGGCGCTGCAGCAGCTCGGCGTGCTGGACCCGCGCTTCGGCTGGGGCGAGCTGCCCGATCAAGGCATCGCGCTGGTGTCCGGCCCGCCCGGTTACGTCGACCTGGTCGAACGCACCGTGGCCGCCTTGCCGATGGGGGCGGGCGGCCAGCAGGTGGCGGTGTTCCGACTCAAGCACGCCTCGGTCAATGACCGCACCATCAGCTACCGCGACCAGAAGGTGGTGACGCCGGGCCTGTCGACCGTGCTGCGCAACCTGATCACGGGCGGCGGCGGTGGCGCCAACAATGAAACCCTGGCCGCCATCGCGGCGCCCTTGCGCGACAATCCGCCGGCCTTTCCGCAGGTCAATGGCAGCGATGGGGCCGCCGGCCAGGCCGGGGCCCAGCCGGCCGCGCCCGCGGCCACCGGCAAATCCGGGCTGCGCCTGCGCGAACCCACGGTACAGGCCGATGCGCGCCTGAACGCCATCATCGTGCAGGACATTCCCGACCGCATCCCCATCTACCGCAGCCTGATCGAGCAGCTCGACCTGCCCAGCACGCTGGTCGAGATCGAAGCCATGATCGTGGATGTGAATTCGGACCTGGTCAGCGAACTGGGCGTGACCTGGGGCGCGCGCGCCGGTTCGACCACGTTCGGCTATGGCAACCTGGGCCTGGGCACCAGCGGCGGGCTGCCGCTGGAAAGCGGCGCGGCGCTGTCGCCCGGCACCATCGGCGTGAGCGTCGGCAACACGCTGGCGGCGCGCTTGCGCGCCCTGCAGACCAAGGGCCAGGCCAACATCCTGTCGCAACCGTCGATCCTGACTGCGGACAACCTCGGTGCCATGATCGACCTGTCCGACACCTTCTACATCCAGACCCGCGGCGAACGCGTGGCGACGGTGACGCCGGTGACCGTGGGCACGTCGCTGCGCGTGACGCCCCGCTACATCGAGTCGAAGGACGGCGCGCGCGTCGAATTGACGGTCGATATCGAGGACGGCCGCATCCAGGAAGAACGCCAGATCGACAACCTGCCGACCGTGCGCAAGAGCAATATCAGCACCCTGGCCATCGTTGGCAACGACCAGACCCTGCTGATCGGCGGCTACAACAGCAGCCAGAATTCCGAGCAGGTCGACAAGGTGCCGATTCTGGGCGACATCCCGGGCCTGGGACTGCTGTTCTCGAACAAGTCGAAGACCGTGCAGCGGCGCGAGCGCCTGTTCCTGATCCGGCCCAAGGTGGTGGCGATCAATGGCGAAGTGGTGGCCACGCCCGGCGTGTCCGGCACCGGCCCCATGCTCAACGCCACCTGGGGCGGCGAAGGCCGCATGACGGCGGGGCAGTATCTCGACCTGGCGCAAAGCCAGCGTACCCGCATCGTGTTCGGGCCGAACGTGCAATTGCGCCGCAGCAACGGGCCGGTGCGCGCCTCCGAATGGCTGGATGGCACGCCCTCGGCGGCGCCGCTGCTGGAAGGCAAGTCCAGCGCGCAGCAAGGTCCGGTGATCCAGGTCGAGCCGGTGGCGGCGCCGGGGACGGGCAGGGCGCCCTAGCCGGGGCGCGTGGCCATGCGGAGGGATGCCTTCGGATGGCCGCGGAGGGGGCGGCTCAGTCGTCGAGCCGCAGCCCTTTCTGGGCCAGCTTCTCGCGCAGGGCCGCACGGGCGCGCGACAGGCGGCTGCGCACGGTGCCGACCGGCACTGTCAGCAGCGCGGCGGCGTCTTCGTACGAAATCTCGTCGATGCCGACCATGAGAAGGATGTCGCGCATGTTTTCCGGCAGTTCGTCCAGCGATTCCTGCAGCAAGGCCAGGGTCTGGTTCTGTTCCAGCACGCGATCGGGGGACAGGTCGCTGGTGGCATGCTCGGCCAGCAGGCTGTCGCTGACGAAATCATGGCGGCGCTCGGGGGCGCGCGACAGATAGTTGCGCACCAGGTTCAGCGCGATGCCGTAGAGCCAGGAGGAGAGTTGCGATTCGCCGCGGAAGCTGCGGTATGAGCGGGCCGCTTCGACAAAAGCCTGTTGGGCCAGGTCTTCGGCCTCGGTGGTGTTGCCGATGTGCTTGATGATGAAGCGCTGGAGCCGGGTGGAGTGCTCCCGCACCAGGTCGCGCAGCAGATATTGTTCATCCATGTCCCAACCCCGCCCCTCGCCGTCAGCGCGAACGGGCGGCAAATCCGTCTCGGCGGAAGCGGCTGTGCAGTCGCTGGGATGGGTCATGGATTGGGAAAAGAAACGTGTATTCAGCTACAAGTTACGACCGGTCTGCGGCGAATTATCGCAGCTTACCGGTGTCACAATATTTCGAAAATCGAAATATTGAGGCAAAAGTAAGATTTTTTGCGTCAGATATGTAAAAACAAGTAATCGATGGTGGCGATATTCCGGAGAACGGAATCTCGATCGGCGGGGGGGCCGGTGTCAGCCGGATTTGAGTTGGTCGCGCAACCAGGCGGCGGCGGTGGCCAGCGAAACCGGGCTCTGCCCCGACAGGGCCGCCTGCTCGAAGCGTGCCTGCATGGCTTGGTCGAGCGCATCGCGGCGGCTGGCGTTCAGGCTGGCGGCAGCCACGCCTGTGTCGCGACAGGCTTGCTGGAAGGCGGGGGTATCGGCGCTGGCCGAGACCGCCAGGCGGGTCAGGAAGTCGACGCCCGAGAGGGCATCGCGCGAGGTCTGCGCCATGTCCAGCGCCTGCACGACGGTGCGGGCCGCCAGCGGTTTGCCGGGGTTGGGTTCCAGCCCGAGCTCGCGCGACACCGCGCTGGCGATGCCCTGGCCATAGCTGTGGGCCAGCGCCTACGCGAACAGGCTGGTGGTGTCGACATTCGGCGCCACCCACGCCACGCTGCGGCCGCCGGGCGTGGTCCCCATGCCCAGGACCTGCAGCTTTTCGCCGGCGATGTCGACATAAACGTCCTGGCCGCTCTGCGCCGCCTTGGCGAAGGCTTCGAGAGAGACGAACGGCGAGGAAGGGGTAACCGATGAAATTGTCATGCAGCCAATAAATCCGGCGTGTCCAAGGTCGGGCCCGTAGGAGATTCAACAGCCCCTGTGGTTGAGTAACCCGGCTGGCGCTTTGGTTCCATCGCCGCGACACGTACGCGGATTTTATGCTATCGCGCGGTTTTCCCGCCGAGGTCTGGCAACGGAGCGTTACCGCGCCTCGTAGACTTCGTCGGCCGCCAGCAGAATATCCACCGGCGGATCGAAGCCGATGACACGCGCGGTCTGCAGGTTCAGGGCGATCTTGGCCGGATCGATCCAGACCTGGCTCAATTCGCGCGCCTTGGCGCCGTTGAAGATCCGCGCCATGGTCTCGGCGTAGAACAGGCCGACATAGGAATAGTCGGCCTGGGCCAGGCTCAGCAGCAGCCCGTGCTTGACCCCTTCGGAGCCCAGCATCGAGAAGCTCGGCACGCGCGCCTGGCGCAGGATCTCGGCCACCGTGTCGATCGAAGCCGGGGTCACGCCCCGGTGCACCGTGACGTAGGCGGCATCGATCTGCGGCGCCAGCTTGGCATAGCATTCGAGCGCATTGCGGGTCGCGGCTTCCTGCGGGATGCCATTGGATGGCGCATTGCAGGTCACCACCTTGAAGCCCTGCTCGCGCGCCACCTGCTCGACCGCGTCGACCGCGCTGTAGGTACGGCCTTCGGGGCTGTCTTCGTACACCAGGCCGAGACGCTTGAACGGCACGATTTCGTGGAACAGGCGCACCTGGCGCTGATAGCGCTCGGGCTGCACGCGGGCATGCAGGTTGTCCAAGCCGCTGTCCTGCGCCGAACGGGTGATGCGGGCGCCGATCGCGTCGCTGGTCGAAGCGACGATGGTGGGCACCGGCGCGCCCATCGCGGCCATGTCCTGCCCGGCCCAGGTGCCCATGGCGATGATCAGGTCGATATCCTTCCTGCTCTCCAGCCGCTGCTTGATGGCCTCGCGCACCGCGGGCCGCTGGGCGGCGTCGAAGTTGCCGGGCTGCCACCAGGCGTCGCGCACGAATTCCAGCGTGTCGCTGTGGGCGTTGTCGGCCAGGTAGTTCCACATCTGCCTGCCGTTCAGGCCATCGGGAATGGCCGGCACGGTGATCCAGCCCAGCTTCTGCAGGCCCTCGACCGTGACGCGCAGGGTGCGGGGATACTCGCTGTAGTCGCCGCTCTCGAAATAGCCGATGCGCCATTTCTTGCCGTCCGGGCGTGTCACGGGGTGGGTCGGGAACACCTGGGAGGGGGCAGTGGCGGCCGGGGACGGCGCCGCCCCGGCCTGGGCGTGGCTCGCGGCGGGCGCCAGCAGGGCCAGGCTCAACAAGAGGGTGGACAGCGAAGTCTTCATGGGCGGCGGATCACGATCAGGGTGATGTCATCGGATTGTTCCGCGCCGTCGGCGAACGCCTGCACGTCTTCCAGCAGACGCTTGGCCAGGCTGGCCGCCGGCACGGGAGGGTTGGACAGCACGGCCAGCAGGCGCGGATCGCCATACTGCGCATTGTGCGGATTGACGGCCTCGGTGATGCCGTCGGTGTAGCCCACCAGCATCTCGCCCGGCGCCAGCACCGTCGACAGGCAGCGGTATTGCAGGTCTTCCTGCACGCCACAGGCCGGGCCGCTGCGGCCTTCCAGCAGCCGCACCACGCCATCGGCGCCCACGATCGCCGGCGGCAGATGGCCGGCATTGGCCCACTTGAGTTCGCCCGTGGTCAGGTCGAGCACGCCGACCAGCAGCGTGACGAACATCATGTTGGGGTTGTTCTCGGACAGGCGGTTGTTGATCTTCTGCATGATCAGCGCCGGATCGGTCTCGTCCTCGGCGGTGGCGCGGATCAGCGTGCGGGTGACGGCCATGAACAGCGCCGCCGGCACGCCCTTGTCCGACACGTCGCCAATGGCCAGGCACAACCGGCCGTCGGGCAGGGTGAAGTAGTCGTACAGATCGCCGCCGACTTCCTTGGCCGGCAGCATCACCGCGTTCAGGTCGACCTGTTCGCGCGTGAGCGGCGACAGCGGCACCGGCAGCAGGCCGAGCTGGATCGCGCGGGCGATGTTCAGTTCGCTCTCGAAGCGTTCGCGCGCGGTGGTCTCGCGCATCAAGCGGGCCACGTTCTCGCGCAGCTTGCGGTCCATGAACAGGAACGACGACGCCAGGCGTCCGACCTCGTCCTTGTGCTTGTCCGGCAGCGCGGCGATATGGGCCGGCACGCTGGCGGCCGCGGTCAGGTCCTGCTCGGGCAACTGGCGGGCATAGTGGGTCAGTGTTTCCAGCGGCCTGACGATGCGCGCCGCCACCAGCCAGGCACACACCAGCGCCACCAGCATCATGCCCACGAAGATCAGCGCCTGCCGGTTCAGCAGTTCGCGCGCCGGCGCCGTCAGGTCGCTTTCGGGCACGGCCGCCACCACGGTCCAGCCCAACGGCGCGAAGCGCGCGCTGTCGATCCGCCAGGTGCCGTTGCCGCCATCGAACCGCAGGCTTTGCAGCTTGCCATTGGCGTCCTGGCGCGCCAGCAGCGTGCGCAGGGGCGTGCCGCCCTGGTCGCGGACCTCCATCAGACCGGCGCGGGCCTCGGGCGGGGGCACGATCATGCGGCCGTCGTCGGCCACAATGAAGATGAAGCCGGACTGTGCCAGGGTCAGCTTCGTCAGCGTGTCGCGCACCGAGTTTTCCAACTGGGTGCGGCGGTTGTCGACCTGCTCGATGACATCCTGGGCGCTGTCGGAAATGGCGAATACCCAGTTCCAGGGACGGAAATAGCCGAAATAGGCATAGCGCGTTTCGCCGTCGCCGCGCTGGGCCGACGGCGGCCAGCGATAGATGGCGAAGCCATAGCCCGAGGTACGGCTTTCCTCGAGCAACGCTTGCGCCAGCGGCCGGTTCTTGAAGTCGGACAGCGTCGACAGATCGCGGTCGATCATGTCGGGGTCGCCGCTGGCCAGCACCCGGAAATCGGCATCGTAGACAAAGGCGTAGCGCCGGTCGTTGAGCTTGAGGCGGTTGATCCAGGCGCGCGCCATGCCCTTGGCCGCGCCCGGCGTCACCAGGCCGCGGTCGGCCAGGTCGGCGTAGGTGCCGAGCGCCGCCGCGACCACCGTGCCGCTTTGCATCAGCTGGCGCCGGCCGCTGCGCACGGTGGAGATCTTGTCCGCCAGCAGCGCGCCCCAGCGGGCCTCGGCATCGCGCAGCACCAGTTCCATCACGTTGCTGACGGCATGGCGTTCGCTGTTCATCACCGTGCGCGTGACGTTGCGCTGCGAGGTCAGCATCACGAATGCCGCCACCGCCAGAAGCAGCGCTACGACCAGTAGAAAAATCTTGCTACGGAGCGAGCGCAACGACATGGGGGCAAGGGGAGGCGGATGAGGTGAAGGCGTGAAATAAGATGCAATTTGCATTAATTGTAAATACCATTGGTGCCCGTGTGTAAATACTTTGCGACGGCGTGGCCTCATGCGTAGCGAACCAATACAAATAGTGCTCGATGGGTTGCGTCGCCGCCCGGTCCTGGAAGTCACGCTGGCCTGTCTGGCCGTGCTGCTGCTGGCGCAGGCGCTGATCGGCGCGCTCAGCCTGTCGGCCCTGAACCGCCTGGTGGTCGACACCACCGCCGATCGCGTCGAAGTGGTGGCGCGGCGCGTGGCCGGCAATATCGAGAATGGCCTGCGCCTGGGCAAGCCGCTGGAACAGTATTTCGGCCTGCGCGACACCTTGCGCGATGGCCTGGCCGGTTCGCGCGGGGTGCAAGGCGCCGCGGTGCTGCTGGCCGATGGCCAGGCGCTGGCGACGCAGGGCGAGTTGCCCGAGGACGCGGCACACCTGGCGCGCACCCTGGACGCGGGGCGCGCGACCGCCGCCGGCGTGGCGCGGCGCGGTTCCGGCGCCCTGGTCGCGGTGGCCGGCGATCGCGTGACCGTCGCCGTGCCGCTGAGCGCCGCGGGCGGCAAGGCGCTGGGGGCCGTGGTGCTGTCGGCCAGCCAGGACGGCGAGGCCAGCCGCCGCTTGCTCCTCGACAACCTGCAGGTGCTGCTGGCCGTTACCGCGCTGGTGGGGCTGGGTCTGGCCGCCGTCTTCAAATACATCGTGCCGCTGACCTCGCTGGCCGCTGGCGGCCGAGCGCGTTTCGTCGTGCCGCTGCTGGCTCTGATGCTGGCGCAGGGCGTGTATGCCGCCTACACCATCTCCACTTTCCGCAGCGGCTGGCTCGAGGTTACGCGCAACAACGTCGGCCTGCTGGCCGAAGGCCTGCAGCGCGACCTGAACCGGGTGCTTGGCTACGGTCTGGAAGTGGACCGGCTGCGCGGCGTCGAGGCGCCGTTCACGCGCCTGGCCGCGACGTTTCCGGCGGTGGCGCAGATCGAACTGACCGATCGCGACGGCCGCGTCCTGTATGGCGCCGACGCGCGCGGCGCGATCGACGTGGCGGGTCTGCCGCCGGTCCGCCCGCAGGCCGACGACCTGACGCTGGTGCTGCCGGTGGGCGCGGCGCTGGCCGATCCGAAGGCGCATGGCGATCTGGTGTTGCGCCTGTCCGGCGACGTCATCGCCGCCGGCGTGCGCAGCCGCGCGCTGGACGCCGTGACGGTTGTGGCGGTGGCGTTGGTGGCCGCGATCGAAATGTTGCTGCTGCTGGCGTTGTTGATGAACCGCGCCTTTGCCGCGCGCGCCACGTTGCCGGACGGCAGCCGCGTCGGCCCGGACGATGAGTCCGAGGTGGGCCGTATCGCGCGGCCGGTGATGTTCGGCTTCCTGTTCGCCTGGGCGCTGCCGCTGGGCTTCCTGCCGCTCTATGCGCGCAGCCTGCCCGCGGGCGGGCTGGACCTGCCGGCCAATCTGTTGCTGGCCCTGCCGATCTCGGTGGAGATGGGCTGCGGGCTGCTGACCTCGCTGCTGGCCGGCCGCCTCACTGACCGCAAGGGCTGGCAGGTGCCGGTGCTGGCCGGCCTGGGCGTATCCGCCGCCGGCATGCTGGCGTGCGCCGCGGCCGCCAATCTGTGGATGTTCAGCGCCGCGCGCGGCCTGGTGGGATTGGGCTACGGCCTGACCTGGATGGGCCTGCAAGGCTTTATCGTGACGCGCAGTCCGCCGCTGTACCGCGGCCGCAACATGACCGGCGTGATCGCCGGCCTGTTCGCCGGGCACCTGTCGGGCGCGGCGGTGGGCGCCATGTTGATGGAGCAGGTGGGCTTTCGCGCGGTGTTCGCGGTCGGCGCCGTGATGCTGGTCATGCCGCTGGCCGGCGTGCTCATCCTGATGCGCCCCTACATGGAGCGCGGCCGCAAGTCGGCCACGCAGGCCGCGGTCCGCGCCCACGCGCATCTCTCGCAGACGCTCAAGCTGTTGTTCACGCGCGATTTCGGCCTGTTGCTGCTGGGCAGCGTGATTCCATTCTCGATCGCGCAGGTCGGGCTGCTGTCGTTTGCCCTGCCGCTGTACCTGGAGGCCGAAGGCGTGGCGGCTTCCAGCATTGGCCGCGTGCTGATGATCTACGGCCTGTGTGTCATCTACGTCGGACCATTGATGGGCCGCGTGGTGGACCGCAGCAGCATCAAGAAAAGCTGGATCGTGTTGGGCGGCCTGGTGGGCAGCCTCGGCATGCTGGGCCTGTACTTCAACAGCGGCCTGCTGGCCGCCGCCGCCGCGGTGCTGTTGCTGGCGCTGGCCAGTTGCTTTGCCGGCGCTTCGCAATCGCCCTACATGCTGGCCTTGCCCCAGGTGCAGCGCTACGGCGCGGCCGGCGCCACCAGCGTCATGCGCGCCGCCGACAAGCTTGGCCAGATGGCCGGGCCGCTGGTGGTCGGCGCGATGTTCGGCGCCGCCGGCATGGGCGCGGGGCTGGCCGCGACCGGTGTGATCTATCTGGCCGCCACCGTGCTGTTCCTGTTGTTCGCGCCGGCCCGGCCGCGCCAGGACACGGCCTGAACCTGCGGCCCCGGCGCGCGCCGCCGCGGCGGTTCGACGGTCGCTGCGGTGCCGGGGCGCTGCCATTCAACGCGCGCCGGCCAGTGCCACCGGCACGCGCGCACTCAGTCCCGTGAGCAATTGCGCGGCAATGGTGCCCGCCGCCAGCGCCACTTCCTCGACCGGCAGGCCATCGGCGCCCCATAACGTCACGGGCGCGCCGATCGCGGCCTGGGGCACGGGACCGAGATCCACCGCCATCATGTCCATCGACACGCGTCCCAGCAGGCGCGTGCGCGCGCCGGCCACCACCACCGGCGTGCCGGTGGGCGCATGGCGCGGATAGCCATCGGCATAGCCGCAGGTGACGATGCCCACGTCCATTGCCGTGGGCGCGATGAAGGCGGCGCTGTAGCCGACCCCGGCACCCGCCCGCACGCGCTGGATGCCCACGACCTGCGAGTGCAGGGACATGGCCGGCAGCAGACCGAGCCCGGCCGCGCTGCATTCGGCGAAGGGGCTGGCGCCGTACAGCGCCAGGCCCGGGCGGACCCATTGGGTGGCGGCGGCCCGCGCGGCATGGCCCAGCATCGCCGCGGAATTGCTGGTGGAGACCGGGCCGGGCAGGCCCGCGATCACGTCGCGAAAGCGCGCGTCGGCCTGCGCCACGCCGTCGGCTTCATCGGCGCGCGCATAGTGGTTCAGGTGGCCGACTTCGCTGATCAGTCCGCGTCCGGACAGCTCGCGCGCCAGCGCGAATGCGGCGCGGTAGTCATCGGCGCAGAAACCGGTGTGGTGGATGTCGCCGGCAAAGCGCAGCCAGACCGCCGGCCGCTCGGCGGCGGGCGCCTGCGCCAGCCACTGCAATTGCGCGGCGTGCGTGATCACCAGGTGCAGGTGCGGCGAGTCCAGCAAGAGCGTGTCGGCTTGCGAGTACAGCCCGCCATAGACCAGTATCGGGCCGTCCCAGCCCAGCCGGCGGCAGGCGCGCGCTTCATCCAGGTGCAGCACCGCCAGGCCGTCAGCCTCACGCAGCGCGGGCAGCACGCGCGCCAGGCCATGGCCGTAGGCATCGGCCTTGACAGTGGCCCACAGCCGCGGCGCGCCCGCGGCGGGCAGGGCGGCGCGCAAGCGCGCCAGGTTATGGGCCACGGCGCCCGCGTCGACGCGGGCATACAGGGGGCGGGCAAGCAATCCTTCTGGACGATAGGGAGCGTTCACGGGCGGCATCTGGACGTGGGCTGCGCGCAACCGGCGCGCAGTCTATGCATGAGTGACAGATGACCGGCTCTGGTTCGGTACTTTCTGTCTATGTGTTGCTCAAACTCGATAGCGCGTCTTGATATGGCGCGCCGGTGAAGTCATGCGGCGCGCATCACCAGCGTCAGGTGGTTCTCGTTGCCGGCGCGCGCGTAGCGCAGGTCATGCAGATAGTGCTGCATCAGCCGCACGCCGTGGCCGCCGATTTCGGCATCATCGAGCGAGGCGGCCAATGGGGGAGGCGGGGTCAGGGTGGGATCGTACGGCCGGCCATTGTCGAGGATCTCCAGCGAGATCCACTCGGCGTCCTGGCGGCAGGCCAGGTGGACGCGGGCCGGTTCGGGGGCCTGCAGGGGATCGTCGAAGGCGTATGAAACGATGTTCGTCAGCGCTTCGTCCAGGCTCAAGGACAGACCGAAACTCAGCTTGGGCGACCAGGCCTCGCGCTCGGCGATGGCTTCAAGCCATTCAATGGCGCAAGCGACGGCGCGGGAGTCGGGGACGAGGTCAAGCGTATCGGACTGAGGGGGCATGGTCGCCTTGCGTTCAGGGGTACACGTGCAGGTGGAAGTATGCCCGATTGCGGCCGGCTGGCGTATGGGGGGCGCGCATCGTGCTTGTCCTGGCACAATTTCGCGCTTGGCCGCGCGGGCGCCTCGCGTATCATCTCGGCATTGCGCCGCGGCCGAATTGCAGGGATCGGGGCGCTGGTCAATTTCCGGGAACCACTATGAATCTCGCAGTCGAGAAAGTCGGGGAAGTGCTGGTTGTCGCGCCCGAAGGTCAGATCAACAGCGGCAACGCCGCGGGCATCGAGGCGGACTTGCTGTCGCACGTGGAAAAGGGCGAGCGCCGCTTTGTCCTCGACATGTCGAACCTGAACTACATTTCCAGCGCCGGCCTGCGCGTGGTGCTGGTATTGGCCAAGCGGCTCAAGCAGGCCTCGGGCGCGCTCGCGCTCTGCGCCATGCAGCCGCATGTGCGCGAGGTATTCGATATCAGCGGATTCCTGGCCATCCTCACGGTGGTCGACACGCGCCAGGAAGCGGTCGCCAAGGTCGGCTGAGACGCCGCGCGCAGCCTGCCGGCGCGCGCGGCCCGCGCGTCAGCGCTTGCGGTTTTCGTGCGAGGTATCCAGCACGTCATCCTCGGGTGTAATGACCCCGGGATCGCCGGGCGGCTCGATGGCGCGGCCTTGCCGCGGCATGCCCGCCACCGTGGGACTCTGGTCGGGCATCGGCAGGATTTCGGTGCCCTTGCGCGGATCGACGGCCGGCGTCGGCGGGGGTGCGGCGCGGGAGGAATCGCTGGCGGTTTTCAGCATGATGAAGTCTCCGGTTGCGGGCGTCCCGGGATGGCGACGCGCCAGGGATCTCTCCTCATCTTAGGGCCGCGGGCGGCGCGCCGCGCGGATTGCGCTGTCACGTTTGCAAGGGGCTGTTGCAGCACCCGGGCCGCCTTTGCCGCCGGCCCCGGCCCTTATAATGCCGAGCGCGTGTCCCCGTCGCGCCAGCGCCACTGCCGGGGGCGGCGCGACACCGCGCGACCGCGCCCGGCCTTCTTCATTTCCAGCTGCCTACCTTGACCGAATCCGTCGAACGCTCCTTGCATGCCGAACTCGTCGCCGTCCTGGTCGCCGTCACCCATGGCGAGCCGCGCGTGCTGACGACCGAAGACGCGCGGGCGCTGCCGGCCGGGCCGTTCGAACTGTCCCACCGTTCGCTGCAGGCCGGCCTGCGCGCCTGGGTCGAGGCGCAGACCCATCATCCGCTGGGTTATGTCGAGCAGCTCTACACCTTTGCCGACGGCGACCGCTCCGACGAGTCGGGCGCGCGCGTCATGTCGGTCAGCTATCTCGGCCTCACGCGCGAGGCTGGCGAGACCGGCGTGGCGCAAGTCGGCTGGCAGGACTGGTACCGCTATTTCCCCTGGGAAGACCGGCGCGCGGACACGGCGCTGGTCGACGATCTGATCGTGCCGCGCTTGCGGGCCTGGTGCGACGATACCGCCGACGCCGCGCTGCGCAAGCGCCGCCAACAGCGTGTCGCCATCACCTTCGGGCTCGACGGCGCGGCCTGGAACGAAGACATGGTGCTGCAGCGCTATGAATTGCTGTTCGAGGCCGGCCTGGTGCCCGAGGCGGCGCGGCGGCAACCGGGCGCGGCGGCCGCGCTGGTGCCGGGCGAGCCGATGCGCCACGATCATCGCCGCATCCTGGCCACCGGCATCGCGCGGCTGCGCGCCAAGATCAAGTACCGGCCGGTCGTGTTCGAACTGATGCCGGCGCAATTCACCCTGCTGCAACTGCAACAGGCGGTCGAAGCCCTGGCCGGGCGCGGCCTGCACAAGCAGAACTTCCGCCGTCTGATCGAGCAGCAGGCGCTGGTGGAAGAGACCGGCGACATGGCGACCGGCACGGCGGGCCGGCCTGCCAAGCTGTTCCGCTTCCGCCGCGACGTATTGCTCGAGCGCGCCATCGCCGGCAGCAAGCTGCCCTTGTCGCGCAGCCTGTGACGCTTGACAAGCGCATATACTCATCTCTAGCATAAGTGCCTGCGCATCGTGTGCGCGCCTTTTTTTAACCACAAAATACTCAAAATGAGCATTAAAGCTGAAGCGCCTGCCCCCCGTTTGGCCATTCCCTCCCTGCCGGATGTCATGCTGGAGCCGCTGGTGCGCGCGGCCCTGCTCGAAGACCTGGGCCGCGCCGGCGACCTGACCACCGACGCCATCGTGCCGGCTGACGCGGTGGCGCATACCCGCCTGGTGGCGCGCCAGGATGGCGTCCTGGCCGGGCTCGACCTGGCGCGCCTGGCGTTCCGCGCCCTCGATCCCGCCATCGAGTTCAGCGTGGCGCAACGCGATGGCGCGGATCTGGCGCCCGGCACCGAAATCGCCACGCTGCGTGGCAATGCCCGCGCCATGCTCAGCGCCGAACGGGTGGCGCTGAACTTCCTCTGCCACCTGAGCGGCGTGGCCACGGCCACGGCCTCCATCGCCCGCGCCATCGCCGGCTACGGCGCCCGCGTCACCTGCACCCGCAAGACCATGCCAGGCCTGCGCGCGGTGCAGAAGTACGCGGTGCGGGTGGGGGGCGGCAGCAATCACCGGTACGGCCTGGACGACGCCGTGCTGATCAAGGACAACCACATCGCGCTGGCCGGCGGTGTCGAGACCGCCGTGCGGCGCGCCCGTGCCGGCGTTGGCCACATGGTCAAGATCGAACTGGAAGTGGACACCCTGGCGCAGTTGGAAACCGCGCTGGCGCTGGGCGTGGACGTGGTGCTGCTGGACAACATGAGCCTGGACGAGCTACGCCAGGCTGTCGCCATGGCGCGCGGCCGCGCCATCACCGAAGCATCCGGCCGCATCACCCCCGACACCGCCGCCGCGGTGGCCGCCACCGGCGTCGACCAGATCGCGGTGGGCTGGCTGACCCACAGCGCCAAGGTGCTGGACATCGGCCTGGACGCCTGAGCCCGGCCCGCCGCCACGGACACGCATCATGAAACGCGCGCTTCGATTTTCCCCCTTGCTGCTGGCCCTGGCGCTGGCCGCCTGCGGCAACCCGCCATCCGGCGACACGCCGGCCGACGCGGCCTACCCCGGCCGCCCGATCACCATCGTGGTGACTTTCCCGCCCGGCGGCGGCACCGACCTGCTGGCGCGGCGCCTGGGCGCCAGCCTGCAGGAGCAGTTCGGCCAGCCGGTGGTGGTCGAGAACCGGCCTGGCGCCAGTGGCAACATCGGCGCCCGCATCGTGGCCGAAGCGCCGCCCGATGGTTACACCCTGCTGATGGTCAACAGTTCGTTCGCGATCAACCCGGGGGTTTACCGCAATCTGGGCTTCGCGCCCAAACGCGACTTCGCGGCGGTGATCAACGTGGCCTTCGTACCGTCCGTATTCGTGGTGCCGGCGGCATCGCCGCTGCGCACGCTGGACGATGCGCGCAATGCCGCGCGGCGCGATCATCCTTTGGCGTTCGCCTCCTGCGGTAACGGCACGCCGCAGCACCTGGCGGGCGAGATGCTGGCCCGGGCCAGCGGCGCGGTGTTGCAGCATGTGCCCTACAAAGGCTGCGGGCCGGCCCTGACCGGCGTGGCGTCGGGCCAGGTCGGCATGGGCGTGGTCACGGCTTCCAGCGCCGCGCCCCTGATCGCGGCGGGTAAGCTGCGCGCCCTGGCGGTCACCTCGCCGCAGCGTTCCCCGCTGCTGCCAACCGTGCCGACGGTGGCCGAACAGGGGGTGGCCGGGTATGCGCTGGATCAGTGGCATGGCTTGCTGGCGCCTGCCGCCACGCCGCCGGCCGTCATTGCCAAGCTCAATGCCACGGCCACGCGCGTCATGCAGCGCGCTGATGTGCAGAACGCCCTGCGCGAGCAGGGCTTCACACCCGCCACGAGCACGCCGCGCGGGTTCCAGGACATGATCAATGCCGATATCGACCGCTACACGGCGCTGACCGCCGCGATCGGCCTGCGGGCCGATTGAGCCGGCTTCACCCAGGCCTGCCCGGGCGCATGGCGCCCAGCCAGGCCGAGGGTTGCGGCCCCCGGTCGCGCCATGGCGACCGTCAGGCCGCGGCGCGGGCGTGCTGCTCCAGCTGTTCCTTCAGGCCGGGCTGCAGCTTGAGCTGGCGCGCCAGTTCATCCAGGTAGGCGCGTTCCATATAGCTTTCCTCGTCCACCACCAACAGGCTGGCCAGGTACATCTCGGCCGCCATTTCGGGCGTCCTGGCGGCCCGCGCGATCTGGGCCGGATCGAGTGGGCGCGACAGCTCGGCTTCCAGCCAACCGCGGTCCTGCGCGTCGTTGGACAGCTTGGCCAGCTCCGTTTCCAGCAGGCTGCGTTCTTCGGGACCGATATGGCCGTCGGCCTTGGCCGCGCCGATCATCGCGCTCAGCACCGCCGAGCTGTGCTGCTCGGCCTCGGGCGCGGGCAGGCGGTCCAGCGTCTGCGGCGGCGCGGCCGCCGCGCCGGCCTGGTTGCGCTGCCAGTCGCCGTAGGCCCGGTAGGCCAGGGCGCCGAGGGCGGCCATGCCGCCATACATGGCGACCTTGCCGCCGATCTTGCGGGCCTTCTTGCTGCCCAGCAGCAGGCCGAGCGCGCCGGCCCCCAGGGCGCCGCCGCCCAGGCCGGCCAGGAGCGAGCCACCCTTGCCGCCGGTGGCGTTTTTTACGGTCGAGCCGGCGTCGGCCAACAGGCCCTGGCCGGATTGCAGTAATTGGTCTAGAAGTTGTCTGGCGCTCATGCGGGTTTCCTGTGTGTGCAAGCCTCTTGCGGACAGGAATGTCCGACCGCCGTTCCGGACGGAAGTTCAGCTTACAGTCAGAAATGGATGTTGCACCGGGGCGGCCCGATGGCGGCGGATGCTACAACCTGGGTTGGGGCGGCCGCGCGCGCCGCCCGCAACGCGAGGACTTCCGCCCATGACTATCCACGTGCGCCAGAACGCGCCCAACACCCTGCAATTCACCGCCACGGCCGAAGGCCGCGACCTGCCGCTGGACATGCCGCAGCCGCAAGGGGCCGGCCCCGATCCGCACGACTATTTCGACACGGCGCTGGGCGGCTGCAAGGCCATGACCCTGATGGTCTATGCGCAGCGCAAGGGCCTGCCGCTGGAATCGGTGGGGGTGGACGTGGTGCGCGACGCGAGCGAAGAACGCAAAGGCATTTATCGCCTGACAGCCAAGCTGACGCTGCATGGCGAGTTGTCGGACGCGCAGATCGACGAATTGCTGGCCGTGGCCGAGAAGTGCCCCATCCACAAGCTGATGACGGCGGTGGACGTGCAGGTGTCCACGCTGATCGTGCGGCCGGCCTGAGACGCCGGCGTGCCGGGTGGGGGGCCACCCGGCACGGAACGTGACCGGGCAGGGCGCCCGGCCCACCCGCGGAATTACTCTTCCATGCCCGGGACGACGGTCGAGAAACCGGCGTCGACGTGGGTGATTTCGCCGGTGACGCCGGCGGCCAGATCCGACAACATGAACGCGGCCACGTTGCCGACATCGTCGATGGTGACGTTGCGGCGCAGCGGCGCCTGGGCCTCGACGAACTTCAGGATCGCCGAGAAGTCCTTGATGCCGCTGGCGGCCAGCGTCTTGATCGGGCCGGCCGAAATGCCGTTGGCGCGGATGCCGCGCGGGCCCAGCGCCGTGGCCAGGTAACGCACGCTGGCTTCGAGCGAGGCCTTGGCCAGGCCCATGGTGTTGTAGTTGGGCACCACCCGCTCGGCGCCCAGGTAGGTCAGGGTCAGCACCGAGCCGTTGCGGCCTTCCATCAGCGGCAGCGCGGCCTTGGCCATGGCTGCGAAGCTGTAGGCGGAAATGTCGTGGGCTATGCGAAAGCCCTCGCGCGACAGGCCGTCCAGGAAGTTGCCGGCGATGGCTTCGCGCGGCGCGAAGCCGATGGAATGCACCAGGCCGTCCAGGCCGTCCCAGCGCTTGGCCAGGTCGGCGAAGGTGGCTTCGATCTGGCTGTCCTCGGCGACGTCGCAGGGCAGCACGATGTCGCTGCCGAATTCGGCAGCGAATTCGGCCACGCGGTCCTTGAAGCGGTCACCGACGTAGGTGAAGGCCAGTTCGGCGCCCTGCTGGTGGCAGGCGCGCGCGATGCCGTAGGCGATGGAGCGGTTGGAAAGCACCCCGGTGACCAGGATGCGTTTGCCGGCGAGAAAGCCCATGTGTGGTTCCTTTGATTTTTTTCCTGCTGGAGACCGCCTATTTTAAGGAGTTTGGCGGCCGCGCGGACAAAACAGCGCGGCGCCCTGGGGGGGCGCCGCTGCGAAAGACGGATCGGACGGGATCAGCCGCGGGCGTTGGTGCCCGGCACGCGCAGCCGCACGCCGATCTTGAGATTGCTGCCCTTGAGGTTGTTGAGGGCGCGCAGCGCCTGGACCGAGGTGCCGTACTGCTTGGCCAGCGAGAACAGGGTGTCGCCCTGGCGCACCTTGTGAGTGCGCACATTGGGACGGGCGGCGGCGCGCGCGGACGGCGCGACGGCCTTGCCGCGTGGCGCCTTGCCGCTGTCGGCCGAGGCCGCGTCCAGGGCGCCGACCGGCGCGGCCAGCGAGGCCAGTTGCACGCCGCTGTTACCCGGGTCGCCCGGCACCAGCAGCGATTGGCCCGAGGCGGTCTTGTGGCGCGAGCCGATGTCGTTGATTTCGCGCAGCTTGGATTCGGTCAGGCCGAAGCGCTTGGCGATCGAGGCATAGGATTCGCCCCGGCGCGAGTGGTAGACCTTCCAGGCGCTCAGGTCGCCCTTGTAGTTGGTCAGGTTGGCGTTGAAGATCTCGACCCGATCGGCGGGCAGCAGCAGCGTGGGTGCGTGGTCGCCACGGATCACCGGCCGGTTGAACGACGGGTTCAGGGCCTTGAATTCGTCCAGCGGCATTTCGGCCAGCTTGGCGGCGATTTCCAGGTCGATGTCGCTGTTCTTGCGCACCGTCACGAAATACGGGGTGTTGCCGACCGGCGGCAGCACCACGGCGTAGCGCTGCGGGTCGGCGATGATGTTCTTGATGGCCTGCAGCTTCGGCACGTAGTTGCGGGTCTCGTCCGGCATGTTCAGGGACAGGTAGTCCGTGGGCAGGCCGGCGGCTTCATTCTTGGCCATGGCGCGCTGCACCGAGCCTTCGCCCCAGTTGTACGAGGCCAGCGCCAGGTACCAGTCGCCCTGCATTTCGAACAGCTTTTCCAGGTAGTCCAGCGCCGCGTTGGTCGAGGCGATGGGGTCGCGGCGCTCGTCGCGCCACCAGTCCTGCTTCAGGTTGAAATGCTGGCCGGTGGCCGGCACGAACTGCCACAGGCCTGAGGCCTGGGCGCGCGACAGCGCGGTGGGGTTGTAGGCGCTCTCGACGAACGGCAGCAACGCCAGCTCGGTCGGCAGGCCGCGGCGGTTGATCTCGTCGACGATGAAATACAGGTACTTGCCGGCGCGTTCGGCCATGCGCTGCACCGCCTCGGGGTGGGACGCGTAGTAGTCGGTCCACTGCTGCGAGAGGTCGGTGTTCAGGTTGGGAATGGCGAAGCCGCGGCGGATGCGGTCCCAGGCATCGATCGGCGGGTTGGTCAGGTCGACCGTGCGGGACGTGTCGCGGGCGATATAGCGCCCTTGGGAGTTGGTGGTGAGGTTCTTGCTGTCGTGGGATTGGGTTCCTGCGCAACCGGCGAGGACTGCCAGCAGAAGCGGCAGAAGGAGTCGGGAGAAATTCATCGGGCGGTCACTTGAAATCGTTCTTCCATTCACGAAGGGAGGCAAACACCTCTACCGGCGTCGGGTGGTCGTGGCCGGCCCAGTGGTCTGCGGCGCGGACGACGTCAGCTTGCTGCGTACGCAAAAACGGATTGGTCGCGCGTTCCTGGCCGATGGTCGACGGAAGCGTGGGGAGACCTTCTGCGCGTAATTGCCGGGCCCGCTGATACCACTGTTGCAGGGTGCGGTTGGCGGGTTCGACCGCCATGGCCCAGCGCAAGTTGGCTAGAGTGTACTCGTGTGCGCAAAAAACCTGTGTATCTGGCGGTAAAACAGAAAATTTTTCCAAGGAATCAGACATTTGCTCGGGAGTTCCCTCGAAAAGCCGGCCACAGCCGCCGGCAAACAGGGTGTCGCCACAGAACAGCACAGGCTGTTTTCCCGCCGCCCGGCCGATGTAGGCGATGTGGCCGGTGGTATGCCCCGGCACGTCCAGCACGCCCAGGTCCAGGTCCAGTTCCGGCAGCACCACGCGGTCGCCTTCGACCAGTGGCACATCGCAGCGCGGCAGCTTTTCGCGCGCCGGGCCATACACCGTGACGTCGCCGGTGCGGGACAATTCCAACACGCCGCCCACATGGTCGCCGTGATGGTGCGTGAGTAGAATGGCGCGCAGTTGCAGGCCTTCGCGGGCCAGCCATTGCCGCACCGGGCCGGCTTCGCCGGGGTCGACCACGGCGGCCTGGCCGGCGCGCGCGATGGCCCAGATATAGTTGTCGCTGAAGGCGGGCAAAGGCAAGACCGCGGCGTTGCTTTCGCGGCCGCCTGCGGGGGCGGTCAAGGCTTGCATGGGATTCGAAGGAAATGGACGTGGCAGAAGAGACTCCGCCGATTGTAGAACTGGCCGAATGGTTCCAGACGCCGCCAGGGCAATATGCCCTGGCCTGGGAGCGCGCGCAGTTCGACGCAGCGGTGGCCGATGTCTTCGGATATTACGCCTGGCAGGTCGGGCTGGCCGACCTGAACCTGCTGCGCGCCAACCGCATGCCCTTCAAGGGCTACGTCGGCACCGAGACCCCCACGCCCGAGAACATCGCCGGCTGGCAGTCGCGGGTGGTGCTGGCCCAGCCCGAGGCGCTGCCGTTCGAATCGCAAAGCGTCGATCTGCTGATCCTGCCGCATGCCTTCGAGTGCACCGACGAGCCGCACAACGTGCTGCGCGAGGTCGAGCGGGTGCTGGTGCCGGAAGGGCGGGTGGTGATCTCCGGCTTCAACCCCTGGAGCATGTGGGGCGCGCGCACGCGCATGCCGGGCATGGAGCCCTGGCTGCCGCAACCGCCTGCGTCGCAGGTGTCGCTGCCGCGCCTGAAAGACTGGTTCAAGCTGCTGTCGCTGGAGGTCGAACAAAGCCATTTCGGCTGCTACGCGCCGGCCTGCCGCAGCGAGAAATGGCTGCAGCGCTGGGGCTTCCTGGAGTCGGCGGGCGCCCGCTGGTGGAGCGTGGGCGGCGCGGTCTACCTGGTGTCGGCCGTCAAGCGCGTGGCCGGCATGCGTATCATCGGCCCGGCCTGGAAGACCAAGCCCAAGCGCGCCCGCGCGGCCTCCGTGGTGGTCAACCGCCAGGCGGGCGACGGCTTGGACCGTTCCTGAGCGCCGCGGCCGCCCTCCCCATCGTGAAAGAACAAGGACATACAAGCAGCACCATGCAGGACAACAACGCGAACGAGCAAAAAGTGGAAATGTGGACCGACGGCGCCTGCAAGGGCAATCCCGGTCCGGGCGGCTGGGGGGTGCTGATGCGCGCCGGCGCGCACGAAAAGACCATGCACGGCGGCGAGGCCCAGACCACCAACAACCGCATGGAACTGCTGGCCGTGATCGAGGGCCTGCGCGCGCTCAAGCGCCCCTGCCTCGTCACCATCCACACCGACTCCCAGTACGTCATGAAGGGCATGACCGAATGGCTGGCCAACTGGAAGCGGCGCGGCTGGATGACGGCCGACAAGAAACCGGTCAAGAATGCCGAGCTGTGGCAGGCGCTGGATGACCAGGTGCGCCGCCATACCGTGTCGTGGCGCTGGGTGCGCGGCCATGCCGGCGATCCCGGCAACGAACGTGCCGACCAATTGGCCAACCAGGGCGTGGAGTCCGTGCGGCGCGGTTGACGCGCCGCCCCGCATCGGGAAATACCCTGGGTCGGCCAGTTTCGTGCTTTCAGCCCGCTTCAGGAATGTTCCAGGTTGTAAATCCGGTGCTAAAGTGCCAAGCCTTGTTCCTGTTCCAGCGGCGCCGTTCCAGCGGGGGATGCCTGGCGCGCGCCGCGATACCGCCACAATCGCATGAAAAAAACAGCATTGCTGGCCGCCATCGCGGCCGGAGTGGCCGCGGGGGCCGCTCTGGGCGTATACGTGCCGCGCTGGCTGGCGCCCGCGCCGGCCGCCGTTGGCAGCGCCGTGTCCGCCAGACCTGCGGCCAAACCCGTCGCGGTGCGGGTCGAGGTGGCCGCGGTCACGGAAATCCCGTTTGCCCGCGGCCTGTCGGCGGTGGGCAGCCTGCGCTCGAATGAAGCGGTGATGCTGCGGCCGGAGGTCGCGGGCCGGATTCAGTCGATCGAATTCGAGGAAGGCCAGCCGGTCAAGCGCGGCCAGGTGCTGGTCCGCCTGGACGATTCCGTGCCGCGCGCCGAACTGGCGCAGGCCCGCGCCAATCTGACGCTGGCGCAGAGCCATTACCGCCGCGCCGTCGAGTTGCAGGGCAAGGGCTTCGTCAGCCAGCAGGCGCGCGACGAGTCGGCCAGCAATCTCAAAGTGCAGGAAGCCGCGGTGGCCCTGGCCCAGGCGCGGCTCGACAAAATGACTATCACCGCGCCGTTCGCCGGGTTCGCCGGTCTGCGCAGCGTGTCGGTGGGCGACTACGTGAACCAGGGCCAGGACTTGGCGCCGCTCGAGGCGATCGACCCGCTCAAGGTGGATTTCCGGGTGCCCGAAATGTATCTGAACAAGGTCGGCGTGGGCCAGCAGCTGACGCTGCGCATGGATGCGCTGCCCGGCCAGGAGCGCCCCGGCCTGGTGTACGCGGTCAGCCCGCTGGTCGATGCCGGCGGCCGCTCCATCCTGTTGCGCGCCACCGTGGCGAATCAGGATTCGCTGCTGCGCCCAGGCATGTTTGCCCGCGTGCAGCTGCTGTTCAACCAGGACAAGGCGCTGGTCGCGCCCGAGGCGGCGCTGGCGCCGTCCGGCGAAACGCAGTACGTCTACCGGGTCAGGGACGGCGTGGCCGAGCGGCGCGAGGTCACGATCGGCGAGCGCCGCGAGGGCAAGGTCGAGATCCTGACCGGGGTCGCCGTCGGCGATCAACTGGTGGTGTCCGGGTTGCAGCGCGTCACCGACGGCGGCCCGGTACAGATCGTCAAGACCGGCGCCTGACGCCATCCTTCCAGCGAACGGCGGCCTCTCATGCGTATCTCGGAAACCTGTATCAAGCGGCCGGTGTTCGCATCGGTGCTGTCGCTGGTCATCGTGTTGATCGGCCTGATCTCGTATTCGCGGCTGACGGTGCGCGAGTATCCCAAGATCGACGAGCCCATCGTCTCGGTCGATACCACCTACAAGGGCGCCTCGCCCGAAGTGATCGAGTCGCAGGTGACCAAGCCGCTGGAGGACCAGTTGGCCGGTATCGAGGGGGTGGACGTGATGACTTCGCGCAGCCGCTCCGAGCGCAGCCTGATCAACATCAGGTTCAACCTGTCGCGCAATCCCGACGCGGCCGCCGCCGAAGTGCGCGACAAGGTCTCGCGCGCGCGCCGCTTCCTGCCCGACGAGATCGACGAACCCATCATCGGCAAGGTCGAGGCCGATTCGCAGCCCATCATCTACATCGCGGTCGAGTCCGGTACATATTCGGCGATCCAAACCTCCGACTACATCAACCGCTACATCAAGACCCGCCTGTCGGTGCTGCCCGGGGCGGCCGAGGTGCGGGTATTCGGCGAGCGCCTGCCGTCGATGCGCATTTATGTCGACCGCGACAAGCTCGCGGCCTACGGCCTGACGGTGCAGGACGTGGAATCCGCGTTGCGCAGCCAGAACGTGGAAATTCCGGCCGGCCGCATTGAGTCGCGGGCGCGCGAGTTCTCGGTGGTGTCGTCCACCGACCTGCAGACGCCGGCGCAGTTCGAGAACGTCATCGTCGCCAACGTGAAGGGCTATCCGGTGCGCCTGCGCGACGTCTCCAAGGTCGAGATCGGCGCGGCCAACGACCGCATCCTGTCGCGCTTCAATGGCAAGCCGGCCATCAATATCGGCGTGACGCGCCAGTCCACCGCCAATCCGCTGGAACTGTCGAAGGCCGCGCGCGAGGAGGTGGCGCGGCTGAACGAGAACCTGCCGGCCGGCATGAAGCTGAATATCGCCTATGACTCGTCGGTGTTCATCGAGCGTTCCATCGACTCGGTGTTCCACACCATCGGCGAGGCCATCGTCCTGGTGGTGCTGGTGATCTTCTTCTTCCTGCGCAACCTGCGCGCCAGCATCATTCCGATTGTCACCATCCCGGTATCGCTGGTGGGCGCCTGCGCCCTGATGTACCTGTTCGGCTTTTCCATCAACACGCTGACGCTGCTGGCGATGGTGCTGGCCATTGGCCTGGTGGTGGATGACGCCATCGTGGTGCTGGAGAACATCTTCCGCCATATCGAGGCGGGCATGCCGCGCAGGGAGGCGGCATTGCGCGGCTCGCGCGAGATCGGCTTCGCCGTGGTGGCCATGACCATGACCCTGGTCACGGTGTACGCGCCGCTGGCGTTCGCCACCGGCCGCACCGGCCGCCTGTTCATTGAGTTCGCGCTGGCATTGGCCGGCGCGGTGCTGGTGTCCGGCTTCGTGGCGTTGACGCTCACGCCCATGATGTGTTCGGTGCTGCTGCGCCACCAGAGCAGTCACAGCCGCTGGTACAACCTGATCGAAGGCTGGCTCGATGCGATGAGCAACGGCTACCGCCGCGCCCTGGGGCTGGCGTTGCGCCACCGCTGGGTGGTGGTGGCGGTCGGCCTCGCGGTTGCGGCCGGCAGCGGCGTGCTGTTCAAGGTGGTGAAGAGCGAACTGGCGCCGGTCGAGGACCGCGGCGTGGTGTTCGGCTTAGTCAGCTCGCCCGAGGGCGCCACGCTCAACTACACCCTGGACAGCATGCTCGGCATCGAACAGTTCTATGCCGCCATCCCCGAGGCCAGCGGCAGCCAGGTGACGGTGGGCTTTCCCACGGTCACCGACGGCACCGCGATCCTGCGCCTGAAGCCCTGGGAACAGCGCGAGCGCCGGCAACAGGCCATCACGCGGGAGTTGCAGCCGTTGTTCGCGTCGCTGCCCGGCGTGCGCGCCTTCCCGACCAATCCGCCGTCGCTGGGCCAGTCGGCGCGCTCCAAGCCGATCGAATTCATCATCATGAGCCAGGCCTCGTACGAGGAGCTGGCGCGCCTGACCGCGGTGTTCCTGGCGGAATTGCGCAAGTATCCGGGCCTGCTCAACCTGGACACCGATCTGCGCCTGAACACGCCCGAGCTGCGGGTGCGGGTCGACCGCGACAAGATGGCCGACGTCGGCGCCAACGTCGATACCGTCGGCCGTACGCTCGAATCGATGCTGGGCGGGCGCCAGGTCACGCGCTACAAGGACCAGGGCGAACAGTACGACGTGATCGTGCAGGTCACGCCGCGCGACCGTGCCAATCCCACCGACATCTCCGGCATCTACGTGCGGGCGCGCGACGGCAGCATGGTGCAGCTGGACAATCTGCTGGGCGTGCACGAGGGCGTTTCGCCACAGTCGCTCAATCACTTCAACCGACTGCGCGCGGTCAAGATCGACGCCGCCGTGGCGCCGGGCTACGCGCTGGGCGAGGTGCTGACGCACATGCACCAAGTGGCGCGCGATGTGCTGCCCAACACCGTGGTGACCGACCTGGACGGCCAGTCGCGCGAATTCCGCGATTCTTCCGGCAGCATCTACCTGGTGTTCGCCATGGCGCTGGCCTTCATTTACCTGGTGCTGGCGGCCCAGTTCGAAAGCTGGCGCAATCCCTTCATCATCATGCTGTCGGTGCCGCTGTCCATGACCGGCGCGTTGCTGGCGCTGTGGCTGACGGGGGGCACGCTGTCGATCTACAGCCAGATCGGCCTGATCACCCTGGTGGGCCTGATTACCAAGCACGGCATCCTGATCGTCGAGTTCACCAACCAGTTGCGCGACGAGGGCAAGGCGCTGTTCGAGGCCGTGACCGAGGCCAGCGTGCTGCGCCTGCGGCCGATCCTGATGACCACGGGCGCCATGGTGCTCGGCACCGTGCCGCTGGCGTTGTCCTCGGGCGCGGGCGCCGAATCGCGCCAGCAAATCGGCTGGGTCCTGGTGGGCGGGCTGATGCTGGGTACACTATTGACCTTGTTCGTCGTGCCGGTGGCCTACACCCTGATCGCCACCGCACGCAGGAAACCCGGCCCGGCCGGCAGCGCAGCGCATCCTTCGGCCGAGCCGCCGGATGACCCGGCGCCGCCGGCGTCCGCGGCCCACGCGTCGGAATAGCTTTATGCGCCAGATCATCTTTGACACTGAAACCACCGGGCTGGATCCGGCCCAGGGACACCGCATCGTCGAAATCGGTTGCGTCGAACTGGTCAACCGGATGGCCACCGGCAACAACCTGCATATCTACCTGAATCCGGACCGCGACAGCGACCCCGAGGCTTTGGCGGTGCACGGCCTGACCACCGAGTTCCTGTCCGACAAGCCGCGTTTCGGCGATATCGCCGATGAGTTCGTCCAGTTCATCCAGGGCGCCGAACTGATCGCGCACAACGCGTCCTTTGACGTGAAGTTCTTCAACGCCGAGCTGGCCAAGACCGGCCGCGGCCAGATCACCGAGTACTGCGAGACCATCACGGACTCGTTGCTGCATGCCCGCTCCCTGTTCCCCGGCAAGCGCAACTCGCTGGACGCCCTGTGCGACCGCTTCGGCATTTCGAACGCGCACCGCACGCTGCACGGCGCATTGCTCGACTCGCAGCTGCTGGCGGAAGTCTGGCTGGCCATGACCCGCGGCCAGGACGCGCTGCTGATCGATGTCGACGACAACGACTCCGGCGCCGGCAACGGCGTGGTGCTGGCGAAATTCGATGCCTCCGGCCTGCCGGTGGTGAAGGCCAGCGACGCCGAACTGGCCGAGCACGAAACCTACCTGGCGGCGCTGGACAAGTCGGTCGGCGGCGAGTGTGTCTGGCGCAAACTGGACGCGCCGGTGGCGGCCGCTTGAAGTTTTTTCGAGGCGACTTGCGCACTTGCAAAAAAGCGTGCTAATATTTCGCCTCTTTCGGGGTGGTTAGCTCAGTGGTAGAGCACTGCCTTCACACGGCAGGGGTCACTGGTTCGAACCCAGTACTACCCACCAAAGACCCTCGAAACGCATCGCCAGGCTGTACCGTGGCAATCGCGATTCGAGACGGGTCGAAGGCAAGCCTCATGGCAAGCCCGACGCCACAGCAATGAAGCCAACCCTAGCGGTTGGCTTTTTTGTTTTTGCGCGTCTTGGGGAGGTTCTATCTGTCGCAAGCGAGGTTGCGCTTGATTTGTCGCAAGCGTGATTGCCGGGTTTGCGTCCCATCGTGTCGCGGGTTGTCTATGATGTGCAGGCAGGGCGGCCCCGCATGCCTTGGCCGGAACAAAGACGCGTCGCTTACCGGGAGACCCCACTATGCACCCCAGCACCAACACCATGTTGATCATCATCGTCACGGGCGTGGCGCTCATGCTGCTCGGGTTTGGCCTGCGCGACCGCAACATCGGCATGGGGCTCATGGGCATTGGCCTCATCACGGCCATCGGCACCATCATCTACAAGGCGTACATCACCTTCTATTGAGGCCGACGCCGCGTCCACCCGCGGCGGCTCGGGGCCTCGGCGCGTGTCAGGCGCCGGGCGGGGCCAGCCGCGCCGCTCGCGCCAGCAGGGTGTCGAGCTGATTGGCGAACGCCTTGCGGTCGGCCTGGCTGAACGACGATGGCCCGCCCGTGTCTACGCCACTGGCCCGCAATTCCTCCATCATGTCGCGCAGCGCCAGCCGTTCGCGGATGGTTTCCGGCGTATAGCGTTCACCGCGCGGGTTCAGCGCCAGTGCGCCTTTCTCCAGCACTTGCGCGGCCAATGGAATGTCGCCGGTGATCACCAGATCGCCCGCCACCGCGCGCTCGGTGATGTGCGCGTCGGCCACATCGAAGCCGCGCGGCACCTGCACCGCGCGTATCAGTGGCGACGGCGGTGTGCGCAGTGCCTGGTTGGCCACCAGGGTCAGGGGCAACTGCCAGCGCTGGGCGGCGCGGAACAGGATGTCCTTGATGACTCCGGGGCAGGCATCGGCGTCGACCCAGATGTGCATCAGCCCAGGGCCTTCTGCAACGCCTCTGCGACGATGTCGTTGGTGCTCAGGCCGCGTTCGGCGGCCGCGGCCCGCAACTGATCCGCCTGCGCCTGCGACAGCTTCAGCGGAAAGGGCACCAGGCCGGCGGCCTGGTCGAGCTTGCGCTGTTCGCGCCGGTCGGGCATTTGCGAGGCCGTGCCGAAACGGTCGGGCGTGGCGGCTTGCTTGAGCTGGCCGGCCAGCTTCAGCGCCTGGTTCTTTTGCAGATCGAATTTATTCATGAGGATTCCTGAGAGGGAGCGCCATCATAAGCGCAAGCGCCGTCAGCGGGGTTTGGCGTTCTCGAGCGCGGCCAGGCCTTCCTCGGCGCCATCGTGCAGCGGCACCGTCAGGCCGCGCCGGGCGTTGGCGACATTGACCTGGGCGCCCTGGGCCGAGCCTGCGGCCAGCAGGTCCTGCCCGGTCTGGTAGACCGCGCGCACCACTTGCAGGGCCTCGTCGCGGGTCAGGTCCGAAGTGGTCAGCAGCAGGGCCGCGGTGCCGATCGTGGCGACCGGCTCGGGCTGGTTCGGGTAGGTGCCGGCCGGGATGGCCAGCGACATCAGCGCGTCGTTCTGCGCGGCCAGGGCCTTGATCGCGGCCGGATCGAGCGGCAGCAGTTTCAGGTGCGCTTGTGTCAGCGCATCGCGCAAGGGCGTGGCGGGGATGCCGATCACCTGCGCGGCGGCGTCGATCGCGCCGGCATTGAGCGCCGGAAGCGAGGCGGCGAACGGGGTCGCAACGGCCTCGTAGTCGCGTCCGGCCTGCAGGCCGTGCGCCGCCAGCACCGCCTGCAGCGTGGTGCGTACCGCCGACCCTTCGGCGCCGAGCGCGATCTTCTTGCCTTTCAGGTCGCGCACCGCGCGCAAGTGGGTGTCGTCGCGCACCACAATGTGCACCATTTCGGGATACAGGCTGCCCAGCGCGCGCAGGCTGGCGAATGGCCCTTGGTCGGCGAACGGGCCGCGGCCTTCGTAGGCCAGCTTGGCGGTATCGGCCTGGGCCAGCCCGACCACCGCGTCGCCGCTGCGTAGCAACGCGATGTTCTCGGCGCCGCCCGTGGTGATCAGCGGCGTGACGCGGATCTGGCGGGCCTGGCCGACCGCGGCCAGGGCGCGCGCGAACGTGACGTATTCGCCGCGATCCGGGCCGCCCGCCAGCGGGTAGCCCTGCTGCATACGCGCCAGGCGGCCGTTGATGCGGGCGACCGAGCGCTCCAGTTCCTGCTGCACCACGTGCTGGGCCGTGCTGGACGCGCTGTAGGCGACCGAATGGGTGATCTGGTCGAGCGTGTCGAGCAGCCGCTGCGTGACGGGCGGGGGCGCGCCGGTGTCGAGCGACGGCGCTTCGGCCGCCTTGAAGCCGGCCGGCGTCACCAGCGTCCAGGTATCGCCGTCCTTGCGGTAGATGGCGCTGGCGTGCGCGACAATCAGGTCGCCGGCGTGGTTGCCGCTGGATGTCACGCCGCTGATGCTGCGCGGGCCTGCGCCCAGCAGGGTCACCAGTGCCGCCGCGCCGGGCTGATCCCAGGCGCCCAGGGAGATGTCGCGGGTGACTTCCAGCCGCAGGTCGTAATAGACCACGCGGCGGGTTTCGCCGGCGGGGGCATTGCTGTCGGTGGCGGAGCCCATCCGCTTGAGTTCGTCGATGCGGAACAGGCCCGCGCCATAGGTGGCCGCCAGGCCGCGCTCGACATCCGCGCGCAGCATGTCGCTGTCGGGCGCGCGGCTGCACGCGGCAAGCAGGAGGCACAAGGCCAGCAGCAGGATACGCTTGAGCATGTTCATATCCCCCCCACGAATGGCAAGGAGATCAACGAGGTCAGCACGATCACGTTGAGGATATCCACCAGGAACGCGCCCGTCACCGGCACCACGATGAAAGACTGCGGCGCCGGGCCATGGCGCCGCGTCAGCGCCTGCATATTGGCGATGGCGGTCGCGGTGGCGCCCAGCGAAAAACCGCAGAACGCGGCCGACATGATCGCGGCCTCGTAGTCGCGCTTGAGCAGGCGGAACACTACCAAGGCCGAATACAGCGCGCAGAACAGCATCTGCACCGCCAGGATCAGCGCCAGCGGTCCGGCCAGCCGCGCCACGCTGCTCAGGTCCAGGGCCATCATGGTCATGGCCAGGAACAAGGACAGTGCGATGGTGCCGATGATCTCGGTGGCGCGGTCGTCCAGCTTCAAGCCGAGGCGCTCGCCGCCGTTGCGGATCAGCACGCCGGTCGCCAGGCACCAGAGAAAGTTGGGCAGGCTCACCGGTGCGCCTTCCACCAGCGTGGCCAGATAGCCGCCCGCCACCAGGCAGATGAAAGCCGCCGTCATGGAGGTGATGAACGAGGCGGCGCTCGAGGGCGGCTGAGCCTCGCTCAGGTCCGGCACCGCGTGGCCCGCCGCGGCCTGGCGATCCAGGCTGCCCGCCAGCTTGTGACGCCGCATCAGCCATTCCGCGACCGGGCCGCCGACCACGCCGCCCAGCACCAGGCCCATGGTTGCCGCGGTCATTGCCAGGGCCATCACATCCTGGATGTTGTTGACGTCGGCGAAGCGGCTGGCATAGGCCGCGCCCGTGCCGTGGCCGCCGACCAGGGTGATGGTGCCGCCCAGCAGCCCCATCAGCGGGTGCATGTCCAGCAACCAGGCCATTCCCAGCCCGACCAGGTTCTGCAGCACCAGGAAGGGGACCAGCGCCAGCAGGAAGGCGATCAGGCGCGGGCCGCCCTTGGCCAGCAGCTTCAGGTTCGCCGTCAGGCCGATGCAGCCGAAGAACAGCAGCAACAGGGTCGGCTTGATGCTGGTCTCGAGCGAGATGGCGTGGCCGCCCCAGGTCGACAGCGCATAGGCGCCGATCGCGAACAGCAGGCCGCCGACAATGGGGTCCGGGATGCTGTAGCGGCCCAGCACCCCGATACGGGAGGTCAGGACGCGACCGATGGCCAGGACCAGGCAGCAGGCCAGCAGGGATTGGACGGGCGAGAGTGAAATCATGGAAACCTTCGCGCCCCGGCGGGACGCAGCGAAGTCAGGCTGTCGGGATTGTTGCCACCCTGTTTTTCCGGGATTGCGTTCCCATCTTAACGGGGTGCCGCCCATGCGGCACGCGTGGCAACGGCGGGAGGAGGGCGCGCCTCCTTCCTGGCTCAGAGTGGAAAGGCGCGCGTCATGTAGGTGGCCTGTGGCCCGTAGCCTTCGAGCTTGGCAGTCAGGCTGCGGCTGTCATCGGCGACCGGCGTGTAACCGTGGCGGCTCCAGTAGCCCACGGCCGTGCCCAGCGACACCAGGCTGGCGCGGCACAGCCCCGCCTGCGCCGCGTGTCTGGCCGCCATCCGCAGCAGGGCCTGTCCTACACCCAGTCCCTGTGCGGCCGGGGCCACGGCGCAGTCATGCAGGAACCAATGGTCGGCCGCCTCGGGCAGGGCGGTCAGCGGCGCATCCAGGGTGGGCGGCAGGCCCGCGTCCCAGGGATACGACACCAGATAACCCAACAGGCCATGCGCGGCGGAGCCGTGGGCAGCTTGCGCCACCCAGCAATGCGCCGGCGCCAGCGCCAGCCGGTTCAGGAAGAAGCCGGCGCTTTCCAGCAGGAAATCCGGATAGGCGCGGGCCTGGATGTCCAGGATGCCGTCCACGTCACCGCTCAGCATGGGGCGGACTCGATATTGCATAACCATCAGTGAAAACAAGAACTTTGCGCATTTTACCGATGCCTGGAGGACGCCGCTTTACGCACTTAAAAAATAGGGACGTATAAAAATACGGTCTGCGCGCCGCCTTGCCGCGGGGGCGCCACCGTCCCCGGAATCGGTGTGCTTGCCCTTGGTCCGATAGGCTTGGCATTTGATGAAAATTCAACGTCGGCTTACGCATACTGCGCGGCATAGACTCCCGCATTCCCATTGCCGAGCATCATGCATATCCAATTCCGGTCCGAGCCCCTGGGGCAACAAGTGCTGGCCAAACCGCTGCCCGTGGACGCGGTCTGGCGCACAGCCGCCGCCAACGTGCCCTACGACGCCTGCGTCACCTGCGTCATTCCCTGCCTCAACGAATGCGAGAACCTGCGCGTGCTGCTGCCGCTGCTGCGCAGCCGCCTGGCGGCCCTGTGCACCGGCTGGGAGATCATCGTCGCCGATGACGGAAGCACCGACGGCACCGAGGCGCTGATGGCCGAATGGTCGCAATATGACGGGTTCCGCTACGTGCAGCTGTCGCGCAATTTCGGCAAGGAAGCCGCGCTCAGCGCCGGCCTGGAAAGCGCGACCGGCGATGTCGTCATCTGTTTGGACGCCGACATGCAACATCCGCCCGCGCTGATCGAGCAGATGCTGGCGCGCTGGGCCGCCGGAGCCGAAATGGTCTATGCGGTGCGCGAAGGCCGCAACGATGAATCCTGGATCAAGCGTACCGGCGCCCGCTGGTTCTACAAATTGCTCAGCGGCGCCAGGGGCGTGGATGTGCCGGCCCACGCCGGCGATTTCCGCCTGATGAGCCGCAACGTGGTCGATGCGCTGAACGCGCTGCCCGAACGCACCCGCTTCATGAAAGGCCTATATGCCTGGGTCGGCTTCAAGGGCGAAGCGCTGCCCTACATGCCCGACGAGCGAATGCATGGCGACAGCCGCTTCGGCGGCATGCGCCTGGCGCGGCTGGCGCTGGACGGCCTGACCGCATTCACCACCTGGCCGCTGCGCCTGGTCAGTCTGGTCGGCGTGCTGTTCGCGGTGGTGGCGATGGCCTATGCCACCTTCCTGGTGGTCGACTATCTGGTGTCGGGCAATCCCGTGTCAGGCTGGACCACGATCGTCACCGCCGTCCTGTTCTTCGCCGGCGTCAACCTGATCTCGCTGGGCGTGGTGGGCGAATACGTCGCCCGCATCTTCGACGAGGTCAAGGGACGGCCGCTATTCGTGGTGCGTCGCCGCCAAGGGCAGGCCGCCCGTAACGGCAAGGTACCGCACTGATGGCCGCCGTCAAGCAAGACCCGGCGCGTTCCAACTGGATCCCGCCGGCGGGCGGATTGCTGCTCGCCATCGGCTTCTGGCTGGCCTTTCTGGCCTGGGTGCGGCCCCTGACGCTGCCCGACGAGGGCCGCTACGCCGGTGTCGCCTGGGACATGCTGCGCAGCGGCTCGCACATGGTGCCGTTGCTCGACGGCATGCCTTACTTCCACAAGCCGCCGCTCTATTACTGGCTCACCGAATTGTCGTTCAGCGTGTTCGGCGTGCATCCGTGGGCCGCGCGCCTGCCGTCGTTGCTGGTTGCCTGGGCCGCGCTGGCCGCGCTGTATGGCTTCGTGCGGCGCTATCGGGATGCCGCCACCGCCACGCTGACCGCGCTGGTGCTGGCCACCATGCCTTTTTTCTACGGCGGCGCGCAGTTCGCCAACCTGGACATGCTGGTGGCCGGCATGATCACGCTGTGCGTGCTGGCCGCGGCCGATGCGGTGTTGCGCCTGGAGCGCGGCCAGGCCTACCGCTGGATGTCGTTGGCCGCCGCGGCGCTGGCCGGCCTGGCGGTGCTGGCCAAGGGGCTCATCGGCCTGGTGCTGCCCGGCGCCATCCTGTTCATCTGGCTGGTATGGGGCCGTCGCTGGCGTGCCCTGGCCGCGCTGCTGTGGCCGCCGGCGCTGCTGGTGTTCGCGGCCGTGGCCGTGCCGTGGTTCGTGCTCATGCAGATCCGTTACCCCGGCTTCTACGACTACTTCTTCGTCTACCAGCATTTCCAGCGCTTCGCCGCCAGCGGTTTCAACAACGCCCAGCCGTTCTGGTTCTACCTGCCCGTGGTGGTGGGTCTGAGCCTGCCCTGGTCGCTGTGGGGCGGGGGGGCTGCTGCGCAAGGCCTTCTGGGGCGACGGTCCGCAGCGCGACCTGCGGCGCCTGGCGCTGATCTGGTGCGTGGTGGTGGTGGGCTTTTTCTCGCTGCCGCATTCCAAGCTGATCGGTTATGTGGTGCCGGCGCTGCCGCCCCTGGCGTTCCTGCTGGCTGAAGTGATCGCCGCCGCCGGGCGCCAGAAGTCCGACGCGCTGTTTTCGCGCCTGGTGCGGATTTGCGCTGGCGTGGGCGCTGGCATCTGCGTGGTGGCCATTGGCATCGCCGCCCACAGCGCCCGGGGCAGCGCGGGACCGCTGGCCGCCGTGATCCGGCCGCTGGCCCAGCCAGGCGATACCTATGTCTCGCTGCACACCTACCCGTTCGACCTGGCGTTGTATGCCCAGGCGCCCAAGCCGAGCTGGGTGGTGGACGACTGGCTCAATCCGGAAGTGCCGGTGCGCGACAACTGGCGCAAGGAGCTCTATGACGCGGCCAAGTTCGAGCCCGCGGTCGGCAAGCAGGTCCTGGTCAGCTCGGATGAATTCCATGCCCGCCTGTGCGCGGCGCCCGACGGCGCCCGCTACTGGGTCTGGGGCACCCGGTCGGATTCGGGCAATTACCGCGCGCTGGCCGGCCTGGAGCCGGTGGCGACCAGTGTGAAATACGTGATGTGGCTGGTGGTGTCGGATGCCGCCTTCAAGCAGCGGACTTGTGGCGGAACGCCCAAAGCCGGCTCGTGATGAAGGTGGCGAACGCCAGCACGATCAGGATGAGGGCCAGCAGGATGTCATAGCGAACCGCCGTTACCCGCAGCAACCAGGCGTACGCGGATTCATTGATGATGAAGCCTGCGGCTGAAATGAAGAAGAAACGGCGGGCTGCTATGGTCCAGGGTGTTTTCGAATGTCTGAACGTGAGCCGGTAGTGTCCGCTGAAGGAAACGACGAACGCCACCAGCCAGCCGACCAGGTTGGCCAGCAACGGGGCGGCGCCGAAGGCTTCCACGCAGGTGACGGCGACGCCCCAGTGTGTGGCGGCCGCTGCGCATCCGACGGCGATGAACAGGATGACTTGCTGGACCAGGGCGCGCATGTGGGGCGTGTCGACGAAGAAATGCGGGGAGAGGATTTGACCAAACGCATAGTGGTTTGCGGTGATGATTTTGGCATGAATGGCGACATTGATGAAGGCATGATCACGCTCGCCGCGATGGGCCGTTTGAGCGCGGTCAGTTGCCTGTCGCTGGGCCCGACCTTTCTGGCCAATGCCCCTCGGCTGGCGGCGCAGGACGCCGACCTCGGCCTGCATGTGAACTTCACCGAACCCCTTGGCGGCGGCGCCGATGCCGACCTGCCTTCGCTGCCGCGCCTGATCCTGCGCGCCTATGCCCGGCGCCTGCCGGTGGACTGGATCGACCGGCACCTGGCGCGCCAGTTCGACGCTTTCGAAGCCGCTTTCGGCCGCGCGCCCGATTATGTCGATGGCCACCAGCATGTGCATCAGTTGCCGGTGATCCGTGAGCGCCTGTTGGCCTTGCTCAAGCAACGCTACGGGGGCCGCATGCCCTGGTTGCGCCATACCGCGCCCGGCATGCTTTGCGGCATTCCGTTGAAGGAATCGATCAAGGCCCGCGTCATCGGGGCGCTGGGCGCGGCCGCGCTGGCCCGCAGCGCCCGTCGCGAAGGCCTGCGCACCAATCGCCGCCTGCTGGGCGTCTATGACTTCGAGGGTGGCAAGCGGCGCTATGCCGATCTGTTGCAGAACTGGCTGTTCAATGCCCGCGATTGCGATCTGCTGATGTGCCATCCGGCCAAGGATAGTCACGGCGACAGCGCCATGGCGCGCCAGCGCCGCGCCGAATACGAGGTGCTGGCCTGCCCCAAGCTGGGCGATTGGCTGGCGGCCAACGGCGTGCGTATCACGCGCCTGCCGCTGGACGCGCGCGCGGCGCCCACCAGCGGCCGATGCGCCGCGCGCGGCGGCGCGCTCCTCGGCGGACCTCGCTAGGCCTGGGTCAGGTTCTGCAGCAGCCAGGCGCCGGCCGGTCCCAACGGCCGGCGGGTCGACCAGACCGCGTCCACCCGGATCTGGCGCGGCCAGCCCGGCACCGTCAGTTCCACCAGTTGGCCGCCACCGAAGCGTTGCAGCATCCAGCGTGGCAGCTCGGTCCAGCCGAACCCCAGGGTGGCCATTTCCAGCAGCATCAGGTAGCCCGGCGCCGACCAGGTCGAATGCGATGGGGCGTTCTCCCGGTCATCCAGTTCGTAGGTGCTCAGGCGCAGTTCGCGTGCGCGCGTCAGATGGTCCTCGGTCACCGCCGGCAATGCCGCCAGCGGATGGCCACGGCCCACGCACAACACGATTTCCGACGCCTCGCGCAGTGTCGCGCGGGCCATGTCGGGAGGATAGCTGTCCTGCGCCGCCATCAGCCCCAGGTGGGCGCGGCCTTGCTGCACCAGCGCCACCACATCCTCGTATTCCGCGATCAGGCACTCGAAGCGCAGCGTCGGATAGCGCTGGTCGATCTGGCCGAGCATGGTCTCGAAGGTCTCCGACTGAAATGTGTCCGACAGCACGACGGTCAGGCGCGGTTCCAGGCCGGCCGAGAGTTGGCTGGCGCTGCGGTTCAGGCGGTCATTGGCCGCCAATACCTGTAAGGCCTGGTGCAGCAGCACCTGGCCGGCCTCGGTCAGGGTGGGCTGGCGCTGGCTGCGGTCGAACAAGGTCACGTTCAGGTCGACCTCGAGGTTGGCGATGGTCTCGCTGACGGTGGACTGGCTCTTGCCCAGCTTGCGGGCCGCGGCCGAAAACGTGCCTTCGGCGGCCACCTGGGCAAAGGTGGCCAGGGATTCCAGGGAATGGCGCATCATGGGCTGCCTGCGGTTGGTATCGGAATTTCCGATGGATTCTATCTTTATCGTACCGGAAATATCGTCGAAAATCGCCGTGTTCCCGAAGCAACCGACCTTAGAGGTGGGTCATGACGCAAGCCAAGAAAACCATCAAAGAGCGCTTTTTCCACGCTTTTCTGTTCGAAATCCTCGCCATCGGCCTGTGCGCGCCGGTCGCGGCCTGGGCCATGGGCAAATCGCTGTTCGAAATGGGCGTGCTGACCGCGGTGATCGCCTGGATCGCGCTGGTCTGGAACATGATCTACAACGCCGCCTTCGATCGCCTCGAAAATCGCCTGGGCATCACCCGCAACCTGCGGGTGCGCGTGATCCATGCCTTCGGCTTCGAACTGGGGCTGATCCTCATCGTGATTCCGCTGGCCGCCTGGTGGCTCGACATCAGCCTGTGGCAGGCCTTCGTGCTGGATATCGCGCTGGTGCTGTTCTACCTGCCGTACGCCTTTTTCTACAACCTGGGTTACGACCGCGCCCGGCCGCGTGTCATGGCGTGGCTGGCGCGTCGCGCCGACGCTCAGCCGGTCTTGCGCGGATAGGCACGGCTGGCGTCGCGCATGAACGCCTGCACGGCGTCATCGTATTGTTGGCCGCTGCGGAACGCGCCCGAATGGGAAGCGCCCTCGATCTTGACCAGCCGCTTGAGTTCAGGCGGCACGCCGCGCGCGGCGGCATACAGCGCATCGCTCATGGTATGCGGCACCACGCGGTCGGCCGTGCCGTGCAGGAACAGCATTGGTGTATGCAGTTGCGCCAGCGTCTGCACCGAGTCGAACGGTTGCGTGACCAGCAGGCTGGCGCCCGGTACGCGACCCCACTTCATGGTCGCCAGCATGTCGCTGATGCTGGTGAAGCTGGACTCGACGATCAGCCCGGCGAAATCCGGCTGTTCCGGGCGCGCCGCCAGTTTGATGGCGATGGCGCCGCCCAGGCTGTGGCCATAGATGAAGCGGCGCGACGGGTCGGGCTGCAACTGCGCCAGCTCCTTCAGTCCGGCCGTGGCGTCCTCCAGGGCGCTGGCCTCCGAGGGCAGGCGCGGCGTCGATGCGCCAAAGCCGCGGTAGTCGATCGCCAGCACGGAATACCCCTTGCGGGTCCAGCCATCGATCCGGAAAGCGCTGCCATTGAGGTTCCAGCGCGCGCCGTGCAGATACAGCACCGTGGGCGCGCCGGCCTTGGGGCTTTGCCAGTACCAGGCCCGGACCTGCTCGCCATTGGCCAATGCCAGATCGTAGACCCGCGTGCCTTTGGCCGGCTCGCGCCACCAGGTCTGCGGCTCGGATTGCGGCGAGAAAATCCTCTGGCGTTGCCAGGAATCCAGTTGCGAGCAGCCGACCACGCTGGCGGCGGCGAGGACGGCGGCGCCGAACAGACGGCGGACGGTGGGGCGGGGCAGGGCAGGCATGAGGGATCGGACCCACGCCGACGGGCGTGGTTGCGCCGCCAGCATACAACGCCAACTGTTGGCCGATCGCTTCAAGCGGTGTCCGGATGCATCTCGCGCGCCAATGCCAGCCAGGCCTGCGCCGCGGGCGACAGGTAGCCGCCACGGCGCCAGACCAGGCCCATCTCCCAGTCGGTGCGGGCATCGCGCAGCGGCACCAGCGCCACGCCGGCGTGGCGTTCTTCCTCGGCCTTGACGCGGGGCAGGAAGGCCACGCCCAGGCCGGCGCTGACCAGCGCCACGATGAAGTCGATCTGGCCGCTGCGGGCGGCGATGGCCGGGGCGAAGCCGGCTCGTTGGCAGGCGTCCTGGATGATGCGGTTCAGGGCAAAGCCGGTCTCGAACAGGATGAAGGGCGAGGCGCGCAATTGTTCCAGGCCGACGCTGGCGGCGCGGGCGTGGGCATGGTCGGCGGGCAGCAGGGCCAGCAGCGGTTCACGCGCCACCGGCTGCCAGTCGAAGTTGTCCGAGTCCGGCCGCAGCGACGCGGCCAGTTCGATATCGCCGGCCATGACCATTTCTTCCAGCCGATGGCCGCCATGTTCCAGCAGGCTGATCTCGATATGGGGGTAGCGGCCGCGAAAGCGCGCGAACATGGGCGCGAACAGGGTGCTGCTGCCCAGGGGCGGCAAGCCCAACCGCAGCACGCCCCGCCTGAGGCCGCGCAACTCGTCCAGCTCGGCATACAGGTCGTCGCGCTCGGCCAGCATTTTCAGCGCGCGCCGGTAGACGATTTCACCCGCCTCGGTCAGCTGCGGCGGCTGGGCCTGGCGGTCGAGCAGCGGCATGCCGATCTCGTCTTCCAGTTGGCGCACGGCCTTGCTGACAGTGGGCTGGGTGGCGAAAACGACTTTCGCTGCCTGGGAAAAGCCGCCATGGCGGACGACTTCCACCAGCGCGCGCAGGGGACGCAGCTCCATAGTTATGCCTGTTTCGAATAGGTAGATTCAACAAATTCATTTTATCTATGGGCTGGTCCGGCGTAAAACGGTGGGGTTCGCTGGAAATTCCCATGTCTCGCCGTCGCTATCGCACCATCCTGCGCAGCCTGCTGCGCCGCAGCCGCGCGCTGCAAATTGCTGTTCTCATCCTGTTTTCGCTGCTTGGCCAGGCGCTGGCCCATGCCGCCGGCCTGCCGATCCCGGGCGGCGTCATTGGCATGGCGCTGGTGCTGGCATTGCTGGCATCGGGCCGGTTGCGGCTGCGCAATATGCGCCGCGGCGCCAGCTGGCTGCTGGGCGAGATGCTGCTGTTCTTCGTGCCGGCGGTGATGTCGCTGCTGGATCACCGCGAATTCCTGGGCGTGCTGGGGGTCAAGCTGCTGGCCGTGATCCTGCTGGGCACGGCCCTGGTCATGATCGGCACCGCGCTGACGATCGACCTGTGCTACCGCTGGATGAACCGCCATGCGGGCTGACTTCAATCTGCTGTTCTGGCCGCTGGCCACGGTGCTGGCCTATGTGTGCGCGCGCCTGTTCTATCGCCGTTATGCCTATTGGTGGACGTCGACCCTGGTGGTCGCGCCGGCCCTGCTGCTGTTGCTGGCCTTGCTGTTGCATACCGGCTATCGCGACTACATGTCCGGCTCGCATTGGCTGATGATGATGTTGGGCCCGGTCATCGTCGCCTTTGCCCTGCCGCTGTACGAGCAGCGCGCGCTGATCCGGCGCTATTGGCCGGTGCTGGTGGCGGGCGTGGCGGTCGGCAGCGCCATTGCCGGCGCCAGCGCCTGGCTGCTGGGCGGCCTGCTGGACCTGCCGCCCGATCTGCGCTTGAGTCTGTTGCCGCGCTCGGTGGCCACGCCGTTTGCGGTCGCGGTGTCGTCGCACGTCGGTGGCGTGCCCGACCTGACGGCCGTGTTCGTCATCGTCACGGGCGTATTCGGCGCCGCCATCGGCCAGTTCATGCGCCGCTGGCTGCCGCTGCGCTCGGCTCTGGCGCGCGGTGCCTTGTTCGGCATGGGCGCGCATGGCGCCGGCACGGCCAAGGCGCGCGAACTGGCGGTCGAAGAGGGCGCGGTGGCGGGGCTGGTGATGGTGATGGCGGGCCTGTTCAACGTGCTCGTCACGCCCGCCGTAGTGGTAGCGCTGCTGGCCTGAGGGGGGGCGGCGCGCGCCGTTCAGGCCGGCGGCCGCGCGTGGGCCGGCTTGCCTAATGCAACGCTTCCTGCGCCACGGGATACAGCGAGGCGACCAGCAGCAACGCCATGGTGACGTTGAAGGCGCGGATCGTCTTGGGCTTGTGCAGCACCCGCCGCAGCGCCGTGCCGAAGGTGACCCAGATGCCGATGCTCGGCAGATTGACGATGCCGCAAACCACGGTGGCGATGACCAGGTTGGCGAAAAAACCCGTCTGCGGCGTGTAGGTGGCGATGATGCCCACCGCCATGACCCAGGCCTTGGGGTTGACCCACTGGAACGCCGCCGCCTGCAGGAAGGTCATGGGCTTGCCCCGCGCCTCGCCTTCTTGCATGCCGCCCGAGTTGGCGATCTTCCAGGCCAGGTACAGCAGGTAGGCAGCGCCCGCGTACTTCAGCACGGTGTAGAGCACCGGTATCTGCTGGAACGCCGAACCGAGTCCGATGCCCACCAGGAAAATCATCAGGGTGAAGCCCAGGTTCACGCCCAGCAGGTGCGGTACGCTGCGGCGCAAGCCGAAATTCAGGCCGGAGGCGGCCAGCATGACATTGTTCGGCCCGGGCGTGATCGAGCTGACCAGGGCGAACAGCGCCAGGGGGCCCAGCAACGACAGGGAGGCGAGCGGCACATCGGCCAGATTGGGGAACTGCATCATTTCTTGACTCCAACGATCGCGCGGCGGCCGCCGGCGATGACCACGATGACGGCAACGGCGAACAGAAACGTGGTCAGGTCTACCGATTCACCGAAAAACAGGGCTGCAGCCACGACCGTCAGGAACGGCTGCAGCAATTGGATCTGCCCGACGCGCGCGATACCGCCGGCGGCCAGACCGCGATACCAGGCGAAAAAGCCCAGGAACATCGAGCCGAACGCCAAGTAGGCGCAGGCCCAGAGGACGCCGGCGGCGGGCCAGCCCGCCTGGTTCGAGGCCATCCAGCCGACCGGCACGGCGAGCACTGGCGCGCTGATCGCCAGCGCCCAGCAGATGGTGCGCCAGCCGCCCAGCGTGCGCGAGGCGCGCGCGCCTTCCGCATAACCCATACCGCCCAGCAGCACGGCCAGCAACAGCCAGAAATCGCCCATCGCCAAGGTTCCGTGGCCCTCGCGCAGTGCAAATGCGCACACCAGCGCGGCGCCGACCAGGGCCCAGCCCCAGAACGCCGGCGAGGGCCGCTCGCCACTGCGCCAGGCCGCGAAGACGGCCGTGGACAGCGGCAGCAAGCCATTGAACACCGCGCCATGCGACGACGCCACCGTCTGCATCGCCAGGGTCGAGGCCAGCGGCCAGCCGACCACGATGCCGAGCGCGGCCAGGATGACGCCCGGCCACTCGCGGCGGTCGGGCCGCCGGCTGCGCGTCAGCCACAATAAGACCAGCGCCGGCACGGCCGCCAGCAAGGCCCGCCCCAGGCCCACCAGCAGCGGCGGCAGTTCGGCCACCGCGACCCGGGTCATGGGCAGGGTCAACGAGAATACCAACACGCCCAGCAGGCCATAGCCATAGCCTTCCCAGGGCGGGACGGAGGCGCCGGCTGGCGCGGCCTGGGGCGATGGGTACAGCGCGGAACGGGGCATCGTGGGCATCCGGAAATCGGGGGCGGCCCGCAGGGCTTGCAGGTCGGCGCCATTGCTGTCACTCTACGCATAGTCATCGGTACAGTACCGGTACACTTTTGCATGTCACTTTAACCACTGGCCTGGTGAAATCCCCATGACAGTTGCTTCCCCTTCCATGCCCTGGCAGCCGGTGCGCCAGGCCGACGCCACGCTGGTGGCGCAATTGGCCGACGGGCTGGCCCGTCGCATCGACGAACAGGGCCTGCGCCCCGGCACTCGCCTGCCGTCCATCCGGAAGATGGCGGAGCAATCCGGTGTCAGCCGTTTCACCGTGGTGGAGGCCTACGACCGGCTGGTGGCGCGCGGTCTGGTGCAGTCGCGGCGTGGCGCCGGATTCTTCGTGCGGGCCCGCAGCGGTCCGCTGGCGCCGGTCGCCAGCGCCGGGACGCCCGCCTCCCAGACCTTCGTCCCGCCGGCCCGCGTCGATATCGCCTGGCTGTTGCGCAGCATGTTCCGCGAGGGAGGCGGCCCCGGCATGCCGGGAGGCGCCGGGCTGTTGCCGGCCGACTGGCTCGATCCGGAAATGGTGGCGGGCGCGGTGCGCGCGGTCGGCCGTTCGGTGCGCGGCCACCTGGTGTCCTATGGCCACCCGCAGGGGTTTCTGCCGCTGCGCCAGCAGATCGCTGCCTCGCTGCAGAGCGATGGCGTGCCCGCCCATCCCGAACACAACCTGCTCACCACCAATGGCGTCACCCACGGGCTCGACTTGATCGCCCGCCTGCTGGTGCAGCCGGGCGATACCGTGCTGGTCGAGGATCCGGCCTGGTTCGTCATCTTTGGCCGCCTGGCGGCCTTTGGCGCGCGCCTGATCGGTGTGCCGCGGGGTCCCGATGGCCCCGATATCGCGCTGCTCGAGCAGCTGGCGGCGCAGCACAAGCCCAAGCTGTTCATCATCAACAGCGCGGTGCACAACCCCACCGGCCACACCTTGTCGGCTGGCGCCGCCTACGACATCCTGCGCATCGCCGAACGCCATGACTTCCTGGTGGTCGAAGACGACACCTATGGCGAGTTGCATCCCGGCGGCGCCATGAAACTGGCGGTGCTGGACCGGCTCAATCGCGTCATCCTGGTCAGTGGCTACTCCAAGATGCTGGCGGCCAGCCTGCGCGTGGGCTACCTGGCCGCCAACCCCGACATCCTGCAGAAACTCGCCGACCTGAAAATGCTGGCAGGCCTGACCTCGCCCGAACTGGGCGAACGCGTGGTGCACCGGGTGCTGATGGAGGGCCAGTATCGTCGCCATATCGAGCGCGTACGCCAGCGGGTGGACGAGGCCCGCCAGCGCTGCCTGAAAGGGCTGCTCAAGCTGGGCCTGACGATCGAGCATGAGCCGCAGGCCGGCATGTTCGTGTGGGCCGATTGCGGCCGCGACAGCGAAGTGCTGGCCCGGGCCGCGGCCGATCGCGGCATGTTGCTGGCGCCCGGCACCTTGTTTTCGCCGTCGCAGGAGCCATCGACCATGCTGCGTTTCTCGGTATCCATGGCCGACGATCGCGGCGTGTGGAATGTGCTGGAAAAGCTCTTCGCCTGAAGCCGCTCCTACAATAATATGCAGTTCTCTTCATCCAGGAATCGCCATGTCCGCACCGATCAAACCCCTTACCGAGAATTTCGCCGTCGCCCCGCAACTGGGGCCTGAAGATATGGCCGATGTGGCCGCCGCCGGTTACAAGAGCGTCATCATCAACCGGCCCGACTTCGAAGGCGGCCCCGACCAGCCGACCGCCGCCGACGTATCCAAGGCCGCCGCCGCCGCCGGCCTGAAAATCGAATACCAACCGGTGGTCGGCAGCGCCATGACGGCCGCCGACGTGGTTCGCTTCGCCGAGCTGCTGCGGACCCTGCCGGGCCCGGTGCTGGCGTACTGCCGCACCGGCACCCGCTGCACCAATCTGTTCGCCGCCGCCCAGCAACTGGGTTGATGCGCATCAAGGCCCCCGGGTTCGCTTGATGTGAACCTGGCGGGTTTCCGGTAGCATGGAACTTCCTCTCAAACAGGAGCAGGCAAGATGTTCAAGAAGATCCTGATTCCCACCGACGGCTCGCCGCTGTCGGCCCAAGCCGCCAACGCCGGCATTTCCTTCGCGCGCTCCGTCGGCGCCGATGTCGTCGCCCTCTACGTGACGCAGCCCTTCGCCGCCACCATCGGCTTCGACGGCATGGCCGCCGCCTACGCCATCACCGACGAAGACTACGAAAAGGCCTCGGCCGAACAGGCCGACAAGTACCTCAAGCAGATCACCGACCGCGCCGACACCGCCGGCGTGAAGTCCGAGGCGCGCGCCGTGTCCAACTTCAACGTGGCCGACGGCATCGTGCAGGCCGCCGCCGACGCCGGTTGCGACCTGATCTTCATCGGCAGCCACGGCCGCAGCGGCCTGTCGCGCCTGCTGCTGGGCAGCGTCACCGCCAAGGTGCTGTCGCTGGCCAGCACCGCGGTGCTGGTGTACCGCGTCAAGGAAGAAAAGAAGTAATTCCGCGGGCCGCCGCCGTTATCAGGGCAATGTCAGGCCCGCCGGCGCCGATGCCATGCCAAGCCCCTCCTCGCCGAGGGGCTTTTTCATGTCCGCCCGCACCCCTATGGCGCATGTGGCTAAAGCTTGTAATGCGGCTTGCGGCGCGTAATATTCATGGATAGTGCGGGCGCGGTTTCGCAATCCCCGAGCACACCTCTCAACGCGGCATGGCGCCCGCCGCGGCAGTATCCGGTCGGACCTGCCGCCCACTCCTGGTGATTACTGCAAGGAACGAGGCCATGACTCGCAAGACGCCTATCGAGCTATACCGGAATATCGGCATCAGCGCCCACATCGACGCGGGCAAGACGACGACCACCGAGCGCATCCTCTTCTATACCGGCATCACCCACAAGATCGGCGAAGTTCACAACGGCGCCGCCGTGATGGATTGGATGGAGCAGGAACAGGAGCGCGGCATCACCATCACCTCCGCCGCCACCACTGCGTTCTGGAAAGGCATGGCCGGCAATTACCCGGAACACCGCATCAATATCATCGACACGCCGGGCCACGTCGACTTCACCATCGAGGTCGAGCGCTCCATGCGCGTGCTGGACGGCGCCGTCATGGTCTATGACGCGGTCGGCGGCGTGCAGCCGCAATCCGAGACTGTCTGGCGCCAGGCCAATAAGTACCGCGTGCCGCGGCTGGCCTTCGTCAACAAGATGGATCGCGTCGGCGCCGACTTCCTGCGCGTGCAGCGCCAGATCAGCGAGCGCCTCAAGGGCGATGCCGTGCCGGTGCAACTGCCCGTGGGCGCCGAAGACGGCTTCGAGGGCGTGATCGACCTGGTCAAGATGAAGGCCATCATCTGGGACGACGCCAGCCAGGGCGTGCGCTTCGAATACCGCGACATCCCGCCGGCGCTGCAGGCGCAGGCGCAGGAATGGCACGACAAGATGGTCGAGAAGGCCGCCGAGGCCAACGAGGCGCTGCTCGAAAAATACCTGGGCGGCGAAGCGCTGACCGAGGCCGAAATCAAACAGGGCCTGCGCCTGCGCACGATCGCCAACGAGATCGTGCCGATGCTGTGCGGCAGCGCCTTCAAGAACAAGGGCGTGCAGGCCATGCTGGACGCGGTCATCGACTACCTGCCGTCGCCGGTCGACGTGCCCGCCATCAAGGGCCACGACGAACGCGACCACGAAATCGAGCGCCATCCCACCGACAAGGAACCGTTCTCGGCGCTGGCCTTCAAGATCATGACCGACCCGTTCGTGGGCCAGTTGGTGTTCTTCCGGGTCTATTCCGGCGTGGTCAAGTCCGGCGACTCGGTCTACAACCCGGTCAAGGAAAAGAAGGAACGCCTGGGCCGCATCCTGCAGATGCACGCCAACGAGCGGCGCGAGATCACCGAGGTCTACGCCGGCGACATCGCCGCCGCGGTGGGCGTCAAGGACGTCACCACCGGCGACACGCTGACCGACCCGTCGCACGTCATCGTGCTGGAACGCATGGTGTTCCCCGAGCCCGTCATTTCGCAGGCGGTCGAGCCCAAGACCAAGGCTGACCAGGAAAAGATGGGCATCGCCCTGGGCCGGCTGGCGCAGGAAGACCCGTCGTTCCGCGTGCGTACCGACGAGGAATCCGGCCAGACCATCATCTCCGGCATGGGCGAGCTGCACCTGGAAATCCTGGTCGACCGCATGAAGCGCGAGTTCGGCGTCGAGGCCACGGTGGGCAAGCCGCAGGTGGCCTACCGCGAGACCATCCGCAAGACCTGTGACGAAGTCGAAGGCAAGTTCGTCAAGCAGTCGGGCGGTCGTGGCCAGTACGGCCACGTAGTGCTCAAGCTCGAACCGCAGGAACCGGGCAAGGGCTATGAGTTCGTCGACGCCATCAAGGGCGGCGTGGTGCCGCGCGAGTTCATCCCGGCGGTGGACAAGGGCATCCGCGAAGCGCTCAACGCCGGCGTGCTGGCGGGCTATCCGGTGGTCGACGTGAAGGTGACGCTGTTCTTCGGGTCGTACCACGACGTCGACTCGAACGAAAACGCCTTCAAGATGGCCGGCTCGATGGCGTTCAAGGAAGGCATGCGGCGTGCCGATCCGGTGCTGCTCGAACCGATGATGCAGGTCGAGGTGGAAACGCCCGAGGACTTCACCGGCAACGTCATGGGCGATCTGTCGTCGCGCCGTGGCATGGTGCAGGGCATGGAAGACATCGCTGGCGGCGGCGGTAAAGTGGTGCGCGCCGAGGTGCCGCTGGCCGAGATGTTCGGCTACTCCACCTCGCTGCGTTCGCTGACGCAGGGCCGCGCTACCTACACGATGGAGTTCAAGCACTACGCCGAAGCGCCGCGCCAGGTGGCGCAGGAAGTGATGGCGGCCCAGGGCGCGGGCCGCTGATTGCCGTCATGCGATGGCAGGGGCCGCCGATCCGGCGGCTTGTTTTCAGGCCGGCGCCGCGGCGCCGGCCGTTGTGGCCCGCATGCGCGAGGATGCCAGCTTCACGCCCAGCAGGATCATCACGAAGCCGTAGGCATGAAACAGTTGCGGCGTCTCGCCCAGCAGCGGCCAGGCCACCAGCGCCGCATACACCGGCACCAGGAACATCGACAGGCCCGCCGTGGCCGGACCGGCGCGGCTGATCAGCCGGCCGTAGACGTAGTACGCGCCCAGGCTGGGCACCACCGCCAGGAACAGCAGCACCGCCGCCAGCCGTGGATCGCTCCAGGGCGCAACGGCGCCAGCGGCGGCCTCGATGCCGGCGAATGGCGCCAGCGCGATCGCGCCGCCCAGCATCATCGCGGCCAGCCGCGCGCCGTCCGGCACCGCCGGCAGCGTCAGGCGCTTTTGCAGCACGGTATAGAACGCCCAGCCGGTGGCGGCCAGTAGCACCCACAGGTCGCCCTGGCCGAACGCCAGCCGCGCCAGCGCCCAGGCGTCGCCGCGCGTCAACACCACCAGCACGCCGCCCAGCGCCAGCGCCAGGCCGGTGGCGCGCAGCGGCGAGAGCGGCTTGCGCCAGATCACCGCTTCCAGCAGCGCCACCAGGATCGGGCTGCACGAGAAGATCAGGGCGATGTTGGTGGCGCTGGTGCTCTGGGCGCCGATGTATTGCGGCGCCACCGCCACGCCCATGCCCAACACCGCCAGCGGCAGTAGCGTGGGCAGGCCATGCCACAATGCCTGGCGATGCCGCAGCAGGGCCGGTCCGGCCAGCGGCAACAGGATCAGGAAGGCGATCAGCCAGCGGCCGAAGGCCAGGAATACGGGGGGCAGGGCGGCGTCGTGGGCCCAGCGGGCAGCCACCATGTTGGAGGCGAATAGCGCCGGCGCGGCCAGGAGCATGGCGGCGCCGGACCAGCCCAGGCCGGTTCTTGCGGGTACTGCTGCTGCGTGAGACATGATTTCCCGCCGCGCGGATCGGCGCGCGGCATACTGCGGTGGACGACACCGGCGCCAAGGCCGGGTTGTGCCACGGCGCGGGCGCGGGATCCGACGGGCGGGGTAATGCCCGTCTTGCAGGAAAGTCTACGGCGGGATCGGGAAAATAGGTTTCCTGATTCTCGCCATTCTGGCGGTAATGAAGGAATATATATCCTCTAGAATCAGGTTTTTCAGGGATATTCTCTTCTAAAGAGCCTCCGCCGTGTCCAGCCCACCCAAAATCGACGAAACCGACCGCAGGATCCTGCGCGCCTTGCGCGCCGACGGCCGCCTCACGAACCTGAAACTGGCCGAGCAGGTCGGCCTGTCGCCCACGCCCTGCTGGAACCGGGTCAAGGCGCTGGAAGACGCGGGGGTGATCGAGGGCTACGCGGCCCTGTTGAACCAGAAGGCGCTGGGTCTGCCCGACACCGTCATGATCGAGGTCACGCTCGAGCACCACGATGACGACACCCTGGCGCGCTTCGGCGAGGCGATCACGCGCCTGCCGCAAGTGGTTGAGGCCTTCCTGGTGACAGGCGAATACGACTACCTGATCAAGGTGGCGGTGGCCGGCACCGAAGGCTACGAGGAATTCCTGCGCAAGCGGCTCTACAAGCTGCCTGGCGTGCGGCACAGCCGCTCGACCTTCGTGCTCAAACGCCTCAAGCACACGCCGTCGGTCGAACCCTGACGGCGCGCGCGGCTCAGCCGCGCAGGAACGATTCGATGGCGCCGTTGAAGGCGCGCGGGTTGCCCAGGTTCATGCCATGCGACGAACCGGCGATATTCACCCGCTGCGCCTGCGGCAGCCATTGCGCCAGCGCGTCGAGCACCGCGGGATAAGGCGACGGGCTGAGCGCGCCGCCGATCAGCAGCGTCGGCAGCGTCAGCGAACCGATCTGTTCCGGCGCGAGGGCCGCCGGGGTTTCGCGCGCCTGGCCGAACAGCGTGCCGGCGTTGTCGCGCACCATTTCCTTGAACCAGGGCACCATGCGCTGCCAGGTATCCGGCCCGGTCACGGTGTCCACGAACAGCGCCAGGCCTTCTTCCACGGCGCCGCCGCGGATCAGTTCGAGCGCCCGCTGGCGAAACCCGCCGCGGGTATCGTCGCCGCCGGGCAGGGGCAGTCCCGGATCGGCCAGCGTCAGGCTGAGCAGCGCGTCGGGGCGCGCCAGCGCCGCTTCCAGCGCCACGCGGCCGCCGCGTGAATGGCCCACCAGATGGGCCGGCCCGCCCGCCACCCGGTCGATGAAATCGAGCACGTCGGCGCCGTGCTGCGCCACCGAGAAGCCCTCGCCCTCGCCATCCCAGCTTTCTGGCCAGTAACGCCGCAGGCACACCGCCAGCACGCGGAACGAGCGGCCCAGCGGCGCCATCTGCGATTTCCAGTAGCGGCAGTCGGACAGCGAGCCATGCACCAGCACCAGCGGCGCGCCTTCGCCGTACTCGGTGTAGGACATGGCATAGCCGCCGATATTGGCGCTTTGCAGGGGCAGGACAGGTTCGGAACGCATCGGGTCGGGGTCGGGAAATCCAGGCGGGCATTCTAGCCGTTTCACCCCCGCGGCAGCGTCACGCCCGCGCCCACGGCGGGGGCATTGGCGAGACTGATAAACTCGTCACCCGATCTTTTTGTCTTGAACGGAGTTCGCCAGATGTCCATCGCTACCCCCGCCGATCTTCCCGAGTCCGCCCAGCGCGTCGCCCGCCTGTTGGCCGAGTTGGGCCACGATAAGCCGGTAGTGGTGCTGCCGCAGACCGGCAAGACCTCGGCGGAAGCGGCGGCTGGCCTGGGGTGCGAGGTGGCGCAGATCGCCAAGTCGATCATCTTCCGCCGCGCCTCGGACGATGCGCCGGTGCTGGTCATCGCCAGCGGCGTCAATCGCGTCGACGAGGCCAAGGTCGCCAGCCAGGTCGGCGCGCTGGCCAAGGCCGATGCCAAGTTCGTGCGCGACATGACCGGCTATGCCATCGGCGGCGTCTGCCCCATCGGCCACGCGGTCAAGCCTGTCATGCTGCTCGACCAGGACCTGTTCCAGTACGACAGCCTGTGGGCGGCGGCGGGGCACCCGCACGCGGTGTTCAACCTGACGCCGCAGCAGTTGGCCGCCATGACCGGCGCGCCGGTCGCCGATGTGGCGCAGCGCGCCTAGTACATCAGCGTTCCGCGCCGCGCGGCCCCTGTTCAGCGCGGGTGCGCGTCCAGGCCGTCGATCAACACCTGCAAGCGCCCGCGCGAGCAGGCCTCGACCCGTCCCTGGACCCCATACACCGTGGCCAGCGATGCCGGCGTGATGACCTCGGCCGGCGCGCCGGCGGCGGCCAGCCGGCCGCCATGGATCATCACGGCCCGCTCGGCGTGTTGCAATGCCACGTTCAAGTCGTGCAACACGATCACCGTGATCAGTCCGTGCTGCGCGGTTTCCTGCTTCAGCAGCCGCATCACATGGAACTGGTAATTCAGGTCCAGCGCCGACAGCGGTTCGTCCAGCAACAACACACGCGGCCGGCGCACCAGCGCCTGCGCCAAGCCCACCAGCTGCTTCTGGCCGCCGGACAGCGCGTCCAGATAAGACAGCGCCAAGTGGCCGATGCCCAGCCGTTCCAGCAGCCGGTCGATCCCCGGCAGGTCCGCCGGCGGACCCTCGGCTTCGCTGGCGCGGGCCGCCACCAGCACTGACTCGAACACCCGCAGGTGCACGGCGGCCGGCAGGCTTTGCGGCAGATAGGCCAGGTGGCGCGCGCGGGCCGCGAAATCCAGCCGCGCCAGGTCCAGGTCGCCCAGTCGCGCATGGCCGGCGCGCACTTTCACCAGCCCTGCCAGCGCCTTTAGCAGCGTCGATTTGCCGCTGCCATTGGGACCCAGCAGGGCCGTGACCTCGCCGGCGCCCAACCGGGGCAGCGACAGGTCGTGCAGCACCTGCGTGCCGCCATAGCCGGCAGTGATGCCGCCGACCGCCAGCGCCGGCGCGGCGCCCGTCATGGCAGGCTCCGGCGCAGCACCACCGCCACGAAGAATGGAATGCCGATCAGCGAGGTGACGATGCCCACCGGCACGATCACGCCCGGCACCAGATTCTTGGACGCCACCGAAGCGAGCGACAGGATGACGCCGCCCACCAGCGCGCTCCCCGGCAGGAAGAAGCGGTGATCCTCGCCCACCAGGCGGCGGGCGATGTGCGGCGCGATCAGGCCGATGAAGCCAATGGTGCCGACGAACGCCACGGCCAGCGCCGACAGCAGGCTGACGCGGGCCAGCGCCGCCACGCGCACGCGGCGCACGTCCACGCCGAAACTGGCGGCGCGTTCCTCGCCCAACCGCAGCGCGGTCAATTTCCAGGACTGACGCATGGCCAGCGGCAGCGCCAGCGCGAACGCCAGCCCCAGGATGGCCACGGTGGTCCAGCTGGAGCGCGCCAGGCTGCCCATGGTCCAGAACACCAGGTTCTGCAGGGCCTCGGCGCTGGCGGTGAACTGCACCAGCGACACCAGCGCGTTGAAGGTGAACACCATGGCGATGCCGAACAACACCACGCCCGGGGTATTCAGGCCCCCCCGGCGCGCGACGCCGTCCAGCAACAGCGCCGCCAGCATGGCGAACAGGAAGGCGTTGCCGGCGATCAGCCAGCCCTCGGAAATCCCGGGCACGCCCAGGTGCAGCACGATCGCCAGCGATGCGCCGAAGGCGGCCGCCGACGACACGCCCAGCGTGAACGGGCTGGCCAGGGGGTTGTTCAGAATGGTCTGCATTTCGGCGCCAGCCAGGCCCAGCGCCATGCCCACCAGCGCGGCCATCAGCGCGTAGGGCAGCCGGATATCCCAGACGATGACGCGTAGCGTCGGGTCGGACGAGGCTGGCGCGCTCAGGGCCTGCCACAACTCGGCGGCACTCAGCGCGGACGGCCCCACGGTGAAGTCCAGCAGCAGCCCAATGCAAATCGCCGCCAGCAGCAGGGCGATGAGCCCCGCGCGGCGGCGCAGAATGTGCCGGTAGGCGGCAACCGCGGTGGCGGCTTGCGCCATTACTGCAGCAGTTGCAGGCGGCTCTTGGCCGTGGTGGCGGCCGGCGTGGTCGGATAGTCGCGCACGATGCGTTGCAGCGTGGTCTTGGCGCCGGCGCGGTTGTTCAGCTCGATCTGGCTGCCGGCGATGACCAGCAGGGCGTCCGGCGCGCGGGCGTTGTCGGGGGCTTTCTGCACCATGGCGGTCAACTGCTCGATCGCGCCCTTGAAGTCCTTCAGCGCATAGCGGCTGCTGCCCAGGTAGAACTGGGCGCTGGGCGCAAGCTGGCTGGCCGGGTAGAGCGCGGTGAACGCGGCCAGCGATTCGGAGGCGTCCTTGTACTGGCCCTTGCGGAACAGGTCGATGGCGCCATCGTAGGCGGCTTGTTCCTGCGGATCGCCCGCGGTGGCGCCCGGCGGGTTGGCGCCGCCCGGGGCGCCTCCCGGCCGGTTGCCGCTGGGCTGCTGGCGCGATACCAGTTCGAGCTGGTCGCGCAACTGGGCGATTTCCTGCTGCAGGGCCTGGATCTGGTCGGCCAGTTGCAGCTTGGCGCGTTGGTTCTGCTCGTTCTGTTGCTGCACCTGCTGGCGCAAATCCAGGATGGCCTTGCGGGCCTCATCATCGGAGAAAGCGTGGGCAGGCGCCGCCAGGGCAGCCAGCACCAGGCCGGTGGCCGCCAGCAAGGGACGCAGGGACAGAACGGTATCGCGCATGAAAATTCCCAGGGATCAAAAAACAAACGTCGGAACGGCCGGCTGACCGTCCCGACGCGTGGTGGGGCACTTAACTATACGGAAAGCTTAACGCTGATAGACGATATCGGCGCGGCGGTTTTCCGCAAAGTCGGCTTCCGACGAGCCAGTCGCCTTCGGCTTTTCCTTGCCGAAGCTGATGGTCTCGATCTGGTTGTCGCTGACGCCCAGCAGGGTCATCATGCGACGCACGGCGTCGGCACGGCGCTGGCCCAGGGCCAGGTTGTATTCGGCGCCGCCGCGTTCGTCGGTGTTGCCTTCGATCTTGATTTTTTGCTGCTGGTGCGAAGCCAGGTAGCGGGCGTGGGTCTCCACCAGGCCACGGTACTGGTCGGAGACCGTGTAGCTGTCGAAGTCAAAGTATACCGAGCGCTGTTGCGCCAGGATGCTTTGAGGGTTGAAGGGATCAAGGATCTGGCCAGTAGCCGAGGATCCTTGGCCAGCGCCTCCGCCCTGACCCGCTTTATCGTCGAGAGGGACGGAGCTGCAAGCTGCCAGGGTGGCAGCCAGCGCGGCGATGGTTAGGCTTTTGGCAATGCGCGACTTCATGATAGTTCCTTTGCAAAGAGAGTCACACGTGTTATCGGGTAAATGGGCCCCAAGTCGGTTCACGTATTTCCCCGTTCAGTACCGAAAGCGTCTGCCGTACGCGACCATCGCTCGAAACACCTGCAAGCACGCTACGTCCGTTTTGGATGGCGGCGTAGAGGACTTGCATGCCATTCGGCGCGAAGCTTGGCGACTGATCGTCACGACCATCGGTCAGCAAGGTCTCCGTGCCTGAGGACAGGTTCAACGATGCGATACGGAACGCGCCGTCTCGTCTGGCAACGTACAGCAGCGTCGATCCATCTGGGGAAATTCGGGGTGAGATGTTGTAACCACCATTAAACGTGAGGCGGCGAGCATCGCCACCGTCCAGGCCGGTTTGATAAATTTGCGGCCCGCCGCTGCGGTCACTGGTAAAGATAATGGAACGGCCGTCCGGCGTAAAGCTCGGCTCGGTGTCAATCCCGGGAGAACGCGTAACGCGCTTCATATTCGAGCCGCCGGCCGCGCTGACGATGTAAATTTGCGACAGCCCATCACGCGTCAGGGCCACGGCGAGCTGCGTGCCATCGGGCGACCAGCCGGGTGCGCTGTTGTTGCCCTTGAAGTTGGCGACCGGCACGCGGGCGCTGGTGGCCAGCGTATGCACATACACCACGGGCTTGCCGGATTCGAAGCTCACGTAGGCCAGCTTGGAACCATCGGGTGACCAGGCCGGCGAGATGATCGGCTCGCGCGAGCGCAGGGCCACCTGGGGATTCTGGCCGTCGGCGTCAGCCACCTGCAGTTCGTAGGTGGCGCCTTGCTTGAGCACGTAGGCGATGCGGGTCGAGAACACGCCGCGCACGCCGGTGATCTTTTCGTAGATGCGGTCGGCGATCTGGTGGGCGACGCGGCGCAGTTCCTGTTCGGTGCCCGAGAACGCCACGCCATCGAGCTGGTTCTTCTTGACCGTGTCGGCCAGGCGGTAGCGGACGTCGTAGCGGCCGTCATTGCCGCGCACGATGCTGCCATAGGCGATGAAGTCGGCCCCCTTGGCACGCCAGTCGTCGTGGGCGATGGGGGAATCGACATTCAGGCCGGAGCCGGCGGCGCTGATCAGGCGGAACTGGCCGGTGCGGGTCAGGTCGGCGCGGATCACCTCTGCCAGGGCGCGGCCATGGGCGTCGTCCACCGCGAAGTCGGCGATCGCCACGGGGTATTGGGTGGCACCGGTGCCGGAAATGTCGACGCGCAACTGCGCCTGGGCCGGCTTCATGGCCATCAGGCAGGCAAGCGCCAACAGCAGCAGGCCGAGTCCATACGATCGCCAGAGAGCGAGGGGGGGAACTCGTCGGCTAGGGGCGGGAGTCATAATCAGCAATCTCCTGTCAATCATACATTCTGTAGACAACGTCAATGATGGGCTCGTAGCGGCCGGTCGAAGGCTTGGGGAAGGGGTTGCAGCGGCGGATGCCGGTCTCGACCGCACGGTCGAAGCCCGCGTTGCCGGAGGAACTGGTCAATGTGACCCCGTTCACCTTCCCGTCAGAACCTAACTTTACCCGGTATTGGGCTGTCGGATTGTTCGATCCGCTGCGCGGCGGAGGCGGGTAGGCCACGCCAGGTTGCACGCAGGCGCGGACCTTGGCGCCATAGCCGCTGTCGTTGCCGCCACCGGCCTGGTTGCGATCCGCGGTGCCGCCGGGGATGCCGGCCGCGCCCAGGGCGTCGTTGCGGAACGCGTCCTTGAGCGCCTTGTCGGCTGCGGCCTTCTTGGCGGCTTCTTCCTTGGCCTTCTTCTCGGCAGCGGCCTTCGCCGCGGCAGCTTTCTCGGCTGCGGCTTTCTCGGCCGCGGCTTTCTCGGCCGCGGCTTTCTCCGCCGCCGCCTTTTCGGCGGCCGCCTTCTTGGCGGCATCTTCCTTGGCCTTCTTTTCGGCAGCCGCCTTCTCGGCCGCGGCCTTGTCCGCCGCCGCCTTGTCCGCGGCGGCCTTTTCGGCTGCGGCCTTTTCAGCGGCGGCTTTCTCGGCTGCCTGGCGTTCCTGTTCGAGGCGCTTCTTTTCCTTCAACTCGGCCTGTTTGCGCTCTTCCGCCAGGCGCGCCTTTTCCTTTGCAGCCTCGGCCTCCTGGCGAGCCTGTTCTTCCTGCTCGCGCTTTTTCTTGGCTTCCTGCAGGGCGATTTCCGGATCCACTTCTTCCGCTTTGGGCTGGGCCTGCGGTTCCGGCTTGGGCGGCGGCGCGGGCGCCGGCTCGGGCTGCTTCTGCGGCTCGGGCTCGGGCTCCGGTTGCGGCTTGGGCTCGGGTTTGGGCGGTTCGGGCTGCGGCGGGGGGGGGACCGGTGAATTGCCGTCGGCCCACAATTGCACTTGCACCGGACCGGGATTTTCGGTGTGCCAGTTCAGATTGACGATCAACACGGCCAGCAGCAGCGCGTGCACCAGCAACGCCAGGATCAGGGCGATCCGGTTGTCGTTGTTGGGGGGCGTGGCCGGCGGGCCGCTGTGGTGTCGAATAATGGGTGGGGTCATGGGCATTGCGAGCCGGCGGAAGGCCTCGCGTTAGCGTTTTTTCGCAGGAGCGGGCTGATTGCCGCCGGCGGATTGGTCCACCAGCAGGCCCAGGCGGGTGATGCCATTGGTACGCAGTTCGTCCATGACCTTCACCACCGTTTCGTAAGGCACCTTGCCGTCGGCCGCGATCACCACCGGCGTCTCGGCCGTGATGCGCGAACGCACCTGCGCCACCAGCTCGGGGCGGGCGATGTCCTGCATGGTGGCGCCGGGTTCGCGAATGCGCAGCGCGATCTTGCCGTCTTCCGAAATCTGGACTTCCAGGGGCTTGACCGGAACGTCCGACGCCGCGCCAACCGAGGGCAGCTGGATCAGGCCCGGCGTGATCAGCGGCGCGGTCACCATGAAGATGACCAGCAGCACCAGCATCACGTCGATGTAGGGCACCACATTGATGTCGGCCTTCATGCGGCGGCCGGACCTGCCGCGCGAGCTTAGCGAGGGCATCAGCGCACCTGCCGTTGCAGAATGTTCAGGAATTCATCGACGAAGCTGTCGAAGCGGATCGAGATGCGGTCGATGTCGTTGGTGAAGCGGTTGTAGGCCACCACGGCGGGGATGGCGGCGAACAGGCCGATGGCGGTGGCGATCAGCGCTTCGGCAATGCCGGGGGCCACCGAGGCCAGCGTGGCCTGCTGCATGTTCGACAGGCCGATGAAGGCGTGCATGATGCCCCAGACAGTGCCGAGCAGGCCGATATAGGGCGAAACCGAGCCGGCCGAAGCCAGGAAGTTCAGGTGCGACTCCAGCGCGTCCATTTCGCGCTGGTAGGCGGCGCGCATGGCGCGGCGCGGGCCGTCGAGCAGGGCGGTGGCGTCATTGACGGCGCCGCCACGGCGGGCTTTCAGGAATTCGGTCATGCCGGCGTCGAAGATGCGGGCCAGCGCGCCTTGCTCGTCGCGGCGCGATGCCACGGCCTGTTGCAGCATCGACAGGTCGCCGCCCGACCAGAAGTCGTCCTCGAAACGGCGGGTCTGGGCATGGGCGCGCTTGATGGCCAGCCGCTTGGCGAAGATGTAGGTCCAGGACATGATCGAGATGCCAAGGAGCATCAGCATGATCAACTGGACCGGCACGCTGGCGTGCGTAATCAACGAAAGCAACGACATGTCGTTGGTGGCTTGCATGGTTATTCCTGAATTGATTCCAGTTTGGCGCGGACGTCGGCCGGCAGTTCCACCGGCCGCATGTGGACGGCATCGACGCAGCAGACTTGGATATTGCCTTCGGCAAGCAGTTCCCCGTCCCGTTCTGCGCGCTGCGCGAAGTGTATCGAAGCGCGGCCCAGTCGTGTGACCCGGCTGCGTATGGTAAGCAAATCGTCCAGTCTGGCCGGCTTGCGATAGGACATGTCCAGCGAGCGGACGACGAACAGCCGCTGTTCGCTGGCGGCCAGGCCGGATTGGTTGACCCCCAGGTCGCGCAGCCATTCGGTGCGGGCGCGCTCCAGGAATTTCAAGTAGTTGGCGTAGAAAACCACCCCGCCCGCGTCCGTGTCCTCGTAATAGACACGGACTTGCAGGAGGGATTCGGCGGACTTCGGATCGGTCACGATGCGGGTTTCGATAATGCGGGTCGGGACGCGGAAAGTCCGTTCTTGCTTCAGGGTTTAAGGCGGTTCACAGCGTGTCGAGTTTCGTCAGCACGGCTTCAAGCGCGGACTCTACCGGAATCTTGGCCGCTTCGGTTTCGCGACGGGCCTGCAATTCCACCACACCGTCGTTCAAGCCGCGTTCTCCAACTGTTACACGGAGCGGCGCGCCGATCAATTCCCACTCGGCGAACATCACGCCCGGGCGGGCGTCGCGGTCGTCCAGGATGACGTCCACGCCGCGCGCCAGCAGCGATTCGTACAGTTTCAGAGAGGTGTTACGCACGGTTTCGCTTTTGCCCCAGCCCACCGGGCAGATGACGACTTCGAACGGTGCGATGGCGCGCGGCCAGATGATGCCGCGGGCATCGTGGTTCTGCTCGATGGCGGCGCCGACGATGCGGGTGACGCCGATGCCGTAGCAGCCCATTTCCAGGACGGCCGGCTTGCCGGTCTCGTCCAGGAAGGTGGCCTTGAGGGCTTCGGAGTACTTTTTACCCAGGTAGAAAACGTGGCCGACCTCGATGCCGCGCTGGATCGACAGCGTGCCCTTGCCATCCGGCGAGGGATCGCCGGCCACCACGTTGCGCAGGTCGGCCACCCGTTCCGGCTCGGGCAGGTCGCGGCCCCAGTTCACGCCCTGGATGTGGAAATCTTCGCGGTTGGCGCCGCAGACGAAATCGGCCATGTTGGCCACGGTGCGGTCGGCGATGACGTGTACCGGGCGCACGGTGCGCACCGGCCCCAGGTAGCCGGGCTTGCAGCCGAAATGCTCGACGATCTCGGTTTCCGTGGCGAAACGGAAACCGGCCAGGCCCGGCAGCTTGCCGGCCTTGATTTCGTTGAGTTCGTGGTCGCCGCGCAGCAGCAGCAGCCAGATGTCGACCTTGCCCTTGTCGCCGTCGGTGGCCAGGACAATGGACTTCACCGTGCGCTCCAGCGGCAGCCCCAGCAGGCGTGCCACGTCCTCGCACTTGGCCGCGCCCGGGGTGGCCACGTCGGCCATCGGCTGGGTGGCCGCGCCGCGCTCGGCGTACAGGCAGGGCGCCTCGGCCAGTTCGATGTTGGCGGCGTAGTCGGAATCGGCGTTGTAGACCAGCAGGTCCTCGCCGGTGTCGGCGATCACCTGGAATTCATGGCTGCGGCTGCCGCCGATGGAGCCGGTATCGGCCGCCACCGCGCGGAACTCCAGGCCCAGTCGGCCGAAGATGCGCATGTAGGCGGCGTACATGTTGTCGTAGCTGCGCTGGGCGCCGGCCTCGTCGCGGTCGAAGGAGTAGGCATCCTTCATGGTGAATTCCCGGCCGCGCATCAACCCGAAGCGGGGGCGGCGCTCGTCCCGGAACTTGGTCTGGATGTGATAGAAATTCAACGGCAACTGCCGGTAGCTGTGGATCTCGTTGCGGGCGATGTCGGTGATCACCTCTTCGGAGGTCGGCTGCAGCACGAAATCGCGCTGGTGCCGGTCCTTGATGCGCAGCAGTTCGGCGCCGTACTGCTCCCAGCGGCCCGATTCCATCCAGAGTTCGGCCGGCTGGACCACCGGCATCAGCAGTTCGATGGCGCCGGAGGCGTTCATTTCCTCCCGGACGATCGCCTCGACCTTGCGGATGATCTTCAGGCCCAGGGGCATGTAGGTGTAGATGCCACCCGCGAGCTTGCGGATCATGCCGGCCCGGGTCATCAGCTGGTGGCTGGCGACTTCGGCTTCGGAAGGGGCTTCTTTGAGGGTGTTGATGTGGTAGTTGGATGCGCGCATGTTTAAAGGTGGCAGCAGATACGTATAATCGACTGTAATTGTATTGAATTCGGTGGGGGTGGCCCATGCTTGACCGCGAAGGCTACCGCCCCAATGTCGGCATCATTCTCGTCAATAACAGAAACGAGGTCTTTTGGGGCAAGCGTATCAGGGAACATGCCTGGCAGTTCCCGCAGGGCGGCATCAAGTACGGCGAAAGCCCGGTGCAGGCCATGTATCGCGAGCTCCATGAAGAGGTGGGCCTGAAGCCCGAGCATGTCCGTATTTTGGGGCGTACACGCGATTGGTTACGTTATAACGTGACCGATCACTTCGTCCGGCGTGAGTGGCGCGGCCACTATAAAGGACAAAAGCAGATTTGGTTCTTGTTGCGCCTGGTGGGACGTGACAGCGACGTTTGCCTGCGCGCGACGCAGCATCCGGAATTCGACGCCTGGCGCTGGAGCCAGTACTGGGTGCCGTTGGATGCCGTGATCGAGTTCAAGCGCGACGTCTACACCCAGGCGTTGAACGAGTTGTCGGCAATCCTCTTTCGGCGTCATCACGAAACCCGCTACCTGCGTCAGCGCGTGCATGGGCAGCGGACGGCAGAAAACTTGCCCGAAGGAACGGACGGTCATGCGCATATTGTTGGTTGAAGATGAACGGGACATGGCGTCCTGGCTGATGCGCGCGCTCGCGCAAAGCGGGTTTGTGCCGGATCACGCCGCCGACGCGCGCACGGCCGAAGCGTTCATGGCGGGCACCGAATACGATGCCATCGTCATGGACCTGCGCCTGCCCGACAAGCATGGCCTGGTGGTGCTGCGCGAGATGCGCAACCGCGACGACCGCACCCCAGTGCTGCTGCTGACCGCCCAGGGCGCGCTGCAGGACCGGGTGCGCGGGCTGAACCTGGGCGCCGATGACTTCCTCACCAAGCCCTTCGCCCTCGAAGAACTGGAAGCCCGCCTGACCGCGCTGGTGCGCCGCAGCCGCGGCCGCCAGCATCCGCGCCTGCAGTGCGGCTCGCTGTCCTACGACAGCGAAAGCCGCGCCTTCACGCTGGACGGTTCGCTGTTGTTCCTGACCCCGCGCGAGCACGCCGCCCTGGCGGCCCTGCTGACGCGCAGCGGCTATCCGGTGGACAAGTCGCAACTGTTCGGCAAGGTGTTCACCCACGACAGCGAGGCCAACCCCGACGCCATCGAGGTGGTGCTGCATCGCCTGCGCAAGAAGCTGGCTGGCAGCGACGTGCGCATCGTCACCGTGCGCGGGCTGGGCTACATGCTGGAGAGCGTCGCCAGCGAAGCCGCCGACTCCTGACCCCCACGTGAGCCTCCGGATTCCTGGGTTGCCGCGGGTCGGCATCCGCGCGCTGCTGATCATCCTGCTGCTGCCCGGCGTGGTGGCGCTGCTGGTCATCGACAGCCTGAACGACTACCGCACCCTTTCCGAAATCACCAACGAGGCCTACGACAGCGCGCTGGTCGAACCCGCCCGGGTCCTGGAAAGCAGTCTGGAGTTCACGCCCGACGGGTCGCTGCAGGTGGCCACGCCCCTGTACGCCCAGGTCATGCTGGAATCGCGCGCCGGGCTGCGCAAGTACTTCCGCATCGAACAGATCGATCCGCCGCTGCCGGACGGTGCGCCGGTGCCGACCGCGCAGGGCAAGACCCTGCTGGGCATGCCCGAGCTGCCGCGCCCGCCGAGCTGGCCGCGTTCCAATGGCCCGCCGGTGTTCTACGACGGCGTCTACCGCAACGACCCGGTGCGGGTGGTGTCGCTGGTGCGTGACCTGTACTACCAAGGGGCGCATCGCCAGGTGCTGGTGCTGGTCGCCGAAAGCACCGGCAAGCGCATCGAGGCCGAAAACAGCGCCCGCCGGCAGGAAATCCTGCGCGATGCCCGCATGCTGGCGCTGGTGGTGCTGCTGGTGTGGTGGGGCGTGTCCTGGGCCCTGAAGCCGTTGCGCCGCCTGCGCGCCGACATCCGCAACCGCCGGCCCGACGACCTGACCGCGCTCGACGCATCGCGCGTGCCCAGCGAGGTGGCGCCGCTGGTCGATGCCGTCAATCACCACATCGCCCGCTACCGCCGCGTGCTCGAAGAGCAATCACACTTCCTGGCGGACGCGTCGCACCAATTGCGCACGCCGCTGGCCATCATGCTGACCCAGGCGCAATACGCCCTGCGCGAGCGCGACCCGGCCCGGGCCCAGGAGGGATTGCGCGCGATCGTCGACCAACTGGGACGCACCCGGCGCCTGACCGAGCAGTTGTTGTCGCTGGCCCACGCCAACCAGTCGGACCAGGTGCCACGGCAATTGCTCGACATGAATGCCGTATCGCGTGAAGTGGTATTGCAATACCTGCCGCTGGCGCACGAGAAACAGCAGGATCTGGGCTGGGTGCAGGCCGTCAACGAGCAAGGCCAGGAAGCCGAGGCGCCGGCGTCCGGCAACGAAGCCGAATTGCACGAAGCGTTGTCCAACCTGGTGCACAACGCCATCCACTACGCGCCGGTGGGCGCGCGCATCACGGTCTCGGTCGGCCGGGTCGATAAGCGTATCGAGGTGGCCGTGTCCGACAACGGTCCTGGCCTGGAACCGCTCTTGCGCGCCCGGGCCTTCGCCCGTTTCGAGCGGGTCGGCACCGACAAGCCGGTGGCTTCCTCGGGGTCGGGGCTGGGGCTGGCCATCGCCCGCGCCTATGCCCGCCGCAATGACGGCGATATCGAATTGCGCGACGGCGAGCCCAACGCCCAGGGCGGAGTGGGCCTGGCGGCGGTGCTGTGGCTGCCGCTGGCGACGACCGTATCGCAATACCCGCGGTCGGCCGACGCCGAGTTCAGCGGCGAACAATGACCGGCGGGCGCGCAGCCGCGCCCAAGCTTTCATTCGGTTGTCCTCCTCGATCTTGCGCTTCGCTCGGATTCCCATCAGGGATAACCCCCGAATTCAGCATCGCGACAGCGCACAGAAAGCGAATTAGCAGCTTCCTTCCGTAATCTGCCAGCCGGCTTGCTGGAAAAAGCCGGACGGCGCACGTCTTGGGTGCCGTCCCGAGGGTCCGCACGACCCTGCTTCAGGAGGAAGGAAGTGCAAAAAACAATTAATAGAAAGGACTATTACGGCGGTGCGCTGATGGTCCTTGTCGGATTGGGGGCGATCTATGGTGGTACGGACTATCACATCGGAACGCTCAGTCACATGGGGCCGGGGTTCTTTCCCGCGGCACTGGGCGCACTGCTGGCGCTAACCGGGATCCTGATCGCGATCTCGGCGCGTTCCGGCGAATCCACGCCTCCCGCGCCTGGCGACGGCCATGCGCACGGACTGCCGGATTTCCGTGGCAGCGCCTGCATTCTGCTGGGCACGCTGGCCTTCCTGTTGCTGGGCCATTACGGCGGGCTGCTGCCGGCCACGTTTGCCATTGTGTTCATCTCGGCCCTGGGCGACCGCAAGAATACGGTCAAGCAGGCGTTCGTGTTGTCGGTCGGCATGTCCGTCATCGCGGTGGTGGTTTTCTGGTGGGCGCTGCAACTGCAGCTGCCGCTGTTTCGTTGGGGTTGATGCGCCATGATTTCTCAAGCTTTGACCGACCTCTGGTACGGCTTCGGCGTCGCGTTCCAGCTCCACAATCTGATGTGGTCGTTCTTCGGCGTGCTGGTGGGCAACCTCATCGGCGTGCTGCCGGGCATGGGCGCGCTGTCGGCCATCTCGATCCTGCTGCCGCTCACCTACGTGATGCACCCGGTGCCTGCCATCCTGATGCTGGCCGGCATCTTCTATGGCTCGCAATACGGTGGCGCCATCGGCGCGATCCTGCTCAACCTGCCTTCGCACCCGCCGCACGCGGTCACCTGCCTTGACGGGTATCCGATGACCAAGCAGGGCAAGGGCGGGACGGCGCTCGGTATCACGATGATCTGCTCGTTCTTCGCGGCGTCGGTCGGCATCATCGTCATGATCTTCGCCTCGCCGCTGCTGGTCGAAATCGCGTTCAAGTTCGGCCCGACCGAGATCTTCTCGATCATGCTGCTGGGCCTGCTGGCCGGCGCCACCATGTCGCGTGGTTCGCCGCTCAAGGGCGTGGCCATGACGCTGTTCGGCCTGATGTGCGGCGTGGTCGGCACCGACGTGAACACCGGCACCATCCGCTTCTCGTTCGGCCTGCTCGACCTGTCCGATGGCCTGGAACTGGTGGCGATCTCGATGGGCCTGTTCGGCGTGGCCGACTTCCTCATGAGCGTCAACCGCATGACCATCATCGGCAGCGGCGCCAAGCTGAGCCTGCGCGACATGCGTCCGAGCAAGCAGGAACTGAAAAAGGCCTTCTGGCCGATGGTGCGCGGCACGGCCGTCGGCACGCTGTTCGGCGCCATGCCCGGCACCGGTCCCACCATCACCACCTTCGTGGCCTACGCCCTGGAGCGCAAGATCTCCAAGACGCCCGAGAAGTTCGGCACCGGCATGATCGCCGGCGTGGCCTCGCCGGAAGCCTCGTCGCACTCGAAGACGCAGGTCGACTTCATCCCGACCATGAGCCTGGGCATTCCTGGTGACGCGGTGATGGCGCTGATCCTGGGGGCCCTGCTGATCCAGGGTATCCAGCCTGGTCCGCAGCTCATTACCGAGCACCCGGACATCTTCTGGGGCCTGATCGCCAGCTTCTGGGTCGGCAACGTGCTGCTGATGGTGCTCAACGTGCCGCTGATCGGCGTGTGGGTCAAGCTGCTGCAGGTGCCTTACCGGTATCTGTTCCCGTCGGCCATGTTCTTCATCGCGGTGGGCGTCTTCAGTACCCAGAACAGCCTGTTCCAGATCTGGGAAGTACTGGCTTTCGGGGTGATCGGCGCCATTCTGATGACGCTGGAATTCTCGGTCGCGCCCATCCTGCTCGGCTTCGTGCTGGGGCCCATGGTCGAAGAGAACTTCCGCCGTGCCCTGCTGTTGTCGCGCGGTAACCTGGCCGTGTTCATCGAGCGCCCCATCAGCGCCTGGTTCATCGCCGCCAGTACGCTGCTGGTCGTGCTGCAACTGTGGGCCTTTGCGCGCCGCAACCGCAACAAGAACAAGCCTGCGGTGACGCAAGCGGCCTGATCGGCTTGCGGTCGTTGTTTCTGGCGAACGGCCCGGCTTCATGCCGGGCCGTTTGATTTACGCGCCATCTTCCCCCATGCTTGCGGTTTCTCTCGCTCGTCCGGATTCCCGCCATGCATATCCTCTTTGCCTGTCCCCTGCACGACCCCGACGTCTGGGTCCCGCGCCTGGAAGCCGCCATGCCCGGCTGTCGCATTTCCGTCTGGAATCCCGATGGCCCGCCGTCCGGCGCCGAGGTCGCTCTGGTATGGAAACCACCGGTCGAGCTGTTCCAGCACGAGACCCGCATCGAGACGCTGTTCAACCTGGGTGCTGGCGTGGACGCGTTGCTCCAGATGAAAGAGATTCCGCCGCACGTGCGCATCGTCCGCCTCGAGGACGCCGGCATGTCGGTGCAGATGGCCGAGTACGCGCTCTATGCGCTGCTGCGCGTGTCGCGCGATTTCCAGGCTTTCGACGAGTCGCAGGCGCGCCAGCACTGGGACACCCGCGAAGGCACGCGCCAGGCCGATTGGCCGGTGGGCGTGCTGGGCCTGGGCCAGGTCGGCGCGCGCGTGGCGCAGACGCTGGCCGAATTTGGCTATCCGGTCGCGGGCTGGTCGCGCAGCCCGCGCGAGATCCCTGGCGTGCAATCCTTTTCCGGCCAGGACGCGTTGCCGGCGTTCCTGGCCCGCACCCGCTTCCTGGTGAACGTGCTGCCGCTCACGTCCGACACCCGCGGCATCCTCAACCGTGACACGCTCGGCCAGTTGCTGCCCGAGGCGCATCTGGTCAACGTCGGCCGGGGTGAACACCTGGTCGAGGAAGACCTGGTGCAGATGCTCGAAGAAGGGGAAATCGCCGGCGCGACGCTGGACGTGTTCCATACCGAGCCGCTGCCCAAGGACCATCCGTTCTGGCGCGATCCGCGGGTGCATGTCACGCCACACATCGCCGCCCGCACGCTGCGCGACGAGAGCATCGAGCAGATCGCCGGCAAGGTCGCCCGGCTGATGCGCGGCGAACCCATCACCGGCGTGGTCGAGCGCGCGCGCGGCTATTGAGCCGCAGGCGCCGTGGCGCCTTGCTTCTCCAGCCGCTGATAGGTGGGGGGCAGGCGCTGCGACAGGAAGTCCAGCAACGTGCGCACGGCCGGCATCATGCCGCGCCGCGACGGGTAAATGCAGTGCACGATGCCTTCCGGGGATTGCCATTGCGGCAGCACCGGCACCAACTGGCCGCGGCGCAGTTCTTCCTGGGTCGCGATCGATGGCAACAGCGCGATGCCGCGGCCGCGCACGGCGGCTTCCACCAGCACGATGAAGTCATTGCATGACAGCTGCGGCTTGAGCTCGATATGCACCTCTTCACCCTTGTCGTTGCGTAGCGGCCAGCGCACCTCGTTCTGCGGGTCGCTGAAACTCAGCGTGGTATGCGATGCCAGATCCTGCGGCGTGTCGGGCGCGCCGTGACGCTGGATGTAGGCCGGGCTGGCCACCAGCGTGCCGCGCGCGGTGCCCAGATGGCGCACCACCAGTTCGGCGTCGGTGTCGAGCTTGGTGCGCACGCGTAGCGCCAGATCCACGCCCTCGCGGATCAGGTCCACCCGGCGGTTGGTCACTAGCAACTGCACTGAAATGGCCGGCCAGGCGTCCAGGAATTCCGGCAGCAGCGGCGCCAGCACGTCCTGCGCGATCGAGACCGGACAACTGACCACCACCGGCCCGGTGGGCTCGGCCTGCAGCTGGCGCATGGCGTCGTCGGCGGCGCGGGCCGAGGCGGCCATCTCGCGGCAGTAGTGCAGATAGCGTTCACCGGCGGCGGTCAGGCGCAGGCGCCGCGTGGTGCGTTGCAGGAGCCGCACGCCCAGGCTTTCTTCCAGGTGCGAAATGCGGCGTGACAGGCGGGATTTGGGAATATCCAGGGCCCGCGCCGCGGCGCTGAAACCGCCTTGTTCGACGACTTGGGAAAAATAATAGAGGTCGTTTAGATCTTGCATGATTGTTCTATGTTTGGAACGAACAGTTCATCATACCTGGGTTTATGTGATCAATTAAGCGATCTACAGTGACGCCATGCACTCAAGACCCGCGCTTTTCGCGGTCCGCACTGGAGATCACGTTATGAAGACCCTTGTCATCCTGTCCTCGATTCTCGGCAGCCGCTCGCACAGCAAGGAGCTGGCCGACCACATGGTGGCCCGCATCAAGCAGGCCGATCCCGCCGCTGTCGTCACCATCCGTGATCTCGGCGCCGAACCGTTGCCGTACTTCGATGGCGCCACCGCTGGCGCGCTGTTCACGCCCGCCGATGCGCGCACGCTGGAGCAGCAACGCATCGTCGAACGTGGCGATGCCCTGATCGCGGAACTGCTGCAGGCCGATCGTGTCGTGTTCGCGGTGCCGGTCTATAACTTCAACCTGCCGGCCCAGTTCAAGAGCTATCTGGATCACGTGGCCCGTGCCGGGGTCACGTTCCGTTATACGCCGGAAGGCGTGGCCGAGGGGCTGGTGAAGGGTAAGCAGGTGTTCGTGCTGACGGCGCGCGGCGGCAAGGCCGAAGGCACCCCCAACGACACCATGACTCCGTACTTGCGGCAGATGCTCGGCTTCCTGGGCATGAACGAGGTCACCTTCATCGCCGCCGAAGGCATGGCGATGGGCGAAGTCGCGGCGCTCGAAGGGGTGGCGCTGGCGCGCCAGCGCATCGATGCGCTCGACCTGGCGCCGGCGCAGGTTGCGCGGCAAGCGGCCTGAGGCGATAAAAAGCGGACCCGGGGGGCCGCTATTTTCATGCCGGGCGGTCAGTCAATCGCGCAGGCGCTTGATCAGGCTGGACGTATCCCAGCGGCCGCCGCCCATCTTCTGCACATCGCCGTAGAACTGGTCCACCAGCGCCGTCAGCGGCAGGCGGGCGCCATTGTGGCGCGCCTCGGCCAGCACCAGGCCCAGATCCTTGCGCATCCAGTCCACCGCGAAGCCGAAGTCGAATTTATCGTCGACCATGGTGCCGCCGCGGTTCTCCATCTGCCAGCTCTGCGCCGCGCCCTTGCTGATCACGTCCAGCACCAGCTTCATGTCGAGATCGGCGGCCTGGCCGAACGCCACGGCTTCGGACAAGCCCTGCACGATGCCGGCGATACAGATCTGGTTGACCATTTTGGCCAGTTGTCCGGCTCCCGGGGGGCCCACGCGCGTTACGGCGCGGCCGAAGGCCTGCGCCACCGGTTTGATGGCGTCGAACACGGCTTGCTCGCCGCCGCACATGATCGTCAGCGCGCCATTGACCGCGCCGGCCTGGCCGCCCGACACCGGCGCATCGATGAAATTCAGTCCCAGGTCCTTGGCTTGCGCGTAAAGCTCGCGCGCCACATCGGCCGAGGCGGTGGTGTGGTCCACGAACACCGCGCCTGGCGCCATGCCGGCAAACGCGCCGTCGGGCCCAAGCGTCACGCTGCGCAGGTCGTCGTCGTTGCCGACGCAGGCGAACACGATCTGCGCGCCGGCCACGGCCTCGCGCGGCGTCACGGCGCTGCGGCCGCCGAACTCGGCCGCCCAGGCCTGCGCCTTGGACTGCGTGCGGTTGTACACGGTGACGTCGTGCCCGGCGCGAGCCAGGTGGCCGGCCATGGGCAGGCCCATCACGCCCAGGCCGAGGAATGCGACTTTCTGGGCCACGACCGCGTCGTAGCTCTTGGTACCGATCGATGCCATGCAGGGGACTCCGCTGTGGAAAGGAAAACCTGAGGCAGTAACCTTAACGCAATCAAAAGCCGGCGGCGAGTCCATCGCGGCGGCTGTCGCTGGCGCTGACGTAGCCATCGACTGCCGGATCGCCCAGGCGCCAGATGAACTGGCCGGAACCGAAGTCCATATAAGGGTCGTCAATGCCTTGCAGCACATGACCGCGCGCGCGCAGTCCCTGCACAACGGCGGCCGGCATCGAGGCCTCGATGTCCACGGCCAGCCCCTGGTGCCATTTCCAGCGCGGCGCATCGCAGGCGGCCTGCGGCTGCTGGCCGTAGTCGAGCATGCGCACCAGCGTCTGTACCTGACCTTGCGGCTGCATGTTGCCCCCCATCACGCCAAAGCTCATGACCGGCGCGCCATCGCGCATCAGGAAGCCTGGAATGATGGTGTGGAAGGGGCGCTTGCCGCCCGCCACGGCATTGGGATGGCCGGCCTCGGCGCTGAAGCAGTGACCGCGGTTCTGCAGGCTGACGCCAGTGCCCGGCACCACCACGCCCGAGCCGAAGCCCATGTAGTTTGACTGGATGAAGCTCACCATCATGCCGTTGCGGTCGGCGGCGGTCAGGTAGACCGTGCCGCCCTGCGGCGCATGGCCGCAGGCGAATACCTGGGCGACATTGGGGTCGATCAGCCGGGCGCGTTCGGCCAGGTAATCGGCGCGCAGCATCTGCTCGGGCGCCAGGCGCATGTGGCGGGCGTCGGCCACGTGCGTATAGACATCGGCGAACGCCAGCTTCATGGCCTCGAGCAGCAGGTGCTGGGTGTCGGGGTGGTCGATCGGGCGCGCCGCCAGATCGAAGTGCTGCAGGATGCCCAGTGCGATCAGGGCGGCGATGCCCTGGCCGTTCGGCGGGATCTGGTGCAGGGTATGGCCCCGGTAGGCCTGGCTGATCGGCGTCACCCACTCGGGGGTGAAATCCCGCAGGTCGGCCAGCGTCATGGCGGCATCATGGGCCTGGGCGTGGGCCACCAGCTTGTGCGCCGTCTCGCCTTCGTAGAAATCGCGGCCACCGCTGGCGGCAATGCGCTTGAGCGTCGCCGCGGCGCCTGTCAGGATGAAATGCTCGCCGATCTGCGGCGCGCGGCCGCGTGGCAGGAAGTGTTCGGCGAAGCCAGGTTGCGGCTGCAGCATATCGGCCTGCGCGGCCCACTTTTGCTGCACCATGGGGCTGACGGCGAAGCCGCGTTCGGCGTAATCGATGGCGGGCGCCAGCACGTCGGCGAACGCCATGGACCCGAGTTTTTCATGCAGTGCGGCCCAGCCGGCCACGCAGCCCGGCACGGTGACGCTGTCCCAGCCGCGGGTCGGCACCACGCCCTGGTGCCGGCGGCGGAAGTACTCCGGGTTCCAGGCCGCGGGGGCCGGGCCCGAGGCGTTCAGGCCATGCAGCCGGGCGCCGTCCCAGACGATGGCGAAGCAATCCGAACCCAGGCCGTTGCTGACGGGTTCGGTCAGTGTCAGCGTCGCGGCCGCGGCGATGGCCGCATCCACCGCGTTGCCGCCGCTGGCCAGCACGCGCAGCCCGGCCTGGGCCGCCAGCGGTTGCGAGGTGGCGACGATATTGCGCGCGAAGACCGGCGTACGCAGCGTGGGGTAGGGGTTGTTCCAGTCGAAATTCATGTCGAATCATCGCGTGGGGGTAAACCCGTAGCTTAACGTAGATGTCCGGGGTTGCGCGCACACCCTGTATTGGGTCGTAGTGTTTTGTTTCTTTCGGCGCCGCACCCTGAATCGACGAGCCAGCCGCGCGCCCAAAGAAAAACCCCCGGCCGGGGGTTCGGGCAGGGCGGGTAGGCCGCCGCGTAACGCGGCGGCGCCGTCCTCAATCTTCTTCGACGAAAGTCTCTTCGCGCTTCTTGCGGATCGCCGGCAGAGCGACCAGGATCACCAGGAATGCGGCCACGGCCAGCAGCGAGGCCGACAGCGGGCGCGTCACAAAGGTGCTGAAGTCGCCGCGCGACAGCAGCAGAGCGCGCCGGAAGTTCTCTTCCATCATGGGGCCGAGCACCAGGCCCAGCAGCAGCGGGGCGCCTTCGCACTTCAGCTTCGACCAGACATAGCCGATGATGCCGAAGATGGCGGTGGTGAAGATGTCGAACGTGTTGTAGTTCAACGAATACACACCGATCGTGCAGAACACCAGGATCGCCGGGAACAGGATGCGGTAGGGCACCTTCAGCAGCTTGACCCACAGGCCGATCAGCGGCAGGTTCAGCACCACCAGCATCAGGTTGCCGATCCACATCGAAGCGATCAGGCCCCAGAACAGCTCGGGGTGGCTCGACATGACCTGCGGGCCGGGCTGGATATTGTGGATCGTCATCGCGCCAACCATCAGCGCCATCACAGCGTTGCCCGGGATACCCAGGGTCAGCAGCGGGATGAACGAAGTCTGGGCGGCGGCGTTGTTGGCCGATTCCGGGCCAGCCAGGCCGGCCGGGTGGCCCTTGCCGAAGCGCTCCGGATTCTTCGAGATCTTCTTTTCCAGCGTGTAGGAGGCGAACGACGACAGCACCGCGCCACCACCCGGCAGAATACCCAGGGCCGAACCCAGGGCCGTGCCGCGCAGCACCGCCGGCGCCGATTCCTTGAATTCCTGCTTGTTGGGATAGAGCGAGCCGATCTTGTCGGTGATGTCGACGCGGTTTTCCTTCTGCTCCAGGTTGGTCATGATCTCGGCGAAGCCGAACACGCCCATGGCCACGATGGCAAAGTCGATGCCGTCCTGCAGTTCCGGGATGCCGAAGTCGAAGCGGGCCACGCCCGAGTTGACGTCGGTGCCGACCATGCCCAGCAACAGGCCCAGGATGATCATCGCGATCGCCTTGGGCAGCGAGCCCGAGGCCAGCACCACGGCGCCGACCAGGCCCAGGCACATCAGCGAGAAGTACTCGGCGGGGCCGAACTTGAAGGCGACTTCAGCCAGCGGGGGCGCGAATGCGGCCAGCAGCAGCGTGGCCACGCAACCGGCGAAGAACGAGCCCAGCGCGGCGATGGCCAGCGCGGCACCGGCGCGGCCATTGCGCGCCATCTGGTGGCCGTCCAGCACGGTCACGACCGCCGAGGTTTCCCCAGGCAGGGCCACCAGGATGGCGGTGGTGGAGCCGCCATACTGGGCGCCGTAGTAAATGCCCGCCAGCATGATCAGGCCGGCCACCGGGGGCAGCACGTACGTGATCGGCAACAGCATTGCAATGGTTGGCACCGGGCCGATCCCCGGCAGCACGCCGATCAGCGTGCCCAGGATGCAGCCCAGCAGGGCGTAGAGCAGGTTCTCGGGCGTGAACGCCACCGAGAAACCCATCATCAGGTGATCAATCAATTCCATGGCCGCTTGCTCCTCAATTCATACCCAGAAACGACGGCCACAGCGGGAAAATCAGCCCCAGCCCCTTGACGAACGCCAGATACGAGAACACCACCAGGAAGATACCGTTGGCGACAGCCACCTTCAGGTTGAACTCATGGCTGGCCAGGCTGCTGATGACCACCAGCAGGAACACCGAGATATAGATACCCAGCAGTTTCAGGACCAGGCCGTAGAACACCACCGAACCGACCACCAGCGCGACGATGCGCCAGTCGAATTTGTCGACGTGGGTTTCATGGGCCTTCTTCGACATCGAGCCAAGCAGCACGATGGCACCTAGCAATGCGAGAACGATGCCCAGCCAGAAAGGAAAATACCCGGGGCCCATCCGGGCGGCAGTACCCATTTGGTAGCTGCTGGCTTGCCAGGCGAATCCCAGTCCGAGGGCGATGAACATCACCCCCGACCAGAAGTCCTGTCGATTGCGTAGCTGCATGATTGGTTGGCTCCTGTTTACAGCATGTAGATAAAAAGGGTTTGTGGTCTGCCGCTCTCGCCGAAAGGCGAGTGACAGGCACAAAAAAGGCACGTCGGGGTGCCCTTGGTTTTTATGAAAGCGTCGTCGAGGCTTCTTGAAAGGCCGAATGGTAATGGACGCCTGCAACGATGCAAACCCTGTAAGCTAGGTGAAAGCCTGGGGTTTTCCCTAAAATTGGGGAACTCCCGATCCTCAGTTGTAACGGGGGGACCAGATTGAGGGCTTTTTGAAAGCTAAGTGAAAGTTGATAGAAAGAAATGCGAAAGCGGTCCGGCTGGATCGCCGCGATGCGCCGCGCGGGGGACTTTTCTAGTGTGGCCTGATCGGGTATGTTGCCGGCCGCTGGCATAAGTGCCGCATTTCCTACCGAATATTGCCGTGTTTCTCACCTTGCGTGAAGAGGCCCGATTCCCCACTGGATGGTTTACGATAGCGCCCATGCTGCAAGACCTAGACCAACTCGCCGCCCGTATCGGGCAACTGGTGCAACGCACCCGGCAACTGCATGCCGAGCGTGACGCATTGCGCGCGCGCCTGAATGAATCAGAAGCCGAGCAGCGTATGCTCAAGCAACGCGTCACCGAGCGCGATGCCGACATCGCCACGCTGCAAAGCAAACTGCAGGACAACGACGGCGCCGTGACCGCGATGCTCGAGCAGGCGCAGAAGGCCGAAGCGGCCTTGCGCGAACAGCTTGCGCGCGAGACCGCCGAGCGCCAGTCGCTCGAAGCGCGGTTCTCCGCCCGCGAAACCGAACTGCAGGGCAACCTGCAGCGCCGCGACACCGAACTACAGCGCTTGCGCGTGGCTGCCGCCTCGGCCCGCGAGCGCATCGACGCCGTCCTGGCCCGCCTGCCGGGTGCGCCGTCCGGAGAGCAACACTGATGGAACGCGTAGATGTAACGATACTCGGGCGCGACTACTCGCTGGCATGCTCGGCCGAGGAAAAGCCCACGCTGCTGGCCGCCGTGCGTCATGTCGATCAGCTCATGCTGCGTATCCAGGGTTCCGGCAAGGTCTCCAGCAACGAGCGCATCGCCGTGATGGCCGCGCTGCAAGTGGCGGGGGAATTGCTAGCGATGAAAGCGCCGGATGGTCCGCTGGGCGGTTTGGCGGTCGGCGACTTCAAGCGTAGAATCGAGGACATGAACGCAGTCCTGGATGATGCCCTGTCAGGGCAAGAAAAGCTGCTCTGACGTTCATACGCAGTTTTCACCACAGATTTTTCAGTTTGTCCCTGCCGTGTCCGTGACCTGGCCATACATTCTCTGAACCTATGTCTTATGGCATATTGGTTGCGGGAGTGCAGAGCTGGAGCGATTGTCTCTCGTAGACGAACCCGACGCTCTTCGGAACGCGACCACCTTGAACCTCAGGGTTCGAGATGCCGGCCTTGACGGCACAGGCGGGGCATCTTTCCCAGCGGGCCTGCCACGAGCGCAGGTCCGCGTCGGGCGCGTCCCCCCATCGTCCTCCCTCATAGGACCAGTCCATGTCGAAATCCCCCGTTTTTTCGCTGACCAAACTTGGCGCGGCGTGCGCGACCGTGGCCGCGCTTTCCCTGACGCAGCCCGTCTTCGCGCAGACCCAGGCGCCGGCTCCCGCCGCGGCGGAGTCCGCGGCCAATCGCTCGCCGGAACTGACCCTGCAGGCCACCGCATCCTCCGAGGTCAAGCAGGACACGGTACGCATTTCGCTGTCGGCCGAAGTCGAAGCGGCGGACCAGCCCACCGCCGGCAAGAAGCTGACCGAGATGCTGGAAGACGTGGTCAAGCGCGCACGCGACACCAAGGGGGTCGAAGTGCGCACCGGCAGCGTCAACGTCTGGCCCAATACCATCAGCAGCAGCAAGGGCAAGACCAGCACCACCTGGCGCGGCCAGGGCGAAGTGATTCTCGAATCCAAGGATTTCGCGGCCGCCGCCGCGCTGGCGTCCAAGCTGTCCGACAAGACCGCTATTTCCAATATCAGCTTCTCGCTGTCGCGCGCCGTGCGCGATGCCGAGGAACGCAAGCTGCTCAAGGAAGCCGCCCAGGCGTTCAAGGAGCGCGCGCTGGCCGCCGCCAACGCTTTCGGTTTCTCGGGCTACCGCCTGAGCAAGCTCGAACTGGGCGGCGCCGGCGGCGTCACGCCGATGCCGCGCATGATGAACGCGATGGCCAAGGACGCGTCGGGTGGCGCCGGCTTCAGCGCCGACGTTCCCCTGGAGTCGGGGAACGTCACGGTCAGCATTTCGGTCAACGGGACGATCGTTTTGCAGTAAGCACAAACATGATGGCGCCCAGGACGACCATCGGCAGGGACAGCCACTGTCCCATGCTCAACCCGCCCGCGAGCAGGCCCAGGAAGTTGTCCGGCTCGCGGGTGAATTCCACCAGGAAGCGGAACGTTCCGTAGCCCATCAGGAAAACCGCGCTTACCTGGCCCTGGGGGCGCGGCTTGCTCGAGAACCACCACATCAGCGCGAACAGCACGATGCCTTCCAGGCCCAGCTCATACAGTTGCGACGGATGACGCGGGATGCCATCGCCGCTGCTCGGGAACACCATTGCCCACGGCACGTCGGTCGGACGGCCCCACAGTTCGCCGTTGATGAAATTGCCCAGGCGGCCAAAGCCCAGTCCCAGCGGAATCAAGGGCGCGATGAAATCACTAAAGGCGAAAAAGGGCAGGCGCTTCTTGCGGGCGAACAGCAGCATCACCACGATCACGCCGATCAACCCGCCGTGGAACGACATACCGCCCTCCCACAGGTAGGCCACTTCCAGCGGATGCGCCAGGTAGTAGCCCGGCTTGTAGAGCAGCACGTAACCCAGTCGTCCGCCCAGCACCACGCCCAGCACGCTGTAGAAGATCAGGTCTTCCAGGTCGCGCACGTTCAGAGTGGTGGTGTGGCCGCTGGTGATGCGGTAGCGGCCCAGCAGGTACACCAGGGCAAAGCCCACCAGGTACATCAGTCCGTACCAATGGATGGACAAAGGCCCGATCTGCAGGGCAATGGGGTCGAATTTGGGATATTGCAGCATGTTCCGCCCGACACAATGAAGTTGAATGATAATAACCGGCAAGCCCTGCGATAGATCGACAGGCGAGGCGCTCGCCCTTGAATGCCGATGTATCCCGAGACTCGCCCGCGAGCGAGCTGGCCACCCACCCGGGCGCGATCGCCATGTCCGCGCCCTGACGGCCGACAGGAGACAACAGACCATGTCGCACAACGAACGTTCCCGCCACATCACGCACGGCGTTGCCCGGGCTCCCAACCGCGCCATGTATTACGCGCTGGGCTACCAGGAAGCCGACTTCGACAACCCCATGATCGGTGTGGCCAATGGTCATTCGACCATCACGCCCTGCAACAGCGGTCTGCAGCGCCTGGCCGACGCCGCCATCGAGGCCATCCGCGGCGCCAAGGCCAATCCGCAGGTGTTTGGCACCCCCACCATTTCCGACGGCATGTCCATGGGTACCGAGGGCATGAAGTATTCGCTGGTGTCGCGTGAGGTTATCGCCGACTGTATCGAGACCGCCACCCAGGGCCAGTGGATGGACGGCGTGGTGGTCATCGGTGGCTGCGACAAGAACATGCCCGGCGGCATGATCGCCCTGGCGCGCACGAACGTGCCGGGCATCTATGTCTATGGCGGCACCATCAAGCCGGGCCGATACCAGGGTAAGGACCTGACCATCGTTTCGGTATTCGAGGCGGTCGGCGAATACACCATGGGCCGCATGGATGAGGCCGATTTCAAGCAGATCGAGAAATGCGCCATTCCCGGCTCCGGCTCGTGTGGCGGCATGTACACCGCCAACACCATGAGCTCGGCTTTCGAGGCCATGGGCATGAGCCTGCCGTACTCCAGCACCATGGCCAATGAAGACGACGAAAAGGTCGTCTCGGCGGCGGAATCCGCCCGGGTATTGGTGGAGGCGGTCAGGCGCGGCCTGCGTCCGCGCGACATCATCACGCGCGAGTCCATCGAGAACGCCGTCTCCGTCATCATGGCGACGGGCGGTTCGACCAACGCGGTGCTGCATTTCCTGGCCATCGCCCACGCCGCCGACGTGCCCTGGACCATCGACGACTTCGAACGCATCCGCCAGCGCGTGCCGGTGCTGTGCGATCTCAAGCCGTCCGGCAAGTACGTGGCCACCGACCTGCACCGCGCCGGCGGCATTCCCCAAGTCATGAAGCTGCTGCTCAACGCGGGCCTGCTGCACGGCGATTGCATGACCATCACCGGCCAGACCGTGGCGCAATCGTTGGCCGATGTGCCCGACACGCCGCGTGCCGATCAGGACGTGATCATGCCGCTGGACCGTGCCCTCTACCCTCAAGGCCATCTGGCCATCCTCAAGGGCAACCTGTCGCCCGAAGGATGCGTAGCCAAGATTACGGGGCTGAAGAACCCGGTGATCACGGGCCCGGCACGCGTGTTCGATTCCGAGGATGACGCCATGGCCGCCATCATGGCGCGCCAGATCCGCGATGGCGATGTGGTGGTGATCCGCTACGAGGGTCCCAAGGGCGGACCCGGCATGCGGGAAATGCTGGCGCCGACCTCCGCGCTGGTGGGGCAGGGGCTGGGCGAAACCGTGGGGCTCATCACGGACGGACGTTTTTCGGGCGGTACCTGGGGCATGGTGGTGGGCCACGTGGCGCCGGAGGCTTTCGTCGGCGGTCCCATCGCGCTGATCCGCGAGGGCGATTCGGTTACCATCGATGCCCACCAGCTGCTGTTGCAGCTCAATATCAGCGACGATGAAATGGCGGCTCGTCGCCAGGCCTGGGTCCAGCCCAAGCCGCGTTATACACGCGGTGTGCTTGCCAAGTTCGGCAAGCTCGCCAGCACCGCGAGCCGTGGGGCAGTAACCGATGCATTCGATACGTAGTCTGTTGGCGGTCGCCGCCAGCCTGTTGGCCGCTGGCGCGGCGCAGGCGCAAACCACCGGCCTGGAACTGGCCAAGAGCAAGGCCTGCATGGCCTGTCACCAGGTCGACGTCAAGCGCGTCGGCCCGCCCTTGGCCAGCGTGGCCGAGCGCTATGCCGGGCAGGGCGATGCCATGGTGGATTATCTGGCCGGCAAGATCCGCAGCGGGGGGCGCGGCACCTGGGGTGCGGTGCCCATGCCGGCGCAAACCCATGTCAGTCCGGAAGATGCCCGTCTGTTGGCCGAATGGATTCTGTCGCTGGCGCCAGCGAAGAAGTAGTCGTATCGTCTCTGGAAAGATTCAGGAAAGGAATGGTCATGGCAGAACAACCCTCCCCGGGCAATGAGGTCGCCGTCCTCGGCGGCGGCTGTTTCTGGTGCGTCGAGGCGGTCTTTACCGACCTGCGCGGCGTCAAGAGCGTGCTGCCCGGCTACAGCGGCGGACACGTCGACAACCCCAGCTACGAACAGGTCTGCGGCAAGGACACCGGCCACATCGAAGTGGCGCGCGTCGAATTCGACCCGGCCGAACTGTCCTACAGCGACCTGCTGCGCGTGTTCTTCGCCACCCACGACCCGACCACCCCGGGCCGCCAGGGCAATGACGTCGGCCCGCAGTACGAGTCGGCCATCTTCTGGCAGAACGACACCCAGCGCGCGCAGGCCGAAGCCGTCATCGCCGAGGTCGAGGCGCAGAAGGTCTACGACGCGCCCATCGTCACCAAGTTGCTGGCGCCCGCGCACTTCTGGCAGGCCGAGGACTATCACCGCGATTATTTCGCCCTGCATCCCGAGCAGGGCTATTGCCAGTTCGTGATCGCGCCCAAGGTCGCCAAGTTCCGCAAGCAGTTCCAGGATCGCCTGAAGAAATAAGGCAGGCGAAAAAAAACCTCGCGCCAAGCGAGGTTTCAAGCCCAGCGCCGGACACATGAGTACCGGCGCGGGAGGGGGAAGCGGTCAGTCGACGGCTTTCACCACGCCACGGCGCATCTGGTCCAGTTCGATGGACTCGAACAGCGCCTTGAAATTGCCTTCGCCGAAACCGTCGTTGCCCTTGCGCTGGATGATCTCGAAGAAGATCGGGCCGATCTGGTTCTCGGTGAAGATCTGCAGCAGCAGGCCGCCGTCGGGGGCGCCATCCAGCAAGATGCGGTTCTTCTGCAGGCGCTGCACGTCTTCGCCATGGTTGGGCAGGCGGCGGTCCAGCAGCTCGTAGTAGGTCTCCGGCGTATCCAGGAACACCACGCCGTTGGCGCGCAGCGCCTCGATCGTGCTGTAGATGTCCTCGGTGGCCATGGCGATGTGCTGGATGCCTTCGCCGCGGTACAGGTCCAGGTACTCCTGGATCTGGCCCTTTTCTTCCGTGCCTTCCTCGTTGATGGGAATGCGAATGTTGCCGCACGGCGAGGTCATGGCCTTGGACTTCACGCCCGTCACCTTGCCCTCGATGTCGAAGTAGCGCACCTCGCGGAAGTTGAACAGGCGCTCGTAGAATTCCGACCATTCCGCCATGCGGCCCTTGTGCACATTGTGCGTCAGGTGGTCCACCAGCGTCAGGCCGGCGCCGCGGTGGTTCAGGTCGGCCTGCGCGTTCTGCGGATCCACCGGCACGAAGTCGACGTCATAGATGCTGATGTCACCAATGCCGCCGTGGCCTTCCTTGCCATTCCAGCGGTCCACCAGGTAGATCAGCGAGTCGCCGATGCCCTTGATGGCGGGGATGTTCAGTTCCATCGGGCCGCTATGCGAGTCGAAACCCCAGGCGCCCAGTTCCAGCGCGCGCTTATACGCGGCGGCGGCGTCCTGCACGCGAAAGCCGATCGCACAGATCGACGGGCCATGCAGGCGGGCGAAACGTTGCGCGAAGGAATCGGGTTCGGCGTTGATCAGGAAATTCACGCCGCCCTGGCGGTACAGCGTCACGTCCTTGTGGCGGTGCTTGGCGATTGCCTTGAAGCCCAGCAGTTCGAACACCTTGCGCAGCGCGGCGGGGTCCGGCGCGGCATATTCGATGAATTCGAACCCGGCGGTGCCCATCGGGTTGTCCCAGGGTTGGAAAGCGCTGCTCATGTGTCTGCTCCCTTGCGTCGTTGTAGAGGCGACTTGTCGTTCAAGTCTAGGATGAAGATTGTAGGGAGGAAAGGCAGGCAGACAATTGCAAACATGTCGCGAAAGTGGCCTGATTGAGCAATAATATTGCCGAAGATAAAAAATATGGGGCTGAAAATGTCTGACATAGAGCTGGATAGGACAGATCTAAGGATCCTGGCCGAATTGCAACGGGATGGCCGCCTGAGCAACCAGGAACTGGCCGATCGCGTCTCCCTGTCGCCCAGCCCCTGCCTGCGCCGGGTGCGGCGGCTGGAAGAGAAGGGCTTCATCAAGAAATACGTGGCGCTGATCGACGCCGAGAAGGTCGGGCTGGGCCTGCTGGCCTACGTCAACATCCGCCTGAATAAACACAGCGGTTCCAGCCACGCGCCCATGAGCGACTTCGCCCGCGACGTCCAGCTCTGGCCCGAGGTAGTCGAGTGCTACGCCATGTCCGGCGACATGGACTACCTGTTGCGTATCCAGGTCGCCGACCTGGCGCATTTCTCGCGGTTCGCCATGGACACCTTGATGCGCCATCCCGCGGTGGTGGATATGCGGTCGTTCTTCGCGCTTCAGCAGATCAAGGAAACCACCGAGCTGCGACTGTAGCGGAAATGGGGGGAGGCCCGCGTCTGCAGCGCTCTCTGTATATAGGAGAGGGCTGCGGGAGGCGGAAGAGGCGGGTGTGCCCTCTATATATAAGAGTAGAGGCTGTTTCCCAATGGATAGCGGCAGTCTCTACATATAGATATTGCGTGCAGAGGGGCCGCCTATCAGCGAGCAGGCCGAAATCCAGGGCCACGTAGGGGGCGGCAAATATCGCGGCTGTCTCTACCCTCTATATAGAGAGAGGAATGAACTGCGTCAGCCCCGAGGGCGCGACAGGATCGTTGCTCCACTACGGCGCTTCGCTGGAGGTGCGTCGTAAGGGATGCGCAGGCCCGGTAGCGCAGAGCGGATGCCGCTCGCATGGCAAATAAGGGGTGTGTCCCTGTCAATCATCATCTTTCTGCAAAATGCCTGTCATGCTGGCGTGACAAGCCGAAATTCTGTGCTATAGTCTCGCTCCTTCGCAGTTCAAGCAGTTTTGTTGAGCGGCGGGGCCAGGCAAGTGCAACGGATTCGAAGGCTACGGCAAGCGGGTTTGTCGCAGGGCGGCAAGGCGGTGGGTCAGTGATGATTCTCTCGAACCGGCGGTCAGCGAGTTTTGCGTAAGTCGGTGCAAATCAGGCAGAAGCCAGTTGCACGATCTGCAAAAATTGTGCTATAGTCTTGGGCTTGGCTGGTGACGGCGAATCAGGGTTTACCCGGTAGGG
>NZ_CADIJV010000024.1 GCF_902859765.1 Achromobacter pulmonis
ACAAGGCGCCGGCTGGCGGCGTCGCCGGCCAGATCGCCGCGTCGCTCCAGTCGCCCGCCGCTGCGCCATCCGCGCCATCCCGCCCCGCGGCCGCCACGCGCCAGGCCCCCACCGCGGCGCGCCAGCCGGGCGAGAAGCCGCTGGCTTCGCCGGCGGTGCGCAAGCGCGCCTGGGACCTGGGCATCGAGCTGCGTTTCGTGCATGGCAGCGGCCCGGCCGGCCGCGTTCTGCACGAAGACCTGGACGCCTACCTGCAAGGGCAGGGCGCGGCCACGGCCGCGCGCGGCCCGGCCTACGCCGAGCGCAACGACGAGGAGCAGGTGCCGGTGATCGGCCTGCGCCGCAAGATCGCGCAGAAGATGGCCGAATCCAAGCGCCGCATTCCGCACTTCAGCTACGTGGAGGAAATCGACGTCACCGACCTCGAAGACCTGCGCGTCAGCCTGAACGCGAAGTTCGGCGAGTCGCGCGGCAAGCTGACGCTGCTGCCGCTCTTGGCCCGGGCCATGGTGATCGCGCTGCGCGACTTTCCGCAGATCAACGCCCGCTATGACGACGAGGCCGGCCAGGTGACGCGTTACGGCGCAGTGCACATCGGCATCGCCACGCAGAGCGACGGCGGCCTGATGGTGCCGGTGATGCGCCACGCCGAAACCCGCGACCTGTGGTCGATGGCGGCCGAGATCGGCCGGCTGGCGCAGGCGGTGCGCGCCGGCAGCGCCGGGCGCGATGAATTGTCGGGCTCGACCATCACCATCACCAGCCTGGGACCGCTGGGCGGTATCGTCACCACGCCGGTCATCAACCATCCCGAGGTCGGCATCGTGGGCGTGAACCGCATCGTCGAGCGGCCCGCCTTCCGCAATGGCGCCGTGGTGGCGCGCAAGCTGATGAACCTGTCGTCCTCGTTCGACCACCGCGTGGTCGACGGCATGGACGCGGCCCGCTTCATCCAGGCCGTGCGCGCGCTGCTGGAACAACCCGCGCTGCTTTTCGTGGAGTAAGCATGAGCCAGACTACCAAGACGACAACCCTGCTGGTGATCGGCGGCGGACCTGGCGGCTATGTGGCCGCGATCCGCGCCGGGCAACTGGGCGTGCCCACCATCCTGGTCGAAGGCGACCGCCTGGGCGGCACCTGCCTGAACATCGGCTGCATCCCGTCCAAGGCGCTGATCCACGCGGCCGAGGAATTCGACAAGGCGCGCCATTACGCCGGCCAGTCGGCGCTGGGCATCTCGGTGTCGGCGCCCGCCATCGACATCGGCCGCACCGTGGCCTGGAAGGACGGCATCGTCGGCAAGCTGACCGGCGGCGTGGGCGCGCTGCTCAAGAAGAACGGCGTGCAGGTCGTGCACGGCTGGGCCAGCCTGCTGGACGGCAAGACCGCCGAGGTCGAAAGCGCCGACGGCAGCCGCCTGCGCATCCAGTGCGAGCATCTGCTGCTGGCGGCCGGTTCCGAGCCGACGCCGTTGCCGTCGGTGCCGTTCGGCGGCATGGTGGTGTCCTCGACCGAGGCGCTGTCGCCGGCCGACATTCCGAAGAAGCTGGTGGTGGTGGGCGGCGGCTACATCGGCCTGGAGCTGGGGACGGTGTACCGCAAGCTGGGCGCCGAGGTGGCCGTGGTCGAGGCGCAGGACCGCATCCTGCCGACCTACGACGCCGAGCTCACCAAGCCGGTGGCGGCCGCGCTGGCCCGGCTGGGCGTCGAGCTGCACCTGGGCCGCAAGGTGCTGGGGCTCAATGGCGCCGGCACGGCGGTGCGGATCCAGGACGCCAGCGGCGCCGAAACCGCGCTGCCCGCCGACCGGGTGCTGATCGCCGTTGGCCGGCGTCCGCGCACGCAAGGCTGGGGCCTGGAAAACCTGCAGCTGGACCGCAAGGGCAACGCGCTGCGCATCGATGACCAGTGCCGCACTTCCATGCGCGACGTCTGGGCCATTGGCGACATCGCCGGCGAGCCGATGCTGGCGCACCGCGCCATGGCGCAAGGCGAGATGGTGGCCGAGCTGGTGGCGGGCAAGCGCCGCCACTTCCAGCCGGCCGCGATCCCGGCGGTGTGCTTCACCGATCCCGAAGTGGTGGTGGCCGGCCTGTCGCCGGCCGAGGCCGAGGCGGCCGGGCTGGACTGCCTGGCGGCGTCGTTCCCGTTCGCCGCCAACGGCCGCGCCATGACGCTGGAATCCACCGACGGCTTCGTGCGGGTGGTGGCGCGCCGCGACAACCACCTGGTCGTGGGCTGGCAGGCGGTGGGCCGGGGCGTGTCGGAGTTGTCGACGGCCTTCGGCCAGTCGCTCGAAATGGGCGCGACGCTGGAGGATGTGGCGGGCACGATACATGCCCACCCGACCCTGGGCGAGGCGGTGCAGGAAGCCGCGCTCAAGGCGCTGGGGCACGCGCTGCACGTCTGAGCCGGGGCGGTGAATCCGAGGCCGCGGTGGGCGGGCGTCTTGCCCGCCGCCGCGGCTTTTTCCTGTGCGTCCGCTAGCGGCGCGCGTCGATGTAGGGCCGCGCCTGCAGGATGATGATCCGGTCGCCGACCACCGCCCATTCGATGTCCTGGTCGACCTTGCCCAGGCGCTGTTTGACCTGCCGGCCCACGGCGGCCAGGCGCGCGACCAGCGCGTCGTTCAGCACCTGGCGCGCGTCGGGCGCGATCGGCACCTCGCGCACGCCGCCGCTGGCGTCCGCCACCAGTTGCGTGTCCTCGGCCGAGCGGCTCAGCACCTGCACCGCCTTGGACCAGCTGGAATACATCACCTGTTCGGCCTGGCGCTTGCCTTCCACCACCTTGATGCCCAGGCCGCGCTTGGCCGAGAGGTAGGTGACATGGCGGCGGCTGGCGTCGAACGGGTCGCGCGTGATCATGACGCCGGAACTGTCGGACGGCGCCGCCAGTTGCACCAGCACCGCCATCACCACCGCGTCGTGGCCGATGCCGGCCGCGCGCCGCGCCTCGTAGGCGTCGAAGTTGTAGACCGAGGCCCACACCGTCTGTACGGCCTTGGCCAGCGCCTCGGGCTGGGTGACGTTGGGCACTGTGGTGTACAGCCCGGCGCCGCTGAAGCCGGGCAGGTCCTCGGAATTGGACGAACTGCGCACGAATACGCCGCGGCCTTGCAGGCGCGATTGCCACAGCGCGCGCCAGGAATGGGCCTGCGCCGCGTCGGGCGCGGCCTGCATGATGTCCTGGCGCAGCGCCGCCAGTTCCTTGCGGCGCACGTCGGCGTCGGCGATGAAGTCGGGGCGCTGCTCCAGCGCGGCCAGGCGTTGCGCCACGTTCAGCCGCTGCATGAAGGCGGCGTATTGCGCGAACGGGATACAGAAGCCGTCCGGCACGCTGGCGGCCGGCGGCAGGGCCGACCGCAGCGCGCCCAGGTTGGCGGCCTTGACGCCGCAATGGCGGCGGTCGCGCACGGCCAGGGCATCCAGCGGCTGGAGCGCCCGCACGGTCAGGTCCGGCTTGGGCAGCCGCGCGCGCGGCTTGGGCGGCGTCGCCGGCGGTTGAGTGGCGGGCCTGTCGGTGGGACGCACCTGGTAGTCGTTGCCGCTGACCGTCAACGTGACCCACTGGCCGTCGTACTGGCGCAGGGCGCTGGCGGCGTCGCGCACGTAGGCGTTGGGAATGCCCCAACCCTTGGCCAGCAGGTTGACGTGCGACAGCAGCGTGGACGGGCGCTGCGTGATCAGGCCGGCCACGGGCGGGATGGCGATCGGCAGTTCGTCCAGCACCACGATGTCGTCGCGCTTGAGGTCGGGCGTGGCCTCGACCGAGGCGACGATGCGCAGCCGGCCCTGCGCGCTGCCGGGGTTCAGCGGCAGGAAGGTCTGTTCGCGCAGCAGGGCTTCCTGGGTCACGAAGGTCAGTCCGGTCTGGGTGGCGGCCTGTTCGTGCAGGGTCGAGTTGGTCTTGAAGCGCACCGGGGCGTAGAAGCTCTGGGCCACGGTCTCGTCAGCAAGTTTCAGCAGCGCCGGCGTGAGGCGGTCGCCTTCCCAGAACTCGTAGGTGTAGCCCGGCAGGTCGCGCTGCCAGCTCAGGGTGCCGAACAGCAGGCGGCGGTGGGGATCCTTGTATTGCGCGGTCAGTGCCGCCCGGTCCTTGCCCGGCAGCAGGCGCCGCTCGCGCGCGAACGTCTCGTGCAGCCCGTAGCGCGGCGTGTCCAGGTAATAGATGCGGTTATCGCGCTGGCGGTCGATCACGAACAGCACGTGCGGGATTTCCAGCGGCGTGCCGGCGTTGTAGACCCGGGCCAACTGGCGGAAGGCGGCTTCGTTCTCGACCCGGGCCATGAAGGCCGGGCCGCCGCGGCGCGCATCCTCGGCCTTGCGCGCCGCGATCTCGGCGGGCGTCAGCGGGCGGGCCTTGACGGGTTCGATCACGTTTTCGTACGGCGACGGCTTGCGCGCCGTCTGTGCCTGGGCGGCGGGCTGGGCGGCAAGCGCCAGCAGGCAGGCGGCCGCCAGGATGGCCGGACGGGACAGGGGCGACGGGACCCAGGACGCGCGCAGGGCTGGCATGGGGGAGGGGCTGAGTGGAAAAGCGCCCATCATAGCGAACCTGTCCCCGCCGCTTGTGCGAGATCCGCAACGAGGAATGACACGCGGTGACAGGTAATTTGTTCCGCTAAACGTCGCCTAATCCACTGGCATGGCTTGCCAGCGGATACGCTTCGGAAGTCCGTCATGGCAGTAGCTGGCGAGCACAACATTTATGTTTTCTTAGACAACTTTATTGTTTAAGCTTGTCTGTACGCCGCGTGGGCCATGAAATACAGCGAATTCAAAAAATGGCTCGAGCGGCAAGGCGCGGTTTTTGTCGCGCATCGTTCTGGAAGCAGTCATTTCCGGGTCACGTTGAACGGTGTCACGACGATCTTTCCGTACCCTGGTTCCAGGGAAATGGGTAAGCACCTTGAACATGAAATCAAGAAGCAGCTCGGATTGAAATGAAACGACGGATTCAATGCGGTCGACGGCCGGCTCCTGCTTTCTCTTCTTTATACCCAGCTCGGTAACCGGGAGGCTCGAATGCTGACCTATCCGTATACCCTCACGCTTGACTCCAATCGAACGTGGCTCGTGCGGTTTCCTGACATCCCGGAAGCCCTCACAGTAGGCGACGATAAGCGAGAGGCCGGGATCAACGCCCGCGAAGCGCTCGAGGCGGCGCTCGAAATCTACTTCGACGCGCGCCGGCCTATTCCCATGCCGTCTTCCGCGCGTGCGGGGCAGGCGTCGGTGACCTTGCCGGCACTCGTTACCAGCAAAGTGTTCCTGTCCAACGAGATGATCCAGCAAGGGGTGCGCAAGGCGGAGTTGGCTCGCCGCATGGGCGTGCACATGCCGCAAGTGGATCGCCTGCTGGATGTGCGGCACGCATCCCGGATCGAGCAGGTCGAGTCGGCGCTGGAGCAGCTTGGACGGCGTTTGGAGGTTTCGCTCGTCTGACGCCTCCCCCCGTTGTCGCACACAGCGGCGATTCATGAAAAACGGCCCCGGTAATCCGGGGCCGCTGCTTTCCTGCCAGGGAGCCGCCGGCTTACTGCGCCGCCGTTTCCTGCAGCACGCGGCGGGCTTCCTCGGCCACGCGCTCGGGGGCGGTGCCGCCCACGTGCTTGCGCGCGGCGACCGAGCCTTCCAGCGTCAGCACCTGGTGCACGTCATCGCCGATGGTCGCGTGATAGGCCTTGAGCTCGTCCAGCGACAAGTCGGCCAGGTCGCAACCGCGCTGTTCGCAGTCGCGCACGGCATGGGCCACCACTTCGTGGGCGTCGCGGAACGGCACGCCGCGCTTGACCAGGTAGTCGGCCAGGTCTGTGGCGGTGGCAAAGCCCTGCAGCGCGGCGGCGCGCATGTTGTCGGCCTTGACCTGGATGCCGGCGGCCATGTCGGCGAAGATGGTCAGGGTATCGCGCACGGTGTCGACGGTGTCGAACAGGCCTTCCTTGTCTTCCTGGTTGTCCTTGTTGTAGGCCAGGGGCTGGCCCTTCATCAGGGTCAGCAGGGCAACCAGGTTGCCGTTGACACGGCCGGTCTTGCCACGCGCCAGCTCGGGCACGTCGGGGTTCTTCTTCTGCGGCATGATCGAGCTGCCGGTGCAGAAACGGTCGGCCAGGTCGATGAAGCCGACGCGCGGGCTCATCCACAGCACCAGTTCTTCGGACAGGCGCGAGACGTGCGTCATGATGAGCGCGCCGGCGGCGCAGAACTCGATGGCGAAGTCGCGGTCGGAGACGGCGTCGAGCGAGTTGCGGCAGACGCCGTCAAAGCCCAGGGTCTTGGCGACGCGTTCGCGGTCGATCGGGAACGAGGTGCCGGCCAGGGCGGCGGCGCCCAGCGGCAGGCGGTTGACGCGGCGGCGGCAGTCGGCCAGGCGCTCGGCGTCGCGGCCGAACATCTCGGCATACGCCAGCAGATGGTGACCGAAAGTGACGGGCTGGGCCACCTGCAGGTGGGTGAAGCCGGGCATGATGGTCGCGGCGTTGTCCAGCGCCACCGTGGCCAGGGCGTGGCGCAACTGGCGCAGCAGGTCGATCAGGGTGTCGATTTCACCGCGCAGCCACAGGCGGATGTCGGTGGCCACCTGGTCGTTGCGCGAGCGGCCGGTGTGCAGGCGCTTGCCGGCATCGCCGACCAGCTCGACCAGGCGCTTTTCGATGTTCAGGTGCACGTCTTCGAGGTCGAGCAGCCACTGGAAGCTGCCGGCGTCGATTTCGGCCAGGATCTGGGCCATGCCGCGCTGGATGTCGGCCAGGTCCTGGGCGCCGATGATGCCCTGGGCCGCCAGCATGTCGGCGTGCGCCAGCGAACCCTGGATGTCGACGCGCGCCAGGCGCTTGTCGAAGTCCACGGACGCCGTGTAGCGTTTGACGAGTTCGGAAACCGGTTCCGAGAACCGGGCGGACCAGGCCTGCGCCTTGTTGGCGAACTGGTCTTGATCGGGGGAGGGAGTGTTTGCCATGATGGCGGGGATTATAGGGCCTGCCCCGGGCGGCTGACGAATCGCGGCGGGCCGGGGCCGCGCGCCCGGCGCGCGCTGTTGCCGCTGGAAACCTGCGCCGGCCCGAGTTGTCGGATAATTCAGGGTCATATCCAGCGGCCGGGGCCCCTGCAAGCCGGGCCGCGCGCCGCCCGACCTCATCCGCACATCAGAAGAGAGCACACGACCTATGCCCATGGAATGGGAACAGCTGGCCACCGAACTCGATACCTACATGCCACACCAGCCGTGGGCGCAAACGCTGGTCGGCATCGGCGTGCTGATCCTGATCGCGCTGTTCGTCCAGTGGGTGGTCGCGCGGGTGGTGCTGCTGCTGGCGCACCGGCTGCTGGTGGTCAGCGGCCACGAAGCCTGGGACACGGCCCTGCAGCGCCGCCGCGCGTACCAGAACTTCTGGTACGCGGTGCCGTTCGCGGTGGTGTCGGTGGGCATCGACCTGGTGCCGCACGTCGAGAAGGCCGCCTCCCTGGTCGGGCGGCTGGCGCACGCTGGCGCCTGGATCTGCGTGTTCGTGGCGTTTTCCGGGGTATTGAGCGCCTGGCAGGACACCTATTCGGCCACCACGCGGGCGCAGACCCGCTCGATCAAGGGCTACATCCAGATCAGCAAGCTGATCCTGATGGCGGTATGCACGGTGCTGGTGCTGTCGATTCTGATCGACCGCTCGCCGCTGTGGATGATCTCCGGTCTGGGCGCGCTGTCGGCGGTGCTGTTGCTGGTGTTCAAGGACACGCTGCTGTCGCTGGTGGCCAGCACCCAGCTCACCAGCAACGACATGCTGCGCATCGGCGACTGGATCGAGATGCCGCAGTCCAATGCCGACGGTTTCGTCAAGGACATCGCCCTGCACACGGTCAAGGTGCAGAACTGGGACAACACTGTCACCACGGTGCCGACCTACAAGCTGTTTTCCGAGAGTTACCGCAACTACCGCCAGATGTTCGAGTCCGGCGGCCGGCGCATCAAGCGCACCCTGCGCATCGACGCCGGCAGCGTGCGCTTCCTGAGCGACGAAGAGGCCCAGCGCCTGATGCGCTTCCGGCTGTTGCACGACTACCTGCGGGTCAAGACCCAGGACATTGCCCAGGCCAACCAGACCATGGGCGAGCTGGCCAGCGTGCCGGCCAATCGCCGCCGGCTGACCAATATCGGCACCTTCCGCGCCTATGCCTTGGCCTACCTGAAGCAGAACGACGAGGTGCGCCAGGACATGGCGATGATGGTGCGCATGATGGAACCCACCGCCGATGGCATCCCGGTCGAGGTCTATTGCTTTACCGCGATTACCGCCTGGGTCGAGTACGAGCGCATCCAGGGCGATATCTTCGACCATCTGCTGGCGATCCTGCCGGAATTGGGGCTGCGGCTGTACCAGCAACCGTCGGGCGCGGATATCGGCGCCATGGGCAGGTCCCTGCGCGACGGCGCCATCCAGGCCGCGCTGGCCGCCGAACAGGCACAACACCCGTCCGATGCGGCGCGCCAGGCGCCGCCGTCCGGCGCCTGACGCCGTGAGATAATGGCCCGGTTGGATTCCCCGGGCCTGAAGCAGGCCCGTTCCGTATCAAGGCGCCCCAGGCGATAGATCCGATGTCGAACCCGTTTTTCAATCTGTATTCCCACGGCTTCGCCCGGGTCGCCGTGGGCGTGCCCGAATGCCGGGTGGCGGATCCCGCCTTCAACGCCGCGCAGACCATCGCGCTGGCGCAGCAGGCGGCCCAGGGCGGCGCCGTGCTGGTGGCGTTTCCCGAACTCGGCCTGTCGGCCTACACCTGCGACGACCTGTTCCACCAGAAGGCCCTGCTGGATGCCTGCGAGGCGGCGCTGGACCAGGTGGCGCGGGCCACGGCCGAACTGGACATCGCCGTCATCGTCGGCGCGCCGCTGCGGGTGGCGCACCAGCTGTATAACTGCGCCGTGGTGATCGCCGGGGGCCGCATCCTGGGCGTGGTGCCCAAGAGCTACCTGCCCAACTACAGCGAGTTCTACGAAGCGCGCCAGTTCAGCGCGGCCGATTGCGCCGTCGCCACCGAGATCCGCCTGCTGGAGCAGACCGTGCCGTTCGGCGCCGAGCTGCTGTTCCAGATGGAAAAGCTGCCGTTGTTCCAGTTCCACGTCGAAATCTGCGAAGACGTCTGGGTCCCGATCCCGCCGTCCTCGTTCGCGGCGCTGGCCGGCGCCACGGTGCTGGTGAACCTGTCGGCCTCGAACATCGTGGTCGGCAAGTCGGCCTACCGCCACCAACTGGTGGCGCAGCAGTCGGCGCGCTGCCTGGCGGCCTACATGTATACCTCAGCCGGCCGGGGCGAATCGTCCACCGACCTGGCCTGGGACGGCCAGGCCCTGATCTACGAAAACGGCGAGCTGCTGGGCGAGTCCGAACGCTTCCTGAACGAATCGCACCTGTTGTTCTCCGATGTGGACCTGGAGCGCCTGTCGCGCGAGCGCATGCACCAGACCACCTTCGGTCACTCGGCGCGGCGCCATCGCGACGAAGTGCGCAAGTTCCGCCCGGTGCGGGTGCCGGTGGCGGCGCCGCTGGAGGACACCGAGCTGCCGCTGGAGCGGCGCGTGGCGCGCTTTCCCTACGTGCCGGCCGACGCCCGGCGCCGGGACGAGCGCTGCAAGGAGGTCTACAACATCCAGGTGCAGGCGCTGGCGCAGCGGCTGTCGGCCAGCGGCATGTCCAAGGTGGTCATCGGCATCTCGGGCGGGCTGGACTCGACCCATGCGCTGCTGGTCTGCGCCCAGGCCATGGATACGCTGGGGCTGCCGCGCGCCAATATCCTGGCCGTGACCATGCCGGGTTTTGCCACCAGCACGCGCACGCTGCATCAGGCGCGCCAGCTGATGGCGGTGGTGGGTTGCACGGCCTCCGAGGTCGACATCCGCCCCAGTTGCCTGCAGATGCTCAAGGATCTCGGCCATCCCTATGCCGACGGCAAGCCGGTGTACGACATCACCTTCGAGAACGTGCAGGCCGGCGAGCGTACCAACCACCTGTTCCGTATCGCCAATTTCAACAACGCCATCGTCATCGGCACGGGCGACCTGAGCGAGCTGGCGCTGGGCTGGTGCACCTACGGCGTGGGCGACCACATGTCGCACTACAGCGTCAACGCCAGCGTGCCCAAGACGCTGATCACGCATCTGGTGCGCTGGGTGGCCGAATCCGGCCGTCTGGGCGAGGCCGGCGCGGCCGTGCTGCTGGACGTGCTGGGCACGGATGTCAGCCCCGAACTGGTGCCGGGCGGCGACGACGGCAAGCCGACCCAGAAAAGCGAAGACACCATCGGCCCCTACGAGTTGCAGGATTTCAACCTGTACTACACGCTGCGCTACGGCTTCGCGCCGACCAAGGTGGCGTTCCTGGCGCTGGCGGCCTGGCGCGACCGTGATGCCGGCGCCTGGCCGGAAGGCGGCCATGTGGCGCGCAACCAATACGACCTGGCAGCGATCAAGCGCAATCTCAAGATATTTCTGGACCGGTTCTTCCGCCTCAGCCAGTTCAAGCGTACCTGCGTGCCGAACGCGCCCAAGGTGGGGTCGGGCGGGTCGCTGTCGCCGCGCGGCGACTGGCGCGCCCCGAGCGATTCCGAGTCGGTGGTGTGGATGCGCGATGCCGACCGGATTCCGGACCAAGCGCCGCCAGGCTGAACGGCGCGGCGGGCCTGCGGGTTTTCCCGGCACGGGCAAGGCCGGGCTTGGCGGGCCGGGCGCCGGTGGTATTCTCTCAATCATCGCGCCCTGGTCCGACAATTCATCCAGGGCGCCGCAACAGATCGAACAATCAGGACGACCAACGTGAAACAAGTCACCGCCATCATCAAACCCTTCAAGCTCGACGAAGTCCGCGAGGCGCTGGCCGAGGTCGGCGTCAGCGGCCTGACCGTGACCGAAGTGAAGGGGTTCGGGCGCCAGAAAGGGCATACCGAGCTGTACCGCGGGGCGGAGTATGTGGTGGATTTCCTGCCGAAGATCCGTGTCGAGGTGGTGCTGCCGGATGACCAGGTCGAGGCGGCGATCGAGGCGGTGGTGAAGGCCGCCCGCACCGGCAAGATTGGCGACGGCAAGATCTTCGTGACGCCGGTCGAGCAGGCCATCCGGATTCGGACCGGGGAGAGCGACGAAGAGGCGCTTTGATCCGCGCCTGAAATCGCTTGCTTGACGTTCGGGGGGCTGCAATGGCCCCCCGAAGTTTTTTTGCGTTGGCCGGTGCGTTCCTGGGCCGCCCGCCGGGCAGCCACCTTTGAGAATTGACGCGTTGCCGCGGTGGCCGCCTGCGTTTGGCCGCGCGCGGCGCGCGCCCGGGACAGTCGCGTTGGCGCCTTCTTTGCGCGCCTACCGGATCAACTGGTTCATCTCCAGGATCGGCATCATCACGGCCAGCACGATCAACAGCACGAAGCCGCCCATCAGCAGGATCAGCGCGGGTTCGAGCAGGGCGGTCATGGCCATGGCGCGGCGTTCCAGGTCGCGTGACAGGTTCTGGGCGCCCCGCTCCAGCAGTTCGGGCAACTGGCCGGTTTTTTCGCCGCTGGCGATCAGGTGGATCAGCAGCGACGGGAAGGCTTTCTGCGCCGCCAGCGAGGCCGACAGCGAGGCGCCTTCGCGCACGCGCGCCGCCGCCTCGTCGACGGCGCCGCGCAGCACGTCGTTGCCGAGGGTGCGGCGGGCGGCGTCCAGGGCGGTGAGCAGGGCGACGCCGCTGCCGCAGAGGATGGCCAGGGTCGAAGCGAAGCGGGCGGCGTTGACGCCGAGCACGAAGCGGCCGGCCAGCGGCAGGCGCAGCACGCGGGCATGCCAGGCGCGGCGCGCGGCGGGCACGCGCAGGGAGTAGCGCCACAACATGATGGCCAGCGCGATGGCGGCGCCGGTGGCCAGGCCCCAGTCGCGCACGTAGTCCGACAGGGCCAGCATGATGCGGGTCAGCAGCGGCAGCTGCTGCTTGGCGTGGTTGAAGGCGGACACCACCTGCGGCACCACGTAGCCCAGCAGGAAGATCACAATGATGACCGAGACGCAGGCGACCACGGCGGGGTAGATGAATGCCGTCATGACCTTGCTGCGCAGGGTGTTGCGCTCTTCGATGTAGTCCGCCAGTTTTTCCATCACCTGCGCCAGATCGCCGGATTCTTCGCCGGCGCCGATCAAGGCGCGGTAGATCTCGGGGAAGTCGCGCGGACGCGAGGCCAGCGCGGCGGACAGGCGATGGCCCGCGCGTACATCGTCGCGCACGCCTTCGAGCGTGGTGGCGATGTGTTTTTTTTCCGCTTGTTCCAGCGTGGCGCCGAGGGCCGCGTCCAGTGGCAGGCGCGCGGCAAGCAGGCTGGCGAGCTGGCGCGTGAGCCAGGCCAGGTCGGCGTCCGACAGGCGCGTGCGCAACGCCGCGCCGAGCCCTTCGGCGCGCGCCGCGGGCGAGGTGGAAAGCGGCAGCAGGCCGCGGCCGCGCAGCTGGTTGCGGGCGCCGCGCTCGCTGTCGGCATCGATCGTGCCATGCACGATTTTGCCGAGCGCGTCAGTCGCTTCGTAACGAAAGGATGGCATGGTGAGAGGGGTCGGCGGGCCTGCGCCGGTTGGCGCAAAGGCGCATAAATAAAGGCTTTGCAGCCCGTCACCTTGCCTTTCGATTATGACCGTAGTGTTGCAGTGTCACCCCGTATACTCCGACGCGCTTTCACGTTTTTTCACACGACTTCACGTCTCAGGCACATCTCGTCATGCGTCACATCGCGCAACTCAGCCTTGCGGTCTTGCTCGCGGCAAGCCAACTCGGACCCATGGCCGGCAAGGCCCATGCTCAACAGGCGGACAATCGCGTCAGCCTGAACTTCGTCGACACGGATATCCCCGCCGTGCTGCGTGCGCTGTCGCTGTTCACCAAGCGCAATTTCCTGGTGGATCCCCGGGTGAAGGGCAAGCTCACGCTGGTGTCGGACCGGCCGGTCGACAGCGCCCAGGCGCTGTCGATGCTGACCGGCGCGCTGCGGCTGCAGGGGTTCGCCATTGTCGATGTGGATGGCGTGACGCGCGTGGTGCCCGAGGCCGATGCCAAGCTGCAGGGCAGCGCGGTGGTGGGCGATACGCGGCCCGCGCCCGCCTCGGGCGGCGCGGCCAAGGGACCGGTGCCGGTCGCGGCCTTCGCGCGCGGCGGTTCCGGCAATAGCGGCGAGATGCTGACGCGCGTATTCCCGTTGAAGTACGAGAACGCGGCCAACCTGGTGCCGGTGCTGCGCCCGATGGTGCCGCCCAACAATCCCATCAATGCATACCCCGGCAACAACACGCTGGTGGTGACCGATTATGCCGACAACCTCGAGCGTATCGCGGCCGTGATCGCGCGCATCGACGTGCCCAGTTCGATCGACACCGATGTGGTGCCGGTGCGCTCGGGCATTGCGTCGGACATCGCCATCCTGGCGTCGCAACTGCTGGATACGCAGAGCAGCGACCCGACGCAGCGCATCGCCGTGGTGGCCGATCCGCGCAGCAATAGCGTGCTGATCCGCGCGGGCAGCCCGGCGCGCACGCGCCTGGCGCGCGACCTGATCATGAAGCTGGACGCGCAGCAGAACCGCTCCGGCAATCTGCACGTGGTCTACATGCGCAATGCCCAGGCCACGCGCATCGCCGAAGTGCTGGGCGGGCTGTTGACCGGGCAGGCCAACTCGGCGCCGGGCGCGAACCCGGCGGGCGGCAGCGGCGGCGCCGTCGGCCAGGGCGGCGGCAACCGGCCGGCGCAAGGGTCCGGCGGCAACGCCAATTCCGGGTTGGGCATGTCTTCCAACTCGAACGCATCCGGCAGCGCCAAGGGCGGCCTGTCGGGTGATCAGGACCGCATCGCGCGCGACGATTCCGGCAACCAGGCGGTGTCGTATTCCGCCGGTGGCGCGACGATCCAGGCGGATCCGGCCACCAATTCGTTGATCATCGCGGCGCCCGAACCGCTGTACCGCAGCCTGCGCGAAGTGATCGACCAGCTCGACCAGCGCCGCGCGCAGGTGCTGGTCGAGAGCCTGATCGTCGAGGTCAGCGAACAGGCGGCGGCCGAGTTCGGCATCCAGTGGATGACGGGCGCCGGCAACATCAACAGCGGCGGCACCAGCTTCATCGGCGGCACCAACCTGGGCGGCAGCGGCCTGTCGGGCAGCGGCCCGACCTCGATCGACGCGCTGGGCAGCGGGCTGAGCCTGGGCCTGGTCAAGGGCACGGTCGACGTACTGGGCAACAAGGTCATCAACCTGGGCGTGCTGGCCCGCGCCATGCAGAACAGCGGCGAGGCCAACATCCTGTCCACGCCGAACCTGTTGACGCTGGACAACCAGTCAGCCAGCATCCTGGTGGGCAAGACGGTGCCATTCGTGACCGGGCAGTATGTCACCAGCGGCGGCAACAACAACAACCCGTTCCAGACCATCCAGCGCGAGGACGTCGGCCTGAAGCTGAACATCCGGCCGCAGATTTCCGAAGGTGGCGCGGTCAAGCTGGACATCTACCAGGAAGTCAGCAGCATCGACGAGAGCCGTTCGACGGCCACTACCGGCATCGTCACCAACAAGCGCGCCATCGACACCAGCGTGCTGATCGACGACGGCCAGATCATCGTGCTGGGCGGCCTGCTGGAAGACAACGTGACGCTGACCTCCAACAATGTGCCGGGCCTGAGTTCGATTCCGGTATTGGGCTCGCTGTTCAAGTACGACAGCCGCAAGCGCACCAAGACCAACCTGATGGTGTTCCTGCGGCCATACGTGGTGCGCGATGCGCGCCAGAGCGCGGGCGTGACGATGGACCGCTACGACTACATGCGCCGTGCCCAGGGCATCGCGCAGCCGGGCGGGCACTGGCTGTTGCCGGACATGCAGGCGCCGATGCTGCCGCCGCCGGGGGCGGCGCCGTCGGTGTCGAACAATGCCTATGACATGCGGCCCGAGCACCTGGCCGAGACCATGCGGCGGCCGCCGCCGGTCACGGTCGAGTCGTTCGCGGTGCGCCAGTATCCGGCCGCGCGCCAGACCAGCGATCCGTCGCTGCCGATCCGCGCCAATCTGCCGCTGGGCGTGAGCGTGGCGCGCGATCCCGCTTCGCTGTATGGAGAGGTCGATACCAGCAGCGCGACCTTGCAGTTCGCTTCGGTCAAGACGCGCGGCGAGGCCGACGGCATCGCCCGGCGGGTCCAGGCCAGCGGCCTGCAGGCCTACGTGCAGCCCGGGCCCGGCGGCATGGGCTACGTGGTGCGCAGCCAGGTGTCGCGCGACCCCGGCACCATTTCGACCGCCACCGCGCTGCTCAAGGAACTGGGCTTCAAGGGCGAACTGGTCTCGCATCTATGAGCGCGCATCCCTTGCCCTATGCGTGGGCGCGGACGCAGCGGGCGGTACTGTCGCTGCGCGCCGGCCACGCGCAGTTGACCGTCAGCCCGCGCACCCCGGACTGGGCGGTGCGCGAGATCCGCCGCTGCCATGGCGATATCGCCGTCGCGCAGGTCGACGACGAGGCGCTGGAAACCCTGCTGGCGGCGGCCTACAGCCACGCCGAGGACGCTGCCTCGGTGATGGGCGTGGCCGAAAACGAGATCGACCTGGACCGCCTGTTGCAGGATATGCCCGAGGTGGCCGACCTGCTGGATGCGCAGGACGACGCGCCGGTGATCCGCATGATCAACGCGCTGTTCGCGCAGGCGGCGCGCGATGGCGCCAGTGATATCCACATCGAGCCGTTCGAGACCCACTCGGTGGTGCGCTATCGCGTCGACGGCACGCTGCGCGACGTGGTCTCGCCGCGCAAGGCGCTGCACGCGGCGCTGATCTCGCGCATCAAGATCATGGCGCACCTGGACATCGCCGAAAAGCGCCTGCCGCAGGATGGCCGCATCGCGCTGCGGGTGGGCGGCAGGCCGATCGACGTGCGCGTATCGACTCTGCCCACCGGCCACGGCGAGCGCGCGGTGCTGCGCCTGCTGGACAAGGAAGCCGGCCGGCTGCAGCTGGAGAAGCTGGGCATGGCGCCCGGCGTGCTGCGCCAGCTCGACCGCCTGATCCGCCAGCCGCACGGCATTGTGCTGGTGACCGGGCCCACCGGCAGCGGCAAGACCACCACGCTGTATGCGGCGTTGAGCCGGCTGGATGCCTCCACCAGCAATATTCTGACCGTGGAAGATCCGATCGAGTACGACCTGCCCGGCATCAGCCAGACCCAGGTCAACGCCAAGATCGACATGAGTTTCGCGCTGGCGCTGCGGGCCATCCTGCGGCAGGACCCGGACGTCATCATGATCGGTGAAATCCGCGACCTGGAGACCGCCCAGATCGCGGTGCAGGCCTCGCTCACCGGCCACCTGGTGCTGGCCACGCTGCACACCAACGACGCGGTGTCGGCGGTGACGCGCCTGACCGACATGGGCGTGGAGCCCTTTCTGTTGTCGTCGTCGCTGCTGGGCGTGCTGGCCCAGCGCCTGGTGCGAAAGCTGTGCCCGGCCTGCAAGAGGCCGGCGATGCAGGATGGCGCGCGGGTATTCCAGCCGGTTGGCTGCGAGGCCTGCAACCATACGGGCTATGCGGGCCGTTCCGGCATCCATGAACTGTTCACGGTCGATGACGCGGCGCGCCGCCTGATCCACGAGGGCAGCGACGAACGCGAGCTACGCCGCGCTGCCAGCGCCGCGGGCATGCTGAGCATGCGCGAGGATGGTGCGCGCTGGGTGCAAAGCGGGGAAACGTCGCCGGAAGAGATCCTGCGGGTGACGCGCGACGCGTGAGTGCGCGGCGCGCCGGGGCGGTTCAGCGCGTTGTCGCGGCCGGCTTGGCCGGCGCCGCCTCACAGCCGCGGGCGATGCGTTGCAGGTCCGCGCCGGACAGGGCGCCGAGTTGCCCCGCGCAGATGCGCCCGATCCGGGTTGCCACGGTGAAGGGCAGGGCGCCGCCGCGGTTGCCGGCGGCGCGCATCAGGGCCGCGACGTTGGCGCCTGGGCGCAGCACCGGCAGGCGCACGCCTTGGCGTTGCACGAATTCGGTGGCGGCGGCCGGGCTGTCGGTGCTGACGAGCAGCACCGTCCACGCCGGATGGGCGTCGGCGAAGCGTTGCAGCCGCGGCAGTTCGGTGACGCACGGCGGGCAATCGCGGCTCCAGAAGTTGACCAGCACCGGCCCGGGCAGGGCTGCCAGCCGCACGAAGCGGCCGCCGTCCAGCGCGGGCAGCGAAAAGTCCCACGCCGGCCCCGCCGGCCAGGACTCGGCGCCGGCGATCAGGGGCGCCGCGCACAGCGCCAGGCAGGCCCTCGGGAGAATGCGGCGCATCAGAAGCTCAGCTTGGTGCCGGCGTACAGGTAGCGTCCGCGGCTGGGGCCCCACAACTGGATGACGTCGAGGTCGCCGTCACCGTTGACGAACAGGGCGCTTTCCTTGTCGGACTGCTTGTAGTCGAACAGGTTGTCGACCCCGGCGTAGAGCGTGAAGTGCTTGTTGACGGCGTACTCGCCCCGCAGGTCGAGGGTGAAGAAGCCGGGGCTTTTCTCGCGCTTGGGCGTGCCGTCCAGGTTGTAGCGGTTCTGCTGGCCCGAGCCGTCGTCGTGGAACTTGCGCAGGTTCATCGGGCCGGTCCAGACCAGCTTGGCGTTGAAGTCGAAGTTGCCGCGATCGTAGTCCAGGCCCAGGTAGGCCTTGGCGTTGGGACGCGCGAAGGTCAGCGTCTTGGCGGGGAAGCGGTAGTTGAACGCCTCGGCCGCCGCCATCACGCTCAGGGCCGGCGTCAGCAGGTAGGACATCGTCAGGTCCACGCCCTGCACGATGACCGGCTGGCCGGAGCTGGAGAACAGCGTGATGTCGTTGCCGTCCGCGTCGTGCTGGTCGGGGTCGAGCATGGCGAAGTTCTTGATGCGGTTGTAGTTGTACGAGCCGGTCACTGCGAGGCGGTCGTCGGCGTAGTTGAGCGCGTAGCTGGCGTTGAGCGATTCTTCGGGCTTGGTGATCTGGCGGTCGATGCGGATGGTGTTGAGGATGCCGTGTTCCTGCTCGAAGAAGCTGGTGGGCGCGCGGAACCCCTTGCCGACGCTCAAGCGGCTCGAGAGCCGGTCGCTATGGTGGTAGAGCGCGTTCAGGCGCGGCGAGGTGATGCCGCCGAAGACGTTGTGGCGGTCGTAGCGCACGGACCCGTTGATCTCGAGCGCGTCGTCCAGCAGCGCGCGGTAGGCCTGCAAGAACAGGGCCGGGGTGCGGTAGGTGTAGTCGTCGACGCCGCTTACCGGGGTGCCGTCTTCCATGCTGCCGTGGCTGCGCAGGTCTTCATAGCGGAAGTTGGCGCCCAGGGTGGTCAGCCAGCCCGCGATCGGCGTCTGCCAGCTGGCCTCGGCGTAGTACTGCTTCTGGCGGGCGATGTAGGTGGCCAGCTCGTAGAAGCTGTCCTGCTTGTGCTCGGCCGCGCCCACGGCCAGCCGCAGCAGGCTGTCGCCGAAGCGCTTTTCACCGGTGGAGAGGAACTGCACGCGGTCGGTGAAAATGATCTCGGACATGCCGCCACGGCCGCCGCGATCGCCGCCGGGGCCTTTGTCGTAGGCCTGGATGCTGCCGTCGGCGGGATTGACCCAGCCGTCGCGGTCGGGCGAGCCATGCACCCCGCCGCGCCAGTCGAAGGGATTGCCCGTGGTGCTGTGCTTGATGGCCGAATAATCCGTGCCGAGGGCGCCGCCGCCGCGCTTTTCGTTGACCACGTCGAGCCGGCCGCGCACCTTGAAGCCGCCGGCGTCGTCCAGGAAGAAGCCGATGCCGCCCAGGCGGCGGTCGTAGCCGGTGTACTCGGAGATGCCGTTGTGGTCGGCATCGACGGAATCGTGCGTGTTGTAGTTGAGCGTCGCGGTGATGGCGCCGCCCGCGAATGGCCGCGCCAGGTAGGCATCGCCCTGGCGCGAGCCATAGCTGCCGATCTGCAGCCGGGCGCGGTTCTCGGCCTCGGTGGGGCGCTTGGTGACGATGTTGACCGAGCCGGACAGGGCTTCGGGCGCGATCAGGCTGGCGCCGGCGCCGCGCGCCACGTCAATGCGCTCGACCCCGTAGACGCTGACGCTGTCCAGCCCGTAGGCCGAGGAAACCGAGGAAAAGATCGGCACGCCGTCGATCATCAATGTGGTGTAGCGGCCGGGCAGGTTGTTGAGCAGGATGTTGCGGACGTTGCAGATCGAGCATTCGACCTGGACGGCGATGCCGGGATTCTTGTCGAGCGCTTCGTTGACGTTGGTGGCGCCCGCTTTCTCGATGGCGCGTTCGCTGATGGATTCGGTCTTGACGAGTTCGTCGCGCAGCGCGCCGGGCCGCGTCGAGGCCTGGTTGGAGCGGTCGATGACGGTGATCGGGGCCAGCATGGGAGCGGCGCTGGCCGGGGCGGTCTGAGCCTGGGCGGCCCAGGCGGCGGTCAGGGCCGCGGCCAATGCGGCGAGTCGGACAGGCGTGCGGGAAGGAAAGACGGAAGGCATGGATGAAGGCATCGGATGGGCGGGTTCCAGGAGGCAGGCACCGCCAGGCACGCGGGGCATTGCCCCGGTCATGGCGTGTTCAGAAGGGACAGGAACCGCGGGCCGCCTGGCCGCGCGCCATCGATCCGGCGGGCGCGGCCGGCTGGGGTTGGCGCGCAGGGCGCCGGAGGGAAACGGGGCGGTACGGCATGAAGGAAAGGCGGAAAACCACGGCTGCAAAAATCATTCAAAACGTTATGTTTTATGAATTTTTGCGTCAATCGAGAGCCGGTCCGAGATTCCGTGCACCCGCCGCGCATGAGGGCGTGTGAATCGGTCTGGCAAAGGCATGCGCGTGGCCGGTGTGCAACACGCGGTCCGCGGCGCCGGCCTTGGCGGCGTTACTTGCCGGTGCCGAATACCACCGTGTCGCGGCTGCGCCGGCCCAGGGTCGACATGAGGCCATCGAGCGCCGCGCGGTCGGCTGGACTGGCCGAGGCGGCAAAGCTCGCCTGGCCCTGGAAGCGCACGCCGCGCGCGGTGAGGCTGCCCTGGCCGGTGACTGCCAGCGGACCGCTTTCGGTGCTGAGCGCCAAGGTGGCGCCGGCGCGGCCATTGCCCCGCAGCCGCAACACATAGGTGCCGATCGGGGCCAGCGGCGACAGGGCGGTGGCGGCATCGCGCCAGCGCAATTCGGCCAGCGGCGCATCGGGCAGCGCCGCGCCCAGGCGCAGCGCCTGCCACCGGACTTCGACCGTGCCTTCGGGGGCGAGTGTGTTCCAGGGCGCGCCCAGCGCCGGCAATACTGTTGCCGGCAGGCGCAGCGATTGCGCCGACAGGCTGACCCCGCCGCCGTCCAGGCTGGCGCGCAGCGGACCCTGCAGCCAGGGATGCGACAGTTCCAGCGTCAAGGAAGACCAATGCCATTGCCAATGCACGGCCTGCGGCAGCATGCGGCGCGCGCCGGGCGGACCCAGCGCGATCCAGGCGCTGCCGTTCCAGATCGTGCCGCCGGCATCGGCCAGCGTTACCGGAGCATCGGCGGGCAGCCAGGCCAGCAGCCAGCGCGCCGGCAAGACGGCGATCGCGCCAATCGCGGCGCTGGCGGCGCAGGCCAGCGCCAGGCCGCTGTGCTTGGGCAGACGAGGCCAGCGCATCAGGAGCGCGCCGGCAGGGCCAGCGTGACGCGGCCATTGACCAGGCCCGGCAGCGGCCGGCCATTGGCATTGGTGGCGCGCGTCAAGGCGACCTGCCTGACCGCCAGCCCCCAGTCGGCGGTGCTGTCTTCCAGCCAGCGCAGCAACGCCGATGCCGGCAGTTCGGTCACGGCCAGCGTGACGCTGTCGCCCTGGCCGGGCGGTTCCAGCGTCCAGTGATCGGCCGGCAGGCCGGCGCGTGCCAGGCTGGCGCCGAGATCGGCCGCGGTCGGCAGGGCGGTGGCGGGCGCGGCGGCATGTTTGCGCAGGGCCGCCGCCTGGGTGGTCAGGTCGGCCACGAGGGCGGCCTGGCCACGCAGGCGCGGCAGCTCCTCGCGCAGCGTGCGCGCCGTATCGAGCGCGGGTTCGACCAGCAGCGTGAAGACCAGCGCCAGCGCCAGCAGGAGGCCGGCGCCGGTGACCAGCCGCCGTTCTCGCGGCGCCAGCGCCTGGTAGCGCTGGCGCGCGCGGTCGGCGGCCGGGGCCAGGGGTTTGCAGGTGGCGCGCCAGCGGGCGCCCAGGCGTTCGATCAGTGTCATGGTTGGCTGCGCGTGATGCGCCAGGTGTTGTCGGTATCGCCCCGTTCCAGCTTCAGGCCCTGTGTGGCGGCCTGCTGGATCAGCGCGGGGGTTTCGGCCACGCGCTGCGCCTGGGCGCCGGTGTCGGCCAGTTGCAGGGTCAGCGCCTGGTCGCTGTACGACAGCTGCGCGACGTTGTCGGCGGCAAACGGCAGTGTCTGGGCAGCGGCGCGCGCCAGGGGCAGGAAGTCGCCGGTGTTGGCGCCGCCGCGGCGGCTGCGCAGCGCGTCCAGCCCCTGCTGCGCCTGGCGCGCCGGGTCCAGGATCACGGGGATCGCGGGAAACGCCGCCTGCACCTGGCGGCGCATGTCGTCGCGCAGCGTCTGGGCCTCGCCGCGCAATTGTGCGGCGTGCAGGTTCAAGCCGCCGATCCATACCACCGCGGCGGCCGCGCCCCAGCGCCAGACCGGCCGCCAGCGCGAGACACGCGCGGGCGCCAGTTGGGGCATGGCCAGCGACCACGATGGCGAGGGCGCGAGCCAGCGTGGGTCGGCCGGGTCGCGCAGCGGCGCCGTCTCGTCCGGCGCCAGCGTCTGCGGCGCGATCAGGGCGCGGGTGCGCAGGCCCTGCGCGTTCAGCAGGTGCCAGGCGTGGCGCACCGCGGCGCGCGGCGCCCAGGCCAGCGGCACCAGGCCGTCGGCGGCGCGCGGGCCGTGGCCGATGGCCAGGTCGTCCAGGTCGCTCAGCACCAGCGGTTCGAGCGCGCCGCGCACGGCGGCGGCGAAGCGGGCCTTGGCCACGGCGGGCACCTGCACCGTGGCGGTGATGACGTCGCCAGGATGCAGCACGGCCTCGCAGGCGGCTTGCGGATAGGCCTGCCCCAGGGCCTGCAGGCTCAGTTCGCCCTGGCGCGCGCAACGGCCGCGGCGGTCGAACCAGGCATAGGGCAGCAGGGAACCGGGGCCGAGTTCGGCCAGGGGGACCAGCGCGATGCGCAGGGAGTTCTTCAAGGATTCTCTCTCGTCCAGAGGGTGTCGGGCGCGGCCGGCGGCGCACTGCGGATCAGCGCCTGCATCGAGACGCGGGCCCGTTCGTAAACGACCGCGCCGCTGGCCAGGAACCAGCCGCTGGCCGTAGTTACGGCCGGCGCCGGGGTCTTGACGCCGGTGGCGGCCAGGCGGTTGGCGAAGTCGCCGTTGTTGTTGAACCAATTGCCGCGATCGCGCTCGCCGGTCAAGGCGCGCGCCTGGCTGAGCGACAGGCCGGGCACCAGCGCCGCGATGACCTCGGGCGGCGCGGTATTGACGTTGACGTTGGTGGCCACCGGCAGCACCGTCATCGTGCGGCGCAGGGCGTTGCGCGGGGCCGGTTCCAGGCCGAGCAGGGCGCTGACGTCGTCAATGCCGCGCGGCAGGGGCGCGCGCGCCTGCGGCGTCTGGCCGCCCTGCGCCGGGGTGGGGGCGTCGGCCGGCTGCGCCGGTGGCTGGCTGGCGGCGATGATCCCGATGATGCGCGTGGCCAGCGTGTCCGGCAGGCGCTGCAGCGCCAGCAGGCGCCGCAGCACCTGTTCCTGTTCCGGTTGCGGCACGCCATGGCTGGCCAGGTTGCTGAGGTTGTACTTGCCCTGTTCGTCCTGCACCTGGCCGGAGAACACCGCGACGCGGTCGTCGCCGGGGCGTTCGATGCGGGTGTCGAGCACCGGCGTGGCCCAGATCTGGTCGCCGCGCGTGGTCGATTCGCGCCGGCCATGGTCGCGGATCACCAGGCGGGCCCAGTCGATGCCGCCAGCCAGCAGCATGCGCGCCTGCACGCGCGCCATCTCGTTCTCGATGCGGCGGGTACTGGCGGTCTGGCGCTGGAACAGGCTGGTGGTCAGCGCGGCCACGATGGCCACGATGATCAGCGCGCTGACCACCGCGGCGCCGCGCTGGCAAGGCGGGCGGGGCTTCACGGCAGCTCCAGGATGCGGCTGTAGCGCCGGGCACCGCCGGCCGCTGCGCGCTCCAGCGTGATCTCGATGCCGGCGGGCGTGGCGGAGAAGGGCGAGCGCGTGTCCGTCCAGCCCATCCCCGGCACCCAGCCGCGCACCGCCAGCACGCGCACGCCGGGCAGCAGCAATACGCCGTCGTTGACCGGCGGCAGCGGTCCCTGTTCGGCCGCGAGGCCGCTGGCGCGCCACAGGCCGTCCTTGCGCACCGACCATTGCACCCGCTGCCAGCGGCCGTCGCCGTCCGGGTCGGGGCGCAGGATCTCCAGGGTCTGCGCCCCGGCGGCGCCGCGCAGCAGCCGTACGCCCGAGGTGAAGACGCGGTCGTCGAGGCCGGGCGCGGCGAACGACGGGCCGTTGTAGGCCAGCTCCACATCGCGTCCCATCTGGCCGAGGGCGCGGACGATGGCGTCGGTATCGTCGGATTGGCGCGCGATCCAGTCGCGCGCTTGGGAAACGCTCTCCAGGCCGCGCCAGGCCATCAGGCTGACCAGCGCCATCAGCGCCAGGGCCACCAGCACTTCGATCAGGGTGAAGCCGGCCTGGCGGCGGGGGCGGGCGTGGGGCGGCATCATCGCAGGCCCGACAGCAGGCCGTCCAGCTGCAGCAGGGCGGCGCCATTGGCGCTGTCGCGCACCTTGACCGCGACCTGACGGAAGCTGCGGTTGAGCGAATTGGTAAACACCAGTTCGCATTGCAGCGCCAGGGCGCCCTGCGGACAGGGCACGACGCGGGTGCCGGCGCGCGGCAGGGTCTGTTCCAGCCGCAATTGGGTCAGCGCGTTCTGCGCGGCCAGCAGCGCCAGAGTCTTGTCCTGCAGCGCGCGATTATTGGCCGCCATGACACCGGTGGCGCGCAGCGCCGCGCCCATCGCCACCGCGATGATGGCCAGGGCCACCAGCACCTCGATCAAGGTGAAGCCGCGCTGGCGCTGGCGGGAGGGAAAGTCAGTGGATGTCATAGTGTCCGGCGGCATCGCGCGTCAGCGTCACGCGCGAATCGCCCGCGCGCAACTGCACGCTGAATGGGTCGGCCACCCATTCGGTGTTGAAGACCAGCGGCCGCTCGGGTGTCAGGCGCCACCGCACCGGGCCGGCGCGCCAGGTCTGCGGCCGCAGCGCCGGGTCGCGTTCCAGCGTGTCCATCGGCAGGGGGGTATCGTCCTGGGCGGTGGGCGCGGCCGAGCGCCCCTGGCGCTCGAACGACCAGCCGCCGCTGGCGGGCAGCCAGCGGATCGGGCGGCCGTCGCTGCGCGCCTCGCCCTCGGCCACGGTGAAGGCGTCGGCCAGACGCTGCGCGTCCGCGCGCAACGGATCGGCGCCTTTGCCGATGGACAGGCTGACCATGCTGGCGGCGATGGCCACGATCACCAGCACCACCAGGACTTCGACTAGCGTGAAACCGCGCTCAGAGTTCCCACGAACCGATGTCGGCATCGCCGCCTTCTCCCCCGGGCTTGTTGTCGGCGCCGAACGAGAACACATCGATTTCGCTTTTGACGCCAGGGCTCAGGTATTGATAGGGATGGCCCCAGGGATCGTTGGGCAGCTTGTCCAGGTAGCCGCGCCAGCTGGACGCGCCCTCGGGCTTTTCAACCAACGCGCGCAGGCCTTGCGCGGTGGTCGGGTAGCGGCCGTTGTCCAGGCGATAGAGCTTGAGCGCCTGCATGATGCCGCCGATGTCCTGGCGCGCGGCGACCTGGCGCGCCTGGTCGGGACGATCCAGCACGCGCGGCACGATCAGAGCGGCCAGAATCCCCATGATCACGATGACCACCATGATCTCGATCAGGGTGAAACCTTGCTGGCGGGCGAGCCCGCGCGATGACTGGCGCACTTCACGACTCCGGTATTGCAGTGAGAAGCGTGCGATTGTGGACATGAAATATGACAGCAATATGAGGCGCGCGCGTCATGGCGCGGCACGCGTGATGGCGCCCGCGGGCGCCGGCGCAACCGGCGCGGCCAGGCGATTGGCGCGTCCGCCTTGCTCGACCGTGACGGCTTCGGCGCCGATGTCCTGGAGCACGATGCCGGGCGCGATTTCGTCGCCGACGCGCCAGGCCGCCGGCGGGCCGCCGTCGACGCTGAAGACCGCGGCGCCGTCGGGGCCGGCGGCGATGACGCCGAGCACGCTGATCTGCGTGTGCAGCACTTCGTCGCGGCCAAACCATAGGGCCACCGGCGTGTTGTCGGCGGCGCGCGGCGCGGGCGCCGCGATGGCGGCGGGCAGGGCGGCGGGCGCGGGCGCCAACAGGACCGCGCCCCACACGCCCAGGCCGGCGGCCAGCGCCAGCAGAGCAAGGACACGGCACGCGGCGGGGGGCGAAGGCGGCGACAGGCGCAAGGACAAGGGCATGGCTGAAACGTGAAACGGCACGGCGGAAATGTGGCCGACTCTAGCAGCGCATCATGACAACTGCGCGATCGTGCGGCAGCGCCTCTTTCAGAAGGCGCGCAGCGCACTGTCATCAAGCTTACATCGCGCCTATCTAGCATGCCGGCACGTCGCGGTTCAGCGCGTATCGGCACGCACAGGCGCCTGGCAATGGTGTCCGGCCGCCGACCCGCCCTGGCTTCGCGGCATTGATCCCCTCGCACAGGAAACCACGATGCAAGACATGACACACGCCAATCGCCGCCGCCTCCTGAAGATGCTGGGCGGTGCGCCGATGCTGCCGCTGGGCGGCGTCGGCATGACCGCCCTGCTGGCGGGCTGTAACTCGAGTGACGATGATGACGACAGCCCCTCCACGCCGGCGCCGGGCGTGACGTTCACCTCTGCCGCCTTCACTTCGATGGCCGCGCCCACGCTGGCCACCCCCGAGCTGATGGCGCGCACCACCGTGGGCTCGGCAATGGTGCTGACGTTCAGCGATGGCTCGACGCGCAAGATCGAACTGGGCTACGAGTCGTTCTTCATGACGGGCGATTCGGTGCCGGACGGCAAGGGCGGCAGCATCATCGCCGGCGGCTATTTCGATCACAACGGCGCGCCGATCATGGACAATTCGGTGCCCGCCCAGGCCCGCCAGTTCTTCTCGAACTGTCCGGACGGCATGTCGCTGCTGAAGCTGGAAGCGCCGACGGTGCCCGGCGTCAATGGCAATACCCTGTTCGCTGTGGTGCAGTTCGAATACCAGTCGATGGACCAGTCCGGCGCCGACATGTATGGCCGCCTGCCGTCGCCCATTGCGGTGCTGACGCTGGCGCAGGACCCCGCCACCGGCAAGCTCAGCCTGGTCAAGTACAGCAACGTCGATACGTCGTCGGTCAACGGCCTGTGGATCACCTGCGGCGCCAGCCTGTCGCCCTGGAACACGCACCTGTCCAGCGAAGAGTACGAGCCCGACGCCACCGTCGCCAGCGCCGACGCGCAGTTCCAGGCCTATAGCCAGAATCTGTTCGGCGACCCCAACAAGGCCAACCCGTACCACTACGGCCATCTACCCGAAGTGACGGTGAACCCGGACGGCACCGGCAGCATCAAGAAGCACTATTGCATGGGCCGGATCTCGCACGAACTGGTGCAGATCATGCCCGACCAGCGCACCGCGCTGATGGGCGATGACGCCACCAATGGCGGCCTGTTCATGTTCGTGGCCGACCGCAAGGCCGACCTGTCGTCCGGCACGCTGTACGTGGCCAAGTGGACCCAGACCTCGGGAACCGGCCCGGGCGCGGCCACGCTGACCTGGATCAAACTGGGCCACGCCACCAGCGCCGAAGTGAAGGAACTGGCCGACCAACTGACCGCCGCCGACATCATGGACGTGCGCACCACCGACCCGGCCGACAACAGCTTCACCCGGATCCGCTACAGCGGCGGCAACAATTGGGTCAAGCTGCTGCCGGGCCGCCGCCAGGCCGCCGCCTTCCTGGAAACGCACCGCTATGCCGCGCTGGTCGGCGGTTCGCTGGGTTTCACCAAGATGGAAGGCACCACGGTCAACGCCAAGGACAAGATCGCCTATAGCGCCATGTCGCGCATCGAGAAGTCGATGATCGACGGCACCGTGGCCGGCATGCAGGTACAGGCCAATTCGGCCGGCGCCGTCTATCAGCTGCACCTGAAGGCTGGCCAGGTCGATACCGACGGCCAGGCCATCGACAGCGAATGGGTGCCGGTCGACATGGCCGCGGTGCCCGAACTGGTGGGCGCGCCGATCTCGCCGGCCGACGCGTTGGGCAACACCCACAACGCCGACCGGATCTCCAATCCGGACAATCTCAAGTTCTCGGAGAAGCTGCGCACGCTGTTCGTGGGCGAGGACAGCGGCGGCCACGTCAACAACTTCCTGTGGGCCTACAACGTCGACACCAAGCAGCTCTCGCGTCTGCTGTCGTGCCCGGTGGCGGCCGAATCGACCGGCCTGCAGGCGGTCGACGAGCTCAACGGCTGGACCTATATCACCAGCAACTTCCAGCACGCGGCCGATTGGGGGGCTGTGCACGCAGTGGTGCGGCCGACGCTGGAGCCGCTGGTCAAGGCCAACTACAAGGACGGCTTCGGCGCTGCGGTCGGCTACCTGACCGGCGTCAAGATCGGCGCCTGATCCACGGGCCGCGGACCGCGGCCCGGCGCCAGGCAAGGGACCGGCAAGCCGGTCCCTTGCTTTTATTGCCATCTATGTCGCAGCAGAAAAAAACTGATCCGTCGATCAGCGATTCCTTTCTTCGCTTCATCGGGCTTTCACCTTGCGAAGCCACTATGTGGACCACCCACAAAGCGGGTTTCGAGAGGGAAAGAACATGCAGGTATTGAAGTGGAAGCGCTGGTGCGCCGCGTTGGCGGCCCTGGGCGCGCTGGCCGGTTGCGGCGGCGATGGTGGCAATGACGATGACACGGCGCCCGCGGCGCAGCCGGGCAGCGGCGCTCATGCCAAGGTGCTGTTCATCGGTGTCGATGGATTGACGTATGACGCCTATCGCCAGAGCGTGGCGGACAAGTCGTTGCCGAATCTGGCGCAACTGACGGCCACCCGTTCCTGGACCGGAGGCGTGACCGGCGGCGTGACGCAGCAGCCGACGCTGCTGGCGCCGGGCTGGGCCACGCTGCTGACCGGACAATGGGCCGATCAGCACGGCGTGCGCAGCAACGCGCCGGGACAGTCGGCCAAAACCGCGACCCTGTTCCAGCGCGTCAAGGCCGCCAGGCCGGCGATGCGCGCCGCGGCGGCCTTCAACTCGCCGCTGTTGGCCGGCCTGGTCGGCGCCGACCGCGACGCCGGCTATCTGCAGAGCCTGACGGATTGCGCCGGGGTCGATGCGTGCGTCGCCAGCCAGGCGCGCGACCGCATCACCGAGGGTTACGATCTGGTGGTGGCGCAGTTCGGCGCGGCCGAGCGCGCGGCCGCCACCGCCGGTTTTGGCGACGGCTATCGCGCCACGTTGCGCCAGACCGATGACGCCATCGGCGCGCTGCTCAAGCAGGTGGCCGAGCGCCGCGCCGCCCATCCGGACGAGAACTGGCTGGTGCTGGTGGCATCCAGCCACGGCCTGGACCGCACCGGCGGCAGCGATGGCCTGCCGCTCTCGCTCAACAAGACCACGCTGCTGGCGATGAACCGCTCTTCGCTGCTGGGCGGCAGCGCCGATGACGAGGCCGTCGACGGCGCCTGGAACAACGCCTGGTACAGCCTGCCGAGCGCAGCCGACGCCGCGCCGACGCTGCTGGCGCATCTGGGCGCATTGCCGCCTTCGGGCCAGTACGACATGGCGGGCACTGCGTTGTCCGAATCCGTCGCGCTGCGCCGGGGCGCCAGCCGCACCTCGATGGACAACAAGAGCGTGGCGTTGAGCTGGAGCCGCGTGGGCACGCCCACCGGCGACATCGTGATTACCCGCGACGGCCAGGAAATCGCGCGCCTGCCGGGCACCGCCACCGACTATGTCGATACGGGCTTTGTTTTCACCACCGAAGGCGTGCACGAACTGAACTACGCCGTCTCGGTCGGCAACGCCGTGACGGCGGTGCGCGCCACCGTGGTCTATACCGCGCCGGTGCCGCTGCTGGCATCGCTGGGCAGCGGCCTGACCATGATGTTCCCGTTCGAGGGCGACCTGACCGACAAGGCCGCCGGCGGCGGGGCGATCACGCCCTATGACGGCACGCAGGCGCCGGCCTTCGCCGATAACGGCGTGTTCGGCAAGATGTTCCAGAACGAACGCAGCGGCGATCCGACAGGCGCCTTCAAGCTGGACTATCCGGCGGGCCTGCTCGACAGCGTCCAGGCCTTCACCATCGGCTTCTGGTACCAGTCGGACGGCACCGCCAACGATCGCTCCATCCTGGGCAACAAGGACTACAACTCCGGCGGCAATCCCGGCATCACCATCGCCCAGTGGGCCGGCCCCGAGCTGCGCTTCAACCTGGCCGGCGGCAGCCGCGTCGACATCAATGGCGTCAGGTTCACGCCCAACAAGCCGGTCTACGTGGCCATGGTCATCGACAAGACCGCCAAGACCATGGCCGCCTATGTGTACGACAGCGAGATGGGCTGGTTCAGCCGCTCGATCTCGACCGGCAGCGTCAACTTCGCCCAGATCGCCGGCCTGTTCGGTCCGCACCTGGGCCTGAACGAAGACGGCAAGGGCACCTACGGCGTGTGCTGCGCCGGCACCAAAGGCCCCTACACCATGTACTTCGACGACCTGGCCTTCTGGTCGCGCGCCCTGACCGAAACCGAGGTCAAGTCGCTGGCCATGTCCGGCAAGTCCGTTTCCGAATTGCTCCCCTGATGTCCGAGGATAGATACGACATGAACACTGCTTCCCCGATTTTGCGCGCTTGCCTGCGCATGGGCGCCGCCCTGATGGTGGCCGCCGTCCTGACCGCCTGCGGCGGCGACAAGGATGACGACGGCGATACCGGCGCCCAGCCTGAAACGCCGACCCAGCCGGCCAAGCCCCAACTGCGTTGCGCGCCCTGACGCCGCGCCATTTTTCAGAATCCAAGGAATCGCATCTGTGACGTCCCACCAAGACCCGATCCACGCCGGCAAGCGCCGCTTCCTGCGTAACGCCGCCGCCTCGACCGCCGGCCTGACCGCCTTGTCGATGTTCCCGCCGGCCATCCGCCGCGCGCTGGCCATTCCCGCCAACAACCGCACCGGCACCATCAACGACGTCGAGCATGTGGTCATCCTGATGCAGGAAAACCGCTCGTTCGACATGTACTTCGGCACCTTCAAGGGCGTGCGCGGCTTTGGCGACCGCATCACCGTGCCGCTGCCGCAGAACCGCTCGGTCTGGGAACAGACCAACGGCACCCGCGTGGTGTTGCCGTACCACCTGGACAGCACCAAGGGCAACGCGCAGCGCGTGTCCGGCACGCCGCACGACTTCCCCGACGCGCAGAATGCCTGGGACGGCGGCCGCCTGTACCAGTGGCCGCGCTACAAGCAGAACCAGTCGATGGGCTACTACACGCGCCAGGAACTGGCGTTCCAGTACGCGCTGGCCGAGGCCTTCACGCTGTGCGATGCCTACCACTGTTCCTCGCACGGCGGCACCAATACCAACCGCCTGTTTCACTGGACCGGCACCAATGACCCGCTGGCGCAGGGCAATGGCCCGTCGACCCGCAACCAGTGGGACGGCCTGGGCGCGTCCACCATCGGCTGGACCTGGAAGACCTATCCCGAGCGGTTGCAGGAAAACGGCGTGAGCTGGAAGGTCTACCAGAACCTGCCGGACAACTTCACCGACAATCCGCTGGCGGGCTTCCGGCAATTCCGCAAGGCCTATGAACTGTCCGGCAATGATCCCACCGCCGGCAATCCCAGCCCGCCGGCCTGGACGCCCGCGGCCGACGCCACCAACCCGCTGTACAAGGGCGTGGCCAACACCATGCCCGACGGCGGCCTGCTGCAGGCATTCCGCGACGATGTATTGAACGGCGCGCTGCCGCAGGTGTCGTGGATCGTGGCGCCGGCGGCCTATTCGGAGCACCCCGGGCCGTCCAGCCCGGTGCAGGGCGCCTGGTGCATCCAGGAAACGCTCAATGCCCTGACGGCCAATCCGGACGTCTGGAGCAAGACGGTGCTGCTGATCAACTTCGACGAGAACGACGGCTTCTTCGACCACGTGCCGCCGCCGGCCGCGCCGTCGATCAATCCGGACGGTTCGACGGCGGGCGCATCCACCATCAACACCGACCTGGAGCGCCACGTCAAGCCGTCGCTGCAGGACGCCGCCGACAACCGCGTGTACGGCCCCGGCCCGCGCGTGCCGATGTACATCGTCTCGCCCTGGAGCCGCGGCGGCTGGATCAACTCGCAGTCGTTCGACCACACCTCGGTGCTGCGTTTCCTGGAGGCGCGGTTCGGCGTCAAGGAACCCAACATCAGCGATTACCGCCGCGCCGTGCTCGGCGACCTGACTTCGGCCTTCAACTTTGCCACGCCCAACAACGAGCAGCTGCCCGACCTGACCCTGCTGACCAAAGCCCAGGCCGACCAGACCCGCGCCGACCAGCAGGTGCTGGCCCAGGTGCCGCTGCCGGACACCGCCACCCAAGCCAAGCCCAGTCAGGAGACCGGGGTGCGCTTCTCGCGCGCGCTGCCCTATGAGCTGCACACCAGCGGCCGCGCTCAGCCGGGCACCAGCGCCATGTGGCTGGTGTTCGCCAACACCGGCCGCGCCGCCGGCGTGTTCCATGTGTATGACCAGCTGCATCTGGATCGCCTGCCGCGCCGCTACGCGGTCGAACCGGACAAGCAGCTGGAAGGCAGCTGGGACGCGGCCGCCGACGGCGGCAAGTACGACCTGTGGGTGATGGGTCCGAACGGCTATCTGCGCCATTTCGCCGGCGACCTGGCGCTGGCCCGCAGCGCCGGGCTGGATGCCGAAATCCGGGTCTGCTACGACATTGCCAACGGCGACGTCTACACCAGCTTCATCAATAGCGGCAAGCAGCCCTGCACCTTCGTCATCACGCCGAACGCCTACTACACCAATAACGAGAAATGGACGATCACGGTGCCAGCGGGCAGCCAGGTCGAGCAGTCGTGGTCGCTCAAGGCCAGCGGCGCCTGGTATGACTTCACCGCGCGCCTGAACGAGGACCCGGCCTACATCCGCCGCTTTGCCGGCCGGGTGGAAACCGGCAAGCCCTCGGTCACCGATCCGGCGATGGGCCTGTAAGGCGCGCCCACCGCGGCGCGGCCGGTCCCGGCCGCGCCCGGGCCCAGGCGCGGCATCTTGCCGGCCGGGGGGGCTGCGGCGCCGGGTCGGCAGGCGGCTCAGGCGATGGCCAGCGCGTCGCGCGTGCGGAACGCCGTGGCGCAGGCCTCGCAGATGGCGGCGGTAATGTTCTGGCGGGCGTGCTCGCGCCGCTCCAGCATGCCGATGGCCCGCGCCGTCGGCCCCAGGTCGGCGGGTAGCGGCAGGATGCGCAGCCGGACGCTGGTGCGCCAATTCGAGCCGTTGATCAGCGGCAGCAGCGTCACGCCCACTTCCTGGCGCACCAGCTCGACCAGTGTCTCGATCGCGTTCAGTTCCAGGAATTCGTCCAGCGGCACCGCCATGCGCCGCAGCAGCCGGTCGATCTGCAGGCCGGTGCGCTGGGTGCGGTCAAAGCGCAGGAAGGGATTGCTGGCCAGCACCTGGCGCGCGTCATGGCCGATGGCCGAGGGCGGCGCGATCACGACCAGCGGTTCCTCATAGAGCGGGGTCCAGCGCGTGCTGGCCATCTTGCGGCCGGCCTCGACCAGGAAGGCGGCGTCCAGCTCGCCGTCTTCCACCTTGCCGGCCAGCTCGCTGGCCTTGCCCGACAGAATGCGCACATCCAGCCGCGGATGCGCCTTCTTCATGCCCGACACCACCTTGGACAGGGTGCCCATGCACGAGACGATACTGCCGACTGAGACCGAGCCGGCCAGTTCGCCCGGCACCGTGCGCGGCAGCCGCAAACGGTCGTAGGAATCCAGCAAGTGCTTGATTTCCGGGAGCAATTCCCGGCCGGCCGCGTTGAGGATGGCCAGGCGCCCGCTGCGGTCGAACAGCTCGCGCCCCAATTCCGCCTCCAGGGAGCGCATCTGGAAACTGACCGCGGCCTGCGTCAGGGCCACTTGCTCGGCCGCTTCGGAGAACGAACCGTGGTGGGCCACGGCCAGAAAAGTACGCAGGAATCGGAGGGTGCTCATGGGGAATAAATCACAAAAATTTCTTTCATGACTGAACAAAAAATCAAATTGATTTAATTAGACCACGGGAGTAATTTCGCCTGCTTACCGCTTACATATGAGACAGGCGCCATGAAATCCTTCGACTGGGTCAATCCTTATCCCTCCATCCGCATCCCGCTGTTCGCCCGCAACGTGGTGTCCACCTCGCACCCGCTGGCGGCCCAGGCCGGCCTGCGCATGCTGCTCAAGGGAGGCAACGCGGTCGACGCCGCGATCGCCGCGGCCGCCACCATCGTGCTGGTCGAGCCGGTCTCCTGCGGCCTGGGGGGCGACTGTTTCGCCATCGTCTGGGACGGCCAGGAACTGCATGGCCTGAATTCCTCCGGCGTGGCGCCGGCCGCCTGGAATGTCGAATACTTCAAGCGCAAGTACGGCGTCGGCGCCGACGGCCTGGCGATCCAGCCCAAGCGCGGCTGGGACGCGGTGACGGTGCCGGGCGTGGTGGCCGGCTGGGCCGCGCTGCACGAAAAACTGGGCAAGCTGCCGTTCGAGCAACTGTTCGAGCCCGCCATCGAGATTGCCGAGCGTGGCTACGCGGTGCCGCCGGTGGTGGCGCACAAGTGGGCCGCCGCCGCCGATGAGCTGCGCGACCAGCCGGGCTACGCCCAGGCCTTTATGCCGCAGGGCCGCGCGCCCAAGGTCGGCGAGCACTTCCGCTTCCCGGACGCGGCCAACACGCTGCGCCGCATCGCCGCTTCCAAGGGCCGCGACTTCTACGAAGGCGAGCTGGCCGAGCGCATCGCCGCCTTCAGCCAGGAATGCGGCGGCGCCATGACCCTGGAAGACCTGCGCGGCTACCGCCCGCAATGGGTCAAGCCGATCTCCAAGTCCTACCGCGGCTACGAGCTGCACGAAATCCCGCCGAACGGGCAGGGCATCGCCGCGCTGATCGCGCTGGGTATTGTCGAGCGCTTCAACATCGCCGACATGCCGGTCGATTCGGTGCAGTCGCAGCACGTGCAGATCGAGGCCATGAAGCTGGCCTTCGCCGACCTCTACAAGTACGTGGCCGACCCGCGCTCGATGGAAGTCACGCCCGAGCAGATGCTGTCGGACGCCTACCTGGACAGCCGCGCCAAGCTGATCCGCCTGGACGGCGCGACCCATTTCAGCGCCGGCCGTCCGGCCGCAGGCGGCACCATCTACCTGACCGCCGCCGACGAGAACGGCATGATGATCTCGTTCATCCAGTCCAACTACATGGGCTTCGGCTCGGGCGTGGTGGTGCCGGGCACCGGCATCAGCCTGCAGAACCGTGGCGTCGGCTTCTCGATGGATCCCAAGTCGGCCAACGTGGTCGAAGGCGGCAAGCGGCCGTTCCATACCATCATCCCGGGCTTCCTGACGCGCGGCGGCAAGCCGGTCATGAGCTTCGGCGTGATGGGCGGCGACATGCAGCCTCAGGGCCACCTGCAGACCGTGGTGCGCATGATCGATTACCACCAGAATCCGCAGGCCGCCTGCTGCGCGCCCCGCTGGAAGGTCAACCGCGATTTCACGCTGGATATCGAGACCAATATGAAGGCTTCCACTATTGCGGGCCTCAAAGACCTCGGGCATGCTTTGAAGTCCGTGGACGACCCGTACATGGATTTCGGCGCCGGCCAATTCATCTGGCGCATGTCCGAAAGCGACAACGAACTGGGTTACGTCGCCGCCAGCGACAGCCGGCGCGACGGCCAGGCCGTCGGCTTCTGACCCGCGCATTGCAGCCACAAGGGGAATAAACACAATGAAACGCTTGACCATCACTTTCGGCGCCAGCATGCTGGCGCTGGCCGCGGGCGCGGCATGCGCCCAGAACCTGCGCATCGGCCTGCAGGAAGATCCCGACGTGCTCGATCCGCACCGCGCGCGCACCTACGTCGGCCGCATCGTCTTCACCTCGCTGTGCGACAAGCTGGTGGACATCGATCCCAAGCTGCATTTTGTGCCGCAGCTGGCCACCTCGTGGTCGTTCAGCCCCGACAACAAGGTGCTGACCTTCAAGCTGCGCCAGGACGTGCTGTTCCACGATGGCAGCAAGTTCGACGCCGCCGCCGCCAAGGCCAACCTGGAGCGCGCCAAGACGCTGCCGGACAGCCTGCGCAAGGGCGAGCTGGCCTCGGTCGATAAGGTCGAGGCGCCCGACGCCGCCACGCTGGTGCTGACGCTCAAGCAGCCCGACGCCACGCTGCTGGCGCAGTTGTCCGACCGCGCCGGCATGATGCTGTCGCCCAAGTCCTTCGCCGATGCCGACGTGGCCGCGGTCGGCCGCAAGCCGATCTGCTCGGGTCCGTACAAATTCGTCGAACGCATCCAGAACGACCGCATCGTGCTGGAGAAATTCGACCAGTACTACGATGCCAAGGATTACGCCTTCAAGCGCATCACCTTCCTGCCGATCCCGGACACCACCGTGCGCCTGTCGAACCTGCGCGCTGGCGACCTGGACATGCTCGAGCGCCTGAATCCTTCCGATGCGCCCCAGGTCAAGAATGACGCCAGCCTGACCTTCGCCCCGATTGCCGGGTTGGGCTTCCAGCAGTTCATGTTCAACGTCGCCAACGGCAAGCGCGCCGAAGACAATCCCTTCAAGAACAAGCTGGTGCGCCAGGCGTTCCAATTGTCCATCGACCGCGACGCCATCAACGAAGTGGCCGGCGGCGGCATCTTCGAACCGGCGCAGCAGCCGTTCCCGCCCGCCAGCCCGTATCACAGCGACAAGTTCCCCGTGACCAAGCGCGACGTCGCCAAGGCCCGCGCGCTGCTCAAGCAGGCCGGCTTCGACCGCGTCAAGGCCGAGGTCATGTTCGGCAACAACACCACCACCTCGTCGGTGGCCGAGATGGTCCAGGCCATGGCTTCCGAGGCCGGTTTCGACCTGTCGCTGCGTCCCACCGAATACGCCGCGCTGCAGAAGGAGTCGGCCGGCGGCAACTTCCAGGTGGTGATGCTGGGCTGGTCGGGCCGGGTCGATCCGGATGGCAACATCTACAGCTTCGTGACCTGCAAGGGCGCGTTGAACGATGGCCATTACTGCAACCCCGAGGTCGACAAGCTGCTCAAGGAGGCCCGCACGGTGCCGGACGAAGCCAAGCGCCGCGCCCTCTATGACCAGGTGCAGGCCATCATCCAGGACGAACTGCCTGGCGTGTACGACTACTACCAGCCGTGGCCGTTCGCGCTGGCCAAGAAGGTCAAGGGCTTCGTTCCCTATCCGGACGGCATGATCCGCCTGAAGGGCGTGACGTTCGCGCAGAAGTGACCGGGGGCGGCGGTTCGTCGCCGCGCCCGCCGGCCGCGCCCTCGCGGCCGGCCGTTTCCCGCGGCGGCCGCGCGCCGTGCCCTTCGGGGCCGGTTCCGTCCGCCGCTTTCGTTCTACGGTTTTTCCCTTATGCTCAAACTCATCTTGCGCCGTGTGATCGTCGCGATACCGACCCTGATACTGGTATCGATGATCGTCTTCATGCTGCAGAAAATCCTGCCCGGCGATCCGGTGCTGACGCTGGCCGGCGAAGAGCGCGATCCGGCCGTGCTGGATTACCTGCGCGACAAGTACCGCCTCAATGATCCGCTGCCGATGCAGTACGCCGCCTGGGCCGGCCAGGTGCTGCAGGGCGACCTGGGCAAGTCGCTGCGCACCGACGTGCCGGTGACCACGCTGATCGCCCAGAAACTGCCGGTGACGCTGCAGTTGGCGGCGATGGCGATGTTCTTCGCGCTGCTGGTGGGCATTCCCATGGGCATCGTGGCGGCCGTGCGCAAGGGCAAGCCGGTCGAGATGGGGGCCAATATCGCCGCGCTGTCCGGCATGTCGATTCCCAACTTCTGGCTCGGCATCATCCTCATCATGGTGGTGTCGGTGCAATGGAAACTGCTGCCGGCCTCGGGCTACGTGTCGCCGGCCGAGGATTTCTGGCTCTCGATCAAGACCATGCTGATGCCGTCGCTGGTGCTGTCCACCGCGATTGCCGCCTATCTCATGCGCCACACCCGTTCGGCCATGCTCGAGGCGCTGTCGGCCGATTACGTGCGCACCGCCCGCGCCAAGGGCGTGTCGCCGCGCCAGGTGGTGCTGCGGCACGCGCTGCGCAACGCGCTGATGCCGATCGTCACGCTGGTGACGCTGCTGTTCGGTGAATTGCTGGCCGGCGCGGTGCTGACCGAGCAGGTCTTCACCATCCCCGGCTTCGGCAAGCTGGTGGTCGACGCCGTCTTCACGCGCGACTATGCGGTGGTGCAGGGCGTGGTGCTCTGCGTCGCGGTGGGCTTCATCCTGATGAACCTGCTGGCCGACATCCTGTACATCCTGGTCAATCCCCGCCTGAGGCACGCATGAGCGCACTTCCCGCAACGGCCGCCGCCGTCACGCCGCCCCGCAGCCGCAACCGCGCCTGGGGCAAGTTCAAACGCAACCACGTCGCCATGCTGGGCCTGGGTATCGTGTTGTTTTTCGTGCTGGTGGCGCTGCTGGCGCCGCTGATCGCCAGCCAGGATCCGTTCCAGACCAGCTTCACCACCATCCGCAAGGCGCCATCGGCCGCCCACTGGCTGGGCACCGATGAACTCGGCCGCGACATCTTCAGCCGCATGGTGCATGGCGCGCGCGCCTCGCTCATGGCCGGCCTGGTGTCGGTACTGATCGCGCTGGTGGTCGGCGTGCCGTTCGGTTTGGCGGCCGGCTATTTCGGCGGCTGGACCGACAGCTGCATTTCCCGCGCCACCGAGGCGCTGCTGGCGATTCCGTTCCTGATCCTGGCGATCGCGCTGGCCGCTTTCCTGGGGCCCAGCCTGACCAACGCCATGATCGCCATCGGCGTATCCGCCGCGCCCAAGTTCATCCGGCTCACGCGCGGCCAGGTGCTGGCGGTCAAGAGCGAGGATTACGTGCAGAGCGCGCGCGCGCTAGGCGCCTCCGACCTGCGCATCATCTGCCGCCACGTGTTCCCGAACGTGATGCCGCCGCTGATCGTCCAGGCCACCATCACCATCGCCACGGCCATCATCGCCGAGGCCAGCCTGTCGTTCCTGGGTCTGGGCCTGCAGCCGCCGAACCCGTCCTGGGGCTCGATGCTGAACACCGCCAAGAACTTCATGACCCAGGCGCCCTGGATGTCGATCTTCCCCGGATCGGCCATTTTCCTGGTGGTGCTGGGCTTCAATCTGCTGGGCGACGGGCTGCGCGATGCGCTGGATCCCCGTCAGGACAAGTAATCATCATGGCAACCATGGACCCCAAACGCGTCGTCCAGGTCAATGACCTGACCGTGCGCTTCAAAACCCCCGAGCGTGTCGTCGAAGCGGTGCGCAACGTGTCGTTCCACGTCGATCGCGGCGAAACCCTGGCGATCGTGGGCGAGTCCGGCTCGGGCAAGTCGGTCACTTCGCTGGCGCTGATGCGCCTGGTGGAATACGGCGGCGGCCGCATCGTCAACGGCGGCATGTTGCTGCGCCGGCGCAACGGCGAGGTGCTGGATCTGGTCAACGCGCCCGACAGCACGCTGCAACGCGTGCGCGGCGCCGACGTGGCCATGATCTTCCAGGAGCCGATGACCTCGCTCAACCCCAGCTTCACGGCCGGCAGCCAGATCGCCGAGGCGTTGCAACTGCACCAGGGACTGGATGCGTCCGCGGCGCGCGCCGAGACGCTGCGCATGCTCGAGCGTGTGCGCATCCCCGAGGCCCGCGCCATTCTCGACCGCTATCCGCACCAGCTGTCCGGCGGCATGCGCCAGCGCGTCATGATCGCCATGGCGCTGTCATGCAAGCCGCAGCTGCTGATCGCCGACGAACCCACCACGGCCCTGGACGTCACCATCCAGGCCCAGATCCTGCAACTGATCCGCCAGCTGCAGGAAGAAATGGACATGGGCGTCATCTTCATCACCCACGACATGGGCGTGGTGGCCGAAGTGGCCGACCGCGTTCTGGTGATGTACCGCGGCGACAAGGTCGAGGAGGGCGGTTCCGACGAACTCTTCGCACAGCCGCGGCATGCCTACACCCGCGCCCTGCTGTCGGCCGTGCCGCGCCTGGGCGCCATGCACGGCACCGACGAGCCGGCCCCATTCCCGCTGCTCAAGGTCGAGGACGCCGCGCGCCAGGCCGAGCCGGCGCCCGCGCCGATGGCCTTGCCTTCCACCGTGCGCCGCGACAATGGCCCGGTGCTGAAGGTGCGTGACCTGACCACCAGCTTCGATATCACCGGCGGTATTTTCGGGCGGGTGCAAAAGCGCGTGCACGCGGTCGAAAAGGTCAGCTTCGATCTTTACCCTGGCGAAACGCTGTCGCTGGTGGGCGAGTCCGGCTGCGGCAAGACCACCACCGGCCGTTCGCTGCTGCAACTGGTCAAGAGCAAGAGCGGTTCGATCGAGTTCGACGGCCAGAACATCGGCGCGCTGCGCGGCAGCGCCATGCAGACGCTGCGCCGCCATATCCAGTTCATCTTCCAGGACCCGTTCGCCTCGCTCGATCCGCGCATGACGGTCGGCTACTCCATCATGGAGCCGCTGTTGATCCACCGCGTCGCCAGCGGCGCGAAGGCCGAGGAACGGGTGCGCTGGCTGATGGACAAGTGTGGCCTGGCGCCCGAGATGATCGACCGCTATCCGCACGAGTTCTCCGGCGGCCAGCGCCAGCGCATCTGCATCGCGCGCGCCCTGGCCCTGAACCCGAAAGTGGTGATCGCCGACGAATCGGTGTCGGCGCTGGACGTGTCGATCCAGGCGCAGATCGTCAACCTGCTGCTGGACCTGCAGCGCGAGCTGGGCGTGTCGTTCCTGTTCATTTCGCACGACATGGCGGTGGTCGAGCGCGTCAGCCATCGCGTGGCGGTGATGTACCTGGGGCAGATCGTCGAGATCGGCCCGCGCCGCGCCATCTTCGAGAATCCGCAGCATCCCTACACCAGGAAGCTGATGGCGGCGGTGCCGATCGCCGATCCGCAGCGCCGCCACCGCGAGCGCTCGCTGCTGGTCGACGAGATCCCCAGCCCGATGCGCAAGCTGGGCGACGATCCGCTGGTCGAGCCGCTGGTGCAGGTCGGGGAAGGGCACTTCGTTGCGCGCCATTCGGTCGGCGTGTACTGAAGCACGGCGTGTCCGCCCGCCTCGCGGGTGGACGGACACGCGGTTGGCGCCGCAGGCGGTATCATGGCGGGCTTCAGTCATTTGCCCCCATTCAACGGATTTTTCGCCATGGCCCTGCGCGCCACCATCTACAAGGCCGAGCTCAACGTCGCCGACACCGATCGCCACTACTACGGCAGCCATTCGCTGACCGTCGCCCGCCATCCCTCGGAGACCGACGAGCGCATGATGGTGCGGCTGGTGGCCCACGCCTTGAACGCGCAGGAAGAACTGGCCTTCACCAAGGGCCTGAGCGACACCGACGAGCCGGACCTGTGGGTCAAGGATCTGACCGGCGCCATCACCCTGTGGATCGAGGTCGGCCAGCCCGAAGAGCGCCGCATCCTGCGCGCCTGCGGCCGCGCCGAGCAGGTCATCGTCTACTGCTACGGCGGCTCGGCCAGCAAGATCTGGTGGGACGGCGTGCGCAACAAACTCGAACGCACCCGCAATCTCAAGGTCATCAACCTGCCGTCCGAGCAGACCCGCGCGCTGGCCGGGCTGGCCGAACGCACCATGCAGCTGAACGCCAACATTTCCGACGGCGTGGTGTATTTCTCCGCTGACAAGGGCGAGGTCAGCATCGAACCCGAAGTCTGGCGCTGATGCCGCCAGGCCAGGCGCCACCGCGGCCGACAATCAGACGTGTTCGGTCACGCTGCGCAGCATCGATCCGCCGGCGCCGATGGGTGAGCAGGCCGCCATCCTGCCTGAAGCCGACTGGGCCCTGATCTATTCCAACCAGCAGGTGAACGTGCTCGAGAACGGGGTGTCCACCCTGGCCGGGCTGCCGGCGCACCAGGCGCTGCTGGCCTTGACCCAGGGTGACGACCGCCAGGTGGCGCTGGTGCGGCTGCGGATGGCGGACGACTACACCTGGTCCCTCATGTGTTCGGCCAGGGCCTACCATCCTGGCGTGGCCAGGGAGGGCTTCGACCGTATGGCCGGAACGTTCCGCAAGGTGCTGGACAGCTTCAGCGCGCCCTGAAACGGGGGCGTTCCGGCCGCGCCGACAGGCATCCCCGGGACGGATCGTGCGCCGCAACAAAAAAAACGTGCAAAGCGGTTTCGGCGGGTTTATATTATGATCATCATATTCAGGAGCCCAGACCATGGCCGGCCCCGCTTCCCGTAAAGAGATTTCCCACGACCGTATCGTGGAAGCGGCCGCGCGCGCGATCCGGCGGGTCGGTTACGCTGGCGTCGGCGTGGCCGACGTCATGAAGGAAGCCGGGCTCACGCACGGCGGCTTCTACGCGCATTTCCCGTCGCGCGATGCCATGCTGGTGGCGGCGATGGAGCGCGCCGGCCGGGACGGCGCGGCGCGCATGGCGCAGGGCGTGGCGCGGCGCCAGGCCGAGGGCGCCAGTCCGTTGCGCGCCCTGGTCGAAAGCTATCTGTCCGAGGCCCACCTGCTCAATTGCGAAGCCGGCTGCCCGGTCTCGGCGCTGGCCTCGGAGATACCGCGCCAGTCGCCCGAGGTCCGTGACATATCGGCCAGCCGGGTGACGGGTCTGGTGGGCGTGGTACAGCAGGCGCTGCCAGCCGGCGCGGGTCCGCACGCCGCGATGGCGATCACCAGCAGCCTGGTGGGCGCCATGCAACTGGCTCGCGCGCTCGGCGACAATGCGCAGGGCCGGGCCATGCTGGCGGCCGCGCGCCAGTCCATCCTGGAGCAATACGACAGCGAGGGGCGTCCGGCCATCCGTTGAGCATCGCTTTTTCGGGCCGCTGTGCGCGGCCTTTCTTCATTCTAAAAATATGATGATCATCATATTTTTGTCACCCCGACCGGCATGGCCGGCCGCCGTCTGAACGCAGCACCCCAAGGAAAGACATCATGGAACTGAACAACGCAACCGTCCTCATCACCGGCGCCAACCGCGGCATCGGCCTGGCTTTCGCCCGCGAGGCGCTGGCCCGTGGCGCCCGCAAGGTCTATGCCGGCGCGCGCGATCCGGCCAGCCTCTCGCTGCCGGGCGTGCAGGCTATCAGGCTCGACGTCACCCGCGACCAGGACGTGGCCGCCGCGGCCGCGCTGGCCAAGGACGTGACGCTGGTCATCAACAACGCCGGCATCGCCGCGACCGGCGGCTTCCTGGCCGACGGCAGCATCGAGTCGGCGCGCCGCCATCTGGAAACCAATCTGCTGGGCCCGCTGCGCGTGGCGCAGGCGTTCGCGCCGGTGCTGGCGGCCAATGGCGGCGGCGCGCTGCTGAACGTGCTGTCGATCGCCAGTTGGATCAACCGGCCGTTGCTGGGCGTGTACGGCATGAGCAAATCGGCCGCCTGGGCGCTGACCAATGGCCTGCGCCACGAACTGCGCGAGCAGGGCACGCAGGTGCTGGGCCTGCACATGGGCTTTGTCGATACCGATCTGACGCGCGGCCTGGACGCGCCCAAGATCACCCCTGAATCCGTGGCGCGCCAGGCCTTCGATGCCCTCGAGGCCGGCGCCGAGGAAGTGCTGGCCGACGACGCCACGCGCCAGGTCAAGCAGGGCCTGGCGGCCGAGCCGGCCGTCTACCTGCAGGCTTGAGCCGCGCACGCCACGCCTTTGCGGCCTTCCTGACTTCATCTCCGAGTTCGATCGACATGCATTCCAATACCCCTCCCGCGGCGATCCATGCCGCCGCCGCGCGCCCCGCGGCCGCATCCCCCTGGCCGGTCTTCTGGATCGCCAGCGTGGCCGTGTTCCTGGTCTCGCTGGACGCCACCATGCTCTATGCCGCGTTCGGCGCCATGCGCGCCGGCTTTCCCCAGGCCTCGGCGGCCGACATGTCGTGGGTGTTGAACGCCTACACGGTGGTCTACGCCGCCATGCTGATCCCCTCCGGCGGACTGGCCGACACGCATGGTCGCAAGCGCATGTTCATGCTCGGCGTATTGCTGTTCCTGGCGGCCTCGGCCGCCTGTGGCCTGGCCGGCAGCGTGGGCGGGCTGATCGCGGCGCGCGTGGCGCAGGCGGTCGGCGCGGCGCTGCTGACGCCGGCCTCGCTGTCGATTGTGCTGGCGGCGTTCCCGGCCTCGCAGCGCTCGGTGGCGGTGAGCCTGTGGGGCGCGGTGGCCGCGCTGGCGGCGGCGGTCGGCCCCAGCCTAGGCGCGTTCGTGGTCGATGCCGCCGGCTGGCCGTGGGCGTTCTACATCAACCTGCCGCTGGGGGCGCTGTCGCTGTGGTTCGGCGCCGGCCGGCTCAAGGAGTCGGTGCGGCCCGAAGCGCGGCGGCGCGTCGATGGCGTTGGCATGGCGCTGCTGATGGCGGGCGTGGGCGCGGTGGCGCTGTCGATCGTGCAGTCGGAATCACCGCACTGGAGTCCCGGCGAGCTGTGGATGGTGGCGGCGTTGGGGCTGGCATCGCTGGCGGCGTTCGTCGGCTGGGCGCGCGCCACACCGCACCCGCTCGTGGACCTGGCGCTGTTCAAGCACCGCACCTATCGCTACGTGAACCTGGCGACGTTCAGCTTTGGCATCGCCTTCGCCATGATGTTCTTCGCCTTCTTCTTCTACATGACCGGCGTCTGGCACTACAGCCTGCCGCGCGCCGGACTAGCCGTCACGCCGGGGCCTCTGTTGGTGATGCCGACGGCGATCATCACCGGCAGGCTCGCGGCCCGCATGGGGCATCGCCCGTTCCTGGTGGGAGGCGCCCTGGTCTATGCCACCAGCGGCCTGTGGTTTCTGCTGGTGCCGGGCGTCGAACCGGCCTATCTGGCGCATTGGCTGCCGGGACTGTTGTTGAGCGGGCTGGGCGTGGGCATGGTGCTGCCGTCGCTGGCCGGCGCCGCGGTCAACCGCCTGCCGCCGCAGCACTACGCGGTGGGCAGCGCCGTCAACCAGGCCACGCGCCAGATCGGCGCGGTGCTGGGGGTGGCGTTGACGGTGCTGCTGCTGGGCAAGGGCACATTGAGCCACGCGGACTTCGATCCGGTGTACATCGGCCATGTCGGCCTGGCGCTGTTGACGGGCGTGCTGTGCCTGGCGGTCGATACGCGGCCGAGGCCCGCCCATGCTTGAGCGTCGGCGCGGCGCGCGAGGGGGCGCTGGGGTGCGGCGCGCGGCCGGCCGCCGCCTCGTGGCTAGCGCGGCGTGCGTTGGTGTGGCACCAGCGGCGGCGCCGCGCGGCCGCTCACCAGATCCCAGAAATCGGGCAGGAAGCACTCGGCCACCAGCAGCGGCTGGCCCTGGCGCCAGAACACCGAGCGCCGCGCCCAGACCCGGTCGGCGTCGCGCGCGCGGCCATGGGCGGCCAGCGCGGCGGCTGCCGTGGCGTGAAATGGCACCGGCCAGGCCAGCCGCCGGCAGGCGAACGGCGACCGGATCACGGTGCTGTCGTGATACAGCATGTCCGCCAGAGGCCGCGTGAGAAGCCGCCGCATGCCCTGCCAGGCCCCATGCGAGGCGCGCAGCGGTGTCAGGCTGCGCGCCGGCACGCTGTCGACGCCGTCCACCGACATCAGCACCTCGCGCACCCAGACGGGCGCGCCAGGCGCGATGCGCATGGCCCGCGCCTCGTCGGCGGGGGCGCCGTCGGCGTATTCGGCCAGCACCCGCAGGCGCACCTGGCCGACCTGGCGCAGGCCGGCGGTCAGGGCGCCGGGGCGGAACAGCCAATGGCGCTGGGAAAGGGTCAGGACGGGCGGAGCGCTGGCCAGCCAGCCGGCGGCCAGGGGAGGGCGATGTGCTGCTGCTGAGGTCATCATGGCTGCGTATTATGCCAAGGCCGGCGCCAGGGCCTGCGCATACAATACCGCCCATGGAAAAAGTACGAATCTCCAAGCTCATGTCCGAGCGTGGACTCTGTTCGCGCCGCGAGGCCGACAGCTATATCGAGCGCGGCTGGGTGCGGGTCGACGGCGAAGTGGTGTCCGAACTGGGCGCGCGCGCCTTCCCGAACCAGGTCATCACCCTGGAACGCGCCGCGCAGGCGCGCCAGACCTCGCGCGTCACCATCCTCATCAACAAGCCGGTGGGCTATGTCTCGGGCCAGGCCGAAAAGGGCTACACGCCCGCGGTCGCCCTGATCGACGCGCGTTCGCGCTTTGCCGGCGACCGCAGTCCGCAGCGCTTCGAGCGCGGCCACCTGGACGGCCTGGCCGTGGCCGGACGGCTGGACATCGATTCGCAGGGCCTGCTGGTGCTGACGCAGGACGGCCGCGTGGCCAAGCTGCTGATCGGCGAGGACTCCAGCATCGACAAGGAATACCTGGTGCGGGTGCAGGGCGAGCTGTCCGAGAACGGCCTGGCGCTGCTCAACCATGGCCTGTCGCTGGACGGCAAGGCGCTCAAGCCGGCCCAGGTGCGCTGGCAGAATCACGACCAGTTGCGTTTCGTGCTGCGCGAGGGCAAGAAGCGCCAGATCCGCCGCATGTGCGAACTGGTGGGCCTGAAAGTGGTCGGCCTGAAGCGTGTGCGCATTGGCCGCGTGGCCCTGGGCGACCTGCCGCTGGGACAGTGGCGCTATCTGCGCGACGACGAACGCTTCTGACCGGGGCGGGCGCGATGCGCCACCCGCCCGGCGCAGCGGCGGCCGCCGGCCATACACAAATTTTTCAGTCTGTTTCCGGCCGCCCTTCATTTCATGAATGGCGCGGTATCCTTCGCCTGCCCGCCGCCGCACAGACGCTCCATCAGAAACTCGATGAAGATCCGGGTCTTGGCGGGCAGCAGCCGGGTCTCGGTGACGGCATAGACCGGGAACGGGCCCAGTTGCCAGTCCGGCAGGACGCGGCGCAACTGGCCCGACTTCTGCTCGGCGGTCTGGCCGCCGACCAGCACGGTGATGCCCGCGCCCAGCATCGCCAGGCGCCGGGCCATCGCCACGCCGTTGACGGAAAAGCGGTTGCCGGGCGTGAATTCGATGTGCTGGTCGCCGCTGTTGAGCGGCCAGCGCGTCACGCGCCCGGCGCCTTCGGCGCGGAATTCGATGCACTCGTGGCGGGTCAGATCGCTGGGGTGCCTCGGTTCTCCGTGCTTCTCCAGGTATTCGCGCGAGGCGTACAGGTGGGCCGGCAGCATGCCCAGCAGCCTGGCAATCTGCGTCGAGTCGGGCAGTTCGCCGATCTCGATGGAAATATCGCAGGTCTGGAACACGCGTTGCGCGTGGTCGGGATTGGCAAGATCCAGGAAAAAGGTGACGTCGGGATAGCGGCGCGAAAATTCCATGAACGATTCAGCCAGGAAATCCGTGCCGAAATCCGCCGGCATGTTCACCCGCAGCGGGCCCGACGGCGTGTCGACCAGCTTCTGCAGTTCTTCGTGGGCGATCTGGGCTTCGGCCACGATGCGCTGGCAGCGTTCGAAGTACAGACGGCCGGCGTCGGTCAGCTCCACCTTGCGGGTGGTGCGGCTGAGCAGGCGCAGGCCGACCGAACGTTCCAGTTCGGCCACCTGGCGGGACAGTGTCGATTTGGGCACCCCCAGGGCGGCCGCCGCACGGCTGAAACTGTGCGTCTTGGCCACCTCCACGAAGAGTTCCATGCCTTGTAAGCGTTTCATGACAGGGATTCTGTCACACGATGGGCTGAATTATTGTCCCATTTCTGGAATGATGTTTTCTCAATATGCCTCTTTGTTTCTCGGGCGGGATAACGCAAAATGCCGATTCTGCATTGCAGCATAGTGTCGAAGCCCTGCCTGAATGTCTGAGGCGAAACCACACCCCAGTCAATCCTCACGAGCCGAACCGATGCGTGGTTCGGCTCACGCCGCGGTTGCCGCCGGGTTTCCGGCGGCAACCGCGGTCTCGCTGCGGGCGCCGGCCCGGCGGGCGGGCGCGAGGGCTACCTTTTTAGTTGGAAATCGGGAATGCAATCTATGAACAAGAAAAGCGCGATGTGGCGCGGTGCGGCGGTGCTCACGCTGACGGCATCGGCCCTGACGTTGGCCGCTTGCGGCAAGAAACAGGAAGCGCCCCAGGCGGGCAAGCCGCAGGTGACGGTGGTCACCCTGACCACCAAACCGGTTTCCCTGACCACTGAATTGCCGGGCCGCACCGCGTCGTTCCGCGTCGCCGAAGTGCGGCCGCAGGTCAATGGCATCGTGCAGAAGCGCCTGTTCACCGAAGGCGGCGAGGTCAAGGCGGGCCAGCAGCTCTACCAGATCGATCCCGCGCTCTACCAGGCCAGCCTCGACAGCCAGAAGGCCGCCCTGGCGCGCGCGCAGGCGCAGCAGAAGACCGCCGCGCTGCTGGCCGAGCGCTACAAGCCGCTGGTGGCCACCCGCGCCGTCAGCCAGCAGACCTATGACAACGCCGTGGCCGCGCGCGACCAGGCCGCCGCCGACGTGCTCTCGGCCAAGGCCGCGCTCGACACCGCGCGCATCAACCTGGTCTACACCAAGGTGCTGTCGCCGATCAGCGGCATCATCGGCCGTTCCTCGGTCACCGAGGGCGCCCTGGTCACCGCCAACCAGGCCAGCGCGCTCGCCGCCGTACAGCAGATCGATCCGATCTACGTCGACGTGACCCAGTCCAGTGTGCAACTGCTGCGCCTGCAGAGCGCCCTGGCCAGCGGCCAGTTGCAGAAGGCCGAGGGCGAGCAGGCCGCGCTGGTATCGCTGACGCTGGAGGACGGCTCGCAGTATGCCCAGCAGGGCAAGCTGCAATTCTCCGAAGTCACGGTCGACCCCGGCACGGGCTCGGTCACCTTGCGCGCGGTGTTCCCCAACCCGGACCGCCGCCTGCTGCCGGGCATGTTCGTGCGCGCCCGCCTGATCGACGGCGTGGCCGTCGACGGCCTGCTGGTGCCGCAGCGCGGCGTGACGCGCAACCAGCGCGGCCAGCCGACGGCGCTGGTGGTCAATGCCGAGAACAAAGTCGAACTGCGGCAACTCAAGACCGACCGCGCCATTGGCGACCAGTGGCTGGTGACGGACGGCCTGAAAGCCGGCGACAAGGTCATCGTGGAAGGCTTGCAGATGGTGCGGCCGGGTGTCGAGGTGGTTGCCACCGAAGCCGGCGCCAAGCCGGCGCAGCAACCGCAAGCGGGCGCCGCGGCGGCCAAGCAGTAGTCAGGGAGCCTTGCATGGCAAAGTTTTTTATCGATAGACCGGTTTTCGCCTGGGTGATCGCGATCGTGCTGATGATGGCCGGCGCGCTGTCCATCCTGAAGCTGCCGGTGTCGCAGTATCCGAACATCGCGCCGCCGGCCATCGGCATCGCGGTGACCTATCCGGGCGCCTCGGCGCAGACGGTGCAGGACACCGTGGTGCAGGTGATCGAGCAGCAGATGAACGGCCTTTACGGCCTGGAATACATCTCCTCGGAAAGCAACTCCGACGGCAGCATGTCGATCACGCTGACGTTCCGCCAGGGCACCAACCCCGACACCGCCCAGGTGCAGGTGCAGAACAAGCTGTCGCTGGCGCAGCCGCTGCTGCCGCAGGAAGTGCAGCAGCAGGGCATCCGCGTCACCAAGGCCACCAAGAACTTCCTGATCGTGGCGGGCTTCGTGTCCACCGACGGCACGATGACCAAGGACGACCTGGCCGACTATGTCGCCTCGTACGTGCAGGATCCCATCAGCCGCACGCAGGGTGTGGGCGACTTCCAGCTGTTCGGCTCGCAGTACGCCATGCGCATCTGGCTGGACCCGGCCAAGCTGTTGAACTACGGCCTGACCACGGTCGACGTGGTCAACGCCATCAAGGAACAGAACGTCCAGGTCTCGTCCGGCCAGTTGGGCGGCCTGCCGGCGGTGCGCGGGCAGCAGCTCAATGCCACCATCATCGGCCCGTCGCGCCTGGAGAAGCCGGAAGACTTCGGCCGCATCCTGCTCAAGGTCAACTCCGACGGGTCGCAGGTGCGCCTGGCCAACGTCGCCCGCATCGAGCTGGGCGGCCAGACCTACGCCATCGACAGCTACTACAACGGCAAGCCCGCCGCCGGCCTGGCGATCAAGCTGGCCCCGGGCGCCAACGCGCTCGACACGGCGCAGGCGGTGCGCGACACCATCAACAACCTCAAGCCGTATTTCCCGCCGGGCATGGACGTGGTCTATCCGTACGACACCACGCCGTTCGTCAGCCTGTCGATCGAGGAAGTGTTCAAGACGCTGGTGGAAGCCATCATCCTGGTGTTCCTGGTGATGTACCTGTTCCTGCAGAACTTCCGCGCCACGCTGATCCCGACCCTGGCGGTGCCGGTGGTGCTGCTGGGCACCTTCGGCGTGCTGGCGGCGTTCGGCTATTCCATCAACACGCTGACAATGTTCGGCATGGTGCTGGCCATCGGCCTGCTGGTGGACGACGCCATCGTGGTGGTGGAAAACGTCGAACGCGTGATGGCCGAGGAGGGCCTGACGCCCAAGCAGGCCACGCGCAAGTCCATGAGTCAGATCACCGGCGCGCTGATCGGCATAGCCATGGTGCTGGCGGCGGTGTTCATCCCGATGGCGTTCTTCGGCGGCTCGACCGGCGTGATCTATCGCCAGTTCTCCATCACCATCGTGTCCTCGATGGTGCTGTCGGTGATCGTCGCCATTGTCTTCACGCCGGCGCTGTGCGCCACGCTGCTCAAGCCGATTCCCAAGGGCCACCACGGCACCAAGCGCGGCTTTTTCGGCTGGTTCAACCGCGCCTTCGACCGCAGCAGCCACGGCTACGCCAATACCGTGGCGCGCGGCCTGGGCCGCACCAAGCGCCTGATGGTGGTGTACCTGGCCATCGTCATCGCCATGGGCTGGATGTTCACCCGCATCCCGACCGCGTTCCTGCCGGCCGAAGACCAGGGCATCCTGTTCGCCCAGATCCAGACGCCCGCCGGCGCCACCGCCGAACGCACCAAGGCCGTCATCGACGAGGCCACCCACTACCTGCTGACCGAAGAGAAGGACGCGGTCACGTCGGTGTTCGCGGTCAACGGCTTCAATTTCGGCGGCCGCGGCCAGAATGCCTCGATCCTGTTCATCAAGCTGCGCGACTGGGAAGACCGTGGCGCCGCGAGGCTCAAGGCGGCCGCCGTGGCGGCGCGCGCCAACGCCCATTTCCGCAAGACTGAGCGCGACGCCATGCTGTTCGTGGTGCCGCCGCCCTCGGTGATGGAACTGGGCAACGTCGACGGTTTCGACTTCCAGTTGATGGACCGCGCCGGCGTGGGCCACGAAAAACTGCTGGCCGCGCGCAACCAGTTGCTGGGCGAGGCGGCGCAAAGCAAGATCCTGCAGGGCGTGCGGCCCAACGGCATCGAGGACGCGCCCCAATACCAGCTCGACATCGACCGCGAAAAGGCGCGCGCGCTCGGCGTGGCGGTGTCGGACATCAACAGCACGCTGTCGACCGCCTGGGGCTCGTCGTACGTCAACGACTTCATCGACCGCGGCCGCGTCAAGAAGGTGTTCGCGCAGGGCGAGGCCTCGGCGCGCATGCTGCCCGAAGACCTGGATAAATGGTACGTGCGCAACAAAGATGGCGACATGGTGCCGTTCTCGGCGTTCGCCAAGGCCACCTGGAGCTTCGGTCCGCAGAAGCTGAACCGCTACAACGGCGTGCCGTCGTACAACATCCAGGGCCAGGCGGCGCCGGGCTACAGCTCGGGCGCCGCCATGGACGAAATGGAACGCATCGCCAGCAAGCTGCCCGCCGGGGTGGGCTTCGAATGGACCGGCATGTCGTACGAAGAACGCCTGTCGGGCGCCCAGGCGCCGGCGCTGTACGCGATCTCGCTGATCGTGGTATTCCTGTGCCTGGCCGCGTTGTATGAAAGCTGGACCATCCCGTCCGCGGTCATGCTGGTGGTGCCGCTGGGCATCATCGGGGCGCTGGGAGCGACGATGCTGCGCGGCCTGTCCAATGACGTGTACTTCCAGGTGGGCCTGTTGACGACCATCGGCCTGGCGGCCAAGAACGCCATCCTGATCGTGGAGTTCGCCAAGGAACACTACGAGGCCGGCGCGAGCCTGACGGAATCGGCGATCCACGCCGCCCGCCAGCGCCTGCGCCCGATCCTGATGACGTCGCTGGCGTTCATCCTGGGCGTGGTACCGCTCGCGATCTCCTCGGGCGCCGGTTCGGGCAGCCAGAACGCCATCGGCACGGGCGTGATCGGCGGCATGCTGACCGCGACCTTCCTGGCCATCTTCTTCGTCCCCGCGTTCTTCGTGATCATGCTGCGCCTGTTCAAGGTGGAACGCATGAGCGCGCGGCGCGACAAGCACGACCCCAGCGCCAATGAGGCGCAGGACGTGACCGCCGAAGGAAAACCGCAATGAAGCTGCAGATGAGAACCCTGGTTTCCCTTTCCCTGGCGGCGGCCCTGGCGGGCTGCTCGCTGGCCCCGACCTACGAGCGGCCCGACGCGCCGGTGTCCCCGGCCTATCCGAGCGGTCCGGCCTACAAGGCCGATCCCACCGGCGCGGTGGCCACGGCCGACATCGGCTGGCGCGACTTCTTCACCGACCCGCTGCTGCAGCAGCTGATCGGGCTGTCGCTGGCCAACAACCGCGACCTGCGCGTGGCGGCGCTGAACGTCGAGGCCGCGCGCGCTCAGTACCGTATCCAGCGCGCCGACCTGCTGCCCAGCGTCGGCATCGCCGGCAAGGAGACCGCGCAACGCACGCCGGCCGACCTGTCGCCCAGCGGACAGGCCACCACCAGCCACAACTACCAGGTCGGCGCCGCGCTGTCCTCCTGGGAACTGGATCTGTTCGGCCGCATCCGCAGCCTGAGCGACAAGGCGCTGGAATCGTACCTGGCGCTGGACGAGACCCGCACCGCGACCCAGCTGACGCTGATCGCCGAGGTGGCCAACGCCTACCTGACGCTGCGCGCCGACCAGGAACTGCTGAGCCTGACGCGCGATACGCTCAAGAGCCAGGACGATTCTTACCAACTGACCAAGCAGAGCTATGACCAGGGCGTGGCAACCGCGCTCGACCTGAGCCAGGCCGAAGTGTCGCTGCGCACGGCCCAGCGCAACCTGTCGCAGTACACGCGCCAGGCCGCGCAGGACCGCAACGCGCTGGTGCTGCTGGTGGGCCAGCCGCTGTCGCCGGACATCTCGGCGGCGCTGGACAACGCCGTCAAGCTTGACGACGCCATGTTGCCGACCGCGCTGCCGGCCGGCCTGCCGTCCGAACTGCTGGCGCGCCGCCCCGACATCCGCGCGGCCGAACACCAGCTCAAGGGCGCCAATGCCAACATCGGCGCGGCGCGCGCGGCGTTCTTCCCGACCATCAGCCTGACGGGCAGCGCCGGCACCGCCAGCGCCAGCCTGGGCGGCCTGTTCAACGCGGGCTCCGGCGCCTGGAGCTTCGTGCCGCAGATCACGGTGCCGATCTTCGCCGGCGGCTCGCTGCTGGCCGGCCTGGACCTGGCCAAGGTGCAGAAGAACATCCAGGTCGCGCAGTACGAGAAAACCATCCAGACCGGTTTCCGCGAAGTGGCCGACGCGCTTGCCGGCCGCGGCACGCTGGACGAGCAGATCCAGGCGCAGCAGCTGCTGGTGGCCGCCAACCAGCGCGCCTATGACCTGTCCGAGCAGCGCTTCCGCCAGGGCATCGACGACTACCTGACGGTGCTCGATTCGCAACGTTCGCTCTACAGCGCGCAGCAGGCGCTGGTCGACGCCCGCCTGTCGCGCCTGTCCAACCTGGTCACCTTGTACAAGGTGCTCGGGGGCGGCTGGACCGAGCGCACCGTCACGGCGGCTCCCGCGACGGCCGGCCAGCCGGGCTGAACGTCACCGCGCCGGGCATGAAAAAAGCGGGCCGATCGAAAGATCGGCCCGCTTTGCATGAGGCGCGCTGCGAGTCAGCCGCGCTTCTTGGCGATCATGCCGACGACGAACAGCACGATGATCGCGCCCACCACCGAGCCGATCCAGCCCGCCGGTTCGCCCGGGGCGTACCAACCCAGGGTCTGGCCGAGGAAGCCGGCCACCACCGACCCGACGATGCCCAGGATGGTGGTCATGATGATCCCCATGTTCTGGTCTCCCGGCATGATCGCGCGGGCAATCAGCCCGACGACGAAACCGACGATGATCATGATGATGATGCTCATGCGCATACTCCTTGCGAGGGTAAAGGGCGAAGTGCCCTGATATTACCCATGCGCGCGGCGGGCGCACTGTAACAACTGGTGTGTGGCGCAAGCGCGCAACATGCTGCGGTGCATCGCCGATGCAGCAATGTTGCAAGCGGCCTTACGAGGTCAGGTCGATCAGCTGGCGCAGATCCTTGGTCATGGCCTCGATGCTGTCGGTGTCCGAGGCCAGCAGGCGGGCGCGGCCCTGATTGTCGAAAATATACACGCCACGGCTGTGCGTCACGTCGTACTGATCGGCATCGTCGCCGGGCCGGGGTTTTTCGATCTGGTAGGCCACGCGATAGCGGCGCGCCAGGTCGGCCACCTGCTTTTCGTTGCCGGTCACGCCGATGGCCTGGCTGTTGAAGGCGTTGACGTAGGCCTGCAGGATGTCCGGCGTGTCGCGATGCGGATCGACGCTGACGAACACGATACGCACGTCGCGCGCTTTCTCGCCCAGGTTGTGCAACACCGCCGTCAGCTGCGCCATGGTGGTGGGGCAGATGTCGGGGCAACTGGCATAGCCGAAGAACAGCAGCACGGTCTTGCCCTTGAGGTCGTCGCTGCTGACCGTCTTGCCGCCCGCGCCCGGCAGCGAGAATTTCAGGTCGGGCAGGTGGCCCTTGATGTTGTAGAGGGTCCAATCGACATTGCGTTCGCCGCAGGCGGCAAGCAGCATGCACAAGGCCAGGAAGAGGCCGCGCCAGGCGCGGCCGGTAAGCAGGTGTCGCATGGGTTTCATCGCCGGTTGCAGGGATAAACCCATCGATTCTACCCGCAGGCGGCAAGGTGGCCGGGCAGGGCGGCCGGGCCGGAGTTGTCCTGGCGCAAGACGCATGCAGGTCCTTGCGCGACGCCGCGCGCGGACCCGGTTGTGAAGCTTTGTCGGAATATTGTTGGAGATCTGGCAAAACAGCATGCGCAGAGGGGCCGCGCCCGCTACATTTCAGGACCGTGTCAGTAACCGTCGAGGTGGCCATCATGCATCCCGCGGCCCGTCATGCCTTGGGCTATCCCTATTTTCCGTACTACCCCGTGGTGCTCGAGATCCTGCGCAGCCGCCTGGCGGACAGTGTGCTGGATGCACCGTGCGGCCCAGGCTGGCTGGGCGACATGGCGCGCCGCGCCATCGGGCGCGAAGTCCAGGTGGATGGCATCGGCCCGGCCGCGTTGATGGCGCCGGCCAGCGGCTACCGGCGCCTGACCGCCCACGACCTGGAAGCGCCGCTGCCCGTGGCCGCGCCCTATGACGCGGTGGTCTGTAGCGAAGCGCTGCACCGGGCGCCCAGCCCGGGTTCGCTGGTGCGCGGCTTGCATGACGCGTTGCGGCCGGGCGGCACGCTGGTACTGACCGCGCCCAATGCGGGCCACGTTCGGACCCGTCTGCGGACGCTGGCGCGCGGCGTCCATGCCGACCCGTGGTCCGGCGCGGCGCATGCGGAAGGCGCACTGTTTCCATTGGGCTTTGCGCAGGTGCACCAGCTGCTGGCGCATCACGGCCTGCGTGACATCACCCTGCATGCCGTGGCAGAGCCGGGCCGGCCCGGCGCGCTCGATCGGCTGCTGGCCTGGCCGGCGCGGCGCTATTGCCAGGCCCGCCTGGCGCAGGCGCAGGACGAAGACCGCCGCCATTTCTGGCGCCAGGCCGGCTCGGACGCGGCGGTGTTCGGTCGCTGGCTGGTGGTGTCGGCGCGTCGCCCGCCACGATGCGCCAATGGCGCAACGGTGCCATGAAAAACGGCCCGCGCAGGGCGGGCCGCGTTTCGCGCCTGGCCGTTCAGGCCGGGCTCATGCCGCTATGCCGCAGCAGCGCGTCGATGCGCGGCGCGCGGCCGCGGAAGGCCGCGAACGATTCGGCCGCGGGACGCGAACCGCCCACAGCCAGCACTTCGCGGCGAAAGCGCGCGCCGGTGGCCGGATCGAGCGTACCGAGAGCGTTGCCGGCTTGGCGGGCGGCGGCTTCTTCGAAGGCCTCGTAGGCATCGGCCGACAACACCTCGGCCCACTTGTAGCTGTAGTAGCCGGCGCCGTAGCCGCCGGCGAACAGGTGCGAGAAGGCATGCGGCAGGCGGTGCCAGGCCGGCGGGAACAGCACCGCGACCTCGGCGCGCACTTCCTGCAGCAGCGCCAGCACTTCAGCGATGCTGGCGCCCTTGGCGCGGTCGTGCATCAGCATGTCGAACAGCGCGAACTCGATCTGGCGCACGGTCTGCATGCCGCTCTGGTAGTTGCGGGCCGCGACCAGGCGGTCGTAGAGCGCGCGCGGCAGCGGTTCGCCGCTGTCGACGTGGGCCGACAGCTTCTGCACCACGGCCCATTCCCAGCAGAAGTTCTCCATGAACTGCGAGGGCAGTTCGATGGCATCCCATTCGACGCTGGCGAAGGCGGCGGCGCCGGGCTCGTCCACTTCCGACAGCAGTGCGTGCAGGGCGTGGCCGGTTTCGTGGAACAGCGTGATGACATCATCGTGCGTCAGCACGGCGGCGCGGTCGCCGTTGGGGCGCGAGAAATTGCAGGTCAGGTAGGCGATCGGCGTCTGCACGCGGCCGGCGACCACGCGGCGGGTGCGTTCGCTGTCGACCCAGGCGCCGCTCTGCTTGCCGGCGCGGGCGTACAGGTCCAGGTAGAGGTAGCCGATCAGCTCGCCCTTGGGGCTCTCGACGCGCACGCCGCGCACGTCGGCATGCCACGATGACACCGGCGTCTGCGCCAGGCGCACGTCGAACAGCGTCTCGATGACTTCGAACAGGCCGGACAGCACGCGCGGCTCGGTGAAGTACTGCTTGACCTCGTCCTCGGAGTAGGCGTAGCGCGACTCGCGCAGGCGCTCGGAGGCATAGGCCACGTCCCACGGCTGCAGCTCGGCCAGGCCGAGTTCGGCGGCGGCGTAGGCGCGCAGTTCGGCCAGGTCGCGCTCGGCGTAGGGCTTGGCGCGCGCGGCCAGGTCGCGCAGGAAGGTAGTGACCTCCTTGGCGTCGCGCGCCATGCGCGTCTGCAGGCGCAGCGCGGCGAAGGTGCCCAGGCCCAGCAGGGCCGATTCCTCGGCGCGCAGCGCCAGCAGTTCCTCGATCAGGGGCGAGTTGTCGAATTGCGCGTCGCCCTGTTCGGACGCCACCGTGCCATAGCCGCGGTACAGCGCCTCGCGCAGCGCGCGGTCCTGCGCGTACTGCATGACGGGCAGGTAGCACGGCATCTTCAGCGTCAGCTTCCAGCCCGGCTGGCCGTCTTCCTCGGCGGCGGCGCGGGCGGCGGCGCGCACGTCGGCCGGAATGCCCGCCAGGCGCGCCTCGTCGTCGATCAGCAGCGACCAGGCGTCGATGGCGTCCAGCACGTTCTCGGAGAATTTCTGCGAGGCCTGCGCCTCGCGGTCGGAAATCGCGGCATAGCGTTCGCGGTCGGCGCCGCGCAGCTCGACGCCGCTCAGGCGGAAGTCGCGCAGGGCCATCTCGACGATGCGGCGGCGCACCGGCGGCCACGCGGCGAAATCGGGCGCGGCGGCCAGGCGCTGGTATTGCTGGTACAGGCCTTCGTGCAGGCCGACCCAGGTCGAGAACTCGGTGACCAGCGGCAGGGCGGCGTTGTAGGCCTCGCGCAGTTCGGGGGTGTTGACCACGGCGTTCAGGTGGCCGGCCACCGACCACGCGCGCCACAGCCGTTCGGATGCGGTATCCAGCGGCTCGACCACGGCTTCCCAGGTGGGCGCCAGCGCCGGATCGGCGGCGCGGTCCACGGCCTGGCGGGCGATACCCAGCAGCTCCTCGATGGCGGGCACGACGTGGGCGGGTTTGACCGCCTGGTAGTCGACCAGGTCGGAGACGGGGGCGAGCAGGGGATTCTGGGTCATGGTGTTACCAAGTGCGTGAAAGGGGCGGGCGGCATGCGAGCGCGCCGGCAGGCATAAGGTTCAGGTTGGGGCGGCCCGCTGAAAAGCAAGGGCGGGGCCGCTGCCCGCGGTCGCGGGAGGCGCGCCCCGCGGAAGAGGCGCCGGATTCCGCGCGCGGCGCCCAGAGACGACTGTGGGTTTGCCCCCCGTCCCCCGGAAAGGGCGCGGGGCAAACCCACAGGGGCGCTGCGGTGGGGCGGACGGCCGGCTTCAGGCCGCGGCCCGTTCCGCCGCTTCGACGGTATTGACCAGCAGCATGGCGATGGTCATGGGGCCGACACCGCCCGGCACGGGGGTGATGGCGCCGGCCACCTGGCTGGCGGAGGCGAAATCGACGTCGCCGCACAGCTTGCCGTCGGCGCCGCGGTTGATGCCCACGTCGATGACGACGGCGCCGGGCTTGATCATCGAGCCGTCGATCATGCCGGGCTTGCCGGTGGCCACCACCAGCACGTCGGCGCGGCGGGTCTGGGCCGCCAGGTCGCGCGTCTTGGAGTTGCAGAGGGTGATGGTGGCGCCGGCGGCCAGCAGCAGCATGGCCATGGGCTTGCCGACGATATTGCTGGCGCCGACGATCACGGCCTCGGCGCCGCGCAGGGCCACGCCTTCCGATTCCAGCATCTTCATGACGCCATAGGGCGTGCAGGGGCGGAACAGCGGCTGGCCGGTCATCAGCAGGCCGGCGTTGCTGACGTGGAAGCCGTCCACGTCCTTCTCGGCGGCGATGGCCTCGATGACCTTGTGCGCGTCCATGTGCTTGGGCAGCGGCAGTTGCACCAGGATGCCGTGGATGGACGGATCGCGGTTCAGCTTGTCGATGCGGGCCAGCAGTTCGGCCTCGGTCATGTCGGCGGGGTACTGCTCCTTGACGGAGTGCAGGCCGGCCTTCTCGCAGGCCGCGACCTTGTTGCGCACGTACACCTGGGAGGCGGGGTCTTCCCCCACCAGCACCACGGCCAGGCCGGGGCGGGTGCCCTTGGCGGCCAGGGCGGCAACGCGTTGGGCGACTTCTTCGCGGATGCGCTGCGACAGGGCGGCGCCGTCAATAATTCTTGCGGACATTAGGCAACCTCCGCGCGGCGCGCTACGGTATTCGCCTTGGGAACGGCCCGGCGGCTCATGCATGCGCCTCCGGTTTGGCCAAGGCCACTTTCATCAGATCGGCAACGGTAGTCACTTCTAGTTTTTCCATGATGTTGGCGCGGTGCGCCTCGACGGTCTTGATGCTGATGCCCAGGTCGTCGGCGATCTGCTTGTTCAAGCGGCCGGCGACGATGCGCTCGAGCACCTGCTGCTCGCGCGCGGTCAGGCGCGCCAGCATGGCTTCGTGGTCTTTCTGGGCCTGGTGCTTGCTCACGCGTTGCGTGGCCTGCTCCAGCATGCGCGCCACGATTTCGCGCAGATCGGATTCGTTGAACGGCTTTTCCAGGAAGTCCACCGCGCCCTTCTTCATGGTCGACACGGCCATCGGCACGTCGCCGTGGCCGGTGATGAAGACGATGGGCAGGGGGGCGTTGCGGGCGATCAGCTGTTCCTGCAGTTCCAGGCCGCTCATGCCGGGCATGCGCACGTCGGCGATCAGCACGCCGACCTGGCCGGGGTCGTAATCTTCCAGGAACGATTCGCCGCTGGCGTAGGCGCGGACGCGGTAGCCGTTGGCCTCAAGCAGCCAGCGCAGCGAATCGCGGACCGCTTCGTCGTCGTCAACAATGAATACCGTGCTCGACAGGTGGGGCGTGTTCATGCGTGCAACTCCTCGGACTGATCATTCTGAGCCTGCGTCTGAGACGCAGCGCAGGGCAGGGTAAAGCGGAAAATAGTACCGCCGGCGGGGTTCGGGTCCGCCCACAGGCGGCCGTGGTGCGATTCGATAATGGTACGGCAGATATTCAGGCCCATGCCCAGGCCCTGGGTCTTGGTGCTGAAGAAGGGTTCGAACAGGCGTTCGGGCTCGGCCAGGCCGTGGCCGCGGTCGACCACCGCGACCTCGATGTGCTGCTCGTGCAGGATCACGGCCACCTTCAGCTCGTCGGACTCGCTGTTTTCCATGGCTTCCAGACCGTTCTTGAGCAGGTTCAGCAGCACCTGCTCGATCAGGATCGGGTCGGCCAGCACGTCCGGCGCGTTCGACGGCACGAAGCTGTCGATGCGGATGCGGCGCTTGCGGGCGTCGATCTCGGCAAAACCGATGGCGTTGTCGACGATGCGGCCGATCGCCACGCGCTGGCGGCGCGGCTCGCTGCGCTTCACGAATTCGCGGATGCGGCTGATGATCTTGCCGGCGCGCTCGGCCTGCGAGGCGGCCTTTTCCAGGGCCGGCAGCAGCATGTTGGGGCTGGTGTGGCCGGCCTTGACCAGGGCCACCGCGCCCATGCTGTAGTTGGCGATGGCGGTCAGCGGCTGGTTCAGTTCGTGCGCCAGCGACGAGGCCATCTCGCCCATGGTGGTCAGGCGGCTGGTGAGCTGGATCTTCTCCTGCTGCACGCGCGAGGCTTCTTCATGGGTGCGGCGCTCGGTGATGTCGCGCGCCACCTGCATGCGCACGCGGCGGCCGTCGGTCCAGGCCAGCATGCGGTGGTGCACTTCGAACCAGCGCTGCACCGAGGGCGCGAACACTTCCACCGATTCGTCGGTGAAGCGGCCGCGGCGGCCGGCCAGCAGTTCGTCGTGGCCGCCGGTCTGGGCGCCGAACACGCGCCGGTAGGTGCGGTTGGCGAACAGCAGTTCCAGGCCGTCGTGGGTGTCGGCGGTGACCGAAATGGCGTCGTCCAGGCCTTCCAGCACTGTCATGAAGCGCTCGTGCGCGGCGGTCAGGGCCTCGCGGATGCGCTTGGGCTCGGTGATGTCGGTCATCGACGTCATCCAGCCGATCTGGTTGCCGTTCGGGTCCAGCAGCGGCGACACGTACATGCGCGCCGTGAAGCGCGAGCCGTCGCGGCGCTGGGCCTCGACTTCCAGGCCGCTGCTGGGCGTCTTGCCGGACATCAGCACGTCCAGGGTGTGCTGGTGCTGTTCATGGCGGCCCGGCACCCAATAGGGGAAGGGCGGGCTGCGGCCGATCAGGTCGGCCTCGTTCCAGCCGATCATGCGGCAGAAGGCCGGATTGACGTAGGCGATGCGGCCTTCCATATCCAGCACGCGCATGCCGGTGGACATGGAGTTCTCCATGGCGCGGCGAAATCCGGTCTCGGCGATCAGCGCGGCCTCGGCGGCCGAGCGGAAACGGGTATAGCGCCACAGCATCAGCAGGCTGATGACGATCACGCACGACAGCGCCAGCACCACCCAGATCAGGCGCTGCTGCCGCATTTCCTGGTCGATGGTCACGAACATGACGCTGTCGTCATGGATGCGCTGCAACCAGAAGAACACCGCCATCACACAGATATAGAGGATCAGCACCATCGCGGGCGTGACCCAGTACACCCCGCGTCGTCGCGTGCGGGCGTGGTCATGGAACGGCGTGGGTATATTGGACTTGGGCGCGCTGGACATGGAATTCGGGTCGGATAGACCGGGCATTTTAGTGCGTGTCGGCGCGGAATTGCCGGGAATCAAGCCCGCGGGCAGGGAGATCGGCTAAAAAAGTGGGCGATATCCTTTTCAGCTTCTGTTCATAATTTCATCTTATGAAATGCCGTACCGCAACATGAAATTTTCCTTGCGAGCGGTTAATCTTCCTTTTTAGAATGCCGGCTGACAGGGGGCCACCCCCGCCATCCAGCACAACACCCCGACCCATGCATGGCATGGTAGCCCGGATGATCCCGACTACCATGGCGTGTCCGCGAGCATACAAATAAGCGGGTGTGGTCACGAACGAACCCCAACAGGAGACACACGATGTCCTCTTTCGCCCAGGCTGGCGCCGCACAGGCTGCCAACGACGAAGACACCCTAGAAACCCAGGAGTGGCTCGAAGCCCTGGCGGCAGTCCTTGATCGCGAAGGACCGCAGCGCGCGCACTACCTGCTGGAACGCCTGATCGATGAGGCCCGCCGTTCCGGCGCCCACATCCCGTTCTCGCCCAATACCGCCTACGTCAACACGATTCCGCCCGGCCTGGAGCCGGCGCACCCGGGCAACCTGGAACTGGAATCGCGCATCCGCTCGTACGTGCGCTGGAACGCCATGGCCATGGTGGTCAAGGCCAACAAGCACAACCCGCCGGATGGCGGCGACCTGGGCGGCCACATCGCCTCGTTCGCCTCGCTGGCCACCATGATCGGCTGCGGCCAGAACCACTTCTGGCACGCCGAGACCGAAGACCACGGCGGCGACCTGGTCTACTTCCAGGGCCACACCTCGCCTGGCATGTACGGCCGCGCCTACCTCGAAGGCCGTCTGACCGAAGAACAGCTGAACCATTTCCGCCAGGAAGTGGACGGCAAGGGCCTGTCCTCTTACCCGCATCCGAAGCTGATGCCGGAATTCTGGCAGTTCCCCACCGTGTCGATGGGCCTGGGCCCGCTGATGGCCATCTACCAGGCCCGCTTCCTCAAGTACCTGCACGCCCGCGGCATCGCCGACACCAGCAAGCGCAAAGTCTGGGTGTTCTGCGGCGACGGCGAAATGGATGAACCCGAGTCGCTTGGCGCCATCGCCCTGGCCGCGCGTGAAAAGCTCGACAACCTGATCTTCGTCATCAACTGCAACCTGCAGCGCCTGGACGGTCCGGTGCGCGGCAACGGCAAGATCATCCAGGAACTGGAAGGCGACTTCCGCGGTTCCGGCTGGAACGTGATCAAGCTGATCTGGGGCGGCTACTGGGATCCGCTGCTGGCGCACGACAAGGAAGGCATCCTGCGCAAGATCATGGAGGAAACCGTCGACGGCGAGTACCAGGCGTACAAGGCCAACGACGGCAAGTTCGTGCGCGAGCATTTCTTCGGCAAGCATCCCAAACTGCTGGAAGCCGTGTCGCGCATGAGCGACGAGGACATCTGGCGCCTGAACCGTGGCGGCCACGATCCGCACAAGGTCTATGCTGCGTTCGACGCCGCCGCCAAGCACGAAGGCCAGCCGACCGTGATCCTGGCCAAGACCATCAAGGGCTACGGCATGGGCCACGTGGGCCAGGCCAAGAACCCGACCCACCAACAGAAGAAGCTGGAGCTGGACTCGATCCGCGAATTCCGCGACCGCTTCGGCATCCCCATCCCGGACGACCAACTGGCCGACCTGCCGTACTTCAAGCCGGCGGAAGATTCGCCCGAAATGAAGTACCTGCACGAGCGCCGCGCCGCGCTGGGCGGCTACCTGCCGCGCCGCCGCGCCAAGGCCGACGAGCAGCTCAAGGCCCCGGCCCTGGACGCCTTCAAGGCCGTGCTGGAACCCACCGCCGAAGGCCGTGAGATCTCCACTACCCAGGCCTTCGTGCGCATCCTGAACCAGGTGCTGCGCGACAAGGAACTGGGCCCGCGCGTCGTGCCGATCCTGGCCGACGAATCGCGCACCTTCGGCATGGAAGGCCTGTTCCGCCAGATCGGCATCTACGCGCCGGAAGGCCAGAAGTACGTGCCGGTCGACAAGGACCAGGTCATGTACTACAAGGAGTCGGCCGACGGCCAGCTCCTGCAGGAAGGCATCAACGAGGCGGGCGCGATGAGCTCGTGGATCGCGGCGGCCACGTCGTACTCCTCGAACAATCGCATCATGATCCCGTTCTTCATCTACTACTCGATGTTCGGGTTCCAGCGCATCGGTGACCTGGCCTGGGCGGCTGGCGACATGCAGGCGCGCGGTTTCCTGCTGGGCGGCACCGCCGGGCGCACCACGCTCAATGGCGAAGGCCTGCAGCACGAAGACGGCCACAGCCACATCCTGGCCTCGACCATCCCCAACTGCGTCTCGTACGACCCGACCTTCGGCCACGAACTGGCCGTGATCATCCAGCATGGCCTCAAGCGCATGGTGGAAGACCAGGAAAACGTCTACTACTACCTGACGGTGATGAACGAGAACTACCCGCAGCCTGGCCTGAGCGCCGGCGACGAGGAAGGCATCATCAAGGGCATGTACAAGCTCAAGTCGCACGGCAAGGGCAAGAACCGCGTGCAGCTGATGGGCTCGGGCACGATCCTGCGCGAAGTCATGGCGGCGCAGGAACTGCTGGAAGCCGATTGGGGCGTGGCCTCGGACCTGTGGAGCGTCACCAGCTTCACCGAACTGCGCCGCAACGGCCTCGATGTCGAGCGCCACAACATGCTGCACCCCGAAGAGAAGACGCCGCAGGTCGCCTACGTCACGGAGCAGTTGGCCAAGACGGACGGCCCGATCATCGCCTCGACCGACTACATGAAGCTGTTTGCGGACCAGATCCGTCCGTTCGTGCCCAAGGGCCGCGAATACAAGGTGCTGGGCACCGACGGTTTCGGCCGTTCGGATTTCCGCGCCAAGCTGCGCGAGCACTTCGAAGTGGACCGCCACTTCGTCGTGGTCGCCGCGCTGCGCGCGCTGGCCGACGAAGGCAAGGTGCCGGTGGCCAAGGTGGCCGAAGCCATCAAGAAGTACGGCATCAACCCGAACAAAGCCAACCCGCAATACGCCTGAGGGTAAAGAGACATGAGCAACGTCGTGCAAATCAAGGTTCCCGACATCGGCGACTTCAAGGAAGTGGAAGTCATTGAAGTGCTGGTGGCGGTGGGCGACACGATCAAGGCCGAACAGAGCCTGATTACCGTCGAGTCCGACAAGGCCTCGATGGAAATTCCCGCCTCCACCGGCGGGGTGGTCAAGTCGATCAGCGTGAAGGTCGGCGACAAGGTCGCCGAAGGCTCGGTGGTGCTGGAAGTCGAAGCGGCCGGCACCCCGGCCGCCAAGGAAGCGCCCAAGGCCGACGCGCCGCAGGCCGAAGCCCCCAAGGCCGATGCCAAGCCGGCCGCGGCCGCCACCGCCGCCGCGACCTTCAAGGGCTCGGCCGATGCCGAATACGACATGCTGGTGCTGGGCGCCGGCCCCGGCGGCTATTCGGCCGCCTTCCGCGCCGCCGACCTCGGCCTGTCCGTGGTGCTGGTCGAACGCTACGCCACGCTGGGCGGCGTCTGCCTGAACGTGGGCTGCATCCCGTCCAAGGCGCTGCTGCACAACGCCGCCATCATCGACGAGGCCCGCGAGCTGGCCGCCCACGGCATCAGCTTCGGCGAGCCCAAGATCGACCTGGACAAGCTGCGCGGCTACAAGGACAGCGTGGTCGCCAAGCTGACCGGCGGCCTGTCCGGCATGGCCCGCGCGCGCAAGGTCACCGTGGTGACGGGCGTGGGCGAATTCGCCGATGCCAACCACCTGGCAGTCAAGGGCGCCGACGGCAAGTCGCAGACCATCCGCTTCAAGCAGGCCATCATCGCCGCCGGCAGCCAGTCGGTGAAGCTGCCGTTCCTGCCGCAGGACGAGCGCATCGTCGATTCCACCGGCGCCTTGCTGCTGCGTGAAATTCCCAAGAAAATGCTGATCATCGGCGGCGGCATCATCGGCCTGGAAATGGGCACGGTGTACTCCACGCTGGGCGCGCGCCTGGACGTGGTGGAAATGCTGGACGGCCTGATGCAGGGCGCCGACCGCGACCTGGTCAAGGTCTGGCAGAAGAAGAACGCCGGCCGCTTCGACAACATCATGCTCAAGACCAAGACGGTCGGCGCCGAAGCCAAAAAGGACGGCATCTACGTCACCTTCGAGGGCGAGGGCGCGCCGAAGGAGCCGCAACGCTACGACCTGGTGCTGCAGGCCGTGGGCCGCAGCCCCAACGGCAAGAAGATCGGCGCCGACAAGGCGGGCGTGGCCGTGACCGACCGCGGTTTCATCGAGGTCGATCGCCAGATGCGCACCAACGTGCCGCACATCTTCGCCATCGGCGACATCGTCGGCCAGCCGATGCTGGCGCACAAGGCCGTGCATGAAGGCCACGTGGCGGCCGAAGCCGCGGCTGGCCAGAAGTCGTTCTTCGACGCCCGCGTGATTCCGTCGGTGGCCTACACCGATCCGGAAGTGGCGTGGGTCGGCCTGACCGAAGACGAAGCCAAGAAGCAGGGCATCAAGGTCGAGAAGGGCGTGTTCCCCTGGGCCGCCTCCGGCCGCGCCATCGCCAACGGCCGCGACGAAGGCTTCACCAAGCTGCTGTTCGACGCCGAGTCGCACCGCATCCTGGGCGGCGGCATCGTCGGCACCCATGCCGGCGACCTGATCAGCGAAGTGGCGCTGGCCGTGGAAATGGGCGCGGACGTCATCGACATCGCCAAGACCATCCACCCGCACCCGACCCTGGGTGAATCGGTGGGCATGGCGGCCGAGGTGGCCGAGGGCGTCTGCACCGACCTGCCGCCGATGAAGAAGAAGTAATCGCCCTGGATGACCGGATGCACGCATCCGGACGCAGGCATCGCAGCCCGAAGCGCCTCCCGGCCTTCGGGCTGTTTTCATTGCGGCCCGCTTTCGGCAGCTATCCGATCCCGCCGGTTCATCAAGGGCGTTTGCGCGGCCGGCGCCCGACAGCCGTGGGCATTGGGGCGTTTTTCTGGATAATCTATCCGGCTACACCCGGCTGATCCCGGCCACGCCGCTGCCTAGAATCGAATCTCCATCGACACACATGCGGGAGACTTTCCATGGCAGACCATTCCATCAAGGGCAAGGTTGTGCTCATCGCCGGCGGCGCCAAGAACCTGGGCGGACTGATCGCCCGCGACCTGGCGCAGCAGGGCGCCAAGGCCATCGCCATCCACTACAACAGCGCGGCGTCCAAGGCTGACGCCGACGCCACCGTGGCCGCGATCGAGGCCGCCGGCGCCAAGGCGGTGGCGCTGCAGGCCGACTTGACCACCGCTGGCGCAGTCGAGAAGCTGTTCGCCGACGCGGCGGCGGCGGTGGGGCGGCCCGACATCGCCATCAACACCGTCGGCAAGGTGCTCAAGAAGCCGCTGACCGAGATCAGCGAAGCCGAGTACGACGAGATGAGCGCGGTCAACGCCAAGACGGCGTTCTTCTTCCTGAAAGAGGCCGGCCGCCACGTCAATGACAACGGCAAGGTCTGCACCCTGGTGACCTCGCTGCTGGGCGCGTTCACGCCGTTCTACGCCGCCTATGCCGGCACCAAGGCGCCGGTCGAGCACTACACCCGCGCGGCCGCCAAGGAATTCGGCGCGCGCGGCATCTCGGTGACGGCGGTCGGGCCGGGCCCGATGGATACGCCGTTCTTCTATCCGGCCGAAGGCGCCGACGCCGTGGCGTACCACAAGACCGCCGCCGCGCTGTCGCCGTTCTCCAAGACCGGCCTGACCGACATCGAGGATGTGGTGCCGTTCATCCGCCACCTGGTCAGCGACGGCTGGTGGATCACTGGCCAGACTATCCTGATCAACGGCGGCTACACCACCAAGTAGGCGCCCCGGGGGGGGGCCGCGGTCGGCCGCCATGGCGCTCGCGCGCTGGCCCGCGCCAGGCGCAGGTACCGATCGAGCGGCTATGCTGTCACTGGCGGAAGGGTACCGCCGGTGATACCGGGAACCAGCAAGCATGGACAGATTCGAACAGTACCGCGTCTTCGCGCAAGTGGCCGAGATGGGCAGTTTCATCAAGGCCGCCAATGCGCTGGAATTGCCGCGCGCTTCCGTGTCCGCCGCGGTGCAGCAGCTCGAAACCCAACTGGGCGCGCGGCTGCTGCACCGGACCACGCGCCAGGTGCGCCTGACCGCCGATGGCGCGCAATTGCTCGAGCGGGTGCGCCCCTTGCTGGCCGATGTCGAGGACATCGACCAATTGTTCCAGCAGAGCCAGCGCCAGGTGGCGGGGCGCTTGAACGTGGATGTTCCCAGCCGCATCGCCCGGCGCCTGGTGGCTCCGGCATTGCCGGGCCTGCTGCGCCGCCATCCCCGCTTGCAACTGGCGCTGGGGTCGAGCGACCGCGCCATCGACCTGATCCAGGAAGGCGTCGACTGCGCGGTGCGCGTCGGCGCCTTGCACGACAGCAGTCTGGTGTCGCGCCCGCTGGGCAGTATTGCGCTGGTCAATTGCGCCAGTCCGGCCTATCTGCGTGAGCACGGCCTGCCTCATGCGCCGGACGAGTTGCCGAAAGGCCATTGGATGGTGGGATACGCCTCGCCGACCACGGGCCGCGAACTGCCCTGGGAGGTGGCTGCCGGCGACGGCCGCCGGTCTGTCGCGGTGCCCAGCCGGGTGGTGGTGAACAATGCCGAGAGCTACATCGCCTGTTGCCTGGCCGGCCTGGGCTTGATCCAGATTCCGCGTTTCGACGTGCAGGATCTGCTGGAAGCGGGTGAACTGGTGGAAGTCATGCCGGCGCAACGCGCCGCGCCCATGCCGGTGGCATTGTTGTATCCGCACCGGCGGCAGCGCTCGCGCCGGCTGGCGGTGTTCCTGGAATGGTTCGAGGAATTGATGCGCAGGCACCTGGAGGCCTGACGGCCTGCCGCATGGCGGAGCCTGGTGCCGCGCGTGTGGCGCCGCGCTACGCCTGGGTGTTGATGCGGGTGCCGATCTTGCCGTCGATGGCCACCACCGGCAGCGATTGCATCAAGGTGGCGACGGTGTCGGCCTGGGCGTTGATGGCCTTCTTGGTGACGCGGGCCTGGACTTCCTGCATCAATTGCGCATCGCGCATGGCCAGGCCGGTGTTCACGGTGTTGCTGACGGAAAGATCCATGGGGCGGGGTCCTTTGGCAAGACATGCCGGAGCGGTGTCCGGAACGAGAGGATTGTGAGGGATTATCGCGCAGTTTCCCGGGGCATGGCGAAATTCTCGGACACCTGCCGCCCCAGCTTCAAGGTTGTGACGGACATTCCTTGATCGCCCCCCAACCCTGGTTCGGGCCGCAGTATTGCCTGCGGGCGGCCCAGGCGCAGTTGGGGCGCTCGAAAAATCCCAGCGTCGCGCAGCGTGCCAGTTCGGCTTTCAGACTGTCGACCCAGGCGTGCGGGTTTTCAGCCGGGATTTCTGTGATGCGCAGCGTCGGCTCAGGCATGGCGGTCGCGGCCGCGTCGCCAGACGGCGCGGCGCTGACGGTGTCTGGATCGTTGGCCGGGTCGGCGTTTGCGGCGGCGTTCTTGTCGGCCGCCGCGGGCGGCGGGTTGGCGGCTGGCTCCGATTCGGCGGGGCCGGACACATCGGGCAATCCTGGCAAGGGCGCGGACCTCGCCGGCGCGTCGGCCGGGGCGGAGGGCGGATTGGCTGCCGGATCGGTGGCCTGCGCGGCGTCCGCATCGCCCTGCACCGGCGCGGGCGTGGGGCCGGGGTTTGCGCCGGGCGGCGGGGTCAGCGGCACGCGCACGGGGCCGGCGGCGGAGACGTCCGAATGGCCCGCATTCGGCGTGCTCCACGACACCACCAGCAGTACCAATGCGCCATAGATCGCCAGCGTGTAGAGCACGGTCAGCGTGGCGTAACCGACCCGCTTGCCGGTGATCGGCGTGGCGTCCTCGCGGTTCACCAGGCTGCGCCAGCCGACCAGCGCGGCGCCGGGCGCGCTGATCAGCCACCAGGCCAGGCGCTTGAGCGGGCCGGGGCGCGGCAAGGAGGCCTGGACCTGCGCGGCCAGCAACTCGCGCAGGGCACGGTTTTCGTCGCGCAGGCGCTGGGTCTGCGCATCCACCGGCGCCTGGTCGTCTGGATCCGGGGTGCCGTCATGCCGCGTAGCGAGTGGATCGGGAGGCGTGGTGGTCATGTTGCGAAAAATATAGATACAAAATTGTACGAACGCAATTATGACCGCCTGCCAGAGCGGGCAAAAAAGGAATAAGCCGGCAAAAATGCCGGCTTCCGCTCAATCATGCCGTGACTCGGGCGGCTTGGTTACTCCAGGATGGCATAGCTGATGTGCGGTTCGTAGGTGAAACGCTGGATTCTCAACCGATTCAGGCCCAGCTTCTCCATCACGGCCAGGGTTTCACCCGGCCAGGTCCGGTTGTTCAGTTCGTCGAAGACGATGACGCCGCCCTTGGGCATGCGCGGCAGGAAATGCTCCAGGCAGATCTTGGTGGGCGCGTACAGATCCAGGTCCAGGTGCAGCAGCGACACCACGGTCTGCGGTTCGCGCGCCAGGTATTCCGGCACGCTGTGGGCGACATCGCCCTTGACCAGCTCGACCTTCTGGATGTGGCCGATGAAGCGGTTGGCATCGAACAGCGCAATGGCGCGCTGCAGATCGGCGTAGCTGTCGGCCTGGTAGCCGTGCTCGCGGCGCTCGGTGGTCTGCACGACGGCATGGCGATCCTCGTCGGCAATGCCGGTGAACCCGGAAAAGGTGTCGAAGCCGACGATGCGGCGTTGCAGGTTGACCGGCTCGAGCGTGGCGCTCAACTGGGCGAAGGTCATCAGGCCGCCGCCCCAGTTGACGCCGCATTCCATGATGTCGCCCTGCACGTGCAAGGCCATTTTGAACAGTTCCGTCAGGCACAGGAAGCGCGCCAGGCTCTGGCGCGGCACGAAACTGGCGAAGTTCTCGAGCTTTTCGACGGTGCTGCCGCCGGCCGCATCGAAGAACGCGCCCAGTTCCGCACGGTAGCCCACTTCGCGGGTGGTGCTGCGGCCATCCTGGCGGAAGCGGGAGGGATCGGTGGTGTCGTTCATGTTGCGGTTCTCTCGGATTCCTGTTCGCGACGGCGTTGGGCATTGTGCCCGGGGTAGTCGACATAGAAGATGTTGCTGCGGTCGCCGGTGGGGTAGCGCTGGCGGCGGTATTCGGCGTCGGCCAGGTCCGTGATGCGCAGTTGCGTGGTCCAGCGGATCTGGTCGCCCAGATTGGGCGTGCTGCGGTGGAGCAGCAATTGCTTGAAGATGACCACGTCGCCGCGAGCGGCGGTGACGGTTTCGGGGGGTTCCGTCACGTCATAGTCCAGGCTCAGGTCGCGCTGCAGGAATGGCACGTAAGGCGCGATCACCTTGTCGCTGATGCGCTTGAAGGGATATAGGCCGCGCTTGTGGCTGCCGGGAATGACCTGGATCGTGCCGGACGCCAGGCTGACGTCCTGGAACGGTATCCAGAGCGTCACCGCGTTTTCGGAGCCCAGCAGGTAAAGCGTGTCCTGATGCCAGGCGAACAGGTGGCGGGCATCGGCCGGCTTGTCCAGGCGCATGTTGCAGCAGCCCATCAGGCCGGGGTGGGCCAGGCCCAGTTCGCGGCACAGCCGGTCCACGGCCGCGCTGCCCGACAGGCGCGACAGCGCGGGCAGGTATTTGAGGCGGTCATACAGCAGCGACTGCGTGGCCGCGTCCAGCGTATAGCGGCTGAAATCGTGCACATCGAATTGCGGCCCGACGATGCGCCGCCCCAGCTCGCCCAACTGGTCTTCCAGCTCGTCGAGTTCGCCGTGCTTCCAGAAGTTCTTCAGGACCAGATAGCCGTCGGCTTCGAATCTTTCGCGCATATAAGTCCGTTCGCTTTTCTGTTTCAGTTTGTACGGAGGGATTGCCTGGCGTCGGCGCGGCTCAGCCGCCGGTCTCTTCGCGCCAGCCCAGCACTTTCATGGGGTTGCCGCCCTGGATCGAGAAGGCGGCGATTTCGCCGCGCACGATGCTGCCAGCGGCGATGACGCAGCCTTCGCGCAGAATGGCGCCGTCCAGCAGCACGCAGTTGGCGCCGATCCAGACGTCGTCTTCGATGAGGATGCCGCCCTTGCTGGGGCGGAACCCCTGTTGCCGGATCGGCAGGTCGCGCCGGCGGAACTCGTGGTTGGCGGGCGCGAAGGTGCAATTGGCGGCGACCGCCACGCGCGCGCCCATGCGGATGCCGTTGCCGGTATAGAGCACGCAGCCGGAATTGATGACGCAATCAGGGCCGATGATGACGTCGCCCGCGCCGCCGGCAGGCTTGATCTTGACGAAGGCGTCCACCACGGCGCCCGGGCCGATCACGATCCGGGTGCCGCGGGTGGAATCCTCGATGTCGGCCAGCGACGAGACGCGGGCGCTCGGGGCGATCTCGATCATGGTGCGGCCCTTGGCGTGGTCAGGCCTTGCGGCGCAGGAAGCCGTCGGGCGCCGAGGTCACCAGCAAGCGGTCTTCGACCGAGCGGTCGATCTCGAATTCCGGATGGCTCTTGATCCATTCCCAGACTGCGGTCTTGGGGTTGTTGCCCTTGCCCCAGTGGCGGCCCGGCCACTCGTAGTCGGCCGGCATGTCTTCGACGAAGGTGTCGAACACCACGCAGTAGCTGCCCACGCTGACCAGGTCGGCATAGGCGTTCAGCTCGGCCAGCACGTGGTCGTGCGTGTGGTTCGAGTCCAGGCACACCATGATGTTCTTCTTACCCTGGGCGTGCGCGCGTACCTGGGCGATGGTGGCCGGGTCGATGCTGGAACCCTCGATCAGGTGGATGCGGCTGGCCAGCGGATGGGCCTCGATGGCGCGGCGGTTGTGTTCGCGGATCTCGATGTCCACGCCCACCACCTCGCCGGCGCCCAGCAGTTGCAGCATCGAGGCCGACAGCATCAGCGAACCGCCATGGGCGATGCCGGTCTCGATGATCAGGTCAGGCTTGACCGCCCAGATCAGTTCCTGCATGGCCATGGCGTCCATGGGCAGCTGGATCAGCGGCCGACCGGCCCACGAGAAGTTGTTCATGTACTTGCGTTCCAGCGCCATCTGGCGCCAGGCGATCGACAGCTCGCGGAATTCCTGGTCGGTCGCGAATGCGCCGATACGGGCGGCTTTTTCCTGGCGGTATTCGGGATGCGCGTCGGGCGTGGTTTCAAGGTAGGACATTCAGATTCCTTTGCGTTGGCGGAACTGCGCCAGAAAATGCGGGAAATAATCGGAGAATGCGCGTGGCGTGAGGCCAAAACGGGTCTGGAAGCGCTGCGTATCGATATCGGCAAAGGCCCATTGCTGAGCGTCGGCGGCTTCGGTGACGACGTAGCCAAGTTCCGAGCGCAGGCATTCGGCGATGGCGCGGTTCTCGACGCCATGGCCCTGGGCCAGGTTGAAGATGCCGGTGGCGTCAGATCGGGCCAGCGCCAGGATCTGGGCGACGGCGTCGTCGATATACAGGTAGTCCTTGCGGGAGGACAGCGTGGTTTTCAGGGCAATGCGGCCGCTGCTGGCGCCTTCCTCCAGCAGCTGATCGATGAAGCTGTCGGCGGAATCGCGCAGCCCCACGACGTTGGACAGGCGGGCCACCCGCGCCAGCGGATGTCCGCCATGCAGACACAGCGACTCGCCCATCAGCTTGGACAGGTTGTAGAGGTCGCCAGGCGCGTTCGGATTGACCGTCAGCGCCGCCTGCTCTCGGGTGTCGTGCGAGCCGGCGTAAACCCGGGTGCTGGACAGGTAGGTCAGGCTGTCGAAATTGCCGGCGGCGATCAGGCGCCGCAACAGGCAGACATGCGCCTCCACGGTATCGAGCGGCCGGCTGCGGAAGTCCGAGGTCAGGCCGATGGCGTAGATCACGTGGCCCAGCGGGCGGTCGAACAAGCCGGGCTCGTCGCGCGCCGGCCCGGCGCAGTCCGCGCCGTCGGCGCGCAGGCGCGCCAGCAGTTGGCGGCCGATGAAGCCCGTCGCCCCGAGGACCGTGACCGTTGGGGTGTTCATGCGTCCTGGCCGCCGTCGATCGCCAGGGCCGGCACCGCGGTGACCAGCTTGGCATGCCAGCCCTCGCGGGCATAGGCCAGTTGCTGCGACACTTCGGCCTTCAGGTTCCAGGGCAGCACCACGATGTACTCGGGCCGGTCCTGGCGCAGCACGTCTTCGGCGACGATGGGAATGTGGCTGCCCGGCAGGTGCTTGCCCTGTTTGGCCGGATTCAGGTCCACCACATAGGGCAGCAGGTCGGGCCGCACGCCAGCGAAGTTCAGCAGGGTATTGCCCTTGGCTGCCGCGCCGTACGCGGCCACGCGCTTGCCATTGCGGCGCAACTCCAGCAGCAGCGCCAGCAGGTCGTTCTTGATGCGCTCGGCCTGTTCCTGGAAACGGGAATAGAACGCCGCGCCGGTCATGCCGGCCTGCCGCTCTTCGTCGAGCGTGCGCGTCACCGCCGCCGTGGCCTCGTGATTGCCGGTATCGAGCCGCTGCGCATACACGCGCAGGCTGCCGCCGTGCGTGGGCAGGGGCTCGACATCGAAAACGCGCAGGCCATTGGCCTGGAAGATGCGCGAGACGGCGGTCAGCGACAGATAGGAATAGTGTTCGTGGTAGGCGGTGTCGAACTGGTTTTCGCGCACCATGCGCAGCAGGTGCGGAAATTCGAAAGTGGCCACGCCCTGCGGCTTGAGCAGCGCTGCGAAACCGGAGACGAAATCATTGATGTCCGGCACGTGCGCCAGCACATTGTTGGCGGCGATCAGGTCGGCGGCGCGGCCGGTGCTGGCCAGTTCGTCGCCCAGCGCCACGCCGAAGAAGCGTTGCACGATGTCGATGCCGCGCTCGCGCGCGGCCTGGGCCGTGCTGGCGGTGGGTTCCACGCCATAGCAGGGAATGCCGGCGGCCTTGACGTATTGCAGCAGATAGCCGTCATTGGCGGCGATCTCGCACACCATGCTCTGGGGGCCGAGCCCGAAGCGGGCAACCATGGCGTCGACGTAGCGGCGCGAATGCGCCAGCCATGACGAAGAGAACGAGCTGAAGTAGGCGTAATCGTCGGTGAACAGCGCTTCGCGGCCCGCGTGGTCTTCGGTCTGGACCAGCCAGCACGATTCGCAGACCAGCAGGCGCAGCGGAAACCAGGTCTCGGGCCCGCGCAGCGCGTCGGCGGTCAGATAGGCATTGGACGGCGGGGCATGGCCCAGGTCGAGGAACGGCAGGCGCAGGTCGGCCTGGCAGTGGCGGCACTTCACGGCGCGACTCCGGGGAAAGCGGCGTCCAGGCGCGGATGCTGCAGGTCGCGCTCGGATACCAGGGTAGGGGGCAAGGGCCAGGCAATGCCCAGGCGGGCATCCTGGAAATGCAGGCCTGCCTCGGCCTGCGGGGCGTAGGCGGCGGAATGGCAATACAGCATTTGCACGTCGTCGCACAGGGTCTGGAAGCCATGCGCGAAGCCCTGCGGGATCAGCAGGGCGCAGCCGTTGTCGGCGGACAGCCGCTCGGCGTGCCAACGCAGGAAAGTGGGCGAGCCGCGACGCAGATCCACCGCGACATCCCAGACTTCGCCGCGGATGCAACTGACCAGCTTCATCTCGGCATGGGGAGGCAATTGGTAGTGCATGCCGCGCACCGTGCCGCGTGTGGCGGTATGGGTGTGGTTGACCTGGGCGATGGCGCCTTCCCAACCCGCGGCGCGCAGGGCCTCGGCGTCGAACAGGCGCGCCAGGAATCCGCGCGCGTCACCGCGCGGGCGCCGTTGCACCCGTTTCAGCCCGGCCAGAGGGGTGTCGTGGATCTCAAGGCTCATTGCGGTTCCGAGTAGCGGTCGATATCGGCATGGCACAGCGTCCGCGCATCCTCGCCCGCATCGAAACGGCGGTACCAATCCATGCTGCGGGCGACCGCCATGGCCAATGGCCAGCGCGGCGTCGCGCCGAGCACCGCGCGCGTCTTGGCGGTGTCCAGCATCAGCAGGCCAGCCTCGTGCGGCCCTTCGGGCTGCGCGGCGTAGGCGACGCGGCCACGGCCATAGGCCGCCTGCGCCAGGTCGATCACCGTGCGCACCGGCGCCGCCTCGGCGGCATCCGGTCCGAAGTTGTAGGCATCCGCCAGGGCGGGGTCGTGCCATAGCGCCTGCGCCAGCGCCAGGTAGCCGGCCAGCGGTTCCAGCACGTGCTGCCATGGCCGCACCGATTGCGGCCGCCGCACCTGCAGTTCGCCTTCGTCGCGCCAGGCGCGTACGGCGTCAGGCAACAGGCGGTCGACCGACCAGTCGCCGCCGCCGATCACATTGCCGGCGCGGGCGCTGGCGACCGCCAGGCCTTGTTCTTTCAGGAACGCGTCGCGATACGAGGCAATGACCAGTTCACTGGCCGCCTTGCTGGCGCTGTAGGGGTCGTGCCCGCCGAGCGCGTCGTTTTCGCGGTACGGATAAGGCCATTCATTGTTGCGATAGACCTTGTCGGTCGTGACCATGACCGCCACCCGGGTGTCCGGCGCCGACCGCAGGGCATCGAGCAGGTGCGCGGTGCCCATGATGTTGGTGGCGAAGGTGGCGACCGGCTCGGCGTAGCTGGGGCGCACCAGGGCCTGCGCGGCCAGGTGCAGCACGATTTCAGGCCGCGCCGCCAGGACGAGCTGGCGCAATGCCGCTGCGTCACGGATATCGCAATGGCGGCCTTCGACCAGCTCGTCGATGCGGGCCGCCTGGTGGAGGGCCGGCGTCGTGTCCGCCGGCAACGCGATGCCCGTGACATGAGCGCCCAGCCGGTGCAGCCATAGCGCCAGCCAGCCGCCCTTGAAGCCCGTGTGGCCGGTCAACAGAACGCGCTTGTGGCGCCAGAAGGCGGGGGATGGCAGGAAGGACCCGGTCATGAGTTCCAAATGGGATCGGCGGCGTTCGGGGCGGGAGGCGTTTCGGGAGGGGGTAATGTCCGTGACACGGAGGATTCTAAAGACTTGCCTGCATCGCAATAGGGGGATCAGTCCGGAGATCGACCCCTAGTTTTCGGGCAAGGTCGGAGTGTCGCGGGACGTGGCGCTTTTTGAGATATCCGTGGGCGGAAACGCCGGCCCGCGGCCTCTCGCCTCGCGGATGATGGCGTGATCGCGTTTCATATCCGTCGGGAAGCCATCGAAAATGAGCAAGAATCATCTGAAAACGGTGTTTTTCGGACTGCAGAACCCCACAATGTTCTACGAAGGGCTCCAGACCGCCCTCGATGCAATCGAGGGCATCGCAGGCGCCTACGCGGGCGACAATCTCTTTACCTATCATCGCAATCTGGGCTTTCTGGACGACCCGGCCCTGATGAAGGCGTTCGGCGACCACGCGGGCACCGAGATCGAGCAGGCCGTGCTGTGGCGGATTTCGGTGGTCCTTTGGGGCGTGCGCCAGGGCCTGCGCCTGGAGGGCGATTTCGTCGAGTGTGCTTGTTACAAGGGCACGACGGCGCGGATCGTTTGCGATGCGGTCGAGTTTTCATCCCACCCGGACCGCCACTACTATCTGTATGACCTGTTCGATCACGATCCCTCCCAGCCGCATCACGCCATGCCGGAGCACGGCAAGGAGCTGTATCTCCAGGTCAGGCAGCGGTTCTCCGATCTGCCCAACGTCACCGTCACACAAGGCCAGGTGCCGCAGGTGCTGCAGGATGTCGCGCCCGCCAAGATCGCCTTCATGCATCTCGACCTGAACAACGCGGATGCGGAAATCGGCGCGCTGGAAACACTGTTCGATCGCATGGTGCCGGGGGCGGTGCTGATCCTGGATGACTATGGCTGGCTGGCGTATCGCGCCCAGAAAGAGGCAGAGGACCCGTGGTTTGTGCGACGCGGCTATCGGGTATTGGAATTACCCACCGGGCAGGGCCTGCTGATCAAATAGCGCGATCGGCTTCACCAGACCTTCCAGGGCGCCTGTCCCGCGTTCCACAGCGATTCGAGCAGGTTCTTTTCTCGCAGCGTGTCCATCGGCTGCCAGAAACCCAGGTGTTCGTAGGCGTGCAGGTGCCCTTCGCGGCTGAGGGTTTCGAGCGGTTCGGCTTCCCAGCTGGTGTCGTCTCCGGCGATCAGGGGCAGCACGCTGGGCGACAGCACGAAAAAGCCGCCGTTGATCAGTCCGCCGTCGCCGCGCGGTTTCTCGGTGAAACCGGTGACGCGGTCGCCTTCTCGGCGCAGCGCGCCATAACGGCCGGGCGGCTGCACCGCGGTGACCGTGGCCTTGCCGCCATGGCGGCGGTGGAACGCGATCAGCGCGCTGATGTCGATATCGGCCACCCCGTCGCCGTACGTGAAGCAGAACGCTTCCTCTTCCTTGACGTAATCGGCCACGCGCTTGAGACGGCCCCCGGTCATGGTGTTCTCGCCGGTATCCACCAGCGTCACGCGCCACGGCTCGGCCTTGCGCTGATGGACTTCCATGCGGTTGTCGGCCATGTCGAAGGTGACGTCGGACATGTGCAGGAAGTAGTTGGCGAAGTACTCCTTGATCATGTAGCCCTTGTACCCGCAGCAGATCACGAAGTCGTTCACGCCATGGGCGGAGTAGGTCTTCATGATGTGCCACAGGATGGGCCGGCCGCCGATTTCGATCATCGGCTTGGGCCGGGTATGCGTTTCTTCGGAAATACGGGTGCCCAGGCCACCGGCCAGGATGATTGCTTTCATGCTTGGTTCTCGCACCAATTCGTGAACATGCCGCGCAGGGCGGCTTCGAACTTGCGGGCGAACGCGGGTTCGTCCATCAAGGGGCTGGCGCGCATTTCATCGCGCAGCGTGTTGCGTACTGCCTGCAGGGCGGGGAGATCGCTGGCCAGTTCCACCACCTTGCGGATGTAGGCGTCTTCGTCATCGGCCACCCATTCGGGACGACCGATGCCGTGCAGAACGGAAGCGCCAATACGGCCGACGCTGGGACGATCGGCCAGCGTTACATAAGGCACGCCCATGTACAGCGTTTCGACCAGCGTCACGCCGGAATTGTGCGGGAAGCAGTCCAACCCGATGTCCATGCCGCGCAGCACGTCCCAGGGGGGGCTGGTGCAACCGACTTCGAGCCGCTGGCGTTCGATGCCGTGCGCCTCGAAGCGGCGGATCAGCTGTTCGCGCATGGGCCCGTCGCGGTAGCTGGTGCTGTTTACCACCAGATGCGCCTGCGGCAGGCGCCGGAGGATCTCGGACCACACCTTGACGGTGCGGTCGTTCATGCGGATGGCGCGGGTCAGCGTTCCCAGCGTCACGTAGCCGTTGGTCAGCGCCGGCAGCGGGCCGGGGTCGCCCATGGTGGTGCCCGGCCGGTAGATGAAATTGCTTTGTGCCAGGCGCCAGGGCTTTTCCGAGAACAGGTGCTCATAGCCCGCCGGCAGCATCACGTCGTCGGTCATGATGTAGTCGATGGCCGACAGCCCGGTGGTGTAGCCAAAGCCCAGCCACGTCAGCGATACCGGCGCGGGTTTGCGCGCGAACGCGCCCAGCCGGTTGCCCGCGGTGTGGCCGGCGACGTCGATCAGGATGTCGATGCCGTCGGCGCGGATGCGTTCGGCCAGCTGCGCATCGCTCATCGACGCCGTGGGGACCCAGTGGTCGAAGTAGGCCTTCAGCCTCGGCGTGGTGGCGTCTTCGGCGACCAGTTCCGCGTAGGCGGTCAGTTCGAAGCGCTCGCGATCATGGTGCGCGAACACCGGCTCGATGAAGTAATTGCCGGAGTGCTGGCGGAAGTCGGGCGACACGTAGCCGATCCTGAGCCTGCGCTGCGGATCACGGTTGTTGTTGTGCGGCTTCCAGGTCGAACGCAGCGGCAGGCAGAGGTCGGTGTCGTAATCGCGATAGGCCTGGAACACTTCTTCGGCCGTGCGGTCGTCCGAATAGTTCATGGCGAACAGCAGGTTGTTGCGCGCCACCGCAGCGGTCGGGTAGTGGGCCAGGGTCCTGCGGGTCATTGCCTCGGCCTGAGTCACCTCGCCCGAGTCGATGTAGATCTTGCTCAGGTTGATGAGCGCCTTGCGGTGGGTCGGATCGAGCGTCAGCGCCGTCAGGTTGCAGGCTTCGGCTTCCTTGTAGCGGCGCTCGGCGGCCAGCGCATCGGCCAGGGCGGAATGGGTTTCGGGGCTGCGCGGGTCCAGCTCGATCGCGCGGCGGGCCACGCCGATCGCCTCGGCGGTGCGTCCGAGCTGGGTCAGGACGGCGGCGAGCACGATGTGGCTCTGGGCATCGGCCGGCGCCAGATTCATCATGGTGAGCGTGGGCTGCAGCGCCTGGGGGCTGCGAAAGGTGCTGAACAGGGCGATGCTCAGCGCTTCCCAGGCGTCCCAGAAACGCGGCGCCAGCTTGGTCAGCTGCCGAGCGACCGGCTCGGCCTCGAGGTAGGCCTTGCGCATCATCAGTTCGTGCATGCGCTTGACCTGAGCCGTGAGGCCGGCAGGCGGGACGGACTGGTGTCCGCTGGCCTGCAGCACACGCGAATTCAGGCTCAGGCAGGCCAGCGCGCTGGCATACATGCCGGCCAGCGGCATGTAGTCCTCTCCGGCTGCCTCGAGCGTGCGGCGCAGCAGGTCGGCCCAGGCCTTGGCGCTACCCTGGGCCAGCGCATAGCGCTTGACCAGCGAGAGGGTTTCCGCCACGTCCGCGGGCAGGGGCGGCGGGGCATCGCCGGCCGCGGCGCTGGGCAGGCGGCCCGCCGCCAGGTTGGCCAGGATGGCCGCCTGCTGCGCAGGCGGCACGTAATTGACGGTTTCGTGCCACAGGTTGAAGCGCGGTAGCGCGGGTTCGTCGTCCGCCGCCGCGGTGCTCAGGAAGGGCAGCAGGCGCAAGCTGTCGTCGCCCTCGGTTTCGTAGGGGCCGGGGTCGAGGCAATAGTGCACCAGATCATGCTCGAGCAAGGTTTGCAGCGTGCGTTGCAGGATCTTGGCGGCCGCGTCATTGTCGATCTGGTTGCGATAGAGCAGGACGGCCAGCAGGGTGCTGTAGGGGAGCGAGCGGGGCCAGGCATGCGCCAGCGTATCCACCACGGTCACCGTGTCGGGGTCGTGCGTGACCAGGGCGCGGCCAAGGTGGTTCACATAGGTCGCTCCCTCTTCCTGGCCATTGGCGGCCAGCCGGATCGGCCCGGCGGCGAAGCGCAGGTCATGCAGCCGGGCCAGGTCCGGGCGCTGGACTTCACCCGCCCGTTCCTCCCGCAGCCAAAGGCATTGGCGGAACGCGCGACCCGTGGCGAAATCGAGATACTGCTGGCGCACGGTGGCGGGTTGTCCCATTGCCACCAGGCTATGGTTCAGGGAAACGCCTTGGCCGAACGAGAGCGGCAATTCACTCAGGGGCTGCACGTCGCCCAGGTAGGCCAGGCCGGCCTGGCCGGCCGCGCCGGCCAATTCCACGAAATAGCTGGGATTGCAGGCCAGCGGATCGGCGCCGCTGGCGTTGTCTAGGGCCCGGGCGAACTGATCCGCCGCGGCCGCCAGGGACGCGGCATGCGGATTGGCCGCCGCCATGCCGTCCTTGAACAGGGACAGCGCCGCCCGGGCGCTCTGGCGCAATTCGTCGCCGTTCTGGGCGGCGTGACCGTGCAGCAGGATGGCATCGCGCACCACTTCCAGCGATTTGGCGCCGGGATAGACATGGCAATCCAGATACAGGATGCCGCGCGGGCTCAGCAATTGCCCGCAAGCCTGCAGCAACGCCTGCTGGGCGGGCGCGGGCAAGTAGCTGTACAGGCCGGTGACGATGACGTAGTCGAACAGGCCCAGCTGGGTGCCGATGTCGGCCGCCTCGCCCACATACAGCGTGAGGTTGGCCGCGCCCAGCCGCCGGGCGGTCTCGGTGCCTTGTGCCACCAGGGCCTCGGACCCGTCGAGACCGACCGCCTGCGCCTGCGGGTGGGCGAGCGCGAAGGGCAGCAGCCCGGCGCCGTCGCCACAGCCGATGGCCAGCACCCGGGCGCTGTCCAGAGGGACTGTCTCGACCCCATACAGGTGGGCGGTGGCGCGCAGCCGTTCGGGGGAATGGCTGGGGGCGAGGGGGCCGGGATCAGCGGCGGTCTGTCGTTGGGTGTGGGCCGGATAAGACATGTGGCGTGCGAAGGAGGGGCGGGCCCCGGGGAATGATTGCGGTAATTCTAGGGAGGCGGGCACCGGCTCATTCAGCGAATCAGCATGCCAATTCGCCGCCAGTTTGGATGAAACCGCGCGAAGCCGGCGGGAATGAAAAAACCCGCCAGGAGGCGGGTTTTGGATGGCAGGCCACGGTGCGAAGGGCCGTGGCCGGCTGGCCAGGCGGGGAAACCAGGGCTTCCCCGCCCGTCCGGGCTGCGAGCCGCGAATTAACGCAGCAGCGACAGCACGGTTTGCGGCACTTGGTTGGCTTGCGCCAGAACCGAGGTGCCAGCCTGTTGCAGGATCTGGGCCTTCGACATGTTCGACACTTCCGTGGCGTAGTCGGCGTCCTGGATACGCGAACGGGCGTTGGACAGGTTGTTGACCACGTTGTTCAGGTTGGCGATGGTCGATTCCAGACGGTTCTGCACGGCACCCAGTTCACCGGTCAGCTTGTCCAGCTTGGTGAAGGCGGCGTCCAGCGTCTTCAGCGGATCGGTCGTCAGCGTACCCTTGCTGGTGGTGTCCGTGGTCAGCTTGCCCGAGGCGCTGACGTAGGCGGTGGCGCCCACTTGGGGAGCGTAGTCGCCCGTGCCCGTGCCGCTCTTGACCGTGGCCTTGCCCGTGTTGGGGTCAACCGTGTACACGGTGTCGAAGGTCTTGGTGGTCGTGAACGAGCCCTTGTCGTCGACGTACGTGTCGGTCGAGGTGCCGTTGACCAGCGTAACCGTGGCGCTGGTGATGCCCTGGCCCAGTTGGATCGACGAGTTGGCGGCGGCCTTGACGTTGGCCAGCAGCGCATCGGAGGCGATGGTGTTGGTGAACGTCAGTTGGTTGGCGGTGCCCGTGTTGGAGTACGTCTTGCCACCGATGGCGACCGACGACGAACCGGCGGCGCCGGTGTTGTTCGAAGCAGCCGTCATCACGGAGTCGAGCGTGGCAGCGGTGGCGCTGGCGCTGTTGGTGGTCAGGTTGCCGGCGGCATCCAGGTAGGCGGCTTGACCGCCGACGGTGACCTTGCCCGTGGCGTCGACTTCGAACGAGGTCGAAGCGGAGCCGTTGCTGTGGGTGTAGGTGGCGGTCGTGGTGCCGGTGGCCGGACGCAGCGAGTTGGCCAGGGCGGTCACGGCAGCGGCGTTCGACGCCGACTTGTCGGTGAACGTGAAGTTCTTGTTGCTGGCGTCGTAGGTGTAGACGGTGGCGCCGGCGCCGGTGCCCACGGTGACCTTGTTGCCGCCTTCGAGCTTGCCGAACACTTGGTCAGCGGTGGCGCTGGCGTGGTTCGTGGTCACGGTCCAGTCGTTGCCAACAGAGGTGCCGCCGGCAGCTTGCAGGTCGGACACGGTGGCCGTGCGGTTCTGGGTCACGCCCGAGCCGTTGACGTTGAAGCCGTCCAGACCCAGGGTCTTGACGCTGATTTCGGTCAGGTTCAGGGTGATGGTTTCGCCGTCGTTGGCGCCGACTTGCAGCGTCAGGGGCTTGGCGTTGGAGGACAGGACCTTCACGCCGTTGAAGTCGGTTTGTTGCGAGATGCGGTCGATGTCCGACAGACGTTGGTTGATTTCGTCTTGCATCGAGTTCAGCTGCTCTTGCGAGTAGCTGCCGTTACCGGCTTGCACCGACAGTTCGCGAACGCGCTGCAGGTGGGTGTTGATTTCGGAGGCGGCGCCTTCCGTCGTCTGGGCCAGCGAGATGCCGTCGTTGGCGTTACGGGCGGCTTGGGTCAGGCCCTTGACGTTCGCGGTGAAGCGGTTGGCAATGGCCATACCGGCGGCGTCATCCTTGGCGCTGTTGATGCGCAGGCCGGACGACAGACGCTCGATGGCGGTACCCAGGGCGGATTGCGACTTGTTCAGGTTGTTCTGAGCAACCAGCGACAAGTAGTTGGTGTTGATAACTGCAGCCATGTTTAGGCTCCCAAGAGAGAAAGGCTTCTTCAAACCGGGCAGCTGGGCCGCCCATCGTTGTAACGGGAAGAATTCGATTTCTTGCGTCTTCGAATTTCTCCGTTGCAAGGATTACGGCAGTCGCAATTCAATCTTTAGGGCTTTTTTTTGGCATTCGCAAAATGTTGTTTGACGCAGATTCAGACCAATCCGGGGCCGCGGCGCAACCGCCGCGGAGGTCGCTCAATGCAGTAACAGGCCCGCGTGGCGCAGGCCGGCGAGCAGGCTGGTGACGATATCCTGGGCTACCGGGTCGAGGTTGCGCGCACCTTTATAGGACTTGCCGTCAGGATGCGGGAAGCGCCCGGCCGTGAGGGCATCGCGGGCCAGCGTGCGCAGATCGCTGATGCTGCGCTGGCCATCGATCTGGCTCAGGAGGTAGCCGTGCAGCGGGGCGGTCGGTGGCGTGACGGGGTGATGCCAAGCGTTGTGCATGCCGACCTGGCACCCTATTTTTGTTACTTGTTGTAGCAACTGGACGGCGCCCGGCAGCAATTGCGGCCGCGACTGCGGCGTGTCATAAGGCGCGGGCTCGCGCCGGTAGTGAAGGGCGCCCGCCTGTAGCAGCGTGACCAGATTTCCGATCAGCGCGTCGGAGAGGGCGCCGGCCTCTTGGTCGCCCGCCACGTGGCGCACGCTGTCGCACAGCGCATCGAAGCTGTGCGATTGCGGCCAGGTCCGCGCCAACCCCTCCATCAGGGCGGCCATCGCCGGGTCCTGGGTGGTGATGCTGGTATTGGCCGCGGTGCGGAACTGGCGCTGGCCCGCGGGCGCGCCCGCCGGCGCCGGAAGAGGCGTCAGGTCGGCGGCAAAGTGCATGGTGGTGAAGGCATCGCCCTGCGGCTGCTCCAGGATCTCGCCGGCCCGTTCGGCATGCACCAGCAGGCTCTTGCGGAACTGGCGGCCCACCGCGAAGTCGAGGTATTGCTCGCGCATTTCCCGGTTGGCGTTGACCGACAAGCCGTTCAGGCCCAGCGCCACGGTGCCGCCGTAAGTCGAGGGAAACGTCTGCTGGGGTTCGGCGTCCGTGACATAGGCCAGCCCGGCTTGCTGCGCGGCGGCGGCAAATTCCAGGAAATAGCAGGGCGTGTTGATGGCTTCCAGGTACTCGTGCAGCAGGTAGTGGTCGGTCTGGCCGCGCAGTTTCTGCGCCGCTGGCTGCAGTGCCGTGCGTAGCGGATTGTTATGCCACAGGCCGCTCTCGATCAGCGTCAGCATGTCCTTGGCGCGGGCGATTTTCTCCTGCGGCGTCTGGGCGCCGAAGCTGTTGAGTATCATCGCGTCGCGGATCACATCCGCCGCCTTCCAGCCCGGGTAGGTGTTGTAGCTGACGTAGGCGATGCCTTGCGGCGCCAGGTTCTCGCGGCAGACGCGCAGGATGGCGTCGCGCACGTCCGGCGGCACCCAGCTGAACACGCCGTGGCAAATGATGTAGTCGAACGTGCCGAACGCGGCGGTGATATCCGTCAGACTCATGGCGCGCAGATCCAGATTGCGCGCGCCGACCGCTTCGGCAACCTGCCGGCCGGCGTTGATCTGCTCGGGCGACAGGTCGATACCCACGACCTGGGCTCCCGGGTGGGCCAGCGCGAACGGCAACAGATTGCCTCCCGCCGCGCAGCCCAGTTCCAATACCCGCGCCTGCTCCAGCGCGGGCGCCTCGAGCCGGTAAAGGTGCGCGACCGCGCGCAGATGGCCGGGCGAGGTGTAGGAAAACGGCAGGGAGATATACGGGGTTTCGTCGTAGGCGTCGGAAATGGCCTGCGTCAGGAGGTCGGGTGCGCTCATGGCGAAATTCCAGGGGTCGCGGTGCGTATCTGGCGACGGATCGCCCTGCGCACCTCATTGGGTCAGCTTGCTAGGCTAACAAGGATGGGCGGGGCGCAATGGCGCGAATAGCGTTGGATTTCCCTGGAATTCCCGCCCGACGGCATGGCGGGTCGGGCGCGGGCCGCAAGGCTGCGGCCCTGTGCTTCAGATGATCTGCGCGATCTGCCCGTCCTGGGGCAGGTGCTGCCAGGCCTGTTCGCGCAGCTTGGCGCGGATGCGGGCGGTGGCCTGTGAACGCAGCTGGCAGACACGGGCCTCGGTCACGTTCATGATCGCGCCGATTTCCTTGAGGTTCAGGCCCTGCTCGTAGCACAGCGACAGCAGCAGCTTTTCGCGGTCGGGCAGGGTGTCGATGGCGTGGATCAGGGCCTGACGGAAGTCACCGGCCAGCAGCGAGTCCAGCGGATTGCCGCCGGCGGCGCCGTGGTTCAGCGTGGCGGCCCAGTCGGACTGGCCCGAGGCGGTGTCCGGCTCGGTGGCGAAATCTTCGTAATGAACGATCTGCACGCCTTGGGCGTCATGCAGAAGCGTCTGATATTCGCTCAGCGGCATTTCCATCTGCTGCGCGATCTCGGCTTCGCTGGGGGCGCGCATCAGGCGCTGCTCCAACTGCTGGATGGCCTGTTCGATCTTGCGGGCCTTGGCGCGCACGCTGCGCGGCAGCCAGTCCTGGCCGCGCAGCTCGTCGAGCATGGCGCCGCGGATGCGGGTGGTGGCGTAGGTCTCGAACTGCGCGTCGGCGGTTTCCTGGTAACGCCGCACGGCGTCCAGCAGTCCGATCATGCCGGCCTGGATCAGGTCGTCGAGCTCGACGCTGGCCGGCAGCCGGGCGAGCAATTGCAGGGCCAGCTTCCGCACTAGCGGGGCATATTCGACCAAGCTGTCATCTGCGTGGGGCATTGCGGAAATGTCGGGCGGTGTCCATCGTGACGCATTGTCGGTTGTTGTCAATTTACGACATTGTCGACAAACGCGCGGCTACGCTAAGGCTAGCAAGATTTTGTGATCGGCAAGGCGCCATTGTCGGCAAAAGACGGCATTTCATTCGCTAAAGCACGCAATGTTTTGAATGCTTATTTGCCAAATTGACGTACATTTGTCAGGAATTTATATGTCAAGGTGTGTCTATAGCATCACGTTGCGCAATATCAACAAAGATTTGTCATATAAGTCATAGAAAATGACATGACCTGTGGTAAATTTTACTTAAATTGCGAACAAATGATACATTTCGCATTAAAACAGGATGCAGCGGGCGGGCGCAACAATGTTGCGCATGTCATTGGTTATCAAGCCCCTTCGGTGGGATAGGGAATAGGGAGTCGGGCGTGCAACAAGTCGAAAATTCTTTGCTGGCAGATATCCGCGAAGTGAATCTGTCTTATCTACTTCTCGCCCAGCGCATGCTGCGCGATGACTATGCCGCATCGATGTTCCGCCTGGGATTCAGCAACGAAGTTGCCGACATCCTGATGCGGCTTTCCCCGGCCCAGCTGGTCAAGCTGGCCAGTTCCAGCTCGCTCCTGTGCCGTTTCCGTTTCGATGACTACAGCCTGCTGTCGGCGCTGACGCACGACGTGCTCGGTGGTGCGCTGCAGCAAGCGCATGCGACGATCCTGCTGGCCAAGCAACCTGTCGAAGAACTGGCCTGACGGCCGGTCGACGCCCACTTCGGACACGTGTAATGGCCACCAAGAGTGTTTCGCAGGAAGCGGATGACATCCTGCTCGCCAGCTCCATGATTACCCTGGGGGCGCGGTTGCAGGTGCTGGAGGCTGAAACCAGCCTCAGCCACGACCGCCTGGCACGTCTGTACCGCGAGATCCGCGGCTGCTCGCCACCGAAGGGCATGCTGCCTTTTTCGGTCGACTGGTTCATGACCTGGTTGCCGAACATCCACTCCTCGCTTTTCTACAACGTGTATTCGTTCCTGAATGCGCGTACCAGCAGCAAGGGCATCCGCGCCATCATCGACGCCTACCGGCTCTATCTCGAGAACGCCGGCGTCGACAACGCCGAGTCCGCCGAACCCGTCCTGAGCTTCACCCGCGCCTGGATGCTGGTGCGGTTCTTCGACAGCGGCATGCTGCAGCTCTCCGCCTGCCGCCAGTGCGGCGGGCATTTCATTGCCCATGCGCATGACCCGCAGTCGGATTTCGTGTGCGCGATCTGCCGTCCGCCCCCCCGCGCCGGCAAGACCCGCGCCGCCGCCAAGGCGCGGGCGGGCACCCGTTCCGCGCCAGCCGTAGACGCCGCCCGTTCCTGAGCGGTGCGTCCAAATACATCAAAAGCCCTGGAAAACTCCCCGTAACCCGCCTTTTTGGGACGGGGGGAACAGGGGATCATTGACGCCGGTTTTAGACTTCGTTGGCAGGGGCCTGATGTGTTGATTGTTATCGGTTTTCTCGTGGTGATCGTGTCGGTCGTCGGCAGCTTCGTAGCGCTCGGCGGTCATCTCGGCGCGCTTTACCAGCCGTTCGAGCTGACGCTGATCTTCGGCGCGGCCTTCGGCGCGTTCCTGGCCGGCAACAGCAAGAAGTCGCTGATGCTGGTCAAGAAGGCACTGCCTGACACGCTGAAAAGCTCGCGCTACGGCAAGGACGTCTACATGGAGCTCATGGCGCTCCTGTACGTGCTGCTGAACAAGGCGCGCCGCGAGGGCCTGATGGCCATCGAATCGCACATCGAGGATCCGGCCTCCAGCCCGATCTTCAGCGAGTACCCGCGCATCGCCAAAGACGACAAGCTCATGGAGTTCATCACGGACTACCTGCGCATCATGATCAGCGGCAACATGAGCTCGTTCGAGATCGAAACGCTGATGGACGAGGAAATCGAAACCTACCGCCACGAGCGCGAAGTGCCCGCCAGCATGATCCGGCAGATGGCCGACGGCCTGCCGGCGTTCGGTATCGTGGCCGCGGTGCTGGGCGTGATCAAGGCGCTGGCCGCCGTCGACCAGCCTCCCGCCATCCTCGGCGACCTGATCTCCAAGGCCATGGTCGGCACCTTCCTGGGCATTTTGCTGGCCTACGGCTTCGTCGGTCCGCTGGCCTCGCGCATCGAGCGGCGCACGGACGAGGCGATGAAGGTGCTGGAATGTATCAAGACCACGCTGCTGGCCAGCATGAACGGCTACCCGCCGCAATTGGCGGTGGAATTCGGTCGCAAGGTGCTGTATTCGTCGGTGCGTCCGACCTTCGGTGAGCTGGAAGAGCACGTCCGGCAGACCAAGTCCACCGCCAAGGCCTGACGGAGCGGGCCATGAGCACCGTAAACAACCACCGCGTGGTGATCCGCCGCAAGAAGGTCCATGGCGGCGGACACCACGGCGGCAGCTGGAAAATCGCCTACGCCGACTTCATCACGGCCATGATGGCGTTCTTCCTGGTGATGTGGCTGATCAGCATCGTGCCACGCGAGGAACTGAAAGGTATCGCCGAGTACTTCCGCATGCCCCTGCGCGTGGCCCTGACCGGCGGCCCCAGCAGCTCGGCCGAGACCAGCGCGGTTCCCGGCGGCGGCCGCGATCCCCTGCGCAGCGACGGCGACGAGCGTCGCGGCCAGGGCAACCGGGTCGAGGCCCAGCCGATGGGCGACGCCGAGCGCCGCGACCAGCATCGCCTCGAAAACCTCAAGCGGCGGCTGGAAAACGTCATCGAGAACAGTCCGGTGCTCAAGAGCTTCCGGCCCCAGCTGTTGCTCGACATGACCACCGAAGGCCTGCGCATCCAGATCATCGACAACCAGAACCGCCCCATGTTCGCCACCGGGCGCGCCGAAGTGCAGCCCTATATGCGCGACATCCTGCGGGAATTGGGGCCGGTTCTGAACGAACTGCCTAACAAGGTCAGCATCTCCGGGCATACCGATGCGTCGCAGTATGCCCGCGGCGAACGCGCCTACAGCAATTGGGAACTCTCGGCCGACCGGGCCAACGCATCGCGCCAGGAATTGGTGGCCGGTGGCATGAACGAAAGCAAGGTCATGCGCATCCAGGGCCTGTCCTCGAGCATGAGTCTGGTTAAAGATGATCCGTATGCGGCCGTTAATAGGCGTATCAGCCTAGTGGTGCTCAACCAGAGCACCCAGCGGCGCATCGAAAGCGAGAACGCCGCGGCAGCGGACGTCAGCGCCAAGGATGCCCGCGAGGTTGGGACGGCCGTGGAGGCGGCGAATGCCGCAGCCAAGGCCACGACGGCAACTAAGCATGGCGACGCGGCGGCAACGCCGCCCGCTGAAGGGGCTCGATAGCAATGGCGGCAACGATTCTGGTGGCGGACGATTCGGCGACGATGAGAATGATCGTCCAGGCGACGCTGACGGGCGCGGGATGGAAGGTTTTGACGGCCGGCAACGGCCAGGAAGCGCTGGAGGTGGCCAGGAGCCATCCGGTGGACCTGGTGGTGAGCGACTGGAACATGCCCGTGATGGGCGGGCTGCAACTGATCCAGGGCTTGCGCGAACAGGAACAGTACCTGGATGTGCCGGTACTGGTGCTGACCACCGAGGATGACGTGGACAGCAAAATGGCCGCCCGGGACCTCGGTGTATGCGGCTGGCTCTCGAAGCCGGTCGATCCCGATGTGCTGGTGGAATTGGCGTCCGAGCTGCTCGATGAGCAGTCCGGCGCGTAGGCAAGTTCATTTATGAAGGCGTACGGGTCATGAGTTCTGGATTGGACCTCAGTCAGTTTTACGAGACCTTTTTCGACGAGGCGGACGAGCTGCTCGCGCAAATGGAGCAGTTGTTGCTCGAGCTCGACGTGGGCGCGCCGGACATCGAGCAGCTCAACGCCATCTTCCGCGCAGCCCACTCGATCAAGGGCGGCGCCGCGACGTTTGGCTGTTTCAACCAGCTGGCGGGCACCACCCACTTGCTCGAAAACCTTCTGGACGCGATCCGTCGCGGCGAAATGGCGCTGCGCACGGACATGATTGATATTTTCTTGGAAACGAAAGACGTGCTCAAAAGCCAACTGGATGCCTACCGGGCCTCCGAAGAGCCCGATGAAGCCGTGTTTGAGCGTATCTGCGCGGTATTGAGGCAGCTCGCCCTGGAGCACAAGGATCCCGCGGCGGCTGCCTCGGCGCCTGCTCCCGCTCCCGCTCCGGTGGTTCAGGCCGCGCCCGCTCCCGCGCCCGTGGTCGAGGCGGCCCCCGCGCCTGCGGTCGAGGCGGCTCCGGCGGCCGAGCCCGCCGACGCGGCCGGTCTGCCGCTGCGCGTGCGCATCACCAAGGTGTCGGACAAGGACGCCGAGGCGCTGCTCGAAGAAATGGGCAACCTCGGCCAGGTCAAGGCCAGCCAGCGCGCCAACGGCGTGCTGACCGTCTGGGTCGACAGCACCTGCACACCGGACGACATCGAGGCCGTCTGCTGCTTCATTGTCGATGCCGACCAACTGAATATTGCCCGCGAAGCGCCGCCGGCGACTGCCGCCGAGCCAACCGTGGCGGCGCCCGTTGTGGCCGCCGAGCCGGCCGCCGCAGCGCCCGAGGCCGCGCCGCC
>NZ_CADIJV010000025.1 GCF_902859765.1 Achromobacter pulmonis
CTTGGATGCCGACAGCGCCCGCGCCCAACTGCTGGAGACCCAGGCCGGCGCGCGCGGCGCCGAACTGCAGTCGCCCGAGCGCGCGGCGCAGCGCCAGGCCCGCGCCGGCCGGCTGGCCGAAGCGCGCAATGGCCATGACCTGCTCGAACAACGCCTGCGTCAGGCGCAAGCCGCTTTGGAGGCGCTGCGCCCGGAATTGCTGGAACAGGACGCCCAGCGCTACGAGAAATCCGCCGCGATCGAACGCGACGCGCAGCACAAACGCCATAGCGAGATCCAGCAACTGCTGGGCAAGCTGGAACAGGCCGGCGCGCAAGGCCTGGGCGAGCGCCTGTCCGAAGCCGAGGCCGCCTGCGAACGCCTGCAGCGCCGCCGCGACGAATTCCAGCGCCGCGCGCAGGCGCTGGATCTGCTGTCGACCCTGCTGGCGAGCAAGCGCGATGCCGCCACCCAACGCCTGCAGGCGCCGCTGGCGCGCCGCCTGGGTCACTACCTGGCGCTGCTGTTCCCCGATTCCGCGCTGCGCCTGGACGAGGCCTTGCTGCCTGCGGCCTTGCAACGCGCGGGCGGCGAGGACCCGCTGGACGCGCTCAGCTTCGGCACGCGTGAGCAATTGGGCATCCTGGCGCGCTTTGCCTATGCCGACCTGCTGCGCGAGGCCGGTCGGCCGACGCTGTTGTTGCTGGACGATGCGCTGGTGCACACCGACGATGGCCGCCGCGACCTGATGAAGCGCGCGTTGTTCGATGCCGCCACGCGCCACCAGATCCTGATGTTCACTTGCCATGGCGAAGCCTGGCGCGACCTGGGCGTCGAACAGCGCCGCATCGGCGGTTGACGCATCGGCGCCAAGCCCAAGCCCGGTGCGGACCGGTGCCGGCAAGCGCGTGGGCGGCGGCGTGTGCGGGCGCCGGTCAGCTTGACGCCGCTTTCCGGCGTCGGTAGCCTATGCGGGTTCCTCTCCGAACCTGACGCCTTCCACATGCCCAACTTCACGCCCTCCGCCGAATCTGCCTTGGCTGTCCTCGCAGCCGGCGCCGGCCTGCGCGTGAGCCTGCGGCATGGCGTGCAGTCTCCCGTGGTTTCTCCTGTCGTCTCGACGGTCGTGTCGCCGCCGGCCGCGCCGCCGTGCGATGTCGTCGTCGGTGTCGCGGGCGCCTATCCGCCCGTGGCCGCCGTCGCCGGCTGACCGCCGCACACTTCCCGCTCCCGCTTTACCGCCTGGATCCGCCGCGCTGATGCGCCGACGCGTTCGCGTCCGCCCGCCGCGAGTCCTGGCCTGATCCGTCCGCGCATCGCAAGGCGCGCGGCGCCGCGGGAGCCTGTTCCATACCCGACAGGTAGAAATTCTCATGTCTTCAAATCGCAATGCGTGGGCCGCCTACGGCTCCACCACGTTGTTCGTGCTGCTGTGGAGCGGCGGCGCGATCTTCGCCAAATGGGGCCTGGCGCATGCCTCGGCCTTTGGCTTCCTGCTGCTGCGCTTCGTCCTGGCCCTGGCTGTCCTGCTGCTGATCTGCGCGGGGCGGCGGCGCTGGCTGCCGGCGCCGGGCACGCGCGGCATCGTCGCGCTGACCGGGCTGCTGTTGATCGGCAGCTATTCCATCTGCTATCTGCTGGCGCTGGACCACGGCATCACGCCGGGCGTGCTGGCCACGCTGCTGGGCGCGCAACCCATCCTGACCCTGGCGCTGCTGGAGCGCCGCTTTGCGCCGCGACGGCTGGCGGGCCTGCTGCTGTGCCTGGGCGGATTGGGCATGGTGATGTTCCAGAGCATCGGCATGGCGCGTTTCTCGCTGGTCGGCATGGCCTTCGCTTTCGCGGCGCTGCTCAGCATGACGGCCGGCGCCATCCTGCAAAAGCGCGTGCGCCAGGCGCCCATGGACGTCATGCCGCTGCAGTACGTGGTGAGCCTGGCGCTGTGCCTGCTGTTCGCGCCGTTCCAGCCGCTGCGCGCGGATTGGAGCCCGGGCTTCATTCTGCCGCTGCTGTGGATGGGCCTGGTGATTTCGGTTGGCGCGACACTGCTGTTCTACCGCATGATCCAGTCCGGCAACCTGGTCAACGTCACCAGCCTGTTCTACCTGGTGCCGGCCGGCACCGCGGCGCTGGATTACCTGGTGCTGGGCAACCGGCTGTCGCTGCTGAGCCTGGGCGGCATGGCGGGAATTCTGCTGGGGTTGATGCTGGCGCTGCGCGCGCCGGCGGCGGTGCGCTCGGGCGGTTGACCGGGAGGGGCGTCGCGTGGGGCGGGAGTCTCTCCGCGCCGTGCACGTGGGGTGCCGCGTTGCGCATGGGCATCGCGGCGGCGCCAGCCGCGCCACGCGGGTGTCCACGCGTGGCCTGTCGTTTCGTCCGTGCTACGCGTGCGCGGCTGCTTCCTGGCCGGCCCAGTGTCCGCTGACCAGTTGCAGCGGCCGTTCGCGGGCCTGGACGCGGGCGCAGACCGCCCAGGCGTCCAGGCGCACGTTCAGGCCGGCGTAGACGCCATGGCCGTCGCCGGCCTCGATTCGGCCGTCGGCCTGCACGCCTTCGCCGGCGCGGATCGCGCCGTCGGCGCGGATGTCTTCGCCGGCGATCAACCCCCAGCCGGCGGCCAGGTGGCCGCCGCAGGCGATCGTGGCGCCGGCCTGGATGCCGCAGGCGGCGTTGATGTCCTTGGCGGCCTGGACGTTGCCGCCGGCTTTGATTCCTTGGCCGCACTTGAGGCCGCCTTGCACCTGCACGTCCTGGCCGGCCCGCAGGTGACCGGTCACGGCCAGGTCCTGGCCGGCGCAGATGTCCCACTTGGCGCGCACGTTGCCGCGGCAATCCAGCATCGTGGCGACCTCGATGCCCCATTCGGCGGCAATGTCGCCGCCCGCGCGCAGGTCGCCGGCGCTGGCGATATTGGCGCCGGCGGCGATGTTCTCTCCGGCGACGATCGACTCGCCGGCGCGGATGCCGCCGCCGGTGACGATGCTGCGTCCGGCGCGCACCACGCTGTCGACGTTGATGCCCATGCGCACTTCGAGCGTGCCGGCGAAGACGATGGCGTGGGCATCCAGCGTGTCCAGCTTCAACACCGCATCGGTAGGGCCGAACTGGTCCAGCAGCCAGCAAGCGTCACCGACGCGCCCGTCGGCCACCAGGGCATCGAGGACTGCCTGGTAGTCCCCCTGGCCGTTGTGGTCGCGCAGGAACCATTTGTAGCCGCCCGCGCAGGGGTTCTTGGCTTTGACGAATTTCTTGGTGAGTTGCATGGCGTTCGGTGGCAATCGAGGCGTGGCGCCGCCCGCCGGGCTGGGCCGGCGCGCGGACGAAACAGGGAGCAAAGACCGCCTGGCCATGAAGCGAGGCGGCGGTGCCGGCCGGCCGGGCGCCAGACCGTGCGCTACGTCATCGGGACGTACGGACGTGCGGGCGGCCGGCGGCGGGCCGGGGAGGGCGAGACGGAAGGGAGAGGGAGCGGGCGCTTAGCCGGGCTTGGAACGCGCGTAGGCGCGGCGCGCGGCGACTTCCTGCGAGCTCAACAGGGTCGAGCGCAGGGCGCAAAGGACGCAGGCGGCGTCGGCGGGAGGAGAAAAACGGGTTCGCACGGCCGAGATGGTATCAGAGCGCGGCCGGCGCCGGCGACCCTTGCGGCGCCGGGGCGGCCCTGAATGGTCCGAGTTTCATGCGCCGGGGCCGTTGAACGGGCCGCCGGCCGGCGGCGGCCGGCAACGACGGCCACCGCCCCGCAGCGCGCGGATCAGTTGGTCGACTGGATATGGCGTTCCTTGGCGATGCGCTGGCGCAGTTCCAGTTCACGCTTGATCTGCGCGGCGTACTCGGCCGGCGTGTTGCCGTCGATCAGTGAACCGCCGTCGGCCAGGCGCTGGACGATCTTCGGATCCTTCAGCGCCTTGACGGCGGCGTCGTGGACGCGGTCGATCACGGCCTGGGGCGTGCCCGCGGGGGCCACCAGGCCGTACCAGGCCATGTTGTCCATTTCCGGCAGGCCGCCTTCGGCGAAGGTGGGCACGTCGGGCAGGGCGGGCAGGCGCTTGGGCGCGGCCACGGCCATGGCGCGCAGCTTGCCGGCCTGGATGTGGGGCATGGACGAGGGCAGATTGTCGAACTGGGCGTTGACCTGGCCGGCGATCACGTCGTTGAGCGCGGGACCCGAGCCGCGGTAGGGCACATGCACCATATCCGTCTTGGTCAGCGATTTGAACAGTTCGCCGTCCAGGTGGCCGATGCCGCCGGCGCCCGACGAGGCATAGCTGTACTTGCCGGGATTGGCCTTGAGCAGGGCGATGAACTCGGCCAGCGACTTGGCCGGCACCGCCGGATTCACCGTCAGCACATTGGGCACGTTCACCAGATTGGTGATGGGCGCGAAGTCCTTGATCGGGTTGTACGGATTCTTGGGATTGGTGGCCGGGTTGGTGGCCATGGTGCTGACCGTGGCCACGCCCAGGGTGTAGCCGTCCGGCGTGGCGCGCACCAGCGCATCCGCGCCGATCGAGCCGCCGCCGCCGCCGCGGTTTTCCACCACCACGGGCTGGCCGAGTTCACGGCCCAGGCCTTCGGCCACGATGCGCGCGACGATGTCGGTGGTGCCGCCGGCCGCAAATGGCACGATCAGGCGGATGGGCTTGTTGGGGTAGGCGTCGGCGGCATGCGCGGTGCCGCTGAGGCAAAGGCCGGCGAGGGCGGTGGCCAGGATGGCCTTGGCTTGGGATAGCACGGTCAAGAGTCTTCTCCATATTATTGAATCCGAGCCGGCCGGCTTCGTTGGCCGGCATCGGCGAAGCGCGCCCGGCTCGGGTTCTGGCCAGGCCGACGCTTCGTGGGCGCCATTGCACACAGTTACAGATCGCGGGTCAATCGGGATTCCCCCTGGCCGGCATGGGGGTATTTGCGCGCGGCAAGAAGGCGCCCGGATCGCCGACGTTGTTGCAAAAAAACGCATGCTGACAATAACTTGAATCGATGTCCGGGCATCTCGCCTGCGTAACGATTGCGCATCGAACATGCTGTCATCGCCTCGGTACATGCATAAATTTCTGCATAACTTACAAGAATCTGATATTTTTCGGATGAGATTCCTGGCCGGTCCTGCAAGAAAGTTATTGCGCTTGTTTCTGTCTGCGCCGTTCAATGGGGCGTTGGTCGATGTCCCCGCGGGGCAACGTGTAGTGCTGCGACGCACCGGGCCAGGGTTCCGTCCGTTTTTCAATCCCCGGTCCGTTTCGTCTCTCGCTGCCGCGCTGGCGGGAGGGGCCCGGACACTCTCGGAACGCCATGTCGCTGATACTGATCCTCGCTCTGCCGTTTGCCGGCAGCCTGTGCGCCGCGCTGTTGCCGTCCAACGCCCGCAATGCCGAGGCCTGGTTGGCGGGCATCATCGCGCTGGTCTGCGTGGTGCTGGTGGCGAGCCTCTACCCCGAGGTCGCAAACGGCGGGGTGATCCGCGTGGACATGCCCTGGGCGCCGGCGCTCGGACTGCAATTCACGTTGCGTATGGACGGGTATGCCTGGCTGTTCGCCCTGATCGTCTCGGGCATGGGCGGGCTGGTGGTCCTGTACGCCCGCTACTACATGTCGCCGGAAGATCCGGTGCCGCGGTTTTTCTCGTTCTTCCAGGCCTTCATGGCCGCCATGCTCGGCGTGGTGCTGTCGGGCAACCTGATCCAGCTGGTGATGTTCTGGGAAATGACCAGCCTGGCCTCGTTCATGCTGATCGCCTACTGGCATCACCGCCTGGATGCCCGCCGCGGCGCGCGCATGGCACTGACCGTGACCGGCGCCGGCGGCCTGTGCCTGCTGGCCGGGGTGCTGATCCTGGGCCACATCGTCGGCAGCTACGACATGGACCGGGTGCTGGCCGCTGGCGACCTGGTGCGCGCCGATCCCTGGTATCCCGCGGTGCTGCTGCTGGTGGCGCTGGGCGCGCTGACCAAAAGCGCGCAATTCCCGTTTCATTTCTGGCTGCCCAACGCCATGGCCGCGCCCACGCCGGTGTCGGCCTATCTGCACTCGGCCACCATGGTCAAGGCCGGGGTGTTCCTGCTGGCGCGCTTCTGGCCGGTGCTGGCCGGCACTGATGAGTGGTTCTGGGTCATCGGCGGCGCGGGGCTGATCACGCTGGTGCTGGGCGGCTATGCCGCCATCTTCCAGCAGGACATGAAAGGGGTGCTGGCGTATTCGACCATCAGCCACCTGGGCCTGATCACATTGCTGCTGGGACTGAACAGCTCGCTGGCGCTGGTGGCGGCGGTGTTCCACATGGTCAACCACGCTACCTTCAAGGCCTCGCTGTTCATGGCGGCCGGCATCGTCGACCACGAAACCGGCACGCGCGACCTGGGCCGCCTGTCGGGCCTGTACAAGGCCATGCCGATCACCGCCACGCTGGCCATGGTGGCGGCGGCCTCGATGGCCGGGGTGCCACTGCTCAACGGCTTCATTTCCAAGGAAATGTTCTTCGCCGAAACCACCTTCGTCAGTGGCGATGTGGTGACGAAGGTGGGGCTGCCGCTGGCGGCCACGGTGGCGGGCGCCTTCAGTGTGGCCTATTCGCTGCGCTTCATCCTGCAGGTGTTCTTCGGCCCGCCGGCCACCGACCTGCCGCGCGCGCCGCATGAACCGCCCGGATGGATGCTGGTTCCCAGCGGTTTGCTGGTGCTGATGTGCCTGGTGGTGGGTATTTTGCCGGGCGTGACCCTGGGGCCATTCCTGGCCACGGCGGCGCAGAGCATCCTGGGCGCCGACATGCCCCAATACAGCCTGTCGGTGTGGCATGGCGTCAATCTGCCGCTGGTGATGAGCTTCGTGGCCATGGCCTCGGGCGTGATTCTGTACCTGGCGCTGCGCGCGCACCAGCGCGCCAACCCGGGCCGGGTGCCGTTCATCTACCGCCTGGACGGCCGCCGTTCGTTCGAGGCGTTGCTGGATGGCTCCAGCGTCGCCGCCGCTTGGCTGTTGCGCTGGCTGGCCTCGTCGCGCCTGCAGGTGCAGATGGGGCTGATCGTGCTGGGCACGCTGTTCGTGGCCTGGCTGCCGCTGCGCGGCGGCGGCTGGCTGGACGGGACCGGGCGCGCCAGCGCGGTCGATCCGGCGTTCGCGCTGCTGTGGCTGGTGGGCGGCGTCTGCGCCGTGGCCGCCGCCTACCAGGCGAAATACCACCGCCTGGCATCGCTGGCGCTGGCCGGCGGCGCGGGGCTGGTGACCTGTCTGACGTTCGTCTGGTTCTCCGCGCCCGACCTGGCCCTGACGCAGCTGTCGGTGGAAGTGGTGACGGTGGTGCTGCTGCTGCTGGGCCTGCGCTGGTTGCCGCGCCGTATCGCGCTGGACGAGGACGAAGGCCTGGGGGCGACGCTGCGGGCCCGCGGCCGCCGGCTGCGTGACCTGCTGCTGGCGACCGCCGCCGGCACCGGCATGGCAGCGCTGGCCTACGCGGTGCTGGTGCGGCCGCAGACCGACACCATTTCTTCGTATTTCGTCGATCGGGCGCTGCCCGACGGCGGCGGCACCAATGTGGTCAACGTGATTCTGGTGGACTTCCGCGGATTCGATACGTTTGGCGAGATCACGGTGCTGGGCGTCGTGGCGCTGACGGTCTATGCGCTGCTGCGCCGCTTCCGGCCGGCGCCCGAGAGCGCCGACCTGCCGCGCCAGCAGATCGACCAGGACGGCCCGGTGCCGGCCGCCCCCGACATCAAGTCGGCGGTGCCCAGCGGTTCGATGATGGTGCCCACGGTGCTGGTGCGCCTGCTGTTGCCGACGGCGGCCCTGATCTCGGTGTATTTCCTGCTGCGTGGCCACAACCAGCCCGGCGGCGGCTTCGTCGGCGGTCTGGTCTTTGCCACCGCGGTGATCCTGCAATACATGGTGGGCGGGGTCTACTGGGTCGAATCGCGCAGCCGTCTGAACCCGCAGAACTGGATCGGCATCGGCCTGCTGTTCGCGGGCTCGGCGGCCCTGGCCGCCTGGCTGGCCTACAAGCCGTTCCTGGCGGCGCTGGCCTGGGATATCTCCTTGCCACTGGTGGGCCACGTGCATTTGTCCAGTGTGCTGCTGTTCGACCTGGGGGTCTACATGCTGGTGGTCGGGTCCACCGTGCTGGTGCTGGTGGCGCTGGCTCACCAATCGCTACGCGCGCAACGCAAGGCAGCCGCCGACAGCCAGGCGGCCGCCGCACAACCAGGGGAAGCCTGATGGAATTGATTTACGCCGTCGCGATCGGCGTCCTGGCGGGCTCGGGGGTCTGGCTGCTGCTGCGGCCGCGCACCTTCCAGTTCATCATGGGCCTGTCGCTGGTCTCCTACGCGGTCAACCTGTTCATCTTCGGCATGGGCCGGCTGAACTCGGGCCGCCCGCCGGTGATCGATCCGGCCACGGCCCATGATCCTTCCTGGTATGCCGATCCGCTGCCCCAGGCCCTGGTGCTGACGGCCATCGTGATCGGCTTCGCCACCACCGCGCTGTTCCTGGTGGTGCTGCTGGCTTCGCGCGGTTTGACGGGCACCGACCACGTCGATGGACGGGAGTCCCAATCTTGAGTTTCTGGCTGCAACATCTTCCCATCCTGCCCATCATCACGCCGCTGCTGGCCGGCGCCGCGATGCTGCTGCTGGGCGACACCCGGCGCTACACGCGCGGCGCCATCGCCATGGTGTCCACGCTGGCCCAATTGGCCGCCGCCATTGCGCTGCTGGCGGTCGCCGGAGGCGTGGTGCCAGGCGTCTGGCCGGAGGGCGTCGGCGTCTATCTCGTGGGCGACTGGCCCGCGCCGTTCGGCATCGTGCTGGTGGTGGACCGCCTGGCCGCGGTCATGCTGACCCTGACCGCGGTGCTGGGCCTGGCCACGCTGACCTATGCGCTGGCGCGCTGGGACCGGGCCGGGGTGCATTTCCATTCGCTGTTCCAGTTCCTGCTGATGGGCCTGAACGGCGCCTTCCTGACCGGCGACCTGTTCAATCTGTTCGTGTTCTTCGAGGTGCTGCTGGCGGCGTCCTATGGCCTGCTGCTGCATGGCTCGGGCGTGGCGCGCGTCAGCGCGGGCCTGCAGTACATCGCCGTCAACCTGGTGGCCTCGTTCCTGCTGCTGATCAGCATCGCGCTGATCTATGGCGTGAGCGGCACGCTCAACATGGCCGACCTGGCCTTGCGCGCCGGCAACCTGACCGGGTCGGACCGCATGCTGTTCGAGGCTGGCGCCGCCATCCTCGGCGTGGCCTTTCTGGTGAAGGCGGGCGCCTGGCCGCTGAATTTCTGGCTGGTCAAGGGCTATGGGTCGGCCGGCGCGCCGGTGGCGGCCATGTTTTCCATCATGACCAAGGTCGGCATCTACGCCTTGCTGCGCATCGGCTCGCTGCTGCTGCCGAGCGGCGCGCCCGCCGCTTTCAGCCTGGACTGGATGTTCGCGGTCGGCCTGGCCACGCTGCTGTTCGGCGCGCTCGGGCTGCTGGCCACGCAGCAGCTGGAGAAGATGGTGGGCTATTGCGTCATCGTCTCGGCCGGCACCTTGCTGACGGCGCTCGGCATGCCCGGGGTGACGCTGACCGGCCCGGCGCTGTTCTACCTGATCAGCTCGGTGCTGACCACGGGCGCCTTCTTCCTGCTGGCCGAACTGATCGAGCGCACGCGCAGCTTCGGCGCCAATGTGCTGGCGGTCACGCTGGATGCGTTCGACCTGGACGACCCGGCCTCGGTCAATCGCTCGGACGACGTGGTCGGGGTGGCGATTCCGGCGGCGATGGCATTCCTTGGGCTGGCATTCATCAGTTGCGCCCTGTTGGTGACCGGATTGCCGCCCTTGTCCGGCTTTGTCGCCAAGCTGTCGCTGTTGTCGGCGGCGGTTTCGGCGGCCACCGAGTCGGCGCCGCCGATGGACGCCTGGGTGCTGGTGGCGGCGGTGCTGGTGTCGGGCCTGGCCGGGCTGATCGGCCTGGGCCGCACCGGCATCCGCGTGTTCTGGGCCAGCGACGAGCGCAGCACGCCGCGCCTGCGGGTGATCGAGGCCGGACCAGTCGCGGTGCTGGTGCTGCTGTGCGTCGGCCTGGCCGCCGGGGCCGGGCCGGTGTCGGCCTATCTGGACGACGCCGCCCGCTCGCTCGACCAGCCCAGGAGTTATATCGACGCCGTCATGTCGGCGCAGACGGCGCGCGCCGCGCAAGGGGGACATTGATGCGCCGCCTGTATTTGCTCTTCCTGCCGGTATTCCTGTTCCTGCTGTGGTTGGTGCTGAACCAGAGCCTGTCGGCCGGCCAGATCGCGCTGGGCGCGGCGCTGGCGCTGTGGTTCACCTGGGCCGCTTCGCGCCTGCGTCCGCTGCGGGCGCGGCCGCATCGCCTGTGGAAGGCGATTCCGCTGTTCCTGCATGTCACGCTGGATATCATCAAGTCCAATATCGCGGTCGCCAAGCTGATCCTGAACCCGCGGCGCAATGATTTTTCGCCCGGTTTCATCCGCATCCCGCTCACCATGCGAGACCCGCACGGACTGGCCCTGCTGGCTTGCATCGTGACCTACACGCCCGGCACGGTCTGGGTCGAACTGACCGATGACCACCGCCTCAAGCTGCATGTGCTCGACCTGCAGAACGAGGACTACTGGGTGCGCCTGGTGCAAGACCGCTACGAGCGTCCCCTGATGGAGATATTCGAATGAACGCCATACTGTATTGGTCGGCTTCCTTTGCCCTGGTGTGTTTCGCGCTGGGCATGGTGTTCGCCACCGTCCGCCTGTTGCGCGGCCCCACCGCGCAGGACCGCGTGCTGGCGCTGGACACGATCTATATCAACGGCATGCTGATGATGCTGGTATTTGGCATCCGCTCGGGCACGCCGGTGTATTTCGACATCGCGCTGCTGATCGCGCTGTTCGGTTTCGTCGGGTCCACCGCGATGGCCCGCTTCCTGTTGCGCGGCGAGGTGATCGAGCCATGATCGATACCGCCATTCCGCTGTGGGCCGGAATTCCCGCCAGCATCCTGCTGGTACTGGGCGGCCTACTGACGCTGACCGGGTCGGCCGGGCTGCTGCGCTTTCGCAGCTTCTATGCCCGCATCCACGCGCCGACGCTGGGCAACACGCTGGGCTGCGGCTGCGTGCTGGCCGCCTCGATGCTGGTGTTCTCGGCGTTGTCGGCGCGTCCGGTGTTTCACGAAGTGATCATTACGCTGCTGTTGGTCGTGTCGTCGCCGGTGACGGCGATGCTGCTGATGCGCGCGGCGGTGTACCGTAACCGTTTGACCAAGGCCGATGCCGATCTGGATGCGCGCTGACGGGGACGGAGCAGCGCAAATCCGGGGACGAGTTGCGCTGGCGCAATGAATATTGCGCCGCGGCATCGGAAACTTCGGCTTACGATTGCACGTTGCTGGACATGTCCCCGAAGCCTCATCGTGGGATAGTGGTATCAAGCAGATGGCCGCGGCCTCCAGGCCGCGCCGTCCGGGTTCAATCCTCTTTCTCCAAGGAGCTGGCCATGAATGTACGTCCCATGCACCCCAAACGCCTTGCCGCATCCCTTTGCGCGGCGGGCCTGCTGCTGGCCGCGGGAGCGGCCCAGGCGGCCGACCCGATCGGCCGCGCCGGCATCCAGGCGCAATACGAACAGGATGTGGCGGCTTGCAAGAGCGGCAGCACCGGGCAGGAGCGCACCGCTTGCATGCGCGAGGCGGGCGCCGCTCGCCAGGAAGCCAACCGTCAGCACCTGAGCGATGGCACCGCCGAACAGCACCGCCAGAACATGCTCAACCGCTGCAACCGCCTGCCGGCCGCTTCGCGCCAGGATTGCATTACGCAGATGACTTCGCCGACGCAGGTGCGCGGCAGCGTCCAGGGCGGCGGCGTGCTGCGTGAAACCGTGATTCAGGTGCCGGCCGCCGGTATGCCGCCGCCCCCGCCTGCGCCCGGCATGGCGCCGGCTCCTGGTACGGCGCCCGCCCCGGGCATGGCACCCGCTCCCGGCATGGCGCCACCGCCGCCCGCGCCGATGCGTCAGTAAAGGCGAGCTGCGGGCCAGGAGAGGGCGGCCGCGTCCTTTCCCCGCGCCCCGGGGCGCGGCCGCCGCCACAATCAGGCAAAATGGCGGCTGTTCCCTTCAGGCTGCCGCCTTCACTCACGCATCACGCATAGCCATGTCCGATGTCATCGCCCTGATTTTCGACTTCGACGACACGCTGGCCTCGGACAGCACGTCCGGTTTCCTGGACAGCATCGGGGTGGACACGGCGTCGTTCTGGAAAGACCAGGTCGACCCGCTGCTGTCCAACCAGGACTGGGACCCGGTTCCCGCCTATCTCTACCAGATGATCCAGCTCTCGCGCGAGGGCAGGCACGGCCTGATCACGCAGCAACGGCTGCGCGACTGGGGCGCGCGGCTCGAACTGCATGACGGCGTGACGACGCTGTTCCAGCGGCTGCGCGCGGCGGTACGGGCCGCGCAGCCGCAGGTACAGCTGGGGTTCTACCTGATCTCCAGCGGCATCGGCGACGTGGTCCGGTCCACGCCTATCGCCCACGAATTCACCGAGATCTGGGCATCCGAATTTACCTATGGCGCCGACGGCGGCATCGAGTTTCCGCGCCGCATCGTCAGCTTCACCGACAAGACGCGCTACCTGTTCCACATCCAGAAGGGCATCATCGGCCGCGATTTCCGCAACAAGCCGTTCGAGGTCAACCGCAAGGTGCCCGAGGACCGGCTGCGGGTGCCGTTCGACCAGATGGTGTTCGTCGGCGACGGCTACACCGACATCCCGTGCTTCTCGCTGATCCGGCGCGCCGGCGGTTACGCCTTCGGCGTCTGGGACCCCAAGCACCGTGACAAGCGCAGCCGCGCCTGGGGCTTCATCGAGGAGGGCCGGGTGTCGAACCTGAACCAGGCCCGCTACGACGAGAACGCCGAGCTCTACCAATGGCTCGAAGAGGCCGTGACCAGCCTGGCCGGCCGCATCGCGCTCAAGTCGCGGGTGTACCGTGGTTGAGCCGCTCGCCATGGCGGCGGTGCCGCCCTGGACCGCGCAGGATGCCGATTTCATGACCCAGGCGCTGGCGCAGGCGCAGGCGGCCTATGACCTCGGCGAGGTGCCCGTGGGCGCGCTGGTGGTCTCGGCCCAGGGCGACATCCTGGGGCGCGGCTACAACCGCACCATCATCGACCACGACCCCACCGCGCACGCCGAGATCGTGGCCTTGCGCGGCGCCGCCCGCGCGCTGGAAAACTACCGGCTGCCGGGCATCACCGTGTACGTCACGCTGGAGCCCTGCGTCATGTGCATCGGCGCCATGCTGCACGCGCGGCTGGCGCGGGTGGTGTTCGGCGCCTACGACCCCAAGACCGGGGCTTGCGGCAGCGTGCTGGACGTCGGCTCGGTGCCCAAGCTCAATCATCACACTTCAGTCACCGGCGGCGTGCTGGCGGAACCCTGCGGCGAGCTGCTGCGCCGGTTCTTCCGCGAACGCCGCGCCAAGGAATCCATCGCATGAGCAATACCCGAGGCGCCAAGGCGCGCGGCGCCAAAGCGGCCGCCGCCCCGGCCCAACCGCACGCCAGCGGCGCGCACGACCCCGATCACGAATGCGGCGAGGCCTGCGGTCATGACCACGGCCACGAGCCGGGCCATGTCCACGGCCTGCCGGACGCGCGCGGCATCTATCTGATCTCGCCGTCGTCGGCGGTGCGTGATCCGCGGACCGTCGAATTGGCGCGCGAGCGCCTGGCCGCGCAGGGCTTCAAGACCGCGCTGGACCGCAGCGCGCTGGCCCAGCACCAGCGCTTTGCCGGCACCGATGCGCAGCGCCTGGCCAGCCTGACGCGCGCCACCAAGCAGAAGCTGCCGATCGTCATGGTCACGCGCGGCGGCTACGGCATGGGCCGGCTGCTGCACATGGTTGACTGGAAGGCCATGGCCGACAGCGGCAAGCGCTTCGTCGGCATGAGCGACTTCACCGCGTTCAATCTGGCGCTGCTGGCGCAGACCGGCGCGGTCAGCTACACCGGCGCCACTGCCATCTACGACTTCGGCGGCAAGAAGGTCGACGACCTGACCGAAGCGCTGTTCGGCGAGATCATGCGCGGCGAGCTGGAGATCCTCAGCTTCGAGACCCAGGACGCCGACCCGGTCGATTGCCGCGGCATCCTGTGGGGCGGCAACCTGGCCATGCTGACCTCGCTGGTGGGCACGCCTTACCTGCCCAAGGTGCGCGGCGGGATCCTGTTCCTGGAAGACGTGGCCGAGCATCCCTACCGCATCGAACGCATGCTGATCCAGCTGTGGCAGGCGGGCATCCTGGCCAAGCAGAAGGCCATCGTGCTGGGCCGCTTCTCCGACTACAAGCTGGCGCCGCACGACCAGGGTTACGACCTGCACGAGGTGGTGGCGTGGCTGCGCAAGACGGTCAAGGTGCCGGTGGTGACCGGCCTGCCGTACGGCCACGTGGCCACCAAGGCAACACTGCCGATCGGCCAGAAGGTCGGCATCGCCACCGAGAAGGGCCTGGCCCACCTGGTGCTGGACGAGCACCACCATTGAGGGCTCCGCCCGCCTGGTTTTTCCAGCCGCCCGGCCCGTGCCGGGCGGCATGCCATCCGGGCTTGGTACACTATCAGGTTTCGCCGCATGCCGGCGTTGTCGCGCCATCCTGGCGCCACATCCATTCTCCCGCTGCTAAAACACTGTGATATCCACCGCCAATCTCACCATCCAGTTCGGTCCCAAGCCCCTTTTCGAGAACGTCAGCGTCAAGTTCGGGGAAGGCAACCGCTACGGGCTGATCGGGGCCAACGGGTCCGGCAAGTCGACGTTCATGAAGATCATCGGCGGCGACCTGGAGTCGTCGGCCGGCAACGTTTCGCTGGAGCCGGGCGTGCGCCTGGGCAAGCTGCGCCAGGACCAGTTCGCCTTCGAGGACCTGCGCGTGCTGGACGTGGTGATGATGGGCCATACCGAGATGTGGGCCGCGATGTCCGAGCGCGACGCCATCTACGCCAACCCGGAAGCGACCGAAGACGACTACATGCGCGCGGCCGACCTGGAGGCCAAGTTCGCCGAATATGACGGCTACACCGCCGAAGCCCGCGCCGGCGAGCTGCTGCTGGGCCTGGAGTTGGGCGTCGACCAGCACAACCTGCCGATGCGCGAAGTGGCCCCGGGCTGGAAGCTGCGCGTGCTGCTGGCGCAGGCGCTGTTCTCGAACCCGGACGTGCTGCTGCTGGACGAACCGACCAACAACCTGGACATCAACACCATCCGCTGGCTGGAAAACGTGCTCAACAGCTACCAGAGCACGATGATCATCATCAGCCACGACCGCCACTTCCTGAACCAGGTCTGCACCCACATGGCCGACCTGGACTATGGCGAGATCCGCATCTATCCGGGCAACTACGACGACTACATGCTGGCCTCGACCCAGGCGCGCGAGCGCCTGGTGGCCAACAACGCCAAGGCCAAGGAGCGCGTGGCCGAACTGCAGGACTTCGTGCGCCGCTTCGCCGCCAACAAGTCCAAGTCGCGCCAGGCCACCTCGCGCCTGAAGCAGATCGACCGCATCAAGGCCGAGCAGGTAGTGGTCAAGCCGTCCTCGCGCCAGAACCCCTACATCCGCTTCGAGCAGAACAAGGTCATGCACCGCCTGGCGGTGACCATCGAGAACCTGTCCAAGGCCTACGACGCGCCCGTGATCCGTAATTTCTCGGCCATGATCGACGCCGGCGAGAAGATCGCCATCATCGGCGCCAACGGCGTCGGCAAGACCACCTTGTTGCGCCTGCTGGCCACCGACCTGGCGCCGGACGCGGGCTCGGTCAAGTGGTCGGACAATGCCGATCTGGGCTACATGGCGCAGGACGTCTCGGATCAGTTCCTGCAGACCGACATCAACCTGCTCGACTGGATGGGCGAGCACCGCCAGCCGGGCGACGACGACCAGTCGATCCGTTCGGTGCTGGGCCGCCTGCTGTTTTCGGCCGATGACCTGCCCAAGGCGCCCAAGGTGCTGTCCGGCGGCGAAAAGAACCGCATGACCTTCGGCCGCCTGATGCTGGGCCGCCACAACGTCATGCTGCTCGACGAGCCGACCAACCACCTGGACATGGAATCGATCGAATCGCTGCAGTTCGCGCTGGAAAAATACGAAGGCACGCTGTTCTTCGTCTCGCACGACCGCGAATTCGTCTCCGGCCTGGCCACCCGCGTGATCGAAATCCTGCCCTCGGGCGAGATCGTCGACTACCGCGGCGGCTACGAAGACTACCTGTCCTCGCGCGGCATCGAGGCCTGATACCCGCCTCGGGGCGGCTGGCTGGCTCCCTTTCAGCCAGCCGCAATCCTGCTGGGCTATCATCCGGGTAAACCCTGGCCTGTCGCGCCAGGTTCCACCCTGTCAGCCATGCCTCCCACACCGCATACCACGCCCGATGGCCAGCCCATCGGGACGTTCGCATTGACCGCGCGCATTGTCGCGATCGCCTTCTTCACCTTCATCTGCTATCTGGCCATCGGCCTGCCGCTGGCCGTGTTGCCGGGCTATGTGCATGGCCAGCTCGGCTACGGCTCCGTACTGGCGGGGCTGGCCATCAGCGTGCAGTACGTGGCGACGCTGCTGAGCCGCTCGCACGCCGGCCGCATGGCCGATACCGTAGGACCGAAGCAGACCGTGGTGATCGGCATGGCGGCCTGCGCCGCCAGCGGCGTGTTCCTGCTGCTGGCCTATGCCTTCGAGCGCAGCGCCTGGCTCAGCCTGGGCGCCATCATCGTCAGCCGGCTGGCGCTGGGCTTTGGCGAAAGCTGGGTCGGCACCGGTTCGGCCACCTGGGCAATTGCCCGGGTCGGCCCGCTGCACACGGCGCGGGTGATCTCCTGGAACGGCATCTGTACCTATGGCGGGCTGGCGCTGGGGGCGCCGCTCGGCGTCTACCTGGAAACCGAATGGAGCCTGGGCGCGCTGGGCGGCGCGGTGCTGCTGTTGGGGCTGGCCGGGCTGGCGCTGGCGCGCACGGCGGTGGCCATCGTCGGCGGCCATCGCATGGCGTTCAAGAGCGTGGTGCTGCGGGTGTTTCCGCATGGCATGGCGTTGGGGCTGGGCTCGGTCGGCTTTGGCTCGCTGGCGGCTTTCGTGGCGTTGTACTACGCCAGTTTCTCGTGGGACGGGGCGGCGCGCGCGCTCAGCGCCTTTGGTTGCGCCTTCATCGGCGTGCGCCTGCTGTTCGCGGGCACCATCACGCGCTATGGCGGCTTCAAGGTGGCGCAAGTGTCGTTCCTGGTGGAAGCGGCCGGCCTGGCGCTGTTGTGGCTGGCGCCCAATCCCACCGCCGCGCTGTTGGGCGCGGCCCTGACCGGCTGCGGCTTCGCGCTGGTGTTCCCGGCCATCGGGGTCGAGGCGGTGGCGCGCGTGCCGGCCGGCAGCCGCGGCGCGGCGTTGGGGGCTTATTCGGCGTTCCTGGACCTGGCGCTGGGCGCTACCGGGCCGGTGGCGGGCTACATCTCGGGCGGCTTCGGCTATCCAGCGATCTTCCTGTCGGCGGCGGTGGCGGTGCTGTTCGGCTTCCTGATCGCGCTCGGCCTGCAGCGCCACGCCGGCCGCCAGGCAGTCGTAACCTGAAGACGTTTCATATAACCAAGAGACGTAAGAACATTCGATATTTATCGTTGGGGTTCATATAGCGAATTGTTAGATTAGGCCCGTTTCCCACGCGCGCCCACGATTCGTTCCATGAACCTGACCTTTGACCACGTCCACAAGCAATTCGGCGACCTGCCGGTCGTCGACGGCTTCCGCAGTGAATTCAAGACAGGCGAGCTGGTCGCGCTGGTGGGGCCGTCGGGTTGCGGCAAGTCGACCCTGCTGCACCTGGCCGCCGGCCTGGAAAAACCCACGCAAGGGCAGGTGCTGGCCGACGGCAAGGCCGTGACCGGCCCGCACCCCAGCCGCACGCTGGTGTTCCAGGAGCACGCGTTGTATCCGTGGCTGACGTTGGAAGACAACGTGGCGCTGGCGCTGGAGTTCCAGAAAACCCCGAAGAAGCGCGCGCGGGACGCGGCGCGCGAGTGGCTGGCGCGCGTCAGCCTGGCGGGTTTCGAGCACTATTACCCGCACCAGGTCTCCGGCGGCATGCGCCAGCGGGCGGCGCTGGCCCGCGCCTTCATCGCGCAGCCGCAGACCATGCTAATGGATGAACCCTTCGGCGCGCTCGACGCGCTGACGCGCCTGGCGCTGCAGGATGTGCTGCGCCAGCTGATCGCGCAGGAAAAGCCCACCGTGCTGCTGGTGACCCACGACGTCGACGAGGCGCTGTTCCTGGCCGACCGCATCGTGGTGTTCAGCCCGCGCCCGGCGCGGGTGCTGCGCGAATTCAACCTGGCGCACCGCGCCAAGAGCCACGACCTGTCCGACCTGGCCGCTGAAAAGCGCGAGATCCTGCGCCTGCTGGGCATCGCCGTGGATGGTTCGTCCGCGCACGCCGACCTGGCGCTGGCCGCCTGATTTCCCCGATTCCGCGCTTTCCGGACGGCGCCGCCGGCGCCCCCCCCATCCCCGATTCCCTGGAGCTTTTCCCATGAAATTCAAGCAATGGCTGTCCCTGCCGCTGGCCGCGGCGCTCCTGGCCGCGGCGCCCGCCATGGCCGCCGAGAAATTCCGCGTCGGCTACCTGCGCGTGATGGACGACGCGCAGGCCATCGTGGCGCAGGAAGGCGGCTATTACCAGAAAGCCGGGCTCGATTCCGAATTGATCGAGTTCAAGTCGGGCACCGACTTGATCAAGGCCATCGTCGGCGGCCAACTGGACATCGGCGTGCTGGGCTTCACCAATGCCGTGGCCTGGGCTTCCAAGGGCGCAGACCTGAAGGTGGTGGGCGGCGCGCAGCAGGGCTACCACTCGCTGGTGGTGCGCGATGATTCCGGCATCAAGGACATCGCCGGCCTGAAGGGCAAGACGCTGGCCTCGCAGGCCGAAGGCAGCACGGCGGATGTGGTGCTCAAGGGCGTAGTGCTCAAAGAGGGCAAGCTGACGGCCGATGATGTCAACGTGATGGGCGTGAGCCCCGCCGTGGCGGTGCAGTCGCTGGTGGGCAAGCGCGTCGACGCGGCTTTCCTGTTCGAGCCGTACGACCGTATCGCGCAGTTGGTGGCGCCGGTCAAGCAGATCTACGAAGTGGGACAGGCCTGGCCGTTTCCGTGCATGGTGGTGATCACCTCGGGCGAAACGCTGGCTAAGCGCAAGGACGACGTCTGGAAGGCGCTGGACGCGCAGAACCAGGCCATCGCGCTGCTGCAGCAAGAACCGGCCCAGGCTTCCAAGCTGATCGCCTCGTACTTCATCGCCGAACCCACCCTCAAGACCCTGAGCCGCGGCGAGCTGCCGCGCGAAACGGTGATCGCCGAAGCCATCCGCACCCAGGTCTTCACGCCCAAGCTGACCACGAAAGACACGGCGCGCATGCAGGAAATCGCCGATATCCTGCAGGCCCAGGGTTCGCTCAAAACGCGCGACGGCAAGCCGTATGACGTGTCCAGCATCATCGACCTGTCCTGGCAGGAGGCTCGCAAGCTTTGAGCGCGTCGACCACCCGTGTGACCGGCGCCCGCAAGCATCTGGCGGGTGTGCTGGGCGTCCTGTTCATCCTGGCGCTGTGGCAGGCGGCGGCGTTCTCGCTGCCGGACTTCCTGATGCCCGGCGTGCCCGCGGTGCTTGAGCGCCTGTTCGAGGACCTGGGCAAACAGTCGTTCCACCAGAGCCTGCTGGGCACGCTGGGCCGGCTGGGCGCGGGCTACGGCCTGGCGCTGGCGGCGGGCATCGGCTTCGGGCTGGTGGCGGCGGTGCTGTTTTTCTTCCGTGAAGTGCTGCGCAGCGCCATCGTCATCCTGCAATCGATTCCATCTATCGCCTGGGTGCCGCTGTTCCTGATCGTGATGGGGTTCGGCAGCACGCCGATCATTGTCGTGGTGGCGTTGGCGGCCTTCTTCCCGGCGGCCCTGAGCGTGATGAACGCGACCGAGTCGGTGCAACGCGTGCATGTGTCGGCCGCCCGTGTGATGGGCGCCACGCCGTGGGGTCTGGTCAAGCGGGTGTACCTGCCGGCCGTCATGCCCGAGCTGATCACCGGCGCCCAGCTGGCGTTCGGCAACGCCTGGCGCGCGCTGATCTCGGCTGAGATGCTGATCGGCTTCGGCAAGGGGCTGGGCCGCTCGCTGGCCTATTCGGGCGAGATCGCCGACATGACTGGCGTGATGACCAATATCCTGGTCATCGCGGTGCTGGCGGCGCTGATCGACCAGTTCGTGCTCGAGAACCTCAAGCACCGGCTGCTGCGTTACCAGTACGTGTGAGGCCGGCGATGCGGCGCGGTTTTCATCTCCTGGCCCTGATAGCGGCCTTGCTGTCCGCCTCCAGCGGCGCGGCAGCGGCCGACCGCCTGGCAGCCGCGCGCCAACGCGGCGAGCTGGTGGTGGGCGTGCCGTACCTGGCGCCCGCGCCGGCGGCCGGCGCCAAGATCCGCACCCCGGAAGGGCTGGACATCGCCATGGCCGAGCGGCTGGCGCAGGACCTGGGCCTGCCGTTGCGCCTGCGGCAAGTGGCGGCCAGCGATGCTGCCCGGCTGCTGGGCGCGGGCGAGGTCGATGTGGTGCTGGCGGACCGCTCCCCCGCGGCGCAGGCGCTGCCCGACAATCTGGCTGCGGTGGCCACGGGCTACGCCGCGCGCCCCAAGGCTGTGATCCGCAGCGATACCGGCATGCGCCAGGGGGCCGATGCCCGCGGCCGCAGCGTCTGCATGGCCGAGGCCGCTGCTGGCGCGCAGGCATTGGCGCACAGCTGGGGCGCGCGGGTGCGCACCTTTCGGGTGCCATCCGACGCGCTCGTGGCGGTGCGCGAAGGCAACTGCGATATCGGTCTGGTCGATGACGCGGTATGGGAGCCGCTGATGCGCTTTCCCGAATGGAAGAAGTTCTCGGCCACGCTGCCTGCCGATGGCGCCCGCCATGAGCGCGTCTGGCTGCTGCCGGCGGCCGACTCGGCCACGCGCTCCTGGCTCGATGCCCGCATGCGCGAGTGGGCGCGAGCCGGCGCCTGGCAAGCCCTGCCGGCCAAATGGGCGCGCGACGTGGCCTTCGACGTCTACCTGGACCAGGAAGTGCCGGACTGCCACGGCTGACGGCTGCGCGGCAGGCCCCGGCGCGGCCCATGTCGGACCCTTGGCCGCCGGCCTGGCCCTTACAATGCCGGGCTATGACCTCCACCCTGACTGCTGTCTGCTCGCACGAGGAAGACATCAAGAAAAGCCGTTTTGTCGCCCACGCCGCGCCCGTCGCCTCCATCGACGAAGCGATGGCGTTCTTCGCGGCGCACAGCGATCCCGAGGCCACCCACAACTGCTGGGCCTACCGCATCGGCCAGGAATACCGCTTCAATGACGACGGCGAGCCCGGCGGCACCGCCGGCCGCCCGATTCTGCAGGCGATCGAAGGGCAGGACATGGACCGCGTGGCGGTGCTGGTGGTGCGCTGGTTTGGCGGGGTCAAGCTGGGAGCGGGCGGACTGGTGCGCGCCTATGGCGGTTGCGCGGCCAATTGCCTGCGCCACGGGCCGCGCGCCCAGATCGTGGATCTGGCCACGGTGGCATGCGTCTGCGGCTTTGCCGAATTGCCCCTGCTCAAGTCGCGCTTGGCGCAGGCCGGTGCGGTGATCGTGCAAGAGGACTTTGGCCCGGCGGGGGCGGCGCTGCGCTTCACGGCGCCGCGCGGCGCCTTGGCCGAGCTGGAGATGACGGCCGCCAACATCACGCGCGGCCGTTCGGCCTGGGAACAGTTGGCCTGACGAACCACAAGGGCCCCGCGGGGCCCTTGTGGTTTACGCGTCCTGGCCGTCCTGGGCCGCCGCGATCTCCTGGTGGACTTTTTCCATGTCCACTTCCTTGATCTTGGTGAGCAGCTCGTTGAGCTGGCCGCCCGACAGGGCGCCCGGTTGCGAGAACAGCAGCACTTTTTCGCGGAACACCATCAGCGTGGGAATCGAGCGGATGCCCAGTGCGCCGGCCAGTTCCTGTTCGACATCGGTGTTGACCTTGGCAAAGGTGACGTCGGGATGCTCGGCGGCGGCCTGTTCGAACACCGGCGCGAAGCCGCGGCAGGGGCCGCACCAGGGCGCCCAGAAGTCCACGATCAGGGTGCCGTCCGGCGTGATGGCGTCCTGGAAGCTGTCTTTGGTGAGTTCAACAATACTCATTTTGGATCCTTGCCGCTGGCGCGGCGCAAAGTGTCGGTATCGGCGGCACGGGGAGAATGGCCCGGGCCGGATTCGGCGACGCGGTATTGCCGGTCCATAGTAGAGCGAGGACCGGCCGGGTCGCAATGGTTGGCGCTATGGCGAGCGCAGTCTGCGGCGCAACGAGGCTGTGGCGGTGCCGGGCCTCAGGCCGTGGTTGTTGTGGATACCCCTTCGCCCTGTTTGAGCGAGGCGACGATCTCGAAGGAACGCAGGCGGTCGGCGATGTCGTAGAAATCCGAGACGATCATCACTTCATCGGCCTCGGTCTCGGCCACCAGGGCTTCCAGCTTGCGCTTGACGGTGTCGGGGCCGCCCACGATGGCGGCGCCCAGGCGCTGGTTCACGGCCTCGCGCTCCCATTCGTTCCACAGGCCGTCCATGCTGTCGACCGGCGGTTGCAGCTGCAGGCGGTTGCCGCGCACCAGCGACAGGAACTTGAGCTGCTGTGTGGTCGCCAGGTGACGGGCCTGGTCATCTGTCGGCGCGGCCACCACCGGCACGCCGATCATGGCGTAGGGACGCGCCAGCGTCTCGGACGGCTTGAACAGGTGACGATACAGCCGCATCGCCGCCATGCCCTCGGGCGAGAAGTGCCCGGCGAACGAGAACGGCAGGCCGAGTTCGGCGGCCAGGCGGGCGCTGAAGTCGCTCGAACCCAGCAGCCAGATCGGGATGTCCAGGCCTTCGCCGGGAATCGCGCGCACCGGCTGACCAGGGCGCGACGGCGCGAAAAAGCCGCGCAACTCGTCGACCAGCGCCGGGAATTCGAGGCCACTGCGCGGACCGCGCCGCAGCGCGTGCTGGGTGGCGCCATCGCTGCCCGGCGCGCGGCCCAGGCCCAGGTCGATGCGGCCGGGGTAGAGGGTTTCAAGCGTGCCGAACTGCTCGGCGATGATCAGCGGCGCATGGTTGGGCAGCATCACGCCGCCCGAGCCCACGCGCAGGGTCGTGGTGTGCGAGGCGACATGGCCGATCAGCACCGCCGTGGCGCTGCTGGCCACGCCGTTGATGTTGTGGTGCTCGGCCAGCCAGAAGCGCTTGTAGCCCAGCCGCTCGACGTGCTGCGCCACCGCCACGCTGTTGCGGAAGGCGTCGGCGGCATCGCGGCCCTGCACGATCGGGGCCAGGTCCAGCACCGAGAAGGGGATGCGGGCGAGGGGGCTCATACGCGGCGCTCGATGTGGCGGCGGAGGCAGGAGGAATGCGGGGTGTGGCGAGACAAGGTCGGCTCCATAGTCTTATATACATGGGGAGTGTATCGGCGAAATCAACCGCTGCCGCCAGCAACCATGCGGGCCGGCGGGTTGATAGCGGAGCTCAATGGCGGCGATTGGCCGCACGGCCGGCGAACCCCTGGCAGCCGTACCGGTATAGTGGTCATTTCGGCTTCGCAGGCACCGTTCCCATGGCCGCTGGCCCGACCCCCGATCCCGCCACGCCCGCCGTCGCGGGCATGACCGGCAGCTATCACGAGACCTCGCCGGCGGCGCTGTTGCGTCCGCATTTCCTGTGCGCGTGGCGCAGCGAACTGGCGCCGGGCCAGCCCGCCGATGTCGCGGTGCTGCCCGACGGCTGCGCCGACATCCTCTGGACCGATGGCCGCCTCAGCGTTGTCGGCCCCGACGTGGTTGCCGCGCGGCCGCAGCTCGCGCCGGGCGCGCGGGTGCTGGGCCTGCGCTTCCAGCCGGGCGCCGCCCGCGGCTGGCTGGGCGTGCCGCTTTCCGAGTTGGTGGGGCGCCGGATCGAGCTGGGCGCGCTGTGGGGCGACGGCCGCGCCGGGCGCATCGCGCGGCGCGTGCGCGAGGCCGCCATGCCCGAGGCCCAGATGCTGGCCCTGCAGCAGGCGCTGGCGGGCGAAGCGCCACGCCACGCGTCACCCGCGCCACGGGCCGCTGCCTTGTTCCACTGGCTCGCGGCCGCGCCTCAGCCCGGCGGGCGCGGTCTCGAAGACCGCCTCGAGATGAGCGAACGCAGCCTGCGCCGCCTGAGCCACGACCATTTCGGCTATGGCCCCAAGATGCTCGAACGTATCCTGCGGCTGCAACGCTTCATCGCGCTGCTGCGCGGTCCGGCGGACATCCCGCTGGCCATGCTGGCCGCGGACGCCGGCTACGCCGACCAGGCCCACCTGAGTCGCGAGGTGCGGGCGCTGTGCGGCATGACGCCCTCGGCGCTGCGTGGGCAGGCGCAGGGCTAGTGGCGCATGGCCCGTCGCGCATGGCCGTTTCGTTCAAGACGCGGCCGCGCGAATCGGGGATGATGCGGTTTTCTTCGATATTCGCGGGAGACACGCATGGGCGCCACCGGCAACAACCACCAGATCGACAACATCGAGTTCAACGTCGCCGACATCGCGCGCAGCAAGCGCTTCTATGGCGATGCATTCGGCTGGTCCTGCACCGACTACGGGCCGACCTACACCGAATTCACCGATGGCCGCCTCAAGGGTGGCTTCACCACTGGCGAGCCGGTGCGTCCGGGCGGCCCGCTGGTGATCCTGTATGCCGATGACCTGGCCGCCGCCCAGCGCCGGGTCATCGCGGCGGGCGGCCGTATCAGCCGCGAGGCCTTCGATTTCCCCGGCGGCCGGCGCTTCCATTTCACCGACCTGGACGGCTACGAGCTGGCGGTCTGGACCGCGGTGGCCTGATGGCGGGTTCGCGGAAAGGTGCGCCTGGCGGGCGTTATTCCGGGAAGAACGCGTAGCGGATCACGAACAGGATCGCCACCAGCCAGGTGGCCGGGTGCACGTCGCGCACGCGGCCGGTCGCGGTCTTGAGCACCACGTAGCTGATGAAACCGAAGGCAATGCCGTTGGCGATGGAGTAGGTGAACGGCATCACCAGCGCGGTCAGCGCGGCCGGCGTGGCTTCGCAGACGTCGTTCCAGTCGATGTCGATCAGTTCGCGCATCATCAGGCCGGCCACGTAGAGCAGGGCGGGCGCGGTCGCGTAGGCAGGCACGGCGCCGGCCAGCGGCGAGATGAACAGCGCGGCCAGGAACAGCAGCGCCACCACCAGCGCGGTCAGGCCGGTGCGGCCGCCGGCCTGCACGCCCGAGGCGCTTTCGACGTAGGCAGTGGTGCTGCTGGTGCCCAGCATCGAGCCGGCGACGATGGCGGTGCTGTCGGCGAACAGGGCGCGGCCCAGGCGGTTGGGGCGGTTCTCCGGCACCAGGCCGGCGCGCTTGGCCACGCCCACCAGGGTGCCGGTGGCGTCGAACACTTCGACCAGCACGAACACCAGGATCACGTGCACGAAGCCGGTGTGCAGCGCGCCCAGGATGTCCAGCTTGAACAGCGTCGGCGCCAGGCTCGGCGGCGCGGCGAACACGCCCTTGAATTCGTTGTAGCCCAGCGCCATCGACAGCACTGTGACCACCAGGATGCCGATCAGGATGGCGCCGCGCACACGCAGGGCATCCAGCGCGGCAATGATGAAAAAGCCCAGGATGGCGAACAGCGGCCCCGGCGCGGTCAGGTTGCCCAGCGTGACCTTGGTGACCGGATGCGCCACCACGATGCCGGCGCTGGACAGCGCGATAATAGCCAGGAACAGGCCGATGCCGGCGGCGATGGCGCTGCGCAGCGAATGCGGGATGCCCTTGACCAGCCAGACGCGGATGCCCGAGATCGTCAGGATCAGGAAGATCACGCCCGAGATGAACACGGCGCCCAGCGCCTGCTCCCAGGTGTAGCCCATGGTCTTGACCACGGTGAAGGCGAAGAAGGCGTTCAGCCCCATGCCCGGCGCCATGCCGATCGGCCAGTTGGCGATCAGCGCCATGACCAGCGAGCCCAGCGCGGCGGCCAGGCAGGTGGCGACGAACACGGCGTTGCGGTCCATGCCGGTGGACGACAGGATGTCCGGGTTGACGAAGATGATGTACGACATGGTCAGGAATGTCGTCAGGCCGGCCACGATTTCGGTTCTCGCGGTCGTGCCGTGTTCACGCAGGTTGAATAGCTTCTCCAGCATTCTTATCCCCAGGGTGCTTGCAGGCTCGGGTTGTCGGGAGAGGGCGTGGGCGCCCTCGGTCATTTTGTAAACGGGCGTATTTTCGCATCAGTTGTAAACTCTGCCGCCATGATTATTCTCGGCTTTGAAAGCTCCTGCGATGAAACGGGTGTCGCAGCCGTCTGTACGGAACGCGGCCTGCTCGCGCACGCCTTGCACACCCAGATCGCCATGCACCAGGAATACGGCGGCGTGGTGCCCGAACTCGCCTCGCGCGACCATATCCGGCGCGTGGTGCCGCTGACCCGCCAAGTGCTGCAAGAGGCGGGCCTGAACATGTCCGACATCGGCGCGGTGGCCTATACGGCCGGGCCCGGCCTGGCCGGCGCGCTGCTGGTGGGCGCCAGCGTGGCGCAGTCGTTCGCCTGGTCGCGGCACCTGCCCGCCATTGCCATCCATCATCTGGAAGGCCATCTGCTGTCGCCGATGCTGGCCGATCCGCGGCCTGACTTTCCGTTCGTGGCGCTGCTGGTGTCTGGCGGCCATACGCAATTGATGCGGGTCGACGGGGTGGGGCGCTACGAATTGCTGGGCGAAACCCTGGACGATGCCGCTGGCGAAGCCTTCGACAAATCCGCCAAGCTGATGGGGCTGGGCTATCCCGGCGGCCCGGCGCTGGCGCGCCTGGCGGAGCAGGGCGATGCCGCGCGCTTCGACCTGCCGCGCCCCATGCTGCACAGCGGCGACCTGGATTTCAGCTTCAGCGGCCTGAAGACCGCCGTGCTGACCCGGGTCAAGGCGGCCGAGCAGAACGGCGGGCTGGACGACCCGACCCGCGCCGACCTGGCGGCGGCCACCCAGGCCGCCATTGTCGAGGTGCTGGCGGCCAAGTCGATCCGCGCCTTGAAGCAGACCGGCCTGCGCCGCCTGGTGGTGGCCGGCGGCGTGGGCGCCAACCAGCTGCTGCGGGCCAGGCTGGCGGCTGCGCTCAAGCCGCTCAAGGCACAGGCCTATTTCCCGCCGCTGTCGTTGTGCACGGACAACGGCGCCATGATCGCCTTCGCGGCGGCCGAGCGGGTCAAGGCCGGGCTGGTGACGCTGGACCCGGACGCGCATGGCTTTACCGTGCGGCCGCGCTGGGACCTGGCCGAGATCGCCTGAGACGGCAATGAAAAAAAGGGGCCTTGGCCCCTTTTTTTACCCCGTATTGCGGCGCCCGTGCCGGCCGCGCCCTGTGCGGATCACTTCTTCTTGCCGCCGCCGATGCGGCTTTCGGTGCCCTGCATCAGGCGCGCGATGTTGGCGCGGTGGCGGTAGAACAGCAGCACGCCGATGATGGCCAGGGCGATGCCCATGGCCGGCTGGGCGCGCCAGGCCAGACCGGAGCCGAACACGTAATAGACCGGCGCGAAGAACGCGGCCACCAGCGAGGCCAGCGAGGAATAGCGGAAGAACACCGCGATGATCAGCCAGGTGGCCGCGGTGGCGAGCGCCAGCCACGGCTGGATGGCGACCAGCACGCCGAGCGCGGTGGCCACGCCCTTGCCGCCCTTGAAGCCCAGGAAAATCGGGTACAGATGGCCCAGGAAAGCCGCCACGGCCACCGCCGCCAGCGGGCCGGGGGTGATGCCGGGCGCCAGGCGCTGCGCCAGCCAGACCGCGAACCAGCCCTTGGCGGCGTCACCCAGCAGGGTCAGCGCGGCGGCGGTCTTGTTGCCGGTGCGCAGCACATTGGTGGCGCCGGGGTTCTTCGAGCCATAGCTGCGGGGGTCCTGCAGCCCCATCAGTTTGCTGACCACCACCGCGAAGGGCACGGAGCCGATCAGGTAGGCCAGCAGGATGAGCGCCGCGGAGAACGCCAGGGAGGGTTCGGTGATCGCCATATGGAGGAGGTCCGTTGTTGTCGTGTTGTTGTCTCGATGGCTGCGGATTCTACCCCGCCTGCCGCGACGGCGAACACGGCGGCGGCCGGCGCGCGGGCCGGACAGGGGGCGCGGCGGCTCATCCGGCACCGGTTCCAGGTCGGACATGCCGCTGTCGCCCGCGGACGGTACAATCCAGCCGGTCCACCCGCGTTTTATTTTCTTTCGGATGCACAATGCGAATTCTGGTTTCGAACGATGATGGTTACTCGGCCCCCGGGCTCGAAGCGCTGGTCAAGGCGCTGCAAGGCCTGGGCGACCTGACCGTCGTCGCGCCCGAGACCAACCACAGTGGCGCGTCCAACTCCCTGACGCTGAACCGCCCGCTGTCGGTGCGCACCGCCGCCAACGGCTTCATCGCCGTCAGCGGCACGCCGTCCGACTGCGTCCACGTCGCCCTGACCGGGCTGATGGACACCCGCCCCGACCTGGTCGTGTCAGGCATCAACAACGGCGCCAACATGGGCGACGACACGCTTTATTCGGGCACGGTGGCCGCCGCCAGCGAAGGCTACCTGTTCGGCATCCCGGCCATCGCCTTCTCGCTGGCCGAGAAGGGCTGGGAACACATCGAGTCGGCCGCCCGCGCCGCGCGCCTGGTGGTCGAGCGCCATCTGGCGCAGCCGCTGGCCGCGCCGGTATTGCTGAACGTCAACATCCCCAGCCGCCGCTTCGAGGACATGCATGGCTTCCAGGTCACGCGCCTGGGCAAGCGCCATCCGTCGCAGCCGGTGGTGCGCACCACCACTCCCTACGGCGACGAGGTCTACTGGATCGGCCCGGTGGGGCAGGCGGCCGACGCCACTCCCGGCACCGACTTCCACGCGGTGGCGCAGGGCATGGTGTCGGTGACGCCGCTGCGCCTGGACCTGACCCAGCACAGCCAGCTCGACGAAATCCGGACCTGGGCGGAGCCGCTATGCGCCGACGCATAAGCCAGCCAGACGTCTCGCAAGCCGTGCCCGGGCGCCCCAGCCCGGTGCGTTACGACTCCGGCCGGCTCAGCCCCGGCGTCACGCCGGCCAACAGCAATACCCGCATTTCCGCCGCCACCCTGCAAAGCCAGGCCAAGACGCCGGCGCCCGCCGCCGGCGGCAATCTCGGGCTCAATTCCGACCGCCTGCGCCAGGCCATGGTGCAGCGCCTGCGGACCCAGGGGGTCTCGGACGAGCGTGTGCTCAACGCGATGGCGGCGGTGCCGCGCCACCTGTTCGTCGACGAGGCGCTCGCCAGCCGTGCCTATGAAGACGCGGCCCTGCCCATCGGCCATTCGCAGACCATCTCGCAGCCGTGGGTGGTGGCACGCATGATCGCCGCCATCTGCGAAGATCGCAGCCCCACTCGTGTGCTCGAAGTGGGCGCCGGCTGCGGCTACCAGGCTGCGGTGCTGGCGCAATTCGTGCGCGAAGTCCATTCGATCGAACGCATTCGCGGGCTGTACGAACTGGCGCGCGATCACCTGCGCGCCTTGCGGCTGACCACCCGGGTCCGCTTGATCTATGGCGACGGCATGCTGGGCCTGCCCGGCGTGGCGCCTTTCGATGCTATCGTTGTGGCTGCCGCCGGCCTGGCCATCCCGCAGGCGCTGCTGACGCAGCTCGCGCCGGGTGGTCGCCTGATCGCTCCCGAGGGGGGCGCCAACCAGCGCCTGGTGCTGATCGAACGCACCGGCGCAGCCAGCTGGAAACGTACTGAACTAGAGGCCGTGCGCTTTGTGCCGCTGCGTGCCGGAATACAATCTTGAGCAAACAGGAGAAACGTATGCTCAACGGGCAGTTGCAACTGACCGATATGAACCTTGGCGTGTCCATCACGCGCCTGCGCCGCCCGGTATTCGTGGCCGGCGTCCTCAGCCTGGCCATCCTGGCTGGCTGCGCATCCAAAGGCACGCGTGCCCCGGTCGTGGACCTGACCGGTGGCCAGCCGTCCGCCGTCCAGTCCGGCGGCAGCTATGTCGTCAAGCCGGGTGACACGCTCTACAAGATCGCCCGCGCCAACAACGTCGATGTCGAGAACATCAAGCGCTGGAACAACCTCAGCGATCCCAACCAGATTTCAGTCGGCCAGGTGCTGAAGATGTCGGGCGCGTCCGGTAGCGCCGCGCAGCCGGCGCCGATCGCCAGCTCCAAGCCGCAGCCGCGTCCGCTGGACCAGCCGGACGACACCTCGGCCACCGCCACGGCCTCCCTGCCGCCGCCCGCGCCGGCCGAGACCAAGCCCACCACGCGCGCGGCCGATGCCGGCGTGATCAACTGGACCTGGCCGGCCAACGGCCAGATCATGCAGGGCTTCAACAACAACAGTAAGGGCATCGACATCGTCGGCGCGCTGGGCGACCCGGTCAACGCCGCGGCCGACGGCAAGGTCATGTACAGCGGCAACGGTGTGCGTGGCCTGGGCAACCTGATCATCGTCAATCACCAGAACGGCTTCATCACGGCCTACGCGCACAACCGCACGCTGCTCGTGAAGACCGGCCAGGACGTCAAGCGTGGCGCCAAGATCGCCGAGATCGGCCAGAGCGACACCACCTCGCCGCGCCTGCATTTCGAGATCCGCCGCCAGGGCACCCCGGTTGACCCGATGCAATACCTGCCCGCCAAATGACGCCCACCCTGGTATTCGACCTCGAGACCATCCCCGACGCGGATGGCCTGCGCAAGCTCAACGGCTGGAGCGCCGACGTTCCCGATGCCGAGGTGGTCGAGCGGGCGTTGACCGCGCGTCGCGAAGCCGTGGGACACGACTTCCTGCCGCTGCACCTGCACAAGGTCGCGGTGGTGGGGTGCGTATTCCGCGACGACCAGGGGTTTCGCGTCAAGACCCTGGGCCAGGCCGATGACCCCGAAGCCGCCTTGCTGGCGGGCTTCTTCAAGACCATCGAGCGCTATACGCCCCGGTTGGTGAGCTGGAACGGGTCGGGCTTCGACCTGCCCGTGCTGCACTACCGCAGCCTGATCCAGGGCGTGCCCGCGCCGCGCTATTGGGACATGGGCGAGGAAGATCGCGATTTCAAGTTCAACAACTACATCTCGCGCTATCACAACCGCCACATCGACCTGATGGACCTGCTGGCCAAGTACAACGGCCGCGCCAATGCGCCGCTGGACGAACTGGCCAAGCTGTGCGGCTTTCCCGGCAAGCTCGGCATGGACGGCAGCAAGGTCTGGGAAGCCTGGAGCCAGGGCCGCGCCGACGAGGTCCGCGCCTATTGCGAAACCGACGTGGTCAACACCTGGCTGGTGTATTGCCGCTTCCGTTTCCTGCGGGGCGAGCTGGACCGCACCGCCTACGATGCCGAGATCGCGCTGGTGCGCGAGACGCTCGCGGCCAGTGACGCGGCGCATTGGCAGGAATACCTGGCGGCCTGGGACGCCAACTGAGCGGGCGCGTCCCGCCGCCGATCCACAACGGGGCCTGCGGGCCCCGTTGTCATGCCGGCAGAGGGCGCAATCGACTGAAACATAGCTTGCGGGGGCGAAACCTGAATGAAACCGGGCAAATCGCACAATGGCCTCGCTTTCTTCACTTTCAGGAGACCTACATGTCCCGATTCGCACTCCGCACCAACCTGGCCGCCCTGGCCATGGTCGCCGCCACCGGCGGTCTGCTGGCAGGTCCCGTCATGGCGGCGGCGCCCGCCGACGGCGGCCCGGCCGCCATGCACCAAGGCCAACGTGGTGGCGGTTTCCACAAGGGCATGCGCGATGGCCTGTGGATCCCGGGGCTGGGCCCGGTGTCCAAGGCGCAACTCGATCAGCTCAAGCTGGATCAGAAGCAGCAGGCCCTGGTCAAGACCGCGCAGGACGGCCAGCGCGGCCTGCATGAAGCCATGCGTGCCGCCGGCGGCCAGCGTCACGACCTGCTCAAGGCGCAACTGGACAGCGGCAAGCTGGACCCGCGCGCGCTGCTTGAACAATCCGACAAATCGCGTGACCAGTTCAGCGCCCAGGCCAAGCAGGTGCGCGACCAATGGCTGGCGGTGTGGGACAGCATGAACGACGCCCAGCGCACCCAGCTGACCCAGATGCTGAAGGAGCGCCAGGCCAAGATGCAGGACCGCCACGCCAAGATGGAAGGCCGTCATGGCAGGGGGCCGGGTAATGCACCCGGCGCGGTGCCGCCGCCGCCCGCGCCGCCCGCCGCCAACTGACCTGCCGTCCTGCCGCCGCCCGGCGGCGGGCCGTCCAGCCCCGTTCCGCATACCCGCGGGCCGGGGCTTTCTTTTGTGCGTCGGGGGCCGCCATGGCGCGCCAGGCCCCATATTGAAGCACCGCCTGCCTGCCGGCGCGGCGTGGCGCACCGCGATGGTGCGCAAAGGGCGTGGCGCCAGGGCATCGCCAGCGCGCTGACACGTGAATGAAACCTGGCACGGACATTGCTTCAAAGACGGTGAGCCGGTTACCTGCCGTTGCAAGACCGGCCTGACGGATGCGCCCCCGGCCTTCCTCCTCCTCGTTAAATCCGATCAGGACACGCACCATGAAGAAGACGTTGCTAGCCTTGCCCGCCGTGCTCGCCGCTTGTTTCGTTGCAACGGCACAGGCCGAACCCACTGACCTGGGCGGCGGTTTTTCGCTCAGCGGCAATGCCACGATCGTCAGCGACTACCGTTTCCGCGGCTACTCGCAGACCGACTTCCGTCCGGCCGCCCAGTTGGGCTTCGATCTGACCCACAGTTCCGGCTTCTACCTGGGCAACTGGAACTCGAATGTGTCCAACTTCGTCTTCACCGACGGCAATCTGGAAATGGACTTCTATGGCGGCTGGAAGGGCGACGTGGGCGGCGGGTTCTCGCTCGACGCCGGCGTGCTGCACTACTACTATCCGGGCTCCAGCTCGCCCAAGGGCGGCAACTACAACAACACCGACCTGTACCTGGGCGCGACCTACGGCAACTACACCCTCAAGTATTCGTACACGCCCAGCGATTTCTTCAGCACGCCCGACAGCAAGGGCACCTGGTACCTGGACGGCACCGCCAATTTCGACCTGGGCGATGGCTGGGGCCTGGTGGGCCACGTCGGCTACCAGAAGCTCAAGAACCAGGTCAACATGAACGGCGATTCCATCAGCCACTACGTCGATTACAAGCTCGGCGTGACCAAGGACCTGAAGGGCTGGGTGCTGGGCCTGGCGGCGGTCGGCGCCACCAAGGACAACTGGCTGCCGACCAAGTACGGCCATCCCTCGGGGCGCCTGGGGGCGGTGTTCTCCGTATCGCGTTCGTTCTGATACCCATCCGTGGCGGCGTCCTGACCGGCGCCGGCTTTTGGGGGGCTTGATGGAGACTGCCCGGCGGGCCGTCTCCGGCAAGTCCCCCTTTTTTTGGCGCAGGCGGGGCGCCGCCGAATCCTCATACAATGCCGGGTTGCGTGAATTTTCTGGACTGCGTGAGATGTCTGACGTTTTGAGTATCGAATCCCTGGACCTGGAAGCCCGGGGCATTGCCCGCCGCGATGGCAAGGTCGTGTTCGTGGAAGGCGCCCTGCCGGGCGAGCGGGTCACCACCACGACCGTGCGCCGCAAGCCGTCCTATGAAATCGCGCGGGTGGATCAGGTGCTGCGTCCGTCGTCGCAGCGCGTGGTGCCGCGCTGTCCGCATTTCGGCGTCTGTGGCGGCTGCGCCATGCAGCATCTCGAACCCACCACGCAGGTGGCGATCAAGCAGCGCGCGCTGGAAGACACCTTCTGGCATGTCGGCAAGCTGCGCCCGGCGCGCATCCTGGCGCCGCTGCACGGCCCGACCTGGGGTTACCGCTACCGTGCCCGCCTGTCGGTGCGCGTGGTGCCGAAAAAGGGCGGGGTGCTGGTGGGTTTTCACGAGCGCAAGAGCAGCTACGTGGCCGACATGCGCGAATGCCATGTGCTGCCGCGCCACGTCAGCGACCTGCTGATGCCGCTGCGCGCCATGATCGCGTCGATGTCGGCGCCCGATCGCCTGCCGCAGGTGGAAGTGGCCCTGGGCGAGGGCGTCACGGCACTGGTGCTGCGTCACCTGCTGCCGCTGACCGACCACGACATCGCCGTGCTGCGCGCCTTTGCCGACAAGCACGACGTGCAATGGTGGCTGCAGCCCAAGGGCCCGGACACGGTGCACCCGCTGGTGTCCGAGCACCGCGATGCGCTGACCTACACCATGCCCGAGTTCGGCCTGCGCATGCCGTACCGGCCGACCGACTTCACCCAGGTCAACCACGCCATCAACCGCGCGATGGTGTCGCGCGCGCTCACGCTGCTGGAAGTGCAGCCGACCGACCGCGTTGCCGACCTGTTCTGCGGCCTGGGCAACTTCACGCTGCCGCTGGCCACCCAGGGACGCGAGGCCGTGGGCGTGGAGGGCAGCAAGGCCCTGACCGACCGCGCCCACGAGGCCGCCGCGCGCCACGGGCTGGGCGAGCGCACGAGCTTCGCCACGCTCAACCTGTTCGAGGTCGACGTCGAATGGCTGCGCGGCCTGGGCTTTTTCGACCGCATGCTGATCGACCCGCCGCGCGAAGGCGCGCAGGCGGTGGCGCAGGCGCTGTCGCAACTGACGGTCCAGGAGCGCCCGCGTCGCATCGTCTACGTATCCTGTAATCCCGCCACGCTGGCGCGCGACGCGGCCATCATGGTGCACGAGGGTGGCTACCTGCTCAAGAGCGCCGGGGTCATCAACATGTTCCCGCACACCGGGCACGTGGAGTCGATCGCGGTATTCGAATCGCTGGACGCCGAGGGCGTGCGCGAAGTGCAGGAGCGCGCCCGCCAGCGCGCCTTGCAGCAGGCCGCCGAGGCCCTGGCGGCGGAAGCGGAAAAGGCGGCCGCGGCCGCCGAGAAGGCCGCGGCCAAGCAGGCGGCGACCGACGCCTATCACGCCCGTGTCGCGGCCGAAGGCGAAGCGTCGGCGTAACGCCAGGCGTGAGACTTGCGGTCGGCATACCCCCGGCCCCATGCACGAAGGGCAAGCCAGCTGGCTTGCCCTTTTGCTTACGGGGCGCGCCCCAGGTTTTCCAGGATGGGGCAATCGGGCCGGTCGTCGCCGTGGCAATGGTGTGCCAGGTGCTTGAGCGTGGCCGCCATGTCGCGCAGGGCACAGGCCTTGCGTTCCAGTTCGGCCACGTGTTCGAGCGCGATGCGCTTGACGTCGGCGCTGGCGCGGCTGCGGTCGCGCCACAGCGCCAGCAGCTCGTTCATCTGCTCCACCGAAAATCCCAGGTCGCGCGCGCGCCGCACGAAACGCAGCGTGTGCAGGTCGTTCTCGCTGTAGACGCGATAGCCCGAGTCCTTGCGCAGCGCCGGGCCGATCAGGCCGATGCTCTCGTAGTAGCGGATCATCTTGGCCGAGATGCCGGATTCCTGCGCGGCCTGTCCGATGTTCATGCGTGGTCTCCCAGAGAGGCGGCGCCTGGGCGCGCGGCGCGCGGCGGACGGAAGGTCTTCAGGCGCAGCGCATTGCCCAGCACGAAGACGCTGGACAGGGCCATGGCGCCGGCCGCGAAGATCGGCGACAGGGACAGGCCGTAGGCCGGGTACAGCGCGCCCGCCGCCAGCGGGATCAGCGCGGCGTTGTAGGCGAAGGCCCAGAACAGGTTCTGGCGGATATTGGCCAGCGTGGCGCGGCTGAGCGCGATGGCGTTGGGCACGCCGTGCAGGTCGTCGGCCATGAGCACCACGGATGCGGCCTCGATGGCGACATCGGTGCCGGTGCCGATGGCGATGCCGGTATCGGCGGCCGCCAGCGCCGGCGCGTCGTTGATGCCGTCGCCCACGAAGGCCAGCTTGCGGCCGTCGGCGCGCAGCGCGGCGATGGCCTCGACCTTGCCGTCGGGCAGGACCTCGGCGCGCACTTCGTCGATGCCCAGTTGCCGCGCCACGGCCTGCGCCGTGTGGCGGTTGTCGCCGGTGATCATGGCGATCTTCAGGCCTTGCGCGTGCAGCGCCGCGATGGCGTCCGCCGCGGACGGCTTGACCGGGTCGGTCACGGCCATCATGGCGGCGGCCTGGCCGTCAATGGCGACGTAGATGGGTGTCTTGCCCTCGTTGCCCCATTGCTCGGCGCGCTGGCCGAAGGCGCTGACGTCCACGCCACGTTCGGCCATGAGGCGATCGGCGCCGGCCAGCACGTGCTTGCCGGCCACGCTGGCCTCGACCCCGGCGCCGGTGATGGCGGCGAAGCCTTCGACCGGCGGCAGTTCGATCTTGCGTTCGGCGGCGGCCGCCACGATCGCCAGCGCGATCGGATGTTCCGAACGCGCCTGCACCGCGGCGACCCATTGCAGCACGTCGCGGTCATCGAAGCCGGCGGCCGCTTGCAGATCGGTCAGGGTGGGCTTGCCCAGCGTCAACGTGCCGGTCTTGTCGAATGCCACCACCTGCACGTCGCGCAGCGTCTGCAAGGCATCCCCCTGGCGGAACAGCACGCCCATGTCGGCGGCGCGGCCGGTGCCGACCATGATCGAGGTGGGCGTGGCCAGGCCCATGGCGCACGGGCAGGCGATGATCAGCACCGCCACCGCGTTGACCAATGCGTGCGACAGCGCCGGCGACGGGCCCAGGAAGAACCAGGCCAGGAAGGTCAGCAGCGCCATGCCCATCACCGCCGGCACGAACCAGGCGGTGACCTGGTCCACCAGGGTCTGGATCGGCAGGCGCGCGCCCTGGGCCGCTTCGACCATGCGGATGATGCGGGCCAGCATGGTGTCGGCGCCGGTGTGGGTGATGCGCAGCGTGAAGCTGCCCGAAGTATTGAGCGTGCCGCCCGTGGCCTGCATGCCCGGCTGCTTTTCGACCGGCACGGGTTCGCCGGTCAGCATCGATTCGTCGACGTACGAGCTGCCTTCGATGATCTCGCCGTCCAGCGGGATCTTCTCGCCCGGGCGCACCATGACGATGTCGCCCTTGCGCACCAGCTCGATGGCGATGTCCTGGGGCTGGCCATCGCGCAGCACGCGCGCGGTGCGTGGCTGCAGGCCGATCAGGCGCTTGATGGCGGCGCCGGTCTTGCCCTTGGCGCGCGCTTCCAGCGTGCGGCCCAGCAGGATCAGCGTGACGATGACGGCGGCGGCTTCATAGTAGACGTTGCGGGCCGCCTCCGGCAGCCAGCCGGGCGCGAAGGTCGCCACCACCGAGTAGCTCCAGGCGGCGCCAGCGCCCAGCGCCACCAGCGAGTTCATTTCCGGCGCGCGGCGCCACAGCGCGGTCAGGCCCTTGGTGAAAAAGTGGCGGCCGGGCCAGGCCAGCACGGCGGTGGTCAGCGCGAATTGCAGCAGCCAGCTGTTCTGCTGGCCAAGGGACGTCATGACCCAGTGATGCATGGCGGGAACCAGGTGCGAGCCCATCTCCAGCGCGAACACCGGCAGCGTCAGCACCAGCGCGGCGATGAAAGCCTGACGCAGGCGCTGCGCCTCGGCGTCACGCGCTTCGGACTGGCGCTCGGCGTGATCGTCCTGGGCTGCGATGGGGCGGGCCTCGTAGCCCATTTTGACGACCGCCTCGACCAGCGCGCCGGGCTGTGCCGCGGCCGGGTCGTAGGACACCAGGGCGCGTTCGGTGGCCAGGTTTACCTGGGCCTGGGCCACTCCCGGCACGCGGGTGAGGGCCTTTTCCACGCGCTTCACGCAGGACGCGCAAGTCATGCCTTCGATGGCAAGTTCAAGCTCGACGGAAGGGTTGGCAGCGCTCATGGCAGTCTCGGTTGAGGTAAGAAGACCTCAGTGTCGACCTTCCCATCGTGGGAAGGTCAAGGATTATTCTACGCTTGACCTTCCTATGATAGGAAGGTTTAAGCTGGGTACCAGATCGCACCGGAGGCGGCGCGACCATCCTTGATTCACTCGGAGAAACACCATGAGCATCGAATTCAACGTGCCCGACATGACCTGCGGCCATTGTGTCAAGACCATCACCGGCGCGGTGACGGCGGCGGCGCCGGGCGCCAGCGTGGCGGTGGACCTGCCCACGCATCGCGTCACCGTCAGCGGCACCGACCAGGCCGACAAGGTCGAGGCCGCGATCCGCGATGCCGGCTACGAGCCGCAACGCGTGTGAGGGGCGGCCGCCGCGAGCGTATGATAGATAGCGTCTCGCGGCCGCTCACGTGATATTGCTAAAAACTATTAATCAATTAAGTTAATTAAATTTGATTAATTGATAGCTGGGATTTATCATTCTTTCCATGGTGGTTGATCAGACCCCGCTACCCCAAGGAGAGATTGCATGCTGCAAAACCGTGAAGGCCAACGTGTTCCCACCGTAACGTTCCCCGTTCGCGAGGGCAACACCTGGAAGAAGGTCACGACCGACGACCTGTTCAAGAACAAGACGGTCGTGGTCTTTTCGCTTCCCGGCGCTTTCACGCCGACCTGCTCGTCGACCCATCTGCCGCGCTACAACGAACTGGCCCCGGCCTTCGCCGCCGTCGGTGTCGACAGCATTGTCTGCGTGTCGGTCAACGACACTTTCGTCATGAACGAATGGGCCAAGGACCAGGAATCGTCCAACATCACGCTGCTGCCCGACGGCAACGGCGAATTCACCGAAGGCATGGGCATGCTGGTCGACAAGAGCGACCTGGGCTTCGGCAAGCGCAGCTGGCGCTACTCCATGCTGGTCAAGGACGGCGTGGTGCAGAAGATGTTCATCGAGCCCGAAAAGGAAGGCGACCCGTTTGAAGTGTCGGACGCCGACACCATGCTGGCTCACGTCGCTCCGACGGCCAAGAAGCCCGACCAGGTGGTGGTGTTCTCCAAGCCCGGTTGCCCGTTCTGCGTGGAAGCCAAGGCGCTGCTCGAAGACAAGGGCTACGCCCCGATCGAGATTCCGCTGGAGAACAAGGTGCGCGGCCGCGTGATCGGCGCCGTGTCCGGCAAGGGCACCGCTCCGCAGGTGTTCATCAACGGCTCGCTGATCGGCGGCCTGGACGACCTGAAGGCGCACTTCGCCTGATGCCGGCCGGGAAAGGGGCCGCGCCTCTTTCCCTCGCCGTGGCCGCGCCGACAGGACGCGGTCCGGCGCACCGGTTTCCCTTGTTCCGCATCTTCGCGCGGCCCCGACCGGGCGCCGCGGGACGGCTTTCGTCCCGAGGGTGCGCAACAAGGCGGAACCGCCTTTGACAATATCTGCGCCACGCTACACCCCGGGGGACCCCACTGATGAAGACTCTGCACACCGATATCGCCATCCTCGGCGCCGGCACCGCCGGCCTGGCCGCCTATCGTGCCGCCAAGGCCGCCGGCAAGCGCGCGCTGCTGATCGAGGGCGGTCCTTACGGCACCACCTGCGCCCGGGTCGGCTGCATGCCGTCCAAGCTGCTGATCGCGGCCGCCGAAGCCGCGCACCAGGCGGCACACACCGCGCCGTTCGGCGTGCACGTCGAAGGCGAGGTCACCGTCAATGGCGAAGAAGTGATGGACCGCGTCAAGCGCGAGCGCGACCGTTTCGTCGGCTTTGTGCTCGAGGGCGTGGAGAACATCCCGGCCGAAGACAAGATCCGCGGCTATGCCCGCTTCGAGTCGGATACCGTGCTGCGGGTCGACGACCATACCGAGATCCACGCGTCGCGCGTGGTCATCGCCACCGGTTCGCGGCCCTCGGTGCCGCCGCCGTTCCGGGCGCTGGGCGACCGCCTGGTGATCAATGACGACGTGTTCGCCTGGGATGACCTGCCGCGGCGCGTGGCGGTGTTCGGCCCCGGCGTGATCGGGCTGGAATTGGGCCAGGCGCTGGCGCGGCTGGGCGTGCAGGTGCGCGTGTTCGGCGTCAGCGGCAGCCTGGGCGGCATCAGCGATCCGCAGGTGCGCCATAGCGCCCGCAAGATCTTCCAGCGGGAGTTCTACCTGGACCCGGATGCGCGCGTGCTGGAAACCCAGCGCGTCGGCGACGAGGTCGAGGTGCGCTACGTGGCGCTGGATAACAGCGAACGCACCGAGCGTTTCGATTACGCGCTGGTGGCTACCGGGCGCCGTCCCAATGTGGACGGCCTGGGCCTGGAGAACACCTCGCTGCAACGGAACGCGCAGGGTGTGCCGCTGTTCGACCGCGACACCATGCAGGCGGGCGAGTCGGTCATCTTCATCGCTGGCGATGCCAACGCCGACGCGCCGCTGCTGCACGAGGCGGCCGACGAAGGCCGCATCGCCGGCGAGAACGCGGCGCGCTATCCGGAAGTGCGCCAGGGCCTGCGCCGCACGCCGTTGGCGGTGGTGTTCTCGGACCCGCAGATCGCGCTGGCGGGGCAGGGCCACGCCCGCCTGACGCCGGGCACCTTCGTGACGGGCGAGGTCGATTTCGGCGACCAGGGCCGCTCGCGGGTGATGCTGAAGAACCGCGGCCTGCTGCACGTGTACGCCGACATTGCCAGCGGCCGCTTCCTGGGTGCGGAAATGGTCGGCCCCAGCGCCGAGCACATCGGCCACCTGCTGGCCTGGGCCGTGCAGCAGGAACTGACCGTGGCGCGCATGCTGGAAATGCCGTTCTACCATCCAGTCATCGAAGAAGGCCTGCGCACCGCGCTGCGCGACGCCGCCGCCAAGCTGGCGCGGGCGCAGGAGGCGCTGCGCCAGGTGGAGGCGGAGGACGCCGAGGCCTGAGCGCCGGTGGTGATTGAATGCAAAAAGGGCTGCCCCGGTGTGAGGCAGCCCTTTTGCTTGCCGCGGCGCTCGCGAGCCCGGCCGCGATGTCAACGCGGCCGGTATCAGTCGTCCGACTGCTTCTTGGGCGCGGGGAAGGGATTCTCGCGGAATTGCAGCGTGAAGCCGGCGCGCTCGTCCTGACCCAGTTCACGCGCCAGGTAGGGCATGGCCTGCTTGAGGGCGTCATGCAGCGTCCAGGGCGGGTTGATCAGGAACATGCCGCTGCCGTGCAGGCCGTAGCCGTCGATGGTGGCCTTCTTGACCGTGAGGGTGGCGTGCAGCCAGCTCTTGACCTTCAGGTTCTCGAAGTGGCGCGCCATTTCGCTGGCCTCGCGCCGCTGCACCAGCGGATACCAGACGGCGATGGTGCCGGTGGCGAAGCGCTTGACGCATTCCTTGACGGTGATCAGCGTGCGGCGGTAGTCGTTCTTGTCTTCATAGGACGGGTCGATCAGCACCATGCCGCGGCGCGTCGGCGGCGGCAGCAGGGCCTTGACACCCTCGAAGCCGTCGTCGCCGTAGATGGTGGTCTGGCGCTGGGCGGCGCGGTCCATGTGTTCGAGATTGCCGACCAGGGTGTCGATCTCGGTCGGGTGCATCTCGAACAGGCGCAGGCGGTCGGACGGACGCAGCGCGTCCAGCGCCAGCCAGGGCGAGCCGGGATAGCGCTTGAGGCGGCCGTTGGTGTTGAAGGCGCGAATGCGGGCGACGTAGTCGGCCAGCAGCGGCGGCAGGTCGTCGCGTTCCCACAGGCGGCCGATGCCGTCGGCGAATTCCGAGGTCTTGGCGGCCCAGTCGCTGTCCAGGCTGTAGAGGCCGGCGCCGGCATGGGTGTCGATGACCCAGTAGGGCGCGTCCTTGCGGTTGAAGTAGTCCAGGGTGTGGACCAGGATGGCGTGCTTGAGCACGTCGGCGTGGTTGCCGGCGTGGAAGGCGTGGCGATAGCTGAACACGGGGCGGGGGCCTCAGGCGGCCGGCCGGATGGCGGCCAGTTCGTCGGTGAAGATGCCGTCGATGCCCCAGTCGAGCAGCAGACGCGCGCGCTCGGGGGCGTTGACGGTCCAGGCGGCGATGCGATAGCCGGCGGCGTGCACGGCATCGATCAGTTCGCGCGTGGCGTCCTTCTGGTTGATATTCAGGGCGACGCAGTCGTACTTGACCAGGCGGTCGAGCCAGTCGGCCGGCACCTTTTCGACCAGCAGGGCGCGCGGCAGCTCGGGCGCGGCGTCCTTGGCGGCCTGCAGGGCTTCCTCGGCGAAGGAGGACAGCAGCGGCGCGACGGCGGCGCCTTGCCAGAGCGCGCGGGCGGCCAGGGCGACGGCGGTGCCGGTCTCGGCCTCGCGGCCGGGGCAGGGCTTGATCTCGACGTTGCTGGCGATGCCGTTGGCGACGGTGTAACGGGCCACGGCGGCGAAGGTGGGCAGCGGCTCGCCGACGTAGGCGGCGGAGTGCCAACTGCCGAAGTCCAGTTGCGCCAGTTCGCTGAAGGTCTTGGCGGCGGCGGGGCCGTGGCCGTTGGAGGTGCGGTCGACGTCGTCGTCATGCATCAGGACCAGGACGTTGTCGCGGCTGAGCTTGACGTCGTATTCGAACATCGTGAAGCCGTGTTCGGCGCCGACGCGCATGGCGGCAAGCGTGTTCTCCGGGGCCAGGCGGCCGCCGCCGCGGTGGGCGATGTGGCGGGAATAGGGCCAGGAGGGGAGGGATGCGGACATTTCTTTTGATGCTTTTGGGGTTCTTTGGGATAGGGTGGAAGGATACTCTGTTCTGAGGGTTCTTTCCCTGTGGCGCTTGGCGGGCGCGCGCGGGTTCTTTCGGCGCGGCGGCGGGGACCGGCCGGGCCGATGTAAGCAGACGCTGCGGGACGAATGAGAAATGCTAAAATCCGCCCGCTGACCCGGTTTGACCGGTATGGGAATAGGGCGAATCAGATTCGCCTTTTTTTATGCGTTTTCGTGCGGCCCGGGCGGAAGTCTCCGTCCGAGTGCGGCAACAGGGATTCCATGTTCGAATTTATTCGCAGCCACCGGCGCTGGATGCAGCTGATCCTGCTGCTTCTGATTGTGCCGTCCTTCTTCCTCGTCGGGATCCAGGGCTATGAGAGCTTCATGCGCAAGGAGCCGGAATTGGCGACGGTCGCCGGCCAGCCGATTTCCCGCGCGGAATTCGACCAGGCGCACCGCAATCAGCTGGAACAGTACCGCCAGCGTCTGGGCGCGCAGTTCGACCCGGCCGTGATCGACACGCCGCAGCTGCGCGAAGCGCTGCTGAACCAGCTGATCAACCAGCGCCTGTTGGCGAACGTGGCGGTCGACAACCGTTTCTCGGTGTCCGACGCCACGCTGCGCAACACCATCGCCGCCATTCCGGAAGTGCAGGACAACGGCCGCTTCTCGCCTGAACGTTATCGCCAGGTGCTGGCTGCCCAGGGCATGTCGCCGACCTCGTTCGAGGCCGGCCTGCGCCGCGATCTGGCCGTGGCCCGCGTGCTCGAGCCGGTCGGCCAGTCGGCCCGCGCGCCGGCCGAGGTGGTGGCCTGGCTGGAAACCGCCCTGACGCAGCAGCGCACGGTGCAGTTGCGCCGCTTCGCGGCCGCCGATTTCCGTTCGCAGGTGACCGTCACGCCGGCCGACATCCAGGCCTGGTACGACGCCAACAAGCAGCAATTGCAGATCCCCGAACAGGTGCAGGTGCAGTACCTGGTGCTGAACGAAGCCGCCGCCACCGAAGGGGTGCAGGTCAAGGACGAAGACCTGGCCGCTTATTACGCACAGAACAAGAACCGCTTCGGCCAGCCCGAGCGCCGCCGCGCCAGCCACATCTTGATCGAAGTGCCCGCGAGCGCCTCGGAAGAGGCCCGCAAGGCCGCGCGCGCCAAGGCGGAAGACCTGGCCAGGCAGGCCGCCGCCAATCCGGCGCAGTTCGCCGAGCTGGCTCGCAAGAACTCGCAGGACGCCGGTTCGGCCGCCAAGGGCGGCGACCTGGGCTGGCTGGCGCCGGGCATGCTGTCCGGTCCGCTGGAAAAGGCCATTTTCAGCCTGTCCAAGGACCAGGTGTCGGGCGTGGTCGAAAGCCCGGCGGGTTTCCACGTGGTCGAGGTCACCGAGATCCAGCCGGCCTCGATCAAGCCGCTGGCCGACGTCAAGGAGCAACTGACCGCCGAAGTCCGCAAGCAGTTGGCCGCTGTCCATTTCTCGGAAATGGCCAGCCAGTTGAACAAGCAGGTCTACGACCAGCGTGACAGCCTGCAGCCGGCCGCCGATGCGGTGGGCCTGAAGCTGCGCACCGCATCGGGCGTGACGCGCGAAGGCCTGCTGCCGGCCAATGAGGCCGGTCCGGGCGCCGCCGCGAGCAGCCCCGACGCCGCGCTGCTGGACAATCCGCGGGTGCGCCAAGTGCTGTTTTCGCCCGACGTGTTGCGCGAAAAACAGAATTCCGGCGTGATCGAGCTGTCGCCCGACACCATGCTGGCGGTGCGCGTGGCCGCGGTCGAGCCGGCCCATGTGCCGGCGCTGGCCAAGGTCAGCGAGTCGATCCGCGCCAAGCTGCTGGACGAGCGCTCGGCCGCGGCGGCCAAGAAAGCGGGCGAGGCCGCGCTGGCGGCCGACCAGGCCAATCCGGCCGCGGCGCCGGAAGGTTTCGGCGATCCGCTGTTGGTGTCGCGCCAGGATCCCAAGAACCTGCCGCGCCCGGTGCTGGATGCCGTGATGCGCCTGCCGGCCGGCAAGCTGCCGGCTTATGCCGGGGTGCAGTCGGGCGCCGATTACACCTTGGTGCGGCTGGAGAAGATCGAGCCCGGCAAGGTCGAGGCTGAAGACAAGGAACGCCTGGCGCAGCAACTGGCTGGCGCCTGGGGCCAGGCCGAAAGCGACGCAATGGTGCGCATGCTGCGCGAGCAATACAAGGTTCAAGTGCTGCCGGGGGCCGCCGAGGTCATCCGCGGCGATGCCGAGCAGCAGGCGGCCGGCTGATCGGCCAGTTCGTGCCGCGCGGGCCGGCCAGGCCCGCGCGTCAGCGCAGCAGTGGCCGCAGCACCGGCCAGACATTGTCCAGCAAGCGGGCCTGGGCATCCTCGTTGGGATGGATGCCGTCGGCCTGGAACATCGCCCGGTTCGTTGCGATACCTTCCATCAGGAAGGGCACGAGCCGGGCGTTTTCGTCTTTGGCGACGGTGGGAAATACCTGGGCGAAACGCTGGGTGTAGTCGCGGCCGTAGTTGGGCGGGATCTGCATGCCGACGATGACCACCTCGGCGTCGGCCTTGCGGGCCGCCTGCGCCATGGTGCGCAGGTTCTGTTCCGTCATGGTCAGCGGCAGGCCGCGCAAGGCATCGTTCGAACCCAGTTCCAGCAGCACTACCGCGGGCATGTGCTGGCGCAGCAGCGCCGGCAGGCGCGCCACGCCGCCGCTGGTGGTATCGCCGCTGATGCTGGCGTTGACCACCTTGTACTTCGGGTATTGTTCGGTAAGCCGCTCGGCCAGCAGCGGCACCCAGCCGGTGCCGCGCTTGATGCCGTATTCGGCGGCCAGGCTGTCGCCCACCACCAGCACGGTACGCGGCTGCGCGGAACCCTGGGCCGTGGCGGTGGTCTGAGCGTGGGCGGGTGCCATCAGGCCGGCCGCCGCGAGCGCGGGTATCAGTAGCAAACGGGGAATCAGGGGAATCAGGCGCATGGATAGCAAGAATTCGATCGAGGTGAAAGGGCTGGGCAAGCGGGTGGCCGATGCCGGCGGGACGCTGTCTATCCTGGAAGACATCGATTTTACGGTGGCGGCCGGCAGCGCGGTGGCCATCACCGGCAGCTCCGGCTCGGGCAAGTCCACGTTGTTGGGACTGCTGGCGGGGCTGGATGTTCCCAGCGCGGGCAGTGTGCGCCTGGCGGGCCAGGACCTGTTCGCGCTGGACGAGGACGGCCGTGCGCGCCTGCGGGCCAACCATGTGGGGTTCGTGTTCCAGTCGTTCCAGCTACTGCCGAACCTGACGGCGCTGGAAAACGTCATGCTGCCGCTGGAACTGGCCGGCCAGCCGGCGCGCGAGGCGGCCCAGGCGATGCTCGAACGCGTCGGCCTGGGTGCGCGGCTGCACCACTATCCGCGCACCCTGTCGGGGGGCGAGCAGCAGCGCGTGTCGCTGGCGCGCGCCTTCGTGGTGCGGCCGGACCTGTTGTTCGCCGATGAGCCCACCGGCAGCCTGGATGCCGCCACTGGCGTGACGGTGATCGACCTGATGTTCGACCTGCACCGCGAGCACGGCACCACGCTGGTGTTGGTGACGCACGATCCGCAACTGGCGGCGCGCTGCGGCCGCCAGGTGGTGCTGGCGGCGGGGCGCATGGCCTCGTAGCACGGTGACGCCGTGCCCACGTCCGCGCGGCTTGGGCCGGCACGGGAACGCCACCCTAGGGTGGCGTTTTGCATTGCGCGGGCCCCGCGGTTCACGCGGCGCGGGCCGCCGCGATCCCGCCTCAGGCGCTGATCAGGCCGGGGATCTTCACGTCCGGATCGACGTCGGCGTCGTAGTCGACGCCGTCGATCTCGAACCCGAACAGGCGCAGGAATTCCTGCTTGTAGCCGGCGAAGTCGGTCAGCGCATAGAGGTTGGCGTCGGTCACCTGGTGCCACAAGGCCTGTACCCGCGCCTGCACGGACGGGTCCAGTTCCGGGTAGTCGGCGCGCAGGCGGCCCTCGCCATCCAGGATGGGCGCCGATCCGCACAGGCTGTCGCGGTACAGGCCGTAGACCTGCTCGATACAGCCCTCGTGCGTGCCTTGTTCCTTCATGACCTTGAACAGCAGCGACAGGTACAGCGGCATCATCGGGATCGCCGAGCTGGCCTGGGTCACGACCGCCTTGAGCACGGAGACGCGCGCATCGCCGCCCTGGGCGGCGAGCTTGGCGCGGATGTCCAGCACCTTCTGGTCCAGATCCTTCTTGGCGGCGCCGATCGAGCCGTTCCAGTAGATGTCGTGAGTGATCTTCTCGCCCAGGTAGGTGAAGGCCGTGGTGGTGGCGCCCGGGGCCAGCACGCCGGCCTCGAGCAGGGCGTCGATCCACATCTGCCAGTCCTCGCCGCCCATGACCGCCACCGTGGCGTCGATTTCTTCCTGGGTGGCGGGTTCCAGCACCGATTCCTTGATCACTTCCTTGTCGGTGTCCAGGCCGCGCAGGGTGACCGCCTGGCCGACCGGCTTGAGGGTCGAGTTGAAAACCGCGCCGCTGACCGGATGGGTGCGGCGCGGCGCGGCCAGGCTGTAGATCACCTGGTCGACCTGGCCCAGGTCCTGGCGGATGGCGGCGATGGCTTGCGCCTTGACCGCGTCGGAAAAGGCGTCGCCGTTGATGCTCTTGGCGTACAGGCCCTCGGCGCTGGCGTATTTGTCGAAGGCGGCGCTGTTGTACCAGCCGGGAGTGCCGGCCTTGGCGGCATCGCCGGGGCGTTCGAAGAAGATGCCCAGGGTCTGGGCGCCGCAGCCGAATGCGGCGCTGATCCGGGCGGCCAGGCCATAGCCGGTGGAAGCGCCGATCACCAGCACGCGCTTGGGGCCGCCGGCGAGCGGGCCCCGGGCGCGGACGTAGTCGATCTGGTTCCTGACGTTGGCGTCGCAGCCGGCGGGATGGGTGGTCACGCAGATGAAGCCGCGCACGCGGGGTTTGATGATCATGGAGCCCTCGTTCCGGGAATGGCGGGAGACCGCCCGCATGGGCGGGCGGCGCCGGGCATTGTACGGGAGGCTGGCGCGCAGGCCGCCCGGCGCCGGGCGGCCAAGCTTCAGCGCGCCTGGGCTACCGCGGCGGCGGCCGCCAGGGCGCGGCCGCGGCGCCATTCGACCAGGCCGATGCCGATGCCGCTGGCGCAGATGATGGCGATGCCGAGCCAGGTCAGGGGATCGGGGAAATGCCCCCAGACCAGCCAGCCGACCGTGCTGGCGCTGATGATCTGCAGATAGATGAATGGCGCCAGCGTGGAAGCCGGCGCGCGGCGGTAGGCGGCGATCTGGAACAGGTGCCCCAGGCCGCCGGTGAGGCCGGTGGAAATCAGCAGGGTCCAGTCCAATGGCGTCAGCGACTGCAGCACCGGCAGCGCGGGCGGCAGGATGAAGGGCAGGGCCAGCGTCAGGCAGCCGGTGCCCACCGCGCCGCTCCAGATGAGAGAGGTGAACGGGTCATCGCCGGCCACGCGGCGCGTGGCGATGAATTGAGCCGCGAAACAACAGGCGGTCAGCAGGCCGAAAATGGTGCCGACCGGGTGCAGCCCGCCGCCCGGGCGGATGACGATGATGACGCCGATGAAGGCGATGCCCGCGGCGACGAAACGCGACATCCGGGCCGGTTCCTTGAGGATCCAAGGCGCCAGCGACAGCACCAGCAACGGCGCCAGGAAGTTGATGGCGGTGGCCTCGGCCTGGGGGATATAGCTGAGCGTGGTGAAGAACATCAGCGTGGCCAGGAACATCGAGCCGCCGCGCAGCAGCTGTTCGCGCGGCTTCCTGCTGCGCAGGATGCCGATTCCGCGCGTGGGCAGCACCAGGGCCAGCACCAGCACCAGATGCACCGCGTAGCGGAACCAGGACAGCACCAGCAGCGGCACCCCGGCATTCATGACCCACTTGCCACTGGCGTCCAGGCATGACAGCGTCCACATCGACAGCACCAGCAGCAGGATCCCCACGAGGGGGCCGCTGGTGGCGGGCGCGCCTGGGCGCGGGCGACCCGTATCGGCCGGGGGCATGGACAGACTCCTTGTGCGGGATCAAACCCGGGCAGGGCCCCGGGGGCGGCTGACATGATACGCTCATCGAGGCAGAGGGAACGGTTCATGATCGAACTACGCAACATCGAAACATTTTTCTGGGTCGCCACGCTGGGCAGTTTCCGCGCGGCTTCTGACAAACTGAACACGACGCAGCCGGCTGTGTCGCAGCGCATCGCCTCGCTCGAGGCCGATCTGGGCGTGCGCCTGTTCGAGCGCGATGCCCGTGGCGTCAAGCTCACCGCCAAGGGCCATGAGCTGCTTTCGCACGCCGAACGCATGCTGCAGGTGCGGCGCGACATGTTCGAGGCCGCGCGCGAACAGAACGTCATGACCGGCACGGTGCGCATCGGCGTGGCCGAGACCATCGTGCAGACCTGGCTGCCCGCGCTGATCGAACTGGTGCATGCCTCGTATCCGGCGCTGGTGCTGGAGATCGAGGTGGACACCACCCACGTGCTGCGTTCGCACCTGATGTCACGACAGATCGACCTGGCCTTCCTGATGGGGCCGGTGCTCGAGGCCCGGGTCGAGAACCTGCCGCTATGCGCCTATCCGCTGGCCTGGGTCGCCAGCCCCCTGTTGGAACTCGGGCCCGAACCGCTGACACTCGAACGCATCGGCCGCCTGCCGATCATTACCTATCCCTCCAACAGCGCGCCGTACCGCGTGGTGCGCGACATGCTGACGCGGGCCGGGGTGGGATCGCCCCGCATGTATGGCAGCGCTTCGATGTCGATGGTGGTGCGGATGACGCAGGATTGCATCGGTACCAGCGTGATCGCGCCGGTGTTCCTGGGCAAGGAACTGGCGCGCGGCGAGTTGCGCATCCTGCGGGTCGACGCCGATCCGTTGCCCGAACTGAGCTTCACGGCGACCTGGGTCCAGGGGCCCGACAGCCATGCGGCGCGCCTGATCGCGCAGATGGCGCAGAAGGTCGCGGCGCAGGCCAGCGATGGCGTGCCGCCGTAGTCGCGCCATCGCCGGCCTGCGCGCTCCGGCGGGCCGAATGGCGTTTCAGAGCAGGCTTGGCGTCTAGGTGTTTTCCCGAGCAAGGCCGCGGCGGGCGGTCTGGCGGCGATGCCGCCCGGACCGGGTGCGGGACCGTCCGCCTGCGCGCCAGCCCGCATGGTTGCTGGATCTACGATGCCCGGGCCGGCGCGCCGCGGCCAGACCAAAGAAAAATTTATACCCCCATATCGCAACATACGATTGGACGCTGGGCGGCCCTGGGGCTGCAATGGCGGCACATCAAGAAGATCGCCTGGTTCGACAGGCCCCGGGGGAAAATTTCCGCTCCTCTGACGTTTCGATTTCTACCCACGCGCTCAAAGGGGTAACGGGGACCCGCGCGTGCCAGACCATCCCGCCAGCCTGGAGTTTTGACCATGAAGAAGTCGCTCGCTCTCGCCGCCGTTGCCGCCAGCCTGTTGGCCGGTGCCGCGCAGGCCCAGGACCTGCCCAAGACCCACCTGAAGGTGGTCGGCGGCCTGTCCAACCTGACTGCCTACAACGATTACGAAAAGCCGTTCTGGACCAAGACCATCCCGGAACTGTCCAAGGGGCAGGTCACCGCGGACATCAAGGGTTTCAACGAAATGGGCCTGAAGGGGCCGGAACTGCTGCGTCTGATGTCCACTGGCGTGGTCGAGTTCGGTACCGCCACGCTGTCGTACTTCGCCAGCGACAACCCGATCAATGAAGCCATCGACCTGGCCGGCCTGGCGCCGGACGTGAAGACGGCGCGCGAAGTGACCAACGCGTTCGAGCCGGTCTACGCCCGTCTCTACGGCGAAGGCAGCAACGTCAAGCTGCTGGGGATCTCCACGTATCCGGCGCAGGTGCTGTTCTGCAACGCCGACATCAAGGGCCTGGCCGATATCAAGGGCAAGAAGGTCCGCACCAGCAGCCGTACCACCGCCGAGTTCGTCGAGGCGCTCGGCGGCTCCAGCGTCACCATGGCGTTCGGCGAAGTGGTGCCGGCGCTGCAGAACAAGGTGGTCGATTGCGCCATTACCGGTTCGCTGTCGGGCTATTCGGCCAAGTGGTACGAAGTGTCGACCCACCTGGTGGCGCTGCCGATCAACTGGAACCAGCAGATCCATGCCGTCAACCAGAAGGCCTGGGACAAGCTCGACCCCAGCGTGCGCACCTTCCTGCAGGCCAACATCAAGACGCTGGTCGACAACATCTGGGACGCCGCGGCGCGCCAGACCCAGGAAGGCTATGACTGCAATACCGGCGCGGCGGCGTGCCCGTTCCCGGTCAAGGGCAAGATGGTGCTGGTGCAGCCTTCGCAGGCCGACCGCGACCTGCTCAAGAAGGTGACGCAGGAAGCCGTGCTGCCCAAATGGGCCGCGCGTTGCTCGGCGCAGTGCGTGAAGGACTTCAACGCCACGATCGGCAAGACGCTGGGCGTGACCGCCAGCAAGTAAGCGTGTCGGCGCGCCGCCGTTCGCGGCGGCGCGCCCGCGAATCATCATCCGGGCCGCGATGCCGGCCCCAGAGGTTTTCCCAATGACCCGATCCGAACACTTCCGCCTGCTGGGCGGGTTGCTGCGGCGCGCTGAGACGTTTTCGCGCGTGGCGGTGTGGGCGGGCGGCGCGCTGACCATCGCCAGCGTGCTGCTCATTTCCTTCGACGTGCTGGCGCGCAAGTTCCTGGGCTTCAATACCGGCGGCGCGGACGAGCTGTCCAGCTATGCCTTCGCCATCAGCACCTCGTGGGCGCTGGCATTCGCCACCTTGCAGCGCGCCAATGTGCGGGTGGATGTGCTCTACCAGAAACTGCCGGTGCGCGTTTCGGCCGTGCTCGACTGGCTTTCCATGGTGGCCCTGGCGGTCTTCATGGTGTTCGTGACCTACTACGCCTTTGAAGTGGTGCAAATGTCGTGGGCGCAGAAGTCCACGGCGAATACGCCGCTGGCCACGCCGCTGTGGATCCCGCAGGGCCTGTGGCTGCTGGGCCTGGCCTGGATGTGCATCACCGTGGCCTTGATGCTGGCGCGCGCCTCGGCCGCCCTGGTGACGGGCGACATCGCGCTGATCAAGGAAATCTGCGGCGTGCGCTCGGCGCAGGAAGAGGCCGAAGAGGAAGCCGCCTCGGGTGAACGCATGGTCAAGGGAGCCGCAACATGATCGCCACCGCCCTGACGCTCCTGCTGGTCCTGATCGGCCTGTCGATTCCGGTGGGCGCCGCCCTTGGCGTGCTGGGCTTGATCCTGGACCCGATGTTCTCGATGCTGCCGCTGTCGCGCGCGATCGGCGAGATATCCTGGAGCACCAACAACGAATTCCTGCTGGTGGCCATTCCCTTGTTCATCATGCTGGGCGAGGTGCTGCTGCGGGCCGGTTTCGCCGAACGCATGTACGGCGCCATGAGCCTGTGGCTGTCGTGGCTGCCGGGCGGCCTGATGCACGCCAACATCGGCGCCTCGACGCTGTTCTCGGCCACGTCCGGCTCCAGCGTGGCGACCGCCGCCACGGTCGGCACGGTGGCGATTCCGCAGATCCGCAAGTACGGCTACAACGAACCGCTGTTCCTGGGCAGCCTGGCCGCCGGCGGCACGCTTGGCATCCTGATCCCGCCGTCGATCAACCTGGTGATCTACGGCGTGCTGACCAACTCGTCGGTGCCCAAGCTGTATCTGGCCGGCATCATCCCCGGCTTCGCCATGGCGGCGCTGTTCATGCTGATGGTGGTGATCGCATGTGTCGTCAAACCCTCCTGGGGCGGCAAGAAGATCCAGGCGACCTGGGGCCAGCGCTTGGCCAGCCTGGTGCACCTGGCGCCGCCCATGGGCATCTTCCTGCTGGTGGTGGGCTCGATCTACGCCGGCCTGGCCACGCCGACCGAGGCCGCCGCGCTGGGCGTGCTGGGCGCGCTGATCCTGGCCGCCTGGTTCCGCCGCCTGACTTGGACCATGCTGCGCGAGGCGATGGAAGGGACGATGCGCTCGACCGCGATGATCATGCTGATCGTGGTGGCCGCGAGTTTCCTGAACTTCATCATGTCGGCCACCGGCCTGACCGATGCGCTGACGCAGTCCATCACCGGACTGGGCCTGTCGCCCGGCTGGATGCTGCTGATCGTGGTGGTGTTCTACCTGGTGCTGGGCTGCTTCATGGAGACGCTGTCGATGATGATCACGACCATCCCCATCGTCGCGCCCATCATGATCGCGCTGGGCTTCGACCCGATCTGGCTGGGCATCGTCATCATCATCCTGGTCGAGGCCGCGTTGATTACGCCGCCGGTCGGGTTGAACCTGTTCGTGGTGCAGAGCCTGCGCAAGAGCGGTTCGATGGGCGCCGTGATCATCGGCAGCCTGCCGTTCGTGCTGGCCATGTTCCTGATGCTCGCATTGCTGGCATGGTGGCCCGACCTGGCCTTGTGGCTGCCGCGGGTGTTCGGCTAGCGCGCCGCGTTCGCAGTTGTTGCGGGCGCGGCCGGGGCCGCGCCCATTTCCCCGTTTTCCTCAGCAGGATTTTTTCATGAAAGCCGTATTCCAGATCGAAGCCGATATCCCCCGCCAGATCGAGGTGGATTTCAATACCCTGATCGTGGCTGGTTGGGCCGGCCGCGATATCGCGGCCATCGAGCACCATATCGAGGAACTGGCCGCCATTGGCGTGCCGCGTCCCAGCAGCGTGCCGCTGTACTACCGCATTGCCGACAACCAGTTGACCCAGGCCGCGCGGGTGCAGGCCGTGGGCGGTGACTCCTCCGGCGAGATCGAGACCTTCGTGTTTGCCGCCGGCGGCGAGATGTACGTCAGCATCGCCTCGGACCACACCGACCGCAAGCTGGAGACGGTCAGCGTGGCCATGTCCAAGCAGGTCTGCGTCAAGCCGGTGGCATCGTCGGCCTGGCGCCTGGCCGATGTGGCCGATTACTGGGACGAGCTGGTGATCCGCTCGCATATCGTCGAGAACGGCATCGAAGTGCTGTATCAGGAAGGCCCGCTGTCGTCGCTGCGCACGCCCCAGGAACTGATCGCCGGCTATACCGGTGGCGCCGCGGTGCTGCCCGAAGGCGCGGGCATGACCTGCGGCACGGTGGGCGCCATTGGCGGCATCCGGCCGTCGGTGGAATTCAGCATGGAGCTGTACGATCCGCGCCGCCAGCGCAGCCTGCGTCACCGTTATCATGTCGAGGTCCTGCCGGTGGTGGCCTGACCGCCGGCGGATCGGTTGATCGCCACGGCGCGCCCGGGCAGGGCGCGCCCATTCATGCCTCTCTTGCGCCGCCCGGCGGCACCTGGAACCGTATGTACCCGACCCTGAACGACCTGACCGCGGCTCTGAACGACGGCCGCACTACTTCCGTTGAACTGACCGAAGCCGCGCTGGCGCGGGCTGCCGATCCGGCGGGCGAGGGCGCTCGCGCCTTCACCCGGTTGTATGCCGATGCGGCGCTGGCGCAGGCGCGCGCCTCCGATACCCTGCGCGCTGCCGGCATCGTGCGCTCGGCCATCGAGGGCCTGCCCATCAGCATCAAGGATTTGTTCGACGTCGAAGGCGAAACCACCATGGCCGGTTCGGTGGCGCGCGAAGGCGAGCCCGCGGCCGACGCCAATGCCGAAGTGGTGCAGCGCCTGATCGCGGCCGGCGCGGTGATCGTCGGCCGCACCAACATGACCGAATTCGCCTATTCCGGCCTGGGCATCAATCCCCACTACGGCACGCCGCTGAATCCCTGGGACCGCGCCACCGGCCGCATTCCCGGCGGCTCTTCGTCGGGCGCGGCGGTATCGGTGGCCGATGCCATGGCGGTGGCCGCCATCGGCTCGGACACCGGCGGTTCGGTGCGCATTCCGGCCGCGCTGTGCGGCCTGACCGGCTTCAAGCCCAGCGCCTGGCGCGTGTCCATGGAAGGCGTGCTGCCGTTGTCGGCCAATCTGGATTCCATTGGCCCGATTGCCGCCAGTGTGCGCTGCTGCGCCGAGCTCGATGCCATTCTGTCGGGCGAGGGCGGTCCGGTGCCCGAGGCGCTGCCGCTGCGCGGCCTGCGCCTGGCGGTGCCCAAGACGCTGGCGCTGGACGGCATGGACAAGCACGTGTCCGAGACCTTCGCCCGCGCCGTGGCGCGCCTGAAGGAAGCTGGCGCGCTGGTCGACGAGATCGCCATCCCGGAATTCGCCGAACTGGCCAACATCAACGCCAAGGGCGGCTTCACTGCCGCCGAGGCCTGGGCCTGGCATCGCGACCTGATCGCCCGCGCCGGCAAGCGCTACGATCCGCGAGTGGTCTCGCGCATCCTGCGCGGCAAGGACATGAGCGCCGCCGACTACCTGGACCTGCTGGACGCACGCGAAGCCTGGGTGGCGGCGGTGGACCGCCGCATCGCCGGCTACGACGCCCTGATCATGCCGACCACGCCGATCGTGGCGCCGGCGGTGGCCGACCTCGAGGCTTCTGACGAGGCTTACTACGCCGCCAACGGCCTGATCCTGCGCAACCCGACGCTGATCAACTTCCTGGATGGCTGCGCGCTGTCGTTGCCATGCCACGCCGCGGGCACCGGGCCGGTCGGCCTGATGATCGCGGGCAGCAATGGTGCCGACCGCCGCATCCTGGCCATCGGCCTGGCGGTCGAGGAATTGCTGGCGGCTTGACGCGGTTGCGGGCCTGCGTTGCGCGGGCCCCGTTTTTTTGAAGAAGGACACTCACATGGTTTTCGATCCGGTGGCGCGCGCCAGCGTGGCGCTGGCGCGGCAGGCGCGGCTCGATGCGCGCAGCGGCAAGCTGACCGGCCCCACGGCCAATCTCGCGCCTGGCCACGTGCAGGCCAACCTGGCGATCCTGCCGCGCGCGCTGGCGGCGGATTTCCTGCATTTCTGCCAGCGCAATCCCAAGCCTTGCCCCTTGCTGGCGATGTCCGAGCCGGGCGATCCGGCCTTGCCCGAACTGGGCCAGGACATCGACATCCGCACCGATATCCCGCGCTATCGCATATGGCAGAACGGCGAGCTGGTGGCCGAGCCGACCGACGTGCGCGCGTTCTGGCGCGATGATCTGGTGTCGTTCCTGATCGGTTGCTCGTTCTCGTTCGAGGAAGCCATGCTGGACAATGGGCTGCCGGTGCGCCATATCGAGCAGGGCTGCAATGTGCCGATGTACCGCACCAACATTGCAACGCAGGCCGCTGGCGTGTTCGGCGGTCCGTTGGTGGTGTCGATGCGCCCCTTGAAGGCCGCCGATGCCATCCGCGCCATCCAGGTGACATCGCGTTTTCCGTCGGTGCATGGCGCGCCGGTCCACTTGGGCGATCCGGCGCTGATCGGCATCGCCGATATCGATCGGCCGGACTATGGCGATCCGGTGGAGATCCGGCCCGGCGAGATCCCGGTCTTCTGGGCCTGCGGCGTCACGCCGCAGTCAGTGGTGGCGGCCGTGCGCCCCGATTTCTGCATCACGCACGCGCCTGGCCACATGCTGGTCACGGATCTGGTCAACAGCCGCATGGCGGTCATGTAGGCGCCAGGGACGCGTCCCTGGCGCTGCAAACGGACAGCCCCGGCACGCGCAAGTGATAAAAAAACCCATCGCGCGCGATGGGTTTTTTGCGCGATGGCCCGGTGCGGGCCGTTCGCGGCGGCATACTCAGAAAATGTGGCGGATGCCCACACCGGCGCCGATCTGGCTGGTGCGACCGGCGATTTCGCCCGTGGCGGCGTCGCGGACCTTGTTGTAGTCCACGGTGCCGTACACCTGGGTGCGCTTGGACAGCGCGTACTCGGCCACGGCCACCAGGGCGTAGCGCTTGCCCTTGTCGCCGTCTTCCACGATGTTCTTGCTCTGGTCGTAGTAGGCGGCGCCGGTGATCGCCCAGCGCGGGGTGGCCTGCCAGGTCACGCCGGCGAAGTAGCCGTTGTCCTTGCGGTCGAGCTGGGCTTTGGTGGTGCCGCCCATGATCATGTTGACCCAGCCGGTCTGGTCCTTGCCGTTGAAGTAGCCGGCGAAGATCTTGGCGCTGTCGAACTGGTACGAGGCGCTCAGGTTCCACACTTGCTGGCGCAGATCCGAGTTATTGCCCTCGTAGGTCTTCATGAACGCGCCGCCCAAGCCGAGCTGGCCGACGGTGTAGCGCAGGCTGATGCCCATCTGCTGGCCCGCCTTGCGATCCGACCACTTGTCGCCATTGGCCCACGAGGCGATCACGGCCAGGTCGCCGATCGTGTTCGAGTAGCGGACGGTATTGTCGTTGCGCACGCGGCCCATGGCGGCGGGCAGCCAGGAGTTCTCGGCATAGTTACCGACGGTCAGCGGATCGAAGTAGTCCGCCATCAGGTCCTGGATCACCGTGTTCTGCAGGCCCAGGGTCAGCGCGCCGATGCTGCCGCCATCCAGGCCGACGTAGGCCAGGCGGTTGAAGGTCTTGCCGGAGCTGGACGATTGGCCATTCTGCACGTTGAAGCCTTGCTCCAAGCGGAAGAAGGCGCGGTTGCCGTCGCCCAGGTCTTCCGAGCCGCGCAGACCCCAGCGGCTGTTGGAGATGGCGCCGTTTTCCATCGAGATGCGGCTGCCGTCCACGCCGGTCGAGCCCGAGCTGGTGTTGACATAGCGCATGCTGACATCGGCGATGCCGTACAGGGTGACGCTGGTTTCGGCGCTGGCGGCGCCCGCGGCCAGGCCGAGGCCGGCAGCGGCAAGCGTAAGGGTAATGCGTTTCACGAAGGCTTCTCCTAATGTTTCTGTTTTTAGCGTGAACCGGACTTGTGGCCCGGCTGGATGCGCCGGGCGGTTCGCCTGGCGCTGGGCCGCAGCACCGACGCCAGGGTTGGCGCGGGTCCGGAGCATAGGCCCAGTGGTGGATTCCATGCGCCAACTTGGTGCGCAATGAAATGCCTCGCCGATTCTAGAAAAGTTACGACGGGGAGTGGAGGGTTCTCGTTTTCGTGTTTTCCCTGGGTTTACAGAACCGCAAAAAAGGGGCCGCCCTGAAGCGATCGCCGTGGCGGGCCAAAAAAAACCCCGTTGCGAGAACGGGGTTTCGGCAGGCCATGGCGTCACAGCTTCATATGCAATGGCAGCCAGGTCGCGATGCCCGGCACCAGATACAGCAGCAGCACCGCCACGATCATCAACAGGAACATGGGCATCGAGGCGCGCGCGATATACGGCAGCTCGCGGCCGCTCATGCCTGACAGCACGAACAGATTGAAGCCCACCGGCGGTGTGATCTGTGCCATTTCCACAACGAACACGACGAAGATGCCGAACCAGATCAAGTCGATGCCGGCGGCCTGCACGGTCGGCAGCAGCACGCCCATGGTCAGCACCACGATGGAAATGCCGTCCAGGAAGCAACCCAGCACCACGAAGAACACCATCAGGGCCACGATCAACCAGAACTGCGACAGGCCCAGTCCGCCGATCCATTCGGCCAGCGCACGCGGCAGGCCGATGTAGCCCATCGCCAGCGTCAGGAACTGCGCGCCCGCCAGGATCAGGGCGATCATGCAATACAGCCGGGTGGCGCCCAGCAGCGATTGCATGAACGTGGCGCGGCTGAGCGACCCTTGCAGTCCCGACAGAACCAAGGCGCCAACCACGCCCACGGCCGCCGCTTCGGTGGCGGTCGCCACGCCGCTGTAGATCGAACCCAGCACCGCGCCGATCAGCAGCATCACCGGGATCAGGTGGCGCGAACGCGACAGCTTTTCCTTGAGCGTCAGGCCGGGGTCGGCCGACGGTACCTGCTCCGGATTACGCAGCGCCCACCAGGCGATGTAGCCCATGAACAACAGAGCCAGCAACAGGCCGGGCAGAATGCCGGCGATGAACAGTTTGGCGATGGACACGTCCGCCGCCACCCCGTAGACGATCATGATGATCGACGGCGGGATCAGCAGCCCCAGCGTGCCTGCGCCCGACAGCGTGCCCAGGATCTTCTCCTCGGGGTAGCCGCGGCGCGTCAGCTCGGGGATGGTCATCTTGCCGACCGTGGCGCAGGTGGCCGCGGACGAGCCCGACACGGCCGCGAAGATGGCGCAACCGATGACGTTGGTGTGCAGCAGCCGGCCCGGCAGGCGGTTGAGCCACGGCGCCAGGCCCTTGAACAGGTCTTCGGACAAGCGGGTGCGGAACAGGATTTCGCCCATCCACAGGAACAGCGGCAGGGCGGTCAGCGTCCAGCTGGACGAGGCGCCCCAAATGGTGACGGCCATGGCATCGCCGGCCGGCCGGCTGGAGAAGATCTCCATGCCGATCCAGGCGGTGCCGGCCAGTGTCAAACCGACCCAGACGCCGCATCCGAGCAGCGCGAAGATCGAGATCACCAGCAGGGTAATGACGAGAAGTTCATTCATGGGTTTGCTGCGAGTTGGCGGCGGCCAGGCCGCGCGAACGGCGGACCAGCTCATCGAGCAGGGCGACCAGGAAAAGGACCGTGCCCACCGCCATGGTGAGCTGCGGAATCCACAACGGCGTGGCGTCGTTGGACGTGGAGACGTCGTTGAATTGCCAGGAGTCGTAGGCGAGCTTGACGCTGAAGAAAGCGAAGGCGGCGGCCATCAGGCTGCCCGCCGCCAGCGCGAAGATATCCAGGCGGCGGCTGCCGGCCGGCGGCAGCGCGTTCAGCAACAGCGTTACGCGAATGTGTTCGCCGTGCTTGAACGTGCTGGCCAGCGCCAGGAAACCGGCGGCGGCCATGAAATACCCGGCATAGGCATCGGTGCCGGGGATGTTCAGGCCGAGCTGGCGCGCGATGATCGCGGCCAGCACTGCCACCAGCACGCCGATGGTGCACAGGCCGGCCAGCAGGCCGGCCGCGCCGTAAAGTCCATCCAGAAAGCGGCGCATGGCGATATCACTGCTTCCGGTAGGCGTCGATCATGGCCTGGCCATCGGCGCCGGCCTTTTTGAGCCAGTCATCCAGCATGCGCTTGCCGATCACCGACAGGCCTTCCTTGAGTTCAACCGTCGGCTTGATGGTTTCCATGCCGTTCTTGGCCAGCTCTTCCTGGTACCACTTGTTCTTCTCCTGCGACAGCTTCCAGCCGCGTTCCTCGGCTTGGGCGCCGGCCTTCTTCAGGGCTTCCTGCGTGGCCGGATCAAGCGCGTCGAACGCCTTCTTGTTGACGATCACGGCGTTCTTGGGCAGCCAGGCCTGGGTGTCGTAGAACTTCTTGATGTACTCATATGTCTTGGTGTCGTAGCCGGTCGAGGCCGACGACATGTACGAGTTGATCACGCCGGTGGCCAGGGCCTGCGACAGCTCGGCCTGCTGCACCGTGACGGGTTGCGCGCCGACCAGTTCGGCGATCTTGGCGGTCACCGGGCTGTAGGCGCGCCACTTCAGGCCCTTCATGTCGCTGATCTGCTTGATGTCCTTGTTGGCGAAGATGCCCTGGGGCGGCCACGCCACCGCGTACAGCAGCATCATGCCTTGCGAGTTCAGTTTCTTTTCCAGGAACGGCTTCTGCGCCTGGTAGAGCTTGAAGGACGCATCGTAGCCGGTGGCCAGGAAGGGCAGGCCGTCCAGTTCGTAGACCGGGTCTTCGTTGGCGAAGTTGGTCAGCAGGATTTCGCCGATCTGCGCCTGGTTGCCTTGCACCGCGCGCTTGATTTCCGGCGCCTTGTACAGCGAGGCGTTGTTGTGCAGGGTGATCTTGAGCTTGCCCTGCGAGAGGGTGTCGACGTCCTTGATGAAGGTGGCCAGGTTTTCGACGTGGAAGTTGCTGGCGGGGTAGGCGCTGGGCAGGTCCCACGTGGTCTGGGCCTGGGCGCCGGCGCTGAACGCCAGGACGATGGAGCCGGTCAACAGCGAGAGCTTCTTGATCATGATGGTCCTTCTTTGCGAATGAGGAGTGCGGAACGGGCCCGATAGACAGTGCGAAAAAGCGGGCTGCGCCGAATGCCGCGTTGCGGAAAAGCCGTGCCATTCTATGTTGCCGGACCGCCGCGATGTGCCCGGAACGGCGCGTTTACGGGTAATTCCTAGGCTGACGCGGGCCGTTTGCTTGAAGATTGAAATAGTGTGCCCACAGGCCGGACGCCGCATTGCGCCGACGCTTTTTTCTTCTAAGATCTTGTCATCGCAGTCGTATCGCAGAGGGTCGTGTGAATTTCGTTTTTCGTCGTGACGAGTTGCTGGTCGAGGAAGCGACCAGCGTGTTGCCGGACCTGGACGCCTGTGTGCGCGCCGGGCTCGCGGCCGAGGCCTTGCAGCCGGTCTGGGCCGCGCCCGAATCGCCGGCCCGCGCCGCCCATGTCGAGCCGGGCATCGAGGCGCCGCACGGCTACGCGTTCAAGAAGCTGCGCTCGCTGTTCGGTGTGCTGGACGAGGAACGCATGGCGCTCGCCGGGCGCGCTTACCAGATCGCCGAATGGGCCCGCACCCACCGTTTCTGTGGCGCCTGCGGCACGCCCACCACGCGCGTCAACGGCGAGTTCTGCCAGCGCTGCCCGGCCTGCGGCTTCTCGGCCTATCCGCGCATCTCGCCGGCCATGATGGTGCTGATCCGCAAGGGCGACAGCATCCTGCTGGCGCGCCACACCGCCAATGCCGCCGGACGCTACACCGCGCTGGCCGGCTTCGTCGAGCCGGGCGAGAGCATCGAGCAGACGGTGCATCGCGAAGTGCTGGAAGAGGTCGGCCTGAAGGTCGGCAACCTGAAGTACTTCGGCAGCCAGTCATGGCCGTTTCCGCATTCGCTGATGGTGGCCTACACCGCCGAGTACGTGTCGGGCGACATCCGCGTGCAGGAAGACGAGATCGCCGACGCGCGCTGGTTTGGCCCGGGTGACCCGATGCCCGAGATCGCGGCGCGCATCTCTATCGCCGGCGCGTTGATCCGCGCCCACCTGCCGGCGGGCTGGGACGCGCCGTAGTCACCGCCGGCCGCCGCGTTCCGGCCGGGGCGCGGCGCGCGGCCCTAGGGTATTCCCTCGAAATGAGGGTTTTTTTCCGTCCCTCAATTATTTTTTATTGATGAAATATAGATAAATTATTAGTATTTCGCACAGATAAACTTGTTGCGCGGCCTCTATGACCTCCACGTTGATCGCCTCGTCGGCCCACTTGGCCGGCGGCAGCGCGCCGGACCTGTCCGAAGTCGAATTCGGCCTGATGATCGCCAGCCATGCCTTCGATCGCTGGACCGTGCGCTGCATGGCCGCGGCCGGCCTGCCCGACCTGACGCCCACCGACGTCATGGTGTTCCACCACGTGTTCCACCGCCAACGCCCCAAGAAGCTGGCCGACATCTGCTTCACGCTCAATATCGAGGACACGCACATCGTCAACTACGCGCTGAAAAAACTCGACCGTCTGGGCGTCGTCAAGGGCGAGCGCGCCAGCAAGGAAGTGTTCTACAGCGTCACGCCCGAAGGCGCGGCCATCATCAAGCGCTATGGCGAAATCCGCGAGCAATGCCTGACCGCCGGCCTCGATGCGCCGGGCGGGGGTGGCCTGGAATTCAGCCGCCAACTGGCGCACACGCTGCGCGCCCTGTCCGGCCTGTACGACCAGGCCGCGCGCGCCGCGACGTCCCTGTAACCCGATACGCGGGATCGTTCCCGTACCGCAACCCGCACGCCGCGGCCGGCAGCGCCGTGGCGGCTTCTTGTACCCGAGGATAGTTATGAAGTGGCAATTCTGGATTGATCGTGGGGGCACCTTCACCGACATCGTGGCGCGCCGCCCCGATGGCACCACCACCACCGCGAAGATGCTGTCGGAGAACCCGGAGCAGTACCGCGATGCGGCGGTGGCGGGCATCCGCAAGCTGCTGGGCATCGCGCCCGGCCAGCCGGTGCCGGCCGAGCAGGTCGAATGCGTCAAGATGGGCACCACGGTCGCCACCAACGCGCTGCTCGAACGCAAGGGCGAACGCACGCTGCTGGTGACCACGCGCGGTTTCCGCGACGGCCTGCGCATCGCCTACCAGAACCGTCCGCGTCTGTTCGACCGCAACGTGCTGCTGCCGGAAATGCTCTACGAGGCCGTGGTCGAGGCCGACGAGCGCGTGGCCGCCGACGGCCAAGTGATCCGCGCCCTGGACGAAGCCGCGTTGCGCCGCGATATGCAGGCGGCCTACGACCGCGGCATCCGCACCGTCGCCATCGTGTTCCTGCACGCCTGGCACGCCACGGACCATGAACAGCGCGCCGCCCGTATCGCGCGCGAGATCGGCTTCACCCAGGTGTCGGCCTCGCACGAGGTCAGCCCGCTGATCAAATACGTCTCGCGCGGCGACACCACGGTGGTCGACGCCTACCTGTCGCCCATCCTCAAACGCTACGTTGACCAGGTGGCCGGCGAACTGCCCGGCATCCGCCTGATGTTCATGCAGTCGAGCGGCGGCCTGACCGATGCGCACCGCTTCCGCGGCAAGGACGCCATCCTGTCCGGCCCGGCCGGCGGCATCGTCGGCATGGTTCGCACCAGCGAACAGGCTGGCTTCGACAAGATCATCGGCTTCGACATGGGCGGCACTTCGACCGATGTATCGCACTATGCCGGCGAATTCGAGCGCGAGTTCGAAACCCAGGTGGCCGGCGTGCGCATGCGCGCGCCCATGATGAGCATCCACACGGTCGCGGCCGGCGGCGGCTCGATCCTGCATTTCGACGGCGCGCGCCTGCGGGTCGGCCCGGATTCGGCCGGCGCCAATCCCGGCCCCGCCTGCTACCGCCGGGGCGGCCCGCTGGCCGTGACCGACTGCAACGTGCTGCTCGGCAAGATCCAGCCCGACTTCTTCCCCAAGGTGTTCGGCCCCGACGCCAACGAGCCGCTGGACCGTGATGCCGTGGTGCAGCGGTTTCAGGCCATGGCCGACGAGGTCCGCGCCGCCACCGGCCGCGACATGACGCCGGAACAACTGGCCGAGGGCTTCCTGGAAATCGCCGTCGGCAACATGGCCGAAGCGATCAAGCGCATATCCGTGCAGCGCGGCCACGATGTCACCGAGTACGCGCTGACGGTGTTCGGCGGGGCCGGCGGGCAGCACGCCTGCCTGGTCGCCGACGCGCTCGGCATGACCACCGTGTTCGCGCACCCGCTGGGCGGCGTGCTGTCGGCCTACGGCATGGGCCTGGCGGACCAGACCGACATGCGCCAGAAGACTGTCGAGAAGGTGCTCGATGCCGCGCTGATGGCCGAATTGCAAGGCGAGCTGGATACGCTGGCCGAGCAGGCCGTGGGCGAACTGCGCCGCCAGCACGTCGCCGACAGCGACATCCGCGTGCTGCGCCGCCTGCACCTGAAGTACCGCGGCACCGACACCGCGCTGGAAGTGCCGTATTCGGACCTGGAGCAAGCTCGCCAGGATTTCGAGGCGGCCTACCGCCAACGCTATTCCTTCCTCATGCCCAACCGCGAACTGGTCGTGGAAACCATTTCGGTGGAAGCCACCGGCGGCGGCGAGCGCGTCACCGAGACGCCCGCTTCGCGCAGCCGCGACGGTGCGCTGGCGCCGCGCCGCACGGTGCGCATGTACAGCGGCGGCACCTGGCGCGACACGCCCTTGTTCGTGCGCGAGGACATGGCCGGCGGCGACCGCGTGGCGGGCCCTGCCATCATCTCCGAGCCGAACCAGACCACCGTGGTCGAACCCGGCTGGCAGGCCGAGTTGACGCCACAGGACCACTTCGTGATCCGCCGCGTCGAGGCCCGCCCGCAGCGCCGTGCCGTCGGCACGCAGGCCGACCCGGTGATGCTGGAGGTGTTCAACAACCTGTTCATGTCGATCGCCGAGCAGATGGGCTACCGCCTGCAGAATACGGCGTACTCGGTCAACATCAAGGAACGCCTGGACTTCTCCTGCGCCATCTTCGACGCCCAGGCCCGCCTGATCGCCAACGCGCCGCACATGCCGGTGCACCTGGGTTCCATGGGCGAGTCGGTGCGCACGGTCATGAATGCCAACGCCGGCCGCATGCAGCCGGGCGACGCCTACGTGGTCAACGACCCGTACCACGGCGGCACCCACCTGCCGGACGTCACGGTGATCACGCCGGTGTTCGACCGCAAGGGCAGCAAGATCCTGTTCTACGTCGGCTCGCGCGGCCATCACGCCGACATCGGCGGCACCACCCCGGGTTCGATGCCGCCGGATTCCAAGACGGTTGAAGACGAAGGTGTGTTGTTCACCAACTTCCAGCTGGTCAAGGGCGGCGAGTTCCGCGAGCAGGCCGCGCGCGACATCCTCGGCTCGGGCCGCTGGCCGGCGCGCAATCCGGACCAGAACATCGCCGACATGCACGCGCAGATTGCCGCCAACGAAAAGGGCGTGCAGGAACTGCTGCGCATGTGCGATCACTTCGGCCTGGATGTGGTGCGCGCCTACATGGGCCACGTGCAGGACAACGCCGAAGAAGCGGTGCGCCGCGTGATCTCGGTGCTCAAGGATGGCAGCTACGAGTACCCGCTGGACAACGGCGCGGTGATCCGTGTTGCGGTGCGGGTCGACCAGCAGGCGCGCAGCGCCGTGGTCGACTTCACGGGCACCTCCGACCAGTTGGACAACAACTTCAACGCGCCGGGCGCCATCGCCGTGGCCGCGGTGCTGTACGTGTTCCGCACCCTGGTCAACGACGACATCCCGCTCAACGATGGCTGCCTGGTGCCGCTGTCCATCATCCTGCCGGAAGGCTCGATGCTGCGCCCGAACCCGCCGGCCTCGGTGGTGGCGGGCAACGTCGAAACGTCCATGTGCATCGTCAACGCGCTGTACGGCGCGCTCGGCGTGCTGGCCGCCAGCCAGGGCACGATGAACAACTTCACCTTCGGCAATGCGCGCCACCAGTACTACGAGACCATCTCGGGTGGCACCGGCGCCGGTCCCGTGCGCATCGACGCCGCCGGTCCGCACGACGAGGGCTTTGCGGGCACCTCGGTGGTGCAGGCGCATATGACCAACTCGCGCCTGACCGACCCCGAAGTGCTGGAGTTCCGTTTTCCGGTGCGGTTGGAGTCGTACGAGATCCGCCACGGTTCGGGCGGGGCGGGGCGCTATCCGGGCGGCAATGGCGGCATCCGCCGCATCCGCTTCCTGGAAGACATGACCGCCGCGATCCTGTCCAACAACCGCCTGCACGCGCCGTTCGGCCTGGCCGGCGGCGCACCGGGCGCCATGGGCCGCAACTACGTCGAGCGGATCGATGGCTCGGTGCAGGAACTCGGCCCGCAGGACAGCGCCCAGCTGCATCCGGGCGACGTGTTCGTGGTGGAAACGCCGGGAGGCGGGGGCTACGGCGCCCGTTGAGTCGGCGACTTCAATGCGGGGCGATCCGGATGATCATCATGGGTCGCCCCGTTTGCGCAGGAGCCATGGGATTCGTTTCTCAGCCGAAAAGCCAATTTCGAATAGCGGCGATCGCGACGAGGATGAGAGCGATCACGATCGCCACGATTTGAACCAGGTCAACGATAAACCCGCCCGTTCCCGGGTCGTTCCACTGTATCGAACGCAAGTAGTTGAGTATCTTGTCGCGCATGAGACTTTCAAAAAAAGAGTCTCATTCTATGCAGTGTTGCCCCATTTTCAGCTGGCGATTGATCCGAGATTTGTCGGCGGCGCGTAGGGATCGAGTCCCAATCGACGCGCGGGAGCATCAATCAATGCGAAGGTTGTGCGGTCCGCGTGGAACGATCCGCGTCCCCTCACTCCGGATCGTTCATTACATCCAGCACGATGTCCGCCTTCGGCCTGCGGTCGTAGACCCGCAGCGTCACCTCGCCATCGCCGATCTCGAAGACCGCGGTGGCGAGCGTGTTTTCGCCGTCCGGATCGTTGCGGTCGGTGCGCAGGATCGGCAGCTCGCCTTCGGTATCATGCAGCGCCTTCAGCAGGTCGTCGCCGTTGGTGGCGGGCGACCAGGTATCGACGATGCCCTCGATGCGGCGCTGACGTTCGCGCGACGAATCGGTGATGACCTGCGCCTGGTCGCGGCTGGCCTGGTGCACCATATGATTGGCGTGACCATAGCGGGTGCCGATTTCCTGCGCCGAGACGGCGCCGGGCGTGGCCTCGACGCTGAAGATGCGCGCATCGGCGGCCGAGCCCAGCGTATGGTGGAAGCCGCCGGCGCGCGAGGCGTCACTCAGCAGCGTCACGGCCTCGTCCAGCGTGGCGCAGTCGAGCACGGCGCGGGCCAGCAGCATGCGCGGCACGCCGGGCTGGCGCTGGCGGGTGCGCAGGTTGTTGATGGTCTGCACCAGGCCGGCGCGGTTGGCGCCGAAGGTGTGGCCGGGCAGCGAGCCCGGGTAATAGAAGCTCAGGTAGCCGGGCGCGTCCTCCAGCGCCACGTCGACCAGATGGCAGCGGCCATACAGGAACGGATCGCCGTCCTCGTTGTGGCCGATCCAGCGGGTGCCATCGGCCGCCTTCAGCGCCACCGACGTGCAGCCGTCGCCGCTGCCGCTGCTGTGCAGCAGGTCGCCACGGCAATTCCACAGCAACACGTCCGACAGCGGCATGTCCAGCCCCTCGGCCAGCCCCTCCAGTTCCTCCCAGAGCGCGGGCAGGGCAGCTTGGGCCTGTTGGCCCAATTCCTCCAGGTAAGGATGGCCGCGCCAGGGGCGCAGCGCCTTCCAGGTGGCGCTCTGGTCCAGGTAGGTTGGCATCAACGGGCGGGCCAGCCGGCCGAGCGCCACGCCGGTCTGGCGCCGGTTGCCTGCGATGCGTACATACTTGTAGGGCATGGGGATTCTCCGGGTGTCATGCGGATTGTAATTTTTCTAAGCTCTGTCGGGTGGGGACGGATGCGTTAAGATTCCCAGTAAGTTGCTCCGGCGATCCCGGCGCGGCCCGCGCATCATGTTCCAACTGCAACCCCGGGTGCTATCGGCCCCAAGAGGAGAGTTTCATGATTAAACGTAAAGTCGCCGCCGCCCTGGTCGGCCTGTCCGTGGCCATGTTTGGCGCCGCCTCCGGCGCCTACGCTCAAGGCAAGGAATTGGTGGTGGCCACCGACACGGCATTCGTGCCGTTCGAGTTCAAGCAGGGCAACACCTATACCGGCTTCGACATCGACCTGTGGGCGGCCATCGCCAAGGAACTGAACGTCAAGTACAAGCTGCAGCCGATGGACTTCAACGGCATCATCCCCGGCCTGCAGACCAAGAACATCGACGTGGCGCTGGCCGGCATCACCATCCGTGACGACCGCAAGAAGGTGATCGACTTCTCCGATCCCTATTACGAAAGCGGCCTGGCCATCCTGGTCGGCGACAAGAACACCGACATCAAGGACGCCAAGTCGCTGGCCGGCAAGACCGTGGCGGTCAAAACCGGTACCGCCACCGTGGACTTCCTCAAGGCCCAGGTGCCGGACGCCAAGCTCAAGCTGTTCCCCAACATCGACAATGCCTACCTGGAACTGGCCACCGGCCGGGTCGATGCCGCCGTGCACGACACGCCCAACGTCCAGTACTACGCCAATACCGCCGGCAAGGGCCGCGTCAAGGTGGTCGGTACGGTCAAGAGCGGCGACTTCTATGGCATCGCCTTCCCCAAGGGCAGCGAGCTGGTGCCGCAGGTCAACAAGGCCCTGGCCACGCTCAAGTCCAACGGCCAGTACGACGCCATCTACGAGAAGTGGTTCGGCAAGAAGCCCTGAGCTTGACCGCCGGATCGATACGGCATTTCGGGGCCGCCCGGCAGTCTGGGGCCCTGGCGCTTCGCTACGGCGGCGCCGGGCCCCGGACGGGGCGGCCCCGAGCCGCTTGCGGCGCCGGGCGTTCCCGCCATGAGGCGGCGCCCAGGCGCGCCATTGAGGGGTAATCGTGGATTTTGACTGGAAAGTAGTGATGGACGCGCTGCCCAACCTGTGGGTGGGCACGCAGATGACCATCAAGATCACCTTTTGGGGCCTCGTCGGGGGCTTCCTGTTGGGCGCGCTGTCCGGGGTGGCGCGGGCCTACGGGCATCCGATACTGTCGGGCATCGCGCAGGTATATGTCGCGGTGATCCGCGGCACGCCGATCGTGGTGCAGGTAATGTTCATCTATTTCGCCTTGCCGCTGCTGGCGAATATCCGGGTGGATGCCGAGTGGGCGGCCATTGTCACCCTCATCATCAATTCGGGCGCCTATATCTCCGAGATCGTGCGCGGATCGTTGCTATCGGTGCACAAGGGCCTGAAGGAAGCCGGGCAGGCGATGGGCCTGCCGTTTCACAAGATCCTGTTCCACATCATCGGGCCGGTGGCGTTTCGCCGCATGATTCCTCCGCTGGGCAACCAGTGCATCATCAGCCTGAAGGATTCATCGCTGTTCATCGTGATCGGCGTCGCGGAACTGACCCGCCAGGGCCAGGAAATCATGGCCAGCAACTTCCGCGCGGTCGAGATCTGGTCGGCGATCGCCATCGTCTACCTGATCCTGACGGGCACGATGGCGCTGATCCTGCACCTGGTGGAAAAGAGGATGCGCATACTATGAGCATGGTTGAATTTCACGACGTCACCAAGACGTTCGGCGAGTCCACGGTACTGGATGGCATCTCGCTCAATATCGATGCCGGCGAGGTGGTTGTGGTGGTCGGGCCGTCCGGCTCCGGCAAATCCACCTTCCTGCGCTGCATCAACGTGCTGGAGACCATCAACGGCGGCGACCTGCTGGTCGATGGCCTGAGCGTCAATGGCCCGCCCGCGCAGATCCGCGAGATCCGCCGCGAGGCCGGCATGGTGTTCCAGCAGTTCAATCTGTTCCCGCAGATGACCGCGCTGCAGAACGTCATGTTCGGGCCGGTCCACACGCGCGGACAAAGCCGCGACGAGGCGCGCGAACTGGCCGAACAATTGCTGCGCAAGGTCGGGCTGGCCGAGCGCATGAACCACTATCCGTCCGAACTGTCCGGCGGCCAGCAGCAGCGCGTGGCGATTGCCCGCGCCCTGGCGATCAAGCCCAAGCTGATGCTGTTCGACGAGCCCACCTCGGCGCTCGATCCAGAGCTGCGCCACGAAGTGCTGAAAGTGATGCGCGATCTGGCCGAAGAGGGCATGACCATGGTGGTGGTCACGCACGAGATGGAGTTCGCGCGCAAGGTCGGCAGCCGGTTGATTTTCATCGATGGCGGCAAGATCGCCCATGACGGTCCGCCAGCCGAGCTGCTGGAGAATCCCCCCAGCCAGCGCCTGAAGGACTTCCTGCAGCACGTGGCCTGAGCGCGGATCGCCCCACGCTTCAAAGGCCGGAATGAAAGCGCCCCAAGCGGGATGTCACGGATCCGGCTCCGCCGGTCCGTAGACATGCCCCCTTGAGGGGAAAGCGCGCAGCGCTTCGGGGGTGGGCTTCCTCCCCCCGCTCAGCCCTTCACGCGCACGATCTTCTGCACTTGCGGCACGTGGCGGATGGCGCGGATCACCTGCGCCAGATGCTTGCGGCTGTCGACCTGGATGGTCAGGTGCAACGAGACCGTAGCGACCGCGTCATCGTGCATGGTGACATGCATGATGTTGGCGTCGGCCGCGGTGACTTCCGCCGCCAGCCGGCCCAGCACGCCGCGCTCGTTGCGCGTGACGATGTCCAGGCGCGTGGCCAGGTGCTTGGCGGTGTGGGTATCCCAGGCCACGTTGATCCAGCGTTCCGGTTCGCGCAGGCGCTGGCGCATGGCCACCGGGCAATCGGCGGTGTGCACCACCAGGCCGTGGCCCATGCGCATGCCGGCGATGATCGGGTCGCCCGGCAGCGGGCCGCAGCAGGGCGCCAGTTGCACCGCCTGGCCTTCGTTGCCCTGGATAAGAATCGGCGCGCTGCGTGCCGAGGTCAGCTCGTCGACCGCCGCGGCGGTGGTGGCCACCAGTTGGTGTTCGGGCGCGAAGCGGCGCGCCACGACGGCGGCCAGGCGCTTGCCCAGGCCGATGTCGGCCAGGATTTCCTCGCGCGAGCTGGCGCCGGTGCTGCGCGCCAGCTTCTGCCAGGCCGGATCGTCGGTGGCCGGCAGCGGCATGCGCAGTTCCTGCAGGGCCTGGCCCAGCAGGCGCTCGCCGAAGGCGACCGATTCCTCGTACTTGACGGTGCGCAGGTAGTGGCGGATCTCGGAGCGGGCGCGGCCGGTGCGCACGTAGTTGAGCCACTGCGCGTTCGGCCGCGAAGCCGGCGAGGTGACGATTTCCACCGTGTCGCCGCTGTTCAGTTCGGTGCGCAGCGGCACGAACTCGCCGTTGACCTTGGCCGCCACGGCCTGGTTGCCGATGTCGGTATGGATGGCATAGGCCAAGTCCACCGGCGTCGCGCCGCGCGGCAGGGAAATGATCTTGCCGCGCGGGGTGAAGACGTAGACCGCGTCGGGGAACAGGTCGACCTTGACGTGTTCCAGGAACTCGCCCGAATCGCCGGTCTGGCTCTGGATGTCCAGCAGCGATTGCAGCCACTGGTGGGTGCGCTTTTGCAGGTCGTTCAGCGTCAGGTCGGCGCCCTTGTACAGCCAGTGCGAGGCCACGCCTTCCTCGGCCACGTGATGCATGTCGCGGGTGCGGAACTGGAATTCCACCGGCGTGCCATAGGGTCCCACCAGCGTCGTGTGCAGCGACTGGTAGCCGTTGACCTTGGGGATCGCGATGTAGTCCTTGAACTTGCCGGGGACCGGCCGGTACAGCTGGTGCAGCGTGCCCAGCGCCAGGTAGCACTCGGGCAGCGTATGCACGATGACCCGAAAGCCATAGATGTCGAGCACGTCGGAGAACGACTTCTTCTGGTCGACCATCTTGCGATAGATGCCATACAGGGTCTTCTCGCGGCCCGTGACCTCGGCCTCGATGCCAGCGGCGGGCAGGGCGGCGCGCACCGAGTCGGCGATCTTGCCGATCACTTCGCGGCGGTTGCCGCGCGCGGCCAGCACCGCTTTGTACAGCACCTGGTAGCGGTTCGGATACATGGCCGCGAAGCACAGGTCCTGCAATTCGCGGAACAGCAGGTTCAGGCCCAGCCGGTGGGCGATGGGCGCGTAGATGTCGAGCGTTTCACGCGCGATGCGGCGGCGCTTCTCGGGGTTGACCGCATCCAGCGTGCGCATGTTGTGCAGGCGGTCGGCCAACTTGATGAGGATGACGCGCACGTCGCGCGCCATCGCCAGCAGCATCTTGCGAAAGCTCTCGGCCTGCTGTTCGGCCTTGGTGGCGAAGTCGAGCCGGTCCAGCTTGGACAGGCCATCGACCAGTTCGGCGACTTCAGGGCCGAATTTCTCGGCCAGCTCGTGCTTGGCGATGCCCTGGTCTTCCATCACGTCGTGCAGCAGGGCGGCGGACAACGCGTTCGCGTCGAGCTTCCAGCCCGCGCAGATTTCCGTGACGGCGATGGGATGCGAGATGTAGGGCGAACCGCTGGCGCGGAACTGGCCCAGGTGCGCCTGGTCGGCGAAGCGGTAGGCTTCGCGCACGCGTTCTACATCTTTCTTTTCGAGATAGCTGCCGATGATTTCGGTCAGCGGCGCCAGCGAGGCGACCGGCGAGGCGGTCGCTTCCGCCGCCTCTTGGGCGGCGACGGCGGATGGCGTGGAGGAGTGCTTGTCTTTCTTGCCCGTGCGGCGCCCAAGGCGGGAGCCGGCACGTAGCGCGGCAAGCAGACCAGATGAAGCGTATTTCAGCCCGGGAAAAGCCATTGCTTGCCGCCCCCCGGGGAATGTCAGGTGGGAACTTTACGCAGCATTTCCACGCCGGTGAGGCCGCCCGCGATCTCGCGCAGGGCAGTGACCGTGGGCTTGTCTTTGCTGTCCAGGCGCGGGGCATGGCCTTGCGCCAGCTCGCGGGCGCGGTAGGTCGCGGCCAGCGTGAGCTTGAAACGGTTGGGAATCTGGTTCAGACAGTCTTCGACGGTAATGCGAGCCATTAGGACACCTGGTGCTGACGGAGGATAGGGAGAACGCGGTTTCGTTTCAGTGGGCCGCCGGGATGCCGAGTTGCGCGAACAATTCGGCATGGCGGACGGCCTGAGACGAAAAGCGCAGCCGCGCCGCGCTGACGATTTGAGTCAGTTCCGACAAGGCCACGCTAAATTCTTGATTAATAATAACATATTCGCATTCCGGCGCGTGTGCGATTTCGCCGCCGGCGGCCATCAACCGCCGCGCGATCACTTGTGGCGCATCCTGGCCGCGCGCCTTCAGCCGGCTTTCGAGTTCTTCGATGGACGGCGGCAGCACGAAAATGCCGATCGCGGCGGGGAAGCGCTGGCGCACCTGGCGCGCGCCTTGCCAGTCGATCTCCAGCAGGACGTCGTGGCCGTCGCGGGTGGCTTCGTCGATGCGGTCGCGCGGCGTGCCATAGAAATTGCCATGCACTTCGGCCCACTCCAGCAGGCGCTGCTCGTCGCGCATCTGCTTGAATTCGTCGGTGCCGATGAAACGGTATTCGCGGCCATCCTCTTCGCCGGGACGCGGCGCGCGGGTGGTGCAGGAGACGGACAGGAGGATAGACGGGTCTTGCTGCAGCAAGGCCTTGACCAGGCTGGATTTGCCGGCCCCGCTGGGGGCGACAACCATGAAGACATTGCCGGAAGTGGCGTGCATGAATGTGACGAGCTTGTGATGCCAAGACCCGAAGAATAGCAAATCGCGCGGCGCGGCAGGGGAAAACCCCTTCGTGTCCGGCCGCCGCGGGCAGTCCGGCAGGCGGCGCCGGGGCCGGCGAACGGCGCCATGCGCCCGCCGGTCCGCGGTTGCCTGGGGCGCGGGGTCAGCGCGCCGCCGCCTGTGTCAGCTTGCCGCCGGAGGGCGGCGCATCGCTGCCGAGCAAGTGGCCATTGACCTCGATGCCATACAGCGAATCGGCGGAATCGTGGTACTTGGCGCGGGTCTCGGCCACCGACCCGGTGTAGCGCGGGTCCTGCGGGCGCTCGTGGGCGTTCATGAAATAGGCCACGTCCCAGGCTTCCTGGTCGCTCAGCATGCCGGCCTGGCTCAGCGGCATGTTGGCCTTGATGAAGCCGGCGGCGTTGCCGATCTGGTGCATGCCGGCGCCCCAGTTGAACGAGTCCGGTCCCCACAGCGCGGGGAAGACCCAGTGCTGGCCGTGCTTCTGGCCCTTGCCCTCGGCGCCGTGACAGACGGCGCAGTATTGGGCGTAGACCTCGCTGCCGCGGACATAGTCGGCCTTCTGGGCCGGCTTGGGCAGCTTGGGGTAGCCCTGGCCCTTGAGCGGCACGCCGGTGGGCGCCTTGCTGGCCAGCCAGAACATATAGGTCTGCAAGGCGGTCAGCACCGGATCGTCGGCCGCCGGCGGCTTGCCGTTCATGCTGAAGCGGAAACAGCCCTGCAGACGCTCGGCCAGCGTGTTGACGTGGCCGTTCTTGGCCCGGTAGGCCGGGTACAGCACGTAGGCGGCCCACATCGGCGCCGAATCCGGGCGACGGCCGGCGTCCAGGTGGCAACTGGCGCAATTCAGGTCATTGCCGACGAACTTGGCGGCATTCTGCGGGGTGTGCAGGAAGATCTGCTCGCCCTGGCGCACCACCTTGCCGAATTCCGTGTCGGGCAGCGAGGCGGCGCTGGGCGGCGTGAAGTCGGGACGCGCGTCGGCGGCGAAGGCCGGCGCGCTCGATAGCAACGCAGCGGTTCCCGCCGTGGCGAGCAGGGCATGGGCGATTCGGTGGCGGATCGGGGTCATTGCTTGGCTCCCGCGGCGTTGGCTTGCGCGGCAAGCAGGTCGGCGGCCTTGGGCAGGCCGGCGTAGTAGGCGGATACGGCGTCGATCTCGGCGTCGGTCAGGCGGGTGGCGACGGCCGGCATCAGGCCGAGCGGTCCGGGCGGACGCTGGCCCTGGCGCCAGGCGCGCAATTGGCCGGCGATATAGGCAGCGGGCTGGCCGGCCAGACTGGGGAAATTGGCGCCCACGCCGATGCCGCCGGGACCGTGGCACTGATTACAGGCAGGGACGTTCTTGTCCCAAGCGCCGCGCGTGGCCAGCCAGGCGCCGGTATCGTCGGGCTTGACCGGATGCCGGGCCGTGGCGGCCAGCCGGTCGATGTTCAGGGGCGACGGCAGGCCGGCGTAGTATGCCGCGACCGCCTGCCGTTGCGCCGGGTCCAGGGCCTTGGCGGTGGCGGCCATCACGGGACTCACGCGCGAGCCGTTGGCCATGGCCTCGAGCTGTTCGGCGAGGTAGGCGGCGCCCATGCCTGCCAACTGCGGAAAGCCGGCGGCGGGGTTGCCCTCGCCATTGGCCCCGTGGCAGGTCATACAGGCGGGCGCGCCATTGACGCCCTGCGTGGTGATCTGGCGTGCGTCGGGCGCGGCGTGGACTGGCAGCGCGCCCAGCGTGCCGGCCCCCAAGGCCAGCGCGCTTGCCCAGCGGACAGCGGAAAAGGGCCGTAGTGCCATGGTGTGGACTCCCTGGGTTGGCGGGTTTGGTAATAAGTTAATTTCCAGAAATTATAAGAAAGTTTGTGACATATCAACGCACCCGTTGCGTATTTGCGCCGGCATAACCTGCAACCCTGCCGTTGCCGGCGGCGGTAAACCGCAAGTAGCGAATGGAACGTTCGCTTGCACCACGCCCAGATCGATTCGGGTAGCATTTCGCCGATCGATAACAAGGAGCATCCGATGCACACGAACGAGATCGAACCGCCGCGCGTCGCGCTGGTCACGGGCGCCGGTACCGGCATAGGACGAGCGGTCGCGCTGGAATTCCTGGCGCAGGGGTATCGCGTGGTGCTGGCCGGCCGCCGGCGCGAGCCGCTCGAAGCCACGCGCACGGCGGCGGGCGAAGACGGCGTGCGGGCCCTGGTGGTGCCGACGGACGTGTCCGATGAGCAGGCGGTGCGTGAGCTGTTCGACACCACGCAGCGCGAATACGGCCGGCTCGACGTGCTGTTCAACAACGCCGGCCGCGGCGCCCCGGCCATGCCGATCGAGGAACTGCCGGTCGCGGTCTGGCGCGAGGTGGTCGATACCAACCTGACCGGCATGTTCCTGTGCGCGCAGGCCGCGATCCGGGTCATGAAGGCGCAGACGCCGCAGGGCGGCCGCATCATCAACAACGGTTCGATTTCGGCGCATGCGCCGCGCCCGTTCTCGATCGCCTACACCGCCACCAAGCACGCGGTCACCGGGCTGACCAAATCGATCTCGCTCGATTGCCGTCCCTACCATATCGCCTGCGGCCAGATCGACATCGGCAATGCCGCCACCGAGATGACCGAACGCATGGCCGCCGGCATCCTGCAGGCCGACGGCAGCACCAAGGTGGAGCCGCGCATGGACGTGGCCCACGTCGCCCAGGCGGTCGCCGCCATGGCACGCCTGCCGCTGGAGGCCAACGTCCAGTTCATGACCATCATGGCCACCAACATGCCGTTCGTCGGACGCGGCTGAACGGGGCTGCGCCGGCACCCAAAAAAGCGCCTTCTGAACTGCCCCCCGAAGGTTGGATTTAAGTCCAACTTTCGGGGGGCAGTTCATTCGGGCGCTTTTTTGTTGATTGCCGCTTTCCCGTGCCGGGCATGAAGCCTGAGGCGCTGCCGCCGTTCACCGTCAATAGGTTATGTGATCCGAGATCGCGAGTGACGGCTAACGGGTGGTCCGACAAGCAGGCTCTCCGCATCCTAATGTCCGCGCTACCGCCATCCAATCCCGAAGCATGACTGCGCACGGATATGTAGGAGGGAGAGGATGGTCGGGGAGGTGTGGCAGCGGGCATGGATCTCGTTCAGCCTGCTGCTGTTCATGGTATCGGCGTCCGCACAGACGCAGGCTGGCGCCGCGCAGGAGCTGCTGCGTCAGCAGGAGCGCGAGCGGATACTACGCAAGCAGCAGGAAGCGACGCCGAGTGTACGGGCGCAGCCGGCGCGCGCTCCGTCGCCGGATCTGTTGCCGCGCGACGAGACGCCATGCTTCCCGATTGGCCGCATCCGCCTCGATGGCGAGGATGCCCGGCGGTTTGTCTGGGCCCTGAACGCCGCCGATCCCGACAACGATGCCGCCACGGGGCGCTGCCTCGGCGCCGAGGGCATCAGCGTGGTCATGACGCGCGTCCAGAACGCCGTCGTGGCGCGGGGGTTCGTCACCACCCGTATCCTCGCCGAGCCCCAGGATCTGACGGGCGGCACGCTGACGCTTACCGTCGTGCCCGGCCGCATCCGCGCCATTCGTTTCGCGCCCGGCACGTCGCCCCGGGCCACGGCCTCGAACGCCGTGCCCGTCGGGCGCGGCGACCTGCTCAATCTGCGCGACATCGAACAGGCGCTGGAAAACTTCAAGCGCGTACCGACGGCGGAGGCGGACATCCAGATCGTCCCCGCCGATGGCGAAGACGCCCGCCCCGGCGAGAGCGACCTGGTCATCGCCTGGCGGCAGCGCTCGCCCCCGATCCGCGTGTCCGCGTCCCTGGATGACGCCGGAAGCAAGGCGACCGGCAAGCTCCAGGGTGAGTTGACCGTCTCCCTTGACGATCTCCTCATGCTGAACGACCTGTTCTACGCCAGCCTCAACCATGACGTGTTCAACGGCAACCGCAAGGGCACCAGGGGCTACACCGCGCACTACGGCCTGCCTCATGGCTATTGGGCGCTCAGCGCCACGGCCAGCGGCTACGGGTATCGCCAGACCGTCGCCGGCTACAGCCAGAACTACGTCTACAGCGGCACCAGCGACAACGCCGAACTGCGCCTGTCGCGGCTCGTCCATCGCGACGCCACGCGCAAGACCTCCCTCTACGGCCGCGGCTGGATGCGCAGGTCGAACAACTTCATCGACGATACGGAAATCGGGGTCCAGCGCCGTCGCACCGGTGGCTGGGAAGTGGGCCTGACGCACCGCGAATACCTGGGCGAAAGCACGCTCGATGCGAGCCTGGCCTATCGGCGCGGCACCGGCGCTTTCAACGCGATGCCTGCGCCCGAGGAAGACTTCGGCGAAGGCACCTCGCGAATGAAGGTCATCGCCGCCAGCGCCCAGCTCATGGTTCCCCTGCTGCTCGGGCCGCAACGCGCCCGCTACATTGGCAGTTGGCGCGCGCAATGGGACCGCACGCCGTTGGTGCCCCAGGATCGCTTCTCCATCGGCGGGCGCTACAGCGTGCGCGGCTTCGACGGTGAGCTGAGCCTGATGGGCGAGCGCGGCTGGGTCTGGCGCAACGAACTCGGTCTGCTGCTCGGCGCCGGCCAGGAACTCTATTTCGGCGCCGACTACGGCCACGTCGGCGGCCCGTCCACGCGCTGGCTGCGGGGCCGCAACCTGGCTGGCTCGGTCATCGGCCTGCGCGGCGGCGCGGCGGGGTTCCATTGGGACGTGTTCGCCGGCACGCCGCTTTCCAAGCCCAGGGGTTTCCAGAGCGAGTCGCTGACCGCCGGTTTCACCCTTGGCTGGTCCAGCTGAATCCGCACGGATTATGCGTAAGCAAGGGAAGTGACGGCATGAACAAGAACCTCTACCGCATCGTTTTCAACCGGGCGCTGGGCCTGTTCCAGGTCGTCGCGGAAATTGCCCGGCGCGGCGGGTCGGGCGCAGGCTCGGGGGCGAGCGCAGCGGGCAGCCGCTTCCTGGCAACACTTAGCCCGCTATGCTTTGCCATCGCGCTCGCGCTCGGTCAGGCGGTCATCATTGCACGGGCGAACGCGCAGGTCGCGGCCGACCCCAACGCGCCCGGCAATCAGCGGCCGACGGTACTGGAAGCGGCCAATGGTGTTCCGCTGGTCAATATCCAGGCCCCGAGCGCGGCCGGCGTGTCGCGCAATACCTACAGGCAGTTCGACGTCGATCGGTCAGGCGCCATCCTCAACAACGCCCGCGTGAACACGCAAACGCAGCTTGGCGGCTGGGTGCAGGGCAACCCGTGGCTGGCGCGCGGCACCGCCCGTGTCATCCTCAATGAAGTCAACGCCAGCGACCCGAGCCGGCTCAACGGTTATGTTGAAGTCGCCGGTGATCGGGCGCAGGTCGTTATCGCCAACCCGGCGGGCATTTCCTGCGATGGCTGCGGCTTCATCAACGCTGACCGGGCCACCCTCACCACCGGCAGGCCGATCATCAACAGCGGTTCGCTGGAGGGGTATCGGGTTCAGGGCGGCGCAATTCAGATTCACGGCCAGGGCATGGACGCCAGCGCCACGAACTACACGGATCTGATCGCCCGTTCCGTGCAAGCCAATGCCGGCATCTGGGCGCAGCGCCTGAACGTCACCACTGGCGCCAACCAGGTCAGCGCCGACCACGGCAAGGTGCGAAAGACGGCCGCCAGCGGCGATGCGCCAGCTTTCGCGCTGGATGTGGGCGCGCTCGGCGGCATGTACAGTCAGAAGATTGTATTGGTGGGAACCGAGCATGGCGTCGGGGTGCGCAACGCCGGCGCGATTGGCGCGCAGACCGGGCAACTGGTGGTCACCGTCGATGGACGTCTGGAGAACCGCGGCACGATGCAGGCCAGAACCGACATTCGCATCGACGCGAGTGGCGGCCTTGCCAACACGGGCACGCTCAGCGCCGGCCGCGAACTGGCGGTCAACACCCCGGAAGATATCGACAATCGCCGGGGGACGCTCAATGCGCGGCGCATCGAAGCCACGGCGCGGTCATTGACCAACCGCGACGGGGCTATCGGTCAGACCGGCTTGCAGGATCTGGTACTTCAAACGGGCCAGACCCGTAACCGCGATGGCGGTCGTATCGGTCTCGCCGCGCCGCGGACCGATACGCCTTCGGGCAACGCTGATGTGCCGAAAGCGAGCGCGGACGGCCGTACGGACAACACGGGCGGGAGCCCGCCGCGCGACGGGAACGCGGGCGGCGGCAAAGACCCGCTGGGTTCCGGCGTTGCATCGTTGCCCGATGGCGTGCTCAACATAGCCGCCACGCTCGAAAACGACGGCGGCCGCATCATGGCCGGCGGGCATATCGACCTGACCGCCAGGGACGGTCTGGACAATGACGGGGGGCATCTCGGCGTTCGTCAGCTTGACGTGAGGGGCGGCGGCCTCAGCAATCACAAGGGCCAAATCAAGGTTGCCGCCGCCGCGCGCCTGACCACGGGCCTGCTCAACAACGATGCGGGCCTGATGCAACTGGCCGGCCCCGTTGCATTGAACGCACAGGGCTTCTCCAACCGGGCCGGCGCCTTCCAGCAGAGCGACAAGTCCGACACGCATATCAAAATCAAAGGCCAACTCGACAATAGCGGCGGAACGCTGGCCAGTAACGCCAGGCGCCTGACCCTGGACGCCGGTCAACTGCTCAACACCGGGGGGCAAATCGCCCATTCGGGCGACGCTGGCCTGGCGGTCAATGCGGGAACGTTCCGTGGCGCGGGCGGCAACACGGCTACCATGGGTTCGGCCATTCTGCGCCTGGGTGAAAGCGATCATCGCAACGCCAGCCTCAGCGCAAAACAGGTTGACCTCTCGGCACAGTCCTTCGACAACCGCGGCGGCAGGATCATCGCCACGGGCAACGAAACCAGCCGCCTTGACGTTACCGGCACGCTCGACAACCGCGACAGCGGCGCCATTGCCAGCAATGGCGATCTCCGTATCAACGCCGCCACGCTCGGCAATGCGAACGGCAAGATTCTGCACGCCGGCGACGGCCGCCTCGATATCGAGGCGGGAACCCTGCATGGCGAAAACGGTTCAATTGCCGGCAACGGCGCACTGACCCTGAAAGGCGATACCACCGACCTTACCGGGGCAACCACCCAGGCCAGACAGATCCGTATCGATACCGGCGCGCTCACCAATGCAGGCGGTGCCATCACGGCCACCGGAACTGGAGCGCTGAACGTGCGGGCGCGTGAACGTATCGACAACACCAGCGGCGCCATCGCCGGCAACGGTACGCTGGACTTGCATACAGGAACACTCATCAACCAGGACGGCAGGCTTCAGGCAACTGGCAGCGGCGACAACCGCATCGCCGTCGCGGGTCAATTCGACAATCGTAGCGGCAGTGTCGCCGCCACGGGCAATATCACATTGCAGGCCGACCGCCTGAACAACCAGGGTGGCAGCATCGCCGCCACGGACCAGGCGGCGTTGACCGTAAGCATCGATGGCACGCTGGACAACAGCGCCAGGGGGACGCTCGCCGCCGCTGGCGACCTGACCCTCAGCGCCCCCGTCCTCGACAACCGAGAAGGGGCCATCCGTCATGCTGGTGAAGGCCCGGCCAGTGTGTCCGCTGGCGACCTGCGGGGCGCAAACGGCAGCATCACAAGCAATGGCGCCCTCGATATCCGCGGCGGCAACACCGACCTCAGCGGCGGCAGTACCTTCGGTGAGCGTATTCGTATCGATACCGGCCGCCTGTTCAATACTGGCGGCCAGCTCATCGCCACCGGCGCGGGCCAGCTCTGGGTGCGCGCCGACGATCGCGTCGATAACACCGGCGGCATGATCGCGGGTAATGGCGCACTCGCGCTCCAGGCCGGCTCGCTGGTTAACCGCGACGGCACCGTGCTGGGCGCCCGCATCAGGATCGACACCCGCAAGGCTGTGCTCGACAATGCCGGCGGCGCCATCGCCAGCACCGTCGGCACGCTCGGCATCGACAGCGGCGCCCTGAACAATGCCCGCGGCCTCTTGCAGTCCCGGCAAGGGATGCGCGTGGACACGCACGGCCAGGCACTGGTCAATACCGACGCCGGCAGTACGGGCGGCATCCTCAGCGGCGACGCGCTGGCGCTGAACAGCGGGGATCTGAACAATCGCGACGGCGTCGTGCATAGCCAGGGAGATCTGATCGCCCGTACCGGCGGCATCGACAATACCGCCGGGCAGTTGGAGGGCAGCGCCGATGTCGATATCGGCGCAACGTCGATCGACAACGCCGGCGGCAAGATCCAGGCGGGCCATGACCTGAAGGCTCTCGTCTCCGGTGTTGCAAACAACAATGGCGGCCTGATGGTCACGGGTAACGGCCTGACGCTCAACGCCGCGCAGATCCTCAACCGCGACACGCAAAGCGCGAATGCCAGCCAGCCGCTCGGCTTGCAGGGCGACAGCGTGATACTGACAGCCGCGCACACGGACAACACGGGCGGCACGATCACCGCCGACAGCCGCATCGGTATTCGAGGGGCGGATGCGGCAAGCCAGCTCGACAACGCGCAAGGCAACCTCTCCTCGCGCGGCAGCATCGATGTAGCCGTCAGCCACGTCCTGAATCCGCTCGGCACGCTGATTGCCGGCAGCGCTCTCGACCTGACCGCCGACAGCCTGGGTGGCGACGGCAGCCTGCTGTCTGGGGGCGGCCTGAGTTTGATCATTGGGCAGGATTTCACCAATTCCAGGGAAATCACCGCCAACGGTCACGCGCTCATCAGCACCGCGGGCCTGTTGACCAACCACGGCGTATTGCAGGCTGGCGACCTCGACGTGCGCGGCACTCGCATCAACAACAGCGTCACTGGCGAGATAAGCGGCACACGCACCACGGTCATTGCGCACGATACCCTGACCAACCGCGGCCTCATTGACGGCAGTCAGACCCGCATTGAAGCCGATACCCTGGATAACGTCGGTAGCGGCCGGCTCTATGGCGACCGCCTCGCCATCCGGGGCGGCACCATCAGCAACCGCGAGGAAGATGGCCGCGCCGCCGTCCTCGCGGCGCGCCAGCGCCTGGATATCGGCGCCAGCGTCATCAACAACCGCGAGAAGGCGTTGATTTTCAGCGCGGGCGGCGGCAGCGATGCGCTGAACATCGGCGGCATACTGGACGCCAACGATCAGGCCGCCGGGCGCGCCGGCCTCATCCTCAACGACAGCGCCGTCATCGAGTCGCTGGGCGGCCTGACCCTGGCCAGCGCCCGTCTGCTCAATCGCAACCTGCATTTGCGCACGGAACTGGCGCAGATCGGCGGTCCGACCAAGCACTTCTACATCCAGCCCGAGGGCGATCCCGAAAAACACGATGCCAGCGAGTACCGCTGGGAAAAGTGGAGCGGCGCCGGGCGGTATCGCCACAATCAAACGGGCGCGGACGCCAAGGCTTGGACCGAATACGACGTCACCCAGACCGAGTACGAAACGCAGGTGATGGAAAGCGCGCCCGCGCTCATCCGCGCGAGCGGCAACATGACGCTGCGCGGCGACGAACTGATCAACGACAAGAGCCAGATCATCGCCGGCGGGACCCTGCGGGGCGACCTGGCGCGGCTGGACAACGTGGCCGCCCCTGGCGAGCACGTGACCCATCAGACCGGCACCAGCCGGTACACCTACGCCAAGAAACGCAAATGGCCGCACAAGTCCCATAAACGTCGTTGGGACTCGAAAATTACCTACGCCCCGGCCGACATAGTGAAAACGGTCGAACTCAACGTCTCCAGCGTCGAACAGAACGCCGCTGGCGCAGGCAGCGGCTTCGCGCTGACTGCCCGACGACAGACCGGCCAGGTTGACGCCGCCAGCGTGGACGGCAACGTCCGTGCCCCCGGCGGCACTGGCGCAAGGCAGATCACGGAAGTTCGGGCGCAAGTGAACCGCGTCCACAGTCCGGAAGTTGTCACAGGCGCACAGGTCACTGACGGCAACGGCCCCGTTCAGATCCCGGCCCAGGCGGTGGCAGGCGTCAACGGCGAGACGCCGATGATCATTCGCACCGTCCAGGCGGACACCGGCGCGCCCGCCAACAGCCTGTTCCGCGCCGGGCCTGACGCCGGCGGCTACCTGGTCGAGACCGACCCGCGTTTCGCCGACTACCGTAACTGGCTCAGCTCCGACTACATGCTGTCCCAACTCGGCCATGACCCGGCCACCGTGCACAAGCGCCTGGGCGATGGCTTCTATGAACAGAAACTGGTTCGAGACCAGATAGGCCAGTTGACCGGCCGCCGCTTCCTCGATAGTTACACCAGCGACGAAGCGCAGTATCGGGCGCTGCTGGAGGCCGGGGTGACCTACGCGAAGGCGTGGAACCTGCGTCCTGGGGTGGCCCTGAGCGCCGAACAGATGGCCCAACTCACCAGCGATATCGTCTGGTTGGTGGAACGCGACGTAACGCTTGCCGACGGCAGTACCACGCGCGCCCTGACGCCGCAGGTCTACGTCCGCGTAAAGCCCGGCGACATTGACGGCAACGGTACCCTGCTGGCGGCCAGCGCCATCGACATCAACCTGAAAGGCGATCTCGTCAATGTCGGCGCCATCGCCGGACGCGCCGCGGTCAAGCTGACCGGCGAGAATCTGCGTAACCTCGGCGGGCGCATCACCGCAGATGCCGTGGCGCTTAATGGCCGGACCGATATCGACAATATCGGCGGCACGCTGGATGCCCGCTCGAGGCTCGTGCTCAATGCCGGACGCGACCTCAATGTCGCCAGCACCACCCATAGCGACGCCAGGCAGGCCGGGCGCAGCGATTTCAGCCGGACCAACCTGGATCGCGTGGCGGGCCTCTACGTCACCCGCTCCGGGGGTGTCCTGCTCGCCTCGGCGGGCCGCGACGCCAATCTGATGGCGGCCCGTGTGGTCAACAGCGGCAAGGACGGCCAGACGGCCGTGGTTGCCGGCCGCGATCTGACGCTGAGCGCCGTCAGGACTGCCGAACAGGAAAACAATGTCCGCAACGCCAGCAACTATCTCAGGCAAGGCAGCGAGCAGGACGTCGGCAGCACTATCGCCACGGCAGGCGATGCGCGCCTGCAAGCAGGCCGGACCCTGAGCGCCATTGCGGCCAGCGTCACCAGCGAGCAAGGCGCGCTGACTGCCGTAGCACAGGGCGACGTCAATATCCTGGCCGGCGCGGCCAACAGCAACTGGGCCGAAGGCCGCCAGCACCAGTCAAGCAGCCTGCTGGGTTCCAGCAAGAAGACCACCCGCGACAGCCTGGAGGAAACCCGGGCGGTTGCCAGTACTTTCAGCGGCCGCAGCGTCGCCGTTCAGGGGCAGAACGTCACCGTCACCGGCAGCAATGTGGTCTCCGATGCCGGCACCGTCATCGTGGCGCGTGACGATCTGAGGCTCCAGGCCGCCACGGAAACCAGCAAGGAAAGCCACTTCAAGGAAATCCGCAATAGCGGTTTTCTCTATAACGGCGGGCTGGCCTTCACGATCGGCAGCCAGATGCAAAGCGGCGACCGCCAGGACGTCAGTACCCGCGCGGCCGCCGCGACCGTGGGCGCCACCGGCGGCGGCGTGACGCTGGCGGCGGGCAATCAATACCAGCAGGCCGGCAGCCAGGTGCTGGCGCCGCAAGGCGATATCGACATCCATGCCCAAAAAGTGGACATCGTCCAAGCGCAGGAAACCGGCCAGCGCGTGGAACAGAGCAAGTTCCGCCAGTCCGGCCTGACCGTGGCGCTCTCCGCGCCGGTGCTGTCGGCCATCGAGACCGCCGGGCAGCTCAAACGCGCCGCCAGCCAGACGACTGACGGGCGTATGCAGGCGCTGGGCGCCGCAGCCACGGGGCTGGCGGCCAAGAATGCCTACGATGCCGTCCAGGCCGACCCGCAGGCGGGCGGCGGGGTCAGTATCTCCATCACCGTGGGCGCCAGCAAAAGCGACAGCAAATCCACTGCCACCTATGAGACCGCGGCCGGCTCCACCGTGGCCGCGGGGGGCGACGTGCGCATCCGCGCGACCGGCGGCGGGGGGGATTCCAACCTGACGGTACGCGGCAGCAACATCCGCGCCGGCGGCGATGCCGTGCTCAAGGCCGATGGCGATATCAACCTGTTGGCGGCAAAGAACACCGTCGAAACCGACCGCAAGAGCAGCAGCGTCAGCGCGGGGGTAGGCGTGGCGATATCCGTGGGGCAAGGCGGCGCGTCGTTCGGCGTGACCGCCAATGCCAGCGGGTCCAGAGGCAAGGGTGAAGGCCGTGACGTGACCTGGAGCAACAGCCACGTCACGGCCGGCGAACGCCTGACCCTTGAATCCGGCAACGACACCCGCTTGCGCGGCGCGGTAGCCAGCGGCAGGCAGGTGGTGGCCGATGTGGGCGGCAACCTCGATATCGAGAGCCTGCAAGACACCAGCGCCTTCAAGAGCAAGGATCAGAGCATCGGCGGCAGCGTGACGGCGGGGGTGGGGTTCGCCGCCAGCGGCAGTTACGCCAGCAACAAGGTCGATGGCGATTTTGCCAGCGTCATGGAGCAGTCGCGTATTGAGGCTGGCGATGACGGCTTCCAGATCAGGGTTCAGGACAACACCGGTCTGAAGGGCGCGGCCATCGCCTCGTCCGAGCAAGCGGTCATGCGAGGGTTCAATACCGTGCAGACCGGCAGCTTGACCGTCAGCGACATCGAGAACCACAGCCGGTACAAGGCGACGGGGGTGAGCCTGTCGGGCGGTTTCAGCGTTGCCGGTGATGCCAAGCAGCCAGATGGCAAGAAAGAAGGCGGCAGCAGCGCCAAGCAGGCTGATGCCGCGGCCAGCAATGCCGCCGGCCAAGGCAGTACCTGGTCGGTGCAGAACTTCGGCAACAGCGTCAGCGCCGGTGCGCCGGGCATGAGCGTGCGCGAAGGCAGCGAAAACAACGTGACGCACAGCGGTATCAGCGGCGCGGCCGTGACCATCACCGATATGAACGCCCAGTGGGAGCGCACCGGCAAGACCGCCGACCAGGTGCTGGCGATGCTTGATCGAAGCGTGCTGGCGGGCGCTGGCGGCGTCGGCCTGACGAAAAAATGGGACGGCGACAAGCTGCGCGGGCAAGTCCAGGCCGAAGCGCAAATCGTCGCGGCGTTCGGCCAACAGGCCGGCGCGGCCATCGAGCGCCACGCGCAACAGAAACGCGCGGACCTGCGCCAACAGATCAAGGCCACGCAAGACCCAGAAAAGATCAAGGCGCTCCAGGCGCAAATCAACGAGATCAATACACAGGAGCGGCTGCTGAACGTGGCGGTGGGCGCGCTGAGCGGCTCGGGCGGCGTGGCGGCGGTGCAGGCGGGGTTGTCGGAGGCGGCCGATCGTATGCGGCGCTACACGATTGCGGATTCGGAGAAGTTCGCCGGTATTACCGATGGCGAGACGACATTGGATAACAAGAGCGGGAAAAGCGCGGGCATTCGTGGCGATGGATTCAAGACGGCGGGGACGCGGGTGGTGTTGGACAAACTGTGCGGCGATGTGAATGAAAGGTGCAAGACTCAGCTCGACGCGAACGGCATTCCGAAACTTGAGTTGGATGGAAACGGGTTCGTTCGGTTTGATCCATCCAAGGCTGGAATGTCGTTGGCCAAGTTTCTTGAATCCGACCGAGGCAAGGACATGGCCGGGCTTACTGGCGGAAACCAAGGCGGACCGGGAACACTCTTCGGTTTTCCGTATTCGCCTGGGGGGATTCTTGATCTGGTGCACGAGGCTTATGGCGGTTCACATGACTTTATCAGCGGCACGCTGAGCGGCTATTACGACGAGCAGGGCAATGCCCGGCGCGGTCTGACGCCCGTGCAGAAAGGTCTGTACGAAGTCTGGACCGACATTGCGCTCGTGCCAGCCACTCCATTTGCGCTGTCGGAAGCGCTGCCGCCCCAGGCATGGAAAGCGCTGGATATTTTGTTGAGGATGAAGCGATGAAAACGACGATAAGACTATTTTTTGCTTCTGCTTTCTTGCTATTAGCGGCGGGCTGCTGCCTCACATCTCCGCGATATATGTGCAGATCGCCCACAGCACAAGCCTGGAGTTTGTATTGGGTCCACCCGATGGAGATGTATTGGCCGTTGAGTGGACAAACAGAGGAAACCCGTTGGACGGATTGGAAGGAATGCGGCGGAAGTGAAGACGGATACTACGAGGTTAAGAACCAGAACAAGCTTACTGACAAACAGTATATGAGCGAGTCAAAGGCATTGTTCGCTGAGCTTAAAGGCTGCATGCTGAAGAAGAGCTACCAGTTCGTTCCCCAGTGCAACGAACTAGAGAAGTGCGGCCCCCCCCCCCCCCCCCCCCCCCCCCCCCCCCCCCCCCCCCCCCCCGCCCCCCCCCCCCCCCCCCCCCCGCCCCCCCCCCCCCCCCCCCCCCCCCCCCCCCCCCCCCCCCCCCCCCCCCCCCCCCCCCCCCCCCCCCCCCCCC
>NZ_CADIJV010000026.1 GCF_902859765.1 Achromobacter pulmonis
GGACGACCTGCCCGCGGCCCCGGGCGCACCGGAGAGCGCCGCTCATCGCGCCGCCGCGCCGGCGCCTGCCGCCCCTGCCGTGCCGCCCGCCGTGCTGCGCGGCCGCGAGGATATCCGGCGGCGCATCGAACCGGACGCCGTGCTGGCGCAAGAGGGCGACGACGACGAGGACGAAAACGAAGATCTGGACCGCTACGACGAAGCATCGCGGCCTGACCCCGCGCCACCCTGGCAAGCGCCCGCCGGGCCGCGCGACGAGCCCCTCGTGGCGGTGCGCGACAGCGCGCGCCGGGACGCGCCGCGCAGCCCCCGTCCGGCCGAGCCGGTGTTCGTGGTGCCTGAATCCCCCCGGCCTGGGCAACCCGGCCACGGCGAGGGCGCCGGTGGATACCGCCATCATGACGATCGGGATGACGACGGCCCGCGCGACCACGACGATGGCGGGGCCGAGCCGATCCTGGGCGACCTGCGCACGCGCTACTCCAGCGCCACCGATGTCGGCCGCGCGCCGCCCGAATTCCTCGACCAGGATCGCCAGGAGCGACGTGGCCTGCTGCGCAGGCTGTGGGGCTATGCCTGCCTGGCCGGGTTGCTCGCGCTGGGTCTGCAACTGCTGTATGTGTATCGCATCGACCTGGCCAATTCGGTGCCGGTCCTGCGGCCCGCGCTCGAAGCCGCCTGCCAGCCGCTGGGCTGCACGGTCGGTTACGCGCGCCGCCTCGAACGCATCGCCATCTCGTCGTCATCGCTGCAGCCGCCCGCCGGTGCGGCCGCCATTGATGACGGCCGCACGCGGCTGGTGCTGAACCTGGTGCTGCGCAACCGCTACGACAAGCCGCAGCATTGGCCGGCGCTGGTGCTGGACCTGACTGATTTGTCGGATACCGTGGTGGTGCGGCGGGTGCTGATGCCCGAGAATTACCTCACGCCCGAGCAATTGCGGGGCCCGTTCGAACCGGCGGGCGAACTGAAGATCTCCGTGCCGATTGAAGTGACAGGCGTTCAAGTCAACGGCTACCAACTCGACAAATTCTTTCCCTGAAGGATGACATTCATGGCACCTCCTGTCCTGATCTGCGGTTCGATGGCGTTCGACACCATCGCGGTGTTCGAAGGCCGTTTCAAAGAGCACATCATGGCCGATCGCATCCAATCCCTGAGCGTGTCGTTCCTGGTGCCCAGCATGCGCAAGGAATACGGCGGTTGTTCGGGCAACATCGCCTACAACCTGAATCTGCTGGGCGGCCATCCGGTGCCGGTGGCCACCGTGGGCGAGGATGCCGGCGAATACCTCGAACGCCTGACCGAACTGGGCATCGACGTCAGCCGCGTCAAGGTAGTGCCCGGCACCTTCACCGCGCAGTGCTTCATCACCACCGACCTGGACGACAGTCAGATCGCCGCCTTCCACCCGGGCGCCATGTCATTCTCGGCCAGCAACGACCTGAGCGATGCCAAGGCCGCCTGGGGCATCGTCGCCCCGGACGCCAAGGAAGGCATGTTCGCCCACGCCGAGCGCCTGCACCAGCGCGGCATTCCCTTCATCTTCGACCTGGGCCAGGCCATGCCGCTGTTCGACGGCGCCGACCTGGAACGCATGCTGGGCCTGGCACAGGTCCTGACCGTCAACGATTACGAAGCCGGCGTGGTCGAGCAGCGCACCGGCCGCAGCGTGGCCGAGATCGCGACCCGGCTGCAGGCCGTGGTCGTCACGCGCGGCGCCGAAGGCGCCACGTTGCTCACGGAAGGCAAGACCATCCAGATCGAACCCGTGCGCGCCGCGCAGGTAGTCGACCCCACTGGCTGCGGCGATGCCCAGCGCGGCGGCCTGCTCTACGGCCTGACCAGCGGCTGGAGCTGGGAAGACAGCTGCCGCCTGGGCAATGTCATGGGCGCCATCAAGATTGCCTCGCGCGGCCCGCAGAACCATGCGCCTTCGCGCGCCGAGATCGACGCCGTGCTGCACGCCACCTATGGCATCCGCCTGCCGGCCTGATTCCTCATCCAGGTTTCTCGGGAACCCGGGCATGCCGGCATGGTCGAATTGCCGTCGCGCAACCGGCTACGATTTTTCCATCGTGGCCGCGTTGTCAGCCGCTTTTCTGCCCGTGGCGGGGCGTTTCAGTGTGTTGCACGTTAGGCTGTCGCCCTGCCAGGGCGGAGTATGATCAGAGCGTCGGCAATGCCCGATCGAGGAGTCCAAATGAACCAAAGCAAAACCTTTTCCTTGTTGACGCCGCGTACCGGCCGATGGCTGGCCGTGGCGGCCGTCGTGACCTCGATGGCTGTCCTGGGCGGTTGTGCCAATCGCAGTGCCTCCAGCGGCGTGTATAGCTACGACCAGGCGCAACGCGAACAGATCGTCCGCACGGGTACCGTGACGGGCGTGCGTCCCATCGTCATCCAGAACGACAAGTCCAGCGGCGCCGGCCTGCTGGCCGGAGGGGCCTTGGGTGGCGTGGCAGGTAACGCCATCGGCGGCGGCACGGGCCGCACCATCGCCACGGTGGGCGGCGCCATTCTCGGTGCCCTGGCCGGCAATGCCGTGGAAAATCAGGTTGGCAAGAATTCCGGCTACGAAATCACGGTGCGGCTGGATAACGGTGAAACCCGCGTCGTCGCGCAGGAAGCGGATGTGCCCATCAGCGTGGGCCAGCGTGTGCAGGTCATCAGCGGCGCCGGCCCGACCCGCGTTACGCCGATGTGACCCTGCCGTCTCCCTGGCTGCGGCCAGCACCGAAAAGCCCGCCTCGCGCGGGCTTTTTTTTTGCCCGCGTGCGGGGCTTGCCCCCCTGGGGCAAGACGCAGGGCGGGGTGGCCTGGCCTGGCCGGAATCTGTCGCTCGGCCGCAACGCGGCTCCGGGTGTTTACCCGCAAGCGTTACGTTTCCCAGCCTTTTATGGCGATTTGGCGCGCAAGTTTCATGGCGATTCGACGTTTGCAATGCCATGATTGCACCCGTGCCCGGCGCCGCAGCGTGATTTTGATGTAACCAAGTGCATCGTCTTGGTAATCTCTGGTGCCGTAGCCGTCAGTCGATTTTCAGCTGTTTTCCGTATACTCGCCGTCCTGAACTCGGGGCGGGGAGGATTTTGCCGACGAGGCAATGTAACGTCGTACCATCTATGCACACCGAGCAAGAACTCCACACCAAGATCGGCGCGATCGTCGAGTCGATCGTCATGAAGAAAGTCACTCCCGATACGCAACTGATTGCCTCCGGCCTGGTCGATTCGCTCGCCGCGGTGGATATCACGCTGGCGGTCGAGGCGGAGTACGGCTGCAGCATCCCGGCTCCCGAGATCGCGGAGCACCTGCAGTCGGTACGCGCGCTCGCCGGCTATGTCGCTGCCAATCTTTCGTAACCCCCGCCTGCTGTCCCATGTCGCGGCCGCGACCACCGCGGTGGCGCTGGCCTATGGGGCATTTTGCGGCGCGGACGACCTGCTGTCGCGCGTCGTCCGCCCGGTTTCGACGGCGCCGGCGTCCAGCAGCAATTATCTGCCGAATCTGGGGCCGGACTGGGGCACCCAGCACGTCAACCTCAACCGCCTGGGCAATGCGCTCAGCGACGGCACCCTGGTAGTGCTGGGTTCGTCCGAACTGTCCAGCCACGACCTGCGCTTTGTGCCCTATCGCTTCTTTCCCGAGGAGTTGAAGGTGCCGACGCTGGCCTATGGGCACGCGATGTTCCAGTCTTATGGCATCGTCAGCGTGCTGGAATCGGTGGCGGACTCGCTGACCCCCAATACTCGCCTGGTGATCATGGTGTCGCCGGCCTGGTTCGCCTCCGGCGGCCAGCTGCCGCGCAGCGCGTTTGCCGAGCACGTCACCGGGCCGGTCTGGGACCGGCTGTGGGACAAGCCCAGCACGCGCGAGCAGATGCAGAACTGGATCAGCGACAACGCCAATTGGGGCCTGTTGTGGTTGATCGCCAACGGCCAGGTCGCCGAGCTCAAGGACAAGCTGTCGCTATGGTGGAACGCGCGCAAGGAACCCGCGCCCGATCGCCCGCGCAGCAAGCTGTCGGTGCCCGCGCACCGTTTCGTGACGTGGCCGTCGTCGGCGCGGCTCAACCCCGGCCAGTGGTCGCGGCTGACGCACGAGGCGCGCGTGGTGGAACACCAGCTCGGCGGCAACAACCCCTACGACGTGCGCGACGACTACTACAAGCAATACCTGGCGCCGCTGTATTCCCCGGCCCGCAACGAGTTTGCCAACGTCGATCCGCTCACCCGCACCGAGCTGGGTGACTTGTCGCGTGTCATGGCCCTGCTGCAACGGCGCAAGGTCAAGGCCTACTTCGTGATCCAGCCGTTCAATCCCAAGCTCATCCTGGACGTCGAGCGTTTCGACCCGGTGGTGGCCGCCATCACCGGCATGTGCCAACGCTATCAGATGGGGTGCCTGGACTTGTACAGCATTCCCTTCGAGCCAGGCATGGTGCGCGACGACATGCACCTGGCCGAGCTCGGCTGGGCGCTGGCGGACCAAGGCATTGCGGAGTACTTTTCCCGATGAAACTCTCTCACGAAGCCGACGCGGCGCAGGGCGACGCCGGCGAAGGCCGGATGGCCCGCAAGGCGGCCGCCCGGGCCTGGGGCCGTCGCTTTCTCTGGCATCTCTGCCTGTATGTCGGGGTGATCCTGGTGTTCGTGCTGCAGGCGCAGCCCACCACGGGCGGCGGCGGACCGATCAAGGTCGAATTCCAATACCAACAGTTCTGACCGCAGCATGGAATTGTTCGCAAGCTTGAGTTTTTTCGGCGGCGCCCTGTGCGGTGGTCTGGGGCTGCTGGCCTACCGTTCGTTCGGCATGCCGCTGCGCATCGGCTATCGCCACATCATCGGCGTGATCTGCCTGGGCGTGTGGATGGCGGTGTTCTGGGCGCGCCCGTACCAGCCCATCGCGCTGCTGGCGATCTCGGGCGGGGCGTTGTGGGCCATGCGCCGCCGCTACATCCCGACCTGGCTGGCAGTCATCATCACCATGACGCCGCTGCTGCTGGTCAAGACCGGCGTATCGCACCTGGGCGCGATGCTGGGCCTGTCGTTTGCCACCTTCCGCGCCATCGACGTACTGCTGTTCGCGCCGCGCAACGAGCGCCTGTCGCCGCTGGACTACTTCATCTATCTGTTCTTCCCGCTGACGCTGCTGGCCGGGCCGATGTATCGCTGGCGCAATTTCCAGGCCGACCTCAAGCGCGGCTACGAAGGCGTCAACCTGAACACCTGGCTGACCGGCCTGGAGTTGATCATGCTGGGCGTGATCCAGAAGTTCGGCCTGGCCGAGCTGATCTGGCGCTATGGTCTGGCAACGCTGGACGCGCATGACTACTCATTCAGCGGCGTGGCGCTCAACGCGTCGCTGTATAGCGCCTATCTGTTCTTCGATTTCGCCGGCTATTCCACCATGGCCATTGGTATCGGCATGCTGTTCGGCTTCTCGTTGCCGATCAATTTCCGCAACCCGCTGGCCACGCTCAATCCGCAGGACTTCTGGCGCCGCTGGCACATCAGCCTGTCCGAGTGGCTGCGCGATGTCGTGTTCATGCCGATCTACAAGGCCTTGAGCAAGAACGCATTCTTCTCGCGCCACCGCATGGCGGCGCAGAACATCGGTATTTTCGCCACGCTGCTGGCGATGGGCGTGTGGAACGGGCTGTCGCTGCACTACATCGTCAGCGGCCTGATGTTCGGCACTTACTCCGTGGGCCACAACCTGCTGGTCAACGCCGCCCGGACCCGGCCCGCGCTGCAGGCCGTCCTGGCCCGGCCCACCATGCGTTTTCTCGGGCGTGTGCTCACGCTGATCCTGGCTGCGCTGGCGCTCTACGTGTTCAGCGGCCGCAGCCCCATCTGAAGCCGGGAGTTTCGGCATGCGTTTCGACCTGAAGACCTTCCAGTTCGTTGACTCCGTGCGCGCGCCCGACGCGCCGGCGGTGATTGGCGCCGACCGCAGTCTGAGCTGGGCGCAACTGCGCGCCGAGGCCGAGGCCTGGGCCGAGCAGGCGCGCCAGTATGGGGTGGCGCCGGACGTGCCGGTGGCCATTTATGGCCACAAACAGGCGGCATTCTTCGTTGCCATGGTCGGCGCGCTGTTGATTGGCGCACCATTCGTGCCGGTCGACACGATCTATCCGCCGCAACGGCTGGGCCGCATCGTCGAGATCGTGCGCGCCGCCGCCATCTACGATGCCGCCACCCAGGTATTCGAGCCGGGCGAGGGCGCCGAGTTGGCCGAGCGCGGCCTGGCCTACGTCATGTTCACCTCCGGCAGCACCGGCGATCCGAAGGGCGTGCAGATCGGCCGCGAAAGCGTGGGCCTGCTGGGCGACTGGATGCTGGGCAGTTTCGGTCTGGGCGAGGCGCCGGTGTTCATGAACCAGGCGCCGTTCAGCTTCGACCTGTCGATGTATGAGGTGTTCGCCACGCTGGCCGCCGGCGGCACCTGTGTGCTCAACGCGCGTGAGCAGATTGGCGCGGCCGCCACCTGGATGAACCGCCTGGCGCAGCACGATGTGACTGTGTGGGTGTCGACGCCGTCATTCGCGCACCAGCAATTGGCCAACCGCGATTTCTCGCCGGCCACGCTGCCGACCCTGCGTACCTTCCTGTTCTGCGGCGAGCCCCTGCCGGCGGCGCTGGCGAAAAAGCTGCGCCAGCGTTTCCCGGATGCGGTGATCCTGAACACCTATGGCCCCACCGAGGCCACCGTCGCCACCACCTGGATCGCTATCACCGATGCGGTCCTGGCGGCGCACGACCCGCTGCCGGTCGGCCACGCCAAGCCCGCATGCGAGCTGCGGATCCTGGACGGCGAGATCTGCATCATCGGTGATCACGTCATGCGCGGCTACCTCAATCGCCAGGACCTGAACGCGGCCAAGCTGTTCGTGGCCGAGGATGGCCGCCGCGGCTTTCGCACCGGCGACCTGGGGCAACTGGAGGCGGACGGGTTGCTGTTATGCCGCGGCCGCATGGACGACCAGATCAAGCTCAATGGCTATCGCATCGAGCTGGCGGAGATCGACGAGGCCTTGCATGGGTTGCCGGGGGTGCAGGGCGGGGCCTGCGCGGTATTGCGCCGGCCGGATGGCACGGCGGTGCGCCTGATCGGCTTTGTCGCCGGACTGACGCAAGCGCAGGCCAACCAGCTGCTTGACCAGGATGCGCTATCGGGTTGGAAGGAACGGCTGGCCCGGCGTCTGCCGCCCTATATGGTGCCGTCCGAGCTGGTGTCGTGCGCGGCGTTGCCGATGTCGAACAACCATAAGATCGACCGCAAGAAACTGCTCGACATCTACGCCACGATCCCGGCGTGAGGCGCCAGCGCGCGCGGCCAGCGGCGCGCCAGCAAAACGGCCCGCGCGGCTTGCCGGGCCGTTTTCGTTTTCAAATGCCCATCAGGCCGTAGCTCAGGCGCGCCAGGACCATCAGCAGCACTTGGGCGATGATCAGCAGCACCAGCGGCGAGAAGTCGATCGAGCTGCGCGGCAGCAAGCGGCGGATGGGGTCCAGCATGGGCGCAGTCAGCGTCTGCAACAGCGGCATCATGGGCGCCATCGGGTTGACCCACGACAGCACCGCCTGGATCAGCGTCAGCCACACCACCAGGTTGAGCGCCCACTTGAGCGCCATCAGCAGCGCCGACAGCATGGCCGAGGGCAGCAGCACGGCGGGAATCAGCGCGCCGAGCGCGACCAGCCAGGACAGCACCATATAGACCAGCGCGGCCAGCCAGGTAGCGACCAGGCTGGTCCAGTCGATCTTGTTGCCGGCGGGGATGATCTTGCGCAGCGGCATCACCAGCCAATTCGTGGCCTGGTAGACGGCGCGGGCCAGCGGATTGAACGGATGCATCCGTATCGCGTGCATCCAGGCGCGCGCGATCAGGGCGGCGCCGAACAGCGTGAACGCAATTTCGAGCAGGAAGCGGAGAATTTCACCGAGCATGGGCGCGATCTACCTAATGAAGACAGCAATTATTGTCTCACGCCAATGCGGCAATGGTGATACCCGAGGCCCCGGCGGGGAGCCCCCCGGCGCGTGCTGGCGGCAAACAAAAACCGCCTGGCCAGGGCCAGGCGGCTTGAGGTACCGCGACCGCGGAGACTCGTCCGATTACGGACGGCCACCCGTCGGGAACGGCCACGACGCGGCGGGATTCAGCGCGGTCTTCGCGCCCGGGGCGGCAGCCGTGGACGGCGGCGTGGCGGGCTTCTTCGGAGCGGCTTTCTTCGCGGCGGGCTTCTTGGCGGCGGCGGGCTTGGCTGCCGGCTTGGCAGCGGGCTTCTTGGCGGCCGGAGCCTTCTTGGCGACGACCTTCTTGGCTACCGCTTTCTTGGCGGGGGCCTTTTTGGCAACCGCTTTCTTGGCGACGGCCTTCTTGGCGACGGCTTTCTTGGCAACGGCCTTCTTGGCTACCGCTTTCTTGGCGACGACCTTCTTGGCAGCGGCCTTCTTGGCTACCGGCTTCTTGGCCGCGACTTTCTTGGCGACGGCCTTCTTGGCTACCGCTTTCTTGGCGACCTTCTTGGCGGCCGGCTTCTTGGCGGCAACCTTCTTCACCGCCGGCTTCTTGGCGGCGACCTTCTTGACTGCTACCTTCTTGACGGCAGCTTTCTTGGCCGGGGCGGCCTTCTTCGCTACTGCCTTCTTGGCGGCGGGCTTCTTCACCGCTTTCTTTACGGCTTTCTTGGCTGTTGCCATGGTCATGCTCCTTAGGTTCAGGGGTCCCAGAACTTAAACCCGTGCCCCGATCCGCCAACAAGGCGAACCGTGCCCGGGCTATTCATCGGCGCATGCCGCTGTCCTGTGCGAGCAACAGCTACTACGGTTTGCGCTAATGAATTCGGCACAGCCATTTGATATGGCCCCCGCTCCTTTGGCGCGAGCCATTTCAAATGGCGCCGGTGGGCAGTCTGATCACAGACCGCCTACCGCTTGTTCTACGTGTTCGAAAACACCCTGACCTGGGAGATCGTCTTCGAGCCTGGCGCGAACGCAACGCTCTTTGGTAGAGCGTGCCCGCGCCTGGCCCGAAGGCGAACTACGTTACTCCCAGCTCAGCGTGCCACCGGTTTGGTATTCGATCACGCGAGTTTCAAAAAAGTTGCGTTCCTTCTTAAGGTCGATCATTTCCGCCATCCACGGGAAGGGATTTTCTTCCTGCGGGTACAGCGGTTCGATACCGATTTGCTGGCAACGACGGTTGGCGATGAAGCGCAGGTAGGATTTGAACATGGGGGCGTTCAAGCCCAGCACACCGCGCGGCATCGTGTCTTCGGCGTAAGCGTATTCGAGTTCGACCGCTTTGCGGAAGAGTTCGCGGATTTCTTCGCGGAATTCCGGCGTCCACAGATGCGGATTTTCCAGTTTGACGGTGTTGATCAGGTCGATGCCGAAATTGCAGTGCATGGATTCATCGCGCAGGATGTACATGTACTGCTCGGCCGCGCCGGTCATCTTGTTCTGGCGGCCCAGCGCCAGGATCTGCGTGAAGCCAACGTAGAAGAACAGGCCTTCCATCAGGCAAGCGAAGACGATCAGCGACTTCAGCAGCGTCTGGTCGGCTTCGGGCGTGCCCGTCTTGAAGTTGGGGTCCGCGATCGCGTCGATGAACGGAATCAGGAACTCGTCCTTGGCGCGGATGGACGGCACTTCGTTGTAAGCGTTGAAGATCTCCGCTTCGTCCAGGTCCAGGCTTTCGACGATGTATTGATAGGCGTGCGTGTGGATGGCTTCTTCGAAGGCCTGGCGCAGCAGGAACTGGCGGCATTCGGGCGCCGTGATGTGGCGGTAGGTGCCCAGCACGATGTTGTTCGCGGCCAGCGAGTCGGCCGTGACGAAGAAACCCAGGTTGCGCTTGACGATGCGGCGCTCGTCCTCGGTGAGCCCGTTCGGGTTCTTCCAGAGGGCGATGTCGCGCGACATGTTGATTTCCTGCGGCATCCAGTGGTTCGCGCAAGTGGCCAGGTATTTCTCCCATGCCCACTTGTACTTGAACGGCACCAGCTGGTTGACGTCGGTCTGGCCGTTGATGATGCGCTTGTCGGCCACCTTCACGCGTTGCGAGGCGGCGCTGCCGCTGGCGGCCAGGCCGGCCGCGTGTTGCGGCGCGGCCGGGGTCGGCATGGCGGCGTCACCGAACACGCCGGTCGCCGCCCGGACTTCGGGCGCAGCCTGCCCGCCCGCCGCGGGCGCGGGGGCTTGTGCAGGTTGCGTGGCGAGGGTGTCGTCTTCCCAATTAATCATGATTCATTCTCCGGAGGCGGTTATTGGCAGGCTTCGCACTCTTCGAAGCCGGGGTCGCCCGGCCGCATGGTGCAAACCGCCCCGAGAACTTCGGGTTCCGGCAAAACAGGTGCAGCGGACACGGGCGCGGAGGTGGACTGGCCACCGGCGCTGACGGCGTTCAGTTCGCCGCCGCGTCCCGTCGACTTCTCGGCGCTGGTGGCGCCAAGGGTACGCAGGTAGTAGGTCGTCTTCAGGCCACGCTTCCAGGCCAGCTTGTAGGTGTCGTCCAGCTTCTTGCCGGAGGCGCCGGCCATGTAGATGTTCAGCGACTGGGCTTGATCGATCCACTTCTGGCGACGCGACGCGCATTCCACCAGCCAGCTCGGTTCGACTTCGAACGCGGTGGCGTAGAGTTCGCGGAGTTCGGAAGGTACGCGATCGATGCGGGACAGGCTGCCGTCGAAGTACTTGAGGTCGGCGACCATGACTTCGTCCCAGAGACCGAGTTTCTTCAGGTCACGCACGAGGTAATCGTTAACGACCGTGAACTCGCCGGAGAGATTCGATTTGACGTACAAGTTCTGGAAAGTGGGTTCGATGCACGCAGATACACCAATGATATTGGAAATAGTCGCGGTTGGGGCGATTGCGATGCAATTGGAGTTGCGCATGCCATGTTGTTTGATGCGCGCGCGCAACGTATCCCAATCGAGCGTGCTCGATTCATCGACCTCGACATGACCGCCGCGTTCATCGCGCAGCATCTTCAACGTGTCTTGCGGCAGAATGCCACGCGACCACAGCGAGCCTTCATACGATTGATAGCGGCCACGTTCTTCGGCCAGCAGGCTCGAAGCCCAGTAGGCGTGATAGCACACCGCTTCCATCGAGCGATCGGCGAATTCGACGGCGGCTTGCGACGCGTACGGCACGCGCATAATTTGCAGGCAGTCCTGGAAACCCATGATGCCCATGCCCACCGGACGATGGCGCGCGTTGGAGTTGCGGGCCTTGTCGACGGCGTAATAGTTGATGTCGATGACGTTGTCGAGCATGCGCATGGCGATGCTGACCGTGCGCTTGATCTTGTCGTGGTCGAGTTCGAAACCGCCGCCGGCGGCCGGCTTCATGTGCGCCACCAGGTTCACCGAACCCAGGTTGCAAACCGCGATTTCCGATTCGTTGGTGTTCAGCGTGATCTCGGTGCACAGGTTCGAGCTGTGGACCACACCGACGTGCTGCTGCGGCGAACGGATGTTGCAAGGATCCTTGAAGGTGATCCACGGGTGGCCGGTTTCGAACAGCATCGACAGCATCTTGCGCCACAGGGTCAGCGCCGGCATCTTCTTGAACAGCTTCAGTTCGCCGCTGGCCACGCGCGCTTCATAGCCGACATAGGCTTCCTCGAAAGCCTTGCCGTACTTGTCGTGCAGGTCGGGGCAGTCGGACGGCGAGAACAGCGTCCATTCGCCGCCTTCCATGACGCGCTTCATGAACAGGTCGGGAATCCAGTTCGCCGTGTTCATGTCGTGGGTGCGGCGGCGCTCGTCGCCGGTGTTCTTGCGCAGTTCGAGGAATTCCTCGATGTCCAGGTGCCACGATTCCAGGTAGGTGCAGACCGCGCCCTTGCGCTTGCCGCCCTGGTTCACCGCCACGGCGGTGTCGTTGACGACCTTCAGGAACGGGACCACGCCCTGGCTTTCGCCGTTGGTGCCCTTGATGTGGCTGCGCAGCGCGCGCACCGGGGTCCAGTCGTTGCCCAGGCCGCCGGCATACTTGGCCAGCAGCGCGTTTTCCTTGATGGCGTCGTAGATGCCTTCCAGATCGTCGGAGACAGTGGTCAGGTAGCACGACGACAGCTGCGAGTGCAGGGTGCCCGAGTTGAACAGCGTCGGGGTCGAGCTCATGAAGTCGAACGACGACAGGATTTCGTAGAACTCGATGGCGCGGGCTTCGCGATCGGTCTCGCGCAGCGCCAGGCCCATGGCCACGCGCATGAAGAACACCTGCGGCAGTTCGATGCGGGTGCCGCGGATGTGCAGGAAGTAGCGGTCGTACAGGGTCTGCAGGCCGAGGTAGCCGAATTGCAGGTCGCGCTTGGCGTTCAGGGCGTGGCCCAGCTTGGTCAGGTCATAGCTGGCCAGCTCGGGCGACAGCAGGCCGCCTTCGATGCCGCGGGCGATGAAGGTGGGGAAGTATTCGGCGTAGCGCGCGACCATGCCGTCCTGCGAGACTTCCTCGCCCAGCACTTCCTTGCGGATCGTGTGCAGCAGCAGACGGGCGGTGACCTGGCTGTAGGCCGGGTCCTTTTCGACCAGCGCGCGCGCCGACAGGATGGCGGACTTGAACACTTCGTCGACGGGGATGCCGTCGTACAGGTTCTTGACCGTTTCCTTCAGGATGGTTTCGGAGTCGATGAACTCGGCCAGGCCTTCACCGGCGGCGACGATGGTGGCGCGCAGGCCGGCGATGTCCAGCGGACGGCGGACACCCGCGTCCGTGACGTGCAGCACGTTTTCCTGCGGCGCGGCGTCGGCCTTTTGCTGGCCTTCGGCAGCCGCGGCGGCGGCGCGTTCCTGGGTGCGCTTTTCGCGATAGAGCACATAGGCGCGGGCGACGTCATGCTGGCCCGAACGCATCAGGGCCAGTTCGACCTGGTCCTGCACGTCTTCGATATGAAAGGTGCCGCCGCCCGGACGGTTGCGCACCAGCGCGTTGACGGCCTGGGTGGTCAGCTGTTCGACCAGCTCGCGCACGCGCGCCGAGGCCGCGCCCTGGCCGCCGTTGACGGCCAGGAAGGCCTTGGTCATGGCGATGGCGATCTTGCCGGGTTCGAACCCGACCACCGAGCCATTGCGGCGGATGATGTTGTAGCTGGCCCATTGCCCGCCGTTGGCGTCGGCCGGGGAATCGGTTTGAGAGGGCGGCACGGCCGAGGGCCGGGTCACAGAGGCGATCGTAGTCTGCATGGAAGCTCCTGTGCGAAAAGCGCGTAGATAGCGACATGACGACGTCATGTCAGGTACGAAATCTGGATCTTATTGAGGGGGTCGCAACGCTTGGACGGACGAATCCGTGTGGCGTGGCCGACGAGAATCAGCAGTTAGGCGACCACAATATGTAGTGTAGCACCCCTCGTTGGACACTAATTCTAGTGATCGAGTCCGGTGGCTACAAGAAGAAGATAGGATCGGGTTCCCAAAACATTGTTACTAAATGCACTGGGCGCGCCTAGCAAGGCGCGCCCAGGATATTGCGGCTCAACGCGAGTGTTTATGCGGTTTTCCGCAGGGGCACATCGCGCGGGGCAGGCGCCGTATAGCTTTGCATCAAGCGCGCCAGCTCCGTCCTGTACTTGTCGACGTTGGCAGCCTTCACGTGGCCAAAGCCGCGGATGGTTTCTGCAAGGGCGGCGATTGTAGCCGCTTGCGCCAGATTGTCGCGATTCAACCCTGCCAGCAACTGGTCTATGGTCTGGCGGTACTCGCTCACCAGGGCCCGTTCCATCTTGCGTTCGGCCGTGTGGCCGAAGGGATCGAACCAGGTGCCGCGCAGGCGCTTGAAGCGGGTCAGCAGCTTGAGCGCGGTCATGGTGCGCGGGCCCAGCGTCATCTTGCGCGGCACGCCGGTGCGCGGGTCCTTGCGCGCGAAGATCGGCGGCGCCATGTGAAAGCGCAGGCTGTAGTCGCCTTCGAACTGACCCTTGAGCTGCGCCTGGAAGGCGTCGCCGGTGTACAGGCGGGCGACTTCGTATTCGTCCTTGTAGGCCATCAGCTTGAACAGGCCGCGCGCCACCGCCATGGCCAGGCGCGGGGTTTTGGCGTCGGGCGCCAGTTCGCGCTCGCGCGCGGCCACGCGCTCGACCAGCTCGCGGTAGGACTGGGCGTAGGCGGCGTCCTGGTAGGCGGTCAGGTCGTCGACGCGGCGCGCCACGGCGCGTTCGAACGATTCCGGCACATGCAGTTGCACCACCTGGGCGCGCGGACGCAGCGCGCCTTCCAGCGCCTCGGGCTGGTGCGCGGCCAGGCGGCCGCTGTCGAACGCGGCGCGGTTGGCGGCCACGGCGACGCCGTTCAGTTCGATGGCGCGGTTGATGGCGGCCTGCGACAGCGGCACGCCGCCGCGCTGCCAGGCGTAGCCCAGCATGAACATGTTCGACAGGATGCTGTCGCCGAACAGCGCCAGCGCGGCTTCGTGCGCGTCGATGGCGGCGGTGTGGTCCTCGCCGGCGGCGTGGCGGATCTTGGCCAGCAGCGCTGCCGGCCGCATGGCGGCGTCCGGATTGCGGGTGAAATCGGACACCGGCGCGACGTAGGTATTGACGGTGACCTGGGTGTGGCCGCGGCGCAGCGCGCCCAGCGAGTCGGGCGCCACGGCCGCGACCGGGTCGCACAGGATGGCGGCGTCGGCCTGCTGCCAGTCCAGGCGCACCGGACCGGCGGCGGCGCCGGCGGGCGCCAGGCGGATGTGGCTGACCACGGTGCCGCCCTTTTGCGCCAGGCCGGTCAGGTCCAGCACCGCGGCCGACAGGCCTTCCAGGTGGGCCGCCATCGAGACAATGGCGCCGATGGTGATGACGCCGGTGCCGCCCATGCCCGCCACCAGCAGGCGGTAGGGACGCTCCAGCGCCGGCGGCTGCGGCAGCGGCAGTTGCCGAATCAGTTGCTGCAGACGTTCCTGGTCGGCCTTGGGCGCGGCGCTCTTTCTGGGTTTGCCGCCCATCACCGAGACGAAGCTGGGGCAGAAGCCTTCGGCGCAGGAGTAGTCCTTGTTGCAGCTGGACTGGTCGATGGCGCGCTTGCGGCCATACGGCGTTTCCAGCGGCACCACCGACAGGCAGTTCGATTGCACGCCGCAGTCGCCACAGCCCTCGCACACCGCGCTGTTGATCAGCATGCGGCGGGCCGGGTCGGGGAACTGGTTCTTCTTGCGGCGGCGGCGCTTTTCGGCGGCGCAGGTCTGGTCGTGGATCAGCACGGTGACACCGGGAATCTCGCGCAGCTCGCGCTGCAGCGCGTCCAGTTCGCGGCGGTGGTGCACCTTGATGCCGGCGCCCAGATCGACGCCGCGGTATTTTTCCGGTTCGTCACTGGTGACGACGATGCGGGCCACGTTCTCGCCGCGCAACTGCTGGCAGATCTGCGGCACCGAGATCGGGCCGTCCACCGGCTGGCCGCCGGTCATGGCGACGGCGTCGTTGAACAGGATCTTGTAGGTAATGTTGGCCTTGGCGGCCACGGCCTGGCGGATCGCCAGATAGCCGGAGTGGTAGTAGGTACCTTCCCCCATGTTCTGGAAGATGTGCGGCATCTTGGTATAGCGCGACAGGCCGATCCAGTCGACCCCTTCGCCGCCCATCTGGGTCAGGCCGCCGGTGTCGCGGTCCATCCAGGCGGCCATGTAATGGCAGCCCACGCCCGACAGCGCCTGGCTGCCTTCGGGCACCTTGGTCGAGGTGCTGTGCGGACAGCCGGAACAGAAGTAGGGACGGCGGCGCATGCCGTCGGCGTCGTTGGATAGCATGTCCTGGCAATCGAAGGTCGCCAGGTCGACGCCGGGTTGCAGGCCGGCGCTGCGCGACAGCCACATGGCCAGCGGGCGCGCCAGCAGCGACGGGCGCAACTGGCCGGCGGACGGCACCAGCACCTCGCCGTCGAAGCCCTTTTTGCCGACCACGGTGGCGCGCTCGGGCAGGTTGAACAGCAGATCCTTGAGCTGCGTCTCGACCACGGCGCCTTTTTCCTCGACCACGAGGATATGCGACAGGCCGCGCGCGAAATCGAGCATGCGTTCGGCATCCAGCGGCCAGGTCAGGCCGGGCTTGTAGATGCGCACCGGCGCATTGGCGGTGACGGTGTCTACGCCCAGGCGCGACAGCGCTTCCATGGTGTCCAGGTGGGCCTTGCCGACCGTGACGATGCCGACCGTGGCCTTGGGCGCCGGACAGGTCAGGCGGTCGATGCTGTGGCGGCGGGCGAAGGCGGCAACCGCCTTCATGCGCAGGTTCATGCGGGTTTCGACCGCCAGCGACAGGAAGTCGCGGGCGGAGTATTCCAGCGCTTCGGGCGGCAAGTCCGGGTCGGCCGGCATGTCGTAGTTGCGCACCGGCGCGGGCGTGAACGAGTGGCCGCTCTCGATGGTTTCGGACACGGCCTTGAAGGCGACCCAGGCGCCGGAATGGCGCGACAGGGCCCAGCCCCACAGGGCGAAGGTTTCGTATTCGTCGATCGAGGCCGGGTGCACGATGGGCATCTGCCAGCCAATCAGCGAGGCCTCGCTGGCGTGCGGAATCGAGGAGGAGACGGCAGTGTGGTCGTCGCCCACCACCACCAGCACGCCGCCGTGGCGCGAGGCGCCGGCGGCATTGCCATGGTGCAGGGCATCGCCGGCGCGGTCCACGCCGGGGCCCTTGCCGTACCACATGGCGAAGACGCCATCGACCTTGCGGTCGGCGCGCACGCCGGCCTGCTGCGTGCCCATGACGGCGGTGGCGGCCATGTCTTCATTGATGCCGGGCAGGAACGAGATCTGGTTGGCGTCGAGCGCCTTTTGCGCCTTCCACATCGCCATGTCCACGCCGCCCAGGGGCGAGCCGCGGTAGCCGGAGACGAAGCCGGCGGTGTTCAGGCCGCGCTCGCGGTCGACCCGGCGCTGGGTCAGCATGATGCGGACCAGGGCCTGGGTGCCGGTCAGGAAAATGCGGCCGGTCTCGCGGGTGAGGTTATCGGCGAGCTGGTAATCGAGGTCCAGCGTGGGCTCGGGGGCGGGGGTGCCGTCCATGATGAATGCTCCTGTAGTCGGCACCATGATAGGTTCGCCTGACCGCAGGTTTATTGCGTTTTTGGATCGTGCAATCCCTATAATTCGCAATGAATATTTCGTATTCTCGGAATTTCGACCCAAACAGGAGACAAAACGATGGACAAGACCGATATCGGCATCCTCAAGGCCCTGCAGGAGGACGGCCGGGCCTCGGCGCAGCAGTTGTCAGAAAAGGTGGGCTTATCGGCGGCGCCGGTATGGCGCCGGGTGAAGGCGCTGGAGGCCAGCGGGGTGATTCAGGGCTACAGCGCACAGGTGGACCGCAGCAAGGTGGGGCTGGGGTGCATGTTCGCGCAGATCAGCCTGGAGCGGCATTCGGCGAACACGGTGGAGAACTTCGAGCGCTCGGTGCGGGACGCGCCGGAGATTCTCGAATGCTACGCGGTCACCGGGGATTCGGATTTTCTGCTGAAGATTCTGGTGGAGAGCCCGGAGGCTTATGACCGGTTCTTGCATCGGTTCTTGTTCAATATGCCAGGGATCCGGCAGACGCGCACGATTGTGGCGTTGCGGGAGATCAAGCATGAGTTGAAGTTGCCTTTGTAGGGGGGGCTTCTTTGGTTGCTTGCGAGGGGTGGGGTTCTTAAGGCGCGGGTGACGGGGCAGGCGGGGGATGGCGGGGCGTGTAGATGCGCCCAAGGGAAACCGAAGGGAGCCGCAGGCGGACGAGGTTGACGCAGGGGCAGTCCGGAGCGAACGCTCCGGGCCGCAATCGTAGCCCCGCCATCCCCCGCCTGCCCCGTCACCCGCTCGCGATGAGGCTTAACGGCCGCCTTGTGGCATTTGGGTGACTTGAGTCGGCGACCTGCGCATCATCGCTTTGATTCGATGTGCTCGGTCTTGTGATGGTCTCTGTATCGCGACGCCCTATATATATAGAGGGCGTTTCTTTATTTGCGCTGGGGGGTTACTGGGGCTGGATGCCGGAGATCTTGATCCATTCCTTCCAGCGGGCGGTGTCTTCCTTGACGAAGGTGTCGAAGCGGGTGACGTCCATGGCTTCGGGGGTGAGACCGAGGGCGCGCAGCTTGGCGGCGGTGGCGGGGTCGTTGACGGCGGCCTGGGTGGCGGCGTTCATTTTGGCGACGATGTCGGGCGGGGTGCCGGCGGGGGCTGACAGGCCGAGCCAGCCGGCGACGACGAAATCAGGGTAGTAGGTCGACATGGTGGGGACGTCGGGCCAGGCGGGGTGGCGCTTGGCGGCCGTGACGGCGAGCGGGGTGAGGCCCTTGCCGTCGATCTGGCCCATGGCGGTCAGGTAGTCGACGAAGGCGAAGCTGATCTGCTTGCCGCGCAGGTCGGTGATGATCTGGGTGATGTTCTTGTAGCCGGCGCCGCTGATATTGATGCCGGCGCGTTGCTTGAAGAGTTCGGACGGCACTTGCGAGGACGAACTGTAGTAGCCGAAGAAGACCTCGCCCGGATGCTTCTTGGCGTACTCGACCAGTTCGGGCACGGTGCGATAGGGGCTGTCGGGAGAAACGATGCCGACCGTGCCGAAGGTGCCGAGCATGCCGACCTGCACGAAGTCCTTTTGCGCATCGTAAGGCAGGCGCTTGTAGAGGAACTGGTTGGCGGCATGGGTGGAGTTGGTGGACAGCAGGAAGGTGTAGCCGTCGGCGGGCGCGTTCTTGGCGGCGTTGGTGCCGACGATGCCGCCGGCGCCAGGCCGGTCTTCGACGATCACGGTCTGGCCGGTCTGCTGGCCCAGGAATTGGGCGAAGGTGCGCGCGGTCAGGTCGGCGGCGCCGCCGGAGGCGGACGGCACGATCAGCGTGATGGGTTTCTCGGGCCAGCCGGCAGCGTGGGACGCGCCAGCCAGCAGCAGGCTGGCGGCGGCGAGCGCGTGGCGCAGGATCGAGCGGGGCGCGAAGGCGGTGCGGGTCATGGTTGTCTCCTGGAGCGGCGGTGGCGCCGTCATGTTTTGTGGTGTCTGGAAGAGGGCATCGCGGTTCAGCCGAACTGCCGGCGATACCAGTCGAGGATGGCGTTCGCGCCGACCTGCCATTGGTCGCCGTACATCATGCAATGCGGCTGTCCGGCGAGGACGGCGTGGGAAAAACCGTACAGGCGCGCAATGGCGTGGTCCTGGCCCGGCGGATGGCGGTCGTGGGTGTCCAGGCCGGCCTCCAGGCACAGGCCGGGCGCGGTAATGGCGGCCGGATCGACCGGGACGCGCAGCAGGTAGCGGTCGTTGAGCACGCGCGGGCTTTCGGGATTGAGGCGTTGCATCACGCGGCCGACGTCGCGGGTTGGCGAGGTGGCCAGGAAACGGGCGCGGATTTCGCTGGCGGCCGGCGCGGCGCGCGCGATGCCGGCGGGCACGGGCGGCAGGCCGAGCGCGCCGGGCAGGTTGGCCGGCGGCGACGGCGCCATCAGCACCACGCCGGCCACGTCGTGCTGGCTGGCGGCCAGCAGCGCGGGCAGGGCGCCCATGCTGTGGCCCGCCACCACCGTGGGCGCGTCCAGCAGGTCGAGCGCGCTGACCACGTCGGCGGCCAGATCGGCGATGCCGGCGTCGACAAAGCCGGCGTCCTGCGGCAAAGGGCCGTGGCCGCGCGGATCGACGGCGGCGCAGGCCAGGCCGGCGCGGGCGAAGTAATCCAGGTAATGCGCATAGCACCAGGCGCCGTGATAGGCGCCCGGCACGAACAACAGGCCGGGCCGGCCATTCGGCGCGGCGGCGGTGAGCAACCGTCCCTGGCCGGCGGGACGGGCGGGCAGCCGGTCGGCCAGGCTGAAGTCCAGCGGATCGACGGCGTGGGCGGCGGCGGGGGAAACGGCGGCGGTAGTCATTGCGGCCATGTTAAGGGCCGCCCTATGATGAGAAAACTTTATTTTTCCTATGATTTGATAAGTTCTTCAAATAAGATGCCGCGATGCCCGCCTTGCCCGAGCTGTCCATTTCCCATTACCGGCACTTCCTGCTGGTGGCCGAATTGCGCAGCTTCCGCGCCGCCGCCGCGCGCGCATTCCGTTCGCAGCCGGCGCTGTCGCTGTCGATCCGCGAAATGGAACAGCGCCTGGGCCAGCCGCTGTTCGAGCGCGGCAACGGCAATGCGCTGACGCGCTTCGGCCAGGACTGCCTGCCGCTGGCGCGCGAACTGGTGGAACACCATGACCGGGTGGCGGGAACGCTGGCGGGGCTGGCCAGCAACGAGGCCGGCACCTTGACCATGGCCTCGGTGGCGACCGTGGCGACGCATTGGCTGCCCGAATTGGTGGCGGCCTACCGCGAGCGCTTTCCGGCGGTGGCGCTGCGCCTGTTCGACGACAACTCGGAGGGCGTGGAACGGATGGTGCTGGCCGGCGAGGTCGAACTGGGCGTCTGCAGCCCGGTGCTGCGCGACCGGCGGCTGGCGTTCGAGCCGCTGTTGCGTGATGCTTTCGGCCTGGTCTGCCATCGCGGCCATCCGCTGGCGGGCCGCAAGTCCGTGACCTGGCGCGAGATCGCCGGGCTGCCGCTGGTGGGCACGGTGGCGCACCGCCAACTGGCGGATTATCCGCAGGCCGCGTTCATGATGGAACGCCAGGTGTTCGTGTCCAACATGATGTCGCTGCTGGCTATGCTCGAACGCGGGGTGGGGGTGACGGTGCTGGCGCGGCTGGGGGTGCCGCCGGATTCGCCCGGTCTGGTTTTCGTGCCACTGGCGCGGCCGCGCATCGAGCGCGAGCTGGGTATCACGCGCCTGGCTGGCCGCAGCCTGTCGCCGGCCGCCGCGCGCATGGAGGAAATGCTGCGTGCCAAAGGGGCGCGCGGCTCGCGCGATGTCGCTTGAAACCAACGCATTTTTGCGTGTTGAGGCCTTAAAACAGGGGCTTTCCGGCAAGGACTGTTGCGCAATTGCACACGGCGCGGATCGTCGTTGATTCTTCATGCGCGCCTCTTTAGAGTGCGTGATGTTTGCTGCGCGAAGAGCGTGCCGGTTCGTACGGCGCGGCGCGTCGGCAGACGTGTTGAGGAAGTCATGAGCAGTGTGTATTTGCGTTCGGCGGGCGTGGCCTGCGCCCTTCTGGTCGTGGCCGGCTGCGCCACCAGGAAACCCGCCGCCATCACCGAGGCCCAGCCGGAAGCGCCACCCAAGCCGGTCGCTTGCACACCCGCCAAGGGCGGCGATCCCATGATCGGCACCTGGTATTCGAATTCCAGGCCGAAGGGCGTCAGCGGTGACTTCCAAACGCTCACGGTGCTGTATGCCGACGGCCGCATGGCCTACGAGACCCAACTGAAGATCGGCCGCAAGACGCGCCCGGCACTACGCGAGACGGGCTGCTGGAGCGTGGTGGACGGCATCTATACGATGCAGACCACCCAATCGAACGGCGAAATCGTCGACGCCACCGATCCGATCTATATCAATCGCTATCGCGTCGAGAGGGTCGAGCAGGCCAGGCTGACGCTGCGCGAGCTCAAGAGCGGCGGCCAGGTGGTCACCGCACGCCGCATGCCGCAGGGCTACCGCCTGCCATATTGACCGACCCGGGGGGGCTTGGGTCCACGCGCCGCGTTGCGCCGCACGGACGGAACCCGGCGTCCGGCGTCGCCAAGCGGACCGGGCTGCGGTAAGGTGCGGACTTCGTCCTCCATTCCGCCGCCGGCCCGTCATGCCCGCCCTCTCTTCCGAAGCGCGCGCCATTGCGCTGCTTGCCCTGGCCGCTTTCGTCAGCGCCAGCGCTTTCCGTATCTGTGATCCCATGCTGCCGCAGCTGGCCGCCGAATTCGGCGCCACCACCGGCCAGGCCGCGCGCGCCGTGACCGCGTTCGCGGTGGCCTATGGCGTGTTGCAGATGTTCTTCGGCCCGGTCGGCGACCGCTACGGCAAGTACCGTGTCGTCAGCGTGGCGACGTTCGCCTGCGCGCTGGGCAGCGCCGGCGCGTTCCTGGCCGAGACGCTGGACATGCTGGTGGTGTGCCGGGCGCTGTCGGGGGCGGCGGGGGCCGGCATCGTGCCGCTGTCGATGGCCTGGATCGGCGACACCGTGCCTTACGAGCGCCGCCAGGCGACGCTGGCGCGGTTCCTGACCGGTACCATCCTGGGCATGGCGACCGGTCAGTTGGCCGGCGGCCTGTTCGCCGACACCCTGGGCTGGCGCTGGGCCTTCGCGGCGCTGGTGTGCGGCTACCTGGTGGTGGGCATGCTGCTGCTGCGGGAAGTGCGGCGCCAGCGTGCGCTGGGGCTGGGCGTGGTCGATCCGAACGCGCCACGGCAGGGCTTCGTGGCGCAGGCGCGGCTGGTGCTGGGCGTGCCGTGGGCGCGCGTGGTGCTGGCCACGGTATTCATCGAGGGCCTGCTGGTGTTCGGCGCCCTGGCGTTCGCGCCTTCTTACCTGCACGAACGCTTCGATATTTCGCTGACCGCGGCCGGCGCGTTGGTGGCGGTGTACGCGGTGGGCGGGCTGCTCTACACGGTGGTGGCCGGCCGCATCCTCAAGCGCCTGGGCGAACGCGGCCTGGCGGTGGCGGGCGGGCTGGTGCTGGGCGTGGCATTCCTGTCCTACCTGCTGGGGCCGGTCTGGGCGTGGAGCCTGCTGGCCAGCGTGCTGGCGGGCTTCGGTTACTACCTGCTGCACGCGACGCTGCAGACCAACGCCACCCAGATGGTGCCGTCGGCGCGCGGTACGGCGGTGGCCTGGTTCGCGTCCTGCCTCTTCATGGGACAGGCGGCGGGGGTGGCGCTGGCCGGCTCGGTGGTGGACGAGGCTGGCGCGGCGGTGCTGTTCGGCGGCGCGGCGGTACTCTTGCCGCTGCTGGGCGCGTTTTTCTCGCGGGCCCTGAAGGCGCGGCCCAAGGCGGCTTAAGAACCTCCGGCGGCGCGGCGCGAGCGCTCGGCGCCGGCCGGGAGGCCGCAAAAAAAGCCCCGAACGGCCTGGCCGGACGGGGCTTCGCGGGCGACGCCAGGGTCAGATCGCGGCCAGGCGCTTGATCACGACATCCTTGCCCAGCAGGGCCAGCACCGCGTCGACCGCGGGCGTCTGGGGCTGGCCGGTCACGGCCACGCGCAGCGGGATCGCCAGCTGCGGCATCTTCAGGCCACGGTCGGCCAGCACGGCCTTGATCAGGGCCGAGATGGCCTCGCGGGTCCAGTCGGCGCCCTGGGCGCGCTGGGCGAAATCGGCCAGCGCTTCGCGCGCGGCGGCGGTCAGGTGCTGTTCGACCAGTTCCGGCGCGGCCGGTTTGAATTCACCGCAAAACAGCATGGCGCCGTCGGCCAGTTGTTCGAGGGTCTCGGCGCGGTCCTTGAGCAGGCCCATCACGCCCGGCAGGTCGATCTTTTCCGGATGGCCGCCGCGCTGGGCGACTCGCGGGGCCACGCGCTCGGCCAGTTCGGCGTTGTCCATCTGCTTGATGTAGTGGGCGTTGACCCAGTTCAGTTTCTTCGGGTCCCATTGCGAAGCCGACTTGGACAGGTGGCGGGTGTCGAACCATTGCACCAGCTGGTCGCGGCTGAAGAGTTCGTCGTCGCCGTGGCTCCAGCCCAGGCGCGCCAGGTAGTTGATCATGGCCTCGGGCAGGTAGCCCTCGTTGTCATATTCCATGACATTGACCGCACCATGGCGCTTGGACAGCTTTTCGCCGTCCGGGCCGAGGATCATGGGCACGTGGCCGTATTCGGGCAGGGTGGCGCCCAGCGCGCGCAGGATGTTGATCTGGCGCGGGGTGTTGTTGACGTGGTCATCGCCGCGCAGCACGTGGGTGATGCCCATGTCCCAGTCGTCCACCACCACGCAGAAGTTGTAGGTGGGGGTGCCGTCCGGGCGCGCGATGATCAGGTCGTCCAGCTCGGTGTTGTCGAAGCTGATGGGGCCCTTGACCATGTCGTTCCAGGCGGTGGCGCCGTCCTGGGGGTTCTTGAAGCGCACCACCGGCTTGCGGCCCTCCGGTACCGGCGGCAGGGTCTTGCCCGGTTCGGGGCGCCAGGTGCCGTCGTAACGCGGCTTGTCGCCGCGGGCGCGGGCGGCCTCGCGCATGGCCTCGACTTCCTCGGGCGAGCTATAGCAGTGGTACGCCGTGCCGGCGGCCAGCATCTGCGCCACCACTTCACGGTAGCGGTCCATGCGCTGCATCTGGTAGAACGGGCCCTCGTCCGGCTGCATGCCGAGCCATTCCATGCTGTCCAGGATGGCCTGCACCGCTTCCGGCGTGGAGCGCTCGACGTCGGTGTCTTCGATGCGCAGCACGAACGTGCCCTTGTGATGGCGCGCGAAGGCCCAGGAGAACAGCGCGGTGCGGGCGCCGCCCAGGTGCAGGAAGCCCGTGGGCGAAGGCGCGAAGCGGGTACGGATGGGGGAGGTGGCGTTGGAGGTCATAGGTGGCAATGATAGCGGCTGCGGCGCCACGGATATGGCGCCGGGCTGGCCCGGATCAAGCGGATGGCGGGGTTGTCTTGTTACGATGAACGCTATTTTAGATTAGTGCCTGTTCCCGCCATGCTGCGACACGCTCTTGCCCCGATGTTCGAACCCGGTTCGCTGGTGATCGTCTCCGATCGGCCGCTGCCGGCGGCGAATTCGCTGTCGCCCGCGCTCAAGGCCAAAACCACCCTGGTGGCCTGCGCAAGCGGCGCCGCGCCCGACCTGCCGGATACGCTGCAGGGCCTGGCCGCGGGCGAGCGGCCCGATCTGGCCCTGGTTTGCGTCTCGCCGGCGGTGCTGCCCGAGACCCTGCGCCGGCTGTCGCCGCTGGCGCCACGCGCGGTCATTCTGCTGCCGCACGAGCTGCCCGATCCCTACCCGCGCGGCACCCTGGCGCTGTGCCGCGCCTGGGCCGAGGAAAACCGCTGCGAACTGCTCGGGCCGCGCTCGTTCGGCGCGCAACGCCCGCATGCCGGCCTGAACCTGAGCCAGCACCCGGTGCTGGCGCGCGCCGGCCGGGTGGCGCTGCTGGCGCAGTCGCGCTCCATCATGGCCGCCGTGATGGACTGGGCCGAAGACGTGCACATCGGCTTTTCCACTGCCGTGTCGCTGGGCGACGAGGCGGTAGTGGGCCTGTCCAAGGTGCTGGACTACCTGGCCAGCGACCCGCGCACCGACAGCATCGTGCTGTATCTGGAAGACGTCGGCCCGGCGCGCGAATTCATGAGCGCGCTGCGGGCCGCGGCCAGCGTCAAGCCGGTCATCGTGCTCAAGGCCGGGCGCGCCGACAGCGACAGCGGCGACGCCATTTTCGATGCCGCGCTGCGGCGCGCGGGCGCGGTGCGGGTGCGCTACTTCGTGCAATTGTTCTCGGCGGTCAAGGTTCTGGGCTACACGCGCCGTCCCAAGGGCCGGCGCGTGGCGCTGATCTCCAACGGCAGCGGGCCGCCCCAGTTGGCCATGGACCTGATCGGCCCCGAAGCGGCCGTGCTGCGCGCCGAACTGGCGCCGGCCACGCAGCGCGCCCTGGCGGCGATGCTGGAGCCGGACGCGGCCAGCGCCAATCCGGTCATCACCTATGTGCCGCTGACGCCGGAACGGATCCGCGCCATGCTCGACGTGGTGCTGGACGACGCCGGCGTGGACGGCGTATTGGTGCTGCTGGCGCCCGACGCCCTGGCCGACTTGCCCGCAGTGGCGCGCGAGCTGGCGCTGATCGCGCCCAAGGCTCGCAAGCCCGTGGTCACCTGCTTCATGGGCGATGCCGGCATGCGGCCGCTGCGGCGCATGCTGGACGATGCCGGCACGTCGGCCTTTCGCACGCCGGAGTCGGCGGCCGACGCCTTCGGCGTGCTGGCGACGCACCACTACAACCAGCAACTGCTGCTGCAGACCCAGCCTCCCGAACCCGCCACCCATGTGCCCGACCTGGCCGCCGCGCGCGACATCCTGGCGCGGGTGCGGGCCGATTGCCGGCGCGAACTGACCACCTCCGAAATCCGCTCGCTGCTGTCCCTGTTCTATGTGCCGCTGCGCGATATGCCGCTGGACGTGGCCGCGGCCGAGCCGGAATCCCGGCCCATGGCGATCCGGGTACGGCGCGACCCGCAGTTCGGGCCGGTCATCCGTTTCGGCGCCGGCGGGCCGGACGCGGAGCTGTCGCCATCCGATCGGGGAATCGATCTGCCGCCGCTCAACGGCTTCCTGGCGCGCCAGATGATCGAGCGCAGCCGGCTGTGGCGCCGGGTGCTGGCGCCGCGCGTCGGCCACCTGGCCGCCGAGGCGCTGCAGCAGGCGCTGGTGCTGGTGTCGGAAATGGTGTCCGAACTGCCCGACATCGAGACCCTGGATATCGACCCGCTCTACGCCGGCGAGACCCATCTGCGCGCCGGCGGCCTGCGCCTGACGCTGGCCGAAAAGCCGGGCTGCGAAGCGCCGCAGACCGCCGGCTATCCGCACATGGCGATCCATCCGTACCCGGCGCGCCTGGTGCAGGTGCGCCGTTTCGCCGATGGCATCCCCTGGGTGCTGCGGCCGATCCGTCCCGAGGACGGCCAGCCGCTGCAGGATTTCATCCGCGGCCTGTCGGAGCGTTCGCGCTACATGCGCTTCGTATCGATGATGCGCGAGCTGACCCCGCGCATGGTGTCGCGCTATACCCAGGTGGACTATCACCGCGAACTGGCGCTGGTGGCCGCCACCCAGGTGCCCAATCCCGCCAATCGCGGCCATCCGCACGAGGTGCTGGTGGGCTTCGCCCACTACCTGCGCAACCCGGATGGGCGTGGCGCCGAATACGCGCTGGTGATCGGCGACGACTGGCAGCGGCGCGGCCTGGGCCGCCAGCTGATGACGGCGCTGATCGACGCGGCGCGCGAGCAGGGGCTGGAATACATCGACGGCCTGGTGCTGTCGACCAACCGGCCGATGCTGGCGCTGATGACCAGCCTGGGCTTCACCAACGATCCGGACCCGGAAGACCCGACCATGCGCCGGGTCTGGCTCAACCTGGCCTGAGCCGGCGCCGCGGCGGATGTGTCAGGCCGTCCTGCGGGCGGCCTGCGCCGGCCGCAGGCGCGTCGCCACTTCGTCCACCGACAGCACGTCGCCGAAGAACAGCAGCCAGCCGTGCAGCGCGTGCTCATGTTCGGCCGGTGTCACCGCGGCCAGCGCATCGTCCACCATGATGGTGCGGAAGTCGCGCATCATGGCGTCGCGCGCGGTCGATTCGCAGCAGACGTTGGTGACCGTGCCGGCGATCAGCAGCGTATCCACGCCCCGTCCGCGCAGCAGCGGCTCCAGTTCCGACGAGCCCGTCGCCATGGCGCTGTAGAAGCGCTTGACCACGCGCAGATCGCTGTCGGCCGGCCGCAGTTCGGGATGCAGGGCGAAGCCCGGCGAGTCGCGGCGCAGGGTTTCCAGGCGCCGCGCGCTGCGCTCGGGTGTCAGCATCACGCCATGGTGGTGCGACCAGAAGGCGTCGGCGTTGTCGGAGGCGGTCTGCACCCACACCACCGTGCCGCCGGCCGCGCGCACCGCCTCGCACAGGCGGTTGACTGGCGCGATGATGCCGCGCGCCGCGGCGCATTCGCCTTGGTAGCCGGGAAGCGTGAAGTACTGCTGCATGTCGATTACCACCACCGCGGTGCGGGCGCCGGGCAGGGTGTCATAGGGATGCAGGCAGCCCTGGCGGGCGATGACGCGGTCCTGGACCCATTGCGGGATCTGCATAGCGGTTCCTTATCCGTAGCGCCGCGCCACGGCGGCTTCGATGCGATACACCACCAGATACATCGCGCTGGAGATCAGCGCCAGCATGGTGATGGCGGTCATGACGATGTTCAGCTTGAAGACCTGGCTGCCGTTCATGATGAGAAAGCCCAGGCCCGAGTCGGCCGACTGGAATTCACCGACGATGACCCCCACCAGCGCCAGGCCGATGTTCATCTTCACGGCGGCAATCAGCGTCGGCACGCTGCCCGGCAGCACCACCTTGGTCAGCACCTGCCAGCGGCTGGCGCCGAAGGTGCGCGCCAGCTTGACCTTGTTCAGGTCAATGGCGCGAAAGCCGGCATACACCACCATGATGGTCACGAACACCGCGATCGCCACGGCCATGCCGTAGACCGCGTAATCCGACCCCAGCCACAGGTAGAAAATCGGCACGAAGGCGATCTTGGGCATCGCGTTGGCCACCACCAGGAATGGGTCCAGCACCTTGTAGAGGAAGTCCGACCACCACAGCGCGGCGGCGACGATGATGCCGATCACCATGCTCAGGGTGAAGCCCACCAGCGTGGCCCACAGCGTGGTGGCGATGTGATGCGCCAGGTTGCCCTGGTTCCACAGTTCCAGGAAGGTCGGCCACAGCGCGCTCGGATAGCTGGTCAGCAGCGGATTGAGGATGTGCATGCGCGGCAGGATTTCCCAGGCGCACAGGAACACCACCAGCAGCAGCGCCTGGGCGACGCGGATGTGGCGGCGGCGGGCGCGGTCGCGCCGCAGATAGTCCAGGTACTTCTGGCTGGGCGCGGGCACGGCGCGCAGCGGCACGGTATTGGCGACAGGTGCGTTCACGGCTCAACCCTCCACATGGACATCCAGCTCGTCCCAGAGCTGTTTGAAATAGGCATTGAATTCCGGCCGGGAGCGGGCCTGGAACGGGGTCGGCCGCGCGCCTTCCCCGTAGTGGATGCGATACTGGCTTTTCAGGCGGCCGGGCCGGCGCGACAGCACGATGACGCGGTCGGTCATGGCGATGGCTTCGCCGATGTCGTGCGTTACCAGCACCACGGTCTTGCCCTCGCGCCGCAGGATATCGACCACCTCGTCGGAGATCGCCAGCCGGGTCTGCGAATCGAGCGCCGAGAACGGCTCGTCCAGCAGGATCACATCGGGCTCGGTGACCAGCGTGCGCGCCAGCGCCGCGCGCTGGCGCATACCGCCCGACAGCTGGCGCGGCGTGTGCGACAGGAATGCGCCCAGCCCGCATTTTTCCAACAGGTGCACCGCGCGCGCCTCGCTGCGCGCGTCGCGCCGGCCCTGGATCTCGGCGCCCAGCATGACGTTTTCCAGGATGCTGCGCCACTCGAACAGATAGTCCTGCTGCAGCATGTAGCCGATACGCGGATTCGGTTCGGTGACCGCCTGGCCATCGATCATCACGGCGCCTGACGTGGGGGTGATCAGCCCCGCGATCAGCGACAGCAATGTGCTCTTGCCACAGCCGCTCTGGCCGATCAGGCTGACGAATTCGCCTGGCGCCAGCGTGAACGACACCTTGGACAGGGCTTCGGTCTCGCCTTCCGGCGTGAAATAGCTCAGGCAGACATCGCGCAGCTCGATCTTGGCGGTGGCCGCGTCCGGCTTCAGGTTATGGACGACGGCGTTCATTGCGGCACCTTCCTGGCGAAGTCCGCCACCACCACGTCCTCGTACTTGACGCGGGCGCTGTCCTTCATGACCGCGCTGGCCACCAGCATGTCCTGCAGCCGGTTCATGGCGTCGGCCGTCACCAGCGGCGACGTCTTCCAGATCCGGTACCGCTTGTAGCGCTCGATGGCCTCGGTCACCGCGGCCGCGTCCATGCCGGGGAAATAGGCCATGATCTGCGGCGCCAGCGTGGCCGCCGGCGTGTCCTGCACGTACTTTTCGGCGCGTGCCACCACGTTGGTCCAGGCCTGGATGACCTTGGGATTGTCGTGGATGTATTTGTCGGTGGCGGTGAATACTGTGTAGTCCACCTGGCCGACTTCGTGGCCGACCGAGGCCACGATATATCCCTTGCCGTTGCGCACCAGCTCGCCGGCCTCGGGCTCCAGGAATATGCCGTAGTCGCCCTGGCCGGCCATCCAGGCGCCGGCGCGCGCCGGGATGCCGATATTGTTGAGCAGCTTGACGTCCTTTTGCGGGTCCAGGCCGTGCTTGCGCAGCGCCGTTTCCAAGAACACGACCGGGTTCGAGCCGGGGCGAAAGCCGATCACTGCCTTGCCCTTGAGCATGTTCCAGTCGAATTTCTCGACCGGCTTGCGCGCCAGCAGGAAAAAGCCGTCCGTGGCGGTCAGGCCGGCGAAGATCTTCGGCTTGACCGGCGATTCGCTGTTCTGCACGTAGATCGAGGCCTCGGGGCCGATCAGCACGATGTCGGCGCTGCCCGAGAGCAGGGCGGTCATGCCCTTGTCCGTGCCTTGCGAGGTTTTCATGGATACGTCCAGCCCGGCGTCCTTGAAGTAGCCCTGCGACAGGGCGACATACTTGGGCACATAGAGGATGGAGCGCACCACTTCTTCGTAGCGCACTTTGACGGGGGGATTCAGGGCCTGGCCATGGCTGGCGAGAGGGGCGAACGCGGCGCTGAGCGTAGCGAGCAGCGCAACGGCTGCCCGGCGGGGCGATGACAAGGATTTCACGGGACTTTCTCCTGCGTCTATATGCCTCGCCGGACCCGGCGCGACACGGCCAAATGGGGATGGAGCGACTGCAACAACAGGGAAGCCCGAACTTGGGTGGCCCGGGCCGATACGGCTTGGATCGAATACTATATTCAATACAAACAGGCCACAAGACTTTTGGGGATTGGTGTTTTCTCTATGAGCGAGCGCCGTCCTGCCTCGGAGAACCCGAAGCTGGGATACCACTTGGTATACAAAAAGGGGGAATCAGCCCGTCAAGCGGCGTGACGGGCGGGCAGGGCGGAGGGCGCTGCCGGTTTCAGGCCAGTACCTGCTGCAGGAAGCGCGAGATATCGGCCACTTCCTCGGCGCAGACCGAGTGCGGCATGGGGTAGGTGTGCCAGCGCACGTCATAGCCCAGGCGTTCCAGTTCGGCCCGCGAGGCCTCGGCGCGCGGCAGCGCTACCACTGGGTCGTACAGGCCGTGAGCCAGAAAGATCGGCGTGCGCTGGTTGGCTGGCGCGCGCTCGGCCTCGGCGCTGTCCAGTAGCGGCAGGTAGCCCGACAGGCCCATCATGCCGGCCAGCTTGTCCTGCAGGCGCAAGCCCGTGTGCAGCGTCATGGCGCAGCCTTGCGAGAAGCCCGCCAGCACGATGTTCGCGGTCGGGATGCCGCGCGCATTCTCGCGCGCGATCAACTTGTGGATCGCCGCTTCCGAGGCGCGGATGCCCTTGGCGTCTTCCACCCGCACCAGGTCCATCACCAGGATGTCGTACCAGGAACGCATCGCCATGCCATTGTTGATGGTGACGGGCTGCACCGGGGCGTTGGGAAACACGAAACGCACGCCGAGGTCGGCCGGCAGGTCCAGTTCCGGCACGATCGGCGCGAAGTCGTTGCCGTCGGCGCCCAGGCCGTGCAGCCAGATCACGGCGTGCGTGGGATTCGAGGCGGTTTCGATCTCGATGCAATCGAGCAGGTCGGTCGGGGCGTTCATGGACGGCGGCATCAGTGGTTGAGGGTCTTGAGCGCCTGGAACAGGGCGCGGTAATGCTTCTTCTGCGGCTCCTGCCCTTGCAGCAGGGCGGCATTGGCCAGCTTTTCCTTGCGCGCGGCGCGGATCACCGAGCGCAATTGCTGCACGTCCGCCTGCGGATTGTCGTTCAGCAGCTTGGTCAGCGCCTCGTCATCGTCGAGCAGGCGGTCACGCAGGGTTTCCAGGCGATGCATGGCCGCGGTTTCCTCGCGCGAGCCGTTTTCCCAGACGTCGAGCTGGGCGCGGATCTCGTCGGCGGGGGCGTCGCGCATCAGCTTGCCCACGAAATGGGTCTGACGGCGCCGGCCTTCGCGGCTGGTGGTGCGCTGCGCCTCGCGGATCGCCTCGTAGAGACGCTCGGCCAGGGGCAGTTGCTTGAGGCGTTCGGGGGACAGTTCGATCAGTTGCTTGCCGAGATCCAGCAGCGCATGCATTTCGCGCTTGATCTGCGACTTGCTGGGACGATCGTAGCCGTTCTCGTCGTAGCCGTCGGTGGGTTCTTCTTCGATGTGGGAATTCATGGAAAACTGCGCAATGACAGACTTGGCTATGATAACCGTCTCTGCAAATTGGACAGCAATGGTCAAATCCTCCTCCTCCTTGCCGCTGGCGGCCAATCACGCGCGTTTTTCCGAACTCGTCGAGCAAACCCTGGCCTACGCGCGCCAGATCGGCGCCTCGGACGCCGCGGCCGAAGTTTCCGAAAGCCTGGGCCTGTCGGTATCGGTGCGCAAGAACGACATCGAAACCGTCGAACAGACCCGCGACCGCTCGCTCGACCTGACGGTCTACGCCGGCCAGAGCCGCGGCTCCGCCTCGACCTCCGACTTCTCCGAAGCCGCGCTGCGCCAGACGGTCGAAGCCGCCTGGCACATCGCCCGCCACACCGCCGCCGATCCGGCCGCCGGCCTGCCCGACGCCGACCAGTTGGCCACCGAATTCCCCGACCTCGATCTGCACCGCGCCTGGGCGGTCTCCACCGAGGAAGCCGCCGAGCTGGCGCTGCGCGCCGAACGCGCCGCGCGCGAGGTCGATGCCCGCATCACCAATACCGACGGCGCCACGGTCGGCACCTATGAAGGCCAGTTCGTCATGGGCAACACCCGTGGCTTCCTGGGCGGCTACCCGTATTCGCGCCACAGCCTGTCGGTGGCGCCCATCGCCGGCCGCGGCAACGGCATGCAGCGCGACTACTGGTATACCTCCGAGCGCGACCCGGCCAAGCTGGCCACGCCCGAGGCCGTCGGCCGCTACGCCGCCGAACGCACCCTGTCGCGCCTGTCGGCGCGCCGCATCCGCACCGGCAAGTTCCCGGTGCTGTTCGAGGCGCCGCTGGCGCTCGGCCTGGTCGGCGCCCTGACGCAGGCCGCCAACGGCGGCGCGCTGTACCGCAAGGCCAGCTTCCTGCTCGATGCGCTGGGCAAGCCGATCTTCCCCGAACACATCAACCTGACCGAGGACCCGCACATCCGCGGCGCCATGGGCAGCTCGCCGTTCGACGACGAAGGCGTGCGCACGCGCAAGCGCAACGTGGTGTCGGCCGGCGTGCTGGAAGGCTATTTCCTGTCCTCCTACACCGCGCGCAAGCTCGGCATGCAGACCACCGGCAACGCCGGCGGCTCGCACAACCTGGTCTTCAGTTCCACGCTGACGCGCCGCGGCGACGATTTCGAAGCCATGCTCAAGAAGATGGGCACGGGCTTCCTGGTCACCGAACTGATCGGCCAGGGCGTGAACTACGTCACCGGCGACTACTCGCGCGGCGCTTTCGGCTACTGGGTCGAAAACGGCCAGATCCAGCACGCGGTGCAGGAAGTCACCATTGCAGGCAACCTGTCGGACATGTTCCGCCAGATCGTCGCGGTGGGCGCCGATACCATCTCGCGCGGCACCAAGACCACCGGCTCGATCCTGATCGAGCAGATGGCGATCGCCGGCACCTGATTGCTCCGCGCCCGCGCCATGTCGCCCGCCCACGCGGGGCCTTCGGCCCACGGGGCGGGCGTTTTCATTGGCGCGGCCGGGGCCGGTCGCGGCGCTTCGCGCCGGCCACGGCACCCAGCCCGTCTTTGCAATCCTTTATCGCTTGGGAATTCCTCTAGCCGTCAGGCCCATTTGCAACGTGTAATATCCGGCGGGTATTGCTCGAACGCGTATCGGTGTAGAGGAGCAAAGAGATGCAACGACGTTCATTCCTGAAGCAGGCGGGCCTGGGGACCATGGCGGCGGGGGCGGCGGTCAGCGCGCCCGCCCTGGCCCAGGACTCGCCCTCCATCAGTTGGCGCCTGGCGTCCGGCTTTCCCGCCGCGCTGGATCTGCGTACTGGCGCCGGCGAGATGTTCTGCAAGTTCGTCGCCGATGCCACCGGCGGCAAATTCAGCATCCGCCCGCAGGCTGACGGCGCAATCGCGTCCGCGGCCGAACTGCTGGATGCCGTCGGCGCCGCCAAGGTGGAATGCGCCCACGTCTCCTCGGCCGCCTGTTTCGCCAAGAATCCCGCCTTCTGCTTCGATTCCGCCGTGCCATTCGGGCTCGACACCGGTTCGATGGACGCCTGGATGCTCGAGGGCGACGGCCTGCGCCTGACGCGCGAGCTGTTCAAGGCGCACAAGATCCTCAACTTCCCCCTGGGCAACACCGGGCCGCAGATGGGCCTGTGGTCCAACCGCGAAATCAAGCGCGCCACCGACCTGAAAGACCTGAAGATGCGCGTCGACGGCCTGGCGGCGCAGGTGCTGGCGCGTCTGGGCGTGGCGCCGCAGGGGGCCGAATCGGCGGCGCAGGCAGAGGCCGCCAAGCAGGCCGGGGCCGCCAGGGCATCCCAGGACGGCAAGCCGGAAGCGGGCGCCGCGCCCGCCGGCCCGGACGCCGTGGCCGGGGCGGGCGCCTACGACGACGCCAAACTGGGCCTGAACAAGACCGCGAAGTTCTATTACGGCCCGAGCTGGTGGGCCCCCAGTGAACAGCTGTCGCTCTATATCAATGAAGAGGCCTGGGCCAAGTTGCCCAAGCACTACCAGGCGGCGCTCGAGGCCGCCGCCCTGGCCGCGCATACCCGCACCACTGCGGCCTATGCCGCCCGCAATCCGGCGGCGCTGGCCCAGTTGGTCGCCGCCGGCGCCCAGGTGCGCGCCCTGCCGCGCTCGGTCATGGACGCCGCCTTCGAGGCCGCCGAGCAGGTCTACGCGGCGCTGGGCGAGAAAGATCCGAAGTTCAAGGAAATCCACGACAACTACATGGGCTGGCGCGACCACGCGATGCCCTGGTTCCGCCTGACGCAAGGCGCCTACGACCAGTATCTGGGCGTGGCGTTGTCGGCGCGGGGGTGAGCAGGCCCGGGTGCCGAATGGCATTCGGTAGGAGGTGGGGTTTTCGCTGACAACCCCGTGTTTTTTACAAAAAAATGGGCGGTTTTGCTCCTTTTGTTGAACGGCATTCGAGTTTCGGCCTGATACAAAGGAGTAATATCCCGGGTCTTGACGCGCAAACGTGACGCCTTCACGCGCCATTGGACGTCAATCCGGCGGGTACATCCCGGCCTGGATAACCAACATTCCGAGACAGACTTTAAGGTGGTATCAACCATGCAATCCAAGACCAAGAAGCTGCTGGCCGCGCTGATCGCTGCCGGTATCGTCCCGGCCGCCCATGCGGCTGACATCAAGTTGGGCGTGGCCGAAGCCCTGTCCGGCGGCGCCGCGCAATACGGCGTGTCGATCCGCAATGGTTTCCAACTGGCGGCCGACGAAATCAATGCCGCCGGCGGAATCAACGGCAACAAGATCGTGCTGGTGGTCGAAGACGAGCAGGGCAAGAAAGAAGAAGCGATCAACGTCTTCAAGAAGCTGATCTTCAAGGACAACGTCCTGATGGTCTTCGGTCCGACGCTGTCGAACTCGGCCCAAGCCGCCGACCCGATCGCCCAGGCTGCCAAGACGGTCGCCTTCGGCACCTCCAACACCGCCGACGGCATCACCTCCATCGGCAACTACGTGTTCCGCAATTCGGTCACCGAAGCCGACGTGCTGCCGGCCACCATTGCCACCGTCAAGGCCAAGACCGGCCTGAAGAACGTGGCGGTGCTCTACGGCAACGACGACGTCTTCACCAAGAGCGGCTACGACAACTTCAAGAAGGCCCTGGAAGACCAGAAGATTCCGGTCACCACGACCGAAACCTTTGCCAAGGGCGACGTCGACTTCAAGGCCCAGCTCACCAAGATCAAGGGCACCAACCCCGACGCCATCGTGCTGTCGGCGCTGCTGGCCGAAGGCGCCCCGATCATGGTGCAGGCCCGCCAACTGGGCCTGAACGTGCCCGTCATCGGCGGCAACGGCATGAACTCGGTCAAGATCTTCGACCTGGCCCCCGGCGGCGCGTCGAACAACCTGTGGATCGGCAGCCCGTGGTCGATCGAGAACAAGGCCCCCGCGAACGTCAAGTTCATCGACGCCTACAAGGCCAAGTTCAACGGCGCGCCCGACCAGTTCGCGGCCCAGTCGTATGACGCCATGCACATCGTGGCCCAGGCCCTGAAGAACACCAAGCTGACCGGTGAACTGGCCAAGGACCGCGCCGCCCTGCGCGATGCGCTGCCCTCGGTGCAATGGAGCGGCGCCACCGGCCCGTTCAAGTTCCGCCAGGCCAAGGACCGCGCCGGCAAGCCCGCTGGCTATGACGCCGACCAGGCACCGATCGTCAGCGTGACCAAGGACGGCAAGTACGTCATCGAGAAGTAAGCAGTCGGCATCCCCGCGCGGGGGGATGCGCCTTGCGGACGGCGGCTGGCCGCGGTCCGCAAGGCGCTTTTTATCGTAGGACTCCCCAGGAATAGAACGGCTCTCTCAGGGCGGCAGGTCCACGCAATGCGCGGCGTGGAAGGCCTTACACAGGCCTGCCCCGGGTCCCGAAGCCGAGCCTGGCGAGCGGCAAGTCCACGCGGGGGGCGCGGCGTGGAGGCTCTTTTTTGATTTGGAATATGTCCCATCATGTTGGAACAACAATTCGTTAACGCCTTGTCGTTGGGCTGTGTGTACGCACTGTTCGCGCTGGGCTTCACGCTGGTATTCGGCGTGCTCGGGGTCATCAACCTCGCGCATGGCGCCGTCTTCATGGTGGGAGCCTACGCGGCGCTCTCCGTGGTGCAGCATTTCGGCCTGCCCCTGTGGGCGGCCCTGATGGTGGCATTTTTCGTCGCCGGTTTCACCGGGGTCATCATCGACTACCTGGTGCTCAAGCCGCTGCGCAAGCGCAATGCGCCGCACCTGATCCCCATGATCGCCACGATCGGCGTCGGCATCATCCTGAACAACGGCGCGCAAGGCATCTTCGGCGCGGGCAACATGCGGTTCCCGCACGGCACCGTCCCCGAGGATGTGATCGAGATCGCCGGCCTGCACCTGACCGTGATCGAACTGGGCATCATCTTCCTGTCGTTCGCGCTCATGGCGCTGCTGATGTTCGTCATGCGGCGCACCCAATTCGGCCGCGCCCTGCGCGCCATCGCCGAATCGCCCAAGGCCGCCTGGCTGCTGGGCATCAACGTCGAAAAGCTCTTCATCACCACCTCGTTCGCCGCGGCCGCCCTGGGCGGGGTCGCGGGCGTGCTGATCGGCCTGTACTCGAACGCGCTGTTCCCGCTGATGGGCCAGCCGATGCTGCACAAGGGCATCGCGGTCATCATCCTGGGCGGCATGGGCGACATTCGCGGCGCCATGCTGGGCGGGCTGTTCCTGGGCTTCGCCGAAGTGCTGTCGGTGGCCTATATCGGCTCCACCATGCGCGACGCGGTGGCATTCGGCCTGCTGTTCCTGATTCTGCTGGTGCGTCCGCAGGGTCTGTTCGGCAAAGTGGTTCAACGCAAGGCTTGAGTATGAGCGGATTCGAAAATTTCTGGGCCATCTATGGCAACCTGGTGCTGACCCTCGGCACCAACGCCCTGCTGGCCCTCTCCATCTGGCTGACGCTTGCCTGCGGCATGCTGGCCATGGCCAATGCGGCCTTCATGGGCATCGGCGCGTACGCCGCGGCGTTGCTCACCATGAACTACGACGTCTCGTTTCCGGTCGCGCTGGCCGGCGGCATGGCGGCGCCGGCCCTGGTGGCGGCGCTGATCGGCTTGCCGACCTTGCGCCTGTCCGGGGTCTACCTGGCCATGGCCACGCTGGGCTTTGGCGAGGTGGTGCGCGTGACGGTGCTGAACACCGAGTCGCTCACCGGCGGCGCGCTCGGCCTCAACGGCATCCCGCAACTGACCCAGTGGTGGCATGTCATCCTGGCCTTGGTCATCGTCCTGGTGGTGCTGTGGCGCGTGCGCGCGTCCAAGATCGGCCGAGCCTTCGAGGCCATCCGCGGCGACGAAACCGCGGCCGGCCTGATGGGCATCGACGTGCGCGCCAACAAGATGCTGGCCTTCGTGGCGGGCGCGATGATCGCCGGCCTGGCCGGCGCGCTGAATGCCCACCTGACGTTCTTCATCGGCCCCAACGAATACGGCTTTGACCGGGGCGTGGAAATCCTGACCATGGCCATCCTGGGCGGCATCGGCGGTCTGGCCGGTCCCGTGCTGGGCAGCTTCATCATTACCGTGCTGCCCGAACTGCTGCGCGGTTTCGCGGATTTCCGCCTGGTCATCAACGGAGTGATCCTGGTGGTGATTGTGCTGTTCCTGCCGCAAGGCATCTGGGATCCGGCGCGCTTCAAGCGCTGGATGCGTCAAGGAGGCAAGCGCCATGCTTGAGCTGACCTCCGTTTCCAAGAGCTTTGGCGGCCTGCACGTGCTGCATGACGTCAGCCTGTCGGTGCCCGAAGGCGCGATCTTCGGCCTGATCGGCCCCAACGGCGCCGGCAAGACCACGGTGTTCAACCTGATCACCGGCCTGCTGCCGCCCAGCGGCGGCAGCATCACCTTTAATGGTGAAAGCCTGCTGCGCAGGAAGCCGCATGCCATCACCCGCATGGGCATCGCCCGCACCTTCCAGAACATCCGTCTCTTCAAGGAGATGACGCTGCTGGAAAACGTGGTGGTGGGCGCCTACCGCCACATGAATTACGGCTTTCCCAGCCTGCTGCTGGGTCTGCCGGGTTACCGCGAGCACGAAAAGCGCGCCCGCGAGCGCGCCCACGAGCTGCTGACCTGGATGCGGCTGGACCACAAGGCCAATGACCTGGCCGACAACCTGTCCTACGGCGAACAGCGCCGCCTGGAGCTGGCGCGCGCGCTGGCCACCGAGCCCAAGCTGCTGTTGCTGGACGAGCCGGTCGCCGGCATGAACACCGGCGAGCGCGCCGAGCTGATGCGCGAGATTCTGGCGATCCGCGACCGCGGCTACACGATCCTCATGATCGAGCACGACATGCGCTTCGTGATGGGGCTGTGCGAGCGCATCGCGGTGCTGAACTTCGGCAAGATCATCGCTTGCGGCGGGCCCGAAGAGATCCGCAACAACGAGCAGGTCATCGAGGCCTACCTGGGCCGCGAAGACGACGACGACACCGAAAACGCGGAGGCCGCACAATGAGCACGATGCTGGAAGTCCGCGGACTCGAGGTCAACTACGGCCACATCGAAGCCGTCCGCGGCATCGACCTGGACCTGCAAGCCAAGGAAATCACCGCCCTGGTCGGCGCCAACGGCGCCGGCAAATCGACCACGCTGCTGGCGCTGTCGGGCCTGCTGCCCAAGGCGCGCGGCAAGATCCTGTTCGAAGGCGAGGACGTCACCAACCTGGCGCCGCACCAACTGGTGGCGCGCGGCATCGTGCAGGTGCCGGAAGGCCGGGCCATCCTCACCACCATGACCGTGCTGGAGAACCTCGAGCTGGGCGCCTACCGCCGCGGCCTGAAGAATGTCGACTCGGACCTGGAATATGTCTTCAATCTGTTCCCGCGCCTGAAAGAGCGGATCACCGGCATCGCCGGCAACCTCTCCGGCGGCGAGCAGCAGATGCTGGCGATCGGCCGCGCCCTGATGGCCAAGCCGCGCCTGCTGCTGCTGGACGAGCCGTCGATGGGCCTGGCGCCGATCGTGGTGCAGGAAATTTTCCGCTCGCTGCGGGCGATCAATGCCGACGGCCTGACGCTGTTCCTGGTGGAGCAGAATGTGCGCCAGGCGCTCAAGATCGCGCAACACGGCTATGTGCTGGAGAATGGCGCCATGGCGCTGTCGGGTACCGGTCGCGGGCTGCTGGGCCACCCGCGGGTGCTGGAAGCCTACCTGGGCGCTTGATTCGACGGGGGCGCAGGCATGGCCGAGAGGTCATGATTGCGTCCCTTTTTAAGAATGCGACAGCCGCCCGCCAGGGTACGGCAGTCGGTTTGCCTGGATCTCCCTATGCTTGCCCAATTTTTGAGCATCCGTGGTAGAATTTCGGGCTTTCCCTCATTTTGACCATTGCACGGGCGGGTAATAACGCTTAGGCGGGACGTCGATAGGGATGACGGAGTCGGCTGAAACCCAGTTTCTGGGAAGACGCGGGTTCCGCCGTCTAGTTGAGGGAAAAACCTGGCTGGATCGTCCAGCCGGAGACCATTTTTCATATCTAGGAACCATCATGAAGACCTTTGTGGCCAAGCCGCATGAAGTCCAACGTGACTGGTTTGTGATCGACGCCAAGGGCAAAGTCCTCGGTCGTGTGGCCAGCGAAGTCGCACGTCGTCTGCGTGGCAAGCACAAACCTGAATTCACGCCGCACGTTGATACCGGCGATTACATCGTCATCATCAACGCTTCCGATATCGTCGTCACCGGTACCAAGGCGAAGGACAAGAAGTACTTCCGCCACACCACGTACCCGGGCGGTATCCGCGAAACGAACTTCGAGAAGATGCAAGAGCGTTTTCCCGGTCGCGCCATTCAGAAGGCCGTCAAGGGCATGCTGCCCAAGGGTCCTCTGGGCTACGCCATGATCAAGAAGCTGAAGGTCTATGCCGGTGCCGAGCACCCGCACACCGCCCAGCAGCCCAAGACGCTGGATATCTAAGGAAACGCCATGATCGGTAACTGGAACTACGGAACCGGCCGTCGCAAAACTTCGGTGGCTCGCGTTTTCATCAAGAAAGGCACCGGCAAGATCGTCGTCAACGGCAAGCCCGTCGACGAGTTCTTCGCTCGTGAAACCGGCCGCATGGTCGTGCGCCAGCCGCTGGAACTGACCGGCCACCTGGAATCGTTCGACATCAAGGTCAACGTGCACGGCGGCGGTGAAACCGGCCAGGCCGGCGCAGTCCGTCACGGCATCACGCGTGCCCTGATCGACTACGACGCGACCCTGAAGCCCGCGCTGTCGCAAGCTGGCTTTGTGACCCGCGATGCCCGCGAAGTCGAACGCAAGAAGGTCGGCTTCCGCAAGGCGCGCCGTCGCAAGCAGTTCAGCAAGCGTTAATCGCTGCGAAAAAAGCCCGCCTCGTGCGGGCTTTTTTTACATTCCGGGGCCCCGGCCCCGATCCAGGCCCGCGGAACTCCGCGGGCTTCGTCCGGTCGGACTCCGGTCGCCGCGCGCTTTCAAGCGTGCGGCGGCAAGGCCGGTTGTCCGAGCGATACAATCGAGCCTCGTTCTACGTAGAGCACACATCATGGCCCAAGCATCGAACTCCCGTATCAAGGTTGGTATCGTCGGCGGCACCGGTTACACCGGCGTCGAACTGCTGCGCTTGCTGTCGCAGCATCCCCATGTGGAATTGACCGCCATCACGTCCCGCAAGGAAGACGGGCTGCCGGTGGCCGACATGTACCCGAACCTGCGCGGCCGCGTGCGGATCGCCTTTTCCGCGCCGGAAAAGGCCACGCTGACCGACTGCGATGTGGTGTTCTTCGCCACGCCCCATGGCGTGGCCATGGCCCAGGCCCAGGAACTGATCGCCGCCGGCACCAAGGTCATCGATCTGGCCGCGGACTTTCGCCTGCAGGACGTGCCTACCTTCGAGCGCTGGTACAAGATCCCCCATACCTGCCCCGACATCCTGGCTGAATCGCAGTATGGCCTGGTCGAGCTGAACCGCGAAGCCATCGCCAAGGCGCGCGTCATCGGCAACCCGGGTTGCTATCCGACCACGGTGCTGCTGGGCCTGGCTCCGCTGCTCGAAGGCGGCAAACAGCTGGTCGACGTACAGACCCTGATCGCGGACTGCAAGTCGGGCGTGTCCGGCGCCGGCCGCAAGGCCGAGGTCGGCTCGCTGTTCTCCGAAGCGTCGGACAACTTCAAGGCCTACGGCGTGGCTGGCCATCGCCATCATCCGGAAATCGTTGCCCAGCTCGAGAAGATCGCTGGCGGCAAGGTCGGCCTGACTTTCGTGCCGCATCTGGTGCCGATGATCCGCGGCATGTACTCGACCCTCTACGCCCGCATCCAGCCCGAGGCGCGCGACACCGACTTCCAGGCTCTGTTCGAGCAGCGCTATGCCGACGAGCCGTTCGTCGACGTCATGCCCGCCGGCAGCCTGCCCGAGACGCGCTCGGTGCGCGCCTCGAACAACCTGCGTATCGCGCTGTCGCGTCCGGGCGGCGGCGACCAGCTCATCATCATGGTGGTGCAGGACAACCTGGTGAAGGGCGCGGCCGGCCAGGCGGTGCAGAACATGAACCTGATGTTCGGCTTCACCGAAACCCTCGGCCTGGATCAGGTCGCGATCCTGCCCTGAGTTGCGGTCGGGCTGGCGGTCCGCCGCCGGCCCGTTCACCATGTCCGACGATTCTCCCGGCCTCCCTCGCGCTTCCCGCCCCGGCGTTGCCTTGCGGGTCACTGCCGGCGTGCTGGCGGGGGCGCTGGCGGGCGCGGCGGCGGGTTACTACTATGCGCGCGTGGTCTACCGGCCAGTGGACGCGGTGGTGCTCAGCGTCGCGCAGGTCGAGGCGCGTGACGAGGCCATGCGTCAGCAGGCGGTCCAATTGCGTTACGTGCGTGGCCAGCTCGATACCGCCGATGGCGAGCTGGTGATCGAGCGCTCGGCGCGTCAGGAACTCGAAACCCAATTGCATGGCGCGCAGGCCGAACTCGGCCGCGTGCGTGACCAGTTGGCCTTTTACGAACAGTTGCTGCCGCCTGGTCCGGAAGGCACCGTGGGCATCCGCGGCGCCCAGATCGACCGCGATGGCGCCGGCCTGCGCTACAAGGTGCTGCTGATGCGCAGCGGCCGCGGCGGCGCGGCGCCGTTTGCCGGCACGCTGCGGTTCCAGGCCACCGGCATGCTCAAGGGCGAAATCGTTACCGTGGACCTGGCGCCGATGCAGGTCAAGGCCGAGAACGGCTCCGAGCCGGCCACGGCCGAGAACGGCTCCGAGCCGGCCACGGCCGAGAACGCCGCGACTGCATCGCTTGCCTTGCAGTTCGACCAGTACCAGCGCAGCCAGGGCATCCTGGCGCTGCCCGAGGGATTCGTCCCTGAAAACGTGACCATCAGCGTGCTGGAGGGCGATGTGGTCCGTGCCTCCCGCAGCGTCAAGCTCGAACTTTGAGTCCGGGCGGCGCTGCGCTATAGTGACTACATGCGAGTGGCGCAGCCGCTCATCGGAATATGGCCCCAGCGGCCAGGAGTGAATCATGAATGCAGTGACCGAAACCGTCGACCTGCAGGCCGCCCCGCCTGCTCCCCTGGTGTTCACCGACTCGGCAGCCGCCAAGGTCAAGGACCTGCTGGCCGAGGAAGGCAACCCCGAGTTGAAGCTGCGCGTGTTCGTGCAGGGCGGTGGCTGTTCGGGTTTCCAGTACGGTTTCACGTTCGACGAAGTCGTCAACGAAGACGATACTGTGCTCGACAAGGCTGGCGTGCAACTGCTGGTCGATCCCATGAGCTTCCAATACCTGGTCGGCGCCGAGATCGACTACAAGGAAGACCTGGAGGGCGCGCAGTTCGTCATCCGCAATCCCAACGCCACTACCACCTGCGGCTGCGGCTCGTCGTTCTCGGTGTAAACCGCGCTGGCGGCGGATCGTCCGCCAGTCAAAAAAAAGCCCTTCGGCAAGCCGAAGGGCTTTTTCATTGGGCGCCTGGCGGGCTCAGGCCGGGTAGAGGGCGCCCAGGATGCGTGGGCCGCGCGCGCCGGTGACGCTGGGCAGGCCGGCGGGCCGCCGCGCCAGGAAGGCCTGGGCCAGCCAGGCGAAAGCCAGCGCTTCGACCTGCTGCGCCGGCACGCCCAGCGCGTCAGTGGGGTGGACCGGGCGTTGCAGGCAATACGCCAATTCGCGCATCAGGCCCGGGTTATGGGCGCCGCCGCCACACACATAGAGTTCGCGCACATCGGCGCCCGCGGCGTCGATGGCGTTGGCGACGGTGCGGGCCGTCAGGCGCAGCAAGGTCGCCTGCACGTCCTGCGCGGCGGGGGTGGGGCCGTCGAAGGCGGCCAGCCGGTCGTCCAGCCAGCGCAGGTTGAACAAGTCGCGGCCGGTCGATTTGGGAGGCGGCAACGCGAACCAGGGTTCGCTGGCGATCAGTTGCTCCAGCAACGGCGCCAGCACCTGGCCGCTGGCGGCCCAGCGGCCATCGGTGTCGTAAGCCCGCCCCAGGTGCCGCTGGCACCAACCGTCCAGCAAGACATTGGCCGGGCCTGTATCGAAGCCGCGCGGCGGCTGGCCCGGCACCAACAGAGTGACATTGGCGATACCCCCCAGATTCAGCACCGCGCGGCCCTGCCGCGCGCCAAACACCGCGGCGTGGAAGGGCGGCACCAGCGGCGCGCCCTGGCCGCCGGCGGCCACGTCGCGGCTGCGGAAGTCCGCCACCACGTCGATACCGGTCAGCTCCGCGAGCAGCGCGGGTGCGTTCAATTGCGCGGTGTAGCCGAGATCGGGGCGGTGGCGCACCGTCTGGCCGTGGGCGCCGATGGCGGCGATGTCCCGCGCCGGCAGGCTGGCGTGGGCCTGCAGGTCGGCCACCACGCGCGCATACAGGCGCGCCAGTTCATTGGCGGCCAGGGCGGAGCGGGCCAGTTCGTCTTCGCCGGCAAGGTTCAGCGCCAGGAACTCGGCGCGCAATGCGGCCGGCATGGGCAGGCTGGCGCTGGCCAGCAACCGCGGCGGCTGGCCGGGGCGCAGTTGCGCCAGGACGCCATCCACGCCGTCCACGCTGGTGCCGGACATGAGGCCGATGAAATGCTGGGGTGCGGTCATGGCGATGGCTGCCTGAAAAAAAAGCGGCCCGGCATCGAGGTGCGCGGGCCGCCTTGCGGGTGCATCATGCCGGCCAGCCTAGCGGCTGGCCACGTTGGTCAGGGTGTCGGGCAGGGTCTGCTGGAACTGGGTCAGCAGTTGGATCTGCTGCTTGTACGGCGTCACGGCCTGATTGAAGGCGCGGACTTCCGCGGGCTCCAGGGTGCGGGCCACGGGCAGGTCCACCGAAAGCGGGTCGATGGGCTGGTTGTCGACGCGGAACTCATAATGCAGATGCGGCCCGGTCGCCCAGCCAGTGGCGCCCACGTAGCCGATCAGCTGGCCCTGGGAGACCTTGGTGCCCTTGGTGATTCCCGCGGCGATGCGGCTCTGGTGGGCATACAGGGTCGAGTACTTGCCGTGGTGCTTGATGATCACGACGTTGCCGTAGCCGTTCTGCCATCCGGCGAATTCCACCGTGCCGTCGGCCGTGGTGTGGATTGGCGTGCCCGAGGGCGCGGCGTAGTCCACGCCTTTGTGGCCGGTCCAGGTCTTGTGGATCGGGTGCATGCGCATGCCGAACGTCGAGCTGATGCGGCTGAACTTCAGGGCGGTGCGCAGGAACGCGCCGCGCAGGCTGGTGCCGTCGAAATCGTAGTACGAGCCGGTCTTGTCGTCGGGGCTGAACCAGACGGCGTTGTAGGTCTTGCCGTTGTTGATGAATTCCAGGGCCAGCACCCGGCCGGCGCCGGCGTAGCGGCCGTCGTGCGAACGCACTTCGTAGACCACGCGGAATTGGTCGCCCTGGCGCAGGTCGCGCAAGAAGTCGATCTTGGCGCTGAGGATGTCGGCCATCTGCATGGTGACCGAATCGGGGATGCCGGCGGCATCGGTGGCGCCGAACAGCGAGGAGCGGATCGTGCCGACCGCCACGCGCGTCTGGCGCTCGGTGTTCTCGGTGACTTCCTCGGCCTTGTAGCCATCGTCGGTGCGCGCGACGTGCAGCATGCGGGTGACGACCTGGCCTTCGGCCTCGTTGCCCGGGGTGTGGATATAGCGCAGCCAGATCAGCTTGCCTTCGGCGTCGGTGGCGGCCTGCACCGAGCGGCCGGGGTACAGCTTGTAGATGCTGCGGGCGCTGGCGTCATGGGTCAGGAAGGCTTGCAGGCCCGGCGAATCCAGTTCCAGGCGCTGCAGCACGGCGGCCAGCGTGTCGCCCGGCCGGATGCGGGTTTCGCTGATGTAGGGCGCGGCGCTGGGCGTGCTGACTTCGACCTGCTCGGTGGTGAGCGGCAGAATGCTCTGGATGACGCGGGTGGGGGGGAGTTCGCTGCGGTCGGGTTGCTGCACCATGCCCAAGGCGGCGGCGCCGGCAAACAGACCCACGGCGGTGACCAGAAGCGTGCGGCGGAAAAGCCCTGAACGATGGGACTTGGGTTCGACGGGCGCAAATACGGCGGCAACTTTGCGCTTGATGCTACTCGCCAGGTCGTGGAGGCCACGATTCATCGTGAAGATACCCTCTCAGGTGGCATGAGCTCGCAGGGTGCGTGACACGAACGGCCCCCGCGCGCCACGTTTTTCGGGGCAAGGGCTGGCGCGGGGCGCATCTTGTGAACAACGGGTGGTAACCGGAAGCGCAACTGCGTACATATGACAGTTGCGTATGATTAGGGCGGTATCCTAGCTGATTCGGCTAGAATTTTCGATAGTTTTCGTCACTTTTTACACCTTTTATCGGCTAAAGCCGTCCTGGCCCCCCTTACATGTCACCCTCAGAAGCCCCCATCACCCCCGAAGTCGAAGCCGATCTGCGTATTGCCAAGCGCGGATGCGATGAGCTGCTGGTCGAATCCGAATTCGCCCGCAAGCTGGCCCGCAGCCGCGCCACCGGCGTGCCGCTGCGCATCAAGCTGGGGCTGGACCCGACCGCGCCCGACATCCACCTGGGCCACACGGTGGTGCTCAACAAGATGCGCCAGCTCCAGGACCTGGGCCATACGGTCATCTTCCTGATCGGCGACTTCACTTCGACCATTGGCGATCCCAGCGGCCGCAACAGCACCCGTCCGCCGCTGACGCGCGAACAGATCGAGGCCAACGCCAAGACCTACTATGCGCAGGCCAGCCTGGTGCTGGATCCGGCCCGCACCGAGATCCGCTACAACTCCGAGTGGTGCGATCCGCTGGGCGCGCGCGGCATGATCCAGCTGGCGTCGCGCTACACCGTGGCGCGCATGATGGAACGCGAGGATTTCACCAAGCGCTTCAAAGGCGGCATTCCGATCTCGGTGCATGAATTCCTGTATCCGCTGATGCAGGGTTACGACTCGGTGGCGCTGAAGTCCGATCTGGAGCTGGGGGGCACCGATCAGAAGTTCAACCTGCTGGTCGGCCGCGAGCTGCAAAAGGAATATGGGCAAGAGCCGCAGTGCATCCTGACGATGCCGCTGCTGGTCGGCACCGACGGCGTCGAGAAGATGTCCAAGTCCAAGGGCAATTACATCGGCATTTCGGAGTCGCCCGATTCGATGTTCGGCAAGCTGATGTCGATTTCCGACACGCTGATGTGGCGCTACTTCGAGCTGCTCTCGTTCCGCTCGCTGGAAGACATCGCGGCGTTGCGTCAGGAGATCGATGGCGGCCGCAATCCGCGCGATGCCAAGGTCATGCTGGCGCAGGAGATCATCACCCGGTTCCACTCGGCCAAGGCGGCCGACGACGCGTTGGCCGCGTTCGAGGCGCGTTTCCGCGACGGCGCGATCCCGCAAGACATGCCCGAGGTCAGCATCGGCGGCGCGCCGGTCGGTATCCTCAAGCTGCTGCGCGAGGCGGGGCTGGTGGCATCGGGTTCGGAGGGGCAGCGCAACGTCGAGCAAGGCGGGGTGCGCGTCAATGGCGACCGGGTCGAAGACAAATCGTTGCAACTGCCCGCAGGGACTTACGTCGTCCAGGTGGGCAAGCGCAAGTTCGCGCGTGTTAAGTTGAACCCATAATCGCGTAGATTTTGCTACGCTGGAGGGACGTTCAAGGCTGGGATGCCTTCGCAGCACTTCAAGGAGCACGACATGAAACTTTCGAGTTTGTCTTTTTCCGATAACGAGTCGATTCCGGAGCGCTACGCCTTCGGCAAGATCGATGCGCAATCGCACGTCGCGCTGGCAGACAACTACAACCCGCAGTTTTCCTGGGACGACGTCCCGGCGGGCACCCAGTCGTTCGCCTTGATCTGCCACGATCCGGACGTCCCCTCCAAGCCCGACGACGTCAACCAGGAAGGCCGCGAGGTGCCGGCCGACCTGCCGCGGGTGGATTTCTTCCATTGGGTGCTGGTGGACCTGGCCGCCGACATGCGCGAAATCGAGGAAGGCGCCTTCTCCAGTGGCATCACGCCGCGTGGCAAGGGCGGGCCGCTGGCGCCGCTGGATGCCCGTCAGGGCATCAACTCGTACTCGTCCTGGTTCGCCAACGACCACGACATGAGCGGCGACTACTTCGGCTACGACGGCCCGTGCCCACCCTGGAACGACTCGCTGGTGCACCGCTATGTGTTCACGCTGTACGCGCTGGACGTCCATTCGCTGAACCTGCAAGGCTCGTTCAACGGTGAAGATGCCTTGCGCGCCATCCAGAAGCACGTGCTGGCGCAGGCGTCGCTGACCGGCACCTACACGCTCAACCCGAGGCTGGCGCCCAAGCTGATCGGGGCAACCTCGGCATCCTGAGCGCCGGGGCGTCAAAATGGGCCGCGATCCCTGCGGCCCATTTTCATTTGTGGAACCGTTGCCGCCCGCGCGCCGCTTTCAGGCGCTGGCGCGTTTCAGCCGCAGCAGCGCCACGCCGAAGGCCACGAACACCGACCCCACCGCCCGGTTGATCCAGCGCACCGCTCGCGGCTGCTGGAACAGGCGGCGGGCGCGGCGCGCCAGCAGTCCGTAGGCCAGCAGCGAGGGCAGCGACAGGCCCATGAAGATGCCGGTCAGGATGAAGAACTGCGGCAGCAGGGGCTCGGCCGCGTTCAGGAACTGCGGAAAAAGCGCGGTGAAAAACAGGATCGGCTTGGGGTTCAGGCCGGCCACGAAGGCCGCTTCCAGATAGAGCGCCAGCGCGCCGCGCGGCGCGCCGGCGCTGCCCGGCGGCGGCGCGGCCACGCTGCTGCGGCCCAGCAGGTGGCGCAGGCCCAGGTAGATCAGGTAGGCGGCGCCGGCGATCTTGAGGGCGGCGAACAGCAGGGCCGACGACTGCAGCACCACGCCCAGGCCCAGCATGGCGGCGGCGGACAGCAGGAACAGCCCCGTGACATTGCCCAGTGATGACGGCAACACCGCGCGCAGGCCGCCGGCGGCGCCATTGCGCATGGCCAGGATGCTGGCGGGGCCGGGCGTGATGACGCTGACGGCGGCGACCAGGGTGTAGGCAAGCAGAGTCTGCGTTTGCATGAAAGTTTCTCAAGTCGGGTTGAGAGGGGTTTCCGGCCGCGCGGGGATGGCGGAAATTTCGCGTCCTTGAGGGGAATTTTGCCTCCATTCGGGGCATTTTGACGACAGGCAAAGTGGCGTGACGCGGTAAACTATCCGTCATTATCCGGGTTTACCCGCCCGGGCGCAGTTTCCTCCTCTCTTACCGCCTCAGGAACCCCCCGTCATGTTTGACCGCAACCTCACCCTCTCCAAGGCTGACCCGGAAGTCTGGGCCGCCATCCAGAAGGAAGACGTTCGCCAGGAGCAGCACATCGAGCTGATCGCTTCGGAGAACTACGCCAGCCCGGCCGTCATGGAAGCCCAGGGCACGCAGCTCACGAACAAGTACGCCGAGGGCTACCCGGGCAAGCGTTACTACGGCGGTTGCGAATACGTCGACGTGGTCGAGCAACTGGCCATCGATCGCCTGAAGCAGATCTTCGGCGCCGAAGCCGCCAACGTGCAGCCCAACTCGGGCTCGCAGGCCAACCAGGGCGTGTACATGGCCGTCCTGAAGCCGGGCGACACCGTGCTGGGCATGAGCCTGGCCGAAGGCGGCCACCTGACCCACGGCGCGTCGGTCAACGCCTCGGGCAAACTGTACAACTTCATCTCGTACGGCCTGGACGAAAACGAAGTCCTGAACTACGCCCAGGTCGAGCAACTGGCCAAGGAACACAAGCCCAAGCTGATCGTCGCTGGCGCCTCTGCCTATGCCCTGCACATCGACTTCGAGCGCATGGCCCGTATCGCCCATGACAACGGCGCGCTGTTCATGGTCGACATCGCCCACTATGCCGGCCTGGTGGCCGGTGGCGCCTACCCGAACCCGGTGCCGCACGCCGATTTCGTCACCTCGACCACGCACAAGTCGCTGCGCGGCCCGCGCGGCGGCGTCATCATGATGAAGGCGGAATTCGAAAAGGTCGTCAATTCGGCCATCTTCCCCGGCATCCAGGGCGGCCCGCTGATGCATGTCATCGCCGGCAAGGCGGTGGCTTTCAAGGAAGCGCTGGAACCCGAATTCAAGACCTACGCGCAGCAAGTGGTCAAGAACGCCAAGGTGCTGGCCGACACGCTGGTCAAGCGTGGCCTGCGCATCGTCTCGGGCCGCACCGAAAGCCACGTCATGCTGGTGGACCTGCGTTCCAAGGGCATCACCGGCAAGGAAGCCGAAGCGGTGCTGGGCCAGGCCCACATCACGGTCAACAAGAACGCCATCCCGAACGATCCGGAAAAGCCCTTCGTGACCAGCGGCATCCGCCTGGGCACGCCGGCCATGACCACCCGCGGCTTCACCGAAGCCGAGGCCGAGCTGACCGCCAACCTGATCGCCGACGTGCTGGACAACCCGCGCGACGAGGCCAATATCGCCGCCGTGCGCGCCAAGGTCAACGAACTGACCTCGCGCCTGCCGGTGTACGGCCGCAAGTAATGCCGCCACGGCGGTGGCTCCGCGCCGCCCGCGCCTAGAGGGGACGGCTCCGCAAGGGGCCGTCCTTTTGTTTTAGGGCCAATGGCGCTTGCGTGTCGGCGGCCTCCAGGGCAAAAATATTAGGGACGAATTTGTCATGATCGACACGGGCAAGCCGTCGCATCGTTACAATATGGGCGAATTATTGCTTTCCGTGTTTTCAGGGATCACACATGCGGTGTCCATTTTGCGGCAACTCCGAAACGCAGGTCGTTGACAGCCGTGTCTCGGAAGAGGGCGACGCCATTCGTCGTCGGCGCCGCTGCCAGTCCTGTGACAAGCGCTTCACCACGTATGAACGGGTGGAGCTGGCATTGCCGTCCGTGGTCAAGCGCAACGGCAGCCGCAGCGACTACGATCCCGCCAAGCTGCGCGCCAGCCTGAGCCTGGCGCTGCGCAAGCGTCCGGTCAGCACCGAGGACGTGGACGCCGCCGTGGCCCGCATCGAGGAACAACTGCTGGCCAGCGGCCTGCGCGAAGTGGCTTCTGGCCATATCGGCGAACTGGTCATGAACGAGTTGCGCAAACTCGACAAAGTGGCCTACGTACGTTTCGCCTCGGTCTACAAGAGCTTCGAGGACATCGGCGAATTCGTCGAGGCGATCCGCGAAATGCAGGGGCCGGTGCTGCCGGGCAAGCTGCGCAAGGAGTGAGCCGCCCGTCCGCTTCAGCGGCGCGGCGCGCGCCGCCCCGGCCGGCCGGCTGCTGGCACTAGGCGGCTACGGCGCCGGCGCGCGCGCCATGCTGGGCGTCTGCGGCTGAAATCTGCGCCACACGCGGCGCAGGTGCTGGGCCGAGCCGAAGCCCGATTTTTCCGCCACGGCTTCCAGATTCAAGCGGGTTTCGCGCAGCATGTCGCGCGCCAGCGCCACGCGTATCTGATACAGGTAATCCATCGGCGTGCAGCCGGCATGTTCATGGAACAGGCGCGTCAGGTGGCGCGGGCTGGTGTGGGCTTGTTCGGCCAGCGACTGCGCCGACCAGGGCGCCGCCGGGTTGCGCACGACCGCGTCCTGCACCCGGTGCACGCCGGGATGCATATGGTTGCGGTGCTCCAGCCAGGGGGACAAGGCCGAGTCGCTGCCGGCGCGCCGCTGGTACACCACCATGTCGCGCGCCACTTCGCTGGCCACCCGCGGGCCGCAGTGACGCGACACCATGTGCAACGCCAGATCGATGCCGGCGGTGATGCCGGCGCTGCTGACCAGGTTGCCATCCTCGACGAAGATGCGGTTGTCGTGCAATCGGGCGCTCGGATCCATGTCGGCGAGCTGCGCCAGGCAGCTGTGGTGCGTGGTGCACTCGCGCTGGCGCGTCAGGCCGGCCGCGGCGGCGAACAGCGCGCCGGCGCAGACGGTCATCAAGGTGAAGCCGTCGACCGGGTGGCGCCGCGCCAGCCAGTCGATGATCCGGCGGGCCTCGGGTTCGTCCAGCCGGGTGGGTTTGCCGACCACGCCCGAGATGATCACCAGGGCCTCGGGCGGCAACTGCTCGGGCAAGGGCTGGATCCGCGCCAGGTGCAGGCCGGGAATGCCGCTTTCGATTTCGGTCGAGGGGCCGCAGAAATGCTGCTCAAAGGCGCCGGGACACAGCTTGTTGGCGACCCGGAACGCCTCGGCCGGTCCGGCCACGTCGAGCAGCACGATTCCCCGGGGCAGGATGAAGTGCACGGGAATCATGGCGGCTCGTCCTCAGTGCGCGTCGGAGAAGACGTCGGCGGCGCGGGCAATGCGGGCAAAACGGCCCTGCAGCACCAGTTCGGTGGCATCGCGGATCTCGGCCGGGGTGTAGTGCTTGCCGGACGGGCTCTGCATCGCGAAGGTCAGCGTGGCGTCGGTCGGGAACACCACCTTGAAGCCGTCGTCGCTGGCGTGGCGGGTGGTGGTCTCGCAGCATTGTTCGGTGCGGATGCCGCTGACGATGACGCCCTCGACACCGTGCGTGCGCAGCCAGTCCTGCAAGGTGGCGCCGTCGGCATCCCTGGCGTAGAGCGAGGAGTGCACGGTCTTGTGGAACACCGCGTCGGGTTCGATGTGCAGTTCCTTCAGGGTCTTGACGTGGCCGGAGGCCAGCGAGAACGGGTTGGCCGGATCATTGGCGGCGCTGGTGTGGAATACCTGCAGCACCGGGACGCCGCGGGCGCGGGCGGCGTCGATCAGGCCCTGCAGTTGCGAGATGAATGCCGGATATTCCGATTCATCCCAAAACGGACGTTGACGAAAAGAATCCTGGACGTCGATGACAATCAATGCCTGTTTCATGGCTGCGGGCTCCTTGCCGAGGTATTTCAGGGGGTTGTGGCATATTGTGATGCCGCCGGCAGCGCCGGGCGAGGCCGGCTCCAGACCAGCATCGGCCTGAAACGGACATTGAGCGGCAGGCCCGGGAAGCATCATAGCGCGCCCCGCGACGATACGCCCCGGCGGCGCGCCGCGGACATACAATCCCAGCATGATGATGAACCCCAGCGTGAACCCCAGCGAACCCGAAGACCTGTCCTGGATGCGGCGCGCCCTGGCGCTGGCGCAGACCGTCATGTACTCGACCGCGCCCAATCCCCGAGTCGGCTGCGTCATCGTGCGCGATGGCCGGGTCCTGGGCGAAGGCGCGACCCAGCCGCCTGGAGGGCCGCACGCCGAAGTCTGCGCCCTGCGCGATGCCCAGGCGCGCGGCGAATCGGTGGCGGGCGCCACCGTTTACGTCACGCTGGAGCCGTGCAGCCATTTCGGCCGTACGCCGCCCTGCGTCGAGGCGCTGCTGGCGGCTGCGCCGGCGCGCGTGGTGGTGGCGATCGGCGATCCCAATCCGCTGGTCAACGGCAAGGGCCTGGCGCGGCTGCGCGAGGCCGGCATTGCCGTCACCACGGGCATCTGCCGCGAAGAGGCGCTGGCGCTGAATGCCGGTTTCATTGCGCGCATGAGCCGCGGGCGGCCTTGGACCTGGCTCAAGATGGCGACGTCGCTGGACGGACGCAGCGCGCTGCAGAACGGCCTGTCGCAATGGATCACCGGCCCCGAGGCGCGCGCCGACGGGCATCGCTGGCGCGCGCGCAGCTGCGTGGTGCTGACCGGCATCGGCACGATACTCAAGGACGACCCGCAACTGACCGTGCGTAGCGTGGCGACGCCGCGCCAGCCGCGCCGGGCGGTAGTCGACGGCCGCTTCGAGATTCCCGAGGACGCGCGCCTGTTCGATGGCGGCGAGGTCATCGTGTTCACGGCCCGCGCCGATGCCGCCAAGCAGGCGCGGCTGGAAGCCCGGAATGTGCGCGTGGTGCCGATGCCGGCCGAGACGCCCGATCGGGTCGATCTGCCGGCGATGATGCACTGGCTGGCCGCGCAGCAGTGCAACGAAGTCCACGTCGAGGCCGGCGCGGGCCTGAGCGGCGCGCTGGTGGCGGCAGGCTGCATCGATGAACTGCTGATCTATATGGCGCCGATGCTGTTGGGCGACGCCGCCGGCGTGGTCAAGCTGCCGCTGCTTGAGCGCCTGGATGGCGCGCCGCGTTATGAATTCATCGAGGCCGAGCGGGTTGCCGCCGACCTGCGCGTGCGTGCGCGGGTGCCGGAGCATTGGCGCGGACTGCTGCGGCGGGTCGCGTTGCCCGCCGCAGAGGAGCCCTAGCGTCTCCTGCCGGTGGCGGCCGGGCCGCCATCGCGCCAGGCCCACAGGCCGGCGCCAAGCGCCGCCAGGGCCAGCAACCCGCTGGCTAGCAACAGGCCGGCATGCTGCTGGCGTGCGTGTTCCCAGGCCTTCCATGCCTGGATGTAGTGAAAGCGCGCGGCCGACTGGAAATCCGGCTCCGGGCATTCGCGGCCGAAGGTGTCGCCGAAGGGCACCCGCGCGCCCTGATCCACATACCGCAGGTAGATGGCGGTGGCGCGCGCCGGCGTGTCATCGATCACGTAGCTTGCGCCGTGGCACAGCACGGCCGCGAAGGCCTGCGAGCGGGAGGGCAGTTCGTCGGCCGCTTTCAGTGCGTAGCCGGCGGCGATCTGGCGGTAGTGGTAGCGCACGTTGGGGCGCGCCTCGCTGGCCGCGTAGCGGGCGCGTTCCTCCGGGGTCACGTAAGGGCCGGGCAGGTCCGCCTCGGCCCGTTGCCGGGGAGTATCCATTGGCTGCCCGGCGTCTGCGCGCGCCTCGCGCCACCAGGGGTTGGCATCGCGGCCGGCGCCCGCCGAGTAGTTGCCATCGTAGACGGCGTAGTCAGGCCCCTGCTCGTAGCCCATGATGCGGATGCCGTCACGGCGCGCCAGCGCCGCGGCGTCATACCAGGCCCTGGCGCGGCGGGTGCGGCCCCAGGCGCTGCCCGCCGTCTGCAGCGCGGTTGCATACTGGGCGGCGCGCAGGCGCACGTCGGACTCCCGGATCGTCCAATTGCCGTCGTCATCGTCGACGCGGGCAAAGCGCGGGTCGTCATCGGCCGGAAAATAAGGCAGGGCCTCGGCTGCGCGGCCTTCGCGCACCAGGCGCCGGGCCAGCAGCTGGCGCAGGCGGTCGTGCGCGGGCGGGGGATTCAGGCGGCGCCATGCATAGAACTGGTCGGGGGTATAGCTGCCAAAGCCGGCCGGGCGCGCAGGCGCCGGCGTGGCGGCAGGCAGGCGGTCGACATAGGCCTTGAGTTCCTCGGTGGTGAGCACGCGTTCGGCCACGTAGGCGGCGTCGTTCCAGTAAGGCGACTGGGTCCAGCCTTCAGCGGGCCGGTTGGCGCCGTCGCCGGCCGCGGCCGCGCGATACAGCTGGTCCAGCGCTTCCACGTATTGGCCACGCGACAGCGACAGCACGCCTTGCTCGGCCTTGAGCCGCGCGCCCGATTCCGGTTCGACGCTGCCATCGGCGCGCGGAAACGCCCCGACGGCGCGCGCATAGGCCTGGGCGGCGAGTTCGTTGTCGCCGCGGCGGATGGCCAGCTTGGCCCGTACCCACCACGCCAATGCCGTGTCGAGCCGGTTGGCCAGGGCCTGGGCCAGATCGTAGCGGCCGACGCGGTAGGCCAGCGCCGCGACCCGGTCAGCGTTGGCGATGCGCTGCGGTTCCTGGGTCTGCAACGCGGCCGCCAGCGATTGCAGGGCCGGGTTCGGCGCCACGTTGGGAGCGCCGTCGGCGGCATCGGCCAGGCTCAGGCGGCCGCTGCGTTCGAAGTTGGCGAACGGGTCGCGCGCGCTGTCGGGCTTGCCGTCGACAATGTCGCCGATCCGGGCCAGGCCATACGCCACCAGCAGGCGCTGACCGACCGGATCGTCGATCAGCCGGCCGGCGCGGGCCGGCGAGGTCAGCGCCCAGTCGGCGATCAGGCGCAGCGATTCGCGCCCGCTGACCGAGTCGCGCGCGGCCTGGGCGGCGTACAGGCGCACCGCCTGTTGCAGATCGGGGGGCGCCACGGCGTCCAGACAGGGCGTCGCGTTGACGACGTCTGCGTAGGCGCATTGCCCCAGATTGCCGCGCAACGACAGTCGCGCCTGCTGGCCGTAGCTGGCGACGGCCAGGCCGAGCGGATCGGGAGCCCCATGCCGCGCCAGGTCGCGCACGCGGGCATAGCCCTGCGCCGCTGCTGCCGCATCCGTGATCTCGGCCAACATGTAAGTGGCCCAGACGCTGCGTGTCGCGGCCTGTTCGGCGGGTAGCGCCAGAATTGCCCGCAGGCGCTGACGCGCCCGTTCCCAACGGTCCTCGTCCGGCGCTTGCGGCGCCGTGCGGTAGTCGACCGCGGCCGCGGCATAGAGGCGGACGGCTTCGGGCAGGCCCGCGCCTGCGGCGTAGGCCTGGTCGCCATCGGCGCGCGCGCGCATCGTTCGCACCTGTTCGTATTGCGTTGGTGTGAGCGTGGTGTCGTAGGATTCCGGGATGGCGTCGGAGCGGTAGCTGCCGTCCGGCAGCAGCGGCGACTCATTGGCCCGCAGCGCATCCGTGGCGGGCACCAGCCGCGCCGCCTCATAGGCGAATGAATTGGCGGGCGTGCCTTGCAGGGTGCTCGCGCGATCATCCAGCAATTGCGGCGGGAAGTCGGGACCACAGGCGATGACGAGGCCAGTGCCGGCCAGCAGCAGGGCGACGGCCAGCGTTTTACGGTTGTACATGCAAGCTCGGCGTTGGGGAGTCACAGCGGATCCATCCTATGGCGCGTTCAGCGCCGGCGCGCAGCAGGCCATCCTGCGCGCGCCGAAGATACCTGCCCTCGCGATCGTACTCAAGGGTATAGCCGTTGATGCCGTCGGCGGCGGCGCAGCGGGCGTCCAGTCTGACCATGAAGGGCAGCGGCATGTCGGCGTTGCCGCGGTTGGCCAGCAGCACGTCGCGCGCGCCGCCGGAGTCCGGCGGATTGATCGCGACTGCCAGCGCCGGCGCCAGGGGCTGGCGCGCCAGCACCGCGCGCCAGGTCCGCAGGCTCCAGGCGCGCGTGTCGGCCTGGGTCGGCAGGCGGAACCAGACGATGCCGGCCAGGCGCGCCGGGCGCGCGCGATCGAGCGCACCGACAAAGGCCGCGACGGTGCCTGGCGCCGCCAGCAGTTCGGCCGAACGGCCGCCCGGCATCAACGCTGGCCGTTCGCTTTCGACCGCAACGATCTGGCCTTGTTCGTCCCATGCGACCCGGCTGCCGTAGGCCGGCAGCGCCACCCGCCAAGGTTTGCCGGTGCGCTGGGCGTAAGCGTCGAGCCAGGCACGCGCGTGCGCGGCGTCGAACAGCAGCCCCTGCGCCGGGTTCGATACGGCATGCACTTGCAACACCGTTTCGTCCGGTACCGCCAGCAGGCCGGCCAGCGCGGGGCTGTCCAGCCAGGTGGGCAGCGCGGTGATCGACAACGGCAGGTCGGGCGGCAGCCGGGTCTTCAACGTGGTCAGCAGCGCGGTATAGGCCGGCAGCCGCGCGGTGGCGCAGTCGTAGTCGATTTCCAGGCCGGCCAGCGCGATGCCGGCGTTGCGCCAGACGGCGAGCGTGGCGGTGGCGCGCGCGGCAATCTCGGCCTCGCGCAACGCGCCGACGCGGCCATCCAGCCGCAGCACCAGCACCACCGGACGGCCGGTCGCCGCCAGCGCGGCCAGGTCGGGCGCCGCTTCGAACCAGACGCCGTCGGCGCGCAGTTCGGCCGCCAGCACGCGCCACGATCGCAGCACATCGGCGCTTTCATTCAGCGCCTGGACCAGCGCGGGCGTCCAGCGCCGCTGCCAGACATAGGCATCGTTGGGCAAAGGAGGCAGGGCGCGTTCGCAGGCCGCCAGCAGCACGGCGCAGAACGGCAGGAGGCAAAGCGCCGCGAGACGCCGGCCGCGCATCGACGCGCGGCTGATGCGAGACCCATGCATGACGGGACGCAGGCGTGACGGCATGGTGTACGGGACAGCGTTTGAATGGCGGCGCGAGGCGCCAGGTCGGCCAATGCGAGATTCTATCCTTGACGGTGCAAGGGGTATTAGCACTCTGCCGCCCCGGCTGCCAATCGATGCCGCGACAGCCTATGACAAGCGCCGGGACAGCGTTTGCCGGCGCGGCTTGCGGCCTGATCGCAGCAAGTTTGAGAACGATTTTCGCGCCTCATATAAGGGTTGTCGATGGGTGTTTTTTTACCGCATTGCCTCAAATGAATTGCCACAAAGCCGTCAAATCGGCTTAGCATAAGCCCATGACTTGGCGCTACGCGCGCATGGCTTGCTCCACGACCCGCCACGCGCCCTCGTCACCACGGATTCCAGTGTCGTGTACCGGCGCTTTCATATACCCGGACCGGCGCTTGCTGAACGCAGTCGCTTTGCGCCGTTCAGACCGTTCGCTGCCATCGCATAGCGAACGCACCGGACTTGTGTCCGGATCATAAGAATCCACCGGGATATCGCTCATCCCTTCAAATAATTGCTGACCATTTCATGCGTGGCCGCATCGTGCGCCCGTGCTACAGCGATATGCTGAAGGCGAAGGGCTGAACTTATTCACGTTGGTTGCAATCCTTGATGGAACTTGTGTCTCAAGTGCGCAGCCTAAACGGAAAGGGCCCGATCGTGCTCTTGGTTGATGTGTGGCGAAAGCAACATACAACCGTGCCGAGATTGCTGAAGGCGAGATTGACTAGTCACGCTCAAGCACTGAGGCACACAATGGGGACACGTAGGGACGTAATGGCTTTTTCGCGTGTTGTAGGAGGTTTCCGTGCAAAACATCGTCGAAGGCTTCAAGTCGCAGTATGCAAGAGAGCAGGAGTCAGAGCTTTCCCTCGAGGAATATCTGAACCTCGCCAAACGTGATCCGATGGCATACGCCAGTCCTGCTGAACGCATGCTGGCGGCGATTGGCGAACCTGAGATCGTGGATACGCGCAACGACCCACGTCTTTCCCGTTTGTTTTCCAACCGGACCATCCGGCGCTATCCGGCGTTCCAGGAGTTCTACGGCATGGAGGACGTGATCGGGCAGATCGTGGCGTTCTTCAAGCATGCCGCGCAGGGACTGGAAGAGCGCAAGCAAATCCTCTATCTGCTGGGACCGGTGGGCGGCGGCAAGTCGTCCATCGCCGAACGCCTCAAGGTGCTGATGGAGCGCTATCCCATCTACGCGCTCAAGGGCTCGCCCGTGAACGAGTCGCCGCTTGGCCTGTTCCATCCGGAACGGTTCGGCGACACGCTCGAAAAGGAATACGGCATTCCGCGCCGCTACCTCAGCGGCATCATGTCGCCGTGGGCGGTCAAGCGCCTGAAGGAGTTCGACGGCGATATCTCGCAATTCCGCGTGGTGCGCCTGAACCCGTCGGTGCTGCGCCAGGTGGCGATCGCCAAGACCGAGCCGGGCGACGAAAACAACCAGGACATTTCGTCGCTGGTCGGCAAGGTCGACATCCGCAAGCTCGACCGCCACTCGCAGGATGACCCGGACGCCTACAGCTATTCCGGCGGCTTGTGCCTGGCCAACCAGGGCCTGCTCGAGTTCGTTGAAATGTTCAAGGCGCCGATCAAGATGCTGCACCCGCTGCTGACGGCGACCCAGGAAGGCAACTTCAAGGGCACCGAGGGCTTCTCGGCGATTCCGTTCAACGGCTGCATCCTGGCGCACTCGAACGAGTCGGAGTGGCAGACCTTCCGCAACAACAAGCACAACGAGGCGTTCCTCGACCGTATCTATATCGTCAAGGTGCCTTACTGCCTGCAGGTGTCGGAAGAAGTCCGCATCTACGAAAAGCTGCTGCATCACAGCTCGCTGTCGACGGCGCCATGCGCACCGGGAACGCTGGACATGATGGCGCAGTTCTCGGTGCTGACCCGGCTGAAGGAGCCGGAGAACTCCAGTATCTACTCGAAGCTGCGCGTCTATGACGGTGAAAGCCTCAAGGACGTCGACCCCAAGGCCAAGGCGCTGCAGGAGTACAAGGACTACGCGGGCACCGACGAGGGCATGAACGGCGTTTCGACGCGCTTCGCCTACAAGATCCTGTCCAGCGTCTTCAACTATGACCAGACGGAAGTGGCGGCCAATCCGGTGCACCTGATGTACGTGCTCGAACAGCGTATCGGGCGCGAGGACTATCCGGAGGAAATCCGCCGGCGCTACCTGGAGTTCATCAAGGGCTTCCTGGCGCCGCGCTATGCCGAGTTCATCGGCAAGGAAATCCAGACGGCCTACCTGGAGTCGTACTCGGAGTATGGCCAGAACATCTTCGACCGCTACGTCACGTTCGCCGACTGCTGGATCCAGGACGAGGAATTCCGCGACCCGGAAACCGGCGAGAGCTTCGACCGTAGCGCCTTGAACGATGAACTGGAGAAGATCGAGAAGCCCGCCGGCATTGCCAACCCCAAGGACTTCCGCAACGAGATCGTGAACTTCGTGCTGCGGGCGCGCGCCAACAACAATGGCCGCAACCCGACCTGGACCAGCTATGAAAAGCTGCGCGAAGTGATCGAGAAGAAGATGTTCTCGAACACGGAAGACCTGTTGCCGGTGATCTCGTTCAACGCCAAGGCATCGGCCGAGGACAAGAGCAAGCATCAGAGCTTCGTCGACCGGATGGTGGAGAAGGGCTACACGGAAAAGCAGGTCAGGCTGCTGTGCGAGTGGTATCTCCGTGTGAGGAAGTCTTCCTGAGTGAGGTGAATCATGAATTCACTGATCGATCGCCGTCTTAACGGGCGTAACAAGAGCGCCGTCAATCGGGAGCGCTTTCTGCGGCGCTACAAGGACCAGATCCGCAAGGCGGTCCACGGGATGATCCGCGACCGCTCGATCCAGGACATGGATCAGGGCGGCGAGATCAACCTGCCCGCCCGCGATATTTCCGAGCCGACCTTCCGGCACGGCGCGGGCGGCGACCGGGAAATGGTGCATCCGGGCAACCGCGAGTTCGCCAAGGGCGACACGTTCGACCGGCCTCAGGGGGGAGAAGGCCAGGGCGGGTCCGAGCCCGGCGAGGGCGAGGCGGTCGATCAGTTCACCTTCAGCCTGTCGCGGGCCGAATTCCTCAACCTGTTCTTCGAAGACCTGGAACTGCCTCACCTGGCGCGCACCCAGCTGGGCGAGGTCAGCCAGAAGAAATGGCAGCGCGCCGGCTACACCACCACCGGTTCGCCCAGCATGCTCAGCATCAGCCGCACGCTGAAGTCGTCGCTGGCGCGGCGGGTGGCGCTGAGCGTGAAGGCGCGCGCCGACCTGGAAGACGCGGAAGAACGCCTGGCCAAGGCCAGGGCGGCGGGCGCGCCCGCCGATCAGATCAAGGCCCTGGAGCAGGACGTCGAGGACTGCCGCGAGCGCCTGGCGCGCGTGCCGTTCCTGGACGACCTGGACCTGCGCTACCGCAACCGCGTGTCGGTCTCGATCCCGATGGCGCGCGCGGTCATGTTCTGCCTGATGGACGTGTCCGGCTCGATGGACGAGGGCAAGAAGGACCTGGCCAAGCGCTTCTTCACGCTGCTGTACCTGTTCCTGTCGCGCAAGTACGAGCACGTCGACCTGGTCTTCATCCGCCACACCGACAATGCCGAGGAAGTGGACGAGCAGACTTTCTTCTACGATCCCAAGAGCGGCGGCACCATCGTGCTGTCGGCGCTGGAGTTGATGCGCGAGATCGTCGAGAAGCGCTATCCGCCCACGGCCTGGAACGTGTATGCGGCGCAGGCCAGCGACGGTGACTCGTTCGGCGCCGACGCCGGCAAGAGCGCGCGCTTCCTGGCCGAGCACCTGCTGCCGGCCTCGCGCTACTTCGCCTATATCGAAATCCCCGACTCGCAGGAGGCGCGCAAGAGCAGCCTGTGGGCCGAGTATGAACAGAAGCTGGAGCCGCATTTCGTGATGCGGCGCATTTGCGAGCGCGGGGAAATCTATCCCGTGTTCCATGACCTGTTCAAGAAGGAAACCGCATGAATGCCATCCTGGGCGCACTCGTGGAGCCGGAATCGGCCGACAGCCCGCGGCCGTTGTCGCAAGGTTCCGAATGGACGTTCGAACTGATCCAGTCCTATGACGACGCGATCTCGCAGGTCGCGCGCGAGTACGGGCTGGACACCTATCCGAACCAGATCGAGGTCATCACCTCGGAGCAGATGCTGGACGCGTACGCGTCGGCGGGCCTGCCCATCGGTTATCCGCACTGGTCGTACGGCAAGGAGTTCATCCGCAACGAGCAGTACTACCGGCGCGGCATGCAGGGCCTGGCCTACGAGATCGTGATCAACTCCAACCCCTGCATCGCGTATCTGATGGAAGAGAATTCCATGACGATGCAGGCGCTGGTGATAGCGCATGCGTGCTACGGCCACAACTCGTTCTTCAAGGGCAACTACCTGTTCCGCCAATGGACCGACGCCGATGGCGTGCTGGACTACCTGGTGTTCGCCCGCAAGTACGTGATGGATTGCGAGGATCGCTACGGCATCGACGCGGTGGAAGCGCTGCTGGATTCCTGTCACGCGCTGTCGCACCATGGGGTGGACCGCTACAAGCGGCCGACGCCGATCTCGTACAAGGAAGAGGCCGCGCGCCAGGCCGAGCGCCAGGAGCACGCCCGCCTGCAGTACAACGACCTGTGGCGCACGCTGCCGCGGCTGGAAGCCGACCGGGACGAGCGCATCGCCGCGCCCGTGTTCCCACCGGAGCCGGAAGAGAACCTGCTGTATTTCATCGAGAAGTACTCGCCCAAGCTGGCGCCGTGGCAGAAGGAGCTGGTGCGCATCGTGCGCAAGGTCGCCCAGTACTTCTATCCGCAGACCCAGACCAAGGTGATGAACGAAGGCTGGGCCACGTTCTGGCACTACACCATTCTGAACCGGCTGCACGAGAAGGGCCTGGTCAACGACGGCTTCATGATGGAGTTCCTGCAGAGCCACACCAACGTCGTCAGCCAGCGCGGCTTCGACGAGCGCGGCTACGGCGGCATCAATCCGTATGCGCTGGGCTTCGCGATGATGTCGGATATCCGCCGCATCTGCGAAAAGCCCACCGATGAGGACCGCCGCTGGTTCCCAGACATCGCCGGCGGCGACTGGCTCAAGACGCTGGACTTCGCCATGCGTAACTTCAAGGACGAGTCGTTCATCTCGCAGTACTTGTCGCCGCGCCTGATCCGCGAGTTCCGCTTCTTCGCGATCTCCGATCACCAGGCCAATCCCAAGCTGGAAGTGGCCGCCATCCACGACGACGAAGGCTACCGTGACATCCGCCGCCTGTTGGCCGCGCAGCACAACCGCGACAACCAGGTGCCGGACATCCAGGTGATCCGTTTCAATCGCGACACCGACCGTTCGCTGGTGCTGCGCCACTTGAAGAGTCGCGGCCGGCCGCTGGCGGCCGAGGACGCCGAGCAGGTGATGAAGCATCTGGCGCGGTTGTGGGGGTTCCGGGTGCGGCTGGAGGAAACTGAGCCGGATGGCACGGTCAGCGCCTACCGCGAGCAGGATCCGCCGAACGCCTGAACGAGTCTGGCTGTGGTCCGGACGCGGGCGTCCGGGAGGGTCGCCGCGGGGCGGGCACGGGCGCCTGCGACAAAAAGGGGACGCAATAACGTCCCCTTTTTCTTTGCCTGCGCCGCCAATGCAGCTTTCTTGCCGATCTGCTAGAATCGCGGATTCGCATTTTCAGCAATGCGTACCGGATCAGGACAGGTGGCCGAGTGGTTGAAGGCGCACGCCTGGAAAGCGTGTATACGTCAAAAGCGTATCGGGGGTTCGAATCCCCCTCTGTCCGCCAAGATTTCCTCAGGAATGGCCCGGGGTTGTTCCTCAGCCCCCTTGCCTCAAAACCCGCATGAACATTGGTTCTGCGGGTTTTTTGTTGCCGCGCGGGCGCCACGGGAAGCGGCGTGCGCCTTGCTCGGGCAGCCAGGCGCTGTGTGGCGCCGCTCGAACGATCTAGTTTCGCACCACGCCGCGAAAGGCCGCCGAGAGCGCGGCCAGCGCATCGCGCGCGCGGCTGTCCCTGACCCGGGTATGCAGCAGGATGGGCAGCCGCGGCAGATCCGGCAGCCCCAGCCTGGGGCCGACGTCGACCGCGCCGAACGGCACCATGCGCGCGGCAAGCGCGGCCACCCCGAGCCCGGCCATGACAGCCGCGGCGACCGTCATCACGCCGCCGCCGACGAACACTTCGGTCCAGGGTATGCCTGCCTCATCGAGCAGTTGTCCGGCCATGGCGCGCACGCCACAGGGCTCGGCCATCGTGGCCAGCGGCAGCGGCTCGTCCGCGCGATGCTGCCAGCCAGGCATGGCGAACCAGCCGAATTTCTCTTCGGCGAGCACTTCCCCGTCGCCGCGCCCCGCGTGGAAGCGAACGATCACCGTATCGAGTTCCCGGCGGTCGAAACTTTGCAGCAGCTCGCCCGAGGTGCCGATCCGGATTTCGATCAGCAGTTGCGGGTCCTGCGCGTTCATGCGCGCGATCAGCGCGGGCAGTTCCGGACCCGCCACATGGTCGCTGATGCCGATGGCAAGGCGTTGCCGCGTGCCTGCGGCGACCGAGACCGCCCGGTCGTGCGCCTCGATCAGCTTGCGCGCATGTTCGAGAAAGGTCGCGCCCTGGGCCGAAAGCTCCACGTAGCGCGGGGTTCGTTCGACCAGCCGGAAGCCCAGCCGGTCTTCAAGCCGTTTCAGCTTCAGGCTGACCGCGGCCTGCGTGGTCCGCGATGCTTCGGCGGCGCGGGTGAAGCTGCCCAGTTCCGCGATGCGGATGAAGGCTCTGACCGCTTCCAGGTCGAGGGCGCGCTTGGTCATTTCAAATCTTTATCGTTGAAATAAGAATGCATAAGTTATCAGAATAGATAATAGATGCCGGGACCACAAAGGAGGAAATTCCCTATGCCGTTCGCTCATATCTCATTGCGCTCCGGAAAGACGGAGGCCTACAGGCAGGCCATCTTCGACGGCGTCTACCGCGCGCTGCGCGAGACGTTCGACGTGCCCGAAGATGACCAGTTCATGGTCATGACCGAGCATGAGGCCGCCAACTTCCGCTACGGGGCGACCTATCTCGATATCGCTCGAAGCGACGATCTGGTGTTCATCCAGATCACCGCGAACAACACGCGTACGTTGGAGCAGAAGAAGGCGCTGTTCCGGCGGATTGCGCAGTTGCTCAGTGAAAATCCTGGCCTGCGGCCCGAGGACGTGTTCGTGAATCTGGTCGAAGTCCTGAAGGAAAACTGGTCGCTGGGAGGCGGTCTCGCGCAATACGCCTGATCTGGCCGGCGGCGGGGCCCGCATCGCCGGGGCTTTCCTGACCCGTGACGCGAGCCTTGCCCGGAAAGCCAGTTGAAAGTTCTGTTGGGCCTGGAAAGGCGTTTCAGAGGGAAGCCGCGCGAAGAATGTTTCAGCGTGGCGATTTGGATTTCGACTGATTGCAATAGCATCGACGCTGATCGCGTCGATTCATAAACTCCGCCTGCGCTTCGATCCCGCGCCCGTATCGCCCGACCATCGAGCGTCGCGTTACGGCGGGAGGAGCGTTGTGCGAGCCTGCCGCCGCGCTGTCGATATGACATTGCCGGTACGCCCGCTTTACCTGATCTTGAGAAGCGTGGCGCATCATGTTCGATTGGTTTCGACGCAAGTGGTTCGGCTGGTCCGCGGAGCAGACGCGGATGGTGCCGAGCTTTCCCGGGCCCGACCAGGTGGAGCCGGGCGGACGGCGAGGCAGCGCCACCGGCATGGTGGTGGCGTTCTTCACCCGCGACAGCATTTACGAGACGGAAAAGAACCGCCTGCTGCGCTCGGCGCAGAGGCTGGGGCTTGCGGTCGACGCCGAGCCGATCGAATCCACCGGGTCCTGGGTGCGCAACGCGTCCATGAAGCCGTCGGTGCTGGTCGCCATGCGCAGGAAGCACATCGGGCCGCTACTGTATGTCGACGTGGACGCGGTATTCCATCGCGATCCGTGGCCGGCGCTGGCCGCGCTGGATTGCGATATCGCCGCCTATCATGAACCCGAGGGGCACTTGCTGAGCGGCACGCTGTTCATCAACCATACGCCGGCCGCCGCCGAGCTGCTGCAGGCGTGGGCGCAGGCCTGCGCGGACAATCCCGACGAATGGGATCAGGTGGTGCTGGAGCGCCTGCTTGCCAGCGATGCCGCGTCCGCCGCGCCACGCTATCGGCAGGCGCGGTTGCCGGTTGCCTATTGCTGGATCTTCGACAAGACCGACAACGCGCCGTGCGATGAGGTTTTCATCGAGCACCTGCAGGCCAGCCGGGAAGCCAAGCAGCGCAAGCGCATTTTCGGCCGGCCGGTGCGCGCGGTGCGGCGGCGCCGCGACCGGGTGCGCGCGATCGAGCGGATCCTGTTTGAATGAAAGGGCGCGGTCAGACGCCGGAATACATGACACGTCCCGCAATCGGCATCGGCGCCCGCAGGATCGAGCCCGATTCGGATTCAGTGATGTATAGCGTCTTGCGGTCCGGGCCGCCGAAGGCGACGTTGGTCGTCAATGCGCCCAAGGGCGAATTGATGCGCAGCATGGGTTCGCCACGGTGGCTGAACAACCAGACCGCGCCCAACCCCACGTGCGCCACCGCCAGGTTGCCTGCCTCGTCGATGGCCAGGCCGTCGGGGCCGCCTCCGCCGGACATCTGGATGAAGGTGCCGACCTTGGTCACCTTGCCCTCCCGGGTCAGCGGCACGCGCCAGATGGCATTGGCGCGCGTGACCGCGACATACAGGGTCGATTCGCCGGGATCCAGCACCAGGCCATTGGGGCTGGGGATATTGTCCAGCAGGCAGTCGATCTGCCCGTCGGCGCGACGCCGGAAGACCCGGCCTGTCTGGTCATGCCACCCGGTCAGGCCCTGATCGGTGAAGTACAGGTCGCCATTGGAGGCGAATACCAGGTCGTTGACCGCCTTGAGGCGTTCGAGGTGGATCCGCTCGAGCACCGGCTTGACCGAGCCGGTCTGCGGATCGAGCAACATGATGCCCCAGGCATAGTCCGCGATGAAGATGCGGCCGTCCCGATGGATCTTCAGGCCGTTGGGCTCGCCATCGTATTCGGCGATCAGCTCGAACCGGCCTTGCGGGTCGACCCGGAACACGCGGCCCCAGGGCACGTCCACGCAATATAGGCGGCCCTGGGCATCGAAGGAGGGGCCCTCCAGCAAGGAGTGCGGCGGTTGGTTGCCGGGTTGATAGCGATGCCATTCCGAGGTGCCTTCCGGTTTGCGGAAGACGTCGGGCAGGCGGGCAAAGACTTCGGCTTCAATGGCTGGCGGTGCGGCGTACATGGCTTCCCTGTGGCAACGGATGAAGGGGGCTGGGCGAGGTTTCAGGAGATCCGTTCGGTGGTGCCGACGAACTCCAGCGGGCAGTAGAAGCCGCCATGGAACTGGGCGGCGATCGGGTCCTCGGGGATGTCCCTGGCCAGGATCTCCGCGGCGAATACCTCGGAGTCGTCCTGCGGCTGGTAGCCCAGGAATTTCACATGGCTGTTGTCCCAGCGGTTGCGCAGGTTGTTCGACACGCCATAGACCACCACGAAGTGGTACGACGCGTGTTCGATGCAGCGTTGCGCCAGTTGGGCCATGTCGCGGTGGCTCAGCCAGGTCAGCAGTTGCCGGGCCTCGCTCGGGTGGTCGGGCGTGCGGAACGTGCCGATGCGCAGGCAGGCGACCGACATGCCGTACTTGTCGGCATACATTCTGCCCAGCGCCTCGCCGAAGACCTTCGACACGCCATAGAGGGAGTCGGGCCGGGGCTCCACGGTATTGTCGAGAAAGCGTTCGCGTCGATGGTAGCCGACGGCATGGTTCGAGCTGGCGAAGATGACGCGGGGCACATGCTGCCGGCGGGCGGCTTCGAACACGTTGTAGCACCCGTCGATGTTCATCGGCAGGATCTTGTCCCAGGTGTCCACGCCCGGGATGCCGGCGAGGTGGATGACGCAGTCGATGCCTTCCATGCAGCGCTCGACGGATGCCATGTCGCGCACGTCGAGCGTGCAGATTTCCTCGCCCGCCTGGGCGGGCTCCTGTTCGGCAATGTCGGCCAGGCGCAGCAAGGCATAGCGGCCGCGCAGCTGGGTGCGCAGGCATTTGCCGATGTTGCCGGCCGCGCCGGTGATCAGTACCCGCAGGTTCTCTGGTTCGGCGAAGCTGGTCATCTTCATTCCTGTGTCGGTTCCGGGAAGGTTCACGGGTTGGCCTTGGCTTTGGCCTTGGCAGCCATCACGGCGTCATAGAGCGCCTGGCCGTTCGGGGCCTGCCCGACGAGTTTTTGTACCACCGGGCGGGTCGCCAGCACCAGCGAATCGAGATCGCTCGGGTAGACCACGGTCACGCCTTTTTCCGCCATGGTCTTCATGCCTTCGTCATAGACCTTCTTGTAGTAGTCGCGGGCGTAGGCCATGGCTTCGTCGGCGGCGGCCTTGACCATTTTCTGTTCGTCAGCGGAAAGCGCGTCCCAGCGCGTCTTGGACATGACCAGCAGGGCAGGATGGATGTTGATATGCGTCATGTTGAAGTACTTGGACACCTCGATGAACTTGTCGGACACGAACTGGTCGGGTGTCGTTTCACCGCCATCGATGACCTTCTGCTGCAGGGCCAGGTACAGCTCGGAGTAGGCCATCGGGGTGGCTTGCGCGCCCAGCGTCTTGTAGCTCTCGACATAGCCGGGCGACTGGATGACGCGGATCTTCATGCCCTTCAGATCGGCCGCGGTGTTGATGGCGCGGTCGCCGAAGACGTTGCGCTCGATGGCCGAGAACCAGCCCAGGCCGACCAGGCCATACTTGGGCAGGATGTCCATGAACTTGTCACCGACCGGTCCTGCCAGGATTTCGTTGGCTTGCTGGACGTTGTCGAACAGGAAGGGCACGTCGAAGACCAGGAATTCCTTCACCACGTTGTTCAGCGCCGGCTGGCCGGTCACGAACAGGTCGGTGGCGCCGGCCACAGCGCCCTGGATCATGGTGATTTCGCCGCCCAGCTGCGAATGCGGGAACACCGTGACGGTGATCTTGCCGTTGGACTTCTCTTTCAGGATGTCGGCGAATTTCTGCGTGCCGACGTGGAACGGGCTGTCCGTGGTGAGCGTGTGGCCCACGTCCATATTCAGGGCGTGCGACGCGGTGGACAGCAGCAGCAGGCTCGCGGCACCAATGCCGAGAATGGTCTTGATCAGGCGCATGTTTTGTCTCCTGGATGATTCTGGTTTTGTTATTTCGATTCAGGCCGGGCGCGGGCGCCCGGCGTTGCGACCTACAGAAACGCCGTACTGATGGCGGGAATGTAAGAGATGATGAGGATGTCGATGATCAGGACCGCGAGGAACAAGAGCAGGTAGCGGGCCAGTTCATGCATCTTCAGTTGAGCGACTTCGCACACCACGAACAGGTTCACGCCCACCGGGGGCGTCACCATGCCCACGGCGAGGTTGGTGATGACGATCATGCCGAAGTGGAAGGGGTCGATGCCGAAGCTCACGCTGATGGGGGCAAGGATCGGAACGATGATCAGGATCGCGGCCAGTGCCTCGATGAACATGCCGACGATGAACAGCATGCCGTTCACCAGCAGCAGGAAGGCGATGGGGCTGGTGGTGACCGATCCGAGCATGGCGGCCACGCGTTGCGGCACCTGGTTGATCGTCAGCAGATAGGCGAAAACCGCGGCAAAGGCGACGATCAGCAGGATGATCGCGGACATCACGGCGGCCCGGCCGAAGATGCCCAGCAGGTTCCTGGGCGTGATTTCCTTGTAGACGAACATTCCCAGCACCAGGCCGTACAGCACCGCCACGCAAGAAGCTTCGGTCGGCGTGAACAGCCCGCCGTAGATGCCGCCCAGGATGATGACGGGCATCATCAGCGCCAGGGTTGCGTCCCGCAGGGCCGCCACAACGCCCCGGGTCCAGTTTTTCAGGCTGACCGTGCGCACCTCGTCGCAGCCCTTGATGCTGGCAATGACGCAGACCGTCAGGATCAGTGACAACGCAATCAGCAAGCCGGGAAGGATCCCCGCGATGAACAGCGCGCCGACCGAGACATTGGCCGTCAGTGCATAGACCACCATCGGAATCGAGGGCGGGATGATGGCGCCAAGTTCGCCCGACGACGCGGCGATGGAGGCCGCGAACGAGCGGGGATAGCCCTTTTTTTCCATTTCCGGGATCAGCACGGAGCCGATCGCGGCGGTGGTGGCCGACGACGACCCGGATACCGTGGCGAACAACAGGGACGTCAGCACCGCAACGGCGCCCAGGCCGCCCCGGATCCAGCCGACGAAGGCGTTGGCCAGCTGCACCAGCCGGCGCGCGACGCCGCCGGACTGCATCAGATGGCCCGCGAGGATGAAGAACGGCACCGCCATCAGGCTGAACGAATCCAGCGACTGGAACGCCATCTGCGCCACGATCAACAGCGACTTGTCGCCCGACTGCAAGGCCATGGCCGCCGACAGCCCCAAGGCCGTCATGATGGGCGCACCGATCAGCATGATCGCGAAAAAGGAGACGCCTAGTACCAGGATCATAATGCCCCCTCGACACTGCTCTTGATTTCCATCGCCTCTTCCATTTCCGCCGACTCGCGCAGCGGCGACGGCGCGTCCAGCAGTTCCCTCGCGGCATTCGTAAGCGTGTTGGCGCACATGAGCAGGCAGCCGATCGCCATCAACGCATAGACATACGCCATGGGCATTTCCATTGCGGGAGACCATTGCTTCAGCCCGAGTTCGATCAGCCGGACGGACTTCCAGACCAGCAGCATGGCCAGCGCCAGGGTCAGCAGGTGGGACACCAGCCGCAGCCAGCGGGCCAGCCGCCTGGGAACCAGGCTGACGAAGATGTCGACGCCGATGAGCCGCAGGTGGTAGGCGGCGGCCGCGCCGCCGATGAAGACGCTGCCGACCATCAGATAGCGCGCAAGCTCTTCGGCCCATGGTGTCGTCAGCGGGATGCCGGTGTAGGTGTAGAGCAGCCGCGCGAAAACGGATACCGAAATGGCAATGAGCATGCCCAGCAGGAACAGGCCGGCGCACTTTTCCGCCAGGTTGTTGATGGCGAGCATGGTGCGTTGCAGTGCCAGGAATTTCTCGTGGGAGGCGCAGCGTTCGCTCATAAGGCCTCCCCGGTCTGGTGGTGTGGTGTCATCAAGTCTCCCCTTGGTGGTGGTCGGTATTGCCAACGGTTGTTTTTTTAGGTTGGCGCTTCGGTCTTGCGCGCAGCGTCAGCGATGGTTCTCCTCATCGGCAAGGATGCGGGCGGCCTTGCGCAGCGCGGTTTCGTAGCGCTGCTGCTCGATGGCGACCTGCTCGGGCGTCCATTGGTAGAACCCGCGCAGGCTGGCCGATTTGACGCCGATGTCACCGTCGTCCACCAGCTTGCGCATGTAGGCGCTGGGCGCCTGGTCGGTGCGCAGGTACGGGTACATCGTGGTGGCGGCGGCGCAATGGATGTCGATGCCTGCCAGGTCCTTTTGCAGCAACGGGCCGGCGGCGATGTAGCGGAATCCAAAGCCGTAGCGAACCGCGGCGTCGACGTCCTCGGCCGAGGCGAAATCTTCTTCGACCAGGGCGATGGCTTCGCGCATCAAGGCATGCTGGATCCGGTTGGCGAGAAAGCCGGGAATATCGCGCTTGACGCGGATGGGCTTCTTGCCGACGCCGCGCATGATGTCGCTGACCTGCCGGGCGATTCCGGGGTCGGAAACGGCGCTGCTTACCACTTCGACCGCCGGCACCAGATGCGCGGGCATGAAGAAGTGCAGCCCCAGCATCCGGCGCTGCGTGGAGAGGTCCGCGCCGATCCGGCTGATGGGGAAACTGGAGGAGTTGCTGGTCAGCGGCGTCGGGGCCGGACACAGGGCTTCGAGTTCGGCGAAGACGGCCTGCTTGAGCGCCAGATCCTCGAACACGCATTCAATGACGATGTCGACGCCGTTCCAGTCGATATCGGCCAGCGTGCCGTGCACGACAAGCGACTCTGCGTCGCCTTCGGCGCCTAGCGCCTGTCGGGCCGCCCGCACTTTCGCGGGTACGGCACGGCGGGCCGCCGTTGCCGATTCGGCCACATGGACACGCCACCCCGCCACGTCGAACATGGCGGCGATCGCGCATCCCATGGTGCCACCGCCCACCACAACCACCTTGCTGATGTTGGACATCTCTTTCCCCGTATTAAGGCTTGGTCAAGTGCTGGGGCACAATTTACCGAGGTGCTTGTGATTGGTAAAATTCAAATAAACGAATAGAGTTTTCAAAAAAACAAATAACTCGCCGGCCACTGAATTCAATGGGGAGATTTCGTTAATGCTCGGCGATCTCAAGCAGTTGCGTGCATTTCTTGCCATTGCGCGCCTTGGCAATTTCACGCGCGCCGCATACGAACTGAACATTTCCCAGTCGGCACTGACGATCCAGATCCAGCAGCTCGAGACACACTTGCGGACGCAGTTGTTTGATCGCAACCGCAGAAGCGTCAATCTCACGCCTCAGGGCCAGGAGCTTTTCTCCCGCATCGAACGCCTGGTCGTGGAAATCGAAGACCTGGTCACTTACGCCCGGGATGCGAACGATCCGGATCGCGGCACGGTGACCGTCGCGGCCTTGCCGTCGGTAGCCGCTGGCCTGTTGCCTCGCGCGATTCATCGGCTGAACCGTGAATACCCGCGTATCACCGTGCGCATACGCGACACCGTCGCGGCCCGCCTGACCTACCTGATCCGCAATGGCGAGGTGGATTTCGGCGTGGGCAGCCCGGTCAAGCGCGACCAGGAACTGGTGTGGGAAAAGTTGATGACCGACCGCTTCTGCGCCTTCGTCGCGCCCGACTATCCGTGGACCACGCGCGACAGCGTGACGCTCAGGGAACTGGCCGGGCCGCCGCTGATTCTGCCGGTCAGGGAAAGCAGCATCCGCATGCATATCGAAGCCGCGGCCGACAAGCACCGGATCTCGCTGCCGGCGGCCTACGAGGCCGTCTACAACTCGACCATCATGGCGATGGCGGCCCAGGGGCTGGGGGTAGCCGTGCTTTCCGAACTGGTGGTGCGCAGCGGCGATGCCAACCGCCTGCGCCGCATTTCGATCGAGGACCCGCCGCTGTACCGGTTCATCGGTATCCTGCGGCGGGCGGGCCGTTCGTTGTCGCGGCCGGCGGAGTTACTGATTGATGCCTTGCGGACGGTTGCCGGCGGGGATTGAGCCGCTGTGGCCGGCGTGGGGAGCGTTCGCTGCCGGCTTCCTGAATCCCTGGCGGGCCCAGGGCTTTTGCATGGCCGCGTGCCGCCATGTTCTACGCTAACCCTCTGTCCCCGGAGATTGTCATGTCCAAGATCACCATCGATTTCGTTTCCGACGTTGCCTGTCCCTGGTGCGCGGTTGGCCTGGGCGGCCTGCTGGCCGCCATTGACCGCGTGCGCGATGAGGCCGAGGTCGAGCTGCATTTCCAGCCGTTCGAACTGAACCCCGATATGCCCGGCGGCGGACAGAACACCATCGAACGGTTGATGGCGAAGTATGGTTACAGCCGCGAGCAGGTGCAGGCCAACCGCAAAGTGATCAGCGAGCGGGCGGCGGCCGTCGGCATGCGCATGCGCATGGCGGACGACAACCGGTCGTTCAATACCTTTGACGCGCATCGCCTGCTGCATTGGGCCGGCCTGGAAGGCCAGGGCAGCCAGACGGCGCTGAAAAAGCGCCTGCTGGAGACCTATCATTACGACAACCAGGACACCAGCGATGTCGAGGTGCTGGTGCAGGCGGCGGCCGATGCCGGCCTGGACGCGGCCGAGGCGCGCGCGGTGCTGGCGTCGGGCCGCTATGCCGAAGCGGTGCGCAAGGAAGAGGCCGTGTGGCGCGACCGGGGCATCACTTCGGTGCCGTCGGTGATCCTTAACGGCAAGTACCTGGTCTCGGGCGGTCAACCGCCCGACGTGTTCGAGCAGGCGCTGCGCCAGGTGGCGCGCGAGGGCTGAGACGCCCGCGCCGCGTGGCGGCCGGAAGACATATTTTTCGGTATAGGCTATGCAGATTTGCCATACACTGCGCAACCATGAGCCGACCGCTGAATTTCCGTCAGATCGAAGCCTTCCATGCGGTAATGCTGGCCGGCACCACTACCGGCGCGGCGCAGATGCTGCGCACCACGCAACCGTCGATCAGCCGCCTGCTGGCGCAGGCGCAGCAGGCCAGCGGCCTGAAACTGTTCGATATGGAGCGCGGCCGCCTGCGGCCGACCCGCGAAGCCAAGGACCTGTTCGACACGGTCAAGCGGCACTTCGTCGGCCTGGAACGCATCGAGGATCGCGTCGCCGCCATGCGCCGCAGCGGCAGCGGCGTATTGCGGCTGGCCTGCACGCCGGCGCTGGGCCTGGGCATGCTGCCGGGCGCGGTCGAGGAATTCGCGCAACGTTATCCCGACGTGCACATCAACATGCAGACGGTGGGCAGCCAATATCTGCGCGAGGGCCTGCTGCACGGCACCTATGACGTCGTGGTGACGACGGTGCCGCTGGACGGCGCGCACCTGGCGCTGCAGAGCCTGCACGAGAGCGCGGCGGTCTGCGTGATGCGGCCGGATCATCCGCTTGCCACCCTGCCGGCCATCGGTATTTCCGACCTGAACGAGCGCCGCCTGCTGGTGTTGAACGCCGACGACGATGTCTATCTGCAGTTGCGCGGCGCGATGCTGGCGCATCATGTGCAGCCGGCGTCCGAGATCGAGACCACCTATTCCTCGACGATCTGCGCGCTGGCCGCGGCGGGCACGGGCCTGGGGATCGTCAATCCTTACATTGCCGAGGTCTTCGCGCAGCAACTGGCGATCCGGCCGTTCTCTCCCAGGCTGCCGGTGCGGGTCTGCATGGCCTATCCGGCGCAGACGGCGCCGTCGGTTGTGACCGAGGCCTTTGTGGAAATCCTGACGCGGCGTTTCCAGGGCATGGCGAACCTTGTCTGAGCCGGCGCCGCGCCCGCGCGGAACGCGGGCCCGTGCCGTGTTACTAATCCCTCATTGTGCAGATTGCTCCAGGAGTTCTACCCGCCATGTCCGCCGTCTTTGTCCGAGTCCGTAAGCGCCATGCCGCCGCGCACCCCGCGGGAGCGGCGCGATGACGCCACGCGCCGGGCAGACGCTGGGACTGGAGATGGAAATGGCGGTGGCGCGGCGCGACAGCGGCGCCAGCCACCTGGTGGGAGGCTATTTCGAGTCGCTCGCCGCCATCAAGGCCGCGCGCGGGGAAGCCCCCCAAGTGGCGCGCATTGGCGAGCGCGCCGTCAGTGTGTCGGTCGCGGCCGGCGAGAGCGGGCTGGACAATGGTTTCAACCTGCTGGAAACCGCGTTCGCGCCGGTGTCCGAGACGCAGGGCGGCCTGGCGGAACTGGCGCGGCGCGCCAGCCGCGAATTGCGCGATGCCTGCGATGCGCTGGCCGGCGAGGACGCGCTATTGCTGAACGCCTCGGAACACCCGGATTGCACCCTGGATCCGCGCTGGTATGCGGCGGCGCACGTGCCGCGTCCGATCTACCGCGAGCTGGTTGGCCACAGGGAATGGCTGCATCGCGTCGGCATCGACGCCAAGGCCCAGAACAGTCCCTGCACATCGGTGGCGGTCGGGCAGGCCGCGCGGGCGTTGAACGTGGTGCTGGCACTGGCCCCCGCCAGCATTGCGCTGTTTGCCAACAGCCCGCTGGAGAACGGCCGCGTCACCGGGTTGAAGGAAAACCGACTGACGGTATGGGACCGCATGTTCCGCCATTCGCGCTATGCCGGCGATCACTATCTGCAGCGCTTGCCTGAACGTCCGTTCGTGGACCTGGGCGACTATTTCCGCTGGATGTTCGCGCCGGGCACGGCCAGCCGCTGCCTGCCGCTGGCGGCGGACGAAGGCTACAAGTCCGCCACCGGCGTATACCTGAGCGGGGCGCCGTCGCTGGCGGCATTCCTGGCCTCCGATGGCTGGCGCGGGCGGCGTTCGGATACCGGCGAATGGGTGACGGTCGCGCCGCAGGGCGGGCATTTCGAGTATTCGCAGTTCGCGCATTTTCTCGATGCGCGCTGGCGCTACCGGCTGGCGGCGCCGCTGCCGCTGGAGGCGCTGCGCGAGGCCTGGCGTCAGCCGGGCGGCATCGAGGACCTGTATGAACGCCTGGGCGCCAGCGGCTATATCGAGGGTCGCGCGCCGGGGGCGGGGTTCGCCGACGCGCAGCTGTTGGACGAGGCCGGCGCGCAGGTGGCGGCCACGCGAGTGATGGCGCCGTCCGCCCTGCAGTTGGGGCTGATGCGCAACCTGTCGCAGGCCGAGGATCTGCTGCGGTCATGGGGGTGGCTGCGGTTGCGCGCCATGCGCGCCGATGCGATCCGCGATGCGCTGCACGATGCCGCCGTGCTCGACCTGGCCACCGAGGTGCTGGCGGTGGCCGAGGCCGGGCTGGCGCCGCATGAGCGCCATTGGCTGGCCTATGCGAACTATGCCGTGGAGGCGCGCAGCACCGGCGCGGACCGCCTGCTGCGCTTGTGGCGCGAACACGCGGGCGCTTCCGACCGGCTGGCGCGGGTGTGCCGCGCCAGGGCCGTGCTGCCGCTCTGAGCGTCAGGCGGGCGCGCTCAGACGCGCAGCATCGGATTCGGTCCGGGCGCCTGATCCGCATCCAGCAGGGCCAGCAGTTGCTGTTGCGGACCATCCAGCGCCGCGCCGCTGCGCAGCGCCTGCTTTTCGTCGTCGGTCAGCAGACCGGCCAGCTCCTCCAGGTTGTCGCATTCCATGGCGTAGGCCTGCTGGGTCCGGGCATCGATCTGTTCCAGCGACTTCCAGGCCGACAGCATATGGGCCTGGTGCTGGGTCTCGTCGCTGATGCTCGAGGTCAGCGTGCCGATGCTGCCATGGAACACGGGCAGCGCATTGGGCCCGGCGTCGCGGATCTTGATCCGGTCCGCCACGCCGGTGGCGGCCTGATCGGGATGGCTGGTGATCAGATTGACGAAGAATGACTTGATCTTGCCCAGCACGCCGGGCTCGGGCCGCTGCGGCGGACCGCCGTGCATGATTTGGTAGGCCTTGCCGTTCTGGTCGAAGGTCAGCAGCAGGGTGCGGGCCTGCGTCTGCGCCAGCGCCTCGCCGGTCAGCGCGGTCGGCACGCCCTGGGCATTGGCCGGGTGGGTGAAGACTTCGGAGGGCATGTTGCTGCCGATGCCGCCGTCGGCGTAGACCTTCCTGCCTTGATCGGGACTTTCCATCGCTACCGCCTTGAAGGCGACTGGAAAGGCCATGGAAATGCGCGCGGCATATGCCACCGGCATGTCTGGCGTGGTCTCGGCGCTGAAGTACTCTTCGCGTTGGTCGGTCTTGTTCCAGCCGGTAAGGGTGAGCTGCTTGAATTTCTCCGGCGCCAGCTGGTTCAGCAGCTTGAGGTCGCCGAACGTGATCATGTTGTCTTTGTGGGCCTGGTCCAGGTCGGGCAACTGCTGCAGGGTGGTCAGGCGCTCGAGCTGCCGCCCGTCCAGCTGCCCGCGGTCGGCCAGCGCCACCAGCTTGTCCTGGAAGGCCTCGGTATTCCAGTGCGCCGACAGATAGCTTTGCACGCTATGCATGGTGGCCTGGTCCACCGCTTTGAGCGAGTTGACGGCCGGCGCCAGGCCGCCCTCCAGCTGCAGATCCGGGTAGACGCGCGCCAGGTCGCCGCCGCCGCGCAGCGCATCCAGCACGCCCGGCCGGAACAGCGTTTCGGCCGGGCCTTTTTCGAATTGGGCCGCGCTCAGGCCGGCGGCCAGGCAGGTTGCGGTAAGCGCGCCCGCCGACGAGCCGGCCAGGTGCTTGACGCCGGCCAGCATGCCGGCCTTTTCCATCTGGTCCGGTCCCGCGCTGTAACCGATGCCCTTGGCGCCGCCGCCGCGCAGCACCATGTTCTCAAGCTGCGGCGCGGGGCGGATGACGACGAACTTGTTGCCGCGCGGAATGATCTGCGGCCGCGTGTCCACCGGAGCCAGGTTGGAAAGCAGTTCGGAGCGGGCCGCGTCGACCTTGAGGCGATCCAGCGCCATCGCCGCCTGCTTGCCGGCGGACTTCATGGCGCTGGCGAAGTCCTTGCCGCCGACCGAGCCGTCTTCCTTGCGCGGCAAGGCGTCGAAGGTGCGCTGGACGATGGCGTCGAACCGGGTCTGCACGTCGCTGGCGAAATGCTCGATGCCCTTGGGGCCCATCATGTTGGCGAGGGCGCTGGTCTCCTGCTCGAAATACTGCTGGAACGATTGCCGGGCCGCGTCCAGGTGCGCGCCGTCGCGGTCGGGCGTGACGAACAGCCCCTTGAGCTGGCCCAGCAATGAAGTGGGGGGCTGCGCGGGCGGCTGCCAGACGGTGGCGGCGGCACTGTTCTGGATGGCGCTGGAGATATTGTTCATGCCAGGGCTCCCGGAAGCGGGGCGCCGCTGGCGGCGGCGGGGGCGCCATACGAGATCTGCGCGCCTTCGAGCGCCAGGCCACGCACCAGCGCGCGGGTGTCGAGCGCTTGCGTGACCTGGTACTGCAACCAGCGTGGCCAGGTTTCCTCATCGAGCCGTTCGAGCCCGATGCGACCGGTGGCGGTGATGAATTGGCGGCTGTCCAGGCCGACCGCGTAGGCATGGCCGCGCAACGCGTTCTGGTTGATCAGCAAGGCGCTTTTGATGACGGCGCGGCGCAGCGAGCCTTGCAGGGCGGCGGCATCGTGCAGGAAGAAGTCCGTCACCAGCAGCCGGTTGGAGGGATGCAGCGTGACGCGGCCGGGCAGGTCGTCAAACAGCAGGTCGAACTGGCGCGCGCCGGCCGGCAGCGTTTCCAGCCCGCAGGCCCGGGCCAGGCGGGCCAGGTCGCGCTCGGCCTGGCGGGCGTCGCCCTGCGGGCCGCGCGGCAAAGGCGGGATGGACGGCGCGGTCTGCGGCGCATCGTGGTGCAGGCTGTCCAGCGTTCGCAGCAGGTGCTCGGCGATGTCGTGCAGCGCCTGCGCATCGCAGGGCGCAAACAGCGGCAGGCTGAGGCTGGGTCCCAATTCCGGAGAGATGCCGCCGATCAGGCCGGCGGCCAGGCGCGTATCGAAGCTGCGGCGCAACAGCGCCTCGCCCTGCGGGTCGTCGAAGCCGGGGGCATCGCCGAAGGCATGGCGCCAGGCGCTGAGCACGACGCTGCCGTCCTGCGCATTGCGCGTCATGCCGATCTGGTGGTGTTCGTCCAGCGGCACCGCCCATTGCGCCGGCGATTGCGTGTCGCCCGCGTGGAAATGCGCGTCCGTGTACTGCGCGGCGGCCTGCGCGATGTCGAAGAGGGAGTTGAGCGCCATGATGAACTCGCGAAGTGGGAATCACGCCTTGAGTAACAGCAGGCCGCCCGCGGGTTCCCTGCCGACGCTTGGGATTCGCGCATTACGGATGCGATAATGCCGACTCTTCAATTTCGCGCCCGGATGTCGCGCCTGATAGCGGCCAGCGGCGCCATACCGCTACCGTGTCAGATTCCCACTTCGCCCAGGTGCTATCCGAGCTTGGCCAGGCGCTCGGCATCCCCGCCCTGGCGCCCGCCGAGGGCGGGCTGTGCCAACTGGCGTTCGATGGCCGTCATCTGGTGCAGCTGATGGGGCATGGCGCGCGCGGCCAGATCCTGCTGTCGTGTGCGGTGGGCGGGGGCAGGATGGACGGCGCCCAGGCCTTGCTGGCGGCGCAGGGCAATTTCCTGCAGGCCGCAGGCGGCGTGGTGGCCTGCGCCGCGCCCGACGGCCGCATGCATCTGCAACTGGGCATCGCGCGCGAACAATGCGGGGCGCAAGCGCTGCTGGCCGCCATCGAGGCGCTGCTCGATCAGGTCGAGGCCTGGGAAAAACGCATCGCGCGCGCGGCGCCCCAGGACGACGCGCCGCGGCGCAATCCCGCCTTCATGATGCAGTCGGTCTAGGGCGCCGGCGCGCGCGCCGCGCCGCTGCCCGGTTCAGCTGGCCTTCTGGATGACGCCCTTGAGCGAATCCGCGATCTGCTTGGTGATGGTGCTCTGGATCTCGATCAGCATGGTCCACTGCTGCACCTGCTGCTGCATCTTCAGCATGTCGGCCTGCGATACGCTGCCGTCGGCGTTGGTGCGCATGTTCGACAAGGTCGTCTGCAGATTGCTTTCTTGCGAGCGGATGCTGTCGTAGATGGTGTTGTTGACACTGTTGAAATTCAGGCCGGACGAGCCGGTCAGTCCGTTCAGGGCCATGTTGTGTCTCCTAGCGGGTCAGGGGAAAAGGGGAGGCGCCGGGCTCGGCGGCCGGCGCAAGTTCGGCCAGCACGTCGCGCGCGGCGGCGGCGGCCTGCGCCACCGCCTGGCATTGCTGGAACGCGACGGGCACCAGGCCCGAGTCCAGTTGCCGGCAGGCGCGTTGTTCCAGGGCGGCGAGCCGTTGCGCCAGCGTGGCGCGCAGCGCCGCGCCGTCGGGGCCGGCGAGGCGTTGTTCCAGTTCGGTGAGGGCGGTGGCAGCGTTCATGCGGGCGGGAGCGGTTAGGGAGTCAGCGCGTCACGATGGCGGTGCGCGGGCCTTCGAAGATGATGCGGGTGTTTTCCACGGCGACCAGGCGGTACTTGCGGTAGACGCCGCCGACCAGCAGCTTACTGCCGTCTTCCAAAACGACAAAGGGTTGCGGTCCGCCGACGACGCTGCGGATCACGAAGGGCACGCTGTCGGCGGTCGGCGCGGCGCTGGCGGCGGCCAGCCGCGCCACGCCCAGGTGGCGCTGGTTGAAGTCGTCCAGCACCTCGCGCAGGCGCGCCTGCTGGTCGTCATCGAGCGCGCCGGCCGCGATTTCCAGATGGTCCGGCTTCCAGGCCAGGGTGATGCCGGACAGGCCGGCGTCCACCAACTGGCTCGACAGCGTATCGCTGAGCTGCTGCGTCAAGGCAATGTCGTTGCCCAGCACCGTCATGCCGGGCAACTGCGCCCGCAGCGCGTCCAGCGCCGAGGCGCGTTCGCGCGCGCTGCTGGCGATGCCGGCCACCACCAGCCGGCCGTCGCCTTCGTAGCGCGGTTCGTAGCGCACATTGAAGGCGCGCAGCGCGCCGCGGGCCGTGCGCACGACTTCGTCTTCATTGCTGATGCGCATCGCCGGCATCGGCCAGACCTGCGACAGCGCTGCCGCCACGGCATCCTGCTCGGCCGCATTGCGGACCCAGCCCGACACCGTCACTGTGCCATTGCGCGACATCGAAACGTGCAGCCGCGAGGCCAGGCCCATGCGTTCGAAGATGGCGGAAATCTGCCCCACGGACTTCTCGGCGGCGGCCAGGCGCGGGTCGACCTGCGGCGCGCGGCTGGCGGTCGATGGCGGCATCAGGGCCAGGAAGATGGCCACGATGATGGTCAGTGCCACCGCGCCCAGGCCCAGCAGCATCGGCCACGAGTCGCGCTTGCGGCGCACCGGGGCCGGGGGAGGCGGACGGCGTTCCTGCGGGCGCGCCGCGCCGGCGGCCGGCGCGGCAGTCTCGGGCGGCGG
>NZ_CADIJV010000027.1 GCF_902859765.1 Achromobacter pulmonis
TGAAACGCCTTTGCGCCGATGATAGTGGACGGACGTCTGTGAAAGTAGGTCATCGTCAGGCTTTTATTGCTCAAAACCCCATAGGCTCGCGCCTGTGGGGTTTTGTTTTTGGCCGCGCGGAAAGTACAAGCCCACCGAGTCGGAAGGGCGGGCGAGAAAGTCGTCCGACACGCCTGAAACCCGCGCCAGCATTGAATGTGCCCAAATAACAACGCCCGTGGACCAGTCGGGTTTGTGCGGTAAGATTGACCGAGTCAATTGTTGTTGGAGCGTAATCGTGAGTGATACCCAGACCCCCGCGCCCGGTACGGCATTGGACCTGCGCACGCTGACCCACGTGGCCTATGGTTTGTTTGCCCTGGGCTTTCTGACCAGTGGTTTCTTGGGCATTGCCACGCTGGCCTCAGTCGTGTTGATGTACCTGAAGCGTTCCGACGTTGCAGGTACGGTCTATGCAACGCATTTTGATTGGTTGCTGCGCACCTTCTGGTGGGCGTTGCTGTGGCTGGCCATCAGCAGCTTGGCGGTGCTCATCTATATCGGATGGATCGGCGTCGTCGCCACCATCGTGTGGGGCCTGTACCGCCTGATCAAGGGTTGGCTTGCATTGCTGGATGGCACGGCACCGACCTCGTATGCGTGATCCGGATCGTGCCTGACGGAAAAAGCCGGCGTATGCCGGCTTTTTTATTTGATGAGCGCAACCGCAGGCGATCCCCGCCAACCCCGCTCAGGGTGAGAGTGGTGGTTCGAACCGTGGGCGGGTGATGGATTGCGTCGTCAAGGGAAAGGACGCGCTCGTTGGCGGCAAAGGTCTGTTGCCGCGGCCATCAGCCGGCCATCCCGGCCTTGCCTGATGCAGGGCCTGCAGCGCATTGGAAAGGATCTGGGGTGGAAGTCGCCGGATTGCCCATCGTTATGATGGGGGCTGACGGCAGGAGCTGGAGAGCTTGCTTGTGGAGTACAGCTTCAGGGGTACTGCGGGTCGAACCCGCCCGGCGTTCAAGCCAGGGCGTTGAGGCATAGCCAAGGCAGGGACGTACCAAGTACGCCCTTTGCCCGCTTACTTCAGATGTGCGTTGACCAGCTTGGTCAGTTCGAACATCGTGACCTGATCCTTGCCGAAGATCGGGCGCAGCTTGGCATCGGCGTTGATGTTGCGCTTGTTGCTCGCATCTTGCAGGTTGTGCTTCTTGATGTATTCCCAGATCTTCTTGGTGACCTCGGTGCGCGGCACGGCTTCCGAACCGATCACAGCGGCCAGTTCGGCGCTGGGAGTCAGGGGCTTCATGAATGCAGCGTTCGGCTTGCGCGCGGTCGCGGGTTTGGAGGTTGTGGCCATAATGCGGCGCTCCTTCTCTGGCTGTTGGAAAAATTGTCCTGCGGCCGGAGCATAACGTGTCTCTCCCCTAAAGACAAAGGCATTTATCCTCTGTAGCAACTAAAATATCGCCACTGTCCCCCCTTCCACGTCATTCTGTAACCTCCTATGTACGCACGTTCTGCTTTGGAATCAATTCGCTTGTTTCATGACGAATTGACGGCGCTGCGGCGCGACCTGCACGCTCATCCCGAGTTGGGCTTCGAAGAAGTCCGCACGTCTGGGATCGTGGCGGGCGCGTTGGAGGCGCTGGGCATCGAGGTGCACCGGGGCATTGGCAAGACAGGCGTGGTGGGCGTCATTCGCGGCAAACGCTGCGACAGCGGACGCATGATCGGCCTGCGCGCCGACATGGACGCCCTGCCCATGACCGAAGACAACGACTTTGGCCACAAGTCGACCAAGCCCGGCCTGATGCATGGTTGCGGCCATGACGGCCATACGGCGGTATTGATCGGGGCGGCCCGGTACCTGGCGCAGACCCGCAACTTCGATGGCACGGCGGTACTCATCTTCCAGCCGGCCGAGGAAGGGCGCGGGGGGGCCAAAGCCATGATGGAGGACGGGCTATTTGACACCTTTCCCTGTGATGCCATCTACGCCTTGCACAACTGGCCCGGGCTGAAGCCCGGTACCATCGGCATCAACCCGGGACCGATGATGGCGGCGGCCGACCGTTTCGAGATCCTCATTACCGGCCGCGGCGGTCATGGCGCGCATCCTTATCAGACGATCGATCCGGTCACTATCGCTGGCCAGGTCATCACCGCGCTGCAGACCATTGTGTCGCGCAACGTCAATCCGCTGGATTCCGCGGTAGTATCGATCGGTTCGCTGCAGGCCGGCCATCCTGGCGCGATGAGCGTGATCCCGCGCGAGGCGCGGCTGGTGGGCACGGTGCGCACCTTCCGCAAGTCGGTGCAGGAGATGGTGGAGACGCGCATGCGCGAGTTGGTCACCGCCATCGCCGGCGCATTCGGCGGCACCGCTGAGCTAACCTATGAGCGCATCTATCCCGCGACCCTGAACACGCCGCAACACGCCAATCTGGTCGCGGATATCGCCACCGAGATGATCGGCAAGGAAAACGTGGTGCGCGACCTGGTCCCGTCGATGGGTTCCGAAGATTTTTCCTTCATGCTGCAGAGCAAGCCAGGCGCTTATTTCCGTCTGGGCCAAGGCGGAGCCGAGTCTGGCTGCGTGCTGCACAACTCGCATTTCGATTTCAACGATGCCGTCATTCCCCTGGGCAGCGCGATGTTCTGCGCGCTGGCTGAACGGGGCATGCCGCTGGCAGATTAAGAAGCCTTCCCATGTCTACGCAAAATACGACTCGACTGACCATCACCCGCCCCGACGATTGGCACTTGCACCTGCGCGATGGCGCCGCGCTGGAAGCGGTGGTGGCGGATACGGCGCGACAGTTTGCCCGCGCCATCATCATGCCCAATCTGAAGCCGCCGGTAACCACCACTGAACAGGCCGTGGCCTATCGCGGCCGCATTCTGGCGGCGCTGGCCAAGGCGGGCGGCGATGTTGGCGCTTTCACGCCGTTGATGACGCTGTACTTGACCGACAACACCAGCGCCGAAGAGATCTTCCGCGCGCACGAGTCCGGCCAGGTCTGTGCGGTCAAGCTGTATCCGGCCGGGGCCACCACCAATTCCGACGCCGGTGTCACCGATCTGCTGGGCAAGTGCGCCAAGGCATTGGAAGCGCTCGAGAAGTGTGGCATGCCGCTATTGGTGCATGGCGAAGTGACCGATCCGTCGATAGACGTGTTCGATCGCGAGGCGATCTTCGTGGAACGGGTGATGAAGCCGCTGCGGCGTGCGTTCCCCGCCTTGAAGGTGGTGTTCGAGCACATCACGACCAAGGAGGGCGCCGAGTATGTGCGTGATGCCGAAGGTCCGATCGCGGCCACGATCACGCCGCAGCATCTGCTGTACAACCGCAACGCGATTTTCCAGGGTGGCGTGCGGCCGCATTGGTATTGCCTGCCGATCCTCAAGCGTGAAACCCACCGCCAGGCGCTGGTGGCGGCCGCGACCAGCGGCAGCCCACGCTTCTTCCTGGGAACCGACAGTGCGCCGCATGCCCGTGGCCTGAAGGAGCATGCCTGCGGCTGTGCCGGCTGCTACACCGCTTTGCATGCGATGGAGTTGTATGCGACCGCGTTCGATGCCGTCGGCAAGCTGGACCAGCTGGAAGGGTTCGCCAGTTTCCACGGGCCGGATTTCTACGGTTTGCCGCGCAATACGGGAACCTTGACCCTGGTGCGGGAGACCTTCCAGATTCCGGAAGAACTGCCGTTCGGCAATACCGCGCTGGTGCCCCTGGCCGCGGGCGAGACGCTGGCCTGGCGCGCCACGTCGTAGGCACGCCGGTGGCGCATCCCGCGCCGTTGGCGATGCGCCAGATATCGTAGTGGGCCGCAGCAAGCCGTGGTAGCCCGCTGCCCCAGCCTCAGAGGCCGCCTTCGCGGCGCGCCTCGAGCAATTCCCAGCGCGCGAATTTCTCTTCGAGCTCGCTTTCGAGCTTGGACAGTTCGCCGTTGATGCGTTCGACTTCGGCGGGCGCATCGCGGTACAGGCTGCCATCGGCCAGCTTGCCGGCCAGCGCCGCCTGCTGCGCCTCGAGCGCGGCGATGGCGTCGGGCAGGCCCTCGAGTTCGCGCAAATCCCACGAATTCATTTTGGCGGCTCGTACCGGCTTTGCCTTGGCGGCCTTGGCGCGGGCGGCGGCTTCATCGGCGGCGCGCGCCTTGGCAGTATCTTCCGCGGTGCTTTCGACGAGCGCCGGGGCGGGCCGCTGGGCGACCCATTCGTCGTAGCCGCCGACATAATCGCGCCAGTGGCCGTTGCCCTCGTAGGCGATGGTCTGGGTGACGACGTTGTTCAGGAATGCGCGGTCGTGGCTCACCAGCAGCACCGTGCCGGAATATTCCTGCAGCAGTTCTTCAAGCAACTCGAGCGTTTCGATATCGAGATCGTTGGTGGGTTCGTCCAGCACCAGCACGTTGGCCGGACGCGCGAACAGGCGCGCCAGCAGCAGGCGCGCGCGTTCCCCGCCGGACAGGCTGCGCACGGGCGAGCCGGCGCGCGCGGGTGAGAACAGGAAGTCGCCGAGATAGCTCATGACATGCTTGCGGGTGCCGCCGATCTCGACCCATTCGCTACCCGGGCTGATGATGTCGACCAGCGTTGCGTTCTCGTCGAGCTGGGCGCGCATCTGGTCAAAGTAGGCCACCGACACGTTGGTGCCGGTGCGGGTCTTGCCGCTGTCGGGCGGCATTTCGCCCAGGATCAGCTTGAGCAGCGTGGTCTTGCCGGCGCCGTTGGGGCCGATGATGCCGATACGGTCGCCGCGCAGGATGGTGGTGGAGTAGTCGTCCACCACGACCTTGTCGCCGAAGCGCTTGCTGACGTGTTCCAGTTCGGCCACCAGCTTGCCGGAGCGCTGGCCTTCGGCCAGTGCCAACGACACGTCGCCGACGCGTTCACGGCGCTCGGCGCGTTCGACCCGCAGGCGTTCCAGGCGCCGCACGCGGCCTTCGTTGCGGGTGCGGCGGGCTTCCACGCCCTTGCGGATCCAGACTTCTTCCTGGGCCAGGAGTTTGTCGAAACGGGCTTGCTCGAGGCGCTCGGATTCCAGCCACTGGGCCTTGCGCTCTTGCCATTGCGAGAAGTTGCCGGGGAAGCTGAGCAGCCGCCCGCGGTCGAGTTCGACGATGCGGGTAGCCACTGAATCGAGGAAACGGCGGTCGTGGGTGATGATGACCGCGGCGCCCTTCCAGGTGCGCAGCATTTCCTCGAGCCAGGCAATGCCGTCGAAGTCCAGGTGGTTGGTGGGCTCGTCCAGCAGCAGCAGGTCGGGCTCCTCGACCAGGGCGCGGGCCAGCGCGACCCGCTTGCGGGTGCCACCGGACAGGCCGGCGATCTGGGCGTCCGCGGGCAGGCCGAGTTTTTCCAGGATGGCGCGCACGCGCGAGGGGCGCTGCCAGTCTTCGTGGTCGCCTTCGACGTTGCAGACCACGTCGAAGACGGTGGCATTTTCGTCCAGTTCCGGTTCCTGTTCGACGGTGGCCACGCGCAGGCCTGAGCTGCGGGCGATGTCGCCGTCGTCTGGCGCGGTGCGGCCGTCCAGCAGCCGCAGCAACGAGGACTTGCCGGCGCCATTGCGGCCGATGAGGCCGATGCGCTCGCCGGCCTGGATGGCGAAGTCGGCATGGTCCAGCAATGGGTGATGGCCGTAGGCCAGCTGGATGTCGGTCAGGGTGATGAGCGTTGCGAGGGCCATGTAGGGAGTCGTTTTTGCGGCGGGATAAGCGGATCAGGCCATATTGTCGCAGGAACCCGGGCGGCTGTTCGGGGACGGAGCCGAGACCTGTACTAGAATACGCACCGCAAGGCGGGTCGGGCGATCGCGGTGGATGCGAATCCATCGAGGAAGGTCCGGACTCCACAGGGCAGGGTAGCGGCTAACGGCCGTCCGGTCGCGTCTTCGGACGCGGTCGAGGAACAGGGCCACAGAGACGAGTCTGCGGGGCGGGCGTGCCATGCGCGCACCGATACGGCCATCTCCGTATCGCGCCAGCCGGTAACGGCGGGCGGCATCGCAGGGTGAAACGCGGCAACCTCTACCCGGAGCAACATCAAATAGGCATGCGTGCGGCTTTCGGGTCGTGGAGGGCGGCTCCGTCCGAGTATGCGGGTAGATGGCTACAGCGGCTCAGCAATGATCCGCGCAGAGGAATGATCGTCCGCCAGGGAAACCTGGTGTACAGAATCCGGCCTATAGGCCCGTCTTGCATTGGATTTCCGATCGGCGCGCGCTGCCGCGCGGCTTTTTTCAGGTCTCGATGTCCGCCATCTGGCGCGCAGCCCCCGCCAGTCTTCGGCCGGCGGGCCGGGTAAAACAATGCAAAGGCATTGTTAGCCGCCACTTCTTAAGAACCACATTTAGATAGTGACGCAACCTCCTGATTTATTGGGAGGTTTTTCTATTGGTGAATTTACAAGTTGCTCTAAGTCCTTGTTGTGATTGAAAAAATTGCAACCGTGCGCTTGACCGCCCCATTGCCATACCGTAGAGTGGGAAATAGTAGGAAATTGTGCAATTAAGTGGGGTAAAAGTGGTGTTTCAGGGAAGCAGCGCGCTCACGCTGGATGCCAAGGGGCGGATCTCGATTCCGACCCGGCATCGTGACGCGCTCATGGCGCAGGCCGAAGGCCGCCTGACCCTGACCCGCCACCCGGACGGCTGCCTGCTGGTGTACCCGCGGCCCGAGTGGGAAAAGAAGCGCGAGCAGATTGCCGCCTTTCCCATGACGGCTCGCGCGTTGCAGCGGCTGCTGCTGGGCAACGCTCAGGACGTGGAGCTGGACGGCTCTGGCCGCGTCCTGATCGCGCCTGAACTGCGCAACGCTTCCGGATTGACGCGCGAGGTGATGCTGCTCGGTATGGGCGCGCACTTCGAGCTGTGGGATGCCGCTACCCTGGCAAGCCGCGAGGCTGAAGACCTGGCCAAGGGTATGCCGGATGTGTTGAATCAGTTTTCGTTCTGAAAGAGTTATGGAATTCGAACATCGGCCCGTCCTGCTGGAGCCGACGGTGGACGCGCTGTTGCTGGCCGATTTCGGCGGCAAGGGCGCGACACGGTCGCACGCCCAGGACGAGCCGGCTGCGGCTACGCGCAAGGAACGGGGTGTCTTCGTGGATGGCACCTTCGGTCGCGGCGGCCACAGCCGCGAGCTGCTTGGCCGCCTGGGCCCGGCCGCCCGTCTGGTGGTGTTCGATAAGGACCCCGAGGCGATCGCCGTCGCCAATGCGTTGGCGGCGGTGGATTCCCGGGTGACGGTGGTGCACGGCGGCTTTGCCACCATGGCCGAAGCGTTGCGGCAACGCGGCATCGACAAGGTCGATGGCGTGATGCTGGATCTGGGCGTGTCGTCGCCTCAGATCGACGATGCCGAGCGCGGTTTCTCGTTCATGCGGGATGGCCCGCTCGACATGCGGATGGACACCACTCGTGGACCCACGGTGGCGGATTGGCTGGCGCAAGCCAGTGTGGATGAGATGCGGGAGGTCATAGCGGATTATGGCGAAGAACGGTTTGCTTTTCAGGTTGCAAAGGCGATTGCTGCTCGCCGCGCAACAAGGCCGCTGCGCACCACGCTCGAGCTTGCCGAGTGCGTCGCCAGCGCCGTCCGCACGCGCGAAAAGGGGCAGCATCCGGCCACACGCACCTTTCAAGCTCTACGGATTTACATCAATCGGGAACTCGAAGAGCTCGCGCGCACCCTCGCGTCAGCTCTAGATCTGCTCGCCCCGGGGGGGAGGTTGGCGGTGATCAGCTTTCATTCGCTCGAAGACCGCATGGTCAAGCAGTGCATCGCGGCGGCGGCGCGTCCGGCTGCCGCGCATGCGCGCTTGCCCTTGCGCGAAAGCGAAATGCCCCAGCCGGTGCTGCGCTCCCTGGGGCGCGTGCTGGCCGAAGACGATGAAGTCTCGGCCAATGCGCGCGCCCGTTCGGCGGTGCTGCGGGTCGCCGAACGCACCGCCACGCCCTTGCCCGCCGAGGGCGGCATGGCATTCGTGAAAATCGGTTCGCTGCCCGGCAGCGATCTGGCTCCGCCGCCTCGCCGCGGCGGCAAGGGAGGGCGCCGCTGATGGGTCGCGTCAACCTGATCGTTGCGGCTTTGCTGATGCTGTCGGCCATTTCCCTGGTCACCAGCCGGTATCAGTCGCGCCAGCTCTTTGTCGAGTTGGGTCGCGATCAGGCGCAGGCACGCGACCTGGAAACCAACTGGCGGCGCCTGCAGCTGGAACGCGCCGAGCTGGCGCGCAATGCCCGGGTCGATGTGATCGCGCGCGACACGTTGAAGATGATTCCCATCGTGCCTGACCGCACGCTGTACCTGAATCAACCGCCGCTGCCGCCCGGTGGAGGTGCCCGATGAAGCGCGTGCCCTTCTTCGATAATCCGGTGTTGCGCGGGCAACTGCCGACCTGGCGCGCGCGTTTGGTGCTGATCCTGCTGTTCGGCGGCTTCACCGTGCTGGCCGGCCGTGCCCTGTTCCTGCAAGGGCTGTCCACCGAATTCCTGCAGCAGCAGGGCGAGCGCCGTTACGAGCGCACCCTGACGCTGTCGGCCACCCGCGGCAAGATCATGGACCGCAACGGCTCGGTGCTCGCTTCGAGCGTGCCGGCGCGCGCCATCTGGGCCATTCCCGAAGACCTCAAGCAGGCCACGTCCGCCCAGTTGGATGCGCTGGCCAAGTTGCTGGAAACGCCCATCGCCGACCTGCGGCGCCGGGTCGACGAAGACAGGAACTTCGTGTATCTGAAGCGCCAGGTTTCGATGGACGTGGCCGACAAGATCAAGCAACTGGGGCTGCCCGGCGTGCATCAGCAACCCGAGACCCGCCGTTACTACCCCGACGGCGAGGTGATGGCGCACGTCGTCGGCTTCAATAATGTCGAAGATCAAGGGCAGGAAGGCGTCGAGCTGACGTTCAATCAGCAGTTGTCGGGCCGGCCGGGCAGCCGGCGTGTCATCAAGGACCGGCTGGGCCGGGTGATCGAGGATGTGCAGGCCGTGACCCTGCCGGTCGATGGCCGCGACCTGCGCCTGTCCATCGATACCCGTCTGCAATACCTGGTGTTCAAGGAATTGAAGGACGCCATGGAAAAGCACCAGGCCAAGGGTGCCACCGCCGTGATCGTGGATGTGCATACCGGCGAGATCCTGGCGCTGGCGAGCCTGCCGACATTCGATCCGAACCGGCGCGAAACCTTCCATGGCGCGAACCTGCGCAACCAGGCCATCACCGACACGTTCGAGCCCGGCTCGATCATGAAGCCGTTCACCGCCGCCTTGGCGCTGGACCTGGGCCGTATCACGACGTCGACACTGTTCGAGACCGGCAACGGTCGTTTCACCTATCAGGGCAGCACCATCAGCGATGTCAGCCGCAACGGTACGCTGGACGTGGCTGGCGTGCTGCGCAAGTCCAGCAACATCGGCATGACGATGATCTCCGAGAAGTTGGAGTCGCGCGAAATGTGGGACCGCTTCACCGAGTTGGGACTGGGGCAGGCGCCGCAGGTGGGATTCCCGGGCGCGGCCCCTGGCCGCCTGCGGCCGTGGGAACGCTGGCGCTTGATCGAAAAGGCCACCATGGCCTATGGCTATGGCTTGTCGGTGTCGCTGCTGCAGGTGGCGCGCGCCTATACGGTGTTTGCCCGCAACGGCGACATGGTGTCGCTGACCCTCGTCAAGCGCGACAGCGATCCCACCAGCGTCAAGATCTACACGCCCAAGACCACCGCGCTGGTGCGCGGCGTGCTGGAGGCCGCCGCCGGGCCGGAAGGCGCCAAGGCCGCCCAGGTCCAGGGTTACCGCGTGGCGGGCAAGAGCGGCACCGCGCGCAAGATCGTCGATGGCAAGTACAGCATGCAGCGCTACCGCAGCTCGTATGTGGGATTCGCGCCGGTGTCCGATCCCAAGATCGTGGTCGCGGTATCGATCGACGAGCCCACGGTCGGCGGTTACTACGGCGGCGCGATCGCCGCGCCCGTGTTCTCCCATATCGTCGGCGGGAGTCTGCGGTTGATGGGGGTGCGGCCGGACGCGCCCTTCGAGTCGACAATCGTTGCCGGTATCAAGGAGCCAGGCAGATGAGCGCCAAGGGCTTCCTCTCATCCTCCGTCGCCACGGTCGAACACGCCGTGGCGTGGTTGCATTCGCGCGTGTCGTTGACCGCGCACCTGAAGCTGGACTCCCGCGAGATCGAGCCGGGCGACGTGTTCGTTGCCTGCCCGGGACTGTCCAGCGACGGCCGCCTGTATATAGAGAAGGCGTTGGCGCTGGGCGCCAGCGCGGTGTTGTTCGAAGCGCCCGCGACCGAAGCCATCGAGGCCGCGGCGGCGGCCGGCAATACGCCGATGCTGCCGGTGAGCGGCCTGCGCGCCCTGTTGGGCGAGTTGGGCGACACCTGGTACGGCCGGCCGTCGGCGGCGCTGGCGGTGGTGGCCGTGACCGGCACCAACGGCAAGACTTCGTCGGTGCAGTGGATCGCCCACGCGCTGGGACGCAACGACAAGCCCTGCGGCACCATTGGCACCCTGGGCGCGGTGCTGCCCGACGGGCAGACGCTGGGCGGCCATCTCACCACGCCGGACGTGCTGACCGTGCACCGTCTGCTGGCGGCCATGCGCGATGCCGGCGCCAAGGCGGTGGCGATGGAGGCGTCGTCCATCGGCATCGAACAGGGCCGTATGGATGGCGTGCGGGTGGCGCTGGCCGCCTATACCAACCTGACCCGCGATCACCTCGATTATCACGGCACGATGGCGCGGTACGAGGCGGCCAAGGCCAGCCTGTTCCGCTGGCCGGGGCTGAGCGCCGCGGTGGTCAACGCCGACGACGAAGCCGGTCGCCGCCTGATCGCCTCGCTGCCGCCGGCGCTGTCGGTGATGGGCTACAGCCTGAGCGCGGATCCGGCGATTCCTGCCGCGATGCGTGCGCGCGACCTGCAGGCCACCGCGCAAGGACAGATATTCACGCTGGTGTCGCCGCATGGCGAGGCGCAGATCGTGACGCGCCTGCTGGGAGCGCACAACGTCTCGAACTTGTTGCTGGTGGCGGGCGTGCTCTACAAACTGGGCCTGCCCTTCGCGCAGATCGCGCGCGAACTGGCCGCGACCGATCCGGTGGATGGTCGACTGCAAACGGTGGAACCGGTGGCGCTCGCCTCCCAGGCCCATGCCGGCCGCGGGGCGCTGGTGGTGGTCGATTATTCGCACACGCCGGACTCGCTGGCGCGCGCCTTGATGGCGTTGCGCCCGGTGGCCCAGGCGCGCGCCGGCCGCCTGGTATGCGTGTTCGGTTGTGGCGGCGATCGCGACGCAGGCAAACGCCCCGAGATGGGACGCATCGCAGCCGAGCTGGCCGACCATGTCGTGGTGTCGAGCGACAATCCGCGCAGCGAATCGCCCGACGTCATCGTGGCGCAGATCGTTGCCGGCATTCCGGCTTCGGTGATGGCCGAGGTCCAGGTGGACCGTGCCCGCGCCATTATGCAGACCATCTGGGCCAGCGCGCCGGAAGACGTGGTGCTGCTGGCGGGCAAGGGGCACGAGACCTACCAGGAAATCGCCGGCGAGAAACTGCCTTTCGATGACCGGGAATGGGCGCGGCTGGCGCTGTTGCTGCCGCAGGTCAAAGGCGTTTCCACCGACACCCGGCGCATTGGCGCCGGCGAGATGTTCGTGGCGCTGGTGGGCGAGAACTTCGACGCCCACAATTATCTGGACCAGGCCGCCGAGCGCGGCGCCTGCGCCGCGGTGGTGGCGCACGCCGTGCCGGAATCGAGCCTGCCGCAACTGGTGCTGGGCGATACCCGCGTGGCGCTGATGCGTATCGGCGCCGCCTGGCGCGCCCGCTTCTCGCTGCCGGTGGTGGCGGTGACAGGCAGCAACGGCAAGACCACTACCAAGGAAATGATCTCGGCCATGCTGGCCGGCTGGCAAGGCGAGGAAGGCCGTCTCGCGACCGCTGGCAACCTGAACAATGACATCGGCGTGCCGCTGACGGTGCTGCGCCTGCGGCCGGAGCACCGCGCCGCCGTGTTCGAACTGGGCATGAACCACCCGGGCGAGATCGCCCAATTGGCGGCGATCGCGGCGCCCAGCGTGGCGCTGGTCACCAACGCCCAGCGCGAGCACCAGGAATTCATGCATACCGTGGAAGCGGTGGCGCTGGAAAACGGTGCCGCCATCGCCGCGCTGCCGGCGGATGGCGTGGCCGTGTATCCGGGCGACGAGCCGTACGCGGCGATCTGGGACAAGCTCGCCGCGCCGCGCCGCGCGTTGCGCTTCGGCCTGCAGCCGGGGCTGGATGTCTACGCCGAACAGATTCTGGCGGACGTCGATTCGACGCGTTGCCGCGTGGTGACGCCGATGGGCAATGCCGATCTAGTGTTGCCGGTGCCTGGCGTGCACAACCTGCGCAATGCGCTGGCGGCGATCGCCAGCAGCATCGCCGCAGGCGTGCCGCTGGATGTCGCCGTGCGGGCGCTGGCTGGTTTCAGTCCAGTCGCGGGCCGCATGCAGCACAAGAAATTGAGTGACGGAACGTTGCTCATCGACGACACCTACAATGCCAACCCCGACTCGGTTCGCGTGGCCATCGATGTGCTAGCCCGCATGGCCGGCACGCGTGTCCTGGTGCTGGGCGATATGGGCGAAGTCGGGGACAACGGCCCCGCCATGCATGAAGAGGTGGGCAATTACGCGCGCGAGCTCGGGCTCGACGCGCTCATCACGCTAGGCGAAGCCAGCCGGGCGGCCGCGGCCGCCTACGGTTCGGGCGCGCACGCCTGCGCATCGGTAGACGAAGTGGTTGCCGCATTGCGCGGCCTGCGCGCGTCCTGCGTATTGGTGAAAGGATCGCGCTTTATGCGCATGGAGCGGGTAGTGACGGCTTTTACTTCGAATGACGGACATGCGTCCAAGGGGCAGGGGGACAACCATGCTGCTTGAGATCGCCCGCCTGCTTTCCGATGATGTGCGCGCCTTGGGTGTGTTCGAGTACATCACGCTGCGCGCGGTGCTGGCCTGCGCCACCGCGCTGCTGATCGGCCTGGTGGCCGGCCCGCGCGTGATCCGCAAGCTGACCGAGATGAAGATCGGCCAGGCGGTGCGTTCCTATGGCCCGGAAAGCCACCTGGTCAAGACTGGCACGCCGACCATGGGGGGCGTGCTGATCCTGATTTCCATCGCCATCAGCACGTTGTTGTGGGCCGACTGGACCAACCGCTTCGTCTGGGTGGTGCTGCTGGTGACCTTCGGTTTTGGTTGGATCGGCTGGATGGACGATTACCGCAAGGTGGTCTATCGCGATCCCGAAGGCATGCCGGCGCGCCAGAAGTTTTTCTGGCAGGCCTCCATCGGCCTGGTGGCGGCGGTGTATCTGGCATTTGCCGTGTCGGCGCCGGCCAACGCCGAGTTGTGGCCCCTGTTCAAGGCCTGGGTCGGTAGTGGCTTCACGATGTCGCTGCCGACGCGCGCGGACCTGATCGTGCCGTTCTTCAAGACGGTCAGCTATCCGCTGGGCGTGCTCGGCTTCGTGGCGTTGACCTGGGCTGTGATCGTCGGCACCAGCAACGCTGTCAATCTGACCGACGGCCTGGATGGCCTGGCGATCATGCCCACCGTGATGGTCGGCAGCGCGCTGGGCATCTTCGCCTACGTGGTCGGCCGTGTCGACTACTCGAAGTATCTGTTGTTCCCGTATATCCCGGGCGCCTCGGAGCTGATGGTGCTGTGCGCGGCGATCGGCGGCGCGGGGCTGGCATTTTTATGGTTCAACGCGTATCCGGCGCAGGTGTTCATGGGTGACGTCGGCGCGTTGGCGCTGGGTGGGGCGCTGGGCACGATCGCGGTCATCGTGCGCCAGGAGATCGTGCTGTTCATCATGGGCGGCGTGTTCGTGGTCGAGACCCTGTCGGTGATGATCCAGGTGACGTGGTTCAAGTACACCAAGCGACGTTATGGAACAGGTCGACGCATATTCCGCATGGCTCCGCTGCATCATCACTTCGAAGTGGGCGGCTGGAAGGAAACCCAGGTGGTCGTGCGTTTCTGGATCATCAGCATGATGCTGGTGCTGATTGGCCTCTCTACCCTGAAGTTGCGATGAATATGAATGAAACCTCCCGCGCCGACGCGCCGCTCGTCCTGATCCTTGGATTGGGCGAGTCGGGTGTCGCCGCCGCACGCTGGAGCGCCCGCCAGGGCGCCCGCCTGCGCGTGGCCGACACGCGCGCCGAGCCGGGGGGATTGTCCGCGCTGCGCGATGCGCTGGCGCAGGCCGAGGTGGAATACCGCCTGGGCTGCGACACGTCTTTCGATCTCGCGCTGCTGGATGGGGTCGACCAGGTCGTCGTCAGCCCGGGGCTGGCGCCCGACGGCGCGCCGGCCGGCGATCTGCTGCGCGAAGCCAAGGCTCGCGGCATCGAAGTCGTCGGCGAGATCGAGCTGTTTGCGCGGGCGCTGGCCGAACTGGCCGAGACCCGTGAATACCGTCCGCGCGTGCTGGCCGTGACCGGCACCAATGGCAAGACCACCGTCACCGCGCTGGCGCGCGACCTGATCGCGGCCAGCGGCCTGTCGGTGCAGGCTGCCGGCAATATCAGTCCGGCCGCGTTGACCGCCTTGATGCAGGCGCTGGATGCCGATGCGCTGCCGCAAGTGTGGGTGCTGGAACTGTCGAGCTTCCAGCTGGAGACTACGCACACGCTGATGGCCGACGCGGCCGTCGTGCTCAACGTGACGCAGGATCACCTGGACTGGCATGGCGGCATGGACGCCTATGCGCGGGCCAAGGCGCGCCTGCTGAAGATGACGCGCATCGCCATTGTCAATCGCGATGATCCGTATACCGTGGACATGGTGCCGTCGCTGGATGCCATGCCGGTGCGCAGCTTCGGCCGCGACGTGCCGGAGCTGGTCGGCGACATGGGCCTGGATCTGGGGCAGGGCGTGGCCTGGCTGGTGGCGGCCGAGCCGGTCGATTTCGACGAACCCGTGGCGCCGGTGCGCCGCAAGAAGGGCGCGCCGGAGCCGGTGCGGGCCAAGGGCCGCATGAGCCGCCTGATGCCGGTCGATGCCCTGCGCATCCGCGGCATCCACAATGCCTTGAATGCGCTGGCCGCGTTGCAGCTGGCACGTTGCCTCGACCTCGGTTGGGGCCCGATGCTGCGCGCCCTGCGTGAATATGCCGGCGAACCGCATCGTGCCGCTTTTGTGCGCAATATCGGCGGCGTGGACTACATCAACGATAGCAAGGGCACCAACGTCGGCGCTACCGTGGCCGCGCTCGAAGGCATGGGCCAGCCGGTGGTGCTGATCGCCGGCGGCCAGGGCAAGGGCCAGGACTTCTCGCCGTTGATTCCGGTGGTGTCGCGCCATGCGCGCGCCGTGCTGCTGATCGGCCAGGATGGCCCCGAGATCGGCCGGGTGCTGGCCGCCACTGGCGTCGACTGCATTGCCGTGGCATCGCTGCGTGACGCCGTGCGCCGCGCCGCCGAACTGGCGCAGGCCGGTGACGTGGTGCTGCTGTCGCCCGCCTGCGCCAGCCTGGACATGTTCCGCAACTACCCGCATCGCGGGCAAGTGTTTGTGGAAGAGGTCGAAGACCTGGCCCGCGACCGAGGAGAGGTGGCATGAGCCTGATCGCCGATCTCACCGCCAGCGTCAATGCCGTACGGCCCGGCCGTACCCGCATGCGCAATTTCGACATGCCGCTCGCGATCGCGGCCTCGACGTTGCTGCTGCTCGGCCTGCTGATGGTGTACTCGGCGTCGATCGCGCTGGCCGACGGCCCGCGCTATGCGTCGTATGGACGCTATTACTTCGTGATCCGCCATGGCTTGTTCGTCTGCACCGGCCTGGTGGCGGGGGCGGTTGTGCTGGCGGTGCCGATCCGCGTCTGGCAGCGCCTGGCGGTACCGCTGTTCGTGGTGGCGATAGTGCTGCTGGCGGCGGTGCTGGTCCCGGGGATCGGCCGCGAGGTCAACGGCGCGCACCGTTGGATCCCGCTGGGCCCGCTGAATTTCCAGCCGTCCGAACTGATGAAGCTGGCCGCGCTGCTGTATGCGGCCGACTACACGGTGCGCAAGCAGGAGCACATGCAGGCCTTCGCACGCGGCTTTTTGCCGATGGCGTTCGCGCTGGCGGGCGTGGGCATGCTGCTGCTGCTCGAACCCGACCTGGGCGCGTTCATGGTGATCGTGGCGATCGCGATCGGCATCCTGTTCCTGGGCGGCATCAACGGCAAATACTTCAGCAGCCTGCTGGCGGTGCTGGTCAGCACCTTCCTGATGCTGATCTGGCTGTCGCCGTGGCGCCGCGCGCGTCTGTTCGCCTATCTGGATCCCTGGAACGAAGACAATGCCTACGGCAGCGCCTATCAGTTGTCGCATTCGCTGATCGCCCTGGGACGCGGCGAATGGCTGGGCGTGGGCCTGGGCGCCAGCGTCGAGAAGCTGCACTACCTGCCCGAAGCCCATACTGACTTTCTGATGGCGGTGGTGGGCGAGGAACTCGGCTTCGCCGGCGTGATGCTGGTGATCACGCTGTTCGCCATCATCGTCTATCGCGGTTTCGACATCGGCCGCCAGGCCATCGCCATGGAACGCACGTTCGCCGGTCTGGTGGCGCACGGCGTGGCGATGTGGTTCGGGGTGCAGGCCTTCATCAACATGGGGGTGTGCCTGGGGCTGCTGCCGACCAAAGGGCTGACGCTGCCGCTGATGAGTTATGGCGGCTCGGGCGTGGTGATGAATCTGTGCGCCCTGGCCATGCTGATACGGGTGGATGTGGAAAACCGCATCATGATGCGCGGAGGACGGGTATGACCGCGTCGTCGCGCACCATCCTGATCATGGCCGGCGGCACCGGCGGCCACATCATGCCCGGCCTGGCCGTGGCCGATGTGCTGCGCCAGCGTGGCTGGCGCGTGCTGTGGCTGGGCAACCCCGACAAGATGGAAGGCAAACTGGTGCCGCCGCGCGGCATCGAGCTGGTGCCGCTGCGCTTTGCCGGCGTGCGCGGCAAGGGCGTGGCGGCGTTGCTGAAGCTGCCTTTCCTGCTGCTGCGCGCCTGCGCGCAGGCGTGGTCGCGCCTGTCGGCGGTGCGCCCCGACGTGGTGCTGGGCATGGGCGGCTATGTCGCCTTCCCCGGTGGCGTCATCGCGGCGCTGCGCGGCACGCCGCTGGTGGTGCACGAACAGAATGCGGTGGCCGGCACCGCCAACAAGTGGCTGGCCCGCATGGCGCGCCGCGTGCTGAGCGGGTTCCCCGGCGTGCTGCCCAAGGGCGAGGCCATGGGCAACCCGGTGCGCGCCGACCTGTGCGCCTTGCCCGATCCGGCGCAGCGCTATGCCGGCCGTGGCGGTCCGCTGCGGCTGCTGGTGGTGGGCGGCAGCCTCGGTGCTCAGGCGCTCAATACCGCTGTGCCGCAGGCGCTGGCGCGCCTGCCACGGGAAAGCCGTCCCGTGGTGGTGCATCAGGCCGGCGAACAACACTTGCCGGCGCTGCAGCAGGCCTACGCCCAGGCGGGTGTGGCGGCCGACTGCCGCGCCTTCATCGACGACATGGCCGGCGCCATGGGCGATGCCGACCTGCTGATCTGCCGCGCGGGCGCCATGACGGTGTCCGAAGTGGCCGCGGCGGGCGTGGCGGCGCTGTTCGTGCCGTTCCCCCATGCCATCGACGACCATCAAACCGCCAACGCGCGCTTCCTGAGCGACGCGCAGGCCGCCTGGCTGCAGCCGCAGAACGCCTTGAGCCCCGAGTGGCTGGCGGACTGGCTTGGCCAGCGCAACCGACAAGAACTGCAAGCCGTCGCAGAACGGGCCCGCGCGCATGCGCACCCGGAAGCGGCGGCGCACATCGCCGACGTCTGTGAACAGGCAGCGGGGCGTTCATCATGAAACACAGAATCCAACATATCCATTTCGTAGGCATCGGCGGCTCCGGCATGAGCGGCATCGCCGAGGTGCTGCTCAACCTGGGCTACACCGTCAGCGGTTCCGACCTGAACGAGTCGGCGGTGACGCGCCGTCTGGCCGGCCTGGGCGTGAACATCGCCATCGGTCACGTCGCCAGCAACGTCACCGGCGCTGGCGCCATCGTCACCTCCACCGCGGTGGCGGGCGACAACCCCGAGGTCATCGCGGCCCGCGCCGCGCGCATCCCGGTGGTGCCGCGCGCCATCATGCTGGCCGAGCTGATGCGTCTGAAGCGCGGCATCGCGGTGGCCGGCACGCATGGCAAGACCACCACCACGAGCTTGGTGGCAAGCGTGCTGGCCGCGGCCGACCTGGACCCGACCTTCGTGATCGGCGGGCGCCTGAATTCGGCCGGCGCCAACGCGCGCCTGGGGCAGGGCGACTACATCGTGGTCGAGGCCGACGAATCCGACGCCTCGTTCCTGAACCTGCTGCCGGTGATGGCCATCGTGACCAACATCGACGCCGATCACATGGACACCTATGGCCACGACGTGGCCCGCCTCAAGAGCGCATTCATCGAGTTCACCCAGCGCCTGCCGTTCTACGGCAGCGCGGTGCTGTGCAGCGACGACGCCAACGTGCGCGAGATCATGCCGTTCGTGTCGCGCCCCATCACCACCTACGGCCTGAACGAAGAGGCCATGGTGCGCGGCTATGAGGTGCGGGCCGAGGGCACGCGCATGCGTTTCAACGTGCAGCGCAGCCAGGGTGACACGCTGTTGCCGCCGCTACAGGTGGAACTGAACCTGCCGGGCCTGCACAACGTGCGCAACGCGTTGGCGGCGATCGCCGTGGCGACCGAACTGGGCGTGTCCGACGAGGCGATCCGCGATGCGCTGGCCTCGTTCAAGGGTGTGGGCCGGCGCTTCACGCAGACGGGCGAGTTCCCGGTGCCCGCCGCGCATGGCGGCGGCGCCTTCACGGTGATCGACGACTACGGCCATCACCCGGTGGAAATGGCCGCCACGCTGGCCGCCGCCCGCGGCGCCTGGCCTGACCGCCGCATCGTGCTGGCGTTCCAGCCGCACCGCTATACGCGCACCCGCGATTGCTTCGAGGACTTCGTGCGCGTGCTGGGCACGGCCGACGCGGTGTTGCTGACCGAGGTCTATTCGGCCGGCGAGCCGCCGCTGGTGGCCGCCGACGGCCGTGCCCTGTCACGCGCCTTGCGCGTGGCCGGCAAGGTCGAGCCGGTGTTCGTCGAGGACGTGGCCGACCTGCCGCAGGCAGTGGTGGATTTCGTGCGCGATGGCGACGTGGTCATCGTCATGGGCGCGGGGTCGATCAGCAAGGTCCCGGCCCAAGTTGGAGAATTGGCATGAGCGCGACATTCGGCAAAGTGGGTGTGTTGTACGGCGGCCGGTCCGCCGAACGCGAAGTGTCCCTGATGTCCGGGGCCGGCGTGCACGAGGCGTTGCTGAGCGCCGGCGTCGATGCGCATTTGTTCGACACGGGCGAGCGCAGTCTGGCGGAACTGGCGGCAGAGGGCTTCGAACGCGTGTTCATCGCGCTGCATGGCCGCTTCGGCGAAGACGGCTCGATCCAGGGCGCGCTCGAACTGCTGGGCATTCCGTACACCGGCAGCGGTCCGCTGGCTTCCGCGCTGGCCATGGACAAGACCATGACCAAGCGGGTGTGGCTGCAACACGGCCTGCCCACGCCCGCATTCGAATTGCTGGACGCCGAGACCGAGCTGCGCCTGGTGCCCGATCGTCTGTGCCTGCCCTTGATCATCAAGCCGCCGCATGAAGGGTCGACGGTAGGCATCACCAAGGTCGTGGGTTATTCCGACATGAAGGAAGCCTATGCCCTGGCCGCCAAGTTCGACGCCGAAGTGCTGGCCGAGCAGTTCATCGCGGGCCGCGAATTGACGGTGGCGATACTGGGGGGCGGCAAGACCGCGCGCGCGTTGCCGGTGATCGAGATCGCCGCGCCCGGCGGCAACTACGACTACGAGCACAAGTACTTCTCCGACGACACGCAGTACTTCTGCCCGGCGGCGCTGCCGCCGGCCGTGGCCGAGGAAGTCGCCGACATCGCGGTGCGCGCCTATCGCGCGCTGGGCTGCGAAGGCTGGGGCCGCGCCGATTTCATGCTGGACGCCGACAACCGCCCCTGGCTGCTTGAAATGAATACCTCGCCCGGCATGACCAGCCATTCGCTGGTGCCGATGGCGGCTCGTGCCACCGGCATGAGCTATGCCGAACTGTGCGTGGCGATCCTGGCCGATGCCTCGTGCAAGTTGCACAGCGCGGCCCGTAATCCTTGACCCGGACATTCTGTGTGGAACGACGCTCGCACTACCAACCTGATCGCCAACACGCTAGCCGTGCTGGCGGTCTGCGCCATGCTCGTCGCGGGCGTGGTGTGGGTGGTGCAACGGCCGTATTTCACCTTGTCGGCGATCGAACTGGAATCCATGCCGGATACCGAGTTGCACTATGTCTCGCCGGGCGCGGTGCGCGCGGCGATCGCCGGCCGCTTCAAGGGCAATTTCTTCACGGTGGACCTGAACGAGGCGCGCGAGATCTTCGAGTCGGTGCCCTGGGTGCGCCACGCCACCGTGCGGCGGATCTGGCCCAACGTGCTGCGTGTGCGCATCGAGGAGCAGCAGCCGCTCGCGCTGTGGAACGAGAACCAGATGATCAACACCTGGGGCGAGGCGTTCACGGTCAACACGGGCGAGGTGGACGACGAGACAGTGTTGCCGCAGTTCTCCGGCCCCGAGGGCACCGAGTCGCTGGTGGTGCAACGCTACGCCGAGCTGGCGCGCTGGTTCGCGCCGCTCGATATGCACGTCAAGCAGCTGGAGCTCAGTCCGCGCTATGCCTGGCGCGTGGTGCTGTCCAACGGCATGCTGCTGGACCTGGGCCGCGATCCGGGCGCCGACGCGCCGGATCCGCATGGCCTGCCCGGCGCGCTGCCGTTCGCGGCGCGCATTCAACGTTTTGTGCAGGCCTGGCCCGCCGTGGCGGGGCGCCTGGAAGGGCGCACCATCACGCAGGCCGACCTGCGCTATCCCAATGGTTTCGCCCTGGCGCTGGCCCCGTTGCCCGCGTCGGCAAACAAACCCAAATCCACACCGAAACCTCCCAAGAAACGCTAACGCCATGACCCGTGACATCAAGGACCTTATCGTCGCCCTCGATATCGGCACCAGCAAGGTGGTGGCTGTGGTGGCTGAAATCCTGCCCGAAGGGCGATTCGAAGTGCTCGGCCTCGGCCAGCACGAGTCGCGCGGCATGCGCAAGGGCGTGGTCGTCAATATCGAGACCACCGTGAATTCGATTCAGCGCGCGCTTGAAGAAGCCGAGCTGATGGCGGATTGCAAGATCCGCGACGTCTACACCGGCATCGCCGGCAGCCATATCCGCAGCTTCAATTCCAGCGGCATGGTCGCCGTGAAGGACAAGGAAGTCACCGCCACCGATGTCGCCCGCGTCATCGAGACCGCCAAGGCGGTGAACATCCCGACCGACCAGCAGGTGCTGCACGTGCTGACGCAGGAATTCATTGTCGATGGACAGGAAGATATCCGCGAACCCATTGGCATGAGCGGCCTGCGCCTGGAAGTGCGCGTGCACATCGTGACCGGCGCGGTCAGCGCGGCGCAGAACATCGTCAAGTGCGTGCGCCGCTGCGGCCTGGAAGTGCAGGACCTGATCCTGCAACCGCTGGCCTCGAGCCTGGCCGTGCTGACCGCCGACGAGAAGGAGCTGGGCGTGGTCCTGGTGGACATCGGCGGCGGCACCACCGACGTGGCGATCTTCACTGGCGGCGCGATCCGCCACACCGCCGTGCTGCCGATCGCCGGCGACCAGATCACCAATGACATTGCGGCCATGCTGCGCACGCCGACGCCCGATGCCGAGGAAATCAAGCTGCGCTATGGCGTGGCCAAGCAGGTGCTGGCCAGCCCCGACGAATCGGTGGAAGTGCCGGGCCTGGGCGACCGCGGTCCGCGCCAGGTCAAGCGCCAAGCGCTGGGCGCGGTGATCGAGCCGCGCGTGGAAGAGCTGTTCACGCTGGTGCAGCAGGTGGTGCGCGACTCCGGCTACGAGGACCTGCTGGCTTCCGGCGTGGTGCTGACCGGTGGCTCGGCGCAATTGCCCGGCATGATCGAACTGGCCGAGGACGTGTTCCTCAAGCCGGTGCGTGTGGCGGTGCCCGAGTACGAAGGCAGCCTGGCGGATGTGATGCGCAACCCGCGTTTTTCGACCGTGATGGGGCTGTTGCAGGAAGCGCGCATGCAGCGCGTGCGCGGCCGCAAGGTCGCCGCGCAGACCGGCAATTTCAAGAGCCTGTTGGCGCGCATGAAGGAATGGTTCATGAATTGAAGAGGGGGGCAGGTTGGGGCCTGCTCCTTGGCACGATTCGCAGCGGTAAGGCGGGCCGGGCCAGAAAGGGGAGGCGTCTCAAACCCGTTGCGGACCAAAGCAGTCGGCTTCGGCTTTGAGGCGATTCACAAAATATAGGTTGTTGGGGAATTTTTGTGATTTGCAAAATCGGACTTGTGAGGGAGTCATCATGATGAACTTTGAGATGCTTGAGAACAACACCAAAGGGACCGTAATCAAGGTCGTTGGTGTGGGCGGTGCGGGCGGCAATGCCGTCGCGCACATGATTCGCAGCGGCGTGCATGGCGTGGACTTCATCTGCGCCAACACCGATGCGCAGGCGCTGGCGGCGACCAACGCCCCGGTGCAGATCCGCCTGGGCCGCACCGGCCTGGGCGCGGGCGCCAAGCCCGAGCAAGGCCGCGCGTCGGCCGAAACCGCGCGTGAAGAGATCCGTGCCGCCCTGAACGGCGCGCACATGGTCTTCATCACTGCCGGCATGGGCGGCGGCACCGGCACGGGCGCGGGCCCGGTCGTGGCCGAAGTCGCCAAGGAGCTGGGCATTCTGACGGTGGGCGTGGTCACCAAGCCCTTCTCGTTCGAAGGCAACAAGCGCCTGAAGATGGCCGAGGACGGCATCGCCGAACTGGCCAAGCACGTGCATTCGCTCATCGTGGTGCTCAACGAGAACCTGTATGAGCTGATGGACGAGGACGCGACGCAGGAAGACTGCTTCCGTTCGGCCGACGATATCCTGCACAACGCCTGCGCGGGTATCGCCGAAATCATCAACGTCGAAGGCAACGTCAACGTCGACTTCGAAGACGTCAAGACGATCATGGGCGAGCAGGGCCAGGCCATGATGGGCACGGCATCGGCATCGGGCGCTGACCGCGCCCGCGTCGCCGCCGAGCACGCCATTGCCTGCCCGCTGCTGGAAGGCGTGGATCTGAACGGCGCGCGCGGCGTGCTGGTCAACATCACCGCCAGCCGCTCGCTGAAGATGCGCGAAACGCGCGAAATCATGGAAACGATCCGCAGCTACGCTTCGGACGACGCCACCGTGATCTTCGGCACCGCCTACGACGAATCGATGGGTGAAAACCTGCGCGTGACGGTGGTTGCGACCGGCCTGGGCCGTGCGCAGGCGCGTCCGCAACTGGTGCAGAACACCGCCGAGGCGCTGCGCACCGGCACCGACAACCTGCCCATGGGCACGATGCCGGCCGCCGGCCAGGGCGACTACCGCAATCTGGACATGCCGTCGGTGATGCGCAATCCGCGCAGCCAGGCGTCGGCCCAGGTGCGCGCGCTGGAAAGCTCGGGCATGGATCACTTCGACATCCCGGCGTTCCTGCGCAAGCAGGCGGATTGAACCTGGGGCCTGGTTTCAGGCTCCCATGCACTCCCTCATCTCCGGCTTGCCTGTCCCCGCAGGCAAGCCGGAGGCGGAGCGGTCCGTGTTTCGTTTGTATCGCTTGAATCGGGGACAGTCTTATCGGTCGGTCCAGACGCCTTGATGGCGTTGAGAACCGGACAGAGTTACAATACGACGGTTATGCCGGCAATTTCTTGTCATCTTGACGGCTTCCTGGCCCTAAATACCTTAGTCTCATGTTCCGACAGCGCAGCATCCAGAATCTCGTCCGCACGACAGGCGTCGGCGTCCACTCCGGACGGCGGGTCGAGCTCACCCTGCGTCCGGCGGCGCCCAATACAGGCATCGTGTTCCACCGCGTCGACCTGCCCGAAGTCGTAGACTTGCCGGCGCAGGCCATGGGCGTGGGCGATACGCGCATGGCATCGGTGCTGCAACAGGGCAACGTCCGCGTGTCGACGGTGGAACATCTCATGTCGGCGCTGGCCGGCCTGGGCATCGACAATCTGCATATCGACCTCACTGCCGAAGAAGTCCCCATCATGGACGGCAGTGCGGCAACCTTCGTGTACCTGTTGCGCTCGGCGGGCATTGTCGAGCAGAACGCGCCCAAGCAGTTCATCCGCGTGTTGAAGACGGTGGAAGTGCGCGAGGGCGAAGGCCGCAACGAGAAGTGGGCCAGGCTTGAACCCCATGAAGGGTACGCGCTGGCCTTCTCGATCGACTTCCGCCACCCGGCTATCGACTCGACCGCGAATTTCGCTGAAATCGACTTCGCCACCCATTCGTACGTGCGCGAGATCGCGCGCGCCCGCACCTTCGGCTTCGTCAACGAAGTCGAGGCGCTGCGCTCGATGGGCCTGGCCCGTGGCGGCAGCCTGGACAACGCCATCGTGATGGATGAATACCGGGTGCTGAACAGCGATGGCCTGCGCTATGACGACGAATTCGTGAAGCACAAGATCCTGGACGCCATCGGCGACCTGTATCTGTTGGGCAAGCCCCTGGTGGCGCGCTACGTGGCGTGCAAGTCGGGCCACGGCCTGAACAACCAGCTGGCGCGCGCGCTGCTGCAGCAGCGCGATGCCTGGGAGTTGGTGACCTACGAATCGCAAGCCGAGGCGCCGCAGGCGTTCCGGCACGAATGGCAACTGGCCTGAGGCCGGTTTGCCACTGATGGCCGGTGTGCCGGGGTCCGTCCCCGGCACACCGGCCATTTTCATTGGACGGCGCCGACAGGCCTGATCCGTACGCGCCGGCGGCACCGCCTGGCGCAGGCCGCGGCGGTCATCCCGTCCGGCAATCCGGCCATGGCGGCCATCCGAAGGGTCGGCATCCAGGCGAGCCCGGCGATCTTCAGCTACTCTTGTGGTGCTTCAATAGCTTGGCGACCGCGTCGGCCAGCGGGCCGGGGCGCAGGTTGTCGTGCAGGGTCTCGAAGGCGCCCAGCGCGGCCTCTCCCAGCGGCTGCGCCTCTTTGGGCGGCAGCGGCTTGCGGGTGCCGGGCTTGGGCAGGCCGGCTTGTACCTTGACCGCAATTTCGTTAAGGTTCCAGCCTTGGTTCGCCAAGGCCTGCGCGATGCGCGGGGCCAATTGACGCATCTTCGCCGCGTGCGCGGCACTGGGCACCACCAGTTGAAGGCGCTGGTTTTCCAGCTTGCCTACCTGGCAGACGGAACCCAGCGGGGCGGGCAGGATCGCCGCCACCGCATATTGGATTTGCAAGTGCTTGCGGGCGGTCGCCAGTACCCCGGCGCCCCGCATGTCATGACCCAGCCATCCCAGGGCGGTATTTTCCCTTCGCCGGCTGGAACTGGAACGTTGGCGGTATGAAGTAGGTCTATTCATCCCGGCTCTGAGAATTAGGAAGCAAACCTTGAAAATCGTGATTATGCACGCCCGCGATGGGCAGGACGGGCATTTCACCCTGGGAGGCGCGCGCCTGGCGTTGTTTCTCGGGGGCGCGCTGATCACGGCCGCCATCTTCGGCGCGGCCCTCCAGCGCTACATTACGCCTATGCTGCCCGCGGTACGCACCGTCGGGTGGCCGTTGGCCGAGCAACCGGGGCGCGATGCGGATTTCCTGCGCGGCAACATGAACCTGTTGGCCGCCAAGGTCGGGGCGCTGCAGGCCAAGCTGGTCAGCATCGACGGCCTGGGCCAGCGGGTGGCGAAAGTCGCGGGCGTGGCCTATACCGACCCCGAAGTGGCCAGGCAGTTGGCCGGGGCGCCGGTCGACACGTCGCAAGCGCCTGAAGCCACGCAGGTAATGGATGATCTGCTCACCGAAGGCGCGCCGGCCGGCGCCACTTCAGCCGAGGCCCTGGGCCGCCAGTTGGACGAGATCCAGGAGCGGCTGGCGCTGCAGAGCGATAACCTCAAGCTGCTGGACGCGGCGCTGACGCGGCGTTCCGCCGACCAGGCGCGCATGCCGACGGCGATGCCGATCACCGACTATCCCTATCTCAGTTCCTCCTATGGCTGGCGCCGCAACCCGGTCACCGGGCGGCCGGCGATGCACGAAGGGCTGGACTTCGCCGCGCCGCCGGGCACGCCGATCCTGGCGGCATCGGGCGGCGTGGTGCTGGAAGCCAAATTCCATCCGGGCTACGGCAACATGGTCGAAATCGATCATGGCGACGGCCTGATTACGCGCTACGCCCACGCCTCGTCCCTGCTGGTCAAGCAGGGGCAGCTGGTCGAGCGCGGCCAGCCGGTGGCGCGGGTCGGCTCGTCCGGCCGCTCCACCGGACCGCACCTGCATTTCGAGGTGCGCCTGGCCGGCCAGCCGCTCGATCCGCGCCTGTTTCTGGGGGCGCAGCAGAACGCTCCGCCGACGCTGGCGCAAGCCGGCGCCAGCAGCGCCGCGCGCTGATGCGCGATCCGGGCTACAGTGCCACCTGGCCATAGGATCAGGCTATAACGCGCCAGGTGCGTTAAACTGGTTCGTTTCCCAGCGGGACCCCCGCTCAACCAATAAATCAAGTCACGGGCGACGCCGTCCTTTGCCCCTTGCGGGTGCGGCGGGACTCGTGCGGCCGACATACGCATGGTTTCTCTGCTCAAAAAACTCATAGGCAGCCGCAACGACCGGCTGCTTAAGCAGTATCGCAAGCTGGTAACCCAGATCAATGGGCTGGAGCCCAAGATCTCCGCGCTTTCCGATGCGGAACTGGCGGCCAAGACCGCGGAATTCCGCGCCCGCCACGCGCAGGGCACGTCGCTCGACGAGCTGCTGCCCGAAGCCTTCGCTGTCGTGCGTGAAGCCGGCAAGCGGGTGTTCGGCATGCGCCACTTCGACGTCCAGATGCTGGGCGGTATCGCGCTGCACAGCGGCAAGATCGCCGAAATGCGCACGGGGGAAGGCAAGACGCTGATGGCGACCCTGCCGGTCTACCTGAACGCGATCGCCGGCAAGGGCGTGCACGTGGTCACGGTGAACGACTACCTGGCCCGCCGCGACGCCGAATGGATGGGCCGCCTTTATCACTTCCTGGGCCTGACCACGGGCGTGGTGGTGCCGCAGCAGCCGAACGAGGAAAAGAAGGCCGCCTACGCCGCCGACATCACCTACGGCACCAACAACGAATTCGGTTTCGACTACCTGCGCGACAACATGGAATACCGTGTTGAGGACCGCCGCCAGCGCGGCCTGTTCTACGCCATTGTCGACGAAGTGGACTCGATCCTGATCGACGAGGCGCGCACGCCGCTGATCATCTCCGGCCAGGCCGAAGACCATACCGAACTCTACATCCGCATGAACGCGGTGCCGCCGCTGCTGACCCGCATGGCCAGCGAGCCCAAGCCGCAGGAGCCGGAACCCGAGGGCGACTACTGGGTCGACGAAAAAAGCCAGCAGGTCTACCTGTCGGAAGCCGGCCACGTCAACGCCGAAGGCATCCTGGCGCGCCTGGGCATCCTGCCCGAAGGCGAATCGCTGTACGACCCGCGCCACATCGCGCTGATGCACCACCTGATGGTGGCGCTGCGCGCCAACACGCTGTTCTTCCGCGACCAGCAGTACGTGGTGCAGGACGGCGAAGTCATCATCGTCGATGAATTCACGGGCCGCCTGATGGTGGGCCGCCGCTGGTCCGACGGCCTGCACCAGGCGGTCGAGGCCAAGGAAGGGGTGAAGATCCAGCACGAGAACCAGACGCTGGCCTCGATCACCTTCCAGAACTACTTCCGCATGTACGAGAAGCTGTCCGGCATGACCGGCACGGCCGATACGGAAGCGTACGAGTTCCAGGAGATCTACGGGCTTGAAACGGTCATCATCCCGACCAACAAGCCCATGGTCCGCAAGGACCAGAACGACCAGGTGTTCAAGACCGACGCGGAAAAGTACAACGCCATCCTCGAGGACATCCGCGACTGCCACGAGCGCGGCCAGCCGGTGCTGGTGGGCACCACCAGCATCGAGAACTCGGAGCTGCTGTCGGGCCTGCTGAAAAAGGCCAAGCTGCCGCACGAAGTGCTGAACGCCAAGCAGCATGCGCGCGAAGCCGAGATCGTCGCCGAAGCCGGCAAGCCGGGCCACATCACCATCGCCACCAACATGGCGGGCCGCGGCACTGACATCGTGCTGGGCGGCAGCGTCGACAAGCAGGTCGACCTGATCCGCGCCGACGAGGCGCTGTCCGAGGACGAGAAGACCGCGCGCATCGAGAAGGTGCGTGCCGACTGGAAGCCGCTCAACGATCAGGTCAAGGCCGCCGGCGGCCTGCGCATCATCGGCACCGAACGCCATGAATCGCGCCGTATCGACAACCAGCTGCGCGGCCGTGCTGGCCGCCAGGGCGATCCGGGCTCGTCGCGTTTCTACCTGTCGCTGGAAGATTCGCTGATGCGCATCTTCGCCGGCGATCGCGTGCGCGCCATCATGGAGCGCCTCAAGCTGCCCGAGGGCGAGCCGATCGAGGCCGGCATGGTGACGCGCTCCATCGAGACCGCGCAGCGCAAGGTGGAAGGCCGCAACTTCGACATCCGCAAGCAATTGCTGGAATATGACGACGTCGCCAACGACCAGCGCAAGGTGCTGTACACGCAGCGCAACGAAGTGCTGGAAGCGGCGAGCGTCGGTCCCATGGTCGAGAACCTGCGCGACGCCGCCGTGGTCGAGCTGTTCAATACCTACGTGCCGCCCGAGTCGGTGGAAGAGCAGTGGGATATCCCCGCGCTGCAGAAGGCGCTCGAGGCCGATTGGCAAGTTCACTTGCCGCTGGTCGAGATGCTCGAGAAGGAAGCGAACCTGACCGACGAAGACCTGCGCGAGCGCGTGGTCGCGGCGGCACGCGGCGTCTACCAGGGCAAGGTCGACCAGGTCGGCGTGGAATCGTGGTCGCAGTTCGAGCGTTCGATCATGCTGCAGGCGATCGACACGCACTGGCGCGAGCACCTGTCGGCGCTGGACTACCTGCGCCAGGGCATCCATCTGCGTGGCTATGCGCAGAAGAATCCCAAGCAGGAATACAAGCGCGAGGCCTTCGAATTGTTCTCGGGCATGCTGGACCGCATCCGCGACGATGTGGTGCGCGTGCTGATGACGGTGCGCGTGCAGTCGTCCGAGCAGGTCGAGCAGGCCGAGGCCGAGGCGGCCCAGTCGCATGTGCAGAACGTGCAATACCACCATTCGGACTACGACGAGGCATTGGCCCAGGCAGCCGACGACTCTGGCGCCCAGCCGGTGCGCAACGTGATGCCCAAGGTGGGGCGCAACGATCCCTGCCCGTGCGGCAGCGGCAAGAAGTACAAGCAGTGCCACGGCAAGCTGGTCTGAGCGGATAACGCCATGCTGCATGCCGTCGGCCAGACCGAGTTCGACCACGCCGTGGTCATGGTGCGCGACCGGCTCGACGCGCTGGCACCGCACTTCGAGCGCCAGGGCTTTCACCTGAGCGACAAGGCCGTGCACAACCTCGGTTCGTGCAATCGCCTGATCGTGCTCGAAGGCACTTACGTCGAACTGCTGGGCTGGCCGCCCGGCGCGCCACCGGCGCGCAAGGAAATTGCCGATTCGCCCTTCGGGCTCGAGGCGCTGGTGTTCCGCACCTACGACGCCGAGGCCACGCGCGAGCGTCTGCTCGCCGCCGGCTTCGCCGTCAATCCGATGCAGGAATTGTCGCGTCCCGCCATGCTGGACGGCCAGGAAGTGCAGGCCCGTTTCCACACCGTGCGTTTCGCCGAGCAGCCGCTGCCCGGCATCCGCATGTATTTCTGCCGCCACCTGACGCCCGAGTGTGTCTGGTCGCCCGCGCTGATGGCCCACCCCAATGGCGCCCGCGGCTTGTATCGCATCGACGCCCGCGCCGCCCAGCCGCGGCAGGTGGCGGAGCGTCTGGCCCTGGTGGCCGGCGTCACGGCCGAGGCCGCGGCCGGCGGCGGCTGGGACGTGCCCCTGGCCAACCTGCGGATCCACGTGCGGGAAGATCCCGCAGCCGTCGTGCCCACGCTGGCGACGTTGACGCTGGAAAACCGCGACGGCGCCCACTACACCCTCGATACCGGCGTCTGAACCCGGCGTCTGACGCGACCCGCGCCTGTGTGGCGCGGCGCGCCATCCGCCGTCTCCGCTTTGATTCCATTTCACGCCCTTTGTCGAACAGGGGCGCAGCGTTGCCGCGCGCGTTGCGGGCAAACCCGGGTTGCGAAGCAAAGTGTATGCACTTTAGTATGCACTTCATCCCCTTTCCCCCCGTCCTGGCGGCCCCTCCCTCTATGACACAATCCCGACCCGCGGCCCGCACCATGGCCGGCCAGGCCGAGTTGTACAGCGCTGTCAAGGCGATGGCGGTCAGCTTCGAGTTCAAGCCGGGCGAGCGCATCAACGAAGTGGAATTGGCGCGGCGCTTGAATGTCAGTCGCACGCCCCTGCGCGAGGTGCTCAACCAGTTGATGGTGGAGGGATTTCTGACGCGCTCGGTGAACCGCGGCTTTATCGCCCGGTTGCTGGATGCCAAGCAGATCCACAGTCTTTACGAGTACCGTGCGGTGCTCGAGGCCGGCATCGTGCGCGCGGCCTGCGAGCGCGCCTGCGATGAGGAACTGGTGGCATTGCGTGCCTTCGTCGAACGTTCGCGCGATGTGCCCGAGGACAGCGATGCGACCCGCCTGCTGGAACTGGACGAGGCATTTCACCTGATGCTGGCGCGCCATACGCGCAACGACGAATTCGTGCGCGCGCTGGAAAGCGTCAACGCGCGCATCCACTTCGTGCGTTGGATCGACATGCAGCAGGGGCGCCGCAGCCATACCCAGGGCGAGCACATGCGTATCGTCGAGGCGCTTGAGCGGCGCGACATCGATGTGCTGCCGGACATGATGCGCAGCCATATCGGCAGGCGGCTGGACCAGATCACGGACGTCATCCGCACCGGCTTTTCCACGATTTACATGCGGGACCAGGCCGAACCCGCTTCGGTAATGCCGGCCAACACCACAACATCAGGGGAAAACTCATGAACCATTCAACGATCCGGCGCGCCCTCGCGGCCGTCTGCGCGCTGGCCGCGCTGGGGGGCGGATTCGGCGCCGCGCCCGCCCATGCGGAGGAAAAGCCGCTGGTCCTGGTGGTGCCCTATCCGCCGGGCGGCAGCACCGACATCCTGGCCCGCATCATGCAGCCGCGGCTGTCGAAGGAATTGGGCGGCCGTGCCGTGGTGGTGGAAAACCGTCCGGGCGCCGCCAGCCAGATCGCCACCGCTTTCGTGGCGCGGGCCGAGCCCGATGGCAGCACGCTGCTGGTGAGCTTCGACAACCACGGCATCAATCCGGCGGTGAAACCGAAGCTGCCGTACGACACCTTCAAGGACTTCGTCGCGATCACGCAGACCGTGCGCTTTCCGCTGGTGCTGGGCGCCAACCCGAGCGTGCCGGGCGACAACCTGAAGGAATTCCTGGCGGCCGCGGCCAAGCAGCCGCCCAACAAATTCAACTATGCCTCCACCGGCGTGGGGTCGCTGAATCACCTGGCGCCCGAAGAACTCAAGCGCCTGTCGAAAGTCGAGCTGCTGCACGTGCCGTACGGCGGCGGCGGTCCGGCGATCCAGGCGGTGGTGGGTGGCCAGGCCAACATGACCTGGCTGAGCTTCGCGGCGCTGCGTGGCCAGATCCAGGCCGGCAAGATCAAGCCGCTGGCCGTGGCCGGCGACAAGCGCCTGCCGGACCTGCCCAACGTGCCGACGGTTGCCGAGTCCGGTTTCCCCGGATTCGTTGCCTATTCGTGGAGCGGCATGTTCGCGCCCAAGGGTACGCCGGAGGCGACCATCAAGAAACTGACGCAGGCCTTCAATACGGTGCTGGCCGATCCCGAGGTCAAGAAGAAACTGGAAGAGGCGGGCTTCGAGATTGTGGCGTCGAACGGCCCGGCGCTGGATGCCTACGTGAAGGCGGAATACAACCGCTGGAGCCAATTCATCAAGCGCAACAACATCAATCTGGATAACTGAGCGGTCTGGGGCGCGGCGCCGCGGGGCGCCGCCCGATCCGCATACCGCATGGAGAAGACATGGATACCTTGACCGGCGCCGAAGCAATGGTGCGGATGCTGCAACACAACGGCGTCAAACACATTTTCGGTCTTTGTGGCGATACCAGCCTGCCGTTCTACGACGCGCTCTGCCGGCTCGATCACGGCATGCGGCACATCCTGACCCGGGACGAGCGCAGCGCCGGCTACATGGCCGACGCCTATGCCCGCGTGACCGGCAAGGTTGGCGTGTGCGAAGGCCCGAGCGGCGGCGGCGCGACCTACTTGTTGCCGGGACTGGTGGAGGCCAACGAGTCGTCCATCCCGGTGCTGGGCATCACCTCCGATGTGGCGGTGGGCTCGCGCGGCAAGTATCCGCTGACCGAGCTGGATCAGGAAGCGCTGTACCGGCCGCTGACCAAGTGGAACCGCACCATCGACCGCGCCGACCAGATCCCCGGCATGGTGCGCGCGGCTTTCCGCGCCATGACCACCGGCAAGCCCGGCGCGGCGCACCTGTGCTTTCCCTATGACGTCATGAAGCAGCAGGTGGATGCCGCCGACGTCTGGGCCCAGCCCGAACACGCGCAATTCCCGTCGCTGCGCTACGCGCCGGATCCGGCCGACGTGGCGCGCGCCGCGCAGCGGCTGGTGGGCGCGCGCGCCCCCGTGATCATCTGCGGTGGCGGCGTGGTGATCGCCGGCGCCTGCGGCGCCTTGCAGGAACTGGCCGAAAGCCTGAAGGCGGCGGTCTGCGTGACCGTCAGCGGGCAGGGCAGCCTGGCGGATACCCACCCGCTCAACGCCGGCGTGGTCGGCTCCAACGGCGGCGTGATGGCAACGCGCGATGTGGTGGCCGCGGCCGATGTGGTGTTGTTCGTCGGCTGCCGGGCCGGGTCGACCTCGACCGAACATTGGCGCTTCCCGAACCGCGACGTGCCGATCTTGCACATCGATATCGACCCGATGGTGATCGGCGCCAACTACCTGACGGAAGTGGGCATGGTGGGCGACGCCAAGCTGGCCTTGCAGGCGCTGGGCGCCGAAGTGCAGGCACGTCTGGCGCATCGGCCCGCCGACGCGGCCGACGGCGCGGTGCTGGCCGGCCGCGCCAAGGCCGCGCGCCGCGCGCAGCTGGAGCCGTTGGCCAGCAGCCTGGACGCGCCGATCCGTCCCGAGCGCGTGGTGCAGTCGCTCAACCGCCTGTTGCCCGATGACGCCGTGGTGTGCGCTGACCCGGGCACGCCATGCCCGTATTTCTCGGCTTATTACGACGTGTCCCGACCGGGCCGCCACTTCATCACCAACCGTGCCCATGGCGCATTGGGTTTCTCGATGTCGGCGGCGCTGGGTGCGTGGGTCGGCCGGCCGAACGCCAAGTGCGTCTCGGTCATGGGCGACGGCAGCTTCGGTTTCACGGTCGGCGAACTGGAGACCATCGTGCGCCATAAGGCGCCGTTGCTGATGGTGGTGTTCTCGAATTCGGTCTATGGCTGGATCAAGGCCAGCCAGAAGGCCGGCTACGACAAGCGCTACTACAGCGTGGACTTCGACCGCACCGACCACGCCCGCATCGCCGAAGCCTATGGCGTGAAGGCGTGGCGGGTCGAGGACCCGGCCAAGCTGGACGCGGCGATCAAGGCGGCCATGGAGCATGACGGGCCGGCGCTGATCGACGTGGTGGCGCAGCCGCTGCAGGACGCCGCTGCGCCGGTCAGCCAGTGGATGGGCTGACCAGCGGACGGGCAGAACAAAGCGGGGCCAGGGGTGGCCCCGCTTTTTTCATGGCGCTGGCGGCGGTGTTCAGTGCGGCGCGAGCGTCGGCACCAGATGGTTGACGCCGGTACAGAGGTCGGCCTGGTCGACGCCATACAGGTGCAGGGATACCGCGATGCCGGGGCCGGCATTGCCGAGCCGGTGGATCTGGCGCAGCCCCGGGGTGGCGGTGACGATATCGCCCGGACGGCGGCGGACTTCGCCACACGTCACCGCGGCACCGGCGTTCGGGTCCCAGCGGTAGTGGGTTTCGGTCAGCTCGCCCTGCAAGACCTGGTAGGTGCACCAGGTCTTGTGGCCGTGGACTGGACTGAATTGTCCCGGGCGCCAGATCAGGTAGGCGATGGTGAAGGCGCCGTGCGGATCGGCGTAGGCGATGTGGCGGGTGTAGCGGTCGGGGTGGCCCGCGCGCAGCGCGTCGGGCAGGGCGCGCAGCATGTCGCCGGCATTGGCGACACTGGCGGCCAGCTCGTGCAGCAGGGCGCGCGCGGCGTTCATCTGGGCGGCCTGCACCGATTCACACAGCGAGCGCAGGTTGGCGGTGGCGAGTGGGAGGGGGGACATGGCGGTACGCCCTGAGTGACAAGCCTTCATCTTAGGGATTCGCGCTGGAATACCTTTGCCAAATCGGCCCGCCCTGTGCCAATGTTTAGAAAAAAATTCCACCCCTGCCGCCCGCCAGCGCTCCTATACTGATTCGCTTCTTGGTACCACTCTGGAGGGTCGGGCATGGATCTTGGGATCAGCGGCAAGACGGCATTGGTATTCGGCGGCAGTCGCGGCATGGGCCGGGCGTGTGCGCTGCAATTGGCGCGCGAGGGGGTGGCGGTCACGATCGCCGCCCGCAATCCGCAGACGCTGGAACAGGCCGCGACCGAAATCTCGCAGGCGGCGGGCATTGGCGTGGGCTGGGTCTCGGCCGATCTGACCCGGCCGCAGGGCCGTGACGCCGCGCTGGCCGCCTGCCCGCATCCCGACATCCTGGTGAACAATGCCGACGGTCCGCTGCCGGGCGATTTCCGCGATTGGTCGCACGAAGACTGGGTCGCGGCGCTGGACGCGATGATGCTGGGGCCGATCGACATGATCCGGCGGGTGCTCGATGGCATGATCGAGCGGCGCTTCGGGCGCATCGTCAACATCGTGTCGCGCAGTGTCAAGGCGCCGCATGCCGAACTGGGGCTGTCCAACGGCGCGCGCGCCGGATTGATTGGCTTTGTCAGCGGCCTGGCGCGGCAGACCGTGCGCCACAATGTGACCATCAATAATCTCTTGCCGGGGGCGTTCGCGACCGACGCGCAGGCGCGCCACATCCGCGGCATGCTGGAGCAGGGCGGCAAGACCTTCGAGCAGTTGTGGGACGAGCGCGGCCGCGCCAATCCGGCTGGCCGCTATGGCCAGCCTGAAGAGCTGGGGGCGCTGTGCGCTTACGTCTGCTCGGCGCAGGCGGGTTACATGACGGCGCAGAACATCCTGATCGACGGCGGCGGCTACCCGGGCACTTACTGACGCCGCCGGCGGCGCCGGCCGCTCGGCCCCGCGGCGCGATGTGCGGCCGAGCCTCGATATATCCCTAGGGTGTTCCGCGGCTGGACGCCGACGGGACGGCAGGGCAAGATGGCGCCGATATCGCTTGAGGAACCTCCATGGACCAGACGGACATCAAGATCCTGGCGTTGCTGCAGAAGGATGCCACCTGCTCGGTCGCCGAGATCGCCGAACAGGTCAACCTGTCCGTCACGCCATGCTGGCGCCGCATCCAGAAGCTCAAGGACGATGGGGTCATTGCCCGCAACGCCATCCTGCTGGACCCGCGCGCACTGGGACTGAACCTGACCGTGTTCGTGTCCATCAAGACTAGCCAGCACAATGAGAAATGGACCCAGAGCCTGATCAATGCCGTCATGGCGTTGCCCAACGTGGTCGAGTTCCACCGCATGGCGGGCGATATCGATTACCTGCTCAAGGTCGTGGTCGAGGACATGGCGGCCTATGACCGCTTCTACCGCCGCCTGATCGGGGCGGTGGACCTGCTGGACGTCAGCGCCAGTTTCTCGATGGAAGTCATCAAGAGCACCACGGAGTTGCCGCTGGACGCGGTCTAGCGGCCTGCAGGCCCGGAGCGCCGCCGCTTCCGGTGTGCCGCTTGCCCGCCGGGAAGAAGGGCGCGGACGGCATGGGCGCAATTTTTTTTCTCCGGCAGCCGCTTGCGGCGAATACAAATTTCTTTCGGCGTGTTGCTCGCGGCCTATCTCGCAATGCTTTTGCGCGGCAGGCGGCGTAGGATATCCGGCATTCCTGATGGAATGAACCCGCGATACCAGAGGACCCTATGTCGTTGGCAGTACCCGCCGGCTGTGCCGGATCGGCGCAGACGCACGCCGCGTCGGCGGACGCGCTTTTGGCTGGATGGAATGGCACTGACGACCTGTGGCTGTTCGCCTACGGGTCCCTGATCTGGCATCCCGGGTTTGCCTGGCGCGAACGGCGCCTGGCCACGGTGCGCGGCTACCACCGCTCGCTGTGCCTGTGGTCGCATGACCATCGCGGGTCGCCCGACAATCCCGGGCTGGTGTTCGGCCTGGACCGCGGCGGTTGCTGCCGTGGCGTGGCCTACCAGATCGCGGCCAACGATGTGCCGGCGGTGTTCGAGGCGCTATGGCGCCGCGAGATGGTCACCGGCGCCTATACGCCGCGCTGGCTGGCTTGCCATACCGAGCCGGCGCCGGTGCGGGCCTTGGTGTTCCTGCTCAACCGCGCTTGCCAGGAATACGCCGCCGGCCTGACCGATGACCGCCTGCTGGCGTCGGTGCGCAACGCGGTCGGGCACTCGGGGCCGTGCCTGGACTATGTGGTGGAAACCGAGAAGGCGCTACGCGCCCATGGCATCGACGACTGGCGCCTGGGTGAGCTGGTGCGCCGGCTCGGCTTGCAGCCCTGCTGAGGCCGGCGTCGGCCGGCCCGGGTGTCAGAAGGCCCAGCGGCCGAACATGAACAGCACGTTGCCGGCGCCGCGCGAGCCGGGGATGTAGGTGGCGTAGAGCATGGTGTCCTTGTAGCCGGCCGAGACCAGCGGCAGCACGCCAGGGAAGGGCACGTAGCTCATGATGTCGTGGCGCGCGGTCAGGAAGACCGTATAGCCGGCGCCCAGTCGGAAGTTTTCGCCGACCCGCCCGATTTTCAGGAAGCCATAGCCGGCGATGGGCTCGACCTTGCTGTGCGAGTCCAGGAAAGCCATGGCGTACAGGCCCTGCCAGTCGCCGTCTTCGTCGTAGATGCTGCGGCCATAGCCACCGCCCCAGGCCAGCTCGTTGAAGCTGTTGATCTTTTCACGGCTGTACATGGCGCGGTTGTGCCATGAATAACCACTGAAGTAGAGGTCGTTGCCGCCTTCGGTCCAGATCTGGTCGAGGCGTTGACAGGCGGGTTGGGCCCAGGAAGGCAGGTTGTCGCAGGCGTGCGCGGCGGCGCTGAAGGTCGAGAGCAGCAGGCAGAAAAGCGCTGCCCGGAATTTGGCGGTCATTGTAGGGACAGAAAATGATGACAACCCCGTTACTGTAACGGAGCTGCCGATCTTTTTACTGTCATGCCGCTGTCAACACGGGACCCTGGATGTGCCATGAAACAATCGTGGCCACATCCGTTGTTGAGGCGCTACAGCAGGAAAATCGTCGCCAGGCCGAGGAAGATGAAAAAGCCCAGCGAGTCGGTGGCGAAGGTCAGCAGCACCGACGATCCCATGGCCGGATCCTTGCCGAACCGGGCCCGCACCATCGGCACCAGCACGCCCACCGAGGCGCCGACGAGCATGTTGCAGACCATGGCCGCCATCATGACCAGCGCGATCGAGATCGAGTGCGAGATGGCCCAGGCGAACAGGGCCGCCACCAGGCTGCCGCACAGGCCCACCATCAGGGTCACGAGCAATTCGCGCTTGACCAGCTGCCACAGGTTGCGGCCGGTGATGCGGCCCATGGCCAGGGCGCGGATGATCAGCGTCATGGTCTGGTTGCCCGAGTTGCCGCCGATGCCGGCGACGATCGACATCAGGAACGCCAGGATCACGATCTGGCTGACGGTGCCCTCGAATTGCGAAGCCACGAACGAGGCCGTGGCGGCGGTACAGAGGTTGAACAGCAGCCACGGGGCGCGGTTGCGCAGCGCGGTGCTGACCGGCGCGAAGATGTCTTCTTCCTGCAGACCGGCGCGCGACAGGGCCTGTTCCTGCGAGTCCTCGCGCATCACGTCGACCACGTCGGCGATGGTGACGCGGCCGATCAGGCGGCCCTGGTCGTCCATCACGGGCGCCGAGACCAGGTCGTAGCGTTCGAATGCGCCGGCGGCGTCAGCGTCCGAGTCGAGCGGGTTGAGCGTCAGGAAATCGGAGTTCATGACGGCGCGCACCTCGGTCTCGGGCTCGCTGACCAGCAGGCGCGACAGCGGCAGGATGCCCTGCAGCTTGTCCTGGCGGTCGACCACGAAGATCTGGTCGGTGTGGTCGGGCAACTCGTGCAGGCGGCGCAGGTAGCGCAGCACCACCTCGAGCGTGACGTCCTCGCGCACCCGGACCATTTCGAAGTCCATGATGGCGCCGACGCTGTCTTCCGGATAGCCCATGGCTTCCAGCAACTGCGCCCGTTCTTCCTCGGTCAGGCCCTTCTGCACTTCGGCCACGACGTCCGGCGGCAGGTCGGGAGCCAGGTCCGCCAGTTCGTCGGCGTCCATGTTGCCGGTGGCTGCCACCAGGTCCTGGCGGTCCATCGCTTCGATCAGCGATTCCCGCACCCAGTCCTCGACCTCGAGCAGCACGTCGGCATCGTGCTCGGGGCTGACCAGTTTCCAGATGGCCTGGCGCTCGTCCTTGGGCAGCGATTCCAGGATGAAAGCGATGTCCGCGGGATGCAGGCCGTCCAGCAGCGTCTTGAGTTCCGCCTCGTGCTGGCGGTGCACCAGGTCTTCGACCAGGTTGGCCTTGGAATCACCTTCTTCCTGGCGGTGCACCAGGTCGGCGACCAATTGCTGGCGGCGCAGGCATTCCTGGACTTCGGCCAGGGCGTGCTGCGCGTCTTCCGGGTCGAGGCGGCGGGGCGTCGCGGGCGGTTTCTGCGCGGCGGCGGACTGCGTCATGCGTTACGACTCAAAGAATGGGGAGAGGGCGGCTGCGCCGTGCTTCGTCGGTGGCGACGTAGGTCAGCGTGGCTTCGGTGACCTTGACCACCTCGGCGTCCAGGCGCTGGCGTTCCGCGTAGACCTCGACCGAGACGGTGACGGACGTGGTGCCGGTCTTGACGATGGCGGCGTAGAAACTGAGCAGGTCACCCACGAACACGGGCTGCTTGAACTGGAAGGCGTTGACGGCGACGGTGGCGACCCGGCCGGCGGCGCGGCGGGCGGCCGGGATGGATCCGGCGATGTCGACCTGGGACATGATCCAGCCGCCGAAGACGTCCCCATGGATGTTGGCGTCCGCGGGCATCGGCATGACGCGCAATACCGCCTCGCGATTGGCGGGCAGGGTCGTGAAGGGGGTTTGGGTGCTGGAGGTCATGCGGCCGGCTCCAATGCAAGGCAACCAGCCGATTATGCAGGAAAAACGTGGCGCCGGCGCGAGCCGGCGCCACGTTGGCGCGCTTCGTGGCAGCGGGCGCGGATCAGGAGGCCAGCTTGACGATGCCGTAGCCGCCGACCAGCAGCCACGCGTAGAGGATCAGGCCCAACGCCATCACGCGGGGACCGGCCTTGCGGATGTTGGCGAAGCGGGTCTCGATGCCCAGCGCGGTCATGGCCATGGTCAGGGCGAAGACATCCAGGCGGCGGATCGCGGCGACGGCGTCGGCCGGAATGATGTTGAGCGAATTGATGATGGCCAGGGCCAGGAAGCCGACCGCGAACCAGGGGATCGGCAGCTTGGCGCCCTTGGCGCCGCCGCCGGCGTGGCTGGCGGCGCTGCGCAGGTACAGGCCGAGCACCAGCAGTACCGGCACCAGCAGCGCGACCCGGGTCATCTTGACGATGGTGGCGACTTCCGTGGTGGCGGGGTCGATGTTGCTGGCCGCTCCGACCACCTGCGCGACTTCGTGGATGGTGCCGCCGATGTAGATGCCCAGGGCCTGGGTGTCGAAATGCAGCCAGCCCGCGTGGTACAGCACCGGATACAGGAACATCGACAGGGTGCCGAACAGCACCACGGTGGCCACCGCCACGGCGCTCTTGTGCGGCTGCGCCCGCAGGGTCGGCTCGAATGCCAGCACCGCGGCCGCGCCACAGATGGCGCTGCCGGCGGCGGTCAGCATGGCGGTATCGCGGTCCAGCCCCAGCATGCGCTGGCCGACCCAGGTGCCGAGCAGCAGCGTGCCCACCACCACCGCCACCGACACCGCCAGGCCCGGCAGGCCGACGGCGGCGATCTGCTGAATGCTGATGTTCAGCCCATAAAAAGCCACCGCGATACGCAGCAAGCGGCGCGCGGTGAAGTTGACGCCCACGCCCCAGTCGACCGGCATGGTGCCGCGCAGGAAGTTGCCATACAGCATGCCGCAGACGATGCCCACCACCAACGGCGAAAAGCCCAGCTGGCGGATGGCGGGCAGGTCCGCCAGTTGCATGACCGCCGCCGACATGAGGCCGACGAACAGGACTCCGTTGAGCTTGTCGCGCCAGGGCGTGGCGGCGGCCGTGGCGGCGGGCGCCGCAGTGGGAGCGGCAGGTTGGGGGGGCGGTGGTGGTGGCAGTGCTCATGGCGGGCCTTTCTGCATATCTAAATAACTAGACGAAATAATAATTTCGGGCCCGTTATTTGGAAAATTTTCATTTTTGATATGAAATATCGGGAATTCTGATAGTTAGGTGCCGCCACGTCGCCGTGGCACGCCGCCCGTGCCCATGACCCCGGACCAATTGCTAACCTTCGCCACCGTGGCCGACGCCGGCAATATCAGCCGCGCGGCGCAGCAACTGCACCTGTCGCAGCCCGCGGTCTCGGGCCAATTGCGGGCGTTGCAGGAATGGTTTGGCGAACCACTGTATCGCCGCAGCGGCCATGGCATCGCGCTGACCGAGGCGGGCGAGCGTTTGGCTGAGCAGGCGCGCCAGTTGCGCCAGGTGTACCGCCAGGCGCAGGCGGTGCGGGAGTCCTGGCGCGGCCTGGAAACCGGGGTGTTGCGCCTGGGGGCCAGCACCACGCCGGCCAGTTATCTCCTGCCCGGGCTGGTGGCGGATTTCCGCCACGCCTTTCCCGCCGTCAGCCTGCACCTGTCCGATGGCAATACCCGTGAAATCGTCGAACGCCTGCCGGCGCTGGATCTGGCCTTCATCGAAGGCGACGTGCCCGCGGGTCTGCCCGCCGATACCGCCGTGCATGCTTGGCGCCAGGACGAGGTGGTGGCGATCGTGCGCGCCGATCATGCCTTGGCGGGCAAGGGCGCGGTGACATTGCGGGACCTGGCGGCCTCGGCGCTGGTGATGCGCGAGCCCGGGTCGGGCGTGCGGCGGCTGGTCGAGCGCGCCTTCGCCGACGCCGGCCTGGCGCCGTCGGTGGGGCTGGAACTGGCCGGGGTGGAGGGCGTGAAGCAGGCGGTGCGGGCCGGGCTGGGCGTGGGTTTTGTCTCGGCCATGTCGATGCGGCACGAGGATGGCGCGCTGGCGGCGTTGCGGTTGTTGCCACGGCCCCTGACGCGCACTTTGAGCATTCTGGTGCCGCATGCCGACGCCGCCGCTCGCGCCACCCAGCGCTTCCTGGCCATGTGCCAGGCGGTACGGAACGGGCCGGCGGAAGGCTAGGGCCGGCCGCGCTTCAGGGGCGCCGCGCGCGGGCCGGACGTTGGCCGCCAGCGCGCGGGGAGCGCGGCCTCAGGGCTTGGCCAGGCGCTTGAGCGCCAGTTGCACCCAGTAGGTGCCGCCCAGCGGCAGCAGTTCATCGTTGAAGTCATAGCTGCCGTTATGCAGCATGCACGGACCGAGGCCATGGCCTGCGGCGCGGTGGTCGCCCACGCCATTGCCGATCCAGACGTAGCAGCCCGGCAGCTCCTGCAGCATGAAGGCGAAGTCCTCGGCGCCCATGGTGGGCTGGACATGGTCGTTGACCTTGTCGTCGCCGACGATGTCGCGCATGACCTCGGCACAGAAAGCCGCTTCTTCCGGATGGTTGATGGTGGGCGGGTAATTGCGCTGGAACGTGAATTCCACTTCGCAGTCCATCGCCGCGCAGGTGTGGCGCGCGATCTCTTCCATGCGGCGTTCGATCAGGTCCAGCACGTCCAGCGTGAAGGTGCGCACCGTGCCGCGCAGTTCGGCGTGGTTGGGCACCACGTTGTCGGCGCTGCCGGCGTGGATCTGGGTGATGCTGAGCACCGCGGCGTCGAGCGGATTGCGGTTGCGCGTGATGATGGTCTGCAGCGACTGTGCCATCTGCACCGCCGCCATGACCGGATCGATGCCCAGGTTGGGCATGCCGGCATGCGTGCCCTTGCCCTTGATGACGATGGAAAACTCGTTGCTGGAGGCCATGATGGGGCCGGCGGTCACGCCGAACTGGCCGGGCGCCATGCCGGGCCAGTTGTGCATGCCGAATACCGCTTCCATGGGAAAGCGGGTGAACAGGCCGTCGTCGATCATGCGCTTGGCGCCGCCGCCGCCTTCCTCCGCGGGCTGGAAGATGACATAGACCGTGCCGGCGAAATCGCGGTGCTGCGACAGGTAGCGCGCCGCCGCCAGCAGCATGGCGGTATGGCCGTCGTGGCCGCAGGCGTGCATCTTGCCGGCGTGCTGGCTGGCGTGGGCAAAGGTGTTGGCTTCCTGCATGGGCAGCGCATCCATGTCGGCACGCAGGCCGACCGCGCGTTCGCCCGGCCGGTTGCCGCGGATGATGCCGACTACGCCGGTGCCGCCGAGGCCACGGTGGATTTCAATGCCCCATTCCTCGAGCTTGGCCGCGACCACGTCGGCGGTACGGAATTCCTCGAACGCCAATTCGGGGTGCGCGTGGATATCGCGCCGGATCTGGGAGATCTCGTCGCGCCAGGCGACGATGGGATCGAGCAGTTTCATGGGAAGCTTCGGGCGGAATTTGGGAACGCAACAAGGTTATCATCAATCAAAAGCCAATTTAATGGAGACAAACACCATGACTCGCCCGTGGCTTGCCCATTACCCGCAGGGGGTTCCCGCCGATATCTCCATCGACGAGTACGCATCGCTTACCGACCTGCTGGACCGGGCCTGCAAGCAATATGCCGGGCGCGTCGCCTGCACCGCCATGGGCAGCGACATCACCTATGCGCAACTGGATGCGCACGGCCGCGCGTTCGCCGGCTGGTTGCAGAGTCTGGACCTGCCCAAAGGATCGCGGGTCGCGCTGATGATGCCCAACGTGCCGGCCTATCTGGTGGCCCTGCTGGGTACCTTGCGGGCCGGTCATGCGGTGGTCAACGTCAACCCGCTGTACACCACCGAGGAATTGCAGCGGCAGTTGCTCGACAGCGGCGCGGCGGTCATCGTCATTCTTGAGAATTTCGCCCATACCCTGCAGAACGTGTCCGAGCGCGGTCAGCTCAGGCACGTCGTGGTGACCGGGCCGGGCGACCTGCTGGGCGGCCTGAAGGCGCCGCTGGTGAACCTGGCGGCGCGCTACATCAAGAAGATGGTGCCCCCCTGGCATATCGATGGCGCGCTGATGCTGCCGAAGGTGCTGGCCAAAGGAGCCGGCCTGCCGTTCACCGCCCCGGCCATTTCGATGGACGATCTGGCGGTGCTGCAATACACGGGCGGCACTACCGGGGTGCCCAAGGGCGCCATGCTGACGCATCGCAACCTCACCGCCAATGTGAAGCAGATGGAGGCGGTGGCGGCGCCCGCGCTGCGCGACATGACCGACCGCCAGATCACCGTGCTCAGTGCCTTGCCGCTGTACCACGTGTTCGCCATGACGGTCTGCGGCCTGTATGGCATGTATGCGGGCATGCGCAACGTGCTGATCATCAATCCGCGCGACCAACCATCACTGGTCCAGGCCTGGCGCAAGACGCCCATTAATGTGTTTCCCGGCGTCAATACGCTGTTCAACGCGCTGGTGCACAACGAGGATTTCGCCAGGCTGGATTTCTCGGGGCTGCGCCTGGCCCTGGGGGGCGGCATGGCGGTGCAGCAGGCGGTGGCCGAGCGCTGGCTGAAGATCACCGGGCGGCCCCTGATCGAAGGCTACGGGTTGTCGGAGACCTCGCCGGTGGCCACGGTCAATCCGTGCGACGCCACGGCCTATTCCGGTTCCATCGGCCTGCCGTTGCCGTCCACGTATGTCGCCATCCTGGACGACGCCGGCAACGAGGTGCCGTTGGGCGAGCGTGGCGAGGTCAGCATTCGCGGACCGCAGGTCATGGCCGGCTACTGGCAGAAGCCCGAGGAGACGCGCCACGTCATGACGGCCGACGGCTTCTTCCGCACCGGCGATATCGGCATCATGGACGACAAGGGCTACACGCGCATCGTCGACCGCAAGAAGGACATGATCACGGTGTCAGGCTTCAAGGTCTATCCGAACGAGGTGGAGGCGGCGGTGTCGCAGATGCCTGGCGTGCTCGAATGCGCGGCCATCGGCGTGCCGGACGAGCATTCGGGCGAGGCGGTCAAGGTGTTCGTGGTGAAGAAAGACCCGTCGCTGACTGAGGCGCAGGTGCAGCAATGGTGCAAGGACAAGCTGACCGGCTACAAACGGCCGCGCTTCGTGGAGTTCCGCGACGAATTGCCCAAGAGCAACGTCGGCAAGATCCTGCGGCGTGAATTGCGGCCCGGCGCCGAGGCCGCCGCGCCACAGGGGCAGGCGGCCTGACGCCACGGGGCCGCAGGGCGTCAGCCCGGCGGGTCCAGGTGCGGCGCGATCATCCCATGCAGGGCGCGTTCGATGTCCGGGTTGCCGGCCACCACGCGCCCGCCGATGGGCCAGGAATCCCGCTGGTGCATATCGCTGCAGGCGCCGCCCGCCTCGCGCACGATCAGCGTGCCGGCGGCCACGTCCCAGGGCGCCAGGCCCATTTCCCAATAGCCGTCGTAGCGGCCGCAGGCGGTCCAGGCCAGATCGAGCGCGGCCGCGCCCATGCGCCGCACGCCGCGCGCCCGGTTGATGGCGTCGTGCAGCATCGGCATGTACTGGCTGGCGAAGGAGAAATCGCGGAATGGGAAGCCCGTGGCGAGCACCGCGTCGTCGAGCGTGCGGGTGCGCGAGCAGGTGATGCGGCGGCCATTGAGCCACGCGCCCAGGCCATACACCGCGGTGAACAATTCCTCGCGGCAGGGATCGTAGACCACGCCGGCCACCGGCATGTCCCGCGCCAGGCGTTCGTTGGCCGAGATGGCGGTGCCGGCATGCGCGATCAGCGCGATCGACACCGCATAGTGCGGGATGTCGTGCAGGAAATTGGTGGTGCCGTCCAGCGGATCGATGTACCAAGTGGCCGCGCCCTGCGCCTGGCCGCCGGTTTCCTCGGCGACGATGCCGAACTGCGGCGTGCGCGTCTGCAATTCGTCGATGATGGCGGCTTCGGCCTCGCGGTCGGCTTGCGACACCAGATCGTTGCGCGCCTTGCGATCGATCACGAGATCGGCGCGGTGATGCGCGTAGGATTGCAGGATGGCCGCGCCGGCATGGGCTGCAGTGACCGCGGCGTCGAGCGCCGCGCACAGGTCGATGGGCGAGGTCAGCGAGCGGGGCGGATCATAGGTTTCCATGAAACCAGTGTAAGCCCAGGCATGCGTCAAAACCGTTGCGGAGAGCCAAAAGCCGCGCCGCGCGTGGCGTACATCCAACGCGGAAGGAACGCGTCAGCCGATAATCCTTTTTTTCCGCCTTTCCCGATATTTCCTGAGCCGGTTTCCATGTCTTCGTCCTATGTGCCCCTGACCCCCGCCGTTGTCGGATTCGACGCGCAAGGCCGGCTTTACAGCCCGGCATATGGCGACGTCTATCACTCGCCCTCGGGCGCGCTGGGGCAGGCCGAGCAGGTGTTCCTGCGTGGCAACGGGTTGCCGGAGCGCTGGCGGGGACGCGGGGCGTTCACCGTATGCGAGACCGGTTTCGGCCTGGGCCTGAATTTCCTGGCATTGTGGCGCGCCTGGCGCGACGATCCGCAGCGCCCGCGCCGATTGCATATGGTCTCGCTGGAGGCGCATCCCTTCGGCCGCGAGGACCTGGCGGCGTTATTGGCGCGGCATGCGCCGGAGCCGCTCGCGGGCCTGGCGGCGCAATTGGCGGCGCGATGGCCGCCGTTGTTGCCGGGCCTGCATCGACTCGAATTCGAAGCGGGCGCGGTGACCCTGACGCTCGGTTTCGGCGATGCGCAGGCCCTGGCGCCGCGCATCGCGGCGCGTGTGGATGCTTATTTCCTCGATGGCTTCGCGCCCGAACGCAATCCGCGCATGTGGGATACGCCGTTGCTGCGAAATCTGGCCCGGCTTGCGGCGCCGGGCGCCACGCTTGCCACCTGGGCCTGCACCGGAGAACTGCGGCGGGCGTTGCAGGCTGCGGGTTTCGAGGCGCGGCGAGCGCCGGGCTATGGCGGCAAATGGCACATGACGGTGGCAACGGCGAGCGGGGGCGCGGACGCCGCGCCGGCGGCGGACGATGACGCGCGCCATGCGCTGGTGGTGGGCGCCGGACTGGCGGGCGCGGGCATTGCGCAGGCGCTGGCCTTGCGCGGCTGGCGCGTGACCGTGCTGGATGCGGCCCTGGGGCAAGGGGAGGCGGCGCATGCCGGCCACGTGGCGGCGGCGTTGACGCCAGTGCTGGCGCGCGACGACAACGCCCGCGCACGCCTATCGCGCGCCGGTAGCGGGCGCGCCCTGGCCCGATGGGCCGGCCTGCCGGGCGGCGCCGCGCCGCGGGTCTGCGGCACGGTGCAACTGGATCGGGACGCGGGCCGCGCGGCGGCGCTGGCGGACACCCTGGCAACCCTGGCGTTTCCCGCCGATTGGGTGCGCGCGGTGAGCCAGGACGAGGCCAGCGCGCTGGCCGGCCTGCCGTTGGCGCGCGGCGGGGTGTTTTTCGGCCAGGGCATGCTGGTGCAGCCCAGCCTGTTGATTCCCGCCCTGTTGGCGACTCCGGGCGTGCGGGTCGTGCCGGCTCAGGTGGCGCGGCTGACGCGCGCGGCCAGCGGCTGGTGCGCGCGGGATGGGGCGGACTCGATCTTGGCGCAGGCCGATACCGTGGTGCTCGCCAATGCATTTGGCGCGCGCGCCGTACTGGACGCCAGCGGCCTGCTGGCGCCGTTGCCGCGGGTGGCGCAGATGCACGCGCTGGCGGGAGAAGTCACGCTGATCCCTGCCGCCGCGCTGGGCGGCGGCCCGCGCTGCGTGGTGGGCGGCGAAGGCTACCTGTTGCCGGATACCGGCGCCGGGTGCGTGGCGGGCAGCACCTACGTGCATGGCGCCGCGGAGCCGCGGGTCGGCGCCGAAGGCCAGCGCGTTACCCTGGACAAGGCGGCCGGCCTGCTGGGCGCTGGCGCCTTGCGGGCCCTGGCGCCGGGCACGTTGCCGGGCTGGGCGGGATGGCGCGCGGTGCTGCCAGGCCGCCTGCCCGCGGTGGGCGAACTCGCCCATGCGCCCGGCCTGTGGCTGGCTGCCGGCTATGCGTCGCGCGGGTTGTCGTGGTCGGCGTTGATGGGCGATCTGATCGCGGCGCGGCTGGGCGGCGAGCCGTCACCTCTTGAAACCGATCTGTCCGCGCTGATCGCTCCGCGCTGAAAAGCGGGGGCGGCGGGCGCGGGCGCACAGGCGTAGAATGGCAAAAAATGCCAGGATTTGGCGCCAGATAGGCCCGTGTTGGGCGCGAACCTGGCGTTGCGGCGGCTTGCCGGCGATTCGTCGGATTAGGGCCGGCCGGGGGCTTTGCGACCCCTTTTTTGGATGATATCGCTGTCCAAAAGAGGGACCGAGTTTATTTCAAAGCTCAAATCCGTCAAAATAGCGTCTTTTGATGGTTTTTGGCTTAAGCCGGGGGATGCTCTGTGCCGCCCAAGTTCGACTTTGCCCATACTACCCAGCTCGAGAATGTAGAGCTGCTGACGTCCCGCCCCAGTCGCATCGATTTCGACGCGGGCGATGGGTTGCACCTGGTAGTCGAGGCGCATGCGCCTGGTGTGTTTCGCCTGCGCTGCGGCGAGGCGAACCACCTTACCGATGACAAGCCTGGCGCGCGTGCGCGCGCCGTGGCCGAGATGTTGCTCGCGCGCCAGGAGGCGGTGGGCGAGGCCGCCATCGCCCCACGCGATGGCGGGGACGGTTGGCGCATCACCCAGGGCGACGTGGCCCTGGAAATCCAATCCAACCCCGTACGCTTCGTGCTCTATCGCAACGAAGAGCGGGTGTTCGAGTCCGAGGTCTCCGCGCATACGCCCGCATTCGGGTACAACGCGCTGGACCAGGCCGACGACGCGGTATGGACGGCGGGCTTCACCCTGCTGCCCGAAGAGCGCGTCTATGGCTTGGGCGAAACCCCGGGCGACCTGAATCGCCGCGAGGAATCCGTGGTCTCCGACGACCCGGAACACCGGGCCCTGCCGCTGGCATGGAGCCCGCGCGGCTGGGGCGTGTATGTCAACACGATGCGTCGCGTCGAACACGCGGTGGGCGTGGCGCCGGCCGATTCGGCCTATGTCGTCAGCGTCGATGACGTGGTCCTGGACGTGTTCCTGTTCGCCGGTGAGCCCGCCGAAATCCTGAACCAGTACACCGCGCTGACCGGCCGCGCCGGCCAGCCGGTGCTGTGGGCCATGGGCGCCTGGCTGCAGCAGGCCAGCGGCGAAATGCCGACGCAGACCGTGGCGCTGCTGGGCCGCATGCGCGAACACCAGATCCCGGTCGACGCGGTGACGCTGGCGCAGCCGGCGGCATGGGGCTTCCAGGCCGACAAGACCGTGTTCGAATGGGACGCCCAGCGCTTCCCGGATGCCAAGCAGATGCTGGCGCTGTTTCACAAGCACAACGTGCATGTGGCCGCGTCGGGCTTTCCCGGCGTCATCAAGACCAGCCCGCTGTTCGAGGAACTCGAAGACCGTGGCTGGTTGCTCACGCGCGAAGATGGCTCGGCACAGGTGTTCGACGGCAACCGCGCCACCTCGGGCCAGCCGTACGGCCTGCTGGACCTGACCTATCGCGACATCTACAACCTGTGGGTCGAGCGCCATCGCCAATTGGTCGAGGATGGCCTGGACGCGCCCGCCTGCGACGCCCAGATCGCCATTCCCGATGGCGTGTCCGCGCGCAACGGTGAAACCGGCCCGGCGCTGCGCAGCATGTATCCGCTGCTGGTGCGCCGCGCGCTGTTCGACGCCGTCGCCGGCCTGAAGGTGCCGCCCGAAGGCGTGGTGCCCAGCACCGACCTGTTCCCCGCCGCGCAGCGCCTGCCGTGGCAGGTGGGGCCGCAGGTCGACAACACCTGGGAAGGCCTGCGCCATACCCTGCGCACCGCGTTGTCGATCGGCGCCTCGGGTCTGCCGGTCCAGGTGCATGGCATCGGCACCGGCTCGCGCGGCACCGCCGACATGACGCCCGAGCTGTACCTGCGCTGGCTGACCGCCGGCGTGTTCTCGGCGAATTTCTCCTTCCAGGGCGTGGCGGGCCTGTTGCCGTGGGACTTTGGCGACGAGACGCTGGCGCACGTCAAGACCTGGATGCAGTGGCGCTATCGCCTGGTGCCCTACGTGCTGGGCGCCATCGAGGACGCGGCGCGCACCGGCCTGCCGGTGCAGCGTTCAATGGCCATGTCGTTCCCCAACGACCCGCACGCGCACGAATGGGATCTGCAGTACCTGCTGGGTCCGGCCCTGCTGGTGGCGCCGATCACCGCGCCGGGCAGCCAGCAGCGGGTGTATCTGCCCAAGGGCGATGCCTGGTGGGACCTGAACACCGGTCACCGCTACGAAGGCGGCACCACCTGGACCATCGATTGCGACCTGGGCCAGTTCCCGGTGTTCGGGCGCGAAGGGCACATGCTCTGTCTCGGTCCGGCGGCGCAGCACACGGGTGAATTCAATTCGGCCCGCATCCTGGATGAAGTCTGGATGTTCGGCATGCCGGTGCACAACCCGGTGGTCATGCGCAACAAGATCCGTGTCATGCAGATGCAGGGCTCCAGCTATATCAAGGGGCTGGAAGGTCTGCGCATCTCGCCGTCCGAGGGACTGGAGGTCAAGCGCCGCGGCGCGGAAGTCCGTATTTCGCGCGCGCGCTGAGGCGGCTGGGGCCGGTTCGCCGGCCATCGAAAAAAAGGGCAGTCAGGAAGGCTTTCCTTCCCGACTGCCCTTTACGTCTTTGCGCCGGCGCATTTTATATTACTGTAAGTTATTAAAAATGGAAAAAACGGTCGTTCTCTTCAGAAGAGAAAAGATACAAAATCGCTTGCCATGATTCAGATCGAGAACCTATCCAAGACCTACGCCACGCCGCATGGCCAGTTCCAGGCGCTGCGGGGCATCAACCTGCACATCCAGCAGGGCGAGGTCTTCGGCATCATCGGCCCCAGCGGGGCCGGTAAAAGCACGCTGGTCCAGTGCATCAACCTGCTGGAACGCCCCAACGAGGGTTCCATCTCGATTGGCGGGCAGGCCCTGACCGGGCTGAGCGAGGCGCAGTTGCGCGCCCAGCGCCGCCGTATCGGCATGGTGTTCCAGGGCTTCAACCTGCTGTCGCGCCGCACGGTGTACGGCAACGTGGCGCTGCCGCTGGAAATCGCCGGCGTCGCCAAGAGCGAGATCCCGGCCCGCGTCGAACGCCTGCTGGCCCTGGTGGGCCTGGAGCACCTGCGCGACCGCTATCCCAGCCAGATCAGTGGCGGCCAGAAGCAGCGCGTCGGCATCGCGCGCGCACTGGCCAACAATCCGGACGTGCTGCTCAGCGATGAGGCCACGTCGGCGCTCGATCCCGAGACCACCCACAACATCCTGGCGCTGCTGCGCGACATCAACCGCAAGACCGGCATCACCGTAGTCATGATCACGCACCAGATGGAAGTGGTGCGCGAGGTCTGCGACCGCGTGGCCGTGCTGTCGCAGGGCGAAGTGGTCGAGATGGGCAGCACGCGCGAAGTGTTCGCGCAGCCGCGCCATGAAGTGACCCGCGCCATGGTGTCGGCCGCGACCGCGTCTGACCTGAGCGACGCCACGCTGGCAGCGGTCAAGCAGCGCATCGAGACGCTGGCCGCCGCCAAACCGGGCCAGGCCGTGCGCCTGCTGCGCCTGTCGCTGACCGGCACCGACGCGTCGGGCTCGTTCCTGTCCGACCTGGCGACGCAGTATTCGCTGGACGTGGGCCTGGTGCAGGCGCGCGTCGAAGACATCCAGGGCGTGGCCGTCGGCACGATGTTCGTGCTGGCCCAAGGCACGCCCGCCGCGGTCAAGGACGCCCTCGCCGCGTTGACCGCCCGTGACATCACCGTTGAAGAAATCGCTCATGAGCCCGCAACTGATCGACCTGCTTATTACGTCGCTGCTTGATACCCTGCTGATGGTGGGGGTGGCCAGCGCCATCGCGGTGCTGGTCGGCATTCCGCTGGGCGTGATCCTGACCGTGACCGCGCGCGGCAACATGCTGGAGAACCAGGCCGTCAACCACGCGCTGGGCGCGGTCATCAACGCCACCCGTTCGGTGCCGTTCGTGATCCTGATGGTCGCCATCATTCCGTTCACGCGCCTGGTGGCGCAGACCTCGATCGGCACCACCGCCGCCATCGTGCCGCTGTCGGTGGCCGCGATCCCGTTCATGGCGCGCATCGCCGAGAACGCCATGCGCGAAGTCGATCCGGGCCTGATCACCGCCGCGCGCGCCATGGGCGCCTCGCCGATGCAGATCATCATGAAGGTGCTGCTGCCCGAGGCGCTGCCCGGCCTGATCGCCGCCACGATCGTCACCGTGGTCAGCCTGATCGGCTACTCGGCCATGGCCGGCGCCATCGGTGGCGGTGGCCTGGGCGACCTGGCGATCCGCTACGGCTACCAGCGCTTCCAGTCCGACGTGATGGCCGCCGTGGTCATCGTGCTGATCGTGCTGGTGCAACTGATCCAGAGCCTGGGCGACCGCTACGTGCGCCGCATCTCGCACCGTTGAGCGCGGGCGCCATCCATTCTTCCCTCTCCTTCCGACATTCGGGATATTCGCAACATGAGCATCAAGGTTTTGAAGTCGCTGGCCGCGTTCGCCCTCGGCGCCGCCGTATTCACCCAGCCCGCGCTGGCGCAGGACAAGCCGCTGAAGGTTGGCGTCACCGCCGGCCCGCACGCCCAGATCTTCGACGTGGTCAAGCAGGAAGCCGCCAAGCAGGGGCTGAACGTCCAGGTGATCGAATTCACCGACTACGTGCAGCCGAACGTCGCGCTGGCATCCGGTGACCTGGACATGAACAGCTATCAGCACCAGCCCTACCTGGACAACGCCAACGCCGACCGTGGCTACAAGCTGGTGAGCATCGCCAAGACCGTGATTTTCCCGATCGGCATCTACAGCAAGAAGATCAAGTCGCTGGCGGAGTTGAAGGACGGCGCCCGCATCGCGCTGCCGAACGATCCCACCAACGGCGGCCGCGCCCTGTTGCTGCTGCAGGCCAATGGCCTGATCAAGCTGCGTCCGGAAGCGGGCCTGAAGGCCACGCCGATCGACGTCATCGAGAACCCGAAGAAGCTGCGCTTCATCGAACTGGACGCCGCCCAACTGCCGCGTTCGCTGGACGACACCGACGCCTCGGCCGTGAACACCAACTTCGCGCTGGAAGCCGGCCTGAATCCGGCCACCGACGCGATTGCCCAGGAGTCGCCCGACTCGCCCTACGCCAACGTGCTGGTGGTGCGTGAAAAGGACAAGGACCGTCCCGAATTCGCCAAGCTGGTCAGCATCTACCACAGCCCGGCGGTCAAGCAGTTCATCGAGACCAAGTTCAAGGGCGCGGTGGTCGCTGCCTGGTAAGCCGGAAGCGTCACCCTCATAACAGGACGGCCGCGCGAGCGGCCGTTTTGCATTGGGGCAGGGGCGAGCGCGCCGTCATTTTTTTGACAAGGCTGGCGAAATCAGCCATAATTTCGGGCTTCGGTCGGGCTGATAGCTCAGTCGGTAGAGCAGCGGACTTTTAATCCGTTGGTCGCGAGTTCGAGTCTCGCTCAGCCCACCACTCATTTCTGGTTCAGCGCTTGCTGGATCTCTGATGTGCAAATTGCAGATCTGCAAAAATGCAGATGTGCGACGAAAGCCCCTGGTTTCGCAACCAGGGGCTTTTTGTTTGTGGCGAAGGAGCGGGCGGGGCGTGGGCCCACATACGGGCACTGAGTACGTTGTGCGCCACCTATATGGGCCGAGGCGAGAGCTCGAGCGTTGACCCAACCGTGATCCAAAAGGCTGATCAAAACCGCTGATCAAAACCGCAGATCAAAGCGGCAGCAGCGCCGTTGCCTCGATCTCCACCAGCATGCCATCGAGCGCCAGCCGCGGCACCGGGATCAAGGTGCAAGCGGGCGCCAGGTGGATGCCCCAGCGCGACTTGATCTCGTTGGAGAACAGCGCCAGGCGCTCCTGGCTGTGGTCGACCACCAGCACCGTCAGCTTGGCGACGTCGAACAGGGTGGCGCCGGCCGCTTGCAAGGCAGTCTGGACGTTGTCCAGCGCCTGGCGCACTTGGGCGAGGAAATCGGGGGAGAGTTCGCCCCGACTGTTTTCGCCGCCCTGGCCGGCGGCGAACACCAGCCGGGCGGGCGTGTCGGCCACGGCCACGTGCGAGTAGCCATTGGGGCGAGGGTCATACAGGCCAGGCGGATTGATGAAGGCGAGCGAGGACAGGGCGGGGGTGATGCGGGACGACATGCGGGGCTCCGTGGACAAACCGTATTGATGAAGCCGCAGTATCGAACCTCAACCGCGGTTGAGGTCAAGGGATCGGTCGCCGCCATCACCTGTCGGCCGTGCCGACGGATCAGGACAGGGGGCGCGGCGGCATCGCCGACAGATCGGCCAGGCTCAGGCCGCAGCCGCGCGCGCGTTCGGCCAGGGTGGCGCTTTGCTCCAGCGCCCGCTGGCTTTCGATCAGCAGCACGTCGAGCTGTTCATCCAGCGACGAGGCCATGGCCCAGGCCCGCTCGGCGAACTCGACCGAGAAGGCGTCGACACAGGTCTTGCAGATGGCGGCGCCGTTGCGTTCCAGCAGCGGGGCGCCTTGGGCCAGCGTCGAGAGGCAGAATTGACAGGCGAGGGCGCGGCTCATGCGTCGTGGGCTCGTGGTCGGATGAAGGCCGGCCGCGGCGCTGCCGCGGGGCCTGACCTACGGACAACGGCCGATCGGGCGGAGTCTTAAGCCCCGGGCCCAGCGGCCCGGCCCGGAACCGCGTTCAGTTCACCATGGCCGGCCGCAGCGGCATCGCAATTGCCTGGGGCGTGACGTCGATCACCGTTTCGACCGGCAGCTTGAAGAACGCGGCGGTGGCCGCCAGGCGTTTGGCCTGTTCTTCCAGCGAGGCGGCGGCGGCAGCGGCCTGTTCGACCAGGGCGGCGTTCTGCTGGGTGACGTCGTCCATCTGCGTTACGGCGCCGTTGATCTGGTCGATGCCGGTGGCCTGTTCGGTCGAAGCTTCGGTGATTTCCGCCATGATCTGCGTAACGCGCTGCACCGAGGTCACGATCTCCTGCATGGTGTCGCCGGCGGCGCGCACCTGCTCGGCGCCGCTGGCGACGTTGCCGGATGACTGTTCGATCAGGTCCTTCACTTCGCGCGCCGCCTGGGCGCTGCGCTGCGCCAGGGTGCGCACTTCGCCGGCGACCACCGCGAATCCCTTGCCCTGTTCGCCGGCGCGGGCGGCTTCGACCGCCGCGTTCAGGGCCAGGATGTTGGTCTGGAAGGCGATGCCATCGATCACCGAGACGATTTCCGCGATGCGGCGCGAGCTTTCCGAGATACGGTCCATGGTCGTCACCACCTGGCCCACGGCCTCGCCGCCGCGCAGGGCGATGCTGCGGCTCTCGGCCGCCAGGGTATTGGCCTGATGCGCGTGTTCGGTGTTCTGCTTGACCGTCGTGGCCAGTTCCTCCATGGATGCGGCGGTCTGTTCCAAGGAGGCGGCCTGTTCCTCGGTGCGCGCCGACAGGTTGGTGTTGCCCGAGGCGATCTCGGCGGCGCCGGTGTTGATCTCGGTGACGCTGCGGCGCACTTCGCTGACGGTGCGCGTGAGGCTTTCCTGCATGCGCTTGAGCGCCGTGAACAGGATGCCGATCTCGTTGTCGCTGTTCACCGCGACCCGCTGGGTCAGGTCGCCGGAGGCGATGCGGTCGAAATGCACGGCGGCGTCCTTCAGCGGTTGCAGCACCTGGCGGCCGATGAAGCGCCAGCAGCCCAGCGCCAGTACCGCGGCCAGTGCCAGCATGACGATGGCGGACAGTTGGGCCCGTTCGTAGCGCAGGTCGGAGGCGGTGTTGATGGAGGCGCTGCGGCGCTCGGTGTGTTCGAGGAAGGCGGTCACGCGCTCGGCAAAGCGGGCATCGGCGCTCCGGGTGTCCGCCACGGCGCTTGCATAGCCCTCGGCGGATTGCTTCTGCAAGGCCTGCTCCAGTGTCTGGATGCTGCCGACGTAGGCGTTGAAGACGCTGTCCAGTTCGCTCGCCAGCTTCGTGCCCGCGGCGGTGGCCTTGGACACGCGCTGGTACACCGCGAAGCGCTTGCGCGCCTCCTGCAGCGCCTGATTGGCCTGGTCGATGCTGGCCTGGGCCTGGCTGCCCTTGCCGGAAACGATGTCCAGGTACGCCGCCACCAGGGTCAGGCGACTGCGCAACAACAATGTCTGCGCTTCATACAGCGGCCGGGTCTGCTCGGCGGCGACCGAGTTCAGGTCGTCGACCGCGCGATCGGCGGCCTTGGCGTACAGCCACCCCATGCCGGTGGCGACCGCCAGCGCCAGGACGAAGAGGGCCAGCACGGCCAGCAGACCGGTGCGTATCTTCAGATTCTTCAGCATGGTGGGCTCCTGTGTATGACGCGGGCGACCTGGCGAACCGGGCGCCCTGAAAATCGGAGCCAATGTAAATTTGAATTACAAATCTAACAATTAATTATTTTTCACCCGGGCATTCTGCTTTCGGCAATGCCTGGGTCCGGGGCCGTCAGGGGGTGTCGCTGCGGATGAAGCGCAGGAAGCGGTGGGCGGCGTCCGACAGCGGGCGCGAAGCGTGGGTCTGGAACTGGAGCTGGCCGGCGTTGAGCAGTGCGTCGTTGATTGGACGGCAGATGAGGCGGCCGGCTTCGAGCTGGTCGGCGGCGGTCAGGCGGGCGCACAGGGTGATGGCGTCGCCCATGAGGACGTAGTGATAGGCCGCATCCGGCAGATTAGAGGTAAAGGCCGGCGACAGCGTGATGTTATACAGGCTGCAGGCCATTTCCAGCACTTGCCGCAGGGCGCTGCCGCTATCGGGCAGGGCCAGCGGATAAGCGGACAGTTGGGTGATGTGCAGCGAGTCGCAGGCGGCCAGCGGATGGCCCGGGCGCATGACCGCGACGATTTCGGCCGGGTGCGAATGGATGACGGCGATGTCCTTTTCCGCCGCGTGGCTGTAGGTGACGCCAATGTCGGCCTGGGCCGAGCGGACGCGCTCGGCCACCAGACCGGCATCCAGGATATGAAGGTGAAACCGGATGGACGGGTGTTCGGCCTGGAACGCCGCGAACTTGCGCGGCAGGGCATAGGCGGCGAAGCCGGGCGCGCCAGCGATTTTCACGGTCTGGATATAACGGCCGTTCTGGCTGTCGATTTCGGCATAGGTGCGCGCGGCGTCGGCCTCGACGCGGCGCGCATGGTCGGCCAGGATGCGGCCGACTTCGGTGACCCGCATGCCTTTGGGGTGGCGCTCGAACAGCTGATTCTGCAGGCGCTGTTCCAGGCCGGCGATCTGCCGGCTGACGGCCGAACTGACGACGTTGAGGCGCGCGGCGGCGCCATTGACGGAACCTGTGTCGACGACGGTGAGAAAGTAACGAAGCGCGGTGCTGTCAAATTGGAATCGCTTCATTGGTATGAGTGCCGTAAATCGCAGTGTCGAGTCCGGGCGGCGGGCAAGCGCTACGGACAGCGCGGGCGGTGGCGGTCCGTGGGGGCGCCGCGCGCCGTGGCGTCTGGCGGACACTGCGATCAACAGTGTCGGACCATGGAAGCGGGCGCGGGTTGCGCCGCGGGCGGGACGGGAGCGCTTTCCGGAGGGTGTCGGGGCGCCGGAAGACCGATCCCGGGAGCCTGCGGGACAGGCGATGGGCCTGACGTGGAATTTAGTCCAGCAACACCTTTTGCCACAATCGCAAATTTCTCAATATTGCATTCTAATTTCAGCAATAACCCCGGATGCCGGACTTTGTGGCCGGATCGGGGAGGCGCGCCAAAAAAAACGCGCCCGAAGGCGCGTCTGGAAGCGGGGAGAGTGGCGGTCCGGTTCAGTCCACCCGGAAACCGCCGGGGCCGGCCTGCCCCAGCAGTTCACGCGCGCATTGCACCGCTTCATGCGGCGTGGCCACGGCCAGGAAGGGCATGCCGAACGCGCGCGCCATCTTCTCGCCGCGCTTGCGGATCTGGGCGAGCGCGGCGCTATCGCGCTCGATCGCGATGAAAGCGCGGCAGCGAGCCTTCAGGCGCGGCATGTTGCTGGTCTGCCATTCGATCATGGCCTTGCGATCGTCATGGCTGGCTTGCTGGCGCATGTCCGGCACCACCATGACGAAGGTCTGTGGGTTGTCGACCAGCATTTCCATCTCGCGGATCCAGCTGGCGGCGTAACCGGCCGGCGCGCTGCCGTGCCGCGCGGTGACGATGGGGAATTGGGACAGGTCGTGGAAGAAAAACTGGTCGCGGTTCATTCGAATGCTCCAATGGAGGGGATGGGGGCGTCCTTGCGGCAGCCGCAGCCGCCGTAAAGCACCAGGCTGTAGGACTCCAGCGTGAAGCCGCTGTCCTTCGCGATCTTGCGAACCCGTTGCGCCATGGCGGTGTCGCTGGATTCCTGGATGCGGCCGCAGTGGCGGCAGACCAGGTGGTCGTGATGTCCCTTGTCGTTCAGCTCATACACGGTGGAATGCGAGTCGAGTTGAGTCCGTTTGAGCAGCCCGGCGTCCTCGAGTTGCGTGATGACGCGATAGACCGTGGCCAGGCCGATGCGGCTGTGCTCCGAGATGAGGTTGCGGTAGATATCCGCGGCGCTCAGGTGCTGGTCCGCGTGCTGGTGGAAGATGTCGAGGATCTTCAGGCGTGGGAAAGTGGCTTTGATGCCGGCCACGCGCAAGCGGGTATGGTCCATGATGATTCTCCGTGCCGGGGGCGATGCCTCAATGATGAGAATGATGTACATTTTCAAGAAGGCCCGCTAACGCGAACCCGTCAACCTGTAGCTCGAACCTGCCAACCATGCCCGACCTGGCCGTGGTCCACCACGCCCTTCCCGGCGTTCTGCTGACGCCCTTCAGCATCCGGCACCCGCGGACGTCCAAAGGCATCGCCGTGCCTGACCATGCTCACGACGAGGGCATGCTGGTGCTGGTGCATGCCGGCCTGGTGCTGGTGCAGGCCGGCAGCCAGGTCTGGACGGTGCTGCCAGGCAGCCTCGGCTGGATTCCCCCGGGCGTGCAGCATGCCGCCCGCTGGTTCGGCGAGGCGCGCGGTTCGTTCCTGTACGTGCGGGCCGACGCCTGCGAGCGATTGCCGGATCACTGCCGTTCCTGGCCGTCGTCGCGCCTGATCGACGCCTTGATCGAGCGCTTCACCACCAGCCAGGCCGGTGAACTGTCGGAGGCCTATCTGGCGCAGCTGTTCGACGTGCTGCTGGCCGAGATCACGCAGCGCGATCACGCCCCGATGCTGCTGCCAATGCCGGACGATCCGCGCCTGCAGGACCTGGCCAATTCCCTGCTGGGCACGCCCGACGATCCATCGGGCATCGACGATTGGGCGCAACGCCTGAACATGTCGCCGCGGACCCTGATGCGCCGCTTCCGCCAGGAAACCGGCGTCACGCTGGGTCAGTGGCGCCAGCAGGCGCGGCTGTTGCGGGCGCTGGAGATGCTGTGCCGCGGCGACTCCGTGACCGAGGCGGCGCTGGCGGTAGGCTACGAAAGCACCAGCGCCTTCATCGGCAGTTTCCGCGGCGCCTTCGGCATGACCCCCACGCGCTACCTCGCCGGCCGCGAATAAGCGCGCGTCAGCGGACCGCCTCCGGCCGCCGGGATGCGCGCGAGGCAGGCGGGCAGGGCGCTGCCCCGTCGCGGTCCACCCTTTACGGATCTTCACGTTTTTCCGACAGATGTGCGGATCTTCGCGCGCGCCGCGTGCCTACCATGGCGTCAGGGTAGGACAGGGCTTCCCGTTCCGCCCGTCATGCATCAAGGGTGTTCCATGAATTGCCAACCATTGCTCGCCCCGCCGCAGGCTGGCGGCGGCGCCCCGCCGGCTCCGGCACTTGTCTTCGCCTCGATCCTGGCGCGCCTGCTGACGGCCACCCGCAGCGCCTGGCAGCTCGACGCCACGGCCGGAGCCACGTCATGACGGCGCCGCGCACCGCCGCGTTGCTGATCCACGGGCTGGGTGGCACCGAATTCGACATGGGGTCGCTGCACCGGGTGCTGGGGCGCGCGGGCGTGGACACTCATGGCGTGACGCTGCCCGGCCACGCGGGCCGCCCCGAAGATCTGTTGGACGTGCGGGTCGAGGATTGGATGGCGGTGGTCACCTGCCGCTACCGCGAGTTGTGCGCGCAGTACGAGCAGGTGCACGTCATCGGCATGTGCCTGGGCGCGTTGCTGGCGGTGGAACTGTGCAAGCGCGAGTCGCATAGCCGTGGCACGCTGGTGGCGCTGTCGGCGCCGGTGTTCCTGGATGGCTGGAGCACGCCTTGGTATCGCGCCTTGCGCCACCTGCTGTACCACGTGCCGGGCGTGCCGCGCCGCATTCGTGTCGAGGAAGAAGACCCCTACGGCGTCAAGAGTGAATTGGTGCGGGCGTTCATCAAGGCCGGGTTCGCGCGCGGCGACGGCTTTCATTACCAATGGGTGCCGCTGGCCTGCGTGCGCCAGGTCGACCGGCTGCGCCGCATGGTCAAGCGCGGGCTGGAACGTATGCGCTGTCCGGTCCTGGTGATGCACGCGATCGAGGACGAGCTGACCAGCCCGCGCTCGGCGCGGCTGCTGGGGGCGCGGATTCCCGGCGCGTCGGTGGTGTTGCTGCGCGACAGCTATCACATGATCTGCGTCGATCATGAGCGCGAACGCGTCATGCAGAACGTGTTGAGTTTCCTGGGCAAGGATCCTGGCATCGTGCGGCCGCGCCGGCGCGCCAGCGCGGCCCGCGCCTGTCGTGTCGGCGAGGAGGCGCCACGACAGGCCGAGGGCCTGCTGGCCGCCGCCCGCTAAGGACGGCGCCGCATCAGGCGGCGGCGGGCTGGTCGGGCTGGTTGGGGTGCGAGGGGCCTTGCGGGTCGTTTTCCGCATCGGGCCGTGGCGGCACCGGCGCCAGTCCCAGCGCCAGCCGCAGCCGTTGGCAATCCGGATTGGGCGAACCGTCGGGCTGCCAGATATCGAATTCGCGGCACGGCGTGGGGCGGTTTTCGTAGATGGCGCAATGGATCCCCGGCCGTCCCAACTGGCCGCGCAGTGCGACGCAGCGGCCGGCTCCCATCTCGGTGCCTTTCATGCAGGCCCGTAGCGGACTGATCTGCGTGACCAGTTCGAGCGGCACGTGGCCGCCGTTTTCCCCGGCCAATTCCCCGATATAGAACGACACCCGGAAATGCGAGCAACAGGCGCCGCAGTCCAGGCAGGGATTGGCGGCGGGGTTGCTGTCGCCGGCCAGCAGGGCGGGCGATACCAGAGTCAGGGCGGCAGTCTCGAGCTGGGACATGGGGAGTATCCGGATACCTGTCCAGCCCGGCATGACGCACAACGGGCTTGCATGCCGCAAGCCCGCCTGCTCGACCCGGGGCGCGCGAGGACAGGGCCGGCGCGGGATCAGGGGTGGAGATAGTAGCGGGATTCGCTATGCGGCCGCCATGCCTTTTTTCGGGGACGTTGCTGCGGTAGCATTTGACACCCGACAGCCGCCAGGACGCTTCCCATGACAGCCAATTCCGATTTCCCCGACGGCCTTGCCCGTTGCCGCTGGGTCGATACGTCCGCCGAATACATGGCGTACCACGATACCGAATGGGGGCGTCCGCAAGGCGATGACCGCGCCCTGTTCGAGCAGTTGTGTCTCGAAGGGTTCCAGTCGGGCCTGAGCTGGCGCACCATCCTGAACAAGCGCGAGGCATTCCGCCGTGGGTTCGCCGGGTTCGACCCGGCCAAGGTGGCGCGCTTCGGTGACAGGCAGGTCGAGGCGTTGCTGGCCGACGCCGGCATCGTGCGGCATCGCGGCAAGATCGAAGCCGTCATCAACAACGCCGGGCGGGCGCTGGAAATGATCGCGCGTGAAGGCTCTCTGGGCGCGTTCTTCTGGCGTTTCGAAGCGCCGGCCGGGGAGCCTTCGACGCGCGGCGCGTCGACTTCGCCGCAGTCCGAGGCCTTGTCCAAGGCCCTCAAGAAGCTGGGCTGGAAGTTCGTTGGGCCGACGACGGTCTATGCGTTCATGCAGTCGGTAGGCATGGTCAACGACCATCATCCCGACTGCCATTGCCACCGCGCGAGCGAGCAGGCGCGCCAGGCGTTCCGCCGGCCAGTGTAGGGAGTCAGCGGGCCGCGCCCGGCGCCACGGCTGCCGCGCCCGGAAGGCAATAGCGGCCTTCGCGGTAGGCCCAGCTGGGCCACAGCGCGTGTGCCAGCGCCTCGCCGGCCAGGTCCGGGTCCAGCGGCACCGGGGCGTAGTCTTGCGGCGCGGTATAGCGGTACTGCACCGGCGGCTTGTTCGGCGCCATCACCAGCAGGTGGTCTTCCTTCAGGTAGCCATAGGTGTTGTCGTACTGCATGATGGCGCGGCCCGGCGTGCTGCGGGTCAGGTCGTGGCCGAGCATCGGATGTTCGGTGTCGACGCCGATCAGCGACAGCAGCGTCGGCGCCAGGTCGATCTGGCTGATCAGGCGGTCGTCGCGCCGCGCTTCGATGCCCGCGCCCAGGATCACCGCCGGAATATGGAAATGGCGCACCGGCACCAGGCTGGCGCCGAACACGCGCGAGTCATGGTCGGCGGCGATCAGGAACACCGTGTTTTCCCAATAGGGCGCGGCCTTGGCGCGTTCGAAGAAACGGCCCAGCGCCCAATCGGCATAGCGCACGGTGTTCTCCACGGTGGCCGGGTTGCCTTCGGTCTGGATGCGCCCCGCCGGGTATTCCCAGGGCGAGTGGTTCGAGACGCTGAAGGCCAGCGTGAAGGTGGGTTGGTCGCCGTCTTCGCGCAGCAGCCGGTCGAGTTGGTTGAACATGTCTTCGTCCGAGGCGCCCCAGGTGCCGACGAAGGCCGGGTCGACGAAGTCCTCGCGGTCGACGATCTGCCTGAAGCCATTGCCCAGGAAGAAGCCCTTCATGTTGTCGAAGTGCGATTCGCCGCCATAGATGAAGCGCGAGTGATAACCGTGACGGCCCAGCAGGTCGGCCAGCGAGAAGAAGCCGCGCTGCGAGCGCGGCAGTTTCAGCACCGCCTGGGCCGGGGTCGGCAGGAAGCCGGTGACGACGGCCTCCAGGCCTCGCACCGAGCGTGTGCCCGTGGCATAGGCACGGGTGAAGGTCCAGGCGTCTCGCGCCAGGGCGTCGAGCTCGGGGGTCAGGTCCATGCCGCCCAGGCTGGCGCTGTATTGGGCGCCCAGGCTTTCCTCGAGAATGATGACCAGGTTGAGCGGGCGCGAGGTCTGGCGGCTGGCGGGCTGGCGATGCAGGCTGGGATGGTGCGCGTCGGGCGGGGGATAGGGCAGGCCGGCGCGCGCCAGGACGCGGCGGTGCATGTCGTCGTCGTCCATGTCGCCATAGACGGCGGAGGCCGACTTCTCGTTTTTCATGCTGTAGACGGCATAGAACACGTTGTACAGCGAGTTCAGCGCCAGGGTGTTGAGCATGCCATCGGAACTGTAGGCGACCGACGAGGGGTTGATCGGGCGGTGGCCGAGCGTGCCGCGGATCGCCAGGATCACCACGGCCAGGATCGCCAGGCTCGCCAGCGGCATTTGCCACCAGGCCAGCGGCGCGTCGGGCGCGGCGTGGCCGAACAGACTGTAAGCGCCCCAGCCGATCAGGCCCAGGGCGCCGAAACCGCCCAGCAGCGCGCCCTTGTAGCCGCGCCACAGCATGCCGGAAACCTCGCGCGGGTGTTTCAGGTATTCGACGAACAGCCGGTTGGGACGGGTGTCGTATTCCAGGATGAATGGTGGCGTGGCGACTTCCAGGAAGGCCAGCAGGATGAAGGCGACCAGGTACCAGATGCCGGCGGCGGTGGCGGCGAACGGCAGGTGGCCGAACCAGGGCGACAGCACCGCCGGCAACGCCGCCAGCACGCCGATCTGGTGGGCGTCGATGCGCAGGCCGCCCAGCAGCAGGGGCGCGAGCCCGCCGGCATCGCGCACGCGCCGCCATTGCCAGGCGGCCAGGGCCAGTCGGCTAAGGGTCAGCAGGGCAAAGGCTGCCACCACGAAGATCAAGCTTGAATGCCGCATCGGGCCTCCTGGTAGTACTGCGGTTCCGCGCGCGGCGGCGGCGGGTCGATCGCCCCGCGCATTTGAACAGGGCCGGCGTCAAAAAAACGGTAGGAATCATGCCTTCCCGTCCGGCGAAGTCTCCGGCCGGGCCGGCCCGCTTTGTAACTTTTGCCGACCGGGCTCTCTGTGACACGGAAAAATCCGTACACATTATGAGGCCGGCAAGCTTAACCCGCCCGGCCCGGCGCGCTACCCTTGAGGGTAAATAGGGCCGGGGCAGCGGCGCGCCGGCGGCAACGGCAAGGATGATAACGATGACGCGCAGAACAAAAATAGTGGGCGGGATCGTAGGGGGGCTGGCCCTCCTGGTGGCGGTAGCGGTGGTGGTGATTGCCACGTTCGACTGGAATCGCGCCAGGCCGATGATCAATGAGCGCGTCAGCGCGGCCATCGGACGGCCCTTCGCCATCAACGGCGACCTGAGCGTCGCGTGGTCGCGGGAACCGGACCAGGGCGGATGGCGCGCCTGGGTGCCGTGGCCGCACATCGTGGCCAACGATATCCGCATCGGCAACACCGATTGGGCCAAGGCGCCGCAGTTCGCGACCCTCAAACGTGGCGAGTTCAGCCTGGCGCCGCTGCCCCTGCTGCGTCAGCGGGTGGTGATACGGCGGATCCAGTTGACCGAGCCGTCCGCTGACCTGGAGCGCCTGGCCGACGGCCGCGCCAATTGGGTCTTCACCCTGCCAGAGAGCGGCGAGCCATCCCCCTGGGTGCTGGATATCAATGAAATCGGCTTTGACAAGGGCCGCATTGGCCTGACCGACGCGATCCTGCAGGCCGATCTGACCGTGCAGGTCGATCCACTCGGCAAGCCGGTGCCGTTCGCCGACGTGGCCGGTGCGGCTTTCGCCGCGCAGGATGCGAAAGCCGCGCCGCGCGACTACGTTTTCGGCTGGAAGGTGGCGGGCAGGTACAAGGGCCTGCCCGCCAAGGGCGAGGGCAAGGTCGGCGGCATGCTGGCCCTGCAGGAGCCCCGGCAGCCGTTTCCGGTACAGGCCGAGGTGACGATCGGCGGCACCAGGGCGGCCGTGGCCGGCACCCTGACCGATCCGGTCAACCTGGGCGCGCTGGACCTGCGCCTGAGGCTGTCGGGCGGATCCATGGCGCAGTTGTATCCGCTGACCGGCGTGACGCTGCCGGACACGCCGCCGTATTCCACCGACGGCCATCTGGTGGCCAGGCTGCGCAATGCCGGCGGCGCGGTGTTCGACTACCGCGATTTCAACGGCCGCGTCGGCGACAGCGACCTGCATGGCGACGTGTCGTTCTCGTTGGCCGCGCCGCGTCCCCGGCTGACCGGCAAGCTGTCGTCCAGGCAACTGCGCATGGCCGATCTGGGGCCGTTGATCGGCGTGCAGTCCGGCAAGGCCACGCCGCCGCAGGACAAGGCCAAGGATGCGCCGGCCAAGCCGCCGGGCGGCAAGGTGCTGCCGACGCAGGCATTTCGCACCGACCGCTGGCGCGACATGGATGCCGATGTGGCGCTGGAGGCCGGCCGCATCGTGCATGACGCCAAGCTGCCGTTGTCCGACCTGTCGGTGCATCTGGTGCTGCAGGACGGCCAGCTGACGCTCGACCCGCTGCGTTTCGGTATGGCGGGCGGCAGCATGGCCGCGAGCGTGCGGCTCGACGGCGCCGACGCGCCGTTGACCGGCCGCGTCGAGATGCACGCGCGGCGCCTGCGCCTGAAGCAACTGTTCCCCGCTACCGAGGCCATGCAGAAGACACTGGGCGAGTTGAATGGCGATCTGGCGCTTTCCGGCACGGGCAATTCCGTGGCCGCGCTGCTCGGGTCGGCCAGCGGCGATGTGAAGATGCTGGTCAACGATGGCGTGATCAGCCGCAGCCTGATGGAGATCGCCGGGCTGAATGTGGGCAACTACGTCGTCTCCAAGCTGTTCGGCGACGACGAGGTCAAGATCAATTGCGGCGCCGCGGACCTGGAAATGAAGCGCGGCCTGATGACGCCGCGCGTGTTCGTGTTCGACACCGAGAATGCGCTGATCAACATCACCGGCACCGCCGACTTCAAGGACGAGAAGCTCGATCTGGATATCACGCCGGACAGCAAGGGGTTTCGCATCTTCTCGCTGCGGTCGCCGCTGTATGTGCGCGGCACCTTCGGCAAGCCGGACGTGGGCGTGCATGTGGGGCCGCTGGCGGCCCGCGGCGCGGGCATGGTGGCGCTGGGCGTGATCCTGACGCCGGCGGCGGGCCTGCTGGCGCTGATCGCGCCCAGCACCAGCGACGATAATTCCTGCGGCATGCTGCTCAAGCAGATGCGCACGCCGCCCAAGGCGCCAGCGCCCAAGGGCAGGTAGCGCGGTCAGCGCGGCAGCGCCACGCGCGCGCCGCCGTCGGCCTGGTTGTCGGCGACGCAGACCGTGTTGCGGCCGTGGTTCTTGGCATAGTAGAGCGCCCGGTCGGCGCGTTGGATGACCTCGTCCAGCGTGGCGCCATGGGCCGGATAGCCGGCCACGCCGGCCGACAGGGTGATGGGCGCGGGCAGGCCCGCTTCGGTTCCCAGACGCGCCAGTTTGCGGCGCAGGCGTTCGGCCGAGGCCACCGCCGCCGCCAGGGGCGCGCCCGGCATCAGCATGACGAACTCCTCGCCGCCGCTGCGGGCCACGGTGTCTCCCTGGCGCGAGCCTTCGGCCAGCAGCTTCGCCAGCACCCGCAGGGCCTGGTCGCCGGCGGCATGGCCATGGCGGTCATTGATCGCCTTGAAGTGGTCGATGTCCAACGCCACGATGGCGAGCGGCGTCTCCGCCGCCTGCAGCAGCGTCATGGCCTCATTCAGGCCGCGGCGGTTCAACAGGCCGGTGAGCGTGTCGGTGGTGGACGCGCGGCGCAGGTCGCGGATCTTGTGCTGGATCGACGTCAGTCCCATCAACAGCGCACGTTTGAGCTGGGTGGCCTCGAAATACCACGAGCGCACCTTGCGGATGCGCTCTGCCGAGTCGGGATCCTGCATGTGTCTGGCGATGCCGGCCAGTTCACCGAGCGGCCGCGCGATCCAGCGCGACAGCAGCCACAGCAGCACAATCGAAATCAGCAGCAGCGGCAGCGTATTGCGGGCCGTGGCCATCAGCAGGTCGTTGAGCGGCAGCAGCGTGCTGGCCACCGGCCGTTGCGCGATGATGGTCCAGCCAGCGCTGGGCACCGGGGCATAGCCGGCCAGGATCGCAGTGCCCGCGGCATCGGTGAAGCGCAATTCGCCGGTTTCGCCACGCAGCGCGGCCCGCAGCGCGTCCTTGTCGGCGGAAGCCTGTCCGAGGCGGCTGCGGTCAGGGTGATAGATCAGGGTGCCGTCGCGCGACAGCACATACAGCAGCGAGTCGTCGCGGTTGAAGTGCTGGCCGAGCAACCGGTCGAGCACATTGTCTTCGTGCAAATAGAGCGTGCCGGCGATATAGCCGAGATAGCGATAGTCGCGCGAGAAGATGGGGTGGGTGCAGAGGATGAGCCAGCGGCCGTTGCGGGCCCGGAACGGTTCGCTGATGACCGGACGGCGGGTGCTCAGCGCGGTGCGGGCGGCATCGCTGGTCATCTGTTGGCCCAGCAGTTGCGGATAGGAGGTCGATGCCGCCAGCACCTTGCCCTGTGACGAGACGATAAAGCTGGAATTGAAATGGCCGAGCTGCTCCTCCTGGCGGCGGGCCTCCGCCGTCATCAGCCCGGGCTGGGTTTCCATATCGGCCAGCACATCGGCGCTGTAGGCCAGGTGGCGCCGCAGATCGCCCAGGAAGTACTCGGTGGTGGCGGCCAGCTTCGCGGCGTAGACGCGATTGCTCTCGAGCGCGTTGTGCAGCAGCAGGTCGCGTTGCACGAGATAGCTGGCGTGCAGCCCCGCCGCCAGCACCAGGAAGATCGACAGCAGGCTGACCCAGAGGATGAGGCGCCGCAGGTCGATGCGGAACATGGTCAGCCCCTTCAGGCTTGGGCGCGTCCGGGCGGAAGGCCGGACGGCGGCGAGCCGCCGGTGATCGCGTCCCAGGCGCACATCGCCTGGCGCGCCACGGCTTGCAGGGTCTTGCGGCTGGCGCCGTCGCGCGCCTGGATCGACATTCCGTGCAGGATGGTGGTGTAGAAGGCGGCCAGCCCTTTCAGGTCGGCGCCGGGGGGGAGTTCACCCGCGGCCGCGGCGGCGGTCAGGCGCGCCAGGATGCAGCCTTGCATGTCGCGCCGGTTGTCTCCGAGGAAGGCGCCGACGCCGTCGTGGCTGTTGGCGCCGGATGGCGCGCCCAACACGATCAGGCAGCCAGGCGGGGCGCCGGGGGCGGTGAAGCGCTCGGCCGCCGCCAGCAGCATGCCGCGCACGCCTTCGCGGGCGGTGGCGCCAGCAGCGAGCGCTTGCCGCGAGGCGGCGCCATCGGTGTCGCGGTAAAGCTGAACCGCTTCGCGAAAGAGCCCCTCTTTTGAACCGAATGCGCCATACAGGCTGGGCGAGTTGATACCCATCGCGGCCGTCAGATCGGTTAGCGATGCTCCTTCGTATCCCTTCGACCAGAAGACTTCCATGGCCTTGCGCAAGGCCTGGGCTCGGTCGAAGTTCCGGGGGCGCCCACGTTCTGCCATATAGCGGGAATTTTACCCGCGGGAGATATTTTGTGTTGATCGATAAAAAACTGTTGACGGCCGTGCGGCGGTATTGGAATATATTTTGTATTGATCACTACAAATAAGGATTGAGCCATGCAGAACCTGGACGGAAAAGTCGCTTTCGTGACCGGCGGCAGCCGCGGCATCGGCGCGGCCATCGTGCGCCGCCTGGCGGCGGACGGGGCCGACGTCGCTTTCACCTATGTCAGCGAGGCATCGCGCGACACTGCCGCGGCGCTGGCGCGCGAGGTCGAGTCTGGCGGCCGCCGCGCGCGCGCTATCCAGGCCGATTCGGCCGACGCGGCGCAGGTGCGGCAGGCGGTCGGCCAGGCCATCGCCGAGCTGGGGCCGGTGGACGTGCTGGTGAACAATGCCGGCATCTTCCTGGCGGGCCCGCTGGACGAGGTGACGCCGGACGACTACGAGCGCACCATGAACATCAACGTGCGCGCGCCGTTCGTCGCGGTCCAGGCGGCGCTGGCCACGATGCCGCAGGGCGGCCGCATCATCAACATCGGCAGTTGCCTGGCCGAACGCTCGGGCCGCGCCGGCGTGACGCTTTACGCGGCCAGCAAATCCGCGCTGCTGGGCATGACCCGCGGCCTGGCGCGCGACCTGGGCGCGCGCGGCATCACGGCCAACGTGGTCCATCCGGGACCGATCGATACCGACATGAACCCGGCCAACGGCGAACGCGCCGGTGACCTGGTGGCGGTGCTGTCCTTGCCGCATTACGGCGAAGCGCGCGATATCGCCGGCATGGTGGCTTTCCTGGCCGGGCCGGATGGCCGCTACGTGACGGGGGCGAGCCTGGCGGTGGACGGCGGCTACGCGGCCTGATCCTCGTGGCTAGCGACTTTTTTGTGATCGCCAGGACACGGACTTGCACAATCAAAAAAAGCTCTCTATAATCTCGCTTCTTCGCTGATCAAACACAACGAAACGCGGCGAAACTTGGCGAAAGCAGGGTTTCCAAAGCGGGAGTCGTGAATGAACATGCAGGGCTGTTAGCTCAGTTGGTAGAGCAGCGGACTCTTAATCCGTAGGTCGAGTGTTCGAGCCACTCACAGCCCACCAGAATTCTCTAGTAGTATCAAGCGTCAAGCCCACCGGAAACGGTGGGCTTTTTGCTTTCCGGGGATTTTGACCGTGCGCCTGGCGGGATCTCTCTTGCTCGACCGCACCTCTGACGCACGGCGGGCAACACACAGCGCATGGAGTCCATATGTATGACGTCATCGGTGACATTCACGGCGAAGACCTGAAGCTCGAGGGCCTGTTGCGCCATCTCGGGTACGTGCCGGCAGGCAGGGGCTACCAGGCTCCCCGGGGCCGCCAGGCAGTGTTTCTTGGCGATCTGGTGGATCGAGGCGCGGGGCAGCGGCGGGTCCTGGAAATCGTGCGGGCCATGATGGATGACGGCCAGGCCTTGTGCATCATGGGTAACCATGAATTCAACGCCATCGGCTACGCCACCGAAGACCCGCGCAATCCAGGCGAGTTCCTGCGGCCCAATCGTGGCGACTCGGAAACGAGCCGCAAGAACCGCAAGCAGCACAGCGCATTCATCAATCAGATCGGTGAAGGCAGTCCGGAGCATGCCGCCTGGGTGGCGTGGTTTCGCCAACTGCCGCCCTGGATGGACTTGGGCGGCATCCGGCTTGCGCACGCCTGCTGGGACGACGGCGCAGTCGAGGTCCTGACCGATGCCGGCTGGACGCCTGGCAAATCACTGGACGATGCCGTGCTGCTGGCCGTTCACCAAAAGGGCTCGGATCTGGAGCAAGCCAGGAAGCTGCTCACGTCAGGGATGGAGTTGGCCTTGCCGGACGGCCGCTACATCGAGGACAAGGAGGGGCACCGCCATTACCAGGTGCGGCTTGCCAATTGGCGCGATTGGGCCAATGCCTTGCATGAGGTCGCCCTGGTGCCGGCTGGCCAAGAGCCGCAGATTCATGGTCTGGCATTGCCCGAGAACTTCAGGCGGACACCGATCACCGGCGCGCCCATTTTCATCGGACATCACTGGTTCAAGGGGCAGCCCAGGATCGAGAGCGGCAAGCTGGCCTGCCTGGACTGGTCGGCGGCGGCGGGAGGGCCGTTGGTGGCTTACCGTTGGGATGGCGAAGAGGTGCTGTCCAACGAAAAGCTGGTCTGGGAACGGTGATGCTGCCGTCCCGGCGCGTGCTCAGCCGTATTCCAGCTGATAGAAATGCTGGCTGGCGATCAGGGTGGCGCCGCAGGACGTGCGCATGCCTTCCAGCGCGGTCATGCGGTCCGAGGCAACGTTCTGCACGCCTTCAACAATGGTGTGCGTGCCGCCGCACTTGGGGCAGGTGACACGGTCGCCAAGACGGGCCATGGGCTGGCCGAAGATGACGACGGTTTCATCGCCGGTCACGACCACGCCGCCGTGCGACGTTTTATCGCCTTTGCGGATGACAGGGCGTTGGGACATGTTGCGCGAGAGATATTTGTTTACAGATACGTGCCGTCGGGCGCCAGCCGCGCCGGGCCGGCCACGAAGGTGCCGTCGGGCGCCATGCGCACAGGCCCGCCGCCGCCCTTGTAGCTGCCGTCCGGCGCGCGCTGCGGCGTACCGGCCACATAGGTGCCATCCGGCGCGCGGGTGATGGGCCCGTCGCCACCGACGATGGTGCCATCGGGCGCGCGGCGCGGGGTGCCTGCGATGAAGCGCCCGTCGGGCAGCATACGGATCGATTTGGTCGTCATGAATGCTCCTTGGGTAGGTGCGCAGATCATAGCGAAGCATCGTGATGCGCCTTGTAATAGGACGTGTCATCTTTGAACGTTATACGTAAGCCGTTGTGGGATGATTTGCGCCTATTCACCGACTTGCGCCTATGACTGACATCCACGCTTTGCTGCAACCGATACCCGGTGACGCGCCATGCGGCGTCGATCTGGTGTTTTCGCCCGAATTCGACGCGATCCGCGAGGCCCGCCGGCACGATGATCCCCAGCTCGACCAGGGGGATTGGGTCATCGACCTGAAAGAGGCCGACTGGCCGGAGGTGATGCGTATTTGCTCCACGGTGCTGCGTGAGCGCAGCAAGGACATACGCATTGCGTCGTGGCTTGCCGAGGCCTGGGCCAAGACGCGCGGGTTCGCGGGTCTGCGCGATGGTTATGTGCTGATCGACGGCCTGTGCCGCGATTACTGGGACGGGCTGCATCCCGTGCCGGAAGATGGCGATGTGCAGCAGCGCGTCGGCAATCTGGCGTGGCTGCTGTCGCGCTCGCAGCAACTCATCGGCGAGATTCCGCTGACCCAGGCCGATGGCGCGCGCTACGGCGCGGTGCTGTGGGAGGCGGCGAGCCAACTGGCCAATGCCGTCAAGCGCACGCCGGACAATGCCAACGAACTGACGCGCGGCAAGCTCACGCTGGACCGTTTCGATGCCGCGCGGCGCGATACGCCGCCATCGTTCTATTCCGAGCTGGACACGCAGCTCGAGGGATGCGCGCAGGCGCTCGCGCAATTGGAGCGCACGTTGGATGAGCGGCTGGGCGAAGACAGCCCGGCGTTCTCCCGGGTGCGCGAGTCGCTGCGCAATGTGACGGAACTGGCGCATCGGTTCGCGCGCGACGCCGGCCTGCTGGTGCGTGCCGACCTGGCGCCGCCGTCCGCGCCTTCCGCGCCCGCCGTTCCCGTTCGTGTGGAGCCCACCTTGCCCGCCGCCGATCATTTTCCTGTTGCCGATGCGCCAGCCCATGGCGCGCCGCCGGCCGCCGCGCGCGGCCCGATCCAGACCCGTGAGCAGGCGCTGGCGCAGCTGCGCGAAGTGGCGGATTTCTTCCGCCGCACCGAGCCGCACAGTCCGGTGGCCTATCTGGCCGACAAGGCGGCGAGTTGGGGTGAAATGTCCTTGCACCTGTGGTTGCGCACGGTGGTCAAGAACGACGAGACCTTGTCGGGCCTGGAAGAACTGCTCGGCATCAAGAAGGCCGGCGAGGGCAACTGAGGCGCCTGGCCGGCCAGGCGGGCGGGTCAGCCCGCTCCCGGCCCCGGCGGCGCCGGGGGGCGGTCCCGGGGGGCTCAGCGCGCCGCGCGGAACTCGATGCGCCGGTTCTTGGCGCGACCTTCCGGCGTGGCATTGGTGGCCACCGGTTGATCCGGGCCGACGCCCATCGCTTCGAAGCGCGAGACCGGCAGCCCTTTGTCCGCCAGGTAGTCCCGCACCGCGTCGGCGCGCGCCTGGCTCAACGCCAGGTTGGTGCTGCGGCTGCCGGAACTGTCGGTGTGGCCGATGATCTGGATCTTGTCGGCGCGCAGCTTCGGCACGGCGTCGGCCACGCGGTCCAGCAACTCGCGCCCGCGCGCGGTCAAGCGGGCGCTGCCGGTCTCGAATTCCACCACCCGGTTGCTCAGCAGGTTGTCCAGCACGTCCTGCTCGTCCTTGCCGGCCGATACGCGCAGGCCGTTGACGATCTTGTAGGTGGGGTTGAGCGCGGTCGCGAAAGTGCTGGCGATGCGCTGGCGCGAGGCTTCGTTGTCCACCTCGCCACGTAGCCGGATCTGGGTGCCGTCGATTTCCAGTTGGCCGCGATTGATCTGCTTGAGGGGGCTGTCGAGCAGCTTGCCCACGTGCTGCGACCAGTTCGGCGGCGCGACCACGCCGCCGACATCGATGCGGTCGATCACATTGCCCACGCCATACACTTTCTGCAGCCGTTGCAGCACGTCGGCCTTGGTGGCCTCGTCGGGCACCGCGCCACTGGCGACGACCTGGCCGGGTTGGGGAATGACGTTGGCGGGCACCACCGTGGCCGCGTCCTGGGCATAGAGCGGGCCGGCGCAGGCGATGGCCAGGAGCAGTGAAATTATGCGCATGTCCTAGGCTCCGATAAAAACTTCGCGGAAGGTCTCCAGCGCCTGGCGCAGGGAGAGCCGCGGTTGATCCAGATAGCTCGATAGCTTGGCCAGGCCGTGGCTGGCGCTGACATGGTCACGCACCCAGGGGGCGTCCTCCAGCACGATGTAATGCTGCGCCAAGGCCTGCGGCGTCGACAGCAGGGTTGCCAGCGTCTGCGGCGATGCGCCGCGAAAGCCCACCACCAGCCGGTGCTTGCCCGCGATCTGTCCGATGAACATGGCGATCTCGAAGTCGGCGCGGTTGAGAAACGGCGCGATCAGCGTCATCCAGTACGTCGCCACCAGGTTGATATAGAGCGGGTCGTCGGGCAGCGGCAGCGCCAGGCCGGTGTCCAGTTGCGACGAGCCGCTGGACATGACCGGCGCCAACAGGATGCCCAGGGCCAGCACGATGTCGTGCATGCTGGCGGCATGGCCGTTGCCGCGCAGCATCGCCTGCACGCGCTCGATTGTCTGCAAATCGATGAAGGCGTCGAAGCCGTCGTCGGCGGCGGTGCGGATCTCGCCTTCCAGATCGTTCAGCGTCTGCAGCGCGGCGGCGGGGTCGCCTTCCTGCATGAGTTGCGCGGCGGCGCTGCCCATGCGGTTCCACATGCGGCTGAAGGCCAGCGGGCTGCGCGCGATGAAGTCGAGCGGACGCGACACTTCCACCGAGGTCGCGCTGATGAACGGGAAGCGCCGCCCGGATTGGTCCCGGCTGGGCTGCAAGTGGCCCGCGATGGCCAGCTTGCCGCGCGAGCCCAGCACCGCGAAGGGCGCCGGCTGCGCCTCGTCGTACAGCGTTTTCCAGTGCGGGTCCTGGGCCAGAATCTCCATGGTGTTCGCGACCCAGGCATCCAGCGTCGCCATCAGCTGCGGATGCGAGGTGTTCTTGACGAAGTCGCCACGCGACGGAATCTTGCCGAAGTAGGCCGTACGGAACATGGGGGACTGCGGATGGCTCATTGCTGCGCTCCGGCAGGCGTCGGGGCGACGGAGGGTTGAGGGGACACGCCCGCGACCGTGGCGGGCAGGCGCAGGTTGCGCAGGCCCTGGCTGCCCGGCTCGGTGCCGCCGGCGCTGGCCGCTTGGGCATTGCTGATGATGCGCAGCCTGACCGGCACCGTGATGTTGGATCGGGTCCAGCTCATCTCGAAACTGCCATCCGGGTTGGGCTTGCGTTGGGCGCCGGAGATCAGGCGCTCCAGGCCGAAACGGCCTGGTTCGTTGACGATTTCGACCACGGTGCCGTCGAAGGCGGTGGCCGTAATGCGCGCGCCCGGCGCGCCCTGCGCGTTGGGCCAGATGAAGTTGACCCATTGCGGAGGCGTGTTGCGGTAGCGCAGCTGCTGGCCGTCGATCTCGATCGTGTATTCGGTGACGCCGCTGGCCGGCTTGGGCTGGATCTGGAACAGTGTCTGCGGCTGGCTGGCCGCGCCCGATCCGGCCGCGCCGCCCGACAGCGGGGCGACCCACTGCGCGAAATTGGCGGTGAAGGACGGTTGCAGGTCGATGCCCATGTCGCCCCAGGTGCGGGCGGTCAGGATGTCGCCCCGGCGCACCGTCAGCGGCCCCAGGGTTTCATTGACATACCTGGCGATGCTGCCCTGCGGGCCGAAGACCTGGGCGATCTCCTCGCTGCTGGCCTCGATGCCCGCCTTGGTCGAGAACGGGTACTTTTCGGCCAGGTTCTGCATGAAGCCCTGGTAGACCTGGGCATTCCATACCTTGTTCAGTTCGACCTGCGCGGGCTGCATGGCGACGGCGTAGCCCTGGATCAGTGGGCGCACCAGCAGCGGGCGCAGCGTCTCGCGCTGCGCCGGCGTCAGGCCGGCAAGCATCTGCTCGTCCACCAGCTTGAGCGCATCGGCCAGTTCCGAGTCCTTGCCTTCCAGCGTCTGGCGCATCAGCAGCAACGCGCCCGGCCCCGGGTCGCCCTGGTTGTTGATCAGGTTGAAACGGGTGCGGATCTTGGACAACGCGTTCATGTAGTTGCCCAGCAGCGACTGGTTGTCGCGCGTGACCACCAGGCGCGCCACGTCGGAGAACTCGCGGCCCACCGGGCCCATCGGGATCTGTTCACCGCCGGGCGCCACCGCGGCCGGCTTCGGCTGGCCCTGGCGCAGGATCACGCGCTTGAACCAGGCGACCACGCCGGTCTGGGCCTGCGCAATGCCGGTATTGATCAGCGACGGGTTGTCCCACGACGTCTGTTCATAGGTGGTGTTGATCAGCTTGACCAGCGGCGAGTTCTGCGGGTCGCCCAGGCGGTTCATACCTTGCACCGCCTGCTCGAAGCTGGTGAAGGGCTTGATGGTGACGCCGCGCAGCATCTTTTGCCATTCCTGCGCGTACTCGGTCTTGTACATCGTCGCCAGGCTTTTCTGGATCTGCTCGGGGCTGCCTTCCAGCGTGAGGTCGTCGCGCGCGTTCACCCCCAGCACCCAGTCGCTGGTTTGGACTTCGCGGCGCGCGGCTTCGCCAATTGCCGGCTCGATGTATTGTTCCCAGGCTTCGCGCGTGAACGTGCCCGGCACCGCATAGCTGCCCGCGACCACGGCGGCATCGGCCTCGCCCAGGATGCGGGCGACGGTCATGGCGGGGAAGCGCGTGGCCGCGCGCGCCTTGAGCGTGGCATAGGCGCGTTCGCGCGCCGGCATGCCCTGCATCACGCTGCGCAGGTTGCCGCGCGTGCGCTCGACCAGGGCCAGATTGGTTTCGATCTGGGGCCAGTCGGCATCGGCCGCGCGCGCCACGTAGAACGAGATCAGGCGCTCCGCGCTGCGGATCAGCTGGTCGCGCGGCATGGCGCCGCGATTGGTCTCCAGCCATCCGCGCCAGAAGCGGGTGATCTGGTCGGACAGATGGGTGGGGTCCACGTGCTCGCGGTTGGCCATCATCAGATAGGTCTTGAGCGCGTTGTAGGCGTCGTCGACGTCCGTGGGCGAGGCATCCTGGAACAGGGTATCGCCGGCATTGTCGCGTACCGGCTGGGCCTGGGGCGGCGTCGGGCGAGCCGCGCCGGCGGCCGCCGCCTGCGACACGTCGACACGGCCCAGGTAATCCTCCAGGCTGGCTTTGACCGGCACCAGCATGAACTGGCGCAGGCCGTTGTAATACTCGGCCAGCAGGCGCTGCTTGAGCACGTCGCCCTGGTACAGGCCCAACCCGAGCGACAACGGCCGGCTGTTGGAATAACGGTCCAATTGCTCGATGCGGTCCTGAAGGATCTCCATGGCTTCCAGCCGGCTCTGCAGGTCGGTGCGCTCGCTTTGCAGGCGCACCACCTTGTCCAGGTCGGCCTGCACATTGCTGGCCAGTTGCCGGTTGCCCAGATAAGACCAGCTCCAGCCGCCCAGCACCAGTCCCAGCGTCAGCACCAGGCCGGAAAACGCCAGGTAGCGCATGCGGACCTTGTTCGGGCTGGCGTGCTGCCGAACCAGTTTCTTGTCGGCGAAGATCACGCTGGAGAACAGGTCGCGCAGGAAAAATCCATTGTGCGAGGCAACGCTGCGCGCGGCTTCACGCGAGGCCGGGCGCAACGCGAAGCGCTCGGCGAGCTTGTCGGTGGAGGTGCTGCGCGAGGCGCCTTCCTGCAAGGCGCTGGTGAAGTAAAAGCCGCGGAACACCGGCTTGTACTGGAACGGATTGGTTTCGAACAGCGTCGATAGGAAGGTACGCAATGCCGGCTTGATGCCGGCGAATTCCAGCGGAAAGGTCAGCAGCCCTGGCGGCAGGGCGCCGTTGCGGCGCAGCGAGATCTGCGCCGTGCCCATTTCCTTCAGGCCTTCGTAGAGTTCATCGAAGCGCTCGTCAAACAGCGTCAGCACATCGCGGCTTTCGTCGGCGCCGTACGGAAGCGTTGCGCCCCAGACGCGGTCGCGCTCGCGCGCGTCGGCATCGGCGAAGAATTCGGAGAATCCCGCGATCAGGTCCGCTTTCGTGAAGATCACGTATACCGGGGCGAACACTTCCAGCCTGTCGGTCAATTCCTGCACGCGCTGGCGCAGGTTCTTGGCCAGGTTGATGGCGAATTCCGGGCCGGCATCCGTCAGCTCGCTGATACTGGCCGCCACGATGATGCCGTTGATCGGCGCCTTGGGGCGGTGCCGCTTGAGCAGGTCCAGAAAGCTCATCCACTCGTTGCGGTCTTCTTCGTGCACCGAATAGCGGCCGGCCGTGTCCAGCAGGATGCCCTCCGTGGTGAAGAACCAATCGCAGTTGCGGGTGCCGCCCACGCCCCGCACGGCGGCGCCATTCTTGTCGGCGAAGGGAAATTGCAGGCCCGAATTGATGACGGCGCTGCTCTTGCCCGCCGCGGGATTGCCGATGACGATGTACCAGGGCAGCTCGTACAGCGCTTCGTTGCCCGACGTCTGGCCGATCTTGGAGGTCTTGATGGTGCGCACGGCCTGTGTCAGGCGCGCGCGCAGCGCGTCGATTTCGCTGCGGTTGGCGGCGGGGCTGGCGGCGGCGCCGGTCTGCACCTGCTGCTCCAGCATGTCGCCCAGCTTCTGGTTGGCGCGCCGCGCGCGGCGCCGGCGCCAGAGGTAGGCGCAGAGCCACAGGCACAGCAGCACGCCCAGCACCAGGCCGGCCCAGGTCATGGCGATCTGCATGGTGTCGGCGAACAGGAACAGGAACACGATCAGCGCGACCAGTCCGATCAGCATGAAGGTGCGCGGGTTGGCGAACACGCGTCCGCTCCAGTAGCGGAAGTCGCTCATGGCGCTGGAAAATCGAGAAAGCAATCCTGATGGGCTACGCATGGTTTTCGCTTTTGTTTTGGGGTCAGGCGGTCGCGCTGGCGGCGGGTCGAGAGACCAGCGCCGCGGCGCGCAATGCGGGGTCTTGCAGGGTAAGGGTGAGCACGGGTTGGTCCAACTGCATGCAGGTTTCGCCGGCCACGGCCAGCGTCAGCAGCGAGGCCGCCGCGCCCGTGTGGCCACAGGCCACGCCGAGGGCCAGGCAGTCTTTGCCGCCATCCAGATGGGCAAACAACTGCGTGGCCACGCTCAACGGTTCCAGGGGACGGCTGCCGCGGTGATCGGCATCGCTGAGAATATGGGCGATGCTGTCGGGCGCGACACGGGCGGCCTGCAGCAGGTCGCGCGCCAGGTCCGTCAGGGGCGCTTCGGCCTGGGCGCCCCGCGCGTCGGCCGGCTTCTGCCGCGGCAGTACCGGCGACAGCGTGAGCTGCAGTTCGGCCTGGGTCCCGACGGGCGCCAGCAGCAGGCCGGCGGCGGCTTCGCCTGGCACGCGTCCCTGCGGATTGGCGTGCGTCAATAGCGCCGACGAGGCGTCCCAATTGGCGACCTGCTCGGCGTCGAGATAGCCATCGCCGGCCAGCACGATGCACCATTGCGGCTCGGCCTGGGCATCGCCCGGCTCGGCGGCAAGCTGGCGCAACAGCTGCTCGGCGGCCATGGTGTCGCGCGCCGGGTGGCCGGCGGCGCGGATACGGGCGTCGGGCCAGACCCCGGCGGCCGCGCGCACCGCCGCGAGCGCGTGTTGCCGCGCCGCGTCGGACCAGTGCGCCGGCAGCAGCACCTCGAAGCGCAGCACCGGCCAATCTGCCTCGCGCGCCGGCACATCCAGATCCGTGACGCGCGCATGCGCCTCTTGGGTCAGCGCGCGCGCGACCTCGGCCAGCAGCGCCGTGGCTCGCAGCGTGGCCGTGGCCAGGGCGTCGGCGGGCGCGCCCTGTTCCCGCGCGGCGGCGTACAGTTCCATATCGTCCATGCCGGGCACGCGCGCGGCGAAGATCGGAAAGCCCTGCGGTGTTTTGAGTTCGGCGTCCAGCTCTGGACGCTTCTGTTCGGCCAGCGCCGTGGCGATGGCGGCAGTGTCGGCGCCCACCGCGGCGCGCGCGGCGACGGCGATGAGGCGCAACTCGGCGGCGGGCGGCGGCGCGTTGGCCGGCGACGCGGCCTCGGCC
>NZ_CADIJV010000028.1 GCF_902859765.1 Achromobacter pulmonis
CCCTACCGGGTAAACCCTGATTCGCCGTCACCAGCCAAGCCCAAGACTATAGCACAATTTTTGCAGATCGTGCAACTGGCTTCTGCCTGATTTGCACCGACTTACGCAAAATTCGCTGACCGCCGGTTCGAGAGAATCATCACTGACCCACCGCCTTGCCGCCCCGCGACAAACCCGCTTGCCGTAGCCTTCGGATCCGTTGCACTTGCCTGCCCTCGCCGCTCAACAAAACTGCTTGAACTGCGAAGGAGCGAGACTATAGCACAGAATTTCGGCTTGTCACGCCAGCATGACACGCATTTTGCAGAAAGAGGATTCCAGCACGGCAGGCCGTCGCGCTGGAATCATTCTGACTGATGGCTTCGGACGCTACCGCGGATGAGCAAGCGGTTGGCGCCGACGCGGGCAGCGGTCCTTTCGCCAGCTGTCTATATATAGAAGCTGTCTATATATATAGATAGAGAGAGCATCCAGGCGAGCATCTGTCATACCGCTGGCAGGCCGCCCTGACGCCGACGGCCAGCCGGTGCGGCAGTCAGCCGCGCGCGTCCCGGCTACCAGCGCAGGTATTCCACTCCCACCCTGCGCGTCAACGCCCGGTTCGCCGTGCTCTGGTTGACCAGCCATTGCGGCGCCCCGATATCAGCCAGCATATGCGGGTCCATTTCCTCGGCCAGGTTGCGCAACACGGCGTGGGCGCGCCGTTGGCGATAGCGACGCCATAGCCGGAGCAGGATTCCGCCCGGCGCCGAGGGCGCGGGCACCATGGCCTTCGATGGCGTGCCAATGTCGCGGGAGACTGCTGATGCACTCAGACCGACGACCACAGACGCCAAGGATGGCCCGGTCGGCGGCGAGGCTGGGGCCGCGGATGGCGATGCCTGGAAACAGGTTTGCGGGGACATGGGCAGGCTCCTTGGGATCATTCGTTCCGGTAAGCTTATTCGCCCAAACCTGCGCAGAAAATCGAATTGTTTTACCCATATCGTTCAGATAAACTAACCAATCAATCTTCTCCCTTGCCCTTCCCCGCCGCCGTGCCGAAGCGCTCCCACCGACCGCAGCAGCCAATTTCTTATCCTACGCATGCGCCTGCCCCTTAATACCCTGCCCGCGTTCCGTGTCGTCGCCGAACTGCAAAACCTGCGTGCCGCCGCCGATCGCCTGCACCTGACCCATAGCGCCGTCAGCCAACAGATCAAGGGCCTGGAAGAACAACTCGGCTTTGCGCTGTTCGATCGCAGTGGACGCGGCATCGTGCTCAACGCCGCGGGCGCGGCCCTGTTGTGCAGCGTGCAGAGCGCGATGGCGCTGCTGGACGAGGGGGTGATGGCGGCGGCTGCCGCCGCCAGCGGCAGCGCGCAGCGCTTGCGCGTCTCGGTGCTGCCGTCGTTCGCACAACGCTGGCTGTTGCCGCGCATGGCGCGCTGGCACAAGCGCCATCCGGAACTCTCGTTGGAGATCGAGACCTCGCAAAACGTCGTGGATTTGTTGCGCGATGGCTTTCACGCCGCGCTGCGGTTCGGCCGCGGCCCCTGGCCCGGTGTGGCGTCGGAACCGCTGTTCGATCTGCCGTTGCCGTTGATTGTGCTGGCTTCGCCGGAGACCGCCGCGGCGCTACCCGACAACACGCCCGAGACGCTCGCGCGCCAACCGCTGCTGGGTGAGCGCGAGATGTGGCAACACTGGTTCAACGGCGCCGGCCTGAGCGTGCCGGTCACGCCCGTGGCCACGTTCAATGATGCCGGCATGATGCTGCAGGCGGCGGAACAGGGCTTGGGCATCACCCTGGGACGCGAGCTGCTGGCCGCCGATGCGATCAACGCGGGGCGCCTGGTGCAGGTGTCGCCTGTGACCGTGCACTACGAACAGGCCCAGACCTATCACCTGGTCTACCGCCCCAGCCTGCGTGATTGGGAACCGCTGGTCGCCTTGAAGCAGTGGTTGCGCGACGAACTGGAGCGATGCGGCAACGGCCTTGAGTCCAGCGCTGAACACGGAACAGCGCCGCCAAAGCAGGTGTAGCGCGGCGCCAGCGGTCTCCGGACCGCCGGCGGTAGTCGCGTTCAGGCGACTTTGCGGGCCGCGGGCGGCGTCGCGCGCATGGAGTCGGCCTGATTGAAGCGCTGGTGCCAGGAAAAGGCCTCTTCCAGCAGGTGCGGCGTCTGGCCCCCACGTTCGCAGGCGCGATCGAAATAGTCCTGCAACGCATCGCGGTAAGAGGGATGGACGCAATGCTGGATGATGGCGCGGGCGCGCTCGCGCGGCGCCAGGCCGCGCAGATCGGCCAGGCCGCATTCGGTCACCAACACGTCGACGTCGTGTTCCGTGTGATCGACATGCGAGACCATCGGCACGACACTGGAAATATCACCGTTCTTGGCCATGGACTTGGACACGAAGATCGCCAGATGGGCATTGCGGGCGAAGTCACCCGAACCGCCGATGCCATTCATCATGTGGGTACCGCCGACATGGGTCGAATTGACGTTGCCGTAGATGTCGAATTCCAGCGCGGTGTTGATCGCAATGATGCCAAGGCGGCGCACGATCTCCGGCGCGTTGCTGATCTCTTGCGGACGCAGCACGATGCGTTCACGGTAATGCTCGATATTGGCCAGGATCTTTTCATAGACCGGCCGGGAAACGGTAATGGACGAGGCCGAGGCGAACGCCAACTTGCCTTGGTCCAGCAATTCGATGGCGCTGTCCTGCAGCACTTCCGAATACATCGTCAGGCCTTCGAACTCCGACGACTCGAAGCCATGCAACACGGCATTGGCAATGGTGCCGATGCCGGCCTGCAGCGGCAACAGCGTACTGTCCAGGCGGCCGGCGGCGACCTCCGCGCGCAGGAAGGTGTTGATGTGGGCCGCAATGGCGCTGGTTTCGGCATCCGGCGGCAGGGCATTGGAGGGGCTATCCGGCTCGTGCGTGATGACGATGGCGGCGATCCTGTCAGGATCGACCTCGATGCAGGGCTGACCGATGCGTTGGTCGACCGAGACCAGGCCGATCGGCTCGCGCCGAGGCCTGTCAGTGGGAACGTAGATGTCGTGCAGGCCTTCGATGGCGGCCGGGACACCGAGGTTCAGCTCGATGATGATGCGCTGAGCCTGCTGCGCGAACGACGCGGAGTTGCCCACCGACATGGTGGGCACAATGGCGCCGGTTTCGGTGATGGCGGCGGCCTCGATGATGGCCACGTCGACCGGGCCGATGTGGCCGGCGCGCAGTTGCTCGGCGGTCTCCGACAGGTGCTGGTCGATGAAGGCAACCTCGCCCTGGTTGATCTTGCGGCGCAGGGTGGTGTCAACCTGGAACGGCATGCGGCGAGCGAGCGCATTGGCCTGCGCCAGCATCTTGTCGGTGTCGTGCCCCAGCGAGGCGCCGGTGATCAGCGTGATGGCAAGCGGTTCGCGCTCGGCGCGCGCGGCCAGCGCCGCGGGCACCGACTTGCAATCGCCGGCACGCGTGAAACCGCTCATGCCCACGGTCATGCCGTCTTCGACCAGCAGGGCCGCCTGTTGCGCGGTCGTGATCTTGGCACGTAGCCCGGGGTGGCGGATACGGTCGGTATGCATGGTGTCTCCAGATTCAAAAGCCGGCGGCTCGCGGCTGGACGCGACGGTATGCCGCCGACGTCCAGGCGCCGTCTAGCGCGGCGTTTCGTGACGTCCGAAGCGCGCCTTGCCGGCCTGCTCCGGGTCGAATTTCCCGCAGTATAGGAAGCGCAGGCCAAATCTCGTAATGACTTAAAATCATCCAAATAAGTCGTTTTTTTCATTACTTGAACATTCCGCTTTTTGGACGGGGGATCATCTTGGACGTGCGCGCTCTGCGATATTTCGTCGAAACGGTGCGGCATGCCAGCTTCACGCAGGCGGCCAAGGCCCTGTTCGTCACCCAGTCGACCGTCAGCAAGATGATCCGCCAGCTTGAGGAAGAGGCGGGTACGCCGCTGCTGATACGGGACGGCCACACCGCGCGGCCCACCGATACGGGGCGCGTGATGTACCAGCGTGGCCTGCAAGTGCTGGAGACCATGCGCCAGCTAGGCGAGGAAATGCGCCAGACCGCCGAGCTGCAACGCGGCGCTCTCGAAGTCGGCATTCCGCCCATGATCAACCTGCTGTTCACGCCCGTGGTCAAGCGCTTTCGCGAGTTGCATCCCGGCATCCACCTCACCTTGCGCGAGGGCACCGGCCGCGCGGTGGAAGACCTGGTGGCGGGAGGAGAACTGGAAGTGGGCGCGACCATCCTGCCGATCGCGGCCGACAGCGGCCTGGCCGCGCGGGCATTCGGCAGCTATCCGATCTGGGTGATCGGACCGCCGGACGCGTCCTGGGCCGGTAAGACCTCACTGCCTTTGAGCGCACTGCGCGACACCCGCCTGCTGATTCCCACCGATGACTTCGCCATGACCCGGCGGCTGCGCCAGGCCTTTGCCGACGCGGGCTTGCAGCCCGGCATCGCGGCCCAGAGCGCGCATTGGGACTTCCTGGTCGCGATGGCCTCGGCCGGCCTGGGCGCGGCCTTGCTGCCCGAGCCCCTGATGCGCCGCATGAAGACCCGCGGATTGAGTACCGCCCGGCTGGCCAAATCCGGGCTGCAATGGGAGGTCGGCCATATCTGGCAGCAATCCGGTTACTTGTCGTACGCCGCCCGCGCCTGGCTGGAGGTGTGCGATGCGGTGCTGGGCGGGCCTCGCGCCAGCCGCCGCAACTAAGGGGGGACACAGCGGAGTTTTTGTTGCAACGAAGCGGGCAACGGCTTGCTATGCTGCCGCCTCAAAGCGATTCGATCGCCTAAGAAACATGACTCCGAACCTGCCATATCCGCGCCTGCGCGTCGCCCCCCGCGCCCGCGCTTTCGTCGCCCTGATCGCCGCCCTGCTGCTGGCACTGTGCCTGGCGCCCGCGTTTGCCGCCACGCCCGCCACGCCCGGCGAGACCGACGCCATGCTGGTCGCCGCCCGCAAACAGCTCGATGACATCCGCAAGCGCATCCCCGACGAGACCGATGACGCCGAGCTGCTCAAGCAGCGCGGCGATGCGCTCGACATTCAATCCAAGGCCGACGCCGCCGCCGATGCGCTCACGCCGCAGTTGACCAGCGTGACGGCGCGCCTGAGCGAGTTGGGCACTCCGCCCGACGGCGCCAAGGAGGCGCCCGACGTCGCGGCCCAGCGCATGCAACTGGACAAGAGCAGCCGCGCCCTGGATGCGCAGATCAAGCTGGCCCGGCTGCTGTCCGTGGATGCGGCCCAGGCCGTGGAGCAGATCGCGGCCCAGCGCCGCACCCAATTCCAGGCACGGCTGGGCGAGCGCCGCGACTCGTTCCTGTCGGCCCAGTTCTGGACCGAATTCCGCCAGGAATTTCCGCGCGACCTGGAACGGTTGCTGGCATTGCGCGACGATCTGGCGACCGCGGTCGGCCAGACGCCGAGGTGGGGCTGGGTGCTGCTGGCCACGGCAGCCGCGCTGGCGATCGCCCTGCGTATCTGGATCGGGCGCATGCTCTTGCGCATCACCGCCACGCGGGTACCGCCGGGACGCCTGCGGCGTTCGTTCCTGGCGGTCGCGCTGCTGGCGCTGGCGGTGGCCACGCCGGGGGTCATCGCCCTGCTGTTGCATATTGGCCTGGACTGGAATTCGCAACTGTCGGACAACAGCGGCACGCTGTTGGCCAATCTGGTTGCGACAGTCTGTTTCGGGGGGTATGTGTCAGGGCTGGGCTACGCCCTGCTTTCGGCCAACCGGCCATCCTGGCGCCTGCCTCCGGTCTCCGACATGGTGGCGCAACGCCTGCGCTGGCTGCCGGGGGTACTGGGTGTGCTGGTCGTGATGATCTGGCTGGCCGAACGCCTGCCGGTGCTGCTGAACGTCAGCCTGACCACCACCATCACCCTGACCGGCATCGCCGCGGTGCTCGTCATGGCGACGATGGCGGTGGCGTTGTCGATCGGCCGCCGGCTGCGCCGCCTGGCGCAGCAACAGGACGCCGCCCCCACGCCCTTCTGGGTCTCGTTGCTGCTGACCGCCGCCGGCACCGTACTGGCCATCAGCCTGGCCAGTCTGCTGGCCGGTTACGTGGCATTCGGCAGTTTCCTGGCCAAGCAGGTGCTGTGGGTACTGATCATCCTGGCATCGGCCTATCTGCTGTCGCTGCTGATCGAAGATGGGTTCAGCACTTTGCTCGGCACCTCGCACCGTGATGATGGCGAGGGCACCAGCCTGCGCGATCAGGCGGCGGTGCTGCTGTCGGGCGTGGGCCGGGTGGCGGTGGGACTGCTGGCGCTGATCCTGTTGCTGGCGCCGTTCGGCGAAGGGCCGATGGACCTGGTGCAGCGCTTCGACCAGTTGCGCAAGGGCCTGGCCATCGGTGAGGCGCAGATCCGGCCGGGCGCGGTGCTGCAGGCGCTGCTGGTGCTGAGCCTGTCGCTGTTGAGCGTGAAGATGCTCAAGCGCTGGCTGGCCAACCGCTACCTGCCCACCACCGAGCTGGATCCGGGCATGCAGTTGTCGGCGGCAACGCTGTTCGGCTACGCGGGGTTCGTCCTGGCGATCGCGCTGTCGCTGTCGGCCGCGGGCATCGGTCTGGAACGGGTGGCGTGGATCGCCAGCGCACTGTCGGTGGGCATCGGTTTCGGTCTGCAGGCGGTGGTGCAGAATTTCGTGTCGGGCCTGATCCTGCTGGCCGAACGCCCCGTCAAAGTGGGCGACTGGGTCTCGCTGGGCGGCGTCGAGGGCGACATCCTGCGCATCAATGTGCGGGCTACGGAGATCCAGATGGGCGATCGCTCGACGGTGATCGTTCCGAATTCGGAATTCGTCACCAAGACGGTGCGCAACGTCACGCGCTCAAATCCCTTGGGGCTGGTGCAGATCAAGCTGCCATTGCCGCTGTCGACCGACGCCCAGCGGGTGCGCGAGCTGATCCTGCAGGCATTCGCCGACCATGAGGATGTGCTCGATTCGCCGCCGCCCAATGTATTCCTCGATGGGATCGAGGCCGGCAATCTGGTGTTCAACGCCAAGGGCTATGTCTCGTCGCCACGCTCGGCCTACGGCGTGCGTAGCGCACTGCTTTTCACCGTACTGCAGCGGCTGCAGGAGGCCGGGTTGGCGGTATCGGCGCCACCCACGATGTTACTGGCATCGGCCCCGCAGGCGGCGGCGTTAATGCGCCCGGATGCCGCCGAGGGGCCGGGCGCCGCGGCCACGCCCGTCGCCGCGCCCTGAGAGCCGGGGCCACGCTCGTCAACCCGGCGAGTAGAAGTCCGCCAGGCGCTGACTGTCCATGCGCGGATTGCGCAGCGGCGGCGAATTCACCATGGTGTTTTGCACGGACAGGACCGGATAAGTCTGCGCAAGGGGTCCGGACGCCATGGCCGGCGCCGGTGCGTATTGCGCCTGGTTTGGCCCCGGCGCGGGCGCGGCCTGGGCGACGTTCGAGTTGGGACTCTCGAACCGGTGGTCAGCGGTCGTCAGCGAAGGATTGGTGCACAGTCCCTGCGCGGTCAGCGCAGCCTTGGTCCGGTCATCGGTCTGGCAGAGGATGTCGACCGCCGCAGTCTCGAGGCGGCGCGAGCGATCCGGATCCTTGGTGGAGGCGGCCGCCTGCATGGTGCGTTCAAAGTTGCGGCGCAGGCTGCACTTCTGGTCTTCGACCGGGAAGGCCACGTTCATGCCGAACCCGACCACGGAACCTCCGCCGCCAGCCGACACCATGCAGCTGTCGGACGAGAACGAGCCATAGAAACTCTGCGCGCCAATCGGCGGCGCGGTCCGCAGGGTGCTCGAACCGTTGCTGTTGGAATTGAACGTGATGCCCTGATTGTTGCCGGCGTTGGTCGAGCCTGATGTCGCCGCAGTGGTCGAGGAAGAAGTGCTGGTCTGGGCGCCGGCGGAGAAGGCCACCAGCGACAGGGTTAAGGCAAGCGCAAGGGTTTTCATGATGTCCTCTCGACCGGACGGCCGAAGCCGTCCGGATTGCGTGCTGCTCAGTGACCGAAACCGCCCACGGGACCGACGCCGTGGATCGACGCGGTCGCCCCGATCGCACCGGCATTGAACGTGCCCGTGGCCGATGCGTTGGTGGTGGTGTTGCCGAACGTGGCGCCGCCGTTGGCGATGCTGTCGCCCACCATGATCGGCGCATTGCCGGTGATGTGGCCGTAGCTTTCACTGGTGGCGTATTGCCGCGTGCTGGTGACCGCGGTGGTGCCGTCGGGACTGAACGATCCTCCCGCTGTGGCGACACCGCCCGTCTCGCCGAACGACGTCTGGCTCGATGAGCCATAGCCGTTGATCTGGGTCGAGACCACGGAGGTGCCCGTGGAAACCGACGAGACCGTGCCCGTGATGGTACCGACATGGCCGGACGCCGACATGCCGGGCTGGCCCGGTCCACTCGCGTAGGCGGAAACCGCGACGAGGGACAACGTTGCGACTGCTGCGAGCTTTTTCATTTGCGCTCCTCCCGATCCGCTGCATGCGGATGATCAGGTACCGGTGGCCGACCGGCGCGGACCTCTACCCCCCCGACGCTGTACGCGCATACGGCAACGTGGCGTTTGGGACTTTCGTATTGGTACGGAATGATTGCGCCGTACTAAGGACGTCGGTATCGGTTAAACGGGCGACCGATCCCAAGGGAGTGAGGAGGAAGACGTAAAAGATGTCATGCAATCTGCGAATATCGGCGCCCGCGCCATGCGTATGGCGGAGGCTTGGCCCGCGCCGGGCGCGATTGCTGCGGCGCATCTCAGCTCATAGGATGGGGGGATGCGGCATGCCCTCGCACGCATTCCCTAGCACGCACGGCGTGCGGTCTTCGACAGGCCGCCGTTCGGTTTACTGTCAGGATGAGCCCGGGAGGCCGGGCCTGGTGGCACGGTGCGCCGCGGCGTATGCGATCAGGCGCGCCGACTCGCACCGGGCCAGGGCGATATCCACCGCGACGAGCAGCAACAACACGCCGCCCTCGGCCAGTTCGAGCCACGCCCACAGGTGGTAGCCGGCCAGCAGTGCCATCCCCACTGCCGCCGCCAGCCAGCAAGGCCACGCCGGCGCGGCCTTCACGGGCGCAGGCCCCGTGGCGCGGCGCAGCGCCAGCCAGGCGACGAGCGGCAAGGCGAGCATGGACAGGGGAATGTAGATCGCAATGGCCGACAGCACGGCCGTCACGCTGAATTGGGTCTGCGACACCAAAGCCATGACGGCGAGCGCGGCAACCCCCGCATACCACAGCAAGCGGGCAGCGAGAAAACGCGGCAGGGTCGAGACAGATGGATTCATCGTGACGAATTTTTGCGCCATACTACTCCGCCCGGCCGGCTCCCGCCCGGCCCTTTCATCCGGAGACAGGATCATGATCCAGGAGATTGCCAGCATCCACGTGCGCGAAGGACAGGAAGCCCTGTTCGAGGCTGGCGTGGCCCAGGCCAGGCCGCTGTTCCTGCGGGCCCGCGGCTGCCACGGCATGGAGCTGTACCGCAGCATCGAGCAGCCGCAACGCTACACCCTGGTGGTGGATTGGGAAACCGTCGAAAACCATATGGTGGATTTCCGGGAATCTGTCGATTTTCAGGAATGGCGCAAGTTGGTGGCGGGCTTCTTCGTCGAGCCGCCCCAAGTGCACCATGAGCAGAAAGTGCTCTGACGCTCAGGCCGGCGCCAGCCGTGATCCGGCCGCCAGCGCCACCGCCACGGTGGTGCGCACGTCTGCCAGGGCGCGGTGGGTAGGCTCGCTGGCCCCCACGTGCCGCGCCAGGATGTCGAGTTTGTGCGACGGCAATTCCGGCCAGGCGCGCCGGGCCAGCGCCAGTGTGCAATGCGTGGCATTGGCGAACGGCAGGCCGGTCTGAGATGCGGCCGCGGCCAGGAATCGGCGGTCGAACGAGGCATTGTGGAAAAACACCGGCAGGTCTTCGACAAAATCCAGGAAGGCCGCGAATGCCTGCGCCACGGGCACACCCTGACGATCCACCTCGGCCTGCGTGATGCCGGTCAGGCGGGTGATGAAAGGCGGCACGGCGGCGCGCGTGCGCACCACCTGCGCATACTCCCGCTGCGCCGCGCCCTCCGGCCCGACCCGCACCGCCGCGAACTCCAGGATCTCGCACGATGCGGTCGAGAGCCCGGTGGTTTCCAGGTCGGCCACCACGAACGGGCCACGCAGCGCGGCCAGCGCCGCCGACAGGGCGGCCGAGGATTTGGCCGCGCCACCAGCCAGCCCGGTCGCTCCAGCAGCCGGGCGGGTACGACGGTAATAAAAAGCCATGATGCGTCAAGCCGGCCGCAGCGCGGCAAAGCGCGGCGAGCCATCGGCCAGTTGGCCGAAGAACAACTCGGCGGGCCGCACCCACAGGCCGCGGGCATGCGGCCACAGATGCTCATAGACCACCATGGGCGCTTCGGTCTCGGAATGGCGGGCCGTGTCGATATAGCGGTACAGACCGCCCTTGTAATGGCGATGGGTGGCGAGCGCCAGGGCGTCGGATTCGGTCATGAGAGGAGCCACGAAAAGCGCGGCCCGGGGCGGTGGGTTCCGGCCCGGGCCGACGGGTTCTACAAGACCCTATTTATAGCGCACTCGGGCGGCACGCGCCGCCCGGCCTTCAATAGCGCACGTACTCCAGTACCGGCTTGGCAGGCATGGGCGTATTGGCCGCCGCCCGCGCCCGCACCGACGGCGCCACCGGCTTGACCGCCGGCCGCAGCACCGGCGCGGCTTGATGCGATTGGTGGGCGGCCTGCAAGGCAGCGGCGGCTTCGGCGGTCATCTGGGTGATGTCCTCAGTCACCTCGCCGAGCTTGCCGGACTGCGCCAGCGAGACCTCCACCACCTCGCCCATGATCTCGGTGACGCGGCGCGACGAGGCCACGATATCCTCCATGGTGACGCCGGCCGACTGCACCTGGCCGGCGCCGCTCTCGATCTGCTCGACCGATGTCGTGATCAGGCCTTTGATTTCCTTGGCCGCGGCGGCGCTGTTCTGCGCCAGGCTGCGCACTTCCGCCGCCACGACCGCAAAACCCTTGCCGTGCGAACCGGCGCGGGCCGCCTCGACCGCGGCATTCAAGGCCAGGATATTGGTCTGGAAAGCGATACCGTCCATCACGCCGATGATCTCGGAAATGCGCTTGGAACTGTCGGTGATCGCACCCATGGTGCGCACCACATCCCGCACCGTCTTGCCGCCCTCTTCGGCGACGCGACAGGCATCCTGCGCCAGGGTATTGGCCTGTCCGGCGCGCTCGGCGTTTTCCGTCAGGCCCTGCACCGCCACCCGCAGGGTCTGGGCGGCAGTAAAACGCCTGGTAATGTCGGTGGCGAACTTCACCACTTTGAATGGCCGGCCCTCGGCGTCGAAAATCGGGTTGTAGCTGGCCTCGATCCAGACATGACGGCCATTCTTGCCGATGCGAAGATACTGGCCGGTGTCGTGCTCGCCGCTGCGCAGTTTGCGCCAGAACTCCGCATAAGCCGCGCTGCGCGCTTCTTCGGGCAACACGAACATGCTGTGGTGCCGTCCGCGGATCTCAGCTTCGCTATATCCCACCGCTTTCAGGAACAGGTCGTTGGCACGGATGATGGTGCCATCGAGCTCGAACTCGATAATCGCCTGCACCTTGGAGATGGCTTCCAGCTGACCTTCGGTGTCGGCCTGGCGCTGCTGCTGTTCGGTAATGTCGGTGGCGTACTTGACCACCTTGAAGGCGCGCCCGTGCTTGTCGAAAATCGGGTTATAGCTGGCCTGCAGCCAGACGTCGCTGCCGTCCTTGCGCATGCGGCGATAACGCCCTGTGTCATGCGCGCCCTGGCCCAGCTTTTCCCAGAAGGCCAGGTAGCCGGCGGACTCGCGTTCTTCCGGCACCACGAACATGCGGTGGTGCTGCCCCAGCACCTCGTCCAGTTCGTAGCCCATGGTGTCGAGGAAATTCTGGTTGGCCATCAGGACATGGCCTTCGAGATCGAATTCGATCACGGCTTGCGCCTTGTGGATGGCCGCTATCTGTCCGTATAGATCCGCTTTCTGCATGCCGCGCTCGCCGCGCAGCAGGCGTTTGAGGGTAAGCCATTGCATGTTGACGTCTCCCGCAGGGAATGGGACGAATTTGCTGAAACCGATAAAGAAACCAGTTGGCTTATCTGAAGCAGACTGCTGGCGCGTCCTGGAGATCAGGCCGTGCATGCCACGCCGCATGCACGCGTTGCCTGCGAGTCCGTCACCGCTGTGGCGACGGCGGGGCAACAATTGCGAAGGAACAAAAATGTATCCAGTCGAAATTATTTAATCCCAAAAATGAGCCGCCCTCAATATTTTCCGTATGCGCTTCTCAAAAAAAATAGCGGAATAGGTTTTGCGCAATGGCGTTTCAGGCATTAGTCAACAGCGACATAAAGTCCGCTTCATGGCGAAAATCAGGGTTAATACGCACTCGGCCTCCATTTTCCGCCAGAAAGGCTGCCGATAATCGTGCTTGCCGGGAAGCGGCCCTTATTATCAGAACCCCCGCCGGAATATGCGCCGGATCGCGCACACGCCCGGCTATTCGCCATCCAGCTCGGGATAATGGCGAAAAATACCGTCGGCAAATGGCAGGCGCCTGCCGCTTGAAAAATACGACTGCAGTTCCGGCAAATGCGCCACCCGGCGGTGCAATGCCATCACCTTGGGGAACTGCGCTGCCACGGAGCACATGCGGCGCGGGAATGCATGGAGCAAGCCATCGATCAGGTAAAACAACGACAGATCGGCATAACTCCAGCGTTCGCCAGCGGCCAACCAGGCGTCGGCGCCGGCCAGCACGCGCTCGAAATATCCCAGGAATTTCGGAATCCGCTCATCCCGGAAGCCGCGCGCGCGGCGCGCCGCTTCTTTCTTCTGGTCTTCGTAATAATCACTGGCGGAGATGGGATGATGGGTATCGTGCGCCTCGGTCACCATGTCGGCGATGGTCAGTTGCAGTTGATTGACCCATAGCCGCTCCGCGGCCCCGGCGGGCGCCAGGCCATGCTTTTCGCCGAGAAACAGCAGAATATTGGCGGTTTGCGCCAGGACCATTTTCCCTGCCACCAGATAAGGCGGCGCAAATGGCGGATGCTTGCGCTCGGACAGCATGTCCTTGACCAGCGCGTCTTCGCCAATACCCGGTTCCCGTGCGCATTCACGGTACGCGATGCCGCCCGCCTCCAACGCCAGACGCACGAATTCGCCGCGCCCGGGGATGCCATCCCAATACCAAAGGTCATAGGTCATGCCGCTCTCCTGGTGGCGCCAGGGCGGCTACGCGGGAAAGACGCCGATCTCGCCGTCATTGCGCGCTGCCTGCCGCCCATGGCTTTGCTGATACTGGCGCGGGAATTGCCCGAAGTGCGCGTGGAAATCGTGTGAAAAATGCGCCATCGGCAAATCCGCAGTCCAGCGCGATTTGCGTAATGCTGCAGGCAGTATTAAGCAATAGCCAACTGCCATATTCCAAACGCAATTGGCGCTGGAATGCCATGGGCGACCTGCCCGTCGCCAGGCAGAAGGCGCCTTCCCGCTGGCGCCGCCCCATCCCGACGCCGGCGCGGGAACGAAGCGCCGCGGCTGTCTTGATGATCCACGAACTTGCGGCAATCCCGTCGCCGGGCTTAGGATGGAGCCACGGTCAGACCGTGCACCGCCGACAGGCGTACGGCGCGGGTTCGGGCCGGCGCTTGAACCTTGCCAGCGATTCGGGAGCACATCGTGAAGAAAGTTGCTGAGATTCTCAGGGAAAAGGCCAATCCGCCCGTCGTGACCGTCACGCCGGACTCGTCCGTGTACGACGCCATCAAGACCATGGCGGAACGCAGCATCGGCGCCGTGGTGGTGGCCGAGGGCGACGAGGTGCTGGGCATGCTCACCGAGCGCGACTACGCCCGCAAGATCGTCTTGCAGGACCGTTCATCGCGCACCACCAAGGTCCGCGAAATCATGACCGAGTCGGTTTTCTACGTGCGTCCGGAGGACACTCGCGAACACTGTATGGCGCTGATGACCGAGCGCCACTTCCGCCACCTGCCGGTGATCCAGGATAAGAAGCTGGTCGGCCTGGTGTCCATCGGCGACCTGGTCAAGGACGTCATGAGCGAACAGAAGTTCATCATTACCGAACTCGAACGCTACATTTCCGGCGAGCACGGCTGAGCGCCCCTGCCGGTTGACGTCGCGCCTCGCCGCTACCCGGCCGCGAGCAGGCGCGACGCCGGCACCACCAATCCCAGGCCAGCCGCCAGCAGCAGCACGAACACCATTCGCTTGACGGTCTTCATCGACCCGGCAGTGGCATAGCGGCGCGCAGCCCACGTGACGCCAATCACCACCGGCAGGGCCTGCAGGCTCAGCCAGAACGAGGTTGCCTTGAAAGCCCCTTGCCCCGTCACCAGCGTCAGACGCACCACGGCGTTCAAGGAGAACAACACCAGCAGGCTGTTGCGGATCGACGCCAGCGGCAGCGGCTGACGGTACAGGTGATAGACCATCGGCGGCCCGGCGCTTGAAAACAGTCCGCCCAGCACGCCCGACACCCCGCCGAAGAACAGGAAAGACCCGCGTGACGACAGATGCGCCAGAGGCTGGGTGCGCGCCACCAGCAATACGGCGCAGGCCATGATGGTGACGCCAAGCAGCAATTGCAGCAACACGGCCATGGCGCCGCTGATCCAGGCCAGCGCGGCCACGCCCAACGCCACACCCGCCAGGCTGCTGGCCAGCGCTGGCGCCATCAACGGCCAGTTGACCTGGGGCCGGGCACGCGCCAGCGTGACCATGGCATTGACCAGCGACAGCACGCTGACCACATTGGCCACCTCGGACACCGACGCCAACTGGAACACCCCGGACAACCCCAGCAGCACCAGGCCGAAGGCGAAGCCCGTCATGGTCTGGGCGTAGGTCGCCAGCGCCACGCAGGCGAGAAACAACGCGTGTTGGAGGATGCTCATGCTGGGGCGGAGCCAGACCTGCCTCGGCTCGGCCCCGCCGCGAAGGATCGCGGCCTGGAGCGGAACGACTGCGGAAACGGCGTATTCAAGAGGGCATTCGACGGCGGCGATCATAGCACCGGGGCGGGAGGCGACCTGGCGCCTTTATACATTTTGTAATAACCAGATGCGCTCATGCACCCCGCCGCCCGCGCCCGGCCGCTATCCTTGCCGCCCAGTATGCCCGCCGCACCCGGCCAGGCCGTGCCCTCCCCCAGCATGACGCCCAAACAGACCACGATCAATACGGTGACCCTGACCTGCTCGACTTGCGGCAGCGCCCAGTTCACCAAACTCGATACCAACGAATACCAGTGCAGCCATTGCCACGCCGTGACCCTGGTCGAGGACAACGTCGCCCAGCGGCTGGAGAAGATCCTGCGTGGCATGCAGCAGCCGGCACCCGCCGCCAGGCTGCAGCCGGGCGCGGTGGTCGCGATCGCGCTGGCGGTGCTGGCGGCGATCCTGGTGCCGCTGACGGCGTCGTTGTTCAACACTGGCTCGTCCAGCCGCCCGCCGTCGCGCGCCGCGCCGCCGCCGATCGATGCCGCGCTGGTCAAGCTGACCGATGTGCAGGAAGTGCGCGCCCACGGCCGCGGCCAACTGGTGATGCTGATGCGTAACGAGACCGGCAGGAAAATCGAGGCGCCGCGCGTCACAGCCACGTTCTACCAGGGCGAGCTGACGCTGACTTCCGCCTCGGGTTCGCCGCTGGCGCGTACCCTGCTGCCCGGTGAATACACCCCGGTGACGATTTCCTTGCCGGATACCGCCTACAGCCGCTACACCCTGACGCCGGCCACGCCCTCGCTCGCGCGCGGCCACGCCCGCGACGTCGCCGCCGACAAGGTACAGCTGGTGCGCAACGACGGCGCCTATCGCCTGGTGGGCCTGCTGCGCAACCAGGGCGGCACCGCCGCCAGCAGCACGCAGGTGACGGTGATGCTGTACGACGAAGACGGCAAGCTGGTCGGCACGGGCAATGGCTACGGCTCGGCCAGCCCGCTCGCGCCCGGCGCGCTGACCTCGTTCGACGTGCGCTGCGACATGCTGACCGAAGGCAAGGTCGGGTCCTACGATTACATGGTGCAAAGTGAAGGCTGACCATTCCCCCGCGCGGCCCCTGTCGCGGTCCGCCCGCGCCGGGCTGGTGCTGATCATCCTCGCCGCCGGCGGCTATGCCCTGGCCAAGTACAACGGCCTGCTGCCCTGGGACGCGCCCAAAGCGGCCGAAGCCGAAGCCGCGCCAGCGCCGGCCACCGCCGCTGTGGCCGCCAGCACGCCGGTCAGCCGCATTGTCCGTGTCAGTCCCGCCAATCCGCGCGTCATCGACCACGTGCGGCTGACCACGGCCGAACTGCTGGATCCGGACTTCGCCCTGTTCGACCCGGCGTCGCTGAGCCTGTCGCCGCCGCGCCGCCTGCTCAACGAAATCGAACGCCCGCTGCTGCTGGCCGAAGTGGTCAACCGCAGCGACCAGTACGTGGCGCTGTCGCCCGGCATGGAAATCGCGGTATTCGACGGCTCGCGCCGCCTGCGGCTGCGCCAGGAATGGTCGCTGCCCGCCATGCTCTACCCCGGCGAGCGCATTCCGGTGATGCTGAACGGCGAGAATTTCGAGCGTTATTCCGAGATCAAAACCGACTGGAAGCCGGCCAAGCGCGCCCCCTTGCCCGGCAGCCGCCCCAAGCTGGACATCCGCGTCGAGAACACCGAGGCCGGCATCGGCACCGGCACCCTGAATTTCACCTATCGCTACCGCTACAAGTACGTCACGGTGCATGGCCGGGTACGCAACGACGACAGCGCCGAGATCGACAACGTCAAGGTGTGGGTCAGCCTCTATGACGCCCAGGACAAGCTGACCGGCGCGCGCTATTCGGAGCTGCGCCTGCCCAGGCTCAAGCCGGGCGAAAGCGCGCCTTTCCAACTGGACATCAAACAGTACGGCGCCAACTTCGCCCGCGTGGGCGTGGTGTACGACGCCAAGGCCAACTGACGCTGCGGCGACAGGCCGCCGCACCGGGCGCCCCCTTGATGGCGGCCGCGCCCGTCTGCCGCCACGCCGCCCATTCCGGGCGTTCCCGCCCCAGTCCGACCTGGTTTTCACGCCGGTCATGCCACCGCCTCCCGCCCTGGCCCGCCCGGGGCCGTGGCCCGCAGGCAACGCCTATCGACACAAGTCTTATATAAGATATAAGACATTTGCTAGGGGCGCCCTCTTCCCTCTACAATTCCGGCCACACCCCTTCTTCCAACCCGACTTTGAGCAGGCCTCACATGCTGGATACTTACCGCCAACACGTTGCCGAACGCGCGGCCCTGGGGATCCCCCCGCTGCCCCTGACGGCAAAACAAACCGCTGAACTGATCGAACTGCTGAAGAACCCGCCCGCCGGCGAAGAGCAGAACCTGGTCGAGTTGCTGACCCACCGTGTTCCGGCCGGCGTGGACGACGCCGCCAAGGTCAAGGCCTCGTATCTGGCCGCCGTGGCCCTGGGCAGCGAGGCTTGTGCCCTGATCAGCCGCGCCAAGGCGACCGAACTGCTCGGCACCATGCTGGGCGGCTACAACATTGGCCCGCTGATCCAACTGCTCGACGACCAGGAAATCGGCACGATCGCCGCCGACGCCCTGAAAAAGACCCTGCTGATGTTCGACGCCTTCCACGACGTCAAGGAAAAGGCCGACAAGGGCAACGCCAACGCCAAGTCCGTGATGCAGAGCTGGGCCGACGCCGAATGGTTCACCAGCCGTCCCGAACTGCCCGAAAGCCTGACCATCACGGTCTTCAAGGTGCCCGGCGAAACCAACACCGACGACCTGTCGCCGGCCCCGGACGCCACCACCCGTCCCGACATCCCGATGCACGCCCTGGCGATGCTCAAGAACAAGCGTGACGGCGCCGCCTTCCAACCGGAAGAAGACGGCAAGCGCGGCCCCGTGAAGTTCATCGAATCGCTGAAGGAAAAGGGCCACCTGGTCGCCTACGTCGGCGACGTGGTCGGCACCGGCTCCTCGCGCAAGTCGGCCACCAACTCGGTGCTGTGGTTCACCGGCGAAGACATCCCCTTCGTGCCGAACAAGCGCTTCGGCGGCGTGTGCCTGGGCAACAAGATCGCCCCGATCTTCTACAACACCATGGAAGACGCCGGCGCCCTGCCGATCGAACTCGACGTTTCCAAGATGGAAATGGGCGACGTGGTCGAACTGCGCCCCTACGAAGGCAAAGCCCTCAAGAACGGCGAAGTGATCGCCGAATTCCAGGTGAAGTCGGACGTGCTGTTCGACGAAGTGCGCGCCGGTGGCCGCATTCCGCTGATCATCGGCCGCGGCCTGACCGCCAAGGCGCGCGAAGCGCTGGGCCTGCCGCCTTCGACGCTGTTCCGCCTGCCCAAGGACCCGGCCGACACCGGCAAGGGTTTCTCGCTGGCCCAGAAGATGGTCGGCCGCGCCTGCGGCCTGCCGGAAGGCCGCGGCATCCGCCCGGGCACCTACTGCGAACCGAAGATGACCTCGGTCGGCAGCCAGGACACCACCGGCCCCATGACCCGCGACGAACTCAAGGACCTGGCTTGCCTGGGCTTCTCGGCCGACCTGGTGATGCAGTCGTTCTGCCACACCGCCGCCTACCCCAAGCCCGTGGACGTCAAGACGCACCACACGCTGCCCGAGTTCATCAGCACCCGCGGCGGCGTCTCGCTGCGTCCGGGCGACGGCGTGATCCACTCCTGGCTCAACCGCATGCTGCTGCCCGACACCGTCGGCACCGGCGGCGATTCGCACACCCGCTTCCCCATCGGCATCTCGTTCCCGGCTGGCTCGGGCCTGGTCGCCTTCGCCGCCGCCACCGGCGTGATGCCGCTGGACATGCCGGAGTCGGTGCTGGTGCGCTTCAAGGGCAAGCTGCAGCCCGGCGTCACCCTGCGCGACCTGGTCAATGCCATCCCGCTGTACGCCATCAAGCAGGGCCTGCTGACGGTCGCCAAGCAAGGCAAGAAGAACATCTTCTCGGGCCGCATCCTCGAAATCGAAGGCCTGCCCGACCTGAAGGTCGAACAAGCCTTCGAACTGTCGGACGCCTCGGCGGAACGTTCGGCCGCCGGCTGCTCGGTGCGCCTGAACAAGGAACCGATCATCGAGTACATCAACAGCAACATCGTGATGCTCAAGTGGATGATCGCCAACGGCTACGAAGATGAGCGCACGCTGGGCCGCCGCATCAAGGCGATGGAAGCCTGGCTGGCCAACCCCCAACTGCTGGAGCCGGACGCCGACGCCGAATACGCCGCCGTCATCGAGATCGACCTGGCCGACGTGCACGAGCCCATCGTGGCCTGCCCGAACGACCCGGACGACGTCAAGACGCTGTCGGAAGTCGCCGGCGCCAAGATCGACGAAGTGTTCATCGGCAGCTGCATGACCAACATCGGCCACTTCCGCGCGGCCTCCAAGCTGCTCGAAGGCAAGCGCGACATCCCGGTCAAGCTGTGGGTGGCCCCGCCCACCAAGATGGATGCCACGCAACTGACCGAAGAAGGCCATTACGGCGTGTTCGGCACGGCTGGCGCCCGCACCGAAATGCCGGGCTGCTCGCTGTGCATGGGCAACCAGGCGCAGGTCCGCGAAGGCGCCACGGTGATGTCCACCAGCACCCGCAACTTCCCGAACCGCCTGGGCAAGAACACCAACGTGTACCTGGGTTCGGCCGAACTGGCCGCGATCTGCTCGAAGCTGGGCCGTATCCCGACCAAGGACGAGTACATGGCCGACATGGGCGTCATCAACAAGAGCGGCGACCAGATCTACCAGTACCTGAACTTCGACAAGATCGCCGACTACAAGGACGTGGCGGACGTGATCGAGGTGTAAGCCTCGCCACGCAGGCACGCCTGTGACACGGCCCCGGAGCGATCCGGGGCCGTTTTTCTTTGGCGCGCACGCAGGCCACGCCAGGACGTGGATCGGACCGTTCCCCCTGCCCGAGGTCCGAAATTGGGGGGCGGAACTTCTGCAGCGATACGTTTTTATACAATCACTGCAAATCGTGACGTACCAGACGTAACCGCCGCCCGCCGGCTCCCCGGAGAAGACCGCCCATGACACGGCTCTTGATGCCGCTGCCACTGTTGACCGCGCTGGCCGGCTGCGCCACCGCGCCCCCGTCGAATCCCGAGAACATCTGCGCCATCTTCCGTGAAAAGCCGGACTGGCACGATGCCGCGCTGAAAGTGCAGAAGAAATGGGGCGCGCCGGTGCAGGTACCGATGGCGATGATGTTCCAGGAATCCAGTTTCAAGCAGGATGCGGTGCCGCCGCGCTATTATTTCCTGGGCATCATCCCATGGGGCCGGGTCAGTTCCGCTTACGGCTACGCCCAGGCCAAGGACGAGACCTGGGCCGATTACAAGAAGGACGCGGGCGGCTGGGGCGCCAGCCGCGACAATTTCGCCGACGCGCTGGACTTCATGGGCTGGTACATGAACAAGAGCCAGCGCCTGAACGGCATCTCAAAATGGGACGCTTACGGCCAATACCTGAACTACCACGAGGGCTGGACCGGCTATCGCAACCGCAGCTATGACCGCAAGGCGTGGCTCAAGACGGTGTCCAAGAAAGTGCAGGCGCGCGCCGACAAATTCGCCAGCCAGTACAAACGCTGCGAAAAAGACCTGACGCGTGGCGGCTGGTTCTTTTGATCGCGCCCGCGCCAGGGCGCGGTCATGCCCGGCGCGGCGGCTCGCGCCGGACGCCCCGCCTCAGGCCTGCTCGCCCAAGCGGTAGACCACCGTGTCGAGCCGGCTCACGCCGCGCTCGGCGAATTTGGGCTCCTTGGCCAGGATGTCGCGGCGGTCGATGATGACCGCTGGCGACACGCCGTTGAACAGGCTGCGCATTTCCGCATCGACCACCGCGAAGGGCGGTCCGTCCATTTCGTCCTGCGGATAGTCCAGCGTGATCAGCAGACCGCGATAGCCGGGCGCCAATTGCCCGTAGACATGGCGCACGTAATCGCCCCGCATCTGCGCGGGCAGCGCCACCAGCGCGGCGCGGTCGTAGGCGCCGACGCAGTGCGACAGCAGCGGCGCGTCCAGCTTGAAGATGTCGCCGCGGATGATCTCGATATTGCCCGCCACGTAGTGCTGGCCGTAGGGACTGTCGTGGATGACCGGCTTGAGTTCGTTCTCGACGAAGAACTGCTCGACGGCCAGTTGCGACAGCTCCACGCCCAGCACCTGATAGCCCTGGGCCGCCAGCCAGACCATGTCCAGCGACTTGCCGCACAACGGCACCAGCACCTTGCCGCCAGCGGGCACCGAGAGCGTCGGCCAGTATTTCTGCAACAGTGGCGTCACGCGTGTTTGATGAAAATGCGTGCGCCCGTCGCGCCAGCGTTCCAACCAGAATTCCGCGTCCATGTTTGTTCTTGTCCTCCGGAAAAAAAATCGCGTGATGCGCGGCCTAGTGTCCCACCTCCCGATACTACCTGCCCGCTGCCGGACCTACGTTGCGAACAAGCGCCCGAAAGGCGTGTTTACCGGAAACCGGCTGCGAAACCGGCTGCGAAACCGCCGCTACCAGGTTCCGGTCAGCCCATTGTAGTGATCCGGTCGCGTGGCGCCGGGGCAGCACGCCGGCGGGGCTGGCCACGCCCGCGCCGCCTGCCTAGGGTTTGTCCTAGGAACATTGATGCATCCATTGGCCGCGCCGACCCGTATTTGCTGACGACGGCCAACCAAAAAAGGAGATCGTCATGAAATTGCTCGCTTCGATTGCCATTGCCTGCTCCGCCCTGACCCTGTCACCCACTTTCGCGGCCGATGTCATGGTCGGCGGACAGCCGATGATGCCCAACAAGACCATCGTCGCCAATGCGGTCAACTCCGCCGACCACACAACCCTGGTCGCGGCGGTGAAGGCCGCCGGCCTGGTGGATACGCTGCAGGGAAAGGGGCCTTTCACGGTCTTTGCCCCTACCAATGCCGCCTTCAACAAGCTGCCGGCCGGCACCGTCGACACCCTGGTCAAACCGGAGAACAAGGCCACGCTGACCAAGATCCTGACCTACCACGTGGTGCCGGGCAAGCTGGACTTTGACGCCCTGGCCGCCAAGGCCAAAAAGGGTGGCGTCACCGAACTGACCACCGCCAGCGGCGGCAAGCTGTGGGTCATGATGAATGGCAAGCACAACCTCATCGTCAAGGACGAGAAAGGCGGCACCGCCAACATCAGTACCTATGACGTCTACCAGTCCAACGGCGTGATCCACGTGATCGACAGCGTGCTGATGCCCAAATGACCCCTGCCGCCACGGGTGCCAGGCCGCAAGGCCTGGATGCCTGGCGGCCTGGCCCGGCCCGGTGGTAACGCCGGGCCTTTCCGTTCATGCGGCCGAGGACGCGGTTTCGGGATATCGTAAGGGTCCGCGTCGCCATCGCCATCCCTCATGAACCCAACGCCGCACCGTCCGCCGCGCCTGCCCCGCGCCACGCTCTTCGACTGGATGAGGGGCCCACGCCGCGGCCCGGCATATACCCGCCGCCTTCTCCGCGCCCTGCTGGCCGCGCTGCTGCTGGCGGGCCATGCCAGCGCCCGCGCGCAGGCTGACCTCCCGCTGGAATTCGACCACGCCTACCAGACCGAGATGGCAGCGGAAAGGGCCGCCTTGCGCGCCCGCATCCAGCAATGGCCGGCGCCGCTGCGCGATGCCAACCAGCAGATCGCCGCGGCGCTGCGCGCCAACGACGTGGCCCAGGCGCTGCGCCTCGCCGAAAACCTGTCCCAGCGCGACCCCGGCAATGCCGACGTCAGGAATTTCCTGGCCCGGCTGCAATCCGCCAACGGCCAGCAGGCGGCAGCGGTCAAGCTGCTGGATGAAGCGATCCGGCTGGATCCGGACAATCGCTGGTTCTATGTGAACAAAGCCGGCGCCCAGGCCGAATTGCGCGATCTGTCCGGCGCGTTGGCCACGGCGCGCACCCTGACCGCGCGCTATCCGCAATGGAGCATCGGCCTGAACCTGGAAGCCGCGCTGCTGGATGGCCTGGGCCGCGTTCCGCAAGCCTTGCAGGCGTACCAACGCGCCGTGGCGGCGACACCCTCCAGCGCCCAGATATTGACCAACCAGGGCTTGCTGTTGCAGCGGCTTGGCCGCGAGGCCGAGGCCCGCGCCAGCTACGAGGCGGCGCTACGAGTACAGCCCGGCTATTCCCGCGCGGCCGCCGCCCTGGCATCGTTGCCACGATAATGCCGCTGCACGCCCAACCTCGAATGCCGCCTTGGCCAACCCCCTCGACCGTCATTGAAGCCCGCCCCATGCCGCGCCAGCCCACCACGGCATCGCCCGCTCAAGACGCGCAAGCCGCATCCGGCGCGTGCGGGCCGCGCCGCGCGCTCACGCTGGCCCTGGCGGCGCTGGTCTGCGCGCCGCTGCGTCTGGCGTCGGCGACGGGCAACGCGGCCGCCGACGACCGCGACGCCATCATCCGCCGGGTATTCCAGGCGGACCTGGCACGCCTGCGCTTCGGCGCGGACCACGCCAGGCTGATGCGCGGCCTTGGCGTGATCTGGATTCCCATGGAGTCCGGCGCGCCCGGCATCGAATTCGAGCATCCGCTGGGGAGCGGCGATAGCGTCGGCGCGGCGATGACGCTGCTGGGCACCGCCGACAGACGCCTGGCGACACGGCGCCTGGCCGAGGTGTGCCGCTTGCTGCCGGGCTATGTGCGCGCGGTCGGCGACTTGGCGCCCGGGCGCTATGCGTTGCCGGCCCCGCGGCGCGCGGCCTTCGATTTCCCCGACAGCGGCGTCGACGCCCAGGGCCATTTCCAGTTGCGCCGCGAGCACCTGATTCTGTTGCGCGCGGCGAACTGGCGCGAGGCCGGCAAGCGTGAACTGGAGTCAGTGTTGCGCGAAGGCGAAGCCTACTGGCCCATGCCGTTCATCGACGGCAAGCGTCCTTATGGCGACAGTAGCTATTACCAGATCGACATGGCGCGGCTGCTGGGCCGGCCCTATCCCTTGGATGCCAAGGGCTACGCGGTCACAGATCCCGCCCGGGACGCGCGCCTGGAACGCCTGCATTGGCAGACGGCCGCCGCGTTGCAAGTCGTGCTGGCGCACGCCCGCGCCTGACCGGGGCGCCAGCGCCGCGGACTCGCAGCCGCTCGCTAGGGCCGCGCAAGGAACTGGCGGATATCGTCGGCCACCGGCACCGCCGCCAGGACCAGCAGACACAGCGCCAGCGGCAGCGTCGAGCCGAAACCGTAGTGATAGAAGGAATAGGCCCCCACCACCCCGCCTGTGAAGAACAGCGACACCATCGTGCTCAGCACGACCAGCTTGCCACGGTCGGCGCGCACCGGCGCCGTGCCGGTCTTGTCATCGTGAGCCAGGTTCCAGTAGAACAACTTGCCCAGCTCGATGCCGATATCGGTGACCATGCCGGTCACGTGGGTCGTGCGGATCTCGGACTTGGAAACCTTGGTGATCATCGCGTTCTGCAGGCCCATGATGTAGCACAGCAACATCACGGTGGCGGGCACGTAGAACCAGCGCAGGTTCCCCAGGTTCGCGCCCAGCAGCCCGAAAGCCAGCAGCAACAGGGCCTCCAGCACCAGCGGCAGGGCGAACTCGCTGGCCAGGTGCGAGCGCCGTCCGAAATTGATCAGGGAGGCCGAGGTCGCCGCGCCCGCCAGGAACGACAGCAACGCGGCCAGCCCCTGCGCCACCACGGCCACACTGCCCAGCACCATGTGGTCGGCCATCATGGAGACAATGCCCGACATGTGCGAGGTGTACTGCTGCACAGCCAGGAAACCGCCGGCGTTGACGGCGCCGGCGACGAAAGTCAGGAAGTAGGCCAGCCGCCGGTTGGCCTGCGGCGTGCGGCTGACCGCGGTGAGCTGGCGCAGGAAAGGAATGGCCATGGCGGCGCTAGGACTTGGCGCAGCGGATGCCGGATGGCGCGCTGGCGTTGCCGCGGCCGGCCGGGGTTGCGCCGCGCATGTCGCCGTGAAGGGCCGCGGCGGCGTCGGGCGGGGTCGGGACGTAATCGAAGCAAGACGCGGGCGTGGCCGCCTGGGCCGCGTGCGCCAAGGCAACCAGCATGAGTGCCGCCAGCGCGGCGGCGCGGCGCGCAATGCGCGGCATACGGAAGCTCCCGGAAAAAGGACGCGGCTGCTCGGCCGCGCCCGGTTCCAGGATTCTACCCGTCCGGCGGCGCGCCGGCGTTGGCAACAGCCGCCGCCGGCGCTTTCCCAGCCCGAATCCGGGTTACGCCGCGTCGGACTCACGCAACTGCTGGCGGCGGAACTCGCCCTGGCGCGTGTGCATCCACCCCGGATACTCCGGCGGCAAGGCGCTGATCTTGTCCAGCGCCGCCAGTTCTTCCGCGTCCAGGCGAATGGCGGTGGCGGCGAGATTGTCGTCCAACTGGTCGACGCGCTTGGCGCCGATGATGACGCTGGTGACCGCCCGCTGGTGCAGCAGCCAGGCCAACGCCACCTGCGCCACCGACACGCCGCGCGCCTGGGCCACCTGGCGCAGGACGTCGATGCTGTCGAAGGCGCGTTCGCGGTCGACCGGCGGAAAGTCGAACTGCGCGCGGCGATCGCCGGCCGCGGCCTGGCCGTCACGGCTGTATTTGCCGCTGAGCAGGCCACCGGCCAGCGGGCTCCACACCATCAGACCGACGCCTTCGCTTTGCAGCAGGGGCACGATTTCGCGCTCCAGGTCGCGGCCGGCAATGGTGTAGTAGGCCTGCAGTGACTCGAAGCGGGCCAGGCCGAGACGCTCGGCGATGCCCAGCGCTTTCATAATCTGCCAGGCTGCCCAGTTGGACACGCCGACGTAGCGCACATGGCCGTGCTGCACCAGATTGTCGAGCGCGCGCACCGTTTCCTCGATGGGCGTGGCCGGATCGAAGCCATGAATCTGGTAGAGGTCGATATGGTCCAGTTGCAGGCGCGCCAGGCTCTTCTTGACGCCGTCCATGATGTGAAAGCGCGAGTTGCCACGGGCATTGACGCCGGCGCCGGTCTGGCCGAACACCTTGGTGGCGATGACCACATCGTCGCGCGCCACCTTCAGATCGCGCAACGCCTGTCCGGTAATGATCTCGGAACGCCCTTCCGAATACACGTCGGCGGTGTCGATGAAGTTGACGCCTGCCTCCAGCGCGCGGCCCACCAGCCGGTTGGCGTCTTCCTGCTGCAGGGCGCCAATCTTGCTCCACAATTCGCCTTCGCCGCCGAAGGTCATCGTGCCCAGGCACAGTTCCGAGACGAACAGGCCAGTATTGCCGAATTTCTTGTACCGCATGGTTGCACTCCTTCCAGGGCGCGGTGCACTGCCGGCCCGGGATGGGACGGCGTCGGCGCACGGCTGGGATGGGCACAGTATGCGGCGCCGCGACGGCGGCCGGCGATGCTGGATCCTGCCCTTTTTTTGCCTGATTCTCCGCCCTGCGCGGATCCTCCCCCTGGGCACGCCCGATCCTCCACATCTTTTGCCTATTCCTCCGCATCCGGTTTCGCCAACAAACGCGCATTCCTGGTTGGGTCTACACTCGATAGCGCCTGATCCTCTGGCGTGCCGCTCGCCCCCACGCGCGCGGCCGCCTTGCCCGGAGCCTGTCCATGCCTCCCTCCCCCGCCGATACCCCCACGCCTCCGAACGCCGTTTTCGAGCCCGCCCGGCACGAACTGCTCTGCCTGCTCGAACGCATGACCGGCACGCTCGAGGGCTCGCTCGACACCCCCATCGAAGGCCTGTACCTGCACCGCATCTCGCAGCCGACCGGCCCCAAGCCGGCCTTGCAGAAGGCGGCGCTGGCGGTCATCGCGCAGGGATCCAAGCGGGTGCTGATCGGCGACGAAGCCTATGAGTACGACCCGTTCCACTACCTCATCTCGTCGGTCGACCTGCCGGTGGTGGCCAAGGTCTCGGTGGCCAGCCCGACGCTGCCCTACCTGGGTCTGCGGCTGGACCTGAACCCCGAGGAAATCACCGCCCTGATCAGCGACGAGAACCTGCCGCCGCTGTTGCCGGCGGAGGCCGCCCGCGCCATGTGCGTCAATCCGCTGGGCGGCGCGCTGCTGGATGTGGTGCTGCGCCTGCTGCGGCTGTTGGACACGCCGCGCGATATTCCCATCCTGGCCCCCATGGTCAAGCGCGAATTGCTGTACCGCCTGCTGATGAACGGCCAGGGCGTGGTGCTGCGCCAGACCGTGCTGCAGGACAGCCAACTCAACCGCGTGGCCAAGGCCATCCGCATCCTGCGCGACAACTATGCCCAGCCGCTGCGGGTCGAGGAAATCGCCCGCGACGTGCACATGAGCGTGTCGTCGCTGCACCATCACTTCAAACAGGCCACCGCCATGAGCCCGCTGCAGTACCAGAAGCACCTGCGGCTGCAAGAGGCACGCCGCCTGATGCTGACCGACGACGCCGGCGTGGCGCTGGCCGCGCACGCGGTGGGATACGAGAGTTCGTCGCAATTCAGCCGCGAATACAGCCGCCTGTTCGGCGCGCCCCCCTTGCGCGACAAACAGCGCTGGAAGGATGAGGCGCTGGCGGCCTGATCCGGCGGCGGCATCCTGCGTCAACCGGTGAGGGTGCGCCGCTGTCCGGATCGATCTCACGATTTTTTTCACCCGGCTGCATCCAAAAGCGTTTCCCGCGTGTAGTACCTGCAACGACGCGCACCCCGTGCGTCGTTGCAGACAGATCCCCTATCGCAGGAGACCCCTCATGAAGACTCGACGCATCGCCGGCCGCCCGGCCGCCACATTGTTCGCCATTGCAACCCTGGCCGCTGGCGGCCTGCTCGGCCAGTCGCAGGCCATGGCGTATTCGCAAGATGGCCTGCCCGCCAGCGTGCAGGTGCCGGCCGGCCACAAAGTCGCCTGGGAAACCGTCGGCACCGGCGAGATCACCTACGAATGCCGTGCCAAGGCCGACGCCAAGGACCAGGCGGAATGGGTCTTCGCCGGCCCGAAAGCGGTATTGAAAGACCGCCAGGGCAAGCAGGTCGGCAGCTACTACGGCCCGCCCGCCACCTGGGAAGCAACGGATGGCTCCAAACTGACCGGCACCCAGGTCGCCGTTGCGCCAGCCGGAGCGGGCAATCTGCCCTATCAATTGGTCAAGGCCAATCCCGCCATGGGTAAGGGCGCAATGACCGGGGTCGCCTACATCCAGCGCACCGCGCTCAAGGGCGGCGTCGCGCCGCAGGCGCCTTGCACCAACGCCACGCTGGGACAACGCAGCCAGGTCTCCTACCAGGCCGACTACATCTTCTGGAAGGCAAACTGAAGCCGGGCGCGTTTCGCGCGGCGGAACTCCGGTAAGATGCCCTATCCGCCGCCCGGAACGCGCCCGGGCCCAACCTTCCGTGCCCCGCGAGCATGCCGAACAGACCTGCCCCGGATTTCGACTACGAAGCGGCCCTCAGAGAGTGCGCGGCCGGACGCCGGCCCGCACTGGAGGCTCTCTACCACCAGGAGGGCGCCCGCCTGCTGGGCGTGGCCCAACGCATCCTGCGAGATCGCGCGCGCGCCGAAGACATCGTGCACGACACCTTCGTCAATATCTGGAAGCGGGCGGCCTCTTTCGACGGTACCCGAGGCTCGGCGCGAGGCTGGATGTACAGCGTGGCCCGTAACCTGGCGCTGAACGCCGTGCGCGATGAACGCCGCGAAACCGGCGTGGACGATGACACCGCGGCCGCGCTCGATATCCGTGACTCGATGCAGGCGTGGCATGACACCCGCGATGCCTTCGAATGGCGCGAAAGCGCTGGCCGCATCGGCCCCTGCCTGGAGCAATTGGAACCGGTGCGCCGCAACTGCCTGCTGCACGCCTACGTCGAGGGCCTGTCCCACAGCGAAATCGCGCAGCGCCTGGAGGCGCCCCTGGGCACGGTCAAGGCCTGGATCAAGCGCAGCCTGAAGGCGCTCAAGGAATGCCTGGCATGAACGCGCCCCCCGAAACCCCGGAAGACCTGGACGAACTGGCCGGCGAGTACGTGCTGGGCACGTTGCCCAACCACCGCCGGCGTGAGGTCGAAAGCCGCCTGCCCCATGATCCCACGCTGCGCGCCGCCGTGGCGCGCTGGGAAGACCGGCTACTGCCATTGACCGCGCTGGCCTCCCCCATCGAGCCCTCCCCTGGTTTGTGGCCGCGCATCGCCGCCACCCTCGATGCGCCCCGCCAGGCGGCGGCGGCACGCGCGCGCGGCCTGGCTCGAACGCGGCTCTGGGACAACCTGGGATTCTGGCGCGCCGCCGCCGGCGGTCTCGCCGCGGCACTGGCCCTGACGGTCGCCACCCTGGCGTTGCGGCCCGCCCAGGCCCCCGCCACGATGCAGTACATGGTCGTGCTGGTGGCGCCGCAATCCCAAACGCCGGGCTGGGTGGTCCAGGCCCGCGCCGGCCAGCGCGAGGTGCAACTGGTGCCACTGGCCGCGGTCCAGGTGCCCGCGGACCGCGCCCTGGAATTCTGGACCAAGGCCGACGGGTGGGCGGGACCGGTATCCCTGGGGCTGGTCAAGCCCGGCGAACCCGTGCGCATCCCGCTGGATCAATTGCCGCCGCTCGAACCGAACCAATTGTTTGAACTGACTTTGGAGCCCGCCACCGGCTCGCCTATCGGCAAACCCACCGGGCCGATCCAGTTCATCGGCCGCGCGGTGAAGATGATGTAGCCGCCCCGGCCTACTTCTTGCGGAAAGGATAGGCCTGCTGCGCCAGGAAGGTGCCCGGCATGTCGTTGTCGAGAATGCCGTAGTTTTCCGGCAGGCGTTTGCCCGTGCCGCGCACCGCCGTGCCGAGCAGGTAGTCGATGAACGAGAGGTGGGCCGCGTAGTTCCTGTCGATCGCCTCGGTATCGGACGAATGGTGCCAGTGATGGAAGTCGGGCGTCACGATCACGTAGCGCAGCCAGCCCCACGGCAGCTTGACGTTGGAGTGGATCAGCACCGCCTGGAACCCGACGATGATGATGTAGGCGTCCAGCACCGGCTTGGAAAAGCCCAGGGCGAACAACACGCCCAGCACCGCCACCCGCGTGATCAGCAGCTCGACGATGTGCAGGCGTGAACCGGCCAGCCAGTCGAGCGTGCGGGTGCTATGGTGCACCGCGTGGATGCGCCACAGGAACGGCACCTCGTGGTATGCACGATGCGCGGCGTACTGCACCAGGTCGGCCACCAGCACCGCCACGAACAGCTCGGCCAAATATGGCAGCGACTGGATCGCCTGCTGCAGCGGCTCGTAAGCGGCCCATGAGAACAACCGGTGCACGAAGAAGTTGATGCACAGCAGCACCGCGCCCACCGACAAGTGGTTGAACAGGAAGTGCTTCATGTCCACCTGCCATTCGCCGCGGAACACCGGTTGGCCCGGATACAGCGGGAACAGCTTTTCGAAGATGATGAACACGGTGCTGGATGCCAGCAGGTCGAGGATGAACCAGTCCAGGCCCAGGTAGGGATGGTTGCCGGTATTGGAGGTGGTCACCACCACCTGGCTGCCGCCGGCGGCCACCGCAATGCACACCAGCACGAACGCGGCGATGCTGAGCCAGCGCTGGCGGCCGAACACGATATTGGTCAGCGCGATGGTGCCCGAGGCCAGCAGCGCGGTGAACAGCAGCGTGCGCATCGCGTCGACGCTATAGAAGGAACGCAGCTCGGGGGTGGTCAGGTAGGCCGGGAAATGAAACGCCAGCACCCCCAACACGGACAGGATCGCCAGGAACAGCGCGATCACGCCGGTGATCATGCCGGTACCCGGGTGGATGCGGCCGTCCTGCCTGAACAAATCCAGGACCTGACGATAGATGGGGGCACGCTGATTCATTGCATTTTGATGGCAGACCATATAGGCAGGCGAGTGTATCTCCGGCCCCAAAATGCAATGTAAACAAACGTGAAAATATACGACCAAGAAACCTCTCGCGTGACGCCCCCTTGCTTGGCGTCAAATCCGGCCCCCGGCCATTTGTCCGGCGGGTTGACTTTGACGGGCCGTTGCGATGTCATGGAACCGACAGCTCATTTACGGGCCGGTCCGCCGACCCCGCGCAGCCCCCCCCTCAACCGGATCACGCAAGAGGCCGTCATGTTCCCTGAGTACCGCCAACTGATTACCCGCCTGAAAGCCGAGAACGGACATTTCTCGGCACTGTTCCAACGCCACAACGACCTGGACCAGGAAATCAAGAACATGGAGGCGGGCATCGTGCCGGCCTCGGACACCAGTGTCGAAGTCCTGAAAAAGGAAAAACTGCTGCTCAAGGACAAGCTCTACAGCTTGCTGCGCGCGGCCGATTCGCACGCCGGCTGAAACCTTCCACTGCCCACCCAAGGCGCCGCATTCGCGGCGCCTTTTTGTTGGCCGATGGCGCGGCCGGCGCCATCGCGGCGGCGCGGCAGGGACCGCCCAGTACGACGCGCCCTCCCGCTACGTTATCCAGTCCGATAAGACCATCGAAGATGGCCGTTCTCAGGCCCGGCAGCGAGTCTTTGCTTGCTGACAATAATCTGAATGCATAAAATCAAGCGCGCCGGCCATTTGCCGGCCACGCATAGAGGACGGAGCAAGGTGCAAGACAGAGACTTCAAGGCGGGCGAAGCCGTGTCGCCGGTGACCGGTTGGGCCATGATGCCCTTGGTGGAGCACGACTCCCTGCTGCTGCGGCTCGATTTCCTGACCGAGTCGTCATCCGCCGACCCGTCGCGCAGCGGGCGGGGCCGCGTCTATGCCGTCACCTCCGAGCAGTTGCAATTGCTGCTCGACTCGCTGCAGACCCAACTCGACAAGCTGCAGCCCGTGCCCGCCAGCCCGAGCCATTGATTCACGAGGGCGCCCCCCTACGGATTCAGTGCTGCTAAAGATGGATTAGCAGCTTTAGATTTTCTAATTCGCCAGCAACCACTAGCCTGTCGTCCTCGCCACCAGGTACGACATGACCAGCGCCTTCTTTCCCGGTTTTCTTCTCAGCCTGAGCCTGATTCTCGCGATCGGGGCACAGAACGCCTTTGTGCTGCGCCAGGGCTTGCGCCAGGAACACGTCTTTGCGGTGTGCCTGGTCTGCGCCATCTCGGACGCGATCCTGATCGCAGCCGGCGTTGCGGGATTCGGGCTGGCCGCACACACGCTGCCCTGGCTGGAACCGGTCTTGCGCTATGGCGGCGCCCTGTTCCTGCTTTGCTATGCGGTCCGCAGTTGGCGCTCGGCCCTGGGCAACCCCGGCTGCCTGACGCCATCCACACGCGTGGCCGCCGGTCTGGGCGCCACCCTGGCCTCCTGCCTGGCTTTCACCTGGCTCAACCCACACGTATATCTGGACACCGTGGTGCTGCTGGGGTCGATCTCCAGCCAGTACCAAGGCCACAAGACCGCCTTCGCGCTGGGAGCGATGAGCGCCTCGTTCCTGTTCTTCTTCACGCTGGGATTTGGCGCCCGCCTGCTGCGGCCCATATTCGCCAGCCCGACCGCCTGGCGGGTGCTGGATGCCCTGGTCGGAACCGCCATGCTGGCCATTGCGCTCAAACTTGTCTGGCCCTAGCGGCGCCGCGCCGGCCGTCAATCCGCCGCGGGTACCTGCCTGACGGCGGCAGGCACGTTGCGGAACGTGATACCGAGGCGGTTGAAGGCATTCATCAGACCGATCGCGTAGGTCAGGTCGGCCAATTCCTTGTCGTTGAACGCGGTCGCAGCCGCGGCGTAGTCCGCATCCGGCACTCCGGTATCAGCCACCCGCGTGACGCATTCGGCCCAGGCCAGCGCCGCCTGCTCGCGCGCGCTGAACAGCGCACCGGCTTCGCGCCAGACCGGCACCAGCACCAGCTTGTCCACCGCCATGCCCTGCTTGAGCAGATCTCGTGAATGCATATCGATGCAGTAGGCGCAGCCGTTGATCTGCGAGACGCGCAAATAGACCAGATTGAGCAGCACTTCCGGCAGGCCGCATTGGCGCAGATAGGTGTACACGCCGCCATAGGCTTTGTAGCCTTCCGGCGCGGCATGGGTGTAGTCGAGGCGTTGGCGCATGATGCATCCTGATTGTCTGGCTGTCGAAGACATCATGCTGCACGCGGACGGCGCTTTCGGGTAGAGCCAAGAAACAGGTTGCGTGCTGGGCCATCAGGCCGGGACAGCCCCCCAATGACAAAGGCCGTTAGTGAACACTCTCACTAACGGCCTTGCTTTTACTGGTCGGGGCGGCGGGATTCGAACTCGCGACCCTCTGCTCCCAAAGCAGATGCGCTACCAGGCTGCGCTACGCCCCGAGGGACGCCACTATACCAGATACGGACGCCTGCCCCACGACGCCCTGCCCGGCGATCCCCTGATTGACACCTATATAGTTGAAGCATAAATTAATTGCACCCGGCAGCGCCGCATCGAGAGGCGCCGCTGAGCCGGGCCGCGCGCCGTGCTCCCTTCGCCCTGGCGGGCGTCGTCGGCACATCTCATAGACCACACGCATCGGGAGCCACATGGCAAGCGTCCCCTCCTCGTCCGCCTGGGCCACCCCCACGCGCACCACTTATACCGTGCTGTTTGTCTGCTGGCTGGCGATCCTGTTCGAGGGCTACGACGTCGGCGTCATGGGCGCGGTGCTGCCCGCCCTGGCCGACGACAAGAGCTGGAACCTGACGCCGATCGAGCTCGGCATGCTGGGCAGTTACGCGCTGGCAGGCATGTTCGTCGGCTCGTTCGCAGTCGGCACGCTGTCCGACCTGCTGGGCCGGCGGCGCATGCTGCTGGCCTGTGTCACGCTCTTCTCGCTGACCATGATCGGCGCGGCCTGGGCGCCGACGCCGACCTGGTTCGCGACGTTCCGGTTCATTGGCGGCCTGGGCCTGGGCGGCGTGATCCCGGTGGCGGCGGCTCTGACCATCGAGTATTCCCCGCCCGCCAGGCGCGGCTTCAACTACGGCGTGATGTATTCCGGCTACTCGCTCGGCATCCTCTGCTCCGCCGCGGTGGCCATGGCCGTGCTGCAGCACTGGGGCTGGCGCGCGGTGATCCTGGTGGGCGCGGCGCCGCTGCTGCTGGTGCCGGTGGTGGCGCGCCTGCTGCCCGAATCGCTGGAATACCTGCTGGCCAAGGGGGACGAGGCCGGCGCCCGCGCCGTGGCGCAGCGCCTGGGCATCACGTCGCTGGAACCGTTCCGTCCGCGCGAAGTGACGGGTGAAAAGACCTCCTGGCGCGATGTGATGGCCGCGGTGTTCGCGCCGCGCCACCTGCGCGCCACGCTGTGCTTCTGGGGCGCGCTGTTCCTGGGCATGATGCTGGTGTATGGCCTGAACACCTGGCTGCCGCAGATCATGCGAAAGAACGGCTATGACCTGGGCTCGAGCCTCTCGTTCCTGCTGGTCTTCAGCCTGGCGTCGGCCATCGGCGGCCTGGTGCTGGGCCAGTTCGCCGACAAGAGCGAGCCGCGCAAGATCGTCGCGCTGTTCTATCTGGTGGGCGCTATCGGCATCTACTGCCTGACCTACAACAATCCGCTGGCGGTCAATTACCTGTGGGTGGCGCTGGCCGGCATCGGCAGCATTTCGTCGTCGCTGATCCTGACCGGCTACCTGGCCGGCTACTACCCGGCGCATGCGCGCGGCGCCGCCACCGGCTGGGCGCTGTCGTTCGCCCGCATCGGCGCCATGAGCGGCCCCATTGTCGGCGGCTATCTGGCCGGCCTGCAACTGCCGCTGGCGTGGAACTTCATCGCGTTCTCGTGCGCGGCGGTGCTGGCGGCGGTGTTCGTGATCCTGATCCCGGGCCGCTACGCGGGCGGCGCGTCGACACGGCCGGCGGCCGGCGCGCGGACGCTGGAACAGCAGCGTTCCTGACGTTGCCCCCAGCCGGGCGCGCTCCCCCCGCCGGCGATCAGCCGAAACGGCCGGTGATGTAGTCCTCGGTTTCCTTGCGCGACGGCTTCACGAAGATCTGGTCGGTCTGGCCGAATTCCATCAGCTCGCCCAGGTACATGTAGGCCGTGAAATCCGAGCAACGGGCGGCCTGCTGCATGTTGTGGGTCACGATGACGACGGTGTAGTCGTTCTTCAGTTCGGCGATCAGTTCCTCGATCTTGGCGGTCGAGATCGGATCCAGCGCCGAGCACGGCTCGTCCAGCAGCAGCACTTCGGGTTTGATGGCCACGCCGCGCGCGATGCACAGGCGCTGTTGCTGGCCGCCCGACAGGCTGTTGCCGCTCTGGTGCAGCTTGTCCTTCACTTCGTTCCAGAGCGCGGCCTTGCTCAGGGCCCATTCGACCCGCTCGTCCATCTCGCCCTTGGACAGGCGCTCGAACAGGCGCACGCCGAATGCGATGTTGTCATAGATGCTCATGGGGAACGGCGTCGGCTTCTGGAACACCATGCCGACCTTGGCGCGGATCAGCGAGATATCGGTCTTGGCGGTCAGCAGGTTCTCGCCGTCCAGGATGATTTCGCCCTCGGCGCGCTGGCCCGGGTACAGCTCGAACATGCGGTTGAAGGTACGCAGCAGTGTCGACTTGCCGCAGCCCGACGGGCCGATGAAGGCGGTGACCTTCTTCTCCTGGATCGACATGTTCACATTGCGGATCGCATGGAACTTGCCGTAGTAGAAGTTCAGGTTCTTGACCTCGATCTTGTTCTTGACGGCGGTAGCGGTGTTTTCCATTTGGTTTCCCTAGGGCCGGCGCGGCAGGCGCGCCGGCAAAGCGATCTTTACTTGCGGAACATGTTGCGGGCGATGATGTTGATGCCCAGCACCAGCAGCGTAATCAGGGTGGCGCCGGCCCAGGCCAGGTTGTTCCAGTCCTTGAAGGGGCTGGCGGCGTATTGGTAGATCACGACCGGCAGGTTGGCCATCGGGCCGTTCATGTTGGTCGACATGAACTGGTTGGACAGCGCCGTGAACAACAGCGGCGCGGTTTCGCCCGAAATGCGGGCGATGGCCAGCAACACGCCGGTGATGATGCCGGTCTTGGCGGCGCGATAGCACACCAGCGTGATCATGCGCCACTTGGGGCAGCCCAGCGCGGCCGCGGCCTCGCGCAGGCTGTTGGGCACCAGCAGCAGCATGTTGTCGGTGGTGCGCACCACCACCGGAATCACCAGGATGGACAGGGCGATGGCGCCGGCCCAACCCGAGTAATGTCCCACCTGCGCCACATACACGGCATAGATGAACAGGCCGATGATGATGGACGGCGCCGACAGCAGCACGTCGTTCAGGAAACGCGTGGCCGGCGCCAGCCAGCCGCGCTGGCCGTATTCGGCCAGGTAGGTGCCTGCCAGGATGCCGACCGGCGTGCCGATCAGCGTGCCCACGCCCGCCATCATCACGCTGCCGAAGATGGCGTTGATCAGGCCGCCGGCTTGTCCCGGAGGCGGCGTGATCTCAGTGAAGAGCGTGAGCGACAGCGCCGGCGCGCCCTTGAACAGCAGGGTCAGAATGATCCAGAACAACCAGAACAGCCCGAACACCAGCGTGCCCAGCGAGATGGTCAGCATGACGCGATTGACCACGCGGCGGCGGCGATACACGCCATTCTGCATATTGAGTACGGAGACAGCAGCCATGATCTTTTCCTAGTGCGGCGACGCTCAGGTGCGCTTGCCTTCGTTGGCCGACAAGCGGACCAGCAGCATCTTGGCCAGCGCCAGCACGATGGTGGTGATGAGGAACAGGATCAGGCCCAGTTCCAAGAGCGCCGCCTTCTGGATGCCGCCGGCTTCATTGAACTCGTTGGCCAGGGCCGAGGCGATCGAGTTGCCCGGCGAAAACAGCGAGCCGGACCACTTGAAGGCGTTGCCGATCACGAAGGTCACCGCCATGGTCTCGCCCAGGGCGCGCCCCAGGCCCAGCATGATGCCGCCGATGACGCCCGACTTGGTGAACGGCAGCACCACGCGCCACATCACTTCCCAGGTCGTGCTGCCCAGGCCGTAGGCCGATTCCTTCAGCATGGCCGGCACCAGCTCGAACACATCGCGCATGACGGCCGCGATGAACGGGATGATCATGATCGACAGGATCAGGCCGGCGGTGAAAATACCGATGCCGAACGGCGGTCCGGCGAAGATTCCGCCGATGATCGGCACGCTGCCCAGCGTCGCGATCAGGAAAGGCTGCACATACTGCTGGAACACCGGCACGAAGACGAACAGGCCCCACATGCCGTAGATGATCGACGGAATCGCCGCCAGCATCTCGACCGCGGTGCCCAACGGGCGGCGCAGCCAGGTCGGCGACAGTTCGGTCAGGAAGATGGCGATGCCGAACGACACCGGCACCGCGATGATCAGGGCGATGGCCGAGGTCAGCAGCGTGCCGATGATGGGCACCACCGCGCCGTAGCTTTGCTTGACGGGATCCCAATCGTTCAGCCAAAGGAACGACAGGCCGTACTTGGCCAGCGATTCGCGACTGCCATAGATCAGGGATACGAGGATCGCCGCCAACAGGATGAACACCAGGAAGGCGAACAGGCGGGTCAGGTTCTTGAACAGCGCATCCATCAGCGCGTTGTTGTTTTGCTTCATAGGCGAAGGCGTGCCGGTAGTCACGGAGTCCGCCACGCTGGGCGAAAGCGGCACACTATTATCCATTACCGCGCTCATGGATGGACTTTCCTTAGGAAACCTTGGGGGAAACGATGAGTAGGCCCCGGGAGGGGCCCGCCCTGGCACCCACGAAGCGTGCCAGGGCGGCCTGCCGGCGCCGGCGCGAGCGATGACCGCCCGCGCCGGACAACCGCTTTACTTCCAGACCGGCTTGCCGTCGGCGGACTTGACTTCGCCCCAGGCAGCGCGGATTTCCTTGGTCACGGCATCCGGCAGCGGCACGTAGTCCATGGCTTCGGCCGACTTGGCGCCGTTCTTGAAAGCCCAGTCGAAGAAGTCCAGCACGGCCTTGCCCTGCACCGGCTTGTCCTGCTTCTTGTGCAGCAGGATGAAGGTGGCGGCGGTCACGGGCCAGGAATCGGCGCCCGGCTCGTCGGTCAGCACCACGCCCATGCCCGGCGCGCTCTTCCAATCGGCGTTGGCGGCGGCGGCGGCGAAAGCCTTCTGCTCCGGCTGGACGAACTTGCCGGCCTTGTTCTGCAGCTGCGTCCAGGCCAGCTTGTTCTGCTTGGCGTAGGCGTATTCGACGTAGCCGATCGAGTTCTTCAGCTGGCCGACGTAGGCAGCGACGCCTTCGTTACCCTTGCCACCCTGGCCCACGGGCCACTTGACGGCCTTGCCTTCGCCAACCTGCGCCTTCCATTCCGGCGACACCTTGGACAGGTAGTTGGTCCAGCCGAACGTCGTGCCCGAGCCATCCGAACGGTGCACCACGATGATGTCGGCCGACGGCAGCTTCAGGTCGGGATTCATCGCTTTGATGGCGGCGTCGTCCCACTTCTTGATCTTGCCCAGGAAGATGTCGCCCAGGACCTTGCCCGACAACTTCAGCTTGCCCGGCTCGATGCCGTCGATGTTCACCACGGCAACCGTGCCGCCGATGACGGCCGGGAATTGCAGCAGACCGTTCTTTTCCAGGTCGGCCGCCTTCATGGGATCGTCCGAAGCGCCGAAATCGACGGTCTTGGCGATGATCTGTTGCTGGCCGCCGCCCGAACCGATCGACTGGTAGTTCACCGCGTTGTTGGTCGCGGCCTTGTAGTCCGACGCCCACTTGGCGTAGATCGGGTACGGGAACGAGGCGCCGGCGCCGGTCACATCGGCGGCCTGGACGGCGAAAACGGCGGCGCTCAGCGCGACGCCCAGGGAAACTTGCTTGAAGACACGTTTGAACATCTTGGTTCCTTCTGTGCTCGTTAGAGGAGTCTTTGGCAGGCTTTCTACTGCCTGTCTTTCAGCGACCCTCGCATCTTAGAAGCCCAACGTGACAGGATAGTGACAGTCATATACCCCCCCCGGAGCGCTGCGCGCTTCCCCCCCAGGGGGGCGCCGGTGGCGGACCGGCGGAGCCGGATCCGCGCGGCCTGGCTGGGGGAGGGGTTGCCTTGGGGGGGCGTTTTTGTCCGCGGCGGGGTTTGGGGACGGATGGGGAGGGCTCCGCACGGCGGGGCCTTGCTCCTTGTCGCCGTTGCCTCGGTGGACGACGGCGACGGCAACGGGGCGATGAAGCGCCGCCGCGCGCGGGTTACACGCCCAGCTTCTGCATCAGGTACTGGTGCAGGTTGAACGGCTCGCGGCGGCTGCGCACGCGGACGTAGTCGCCGTCGGCCTGTTGCTGCCAGGCCAACTGATTGTCGCGCAGGGCGAAGGTGAAGGCCTCGTCGATGACGCGCTTCTTGAGCGTCTTGTCGTAGATCGGGAAGGCGATTTCCACCCGGCGGAAGAAATTGCGGTCCATCCAGTCGGCCGACGACAGGTACACCGTCTCGGCGCCCTCGGCGTAGAAATAGAACACGCGCGAGTGCTCCAGGAAGCGGCCGACGATGGACCGCACCCGGATGTTCTCCGACAGCCCCGGCACGCCCGCGCGCAGCGCGCACACGCCGCGCACGATCAGGTCGATCTTCACGCCGGCCTGGCTGGCCTTGTAGAGTTCCTCGATGATCTGCTCTTCCAGCAGCGAGTTCATCTTGGCCATGATGCGCGCGCGCTTGCCGGCCTTGGCGGCGCGCGCCTCGGCGCGGATCAGCGCCACCATGCCGTCATGCATGGTGAACGGCGACTGCATCAGCGACTTGAGCGCGCGGCGCGCACCCAGGCCGGTCAACTGCGCGAAGACCTTGTCCATGTCCTCGCACAGCTTGGGATCGGCGGTAAGCAGGCCAAAATCGGTATACAGGCGCGCGGTGCGCGGGTGGTAATTGCCCGTGCCCAGGTGGGCGTAGCGGCGCAAGCGGCCCTTTTCGCGCCGCAGCACCACCGCCATCTTGGCGTGGGTCTTGTGCGCCACCACGCCATAGACCACGTGCGCCCCCACCTCTTCCAGCTTGGAAGCCCAGTTGATATTGGTCTGCTCGTCGAAGCGCGCCATCAATTCCACCACCACCGTCACTTCCTTGCCGGCGCGCGCCGCGGCCAACAGGATCTTCATCAGCTCGGAATCCTCGCCGGTGCGGTAGATGGTCTGCTTGATGGCCATCACGTCCGGATCGAGCGCCGCGGCGGTCAGGAAGTCGATGACGGGTTGGAACGACTGGTAGGGGTGATGCAGCAGGCGATCCTGTTGCGCCACCGCCTCGAACAACTCGGCCGGCTTGTCGCCGACGCGGTCGAACGGCGCCGGTACCGGCGCGCGATAGTCGGGAAACAACAGGTCCGGCCGGCTGGCCGAATTGCACAGCTGCATCAGACGCGACAGGTTCACCGGCCCCGGCACGCGGTAGGTGTCCTCGGGCTTGAGCGAGAACTCGCGCTGCAGGAAGGTTTCCAACTCGACCGGTGTCAGCTTGTCGATCTCCAGGCGCACCGCCGCGCCGAAGTTGCGCTGCGACAATTCGCCCTGCAAGGCGTGGCGCAGGTTGGTGACTTCCTCTTCGTCCACGAACAGATCGCTGTTCCGCGTCACCCGCCACTGGTAGCAACCCAGCATTTCGAGGCCCGGGAACAGCTCACCGACGAAGGCGCGCAGCAGCGAGGTCAGCAGGATGTAGCCTTCCGGATGGCCGGACAGCTCCTGCGGCATCTTGATCAGGCGCGGCAGCGCGCGCGGCGCCTGCACCACGGCAATCGAGGCCTGGCGGCCGAAGGCGTCGGCGCCCGACAGCGAGACGATGAAATTCAGGCTCTTGTTGTAGACCCGCGGAAACGGGTGCGCCGGGTCCAGCCCGATCGGCGTCAGCAGCGGCATGACGTCGCGGCTGAACACTTCGCGCGCCCATTCCTGCTGCTCGGCATTCCACTCGGACGCATGGTGTAGCGCGATGCCCTCTGCCTGCAACGCCGGCAGGATGGCGTCGTTCAGCAGGGCGTACTGGCGCCCCACCAGCTCGTGCACCGCCTGCTGGACGTTCTCGAATGCCTGGTCCGGCGTCATGCCGTCCGGCCCCACCAGGTTGGGCGACTGGCGCTGCTGCTCTTTCAGGCTGGAGATGCGGATCTCGAAGAACTCATCCAGGTTGGAACTGACGATGCAGACGTAACGCAGCCGCTCGAGCAAGGGAGTCGTGGGGTTTTCCGCCATCGCCAGCACGCGTTCGTTGAACTTGAGCAGCGACAATTCGCGATTCAGGAGCAAGGGCTCGGCGGGCGGACGTGGGGTCATACCGGATTCCATACGTTGGGGAGCGTAGCGTTTTACTGCAAACAAATGACGGTTCCATGACATCGCGCCATATACGTAGCGTACGACAAAACCGGGACACATGGGACATCCTCTCCCGCTGCCAATGCCCTGATCCATAAGCGAAAACCCGCAGCGGCCGGCGCTGTCACATGGGGTCTCTATAATCAGGCCACCCTACAGCCTTTATCACCAGCCGCATGGATCAACTTCTGGCCGCCGTGGACCTCGGGTCCAACAGCTTCCGCCTCTCCATCGGACGCATCGTCCAACAGGACGGTACGCCCCAGATCTACCAGATCGACCGCCTCAAGGAAACCGTCCGGCTCGCCGCCGGGCTGGACACCGAAAAACGCCTGGGCGACGAAGCGATCGAACGAGCCATCGCCGTGCTGGGACGTTTCGGCGACCGCCTGCGCAGCTTCCACCCCAACCGGGTGCGCGCGGTGGCCACCAACACCTTCCGGGTGGCGCGCAATACCCGTGACTTCCTGCCGCGGGCCGAAGCGGCCCTGGGCTTTCCAATCGAAGTCATCGCCGGACGCGAGGAAGCCCGCCTGATTTTCTCGGGCGTGGTGCATACCCTGCCCCCCTCCCCCAACAAGCGCCTGGTGATCGATATCGGCGGCGGCTCCACCGAAGTCATCATCGGCAAGGGCCATGAGCCCGGCCTCATGTCCTCGCTCTACATGGGCTGCGTCAGCTACAGCCGCCAGTTCTTCTCGGACGGCATCGTCGATGCCCACCAGATGAAACAGGCCGAGCTGGCCGCCCGGCGTGAAATCGAAGTCATTGCCAAGCAGTATCGCAAGGCGGGGTGGAAGGAAGCCTACGGCTCGTCCGGCACCGCCAAGGCGCTGTTCGCCATCCTCACCGAAGGCGGCATGTCGGACCGCGGCATCACCCGCGCCGGCCTGAGCAAGCTCAAGGACCGCATCGTGCGCGCCGGCCGGGTCATCCCGTCCGAGCTGCCCGGCATCAAGATCGAACGCGCCGACGTGCTGCCCGGCGGGCTGGCCATCATGAGCGCGCTGTTCGACGAGCTCGGCATCGACGTCATGCACACCGGCGACGGCGCGCTGCGCCTGGGCGTGCTGTACGACCTGCTGGGCCGCGACGACGAACACGACAAGCGCGACGAATCGGTGCGCCAGTTCATGAAGCGCTACCACGTCGACGTCAACCAGGCGCGCCGCGTGCACCATGCCGCCCTCAGCCTGTTCGACGCGATGATGCCCGACGGCCCCGAACGCGCAGAATTGCGCGCCGCGCTGGGCTGGGCCGCGGACCTGCACGAAGTGGGCCTGTCGATCGCCCACAACGCCTATCACAAGCACACCGCCTACGTGCTCGAAAATGCCGACATGCCGGGCTTCTCGCGCGCCGACCAGCAACTGCTGGCGCTGCTGGCGCTGGGACACCAGGGCAAGCTGAGCAAGCTCGAACCGCTGGTGCGCAACCGCGCCCAATGGATGGCCATCCTCAGCCTGCGCCTGGCAGTGCTGCTGTTCCGCCGCCGCGGCGAGATCGAGCCCCTGCCGTTGACCGCATCCATGCGCAACGACTCGATCGTGGTCCGGGTGAACCGCAACTGGCTGGCGCAACATCCGCTCAGCGACTTCACGCTGCGCGCGGAAGAAGCGGAATGGTCCAAGGTCGGTTTCTCGTTCCAGCTGCTCGAATTCTGAAAGCGACAAGGCCCCGGAAAGCCCGGGGCCTTGTGTGCGCCAGCAAGCCCGGCCCTAGAACGGTGACAGGTCGGTCTGACGATCGAGCTGCTTGAGCTCCAGACGGAAAGGCCGCGTGGCCCGCCGTATCAGTCTGATCTTCATACGGCGGAACAGGCGGCGCATGGTCAGCGCTGACCGTTGACGATCGGTTGGTCCAGGCCGAAATGGCGGCGGTAGCGCTCGTCCATGCCGTCCATCTTCAGCAGCACCGGGAAATCGGCCGCATTGAAATCAGGGTCCCAGGCCGGCTCGCCGCACACCGTGGCGCCCAGCTTCAGATAGCCCTTGATCAGCGGCGGCACGCGCGCCGGCAGGGTGCTGTTGAGCTTTTCCACCGGATAGCGATGCAGCGGCAACACGCGCGGCTCGCCTTCCTTGGGCAGCTGCTTGGAGATGGTGCGCCACACTTCCGCCGCCGTGACCCCGTCGTCGCGCAGGCTGACGCTGGCGCAACCCAGCACGTACTGATAGCCGCCGCGGCGCAGGTATTCCGCCAGGCCGGACCACAGCAACATGATGACCGCGCCATTGCGGTAGTCGGCGTGAGTGCAGGAACGCCCCACTTCCACCAGCTCGTCGCGGATGGCGCCCAGGCCCGACAGGTCGAATTCCGACTGCGAGTAATAACCGCCGGCCTCGCGCGCCTTTTCGGGCGTGAGAATGCGGTAGGTGCCCACGACACGGCCGGTGTCGAGCTCGCGCACCATCAGATGCTCGCAGTAGGGATCGAAGCGGTCATGTTCGATTCCGTCCTGAGCGTCTGGAAAGACCGCGCCCATGTCCTCGGTGAAGACGTCATAGCGCAGGCGCTGGATCTGTTCAATTTCCTCGGCCGTGCGCGCCAGACCGACCACCAGCACCCTGGCGGCGGGGCCAGTCCATGGTTCTGCGGCGTTACGGCTTGGGTTGATGCGTGCTAGTTCCAGCATTGCGCGAAGCTCCTAGAGAGTCCGGTCAGTTTGGACGCCCTGTATGTCAAAGACTTGACCAATATGTTACGTGACTATGAAGTTTAGTTCGGAGCGATGGCGCCCAATTCCTGCAAAGCTCGACAAAACTTTACAAACAAATACGGACTATTCACAAACAATGGCCATTCATCGCAAAACAATGAATGGCCATGTCCGATCGAGGCAAAAATCGGTTATCCCAGGCTGGCCGCCAGCTTCTCGGCGCAGGCCACGGCCAGGGCCTCGTCCTCGGCTTCGACCATCAGGCGCAGCTTGGGCTCGGTGCCGGAAGCGCGGATCAGGATGCGGCCGCGCCCAGCCAGTTCGGCCTCGACCGCCTGGCGCGCCGCGCTCAGGCCGGCATGGGTTTTCCAGTCCTGGCCTGGCGCCAGCGGCACGTTGATCATCTTCTGCGGATACATACGCAGGTCCTGGACCCACTGCGCCATCGTGACCTGGTTGCGGCGCAACGCCGTCAGCACCTGCAGGGCCGCCACGATGCCGTCGCCGGTGGAGTGGCAATCCAGACACAACAGGTGGCCCGAGCTCTCGCCGCCGTACAGCCAGCCGCGCGCCTGCATCTGTTCGAGCACGTAGCGGTCGCCCACGTTGGCGCGTTCGAACCCCACGCCCAGGCGTTGCAATTCGCGTTCGAAGCCGAAGTTGGTCATCAGCGTGCCGACCACGCCGTCGACCTTGCCGCGCTGCATGCGCTCGCGCAGGATGGCGTAGAGCAGTTCATCGCCGTTGTAGATGCGGCCGTCGCCGTCCACCATCTGCAGCCGGTCGGCGTCGCCGTCCAGAGCGATGCCGAGCTGGGCGCCGCGCGCCTTCACTTCCTTGGCCAGCAGTTCCGGATGCAGCGCACCCACGCCCTTGTTGATGTTGAAGCCATCCGGATGCACGCCGATGGCATGCACCTCGGCGCCCAGTTCGCGGAACACGTGCGGCGCGATGTTGTAGGCGGCGCCATGGGCGGCGTCCACCACGATCGTCATGCCGTTCAGGTCCAGATCGTTGGGGAAGGTGCTCTTGCAGAATTCGATGTAACGGCCCTGGGAGTCCGACATGCGGCGCGCCCGCCCCAGCCCTTCCGAGCTGACGCAGCCCAGCGGCTCGTCCAGCGCGGTTTCGATGGCGGTCTCGATTTCGTCGGGCAGTTTCATGCCCTGGGCCGAGAAGAACTTGATGCCGTTGTCCTGGTAGGGATTGTGCGAGGCGCTGATCACGATGCCGGCGACCAGGCGCAGCGCGCGGGTCAGGTAGGCCACGGCGGGGGTGGGAATCGGGCCGGCCAGCAGCACGTCGATACCCGCGGCCGACAGGCCGGCCTCCAGCGCCGATTCCAGCATATAGCCGGAGATACGGGTGTCCTTGCCGATCACGACCTGCGGGCGGCTACCGCCGCGCACCGCATGCTCGCGCGCCAGCACGCGGCCGGCGGCGTAGCCCAGGCGCAGGGCGAATTCGGCGTTGATCACCGGGCCGCCGACTTCGCCGCGCACCCCGTCAGTCCCAAAATACTTGCGTTGAGTCATGAACTGATTGCTCCTTGTTCGGCCGCCTGCCAGACCTTGAGCGCATCGACCGTGGCCGCCACGTCGTGCACCCGCACGATGGAGGCGCCACGAGCCACGCAGGCCAGCGCGGCGGCAATGCTGCCGGACAACCGGTCGCCGACCGGTCGGCCGGTGGCCTGACCGATCATGCTCTTGCGCGACAGGCCGATCAGCAATGGATAGCCGCCGCTGCGCAGGCTGGACAGCCGGCGCAGCAACTGGAAGTTCTGGTCGGCGGTCTTGCCGAACCCAAAGCCAGGGTCCAGCACGATGCGTCGGGGATCGACCCAGGCCGCGCGCAATTTCTGCGCCCGCGCCCCCAGGAAGAGACCGATTTCACCGATCAGGTCGGAATATTCGGGCGGTGTCGCCTGCATGGTGCGCGGCTCGCCCTTCATGTGCATCACGCACAACCCGCAGCGCGACCGCGCCACCGCCTCGATGGCGCCGGGCTGCCGGAAGCCGTAGATGTCGTTGATCATATCGGCACCGGCATCCAGCACGGCGCGCATGACCTCGGGTTTGAAGGTGTCGATGGACAGCGGCGCGCCGCAATCGCGCAACGCCTCGATCACCGGCAGCAGCCGATCGAGCTCGTCGGCGACGGACACCGGCTCGGCGCCGGGCCGCGTGGACTCGCCCCCCAGGTCGAGGATGTGGGCACCCTCTGCAATCAGCTGGCGCGCGTGCGCCACCGCGGAATCGGTATCGTCGTGTTGGCCGCCGTCGGAAAACGAATCCGGCGTGACATTGACGATTCCCATGACAAGCGGGCGCTCGAGATCAAACTCGAAGCGCCCGCAAAGGAAGTTATTCGCCATAAATCAGGACGAAAGACCTCAGACCGCGGCTGCCGTGTTACCGCCGGCGGCCAGCCCGGTCGGGGGCGTATCCGACGTATCGGACGGGCCTTGCGGCGTCTTCGGGGGACGCGGCGGGCGCCCCTCGATGATGTCGTTGATCTGGTCGGCGTCGATGGTTTCCCATTCGAGCAGCGCGGCGGTCATGACCTCGACCTTGTCGCGGTTGTCTTCCAGGATCTTGCGCGCCACGCCGTATTGCTCGTCGATGATGCGGCGGATCTCGGAATCCACCTTCTGCATGGTGGCTTCGGACATGTGCGTGGTCTTGGTCACGCTGCGGCCCAGGAAGACCTCGCCTTCGTTCTCGGCGTAGACCATCGGGCCCAGCTCGTCGGTCATGCCGTACCGCGTGACGATATCGCGGGCGATGGCCGTGGCGCGTTCGAAGTCGTTCGAGGCGCCGGTGGTCATCTGGTTCATGAAGAGCTCTTCGGCGATACGGCCGCCGAACAGCACCGCGATGGTCGACAGCAGGCGGCTCTTGTCCATGCTGTAGCGGTCGGACTCGGGCAACTGCATCGTCACGCCCAGCGCGCGGCCGCGAGGGATGATGGTGACCTTGTGAACCGGGTCGGTCTTGGGCAGCATGCGGGCGACGATGGCATGGCCGGACTCGTGGTACGCGGTGTTCTTGCGTTCCTCTTCGGGCATGACGATCGAGCGGCGCTCGGCGCCCATGATGATCTTGTCCTTGGCCTTTTCGAAGTCCGACATGTCGACCGTGCGGCCGTTGCGGCGCGCGGCGAACAGCGCGGCCTCGTTGACCAGGTTGGCCAGGTCGGCGCCCGAGAAGCCCGGGGTGCCACGCGCCAGGATGGTGGCGTCGACGTTGGGCGACAGCGGCACCTTGCGCATGTGGACCTTCAGAATCTGCTCGCGGCCGCGGATGTCGGGCAGCGGCACCACGACCTGGCGGTCGAAGCGGCCCGGACGCAGCAGCGCCGGATCGAGCACGTCGGGGCGGTTGGTGGCGGCGATCACGATGACGCCCTGGCCCGACTCGAAGCCGTCCATTTCCACCAGCATCTGGTTCAGCGTCTGCTCGCGTTCATCGTTGCCACCGCCCAGGCCGGCGCCACGCTGGCGGCCGACCGCGTCGATTTCGTCGATGAAGATGATGCAGGGCGCGTGCTTCTTGGCGTTCTCGAACATGTCGCGCACGCGGGCCGCGCCCACGCCGACGAACATTTCAACGAAGTCCGAACCGGAAATGCTGAAGAACGGCACCTTGGCTTCGCCGGCGATGGCCTTGGCCAGCAGCGTCTTGCCGGTACCGGGCGAACCGACCATCAGCACGCCGCGCGGGATACGGCCGCCCAGCTTCTGGAACTTGCTGGGGTCGCGCAGGAAGTCGACCAGTTCCTGGACGTCTTCCTTGGCTTCGTCGCAGCCAGCGACATCGGCGAAGGTGATCTGGTTGGTGTTCTCGTCGAGCATGCGGGCGCGCGACTTGCCGAAGCTGAACGCGCCGCCCTTGCCACCGCCCTGCATCTGGCGCATGAAGAACACCCACACGCCGATCAGCAGCAGCATGGGGAACCAGGACACGAAGATGCTCATCAGCAGCGACTGCTCTTCGCGCGGCTTGCCCGATACCTGCACGCCGTACTTGAGCAGGTCGGAAACCATCCAGAGGTCGCCCGGCGAGGTCAGCGTGTAAGGACGGCCCGCGTCCGGCGTGACGTAGAGCACGTCGCCACCGGCGCCGCCCTGCACGTCCACCTTGCGGATACGGCCCGCCTTGGCGTCATCCATGAACTGCGTGTAGGTCACGCCGTCCTGGGTCTGCGCGCGTCCGTCGAACTGCTTGAAGACCGTGAATAGCACCAGGGCTATCACCATCCAGACGGCGACTTTCGAAAATGAATTATTCAAGGTCGATCTCCTGCTTTCGATTCCGACCGGCGACTGCGCACCCGCGTATGGCACAGTCACAAGTATGTCAATAGCCCATTCTACCCTGTCGGACCGGGTTGCGTCCTGGGAAGGGGCGGGCCGCTAAGTTACGTCTGATTCGTGATTTTTCTGGTCTTTGTCTCGGCAGGCCGGCCGCGCTCGGGCCGGTAGGTTCTTGTGACACCGGGGCACGAACCCCGGCGCGGGCTATTTCAGATCACGGGCGACCAAAAAGGTTTCGGAGGACTTGTCCCGCGATGCCTTCGGCTTGCGCTCGACCACCCGCTTGAAGTGCCGCTTGTAGGACTCCACGATCTGCGAAAAGCCGGTTCCGTGGAATGCCTTGACAATCAGCGCCCCGTTGGGCTTGAGGTGGGCGAGCGCGAACTCCATCGCCAGCTCGCACACGTGCTCGATACGCGCGGCGTCGGCGATACCCACGCCTGACAAGTTGGGGGCCATGTCGGAAATTACAAGGTCCACCGCGCGCGATCCGACCAGATCCTCCAGCTGTTTCAAAATGTCATCTTCGCGGAAGTCGCCCTGGATGAATTCGACGCCCGCCACCGGCTCCATGGGCAGCATGTCCAGAGCGATGATGCGCCCGTCCACCACCCCGCCCGGGCCCGCCAGGCGCTCGCGCGCCACCTGCGACCAGCTGCCCGGGGCCGAGCCCAGATCGACGACCAGATCGCCGCGCCGCAGCAGCTTCTCGGCGTCGAGGATCTCGATCAGCTTGAAGGCGGCGCGGGCCCGGTAGCCCTTCTGTTGCGCCATCTTCACATAGGGATCGTTGATGTGCTGGTGAATCCAGTCTTTGGAGAATTTATTCTTGGCCATTACCGTACAATTCCACGCATGCCTATATTAGAACTTACCTCTCGTGAGCGCAGCGACCTTCGGTCCGCCGCTCACCCTCTGCGCCCCGTCGTCCTGATCGGCGACAACGGCCTGACCGAAGCCGTGCTCAAGGAAATCGACCTGGCACTCACTTCCCACGGCCTGATCAAGGTCCGGGCCGGCGGCGACGATCGCGAGGCCCGCGAGGCCATGCTGTCGACCATCTGCGAGACCCTGTCCTGCGCCCCGGTGCACCACCTGGGCAAGACCCTGATCCTGTTCCGCCCGCTGGCCGGCAACATCAAGCCCGCCGCGCTGGCCGCCGCCGAGCCTGAACGCCCCGCCAAGCGCCGCGCCTCCGAGCCGCACACGCCCAAGAAGCTGGCCGCCGAGGGCAAGACCCTGGCCAAGCGTCCGCGCCGTTCCGAAACCGAAGAGCCCAAGCCGAAGACGCGCTTCGTGCCGCAGGACCAGCTCAACAAGAACGGCAAACCGATGCGTCCCAGCAACAAGAAAACCGCTTCCGGCAGCCACGGCATTCCGCGCCGCGCCGGCAGCGCCCTGAGCCTGCGGGCCGGGGCACGCAGCGGCACCAGCCGCCGTTCGTCGACCAAGCGATAGCGCCGCCGGGCACAAAAACGGGCGCTTTACGCGCCCGATCCACCATGGCTTTCCACGATAGCGCCGCCGGAATCCTGCCGGATGCCCGGTTCGGGGCAGAGGCTATGGTGTTTTGCTGATTTTACCGCTCAAGCGCTGGCGTCAAATGTAACGCACGCTCAGGACTTCATATTCGCGAACGCCAGCCGGGGCCTTGACCTCGACCACATCGCCTTCGCTTTTGCCGATCAGCGCGCGCGCCACCGGGCTCGACACGGAAATCAGGTTCGACTTGATATCGGCCTCGACGTCGCCGACGATCTGGTACGTCACGCGATCGCCCGAATCCAGGTCTTCGATATCGACGGTGGCGCCGAACACGGCACGACCCTCGGCTTCGAGCGAGGACGGATCGATCAGGTGGGCATTGGAAAGCGTGCCTTCAAGTTCGGCGATCCGGCCCTCGATAAAACCCTGGCGCTCGCGAGCGGCGTCGTACTCGGCATTTTCCGACAGATCGCCCTGCGCGCGCGCTTCGGCGATAGCGTTGATGACGGCGGGACGTTCCACGGTTTTCAGCCGCTGGAGCTCTTCTTGCAAGCGCTCGGCCCCGCGCACGGTCAAAGGAATGGCAGACATGTCGTTTCCCAAACAAAAGTAGAAAACGCCCCCGACGGAGCGTTCTCGGTGTGAAGGTCTTGGACCTGACGCATGGGCGCCGTCGAAAGCGGATCGGGACGGGCAACGCCAGGAACGGAACGGCCAGGGACGGGCAAAGTCGAACCCGATGGATCCCCTTGCGCCCGCTCGGGCCGGCCCGCCGGACGAATGCGGCAAGCTGCGACCAAAACAAAACCCCGGCTCGGGTCGGAACCGGGGCAATCAAGTCCCTATTGTGGTCAAAGTCCGAGGGAATTGCAAGCGGCCGGAGAAAACCATGTTTTCGGCGCATTTCGGCGCTGTAACCCGCTAAAACCCGTTGATTCCATACCGCTACCCGGCGTTGCATAAAAGATACTTGGCGCCACGGATAAACCCCGAGTCCCGGTATTTTCAGCGGGGTTTATGTAAAAACGCCATATTGCATTGAATAAAAAAGGTATAACCAAAAAAAATGGCCTATTAATAACAATTAAATACATGCCGGTATGCGCCGGCATTTTCCAATCTGCAAGCGAAGGAATGCGCGGCCCGGCCCTTACGGCCGCCGCGCACAGCGATTGATTGTGCGTGTTGCAAGGTTGTGCGGGCGCATCGCAGTCATCCGGCGCGACGTCCGCCCCTCCATCGCAGCGCCTATGGGCACAGGCCCGCGCCTGCGGCGGAGCGCGTTCGGGAACGGGAGCTGCCATGCTGCAAAAACTGAAAGTCCGTACGGGCATGATGCTGGTACTGGCCTGTTTTGTGATTACCCTGGCCCTGGCTTGCGGCTTGAGTTGGATGAATGCCGAAAGCAGCGTGCGTGAAATCGAAGACCTGAATAATGTGGCCGTACACCAGGTCGATCCACTGTATGAAGCCAACGCCGCCCTGCTGCGCGCCCGGCTGGCATTGGGGGCGGGGCTGGCCGATCTGCAGGCGGGAGCCGGCGGCCGGACCACGGAGGCGGCCGCCGGCCAGTTGCAACTGGCCCGCGAACGCTTCACCCGCTACATGGCCGTGCCCAAGAGCGAGCGCGGCCAAGAGCTGGCGCAGATCCTGCAGGGGCGGTTCAACGCCTATGCGGCCGCACTGGACGAGCTGGACGCGGCCCTCAAGCAAGGCGCGCTCGCCCGCTACCAGCAAGCCGCGCCGCGGGTACCGCAGGCGGACGCCGCGTTCGCCAGCGACATGCAGGCGTTCCTGGCGCGGGTACAGGAGCGCAGCGATGGCGTGCTGGCGCGCTCGCAGCACACTTATGCCACGGCGCGGCTGTCGGCCGTGGTGCTCCTGTCCGCCGCCCTGCTACTGGCGCTGTTGTGCTGGGCCTTCGTCCGGCGCGCAGTGCTGCTGCCGTTGCAGGACGCCGGCCGCCACTTCGACCGGATCGCCGCCGGCGACCTGACCCAGCGCGTGGAGGCCCGCTCTAACAACGAGATCGGCATGCTGTTTTCGGCGCTGCGGCGTATGCAGGACGGCCTGAACCGCACGGTGACGACGGTGCGCCAGGGGGTGGAAGAAATCAATGTGGGCGCGGCCGAGATCGCCGCCGGCAACGCCAATCTGTCGACCCGCACCGAAGAGCAGGCCGCGGCGCTGGAGGAAACCGCCTCGACCATGGAGGAGCTGGCCGCCACGGTCAAGCAGAATGCCGAGAACGCGGCCCAGGCCAACCAACTGGCAGGGGTGAGCATGGAGGTGGCGCAGCGCGGCGGCCATACGGTCAGCCAGGTCGTGGCCACCATGCAGGGCATTTCCGACAGTTCGCGCCGCATCGCCGAGATCGTCTCGGTGATAGACGGCATCGCTTTCCAGACCAATATCCTGGCGCTCAACGCCGCGGTAGAGGCGGCCCGGGCAGGCGAACAGGGCAAGGGTTTCGCGGTGGTGGCCGGCGAGGTGCGCAGCCTGGCGCAGCGCGCCGCGCAGGCGGCCAAGGAAATCAAGACGCTGATCGAAAGCTCGGTCGAAACGGTCGCGGCCGGATCGTCCCAGGTCGCCGCGGCCGGCCAGACCATGGACGAGATCGTGACCTCGGTGCAACGGGTGGCCGACATCATGGGCGAGATCTCGGCGGCCTCCTCGCAACAGGCCGGGGGCATCGACCAGGTCAGCCTGGCCGTCTCGCAGATGGACGAGGTCACGCAGCAGAACGCCGCGCTGGTGGAGCAGGCCTCGGCCGCCGCGTCGGCGATGGAGGAGCAGGCGCGGCGCCTGGCGGAAGCGACCTCGGTGTTCAAAACCCAGTCGGGCCAGGTGATCGAGGCGACGCCGCTGCCGGTGGACGGCAGGGCGCCGGCGTCGCGGCTGTCGCGCTCCTGAGCGGCCCGGGCGGACGCGATGCTCCCCCGCGCCCTGCTGTGCCCTTATTTCTTGCGGCGCAGCAGGGCGTACAGGATGATGGCGCCGAAGGTCGCGGTACCGATACCGCCCAGCGTGAAGTTACCCAGCTTGACGGTGAAGTCACCCGCGCCCAGCACCAGCGTGACCGCGGCCACGATCAGGTTGCGGTTGTCGCTGAAGTCGACCTGGTTGACGACCCAGATGCGGGCCCCGGCGATGGCGATCAGGCCGAACACCACCACGGACATGCCGCCCAGCACCGGCGCCGGAATGGTCTGGATCAGGGCCCCGAACTTGGGCGAAAAGCCCAGCACAATGGCGATCAGCGCGGCGATCACGAACACCAGCGTCGAATAGATGCGGGTGACCGCCATCACGCCAATGTTCTCGGCATAGGTGGTGACGCCGGTGCCGCCGACCGCCCCCGACACCATCGTGGCCACGCCGTCGCCGACGAAGGCGCGGCCCAGGTAGCGGTCGAGGTCCTGGCCGGTCATGGCGCTGACCGCCTTGACGTGGCCCAGGTTCTCGGCGACCAGGATAATGGCCACCGGCACGATCAGGCCCATCGCCTCGGCCTTGAACACCGGCGCGGCAAAGTGCGGCAGGCCGAGCCAGGCGGCGGCCGACACGGCCGCGAAGTCCATCGGCTTGCCCAGGCCCAGGCCGTTGGCGCAGATCGCGTACACCACGCAGGCCAGGATCAGGCCCACCAGGATCAGCAGGCGCTGCACCATGCCCTTGGTATAGACGGCAATGCCCCCCACGCACAGGATGGTGACGATGGCCATGGCGCTGTCGAAGCCCGAGGCGCCCATGGCGCCCTTGGCGGCGATGGGCGCCAGATTCAGACCGATCACCGCAACCACGGCGCCGGTCACCACCGGCGGCATCAGCGCGTCGATCCAGTTGGCGCCCCCGCCGGCGCGGCCGTTGGCGATCCAGACCAGCACGCCGATCAGGGTGTAGGCCAGGCCGCAGGCGATGATGGCGCCCAGCGCCACGCCGATGTTGGCGTTGGCCCCGCCTCCGGCGTAGCCGGTGACGGCGATGACGCCGCCGATGAAAGCGAAGCTGGAGCCCAGGTAGCTGGGCACGCGGCCGCCCACGAACAGGAAGAAGATCAGGGTGCCGATGCCCGACATCAGGATGGCCACGTTGGGGTCGAAGCCCATCAGCAGCGGCGCCAGCACGGTGGAGCCGAACATCGCCACCACGTGCTGGGCGCCCATGGCCACATTCTTGGGCCAGGACAGCCGTTCGTCGGGCGCAATGATGACGCCGGGCTCGGCGTCGTCCGCCAGGCGCCAGCGCGGAAAATAGGAATTGGACATGGAATCCCCGGGAATGATTGGTGTGAGCGGGCGCCAGTGTAAAGGGGGCCGGGAACGGGCGGCAACTTAAGTTCCGCGCCGGCATGCCGTATTAGTGGAAACCCCGATCAATCCCCTTCCCGGAGATCTCCATGGCCATCGATTCCATCAGCGGCACCTCACGCATCGGCAGCATGGCAGACCTGTGGGCGCAGAAAATCCAGGCCAACAAGGATGCCAAGGACGACAACAAGGGCGTCACCGTCACCCCCGACGGCAAGATCCGCGTCACCAATGCCGGCGCCATGAAGGTCGGCCAGGCCGAGGAAACCGAATCGTCCGAAAATGACGACCACTACACCCGCCAGATCAAGGAACTGCAGCGCCAGCTCAAGCGCGTGATGGAGCAGATCGCTCGCGTGCGCGACAGCAACGCGTCGGCCGAACAGAAGGCCACCCAGTTGCAGGCGTTGAACGGACAGGCGCTGCAGATCATGAATCAGATCCAGCAGGTGATGAACGAGAAGATCAAGGCGATGGCCAAGGCGAACGGTGGCGTCTCGGCCACGGCCTAGGGGCCATTGGCGCGGGTTCTCCCGAATGCCCGCCGGGCTGATGGCGCGCATCAAAATTTGTGATTGGACTGGCGGCGCGCGTAGCCGCTAAGGTCTCCGGACAAATCAAAAAACCACGGAGACAAACCATGCATGCAATGCGCACAGCCCTTGCAGGGGCGCTGCTGGCCGCCTGCGCCGCCCCCGCGCTGGCGGGCACCGTCACGGTGATCACGTCGTTCCCGAAAGATCTGACCCAGGCCTACAAGACCGCATTCGAAAAGGCCAACCCCGGCATCACGCTGGAAATCCTCAACAAGAACACCGTGTCCGGCATCGCCTATGTGCGCGAAACGCCGGCAGGCCAGCGTCCGGAAGTGTTCTGGGCCAGCGCGCCGGATGCCTTCGAGGTGCTGGGGCGCGACAAGCTGCTGGCCAAGTCTTCGGATGTCGCCAACAAGGACGTGCCGGACAAGATCGGCAACTATCCCATCAACGATCCGAGCGGCATGTACCTGGGCCAGGCGCTGGCCGGCTACGGCATCGTCTACAACACGCGCTACATCAAGGCGCACAAGATTCCCGCGCCGGTCGAGTGGAAGGATCTGCTGGCGCCGCACTGGTTCGGCCACCTCGGCATCACCTCGCCGTCGCGCTCGGGCACCATGCACCTGACGGTCGAGACCATCCTGCAGGGCGAGGGCTGGGACGATGGCTGGAATACGCTGCTGCGCATGTCGGGCAACAGCAGCACCGTGACCGAACGTTCGTTCGGCGTGCCGGACGGGGTCAACAACGGCCAGTTCGGGGCCGGGCCGGTGATCGACTTCTTCGGCCTGTCGAGCAAGTATTCGAAGTTCCCGGTGGAATTCGTCTATCCCTCCGAGACCGCCATCGTGCCGGCCAACATCGCCCTGATAGCAGGCGCCAAGAATACCGAGGAAGGCAAGAAGTTCATCGCCTTCACTCTCAGCCAGGCGGGACAGGAACTGCTGCTGGAACCGAAGATCTCGCGCCTGCCGGTGCTGCCATACGCGGCGCTGGGCGGCAAGGTGCCAAAGGGCTATCCCGACCCGGCCGATATCGCGCGCCGCAGCAAGGTGCAGTTCAATGCCGATCTGTCGCAAAGCCGCTATTACGTGGTGCAGTCGTTGTACGACCAGACGGTCACGTTCCGCCTGAAGGAGCTGCAGGCGGCCACCAAGGCCATCTATGACGCCGAGGCCAAACTGGGCGACAAGGCCAAGAGCGGCAAACCGGCCGAACTGCTGGCGCAGGCCCGCAAGCTGGCCTGGACGCCGTTGGTCGACGGCAAGCAGGCCGCGGATCCCGCCTTCCTGAAGATCTTCAGCGGCAACAAGAAGGACGCCGCGGTCAACCAGCAGATCACGCAGCTGGAAGGCGAATGGAATGGCACGGCCAAGAGCAATTACGAACAGGCCGTGAAGCTGGCGCGGGAAGCCGCGGCGCTTTAAGCCCGGCCCCTGCCGGACGGAGGGATTCGCCCCGTCCGGCCGCCCCCCGCCGCGGGCGGGCTGTCTTGAACCATTACGGGAATCTCGATGAATCTTCCGGGCCATTCACGCCTGCCCGCCGGCCCCATGCTGGCCGCGCTCCTGGTGCTGGGTTTCCTTGCGCTGTTCCTGGTCGTGCCGGTGGGCACGGTGTTCTACAGTGCCTTCGTCAATGCCGATGGCGGCTTCACCATCGGCCATTTCGGCGCGTTCTTCAACCAGCCGCTGATGCTGGAGGCGTTCTTCAACAGCCTCTATGTGGCGGGCTGGTCGGCGCTGCTGGCCTCGCTGATCGCGGTGCCGCTGGCGTACTTCACGGTGCGCTTCGACTTTCGCGGCGCCCTCATCATCCAGACACTGGGCGTGCTGCCGCTGATCATGCCGCCGTTCGTCGGCGCGGTGGCCATGCAACTGATTTTCGGCCGTTCGGGCAGTGTCAACCTGCTGCTGGACGACTGGTTCGGCGTCACCATTCCGTTCATGGAGGGGCTGAACGGCGTGATCTTCGTCGAAGCCCTGCACTACTTCCCGTTCATCCTGATGAACCTGGTGGTGGCGCTGCGCAATATCGACGGCGCCATGGAGGAAGCGGCCTTCAACCTGGGCGCGCGCGGCTTCCGGCTGTTTCGCCGCGTGATCTTCCCGCTGGCCCTGCCCGGCTATGTGGCCGGCGCCTCGCTGGTGTTCGTGAAGGTGTTCGACGACCTCGGCACGCCGCTGGTGCTGGGCACCACCAACATGCTGGCGCCGCAGGCCTATCTGCGCATCACGCAGGTGGGGCTGGAGGATCCGCTGGGGTATGTGATCAGCGTAATCATGATCGCCTTCTCGATCCTGGCGCTGTGGCTGTCGGCGCGGGTTCTGAAGGGACGCGACTATTCCACGCTGCAAAAGGGCGGCAATTCGATCCAGAAGCGCAAGCTGCGGCCCGCGGAAAGCGTGCTGGCCTATGGCTGGATCATCCTGGTGCTGCTGCTGGTGCTGTCGCCGCACATGGGCGTGCTGCTGCTGTCGCTGGCCAGCGTCTGGAGCTTCGCGCCGCTGCCCGACGGTTACACGCTGGCCCACTACAGCGCGGTCTTCAGCGAGTCGCAGGGCATGATCGCCAATACCCTGCTCTATTGCGGCCTGGCCGCGGGCGTGGACGTGATCCTGGGCACCGCCATCGCCTACCTGATGCTGCGCACCCGGTTGCCCGCGCGCCAGTGGCTGGATCTGCTGGCCTCGGCGGCGCTGGCGATCCCCGGCATCGTGCTGGCCATCGGCCTGCTGCGCACCTTCCGTGGCGTGGAGATCCCGGGCACCGGCACATTGCTGACCTCGTCGTGGATCATCATCATGATCGCGTACTCGGTGCGGCGGCTGCCGTACGCGCTACGCTCATGCGTGGCGGCGCTGCAGCAGATCAACGTGTCGCTGGAGGAAGCCGCGCAATCGCTGGGCGCGACGCGCCTGCGCACCATCCGGCGGGTGGTGGTGCCGCTGATGGCCGGCGGCATGCTGGCTGGCTTTGTCACCAGCTTCGTGACCGCGGCGGTGGAGCTGTCGGCCACCATCATGCTGGTCACCAAGGACAGCCAGGCGCCGATGAGTTATGGCATCTATCTGTACATGCAGAGCGCGGCGGGCCGGGGCCCGGGCGCGGCGCTGGGGGTGCTGGCGGTGGTCGCGGTCGCGATCGGCACGTATGTCTCGCACCTGCTGGTCGAGCGCGCCCAGGCGCGCCAGCGCCCGGCGCGTCACGACGAGACGGCTTGAATCAAGGGGAATCGACATGAAGAAAGTCAGCGTTGAATGCCGCAACATCCGGCTGTCGTATGGCAGGACCGAAGTGCTCAAGGACGTCAACATCCACATCGAACCGGGCGAATTCTTCGCCCTGCTGGGGCCCTCGGGCTCGGGCAAGTCCACCCTGCTGCGGCTGATCGCGGGCTTCAACCGCCAGGACGCCGGCCAGTTGCTGGTCGATGGCAAGGACATCAGCGCCATCCCGCCATGGGATCGCAATATCGGCATGGTGTTCCAGAACTACGCGCTGTGGCCCCACATGACCGTGTGGGACAACGTCGCGTTCGGACTGGTCGAACGCAAGCTGCCGCGCGAGCAGATCCGCGCCAAGGTCGAGGCCGCGCTGGAACTGGTGGGCCTGTCGCAATACGCGCGCCGCCGTCCCAACCAGTTGTCCGGCGGCCAGCAGCAGCGCGTGGCGCTGGCGCGTACCATCGTGATCGAGCCGCAAGTGCTGCTGCTGGACGAGCCGCTGTCGAACCTGGACAAGAAGCTGCGCGTGCAGATGCGCCAGGACCTGCTGAGCCTGCAACGGCGCCTGGGCATCACCACCATCTTCGTCACGCATGATCAGGAAGAAGCCATGACCACCGCCGACCGCATGGCGGTGCTGGATCACGGCGTGGTGCAGCAGATCGGCGCGCCCAACACGCTGTTCGACTATCCGGTGAACCGCTTCGTGGCCAACTTCGTCGGCACCATGAATGTGCTGGAAGGCGAGGTGCGCGAACGCACCAGCGGCAGCGTGGTGCTGGCGGTGGAGGGCGTGGGCGACCTGCACCTGCCGCTGGCGGCCGAGGCGCCGCTGGCGCAGCGCCTGGCGGCCAGTTTCCGGCCGCATACGGTGCAGATCGAGATGGCAGACGGACTGGGCGACGCGCGCTATGTGTGGCTGCCGGGCGTGGTGGAAAGCAGCGAGTTCCTGGGCGAATTCACCCGCTACCAGGTGCAGATCGGCGAACAGCGCCTGACGGCCGACCAGTCGCACCTGGCGGGACTGTCGCCGTTCCCGGCGGGCGCGCCGGTATCGATCGGACTGGAGCCGACCCAGGTGCGGCTGCTTGCCGCCTGAGCCCGCTTCCCCTACAAAGGCGGCATGGAAATCTATCAGATCCGCGCCTTCGTCACGGTCGCCCGGCTGGGCAACCTGACGCGGGCCGCCGAAGCGCTGTCGCTGACCCAGCCGGCCGTGACCGCGCAGATCAAGGCGCTGGAGCAAAGCCTGGGCGTGGCGCTGTTCGACCGCAGCGGGGGGCGGCTGGCGCTGGCCAAGGCCGGCGAGATGCTGCTGCCCACCGCCGAATCGCTGCTGGTGCTGGGCGCACAATTCAAATCCGAGGCGCAACAGTTGCAGGGCAGCCTGCAGGGCGCGGTCGAACTGGGCCTGCCCAGCGAGAAACCGGACTTCCTGCGATTGGGCGAGTTGGCCGCGGCCATTACGCAACGATTGCCGCTGGTCGAGCTGAAGACCCAGACGCTGCCCACCGCGGTGCTGGCCGAACAGGTCAGCACCGGCCGGCTGCCGGCGGCGCTGACCATTGCCGCGCATCCACCGCGCGGCGTGCTCTGGATGCCGCTGCGCAGCGTGCGCTATCGCATCGCGCTACCGCGCGAGCACGCCGCGGTGCTCAAACGTGGCGGCTGGCGCGAAGTGGCGCAATTGCCGTGGCTGGACGGCCCCGCCGGCAGCCACACCCATCTGTTGTTGCGCGACATGTTCGAGCGCCACGGGCTGTCGCCGCGCGTGGCCATGCAGAACGACGACCAGGCCAACCTGGAAGCGCTGGTGCGGGCCGGCGCCGGCTGCGCGCTGTTGCGCGAGGAAACGGCGCTGGCCGGCGCGGCCTCGGGCGACTTCATGGTGTGGGGCCAGGCCCGCGCCGATGCGCTGCTGGGCTTCATCCTGCCTTACGAACGCGCTAGCGAGCCCGCGCTGGTCGCGTTAAGCTCGATCATTCAAGCCATCTGGAAGCCGCGCGCCCCGGTCGCGTCCGATCCGCCCGCCGTCGCGCCCTTCCCCACCGAATCGACACCCCAATGACTGAAATCTGGTTCATCCGCCACGGCGAAACCGACTGGAATCGCCAGCGCCGCCTGCAGGGCTGGCAAGACATCCCCCTGAACGAATTCGGCCGCAACCAGGCAGGCCTGCTGGCCTCGCGCCTGCGCGAAGAGGCCCGCAGCACGCCGATCGACGCCATTTACAGCAGCGACCTGCAGCGCGCCCACGCCACCGCCACGCCGGTGTCGGAACAACTGGATCTGCGCGTGCGGATCGAACCCGGCATCCGCGAACGCGGTTTCGGCGTGCTGGAGGGGCTGGACCTGGAACGCATCGACGTGCTGGCGCCCGAAGCCGCTTCCGCCTGGCGCAGCCGCGATCCCCTGCGCGCGCTGGACGGCGGCGAGACACTGGGCCAGTTCCAGTCGCGCGTGATTTCAACCGTGGACGACATCGCCGGCCGCCATGAGGGCGAGCGCATCCTGCTGTTCACCCACGGCGGCGTGCTGGACATCATCTGGCGCCATGCCAGCGGCGTGCCGTTGAACGCGCCGCGCGACGCGGCGCTGCTGAATGTCAGCATCAATCGCGTCGGCGTGCGCGGCCGCCAGTGGCAAGTGCTGGATTGGGGCGACGTGGACCACGTGGCCGCGGAAGTCGGCGACGACGTGGTGCCGTGATGGCCTGCGCGCCGGCTCAGCCGGCCTTGTCCGCTTTGCGCGGCTTGCGCGGCGCGTTGCGCGCCAGCCGGTCGTAGACCACGTTGGGCAGCAGGCGCATCAGCTTCGCCACCACACCCATCTGCCACGGGATCACCGTGTAGGACGTGCCGCGCCCGATGGCCGCATGGGCGCGCTGCGCGAACTTGTCGGCGTCCATCAGGAACGGCATCTTGTACGGGTTGTGGGCCGTCATCGCGGTCCTGATGTAGCCCGGCGCGATGGTGACGACGCGGATGCCGTCGCCCGCCAGTTCCAGCCGCAGGCTTTCGCAGTAGGTCACCACCGCCGATTTCGAGGCGCTGTAGGCGCCCGCGCCCGGCAACCCCCGCACGCCGGCGACGCTGGCGATGCCCACCAGCCGGCCGCCACCGGCCGCGCGCATCGGCTCGACAAACGGCTCGAAGGTGGCCACCGTCGCCAACAGGTTGGTATCGACGATGGCCTTGAAAACGTCGTAGTCCTCGTGCTGCCCGGTCAGCGTGCCGGCGCTGATGCCGGCACTGGCGATGACCACGTCCACCCGCCCTTGGCAGAAGGCAATGAAATCCCGCGCGGCGGCATGCAGCGCCTGGCGATCGCACACGTCCACGGCGTAGCAGCGGTGCTGGCCGGGCAGGCTGGCGGCCAATTCGCGCAGCGCGTCCTCGCGCCGGCCCAGCAGGCCGAGCGTGGCGCCGCTGGCGGCGTAGCGCTGCGCCAGGGCGCGGCCCAGGCCGCTGCTGGCGCCGGTGATGAATACTCTGTCCATGGAGGCTGGCCCCGGGTCGGATGAAAAGGGCGGAGCCTCCCGGATGAGAGGCTCCGCCCGCTATGCTACAGGAACGCCGGAGCGCGGCTTACAGGAAGATCAGCGCGAAGATCGCCGCCACCAGCGCCCATTTGGACAGGTAGTACAGCGGCTTGCTCTTCTTCTTGAGCGCCTTGCCGAAACGGCGCACGGCATAGACCACGCCGAAGATGCGGTTGATGCCGCCAGTGGCGTCGCCTTCCTGGTTGGGCGCGGCCGCCGCGCGCAACAGGAAACCGCCGACCACGCGGTTGAACGCCTGGGCCCAGCGGTAACGCATGGGGCGCTCGACGTCCGCGAACAGGATGATCCGGTTCTGGTCGGTCTTGTTCTCGGCGTAGTGGATGAAGGTCTCGTCGAACACCACCGCCTCGCCGTCGCGCCAGTGGTATTCCTGGCCATCGACATTGATGTAGCAGTCCGGACTGTTCGGCGTGATCAGGCCCATGTGAAAGCGCAACGAACCGGCGTAGGGATCACGGTGGCGCGGCAGGCGGCTGCCGGGCGGCAGCGAGGCGAACATCGCCGCCTTGATGGTCGGGATGCCCGCCAGCAGCTTGGTGGTGACCGGGCAGAGGGCCTCGGCCGAGGGATGGTCCGCGTCGTACCACTTCAGGTAGAAGCGCTTCCAACCCGTCTTGAAGAACGAGTTGAAACCCGCGTCGTTGTACTTGTCCGAGGCCTTGATGTGGCCGTCCCCGTAGAGGTTGACGGCCTCGGCCCGGATGTCCTCGCAGTGGTCCAGCAAGACCTTCAATTCAGGGAATTGATCCAGGTCGAGATAGGGCTTGTTGGGCACGCCGGAGAACGCGTACATGAAACAGTTCAGCGGGGCGGTGAAGGTGGAGTGATCCAACGCCTGCCGCGAGAACCGGTGTCGTATGCGGCCACGGTAGTGGACGACCGTGGCGCACACGATGAACAACGCCAGAATGAACCACTTCATTCTTTTGTCCTTGACTCACTTGAAGCGCGCCCCCTGCGCGCCCAAGCACTATTTGTCCAACAAAGACTATTTGTCCAACAAAGACGCGTGAAGTTCCTGCAGCGGATAGACCTGCAGGCCGAGGCCTTGACGCAGGTACTGCATGCCTTCGACGGCCGCGCGGGCGCCGGCGATGGTGGTGAAGAAGGTCACGCGCGCGGCCAGCGCCTGCGTCCGGATGGTACGCGAGTCGACGATGGCGTTGCGGCGCTCTTCGACCGTGTTGATGACCAGCGCGATCTCGCCGTTCTTGACCATGTCGACGATGTGCGGACGGCCTTCGGTGACCTTGTTGACCAGTTGCACCGGAATGCCGGCCGCTTCGATCTCGGCCGCGGTGCCACGGGTGGCGACCAGCTTGAAGCCCAGGGCGTGCAGGCCGCGCGCCACTTCCACGGCGCGGGGCTTGTCCTGGTTCTTCACGCTGATGAACACCGTGCCGGATTCCGGCAGGCGCACGCCGGCGGCCAGCTGCGACTTGACGAAGGCTTCGCCGAAGCTGGTGCCCACGCCCATGACTTCGCCGGTCGACTTCATTTCCGGACCCAGGATGGTGTCCACGCCCGGGAACTTGACGAACGGGAACACGGCTTCCTTGACCGAGAAGTAAGGCGGCACGACTTCGCGGGTGATGCCCTGGGCCGCCAGCGTCTGGCCGGCCATGGCGCGCGCGGCGATCTTGGCCAGTTGCAGGCCGGTGGCCTTGGACACGTAGGGCACCGTACGCGAGGCGCGCGGGTTCACTTCCAGCACATAGACGTCGCCGCCCTGGATGGCGAACTGCACGTTCATCAGGCCGCTGACGTTCAGGGCCTTGGCCATCATGGAGGTCTGGCGCTTGATCTCGGCGATGACGTCTGCCGACAGCGAGTACGGTGGCAGGCTGCAGGCGGAGTCGCCCGAGTGCACGCCGGCCTGCTCGATGTGTTCCATGACGCCGCCGATGAAGACGGTTTCGCCGTCGGCCAGGCAGTCGACGTCGACTTCGGTGGCGTTGTTCAGGAAGCGGTCCAGCAGCACCGGCGAGTCATTGCTGACCTTGACGGCCTCGCGCATGTAGCGTTCGAGGTCCTGCTGCTCGTGCACGATTTCCATGGCGCGGCCGCCCAGCACGTAGCTGGGACGCACCACCAGGGGGTAGCCGATTTCGGCGGCATGGGCCAGGGCCTCGGCTTCGGTGCGGGCCGTGCGGTTGGGCGGCTGGCGCAGGCCGAGCTTGTTCAGCAGCTTCTGGAAGCGCTCGCGGTCTTCGGCGATGTCGATGGATTCGGGGCTGGTGCCGATGATCGGCACGCCGTTGGCTTCCAGCGCGCGCGCCAGCTTCAGCGGGGTCTGGCCGCCGTACTGGACGATCATGCCGACCGGGTTTTCCTTGTGGACGATTTCCAGCACGTCCTCGAGCGTCAGCGGCTCGAAGTACAGGCGATCGGAGGTGTCGTAGTCGGTCGAGACGGTTTCCGGGTTGCAGTTGACCATGATGGTCTCGTACCCGTCGTCGCGCAGCGCCAGCGCGGCATGCACGCAGCAGTAGTCGAACTCGATGCCCTGGCCGATGCGGTTCGGGCCACCGCCCAGCACTATGATCTTCTTGCGGTCGGTGGGCGCGGCTTCGCACTCTTCCTCGTAGGTCGAGTACATGTAGGCCGTGCGGGTGGCGAATTCGGCGGCGCAGGTGTCCACGCGCTTGTAGACCGGACGCACGTTCAGCTGGTGACGCAGCTTGCGCACCTCGGATTCGACGGTGTCCAGCAGGAATGCCAGGCGGCGGTCGGAGAAACCGCGGCGCTTCAGTTCCCACAGCGTGGCCTGGTCCAGGTCGGACAGCGTCTTCTGTTCGAGCGCCAGCTCGATATCGACGATTTCCTTGATCTGCGACAGGAACCACGGGTCGATGTGCGTGATGTTGTGCACTTCGTCCAGCGAGAAGCCCTGAGCGAAGGCATCGCCCACGTACCAGATGCGTTCCGGACCGGGTTCGCCCAGCTCGACCTGCAGCTTTTCGCGGTCGGAGGTCTTCTGGTTCAGGCCGTCGACGCCGACTTCCAGACCGCGCAGCGCCTTCTGGAACGATTCCTGGAAGGTGCGGCCGATGGCCATGACTTCACCCACGGACTTCATCTGGGTGGTCAGGCGTGCGTCGGCGGTGGGGAATTTCTCGAAGGCGAAACGCGGCACCTTGGTGACCACGTAGTCGATCGACGGTTCGAACGAGGCGGGCGTGGCGCCGCCGGTGATTTCGTTCTTGAGCTCGTCCAGCGTGTAGCCCACGGCCAGGCGCGCGGCGACCTTGGCGATGGGGAACCCCGTGGCCTTGGACGCCAGCGCCGACGAACGCGACACGCGCGGGTTCATCTCGATGACGATCATGCGGCCGTTCTTGGGGTTGACCGCGAACTGCACGTTCGAGCCGCCCGTGTCCACGCCGATCTCGCGCAACACCGCGATCGATGCGTTACGCATGATCTGGTATTCCTTGTCGGTCAGCGTCTGGGCCGGCGCCACGGTGATGGAGTCACCGGTGTGCACGCCCATGGGGTCCAGGTTCTCGATGGAGCAGACGATGATGCAGTTGTCCGCCTTGTCGCGAACCACTTCCATCTCGAATTCCTTCCAGCCCAGCAGCGACTCTTCGATCAGCAGTTCGCTGGTGGGCGAGGCTTCCAGGCCGCGGCGGCAGATGGTTTCGAATTCTTCGGCGTTGTAGGCGATGCCGCCGCCCGAGCCGCCCATGGTGAAGCTGGGGCGGATCACGGCGGGGAAACCCGAGGTGCCGACTTCCGCGGCGATGCGGCGCTGCACTTCCCAGGCTTCGTCCATGCTGTGGGCGACGCCCGACTTGGCCGATTCCAGGCCGATGTCGGTCATGGCCTGCTTGAACTTCTGGCGGTCCTCGGCCTTTTCGATGGCGTGCTCGTTGGCGCCGATCAGTTCGACGTTGTGCTTTTTCAGCACGCCGTGGTGGGCCAGGTCGAGCGCGCAGTTCAGCGCGGTCTGGCCGCCCATGGTGGGCAGCAGCGCATCGGGTTTTTCACGCTCGATGATCTTTTCGACGGCTTGCCAGGTGATGGGCTCGATGTAGGTGACGTCGGCCGTTTCCGGGTCCGTCATGATGGTGGCGGGGTTGCTGTTCACCAGGATGGTGCGGTAACCCTCGGCTTTGAGCGCCTTGCACGCTTGCGCGCCGGAATAGTCGAATTCGCAGGCCTGCCCGATGATGATGGGGCCGGCGCCGATGATGAGAATGCTTTTTAGGTCTGTACGCTTGGGCATGATGCAATCTTTACTTTTGGCCGGACATCAGGCTGATGAACTTGTCGAACAGCTCCAGGATGTCGTGCGGACCGGGGCTGGCTTCGGGGTGGCCCTGGAAGCAGAAGGCCGGACGGTCGGTGAGCTCGAAGCCCTGCAGCGTGCCGTCGAACAGCGAGACATGCGTGACGCGCGCATTGGCCGGCAGGCTGGCGGCGTCGACCGCGAAACCGTGGTTCTGGCTGGTGATGAAGACGCGCTTGGAGGCCAGGTCCTGCACCGGGTGGTTGGCGCCGTGGTGGCCGGTCTTCATCTTGAGCGTCTTGCCGCCCACCGCCAGGCCCATGATCTGGTGGCCCAGGCAGATGCCGAACACCGGCAGCTTCTTGTCCAGGAACACGCGGGTGGCGTCGATGGCGTAGTCGCAGGGCTCGGGGTCGCCGGGGCCGTTGGACAGGAACACGCCATCGGGGTTGAGCTTGAGGACGTCCTCGGCGCTGGTCTCGGCCGGCACCAGCGTCAGGCGGCAGCCGCGGTCGGCCAGCAGGCGCAGGATGTTGGACTTGATGCCGAAGTCGTAGGCCACGACATGGAACCTGGACTGCTCGGGCTGGGTGTAGCCTTCGCCCAGTTGCCAGGTGCCTTGGGTCCAGGTGGTGCTGGACTTGATCGAGACGACCTTGGCCAGGTCCTGGCCGGCCATGCCGGCGAAGCCTTGCGCCAGTTCGACGGCGCGCTCGGCGTCGGTGCCGACGAAGATGCAGGCGCCCTGGGCGCCCTTTTCACGCAGGATGCGGGTCAGCTTGCGGGTGTCGACGCCGGAAATGGCGACGATGCCCTGTTCGGACAGGTATTCGGGCAGCGATTGCGTGGAACGGAAGTTCGACACGCGGGCGGGACAGTCGCGCACCACCAGGCCGGCGGCGTAGACACGGTTGGCTTCGACGTCCTCGGCGTTGACGCCGGTGTTGCCGATGTGCGGATAGGTCAGCGTGACGATCTGGCCGCTATAGCTGGGATCGGTGAGAATTTCCTGGTACCCGGTCATCGCGGTGTTGAACACCACTTCGGCGACGGTATGGCCAGGCGCACCGATCGACACGCCTCGAAAAATGGTACCGTCCGCCAGAGCCAGAATTGCAGGAGGGAAGCGGTTGATCCCCTCGGGAAAGAGTTGCGGCAGCACAGTAAACCCCGGTTTTAGAATCGATAATCAAACCTTGGAATTATACCTTGAGCGGGCGTTTTTCCCGGGGAACCGCGCCAAATAAGGCTGAGATCGGAGATTTCAGGTGCCGCGCCCGTCCATCCGCGCCCTGCCGCCGCCATACCAACGGTGACAGCGCCGCCGCCACGGCGGTGATACGCTAAGACACCTTCAACCCCGATGTTGCGAGCCGTATTGCCCATGCCCAGCCAACTTGACGCCCTGCGCAATCACACCACCGTTGTCGCCGACACCGGCGATTTCGAAGCGATGAAGGCGCTGCGTCCCACCGACGCCACCACCAATCCGTCCCTGATTCTCAAGGCCGTGCAGCAGGATGCCTACCGCCCGCTGCTCGAAAAGACCGCCCGCGACCACCGCGGCGCCCCCACCCCCGAACTGATGGACCGCCTGCTGGTCGCCTTCGGCCGCGCCATCCTGGACATCGTGCCCGGCCGCGTCTCGACCGAGGTGGACGCGCGTCTGTCGTTCGACACCCGCGCCACCATCGAGCGCGCGCGCGCCTTGATCGCGCTGTATGAAGCCGCTGGCGTGCCGCGCGAACGCGTGCTGATCAAGATCGCTTCCACCTGGGAAGGCATCCAGGCCGCCCGCGCGCTGCAGGCCGAGGGCGTGCGCTGCAACCTGACGCTGCTGTTCTCGCTGCCGCAGGCGGTAGCCTGCGCCGACGCCCAGGCGCAGTTGATCTCGCCCTTCGTCGGCCGCATCTACGACTGGCACAAGAAGGCGGCCGGAGCCGCATGGGTCGAGGCCGACCATGCCGGCGCGCGCGACCCCGGCGTGCAGTCGGTGACCCGCATCTACCAGTACTACAAGCGTTTCGGCATCGCCACCGAGATCATGGGCGCGAGCTTTCGAAACGTCGGCCAGATCCTCGCGCTGTCGGGCTGCGACCTGCTGACCATCAGTCCCGAGCTGCTGACCCAGCTGGCGCAGACCGAAGGCGACGCGCCGCCGCAACTGCGCGCCGACGCGGTGGGAAGCGACATCGCCCGCGTCGCCTCGGACGAAGTGGCCTTCCGCACCCAGCTCAACGACGACGCCATGGCCAGCGACAAGCTGGCCGAGGGCATCCGCGCCTTCGTGGCCGATGCCATCAAGCTGGACGCGCTGATCGAGGCGCAGCGCGCCTGACCGGCCCGGCCGGGCCACGCCCGGGCGGGCCTTCAGCGATGGTCGTGCGAATGCACCTGCAACGCTTCCAGGAAGCGTGACACCATGTTGTAGGCGGCGACCGTGGCGGTCAGCTCGACGATCAGTTTTTCCGACCCCATGGCGGCGCGCGCCGCCTGGAACACAGGCTCGGGCACCTGCACCTGGCGCGTCATGGCGTCGGTGTAGGCCAGCACCGCGCGTTCGCGTTCGCTGAACAGCGTCGACGCCTCCCAGTCCGGCAAGGCATCCAGCTGGGCCTGCGACACGCCCTCTTTCAGCGCGATCGGCGCGTGCTGGTCGGCTTCGTAGGGCGCGCCATTGACCGCCGCCACCCGCATGATCACCAGTTCGCGGATATCGCCCGGCAGGGTCGACAACTGGCGGATGGAAGTCAGGTAGTTGAGCCAGCCGCCGGCTACCGCCGGGCTGTGCAGCAGCATCTGGTACAGATGCAGCACGCTGCCGCGCTCGGCGACGATACGTTCGACCAACGGCCGCGCCTCGGGATGGGACAGATCGGCGTAGGGAAGACGTGCCATGAAAACTCCATAGGGATGAAAACGAAGATCCTAAGGCCGGCCAAGGCCAAAAGACCGGGGCGCTGCAACTGCACACATTCGCAAGAACTTTGACATAATGACAGAACATTGCGCACCTCCAGGACCCGCCTAGAATGAATGCGCCTCCCCAGTCGCATCCACCTGTCACGCTCGCCAACTGCGATAGCGAACCGATCCACGTGCCGGGTGCCATCCAGCCCCTGGGCGTGCTGTTGGCGTTCGACAGCGCGGGCGTACTGCGCTATGCCAGCGAGGATGCGCCGCAGGCCCTGGGCGTGCCGCTGGCGCTGGGCCACCGCTGCGCGCCGGGCACCCTGCCGCCCGAACTCGCGCACCTGCTGCCGGGCTGGCTGGCCAGCGCCGACCCGGTCTTCGACCCGCTCGCCATCACGCTCGGCGCGCATACCTACGACGTCATCGCCCATCGCAACACCGACGCGCTGACGCTGATCGAACTGGAACGCCGCGGCGACGCCACCGGCATTGCCGAGCCCGCGCGCATCTATCGCGGCATCGAACGGATCCGGTCGCAGCGCGACATCGCCTCCCTGCTCGACCACACCGTCCAGGCGGTGCAGCGCGCCACCGGCTTCGACCGGGTCATGGCGTACCGCTTCCATCCCGACGACAGCGGCGAAATCGTGGCCGAGCGGCGCGGCGACGCCACCCTGGAAGACTGGGTCGGCCGCCGCTATCCGGCCGGCGACATTCCGGCCCAGGCGCGCCGCCTCTACACGGTGAACACGCTGCGCCAGATCGCCGACGGCCAGTACCAGCCGGTGCGCGTGCTGGGCGAGGACGGGCCGGCGCATGCGCCGCTGGACCTGAGTTTTTCAGTGCTGCGCAGCGTCTCGCCGGTACACCTGGAATACATGGCAAACATGGGGGTGCGCGCTTCCATGAGCCTGTCGCTGGTGCTGGGTGGCCGGCTGTGGGGCATGATCGCCTGCCATCACCATGCGCCGCGCCATATCCCCTATTCGGCCCGGCTGGCCTGCGAAGCGCTGGCGCAGGTACTGTCGGCGGCGCTGGCCAATATCGAAGGCCGTGAACGCGCCGAACAGGCGCGCCGCAGCGCCGCGCTGGTCAGCCGCCTGGCCGAACGCGTATCGAAATCCGAAAACGTGCACCAGGCCTTGTCCGGCACGCCGGACACGCCCGCCGCGCTGGTGCCCAACGACGCCGCGCTGTGCCTGTGGGGCAACAGCGTGACGGTGTTCGGCGGCATCGCGCCGCGCGGCGAACTGGCCGGCATCCTGTGCGCGCTGGACCAGAGCGGCCAGCGGCTGGTGCACACCGACAATATCGCCCGCGACTACCCCGGCCTGCAGACCGACCTGGTGCCCTACGCCGGCCTGCTGGCCTGCAAGTTCGACCCCATGAACAACGGCTGGCTGATCTGGCTGCGGCGCGAGCAGGTCGAGACCTTGGTCTGGGGCGGCAAGCCCGAGAAGCAATATGCCGTGGGCACCCTCGGCCCGCGCCTGACGCCGCGCGGTTCGTTCGAGGCCTGGCGCGAGGTCGTGCGCGACACCAGCGCGCCGTGGCTGCCGCCCGAACTGGAAACGGTCGACAACCTGCGCGACGAGCTGTCGCATATCGCCACCAGCCGCGCCGCCGACGTCGACCGCGCCCGCACCGCCCTGCTGGCCATGCTGGGCCACGATCTGCGCGACCCGCTGCAATCCATCTCGATGGCGGCCACACTGCTGTCCAAGACCGATTCCGGCGCCCGCATGGGCGAACGCATCCGCTATTCGAGCGGCCGCATGCAGCGGCTGATCTCGCAGGTGCTGGACCTGTCGCGGCTGCAAGGGGGCATGGGGCTGGGCATCGAGAAGCGCCAATGCCAGTTGTCCGAATTGCTCAACGGCCTGATCGACGAAAAGCGCCAGGCCTATCCGGGGCTGCTGATCGAACCGGAGATCGCGCCCGGGCTGCGCCTGATGGCCGACACCGACCGCATCGCCCAGGTGGTCACCAACCTGATGAGCAACGCGCGCCAGCATGGCGCGCCGCGCATGCCGATCCGCGTGACGGCCCGGCTGGCGGACGATACCATCGAACTGGTCGTGGCCAATCACGGCGCGCCGATTCCCGACGACGTCATGGCGCACCTGTTCTCGCCCTTCAAGCCGGAATCGCTGGGCCAATCGCGCAACCGCACCGGCCTGGGGCTGGGCCTGTATATTGCCGAGCAAGTGGTACGCGACCATGATGGCGACATCGCCGTCGCCTGCCGCGACGGCCTGGTCATTTTCACAGTCACTCTGCCGCGCGGATTGGACGCGCCGCAGGCCCCCTGAATCCTGGAGACATCATTTGAACGAAGCGCGCGCGTTACGCGTCCTGCTGGTCGACGACAATGAAATGGGCTCGGAACTGCTGGCCGAATTCCTGGCCATGTCCGGGCTGGAGACGCGCTGCGCCGGTAACGGCGAGGACGCGCTGGCACAGGCCGCGGACTTCGAACCCCAGGCGGTCCTGGTGGACATCCTGCTGCCCGACATGGATGGTTATGAGCTGGCGCGGCAGCTGCGCGCGCGCAACGCCGGCGCCCGCATCTACGCCCTGAGCGGCCTGGCACGCCACGAGCGGCACCAGGATGCGGCCAGCCTGTTCGACGACTGGATCGAAAAGCCCGCCGATCCGGATGCGTTGCTGACCGTGCTGCGGCAAGCCGGCTGAGGCCGCCGATGCTCGCCATCTCCCCTCATTCCGCCCTGGTCGCGCAGGGCGTGCGTTTCAAAGTGCTGGCGCAAATCTTCCCGGTCCTGCGGCACGAGGCCATCTCGCCGCTGTCCAACGCCACCGTGGCGGCCGCCATGCTGCGCCAGGCACCCGAAAACGCCGATGCCGAGGCCTTGCGGCAGCGCACCCAGCGCCTGGCGGGCGAACTGCAGCAAATGCTGGAGGACAGCGTGGCGGAGATCCGCGGCCTGGACCAGTGGCTTGACGACAACGGCGCCACTCAGCCCGCCGCGGCGCTGCTGCGGGAATGCCGCAAGCTGTTGTTTTCGCAGTTGATGTGGTCCAAACGCGGGGTCCGCTGGCCGGAGACGCCCGCGCCGGTCGAGCTGCCGGCCTTCGACGCGCGCTATCTGCTCATGGCCTGCGTGCTGTGCCTGCTGCCCTGGCTGCCGGAAGGCGCCGAGCTGGAACTGGACGCCGCCGACCCGGTCGCCTGGCACTTCCGCCTGCCCCCCGCGGCGCAGGCGCCGGCGGCAGCGGGCCTGTTCACTCCGGCTGACATCGAGGCGCTGGCCAGCGAGGCGGGCTGGCGCCTGGAGCGTCAGGCGCACTGCTGGTCGCTGCGCCTGCCCGCCGCCACCGGCCGGGAACCCGCATGATCTCCCCCGTGCACCAGGTGCTGCGCGACGGCACCCGCGAGCGCCACGAAACCCTGGACCAGGGGCTGGCGTTGAGCGACGCCGATCTCGATCAGACTCGCTATCTGGCCTATCTGCGCGCCCTGCTGGGCTGGCTCGAACCGGTGGAACGGCCATTGTGGCGGCTGCCGTGGCCGGCGGGCCTGCAGGCTGCGACCCGGGCCGGCAAGAGCGCGCTGATCCGCGCCGACCTGCTGGCCGCTGGCGATGCATCGCCGGCGCCGCAATGCCTCGACGTGCCCGTGCCCCGGGCGGCCGACGCCTATGCGCTGGGCGTGGCCTACGTGGTGGAAGGATCGCAATTGGGCGGCCGCTTCCTGGCCAAGCGGCTGCAAGACGCCGTGCCGCCGCTGCCGCTGCGCTACCTGCGCGGCTATGGCGACGACACCGGCACGTTGTGGAAGGCGTTCCTGGCCTGCCTGGACGACTGCGCCCGCGGCCAGGAAGCGCAAGCCCTGCGCGGCGCCCAGGACGCCTTCGACAGCCTCACCGCCTGGCTGCGGGCGCAGCGCGCGCTGCGGGCCTGAACGGCGGGCGGCGCTCAGAGCTTCTCGGTCTCGCCCGATTTGGGCTGCCACTTCATCAGCCGCTTTTCGCCCACGCCGACGATGTAGTCCAGCACCAGCGCGAACGCGGTCAGCACCACGATGCCCGCGAACACGGTGTTCACGTCGAAGGTGCCCTCGGCTTGCAGGATCAGGTAGCCCACGCCGCTGGCCGAGCCCAGGTATTCACCCACCACCGCGCCCACGAACGCCAGGCCGACCGAAGTGTGCAGGCTGGAAAACACCCAGCTGGTGGCGGACGGCAGATAGACATGGCGCAGCAGTTGGCGCTTGCGCGCGCCCAGCATGCGGGCATTGTCCAGCAGCGTCGGGCTGACCTCGCGCACGCCCTGGTAGACGTTGAAAAAGACGATGAAGAACACCAGCGTCACCGCCAGCGCCACCTTGGACCAAATGCCGAGTCCGAACCACATGCCGAAAATCGGCGCCAGGATCACGCGCGGCATCGAGTTGGCCGCCTTGATGTAGGGATCGAGAATGGCGCTGGCGCGCGGCGACAATCCCAGCCACAGGCCGAACGCCAGGCCGGCGATGGTACCGATGAAGAAGGCCAGCACCGTTTCGGTGAGCGTGACCCACAGATGGGTGTAGATGTCGGCGTTGGTGACGAACCAGGCCCAGATGCGGCCCCACACTTTGAGGGGTTCGCCGAAAAAGAACGCCACTTTGGGATCGCGCGAGGCAATATGCCAGGCGCCCAGGATGACGACCAGCAGCAGCAACTGCCAGAAGCGCAGGCTGGCGGAACCTGGTTTGAACGACTTGGACATGGTCAGGGCCTGTTCGTGAGTAAGCGGGCGCGGCCTGGATCAGGCATGGGCCTCAGGCCCGCTTCTGTTGTTGGGCATAGCCCTTGAGCACTTCCTCGCGCAGCACGGCCCAGATGGCCGCATGCAATTCGACGAAGCGCAGGTTGTTGCGCACTTCGGCCACGTCGCGCGGACGCGGCAGGTCGATGGCGAATTCGCCGATGGGATGCGTGCCCGGCCCGGCCGACAGCACCACCACGCGGTCGCTCATGGCAATGGCTTCGTCCAGGTCATGGGTGATGAACAGCACCGCCTTGCGCTTGGCCATCCACAGATCGAGCACTTCGTTTTCCATCAGCTGGCGCGTCTGGATGTCGAGCGCCGAGAACGGCTCGTCCATCAGGATGATGTCCGGATCACGGATCAGCGTCTGCGCCAGCATGGCGCGCTTGCGCATGCCGCCCGACATCTGGTGCGGATAGCGGCTTTCGAAACCGCCCAGGCCGACCCGGCGCATCCAGTCGCGGCCGCGCTCGAGCGCCTCGGCACGCGGCACGCCGGCGAAGTCCAGCCCGGCCACCACGTTGTCGAGCGCGCTGCGCCAGGGCAGCAAGGCCTCGCCCTGGAACATGTAGCCGGCGCGCGCATTGATGCCCGACAGCGGCTGGCCGAACACCTTCACCTGGCCCGACGACGGCGTCAGCAGGCCGGCACTGACGTTGAGCAGGGTGGACTTGCCGCAGCCCGTAGGGCCCACCACCGACACGAACTCGCCCGGCGCGATGGCCAGGCTGGTGTCGCTGACGGCGGTGTAGCGCTGCGAGCGGTCATCGCGGGAGACGAAGGTGCAGCTAATGTTTTCCAGCGACAGCGCGGCTTCAGCCATTGGGGTATTTCTCGTTGGCGCGGCGCGCGAAGTCATTGGTCCAGACCTTGGAAGCGTCGATCTTGGCGCTGTCGAAGTCCGCCTGGAAGGCAGCCAGCGCCTTGAGCGCGGTGGCGGCGCCATCCTCGGGGATCAGGCCGTCGGGCGACAGGCCTTGCAGGCTCTTGCGGATGGCCGCCTTGTACACCGCCGGATCGCCCAGCAGATAGGTCTCGGGCACCACCTTGGCGATTTCGTCGGGGCCGGCCTTCTGGATCCACTTGTCGGCGCGCACCATGGCGTTGGTCAGCGCCTGCACCGTGTTGGGATTGGCGTCGATGAACGCCTGCGGCGCATACAGGCAGCCGGCCGGCATGTTGCCGCCGAAGATGTCCTGGGTGTCCTTGAGCGTGCGGGTATCGACGATGATCTGGATGTCGCCCGGCATTTCCAGCATCGACACCACCGGGTCGGTGTTGGAGATGGCGTCGATCTGGCCGCTGCGCAGCGCGGGCACCGCGCCGGCGCCAGCGCCCACGCCGATGATGGAGACGTCCGACGCCTTCAGGCCATGCTTGGCCAGGAAGAAGCTGACCACCATGTTGGTGGACGAGCCCGGCGCGGTCACGCCGATCTTCTTGCCTTTGAGGTCGGCCGGGCCCTTGTAGTTGGGCATGTTCTTCTTGGACACGCCCACGCCGATCATCGGCGCGCGGCCCTGCAGCACGAAGGCGCGGTAGGCCTGGCCCTTGGACTGCATCGACAGCGTGTGCTCGAAGGCGCCCGACACCACGTCGGCGCTGCCGCCCACCACGGCCTGCAGGGCCTTGGAGCCGCCAGCAAAGTCGGCGATGGAGACATCCAGGCCTTCGTCCTTGAAGTAACCGCGGGCCTCGGCGATGGACAGCGGCAGGTAGTAGATCAGCGGCTTGCCGCCCACGGCGATCTGGACCTTGGTCTTTTCCAGCTTCTGGGCGCGCACGATGGCGGGGGCCATGCCCATGACGCCGGCGGCGCCAGCCATCTTGAGCAAATCACGGCGTGTGACTGACATGTGTTGTCTCCTTGGGATCGGGTCTACCAATAGCGCCGGTCTGCGCCAGCTTGTCGATAGCCGCTGAATCATACCCCAGTGATTTCAGGACTTCCTCGGTATGTTCCCCTAATGACGGACCGATCCAGCGTGTGCCGCCCGGGGTCTCGGACAGCTTGGGCACCACCGCCGGCAGCTTGACCGGGCTGCCATCGGCGAAGTGATGCTGCTCGATCATGCGGCGCGCCAGGAACTGCGGATCGGTGAACATGTCGGCCACGCTGTAGATCTTGCCGACCGGCACGTCGGCCGCCTTAAGGGTGTTGAGCGCCTCTTCGATGCCGCGGCCCTCGCACCATTGCTGGATGGCGCCGTCGATTTCCTCGACGCGGCGGGCGCGGCCGTCGTTGCGCACCAGATCCGGGTCGGACGCCAGGTCGCCGCGACCGATGGCCAGCATCAGGCGGTGGAAGATCGCATCGCCGTTGCCGGCGATGACGATGTTCTGGCCGTCGCGTGTGGTGTAGGTATTGGAGGGCACAATGCCCGGCAGCGCGCCGCCGGTGCGCTCGCGCACCACGCCGGCCACATCGTATTCGGGCACCAGGCTTTCCATCATGTTGAAGACGGCCTCGTACAGCGCCACGTCGACCATCTGGCCCTGCCCCGCCTGGCATCCCGCGCCCTGCACGCCATTCCAGCGGCCGCCGGTGGCGTCACGGTGGCGCAGCGCCATCATGGCGCCGATCACGCCGTGCAGCGCGGCGATCGAATCGCCGATCGAGATGCCCACGCGCAGCGGCGGCCGGTCGGGATGGCCCGACACGTAGCGCAGGCCGCCCATCGATTCGCCGATGGCGCCGAAGCCGGGCTGGTCCTTCATCGGGCCGGTCTGGCCGTAGCCGGACAGGCGCACCATGATCAGCGCCGGATTGATGGCGCGCAGTTGTTCATAGCCCAGGCCCCACTTCTCCAGCACGCCGGGGCGGTAGTTCTCGACCACCACGTCGGCATCCAGCGCCAGCCTGTGGGCGATCTCGCGGGCTTCGGGATGCTTCAGGTTGAGGGCGATGGATTGCTTGTTGCGGGCCTGCACTGTCCACCACAGCGAATTGCCTTCGTGCAGGTGGCGCCAGCTGCGGATGGGGTCGCCGCCACCGGTCCCGTCGGGACCATGCGGCGTTTCCACCTTGATGACGTCGGCGCCGAATTCGCCGAAGATACGCGCGGCGAACGGGCCGGCGATGAGCGTGCCGAGTTCCAGGACCTTCAGGCCGGTCAGGGCTGACATGGTGGTTGTCTTCCTCTCGTGGAGGCCGCGCCGCGCGCGGCGGGCCGTTCTTCCAATGCCCGCCGGTACATCGCCGGCGGACTATCGTGGCTGCGTATCAGGTGGTCTTGCGCTCCATCAGCGCCCACGCGATGGTGCCGGCGTCGACATATTCCAGCTCGCTGCCGGCCGGCACGCCCCGCGCCAGGCGCGTGACCCGCAGGCCGCGCTCGCCCAGGGCCTCGCCCAGGAAGTGCGCGGTGGTCTCGCCTTCGGCGGTGAAGTTGGTGGCCAGGATGACCTCCTGCACCACGCCGTCGGTGGCGCGGCGGATGACGCGGTCGAAGTCCAGTTCACGCGGGCCGATGCCCTCCAGCGGCGCGACACGGCCCATCAGTACGTAGTACAGGCCGCGGTAGCCGTGGCTGGACTCGATCATGTTCTGGTCGGCCGGCGTCTCGACGATGCACAGCAGGGAGGGATCGCGCTTGGGATTGGCGCAGGTGGCGCACACGTCCTCTTCGGCGAAGCTGTTACAGCGCGAGCAATGGCGCAGGTCGCGCACCGCGCCCGCCAGCGCGCGGCCGAGCATGTCGGCGCCCTGGGGGTCGTGCTGCAACAGGTGGTAGGCCATGCGCCGCGCGGACCGCACGCCCACGCCGGGCAGGCGCCGCAGCGCTTCGATCAGCGAGACCAGCGGTTCGGGTTCGGGCAGTAGAGGGTCCATGACACGGCGGAAACTTGCGGGCGGCAAAGGCCGCGCCGCCCATTGCGGCGGCGGCCGGTACGTGCGCTCAGAACGGCAGCTTCATGCCCGGGGGCAGCGGCATGCCGGCGGTGACGGACGCCATCTTTTCCTGCGAGGTGGCTTCGGCCTTGCGCAGCGCGTCGTTGAAAGCGGCGGCGACCAGGTCTTCCAGCATGTCCTTGTCGTCGGCCAGCAGCGAGGGATCGATGTCGACGCGCTTGACGTCGTGGCGGCAGGTCATGGTGACCTTGACCAGGCCGCCGCCGGAGGCGCCTTCGACCTGGATCTCGGCCAGCGCGTCCTGCGCCTTCTTCATGTTTTCCTGCATCTGCTGCGCCTGGCGCATCAGGCCGGCCAGTTGTCCTTTCATCATGATGGAGCTTCCTTGAACGAGGGAATGTGGGGATTGCCGGCGCGTTACGCGGCGGCGGAAGGAGGATCGACGTGGCGGATCGAACCGGCCACAACATGGGCGCCGAAGTCGGCCACCAGCGCCTGCACGAAGGGATCGACGGCAACCGCGTCCTCGGCGGCCTGCTGGCGCGCCGCGCGCTCGGCCTGGGCCACGGCGTGGGCGGTGGCTTCACCCACGGCGCCGACGTCCACATCCAGCCGGATGCCCTGTCCGAAGTGTTCGCACAGCACCGTCTGCAGCCGCACGCGGCTTTCGCTTTCGGCCAGCGTCTTGACCGCCACGCGCAGGATGATGGCATCGCCCTGCACGCCGGCCCATTCGCTCTGGCGCGCCAGTTCGGCGGCCAGGCCGGTGACCGGCAGGCGCGCGGCCAGTTCGGGCCAGGCGGCGGCGGTCATGTCGGCCAGACGCGCGCGCGACTGGCGCTTGCGGCCCGGGGCCGCGGCTTCGCGCCGCACGGGCGCGGCCGATGGCACGGGCGCGGCCGATGGCGCGCTGGCCAGGGTTTCGAAATCGTCATCGGGGTCCGACGTGAAGCCGCCATCCGGCACGAAGCCGCCTTCGGCCTCGAACGGGATTTCCTCATCGACCCAGGAAGGCGGGCCGTCGTCATCCGCGGCCGGCGCCACCGCGGCGGCCACGGGCGTCACGGCCAGCGGGGCCGCCTTGGCTGCCGCCGGGGTGACAGCGGCGGGCGGCGGCGTGACGGGCGCCGGCGCCGTCACT
>NZ_CADIJV010000029.1 GCF_902859765.1 Achromobacter pulmonis
CCGGCCGCGCCCGCCTCGACCGCCGCCGCCGGCGTGGCCTCGCCCGCCGCCGCCAAGATCCTCGCCGAGAAGGGCGTGGACGCCGCCAGCGTCACCGGCACCGGCCGTGACGGCCGCGTCACCAAGGGCGATGCCCTGAACGCCAGCGCCCCCGCCGCCAAGGCCGCTCCGGCCAAGGCCGCCGCCGCCCCGGCCCCGACCACGCTGTCGCTGGATGGCCGTCCGGAACAGCGCGTGCCGATGAGCCGCCTGCGCGCCCGCATCGCCGAGCGCCTGCTGCAATCGCAACAGGAAAACGCGATCCTGACCACGTTCAACGAAGTGAACATGCAAGCGGTCATCGATCTGCGCAACAAGTACAAGGACAAGTTCGAGAAGGAACACGGCATCAAGCTGGGCTTCATGTCGTTCTTCGTCAAGGCCGCGGTTGCCGCGCTGAAGAAGTTCCCGCTGATCAACGCCTCGATCGACGGCAAGGACATCATCTACCACGGTTACTTCGACATCGGTATCGCTGTCGGCAGCCCGCGCGGCCTGGTGGTGCCGATCCTGCGCAACGCCGACCAACTGTCCATCGCTGAAATCGAAAAGACCATCGCCGACTTCGGCCGCCGCGCCGCCGACGGCAAGCTGGGCATCGAAGAGATGACCGGCGGCACGTTCTCGATCTCCAACGGCGGCGTGTTCGGCTCGATGCTGTCGACCCCGATCATCAACCCGCCGCAATCGGCCATCCTGGGCGTGCACGCCACCAAGGAACGCGCCGTGGTGGAAAACGGCCAGATCGTCATCCGCCCGATGAACTACCTGGCCCTGTCCTACGACCACCGCATCATCGACGGCCGCGAAGCCGTGCTGGGCCTGGTCGCCATGAAGGACGCCCTGGAAGATCCGCAGCGCCTGTTGCTGGACCTGTAATCTCGGCGCCCTGAGCCCGGCGTCCGCGCGACCTGTGTGTCGGCGGCGCCCGGCCGGCCTGCCGGGCCGGCATGCGTGGGCCGGGGCGAGTTCCACACCCTCCTCATTCGCGAGAACACTATGTCCAAACAATTCGACGTCGTCGTCATCGGCGCGGGCCCCGGCGGCTACATCGCCGCCATCCGCGCCGCGCAGCTCGGCATGTCGGTGGCCTGCATCGACGCCTGGCAGAACGGCCAGGGCGGCCCGGCACCCGGCGGCACCTGCACCAACGTCGGCTGCATCCCGTCCAAGGCGCTGCTGCAATCGTCCGAGCATTACGAGCAAGCCAACCACCACTTCGCCGAGCACGGTATCGAAGTCAAGGGCGTCAGCCTGAAGCTCGACACGCTGATCGGCCGCAAGAACACGGTGGTCAAGCAGAACAACGACGGCATCCTGTACCTGTTCAAGAAGAACAAGGTCACCTTCTTCCATGGCAAGGGCGCCTTCGCCGGCCAGGTCGAGGGCGGCTGGGCCATCAAGGTCACCGGCACCGCCGAGGAAGACCTGGTTGCCAAGCACGTGGTGGTCGCCACCGGTTCGTCGGCGCGCGAGCTGCCTGGCCTGCCGTTCGATGAAAAGGTCGTGCTGTCCAACGACGGCGCGCTGAACATCGGCGCCGTGCCGAAGACGCTGGGCGTGATCGGCGCCGGCGTGATCGGCCTGGAAATGGGCAGCGTGTGGCGCCGTCTGGGTGCCGAAGTCACCATCCTGGAAGCGATGCCGGAGTTCCTGGCCGCCGCCGACCAGCAGGTGGCCAAGGAAGCCCTGAAAGCCTTCACCAAGCAAGGCCTGAACATCCAGATGGGCGTCAAGATCGGCGAGATCAAGGCGACCGCCAAGTCCGTCACCGTGCCCTACGTCGACGCCAAGGGCGCCGAGCAGAAGCTGGTGGTGGACAAGCTGATCGTCTCGATCGGCCGCGTGCCCTACACCGGCGGCCTGAACGCCGACGCCGTGGGCCTGAAGCTCGACGAGCGTGGCTTCATCGCCGTGGACGGCGACTGCAAGACCAACCTGCCCAACGTCTGGGCGGTGGGCGACGTGGTGCGCGGCCCGATGCTGGCACACAAGGCCGAGGAAGAAGGTGTGGCGGTTGCCGAGCGCATCGCCGGCCAGCACGGCCATGTCAACTTCGACACCGTGCCGTGGGTGATCTACACCTCGCCGGAAATCGCCTGGGTCGGCAAGACCGAGCAGCAGCTCAAGGCCGAAGGCCGCGAGTACAAGGCCGGCAGCTTCCCGTTCCTGGCCAATGGCCGCGCCCGCGCCCTGGGCGACACCACCGGCTTCGCCAAGGTGATCGCCGATGCCAAGACCGATGAGGTCCTGGGCGTGCACATCGTCGGCCCGATGGCCTCGGAACTGATCTCGGAAGCCGTGACCATCATGGAATTCCGCGGCGCGGCCGAGGACATCGCGCGCATCTGCCACGCGCATCCGACGCTGTCGGAAGCCGTGAAGGAAGCCGCCCTGGCCGTTGACAAGCGTGCCCTGAACTTCTGATCCGCCACGTTGCGGCTCTGTCAAAGGGGGCGGGTTCTCGGACCCGCCCTTTTTTTCATTTGTCTGTGTCCTCTCCATGAACGTCCGCGAATACTACGAACACGCCCTGGCCGAGCGCGGCTACAAGCCCGACGACGCCCAGAAGCAGGCGATCGACCGGCTGCAGCGCTATTACGACGAGTGGGTCAAGTTCAAGGCCATGCGCTCGAATGCCCTCAAGAAGCTGTTGAACCGGCCCGACGTGCCGCGCGGCGTGTACCTGTGGGGCGGGGTGGGGCGCGGCAAAAGTTTCCTGATGGACGCCTTTTATGCCACCGTGCCGGTGGTGCGCAAGACGCGCCTGCACTTTCACGAGTTCATGCGTGGCGTGCACCGCGAACTGGAAGAAGTGAAGGGCATGCAGGACCCGCTGGACGAGGTCGCCAGGCGCGTGGCCAAGCGGTACCGCCTGATCTGCTTCGACGAATTCCATGTATCGGACGTGGCGGACGCGATGATCCTGCATCGTCTGCTGTTCAAGTTGTTCGAGTACGGAACCTCGTTCGTCATGACCTCCAATTACGAGCCGTCCACGTTGTATCCAGACGGCCTGCACCGCGACCGTGTGTTGCCTGCGATCCAGCTGATCCAGGCACGCATGGACGTGATGAATGTGGATGCCGGTATCGACTACCGTCGTCGTTCGCTCGAGCAGGTGCAGTGCTATCACACGCCGCTCGGCGAGCCGGCGCGGCAGGCCTTGCAGCAGGCCTTCGATACCCTGGCCGATACGCCGCCGCAGGAACCGGTGCTGCACATCGAGCATCGCGAGATTCGTGCCCTGGCGCTGGCCGGCTCGGTGGTGTGGTTCGATTTCGCCACGCTCTGCGGCGGTCCGCGTTCCCAGAACGATTACCTGGAGCTGGCCAACCGTTTCCATGCGGTGATCCTGTCCGGCGTGCCGCGCATGGGGCCGCGCCAGGCGTCCGAGGCGCGCCGCTTCACCTGGCTGATCGACGTGTTCTACGACCATCGCGTCAAGCTGATCATGTCGGCCGAGTGCGAACCGGAAGAGATTTATACCGAAGGCGCCCTGGCCAATGAGTTCCATCGTACCGTCTCGCGCATTCTGGAGATGCAGTCGCGCGAATATCTGGAATCCGAACGCCGTCTGACGGTATCGCTGTAGCGTGATTGCGGCGCGTCGATCGCGACGCGCCGCCTCCTGCCTGTTGCCGCGGTCACCGCGGACGATGTGCGCATGTGGCGCGGAATATGCAAACCAAGGCGTATTCTTTATCGTAGTGAGAATGGTTATAATTCATGACCGTTTGATCGGCTTGCGTCGCGGGGCGGCGCCGGATCGGCACTCACAACAGGAAAATCGACAATGAATTTCGCAAGGACTTTGGCGGCCATCGCACTGCTGGGCAGCGCCGGCGCGGCGCAAGCGCACTTCGTCTGGCTCGAGCGGGCCGGACAGGGCCCGGTAAAAGCGTACTTCGGCGAATGGGCGGACGATCTGCGCGAAAAGCAAGATGGCCTGCTGGGCAAGGTCCTGACGGCGCCGGAGGTGACCGGCGCCGATGGCAAGACGTACAAGGCGTCGGCCAAGGGAGCGGATTTCGTCGAGTTCGCCGCCAGCGGCAAGAGCGACGTGCGCCTGTCGCAGCCGATCCAGTTCAAGGACACGCTGATGCGCTACGGCGCCAAGGCCGGCCGCGCGGATACCCAGGGCCGGCTCGACCTGGAACTGGTGCCGGCTGCCGCGGGCAGCAATACCTTCGTGCTGCAGTTCAAGGGCCAGCCGCTGGCCAAGACCGAAGTCACCGTGTTCGGCCCGCCAAAGTGGGAAAAGCGCTTGCGCAGCGATGAGAACGGCCGCATCGAGATCTCCACGCCATGGCCGGGCCAGTACGTGCTGGAAACCGCCCATGTCGAGGATCAGGCCGGCGAGGCCGATGGCAAGGCCTACACCAGGATCCGCTACGTTTCCACCCTGACCTTCAACGTGACCAAGTGAAAGCTCCCGCAGCCGGCGCAGGCATGATGCGCTACCGTCTGGCCGTGGCCTCCCGGGCCCTGGCCGCCATCCTGGGCGGCTACGGCCTGGCCTCGGCGGCCTCGGCCTGCCTGGCCGTCTGGCTCCCGATGCAACGCGCCGACGCCGTCGTCACGGCGCAGATGTCGGCCTTTGTGCTCTACGCCTGCGGCGTCATCTGGGTGTTCGCCACTCGCAACGCCTGGCGCGCCTGGGCCGGCATCCTGTCGCCGGCGGCGCTGTTCGGCGGCCTGTTCCTGATCGGCCGCATGGTGGGGGGCGCATGAAACCCAACACCGGAAAAGCGCAAGGCGAAGAGGGCCTGCGCCAATCCATGTCATGGTTGCATACCTGGTCGGGCTTGATCTTCGGCTGGGTGCTGTTCGCAATGTTCCTGACCGGCACGCTGTCCTTCTTCCGTCCCGAGATCACCCGCTGGATGCAGCCCGAGATCCAGGTGCAGGCCGCGCCCACGCTCGAATCCGTCGCGCTGGCGCAGCGCTATCTGACCGACCATGCACCCGACGCCAAGCGCTGGTTCATTACGCCGCCCTCCGAGCGCGAGCCGCTGATCCAGCTGCTGTACCAGGAACCGAAGCCCAAGCCGGGTGAGCGCGGCTTCGTGCGCGTCAAGCTCGATCCGCACAGCGGACAGGCCGTCGAGGGGCGCGCGACGCGCGGCGGCGACTTCTTCTACCGGTTCCATTTCGAGCTCGAGATGGCGTTCCCGTGGGGGCGCTGGCTCGCCAGCATCGCCGGCATGTTCATGCTGGTGGCGATCATCAGCGGCATCATCACGCACAAGAAGATCTTCGCCGACTTCTTCACGTTCCGTCCGAAGAAGGGCGGCCAGCGGGCCTGGATGGACGGCCACAATGCGCTGTCGGTGCTGGGCCTGCCGTTCCACCTGATGATCACCTTCAGCGGCCTTGTGCTGTTCGCGAGCATGCTGATGCCGGCGGGCATCCTGGCGGCGTACGAGAACCCGCGTCAATATACCGAGGACATGTTTCCGGGGGTCAAGGTCACGCCGCCACGCCACCAGCCGGCGCCGCTGATCGCGATCGCGCCGCTGGTGGCGCAGATGGAACAACGCTGGCAGGGTCGGATCGGCCGCATCACGGTCAACAACCCGGGCGACGCCGGCGCCACCGTCACCCTGACGCGCAATGCCGCGGATGGCGTGTCGTACGGCCGGCTCTCGCCCTATGCCCGGTTCGACGGGGTGACGGGCGCTCTCCTGGCAGGGCAGGACGCGCTGAGCCCGACCGTGCGCACCGCCGGCGTGATCGTCGGCCTGCACCTCGGGCTGTTCGCCGAACCGCTGTTGCGCTGGTTCTATTTCCTGGTCAGCCTGGCGGGCACCGGCATGGTCGGTTCCGGCCTGGTGCTGTGGATCGCCAAACGCCGCCAGAAGGCGCGTCCCGGGGCGCGCGAGGCCTTTTCGCTGCGTCTGGTGGACGGCTTGAACGCCGGCACCATCGCCGGCCTGTTCATCGCCATTGCCGCGTTCTTCTGGGCCAACCGGCTGGTGCCGGCCGACCTGCCCGGGCGGGCCCTGTGGGAAGTGCGCGCGTTCTTCACCGCTTGGGGGCTGTCGCTGGCCTACGCCTTCGCGTTCCCCAAGCGCAAGTGGCAGGACCTGTTGACGCTGGCCGCCGCATCGCTGGCGCTGGTGCCCGTGGTCAACGCACTCACGACTGCGCGCCACCTGGGGGTGTCGTTGCCCGCCGGCGATTGGGTCATGGCCGGCTTCGACCTGAGCTGCCTGGCCGGCGCGCTGCTGCTGGGCTGGATGGCACGGAAGGCGGCCCGGGCGCGCAATGCCCCGGCCAAGAAGAGCGCGGCCAGGACGCCGGCGCGGGCCGCGCCGCCTGCCCCTTCCGAAGCCTATGGACCGAGGTGATATGCCATGACGCTTGCCGCCTTCTGCCTGGCCTATGCGGGGTTCTCCGCGCTGTGCCTGGGCATGGACCGACACTACGAAGACCTGTTCGATCGTGCCTTGCCACGCCGCCATCGCGTGCCGTTGCGCGCCTTCGGCTGGCTGGCGCTATCGCTGTCGCTGTGCGCCTCGGCCGCCGTCTGGGGCTGGAGCTACGGCACCGTCGAATGGATCGGCATCCTCAGCATCGCCGGCCTCTTGCTGATCTGGTTCCTGACGTTCCGGCCGCGCGCCGCGTTGACGGCGGGCGGGCTGTGCGCGGTGGCCGCGCCGTTGCTGGCGGTCCTGTAGTCGCGTCGCGTCCATGGCGCCGGGGCCGGCCGGTACGGGCCGCCGCCGCGTCCGGGGCGGCCCGCTGCCAGCGCGCGTCATCCGGACGCCCCGCGCGGCACGTTACACTGGGCGTTTCCCCAAGCAAACGCCTTCTTCGTCCATGAACACCCGCGTCCTCACTGGCATTACCACCTCCGGAACTCCCCACCTCGGCAACTACGCTGGCGCGATCCGCCCGGCGGTCCATGCCAGCACGCAGCCGGGTGTCGACGCGTTTTTCTTCCTGGCCGATTATCACGCGCTGATCAAGTGCGACGACCCGGCCCGCGTGGCCCGCTCGCGGCTCGAAATCGCCGCCACCTGGCTGGCGGTGGGGCTGGATCCCGAACGCGTGACCTTTTACCGCCAGTCCGACATCCCGGAAATTCCCGAGCTCAGCTGGCTGCTGACCTGCGTCACGGCCAAGGGCCTGATGAACCGCGCGCACGCCTACAAGGCGTCGGTCGACCAGAACACGGCCAAGGGCGTGGACCCCGATGACGGCGTGACCATGGGCCTGTTCTCTTACCCGATCCTGATGGCCGCCGACATCGTGATGTTCAATGCCAACAAGGTGCCGGTCGGTCGTGACCAGATCCAGCATCTGGAAATGGCGCGCGACATTGCCCAGCGCTTCAATCATCTGTATGGCCGTGACTACTTCACGCTGCCCGAGGTCGCCATCGAAGAGGACGTGGCCACCTTGCCAGGCCTGGACGGCCGCAAGATGTCCAAGAGCTACAACAACACCATTCCGTTGTTCGAGGGCGGCGCCAAGGCGTTGCGCGCCGCGATCATGCGCATCGTCACCGATTCGCGCGAACCGGGCGAGCCCAAGGACGCCGAGGGCTCGCACCTGTACACGATCTACCGCGCCTTTGCCACGCACGAACAGGCCGCGGCGTTCCGCAAGCAGCTCGAGGAAGGTCTGGGCTGGGGCGAGGCCAAGCACGCGCTCTACGATCACCTGGAGAGCCTGCTGGCGCCGATGCGCGAACGCTACTTCGATTTGATGGCCAACCCCGGCCGCATCGAGGACGTGTTGCAGGCTGGCGCCGCCAAGGCGCGCAAGCTGGCTGTGCCGATGATGCGCGAGCTGCGCGAGGCCGTGGGCCTGCGCAACCTGAACGCGCAGGCGCCGGGCAAGCAGGCGCAGGCCAGGAAGGAAAAGGGCAAGGGCGCGCGCTTCGTCAGCTTCCGCGACGAAGAGGGCGGCTTCCGCTTCCGCCTGCTGGCCGCCGATGGCGAGGAATTGCTGCTTTCGCAGCGCTTTGCCGACCCCAAGGAAGCCGGCGCGCTGATGCGCCGGCTGCAGTCGGAAGCGCCCGACGCGCTGCTGCAAGCCACCGCTCAGGGCGTGGCGGCGGTGCTCGACGGGGTGGCTGTGGCGACCGCGCCCGCTGGCGCCCAGGGCGACGCGCAGGCGCAGTTGGCCAAGGCGAGCGAGGCCCTGGCCTCGATGTCGCAGGATTGAAATGACGCGGGCGGCGCGGGCGCGCCGCCTGTCAGCGTGGCAGGATTGCCCGGCCGTCAGGCCGGGCGTGCGCCGCCGTCAGCCCCCCGCAGCGCGGACGAGACGTCCATCGCGCAGTGGGAAGCGCCGAGGGCGGCCAGGAGAAGCGGATCAGCGCTTGAGCTTGGCGAAGGCGTCGGCCATGGCGCTGTTCATGGCGCCGCCGCCGCCACCGCGGCCGCTGTCAGCTTGCGGACGGCGGCCTGGGCGATCGCCGCCCTTGGGGGCGTCGGCGCCGCGCCGCGCGGGCACGGCGGCGTCGTTCATGCGCATGGTCAGGGCCACGCGCTTGCGCGCCACGTCCACTTCCAGCACTTTCACGCTGACGGTCTGGCCCACGCGCACGACGTCACGCGGATCCTTCACGAATTTCTCGGCCAGCGCCGAGATATGCACCAGGCCGTCCTGGTGCACGCCGATGTCGACGAACGCGCCGAAGTTGGCCACGTTGGTCACCACGCCTTCGAGCACCATGCCCGGGTACAGGTCGTTGAGCGTCTCGACGCCTTCCTTGAATTGCGCGGTCTTGAACTCGGGGCGCGGATCGCGGCCCGGCTTTTCCAGTTCGGCGAAGATGTCGCGTACCGTGGGCAGGCCGAAGCGTTCATCGGTGAAGTCCGACGGCGACACGCCCTTGAGGGCGTCACGCTGGCCAATGATCTGCTTCACTTCGGCCTTGATCCGGGCGACGATGCGCTCGACCACCGGATAGGCTTCCGGGTGCACCGACGAGGCATCCAGCGGGTTGTCGCCATTGGGGATGCGCAGGAAGCCGGCCGCCTGCTCGAAAGCCTTGTCGCCGAAGCGCGGCACCTTGCGCAGCTGTTCGCGGGTGGGGAAGGCGCCGTTCTCGTCGCGCCAGGCGACGATGTTCTTGGCCAGCAGCGAGTTCAGGCCCGACACGCGCGCCAGCAGCGCGGCCGAGGCGGTGTTGACGTCGACGCCGACCGCGTTCACGCAGTCCTCGACCACCGCGTCCAGCGAACGCGCCAGTTCGCGCTGGTTGACGTCGTGCTGATACTGGCCGACGCCGATGGCCTTGGGATCGATCTTGACCAGTTCGGCCAGCGGATCCTGCAGGCGGCGCGCGATCGACACGGCGCCGCGCAGCGTGACGTCGAGGTCGGGGAACTCCTGCGCGGCGGTCTCGGACGCCGAATACACCGACGCGCCGGCCTCGGACACGACCACGCGCGTCACCTTCAGGTCGGGGAAGCGTTCCTGCATGTCGCCCACCAGCTTCTCGCTTTCGCGCGACGCGGTGCCGTTGCCGATGGCGATCAGGTCGACCTGGTGGCGCGCCACCAGCGCGGCCAGGGTGTTGATGGTGCCTTCGCGGTCGCGGCGCGGCTCGAACGGGTAGACGGTGGTGGTATCGACCACCTTGCCGGTGCGATCGATCACCGCCACCTTGCAGCCCGTGCGGATGCCGGGGTCCAGGCCCAGCACGGCCTTGGGGCCGGCCGGCGCGGCCAGCAGCAGATCCTTCAGGTTGGCGGCGAACACGCGGATGGCTTCGGCTTCGGCGGTTTCGCGCAGGCGGCCGATCAGCTCGCTTTCGAAGGCCGTCACCAGCTTGACGCGCCAGGTCCAGCGGCAGACTTCGCCGAGCCAGCGCGAGCGTGGCGAGGCATCGAGCGCGAACAGGTCGTTGCCCAGTTTGAGGATGCTGGCCACGCGCGCCACGCAGGGGTGCGGCAGTTGCGCCTCGAGTTCGCTTTCCAGGCCCAGGCGGATGTCCAGCACGCCTTGCTGGCGGCCGCGCAGCAGCGCCAGGATGCGATGCGATGGCAGCGTGCGCAGCGGTTCGTTGAAGTCGAACCAGTCGCGGAAGTTGGCGCCTTCGGTTTCCTTGCCGTCGACCATCTTGGAATACAGATAGCCGGTGGACCAGAGGTGCTCGCGCATGTCGGCCAGCAGGTCGGCGTTTTCGGCGTAGCGTTCCGCCAGGATGTCGCGTGCCCCGTCCAGCGCCGCCTTGGCATCGTTGATCGAGGCTTCGGGATTCAGGTACTGCGCGGCCAGCGCGGCCGGATCGCAGGCCTTATCGGCCAGGATGGCGTCGGCCAGCGGTTCGAGGCCGGCCTCGCGGGCGATCTGGGCGCGGGTGCGGCGCTTGGGCTTGTACGGCGCGTACAAGTCTTCCAGGCGCTGCTTGGTATCGGCGCTGGCGATTTCCTGCTGTAGTTCGGGCGTCAGCTTGCCTTGCTGCGAGATCGATTCGAGGATCGCGCCACGGCGCTCTTCGAGTTCGCGCAGATACCCCAGCCGCACTTCCAGGTTGCGCAGGACGGTGTCGTCCAGGCCGCCGGTGGCTTCCTTGCGGTAGCGCGCGATGAACGGCACGGTGGCGCCGTCGTCCAGCAGTTCCACCGCGGCGGCGACTTGGGAGGCGCGGGCGCCAAGCTCGGTGGCGAGCTGGGCCACGATACGGGCATTGTCGACGCCGGCGGCGACGTTCGTGATAACGGAAGTTTCAGACATCTCGATACGACGGCAAAAAAGGAAAAACAAGGGGCGGATTGTGCCATAAGCCGTTGTTACAGAACGTGCCAGGCGGGACGGATCCGTCCCCACGGCAGGCACGATTTGCGACGCTGCAGGCGGAAAAGGGCGGCGCCAGCGGGTATCATCTGGTCCTTTCCCACCCATTTCCGTGTCTGGCGTCCCGACCGTCCATCGGCATGGTCGCTGTTGACGCTAGGCTGTTTCGATGCTGGACCTGGACATCTCCGAATTCTTCGCCGAGGACGGCCCGCTCGCGTCGGCCCTGCCTGGTTACAAGCCGCGCCCGTCGCAGGTGGAGCTGGCCCAGGCCATCGGCCAGGCCATCCAGGACCGAGCCACGCTGGTGGCCGAGGCCGGCACCGGCATCGGCAAGACCTGGGCATATCTTGTACCCGCGTTCATCCAGGGCGGCAAGGTGCTGATTTCCACCGGGACGCGCACCCTGCAGGACCAACTGTTCAGCCGCGACCTGCCGCGTGTGCGGGCGGCGCTGGCCGCGCCGGTCACGGCCGCGCTGCTCAAGGGGCGCGGCAACTATGTCTGCCATTACCACCTCGACCGCCTGCAGGGCGACGAGCGTGCGCTGAAATCGCGCTCGGAAATCCAGCAGTTGCGCCAGATCCAGGTGTTCGCCGGCATTTCCAAGAGCGGCGACCGCAGCGACCTGGCGCAGGTGCCGGAAGACGCCGATATCTGGCAGCGCGTCACCTCGACCCGTGAGAACTGCCTGGGGCAGGAATGCCCGCGTATCCGCGACTGTTTCGTGGTCAAGGCGCGCCGCCAGGCCCAGGAGGCCGATGTCGTGGTGGTCAACCACGCCCTGTTCATGGCCGACCTGGTGCTGCGTGAAGAAGGCGTCACCGACCTGCTGCCCGAGGCCGATACCGTCATCTTCGACGAAGCGCATCAACTGCCCGACACCGCCACCCGTTTCCTGGGCAGCAGCGTGTCGACCCACCAGTTGCTGGATTTCGGCCGTGCGCTGGAGGCCGCCGGCCTGGCCTATGCGCGCGAAGCGACCAAATGGAGCGACGTGGCGCGCCACGTGGAAACCGCCGCGCGCGAATTGCGCCTGGTCTGTGCGCCGCTGGACCGGCTGCCGGGCCGCAAGGCCACGTTTGACGCCATTCCCAATGCCGAGGAATTCGACGCCGCGCTGGCGGTGCTGCGCGAGGCGATTGATGCCGCCACCCATGCGCTGGGCTCGGTCGCCGAGCGCCACCCCGACCTGGTGGCCGCCGCGCGCAGCGGCGCCGAGATCGCCGTGCGCCTGAAGCGCTGGGCCACGCCCGGACGCGATGCGGGCGGCGCCGCTTTCGAGGACGAAGGCTGGGGCCGCGACGATCAGGCGCCCGCGCCCGTCGCCGCGCTCGCCGACGGCCTGGCGACGCCGGCCGCCATTCTGGAAGGCGCGGCGGCGGCAGGCGAATGGACCGGCCCGGCGGTGCGCTGGGTCGAGCATGGCCAGCATCACGTGCGCCTGCATTCGGCGCCGCTTTCGGTGGCGCAGGCGTTCTCCAAATACCGCAAGCCCGGCCAGGCCTGGATCATGACCTCGGCCACCTTGTCGGTGAATGGGGAGTTCACCCACTTCACCAGCCAGCTGGGCCTGGAGCGCGCGCGCACCGGCAAGTGGGAGTCACCGTTCGACTACCCCCAGCAGGCGCTGCTGTTCGTGCCGCGCGGCATGCCCGAGCCGCAGTCGCCGCAGTTCCTGGATCGTTTCGTGCAGACGCTGCTGCCGCTGCTGCAAGCCAGCCCGGGCGGCACCCTGGTGTTGTGCACCACGTTGCGGGCGGTCGACAAGGTGGCCAACCTGCTGGCCGATGCCTTCGACGATGGCGGCCACGATTGGCCATTGCTCAAGCAGGGCGAGGGGACGCGCCGCGACCTGCTGGACCGCTTCTGCAAGCTGACGCATCCCGTGCTGGTGGGCAGCGCCAGTTTCTGGGAAGGCATCGACCTGCCCGGTGACGTGTTGACGCTGGTGGCGATCGACAAGCTGCCGTTCGCGCCGCCCGACGATCCGGTGATCGAGGCGCGCCTGCGGGCCTGCCGCGCCCAGGGTGGCAATCCTTTCTCCGAATACCAGTTGCCCGAGGCCGCCATCTCGCTCAAGCAGGGCGCCGGCCGCCTGATCCGCACCGAGTCCGACTGGGGCGTGCTGATGGTGGGCGATGCGCGCCTGGTCGAGAAGCCCTATGGCAAGCGCCTGTGGCGCGGCCTGCCGCCATTCGCGCGCACGCGCGAACTGGAGGAAGTGCTGGCGTTCTATCGTCGCAGGCAGGCGTAGCGCCCGCGACCGCCGCCAGGGCGGCTCGCCCGCGCCCCGTGGACAAAAAAAAACCCCTCGAGCGATCGAGGGGTTTCCCATGCGCGGAGGGAAGGTCAGTTGAACGGATTCCACCAACTCTTGTCGGCCTTCAGGCCCTTGGTCTTGAACGTGCTGTTGGGGAAGTTCTTGTCCATCACGCGTTGCGCGTCGTTCTTGAGCTCGGTCATGCCCAGCTTGCCGTAGGACTCCACCATCAGGTAGAGCGCCTCTTCGGTGGCGGGCGCGCCTTCGAAGTCGGTAATGACCGTCTGGGCGCGGTTGGCCGCGGCCACATAGGCGCCGCGTTCGAAGTAGTAGCGGGCCACGTAGACTTCGTTCATGGCGATGGTGTTGACCAGCCAGGCGACACGCTTTTCGGCGTCGGGCGTGTATTTGCTGTCCGGGTAGCGCTTGATCAGCTCGTTGAAGGCGTCATACGACGCGCGCAGGCCCTTGGGGTCGCGCTCGGCGGGGTCCTGGCCGGTGATGTTGCTCATGAAGGCGCTGGCCGGCGTGAAGTTGATCAGACCCTTCAGGTACAGCGCGTAGTCGGTGCCGGGATGGTTGGGGTAAAGCTGCTGGAAGCGGTCGATCGCGGCCAGCGCCTGTTCGTTTTCGCCGTCTTTCCAGTTGACGTAAGCCAGCTCCAGCAGGGCTTGCTGGGCATACACGCCGAAGGGGTAACGGCTTTCGATGGCGGTCAGGCGCTCGCGGGCTTCTTTCCAGCCACCCGAGGAGATTTCGGCTTTGGCGTCCGCGTAGAGCTGTTCGGCGCTCCAGTTGGTGGTCTTGTCGTACTTGCTGTTGGTCGAGCCGCAACCGGCGATCGCGATGACGGCAAATAGCGCGATAACCACGCGCAAAACCGACCCGCTTCGGGAGGCGGGGTTCAAGGGAGCTGCGGGGTGGTGAATCACGAGAATCGTATCCTTGGTGGTAGCATGGCAGGCTGATTATATGATTTGTCTCCATGTCTGCTACAGCCTTCAGCGCAGATCTCGTTTCCGACGATGAACTCCTGGACCTTCCCGGTGATTCCCCGGGCAACGACCCAGGCGCGAAATCGCGAGGCGAACCGCAACTTGTAACGGTGCCCGCGGGCACGCGCGCCGACCGGCTCGACAAGGTGCTGGCCGGGCTGTTGTCGGACCATTCCCGGAGCCGTCTGCAAGGCTGGATCGAAGCCGGCAACGTCCACGTGAACGGCGCTCCCGGCAAGGTGCGCCAGACCGTCGGCCCCGGCGACGAGATCAGCGTCTGGGCCCAGCCCGCGCCGGAAACCCTTGCATTTTCGCCGGAACCCATCGATTTTCCCGTGGTGGACGAAAGCCCGGACTGGATCGTGGTGAACAAGCCCGCCGGCCTGGTGGTGCACCCCGGCGCCGGCAACTGGAGCGGCACGCTGCTCAACGGCCTGCTGCACCGCTACCCGGAACTCGCCCAGGTGGCCCGAGCCGGCATTGTCCACCGGCTCGACAAGGATACTTCCGGCCTGATGGTGGTCGCGCGCAACGAGATCGCGCAGACCCACCTGGTGCGCCAGTTGCAGGCGCGCAGCATGGGCCGCGAATACGTGGCCCTGGCGCATGGCTGGCTGGCCGCCGCCGGCAAGGTGGATCGCCCCATCGGCCGCGATCCGCGCGTGCCGGTGCGCATGAGCGTCGAGCGGCCGGTGGCGCCCAAGCCGGCCGTGACCCACTACGCGCCCGCGCGGCGTGGCGCGGTCGAGCCGGGCGGGCGTGTCAGCGAAGTCGTCTGCCGCCTGGAAACCGGCCGCACCCACCAGATCCGCGTGCACCTGGCCAGCCTCGGCCATCCGCTGCTGGCGGACACCCTTTATGGCGGCAGAAACATGGCGGGCGCGCAGCGGCAGATGCTGCATGCCCGCGCCCTGCATTTCGACGATCCGGGCGGACGCGGCGAAGTCGAGTTCGCCGCGCCGCTGCCGGCCGACATGACCCTGGTCCAGGAAGCGATCGCATGGAACGCATGATCGAAGGTTTGCCCGTGGTGACCGGTCCCGCCTGGGCGGGCGTCAACTATTTCTGTACCACCCGCGCCGGCGGCGCCGGTAGCGCCCCGCACGATACGCTCAATCTGGGCCTGCGGGCCGGCGACGATCCCGATATCGTGGCCGAGAACCGCCGCCGCCTGCGCGCCGCGTTGCCCGCCGAGCCCTTATGGCTGCGCCAGGTGCACGGCAGTGACGTGGTCGACGCGGACGCGCCCGGCCTGCCTGACACGCCGGCGCTGGACGCCAGCGTTACCGCGCAACCGGGCCGGGTGCTGGCCGTGATGGTGGCTGACTGCCTGCCGGTGGTCATGGCCGACGCCGACGGCCGCGTGCTGGGCGCGGCCCACGCCGGCTGGCGCGGCCTGTCCGGCGGAGTGCTGGAGCACACCCTGGCGGCGATGCGCGCCAAGGCGCCGCAGGCCACGGCCTGGCGCGCCTGGGTGGGGCCCGGCATCGGGCCGGAGGCGTTCGAGGTCGGGCGCGATGTATTGGATGCCTTCATGGCGGACGACGCCGCCGCCGAACGCTATTTCCGGCCCCGGCCGGGCGTGCCGGGCAAATGGCTGGCCGACCTGGCCGGCCTGGCCGAATTCCGCCTGCGCCGCGCCGGCGTGCAGGCGGTCAGCCAGAGCGGCTTGTGCACGGCGACGGACGCGGCGCGCTTCTTTTCATACCGCCGCGATGGCGAAACCGGCCGGATGGCATTGCTGGCCTGGCTGGATCCGGTTTGATCCAGCGCAAGGCGGGTGCACCCGCCTTGCGACCCTCATTGAATACCCGCATTGACAGCCCTTGACCCGGCATGCAACATCAATCGGGAAGTCTCGATAACAAGGTGTCGAAGTGAATGCCAATCTCTCCGCTTCAGGGCCCCATCCGGTGAGCGTGGCTCCGGACGTCCTGGCCGATATCCAGGCTGAATTCTCGCGCGAATGGCAGCGGCTGTGCGACGACGCCCGCCGTGGCGCGCTGGCGCCGCCGTCCGACCGCCGTTTCGCCGGCGAGGCGTGGGCGGCCAATGGCCAGCATCTGCTGATGGCGCATACCTATCTGCTGTCGGCCCGCGCCATGTCGCGCATGGTCGACGCGGCCCAGGTCAGCGAACCGATGCGCGACCGCCTGCGTTTCTCGATCATGCAGTGGGTCGACGCCTTGTCGCCCTCGAACTTCCTGGCGCTCAATCCGGACGCCCAGCGATCCATCGTCGAAAGCGCCGGGCGGGCCCTGAACGAAGGCCTGGCCAACCTGCTGGGTGACGTCAAGAAAGGCCGCATCACCCAGACCGACGAGACCCAGTTCGAGATCGGCCGCAATGTGGCGACGACGCCTGGCGACGTGGTGTTCGAAAATGCGCTGTTCCAGCTCATCCAGTACAAGCCGGTGACCGCCACGGTGCACCAGATTCCGCTGGTCATCGTGCCGCCGAACATCAACAAGTTCTACATCCTCGACCTGCAGCCCGAGAACTCGTTCGTGCGCCATGCGCTCGAACAGGGTTTCACCGTGTTCCTGATTTCCTGGCGCAATCCGCTGGCCAGCGATACCGACGGCATCGACCGCGCCACCTGGTCGGATTATCTCGACGACGCGGTGCTGCAGGCCCTGCGCGTGGCCAGCGACATCTCCGGACAGCCACAGGTCAATGCGCTCGGTTTCTGCGTCGGCGGCACCATGCTGGCTTCGGCGCTGGCGCTGGCCGAGGCGCGCGGCGAGCATCCGGTGGCGGCGTTGACGCTGCTGACCTCGCTGCTCGACTTCCACGATACCGGCGTTCTCAGTGTCTTTGTCGACGAGGCTCACGCGTTGCTGCGCGATCACCAGCTGGGCAATGGCGGCTTGATGCCGGGGCGCGACCTGGCCACGACGTTCTCGTTCCTGCGACCCAACGAGCTGGTCTGGAACTACGTGGTCGGCAACTACCTGAAAGGCCAGAAACCGCCAGCCTTCGACCTGCTGTTCTGGAACGGCGACAGCACCAACCTGCCGGGTCCGTTCTTTTCCTGGTACTTCCGCAACACGTATCTCGAAAACAATCTCAAGGTGCCGGGCCGGGCGCAGGCCGCGGGCCTGCCGCTGGACCTGACGCGCCTGTCGATGCCGGCGTATATTTTCGGTTCGCGCGAAGACCATATCGTGCCCTGGGTGTCGGCCTATGCCTCCACCCAGGTGCTGCGCGGGCCGCAGCGCTTCGTGCTGGGGGCTTCGGGGCATATCGCCGGCGTGGTCAATCCGCCCGCCAAGAAGCGTCGCAGCTATTGGGTGGCAGACAATCTCGGCGCTTCCGGCCAGCCCTTGCCGGGCGATCCCAACGCCTGGCTGGCCCAAGCCCAGGAGAAGCCGGGCAGTTGGTGGCCGGATTGGGCGGCCTGGCTCGCGGGGCATTCCGGCAAGCAGGTCAAGGCTCGTGCAAAATCAGGTAATACCAGGTATCGGCCAATAGAGCCGGCCCCTGGCAGGTATGTGAAGGTCCGGGCCGCCTGAAACCGCGAAGGCGGTGGGCCCAGGCCAAGAAGAAATCAATCAACGAGGCGTCCGTCGCACACAGGAGGAAGTCCAATGAGCGGAAAACTGGCTTACGTTACAGGCGGGATGGGCGGGATCGGCACCTCTATTTGCCAACGCCTGGCCAAGGAAGGCTTTCGCGTCGTGGCAGGCTGCGGCCCCAGCCGCAATTACCAGCAATGGCTGGATGAGCAGGCGGCGCAGGGATATACCTTTTATGCTTCCGTCGGCAATGTGTCCGACTGGGATTCCACCGTGGCCGCTTTCGAGCGCGTCACGGCGGAACTCGGTCCGGTCGACGTGCTGGTCAACAACGCGGGCATCACCCGCGACGGCCTGTTCCGCAAAATGACCGCCGATGATTGGCGCGCGGTCATCGACACCAACCTCAACAGCCTCTTCAACGTGACCAAGCAAGTCATCGACGGCATGGTCGAGCGCCAATGGGGGCGCATCATCAACATCAGCTCGGTCAACGGGCAGAAAGGCCAGTTCGGCCAGACCAACTATTCCACGGCCAAGGCCGGCATCCATGGCTTCACCATGGCGCTGGCGCAGGAAGTCGCCAGCAAGGGCGTCACCGTCAACACCATTTCGCCCGGCTACATCGGGACCGACATGGTGCGGGCGATCCGTCCCGACGTGCTGGAGAAAATCGTCGCCACCATTCCGGTGCGGCGCCTGGGCACGCCGGAGGAGATCGCGTCGATCACGGCCTGGCTGGCTTCCGACGAATCCGGTTTTTCCACCGGGGCGGATTTCTCGCTCAACGGCGGCCTGCACATGGGCTGACGCATCGCGGGCCGCCCGGCGGGCGGCCTTTCCGCCGCGCAGCCTCGGGGAGATGGGGCCGCGGCATTACACTTCTCCTTATTCGAAGTCTTAGAGATCGCCCGATCCGGGGACAACCATGACGCAAGCACAAACCGGCGCCAGCCTGCGCCTGATTAAAAAGTACCCCAACCGTCGCCTGTACGACACCCGGACCAGCACCTACATCACCCTGGCGGATGTCAAGCAACTGGTCCTGGCCAACGAGGAATTCCAGGTCGTCGACGCCAAGAGCGCCGAAGACCTCACCCGCAGCATCCTGTTGCAGATCATTCTCGAAGAAGAGAGCGGCGGCATGCCCATGTTCTCGTCGAACATGCTGTCGCAGATCATCCGTTTCTACGGCCACGCCATGCAGGGCATCATGGGCTCTTACCTGGAAAAGAACATCCAGGCCTTCATGGAGATCCAGCAGCGCATGGCCGAGCAGTCCAAGGGCCTGTATGGCAGCCAGTTCGGCCCCGAAGCCTGGACGCAGTTCATGAACGTGCAGACGCCCATGCTGCAGAACATGATGAACAACTACATCGACCAGAGTAAAAACCTGTTCGTGCAGATGCAGGATCAGATGCAGGACCAGACCCGCGCCATGTTCTCGACCTTTCCGTTCACCCCTGGCGGCGCGCAGGGTGGCGGGCGCAAGCCCTGAAAAAAGGCGCGGCGATGCCGCGCCGCGGACCGTGTGATCAGCCGGCGTGGCTTTGCCCGCCGGCTTTTGTTTTGCTTGACGGGACGCAACGGCGCGGCAATTTCAGACTGTTCCGATTCAGGGAGGTGTCAGATTTTTTCGTTACATTAATGCAAACGGTTCTTGTTTATGTTTATAGGACCCGTCGTATCAATCGTGCTTCGAGGATGACCCACATGATGAAGAAAGCCCTGGCCCTGGCCATCGTCGCTTTGAGCGTGTCCGCCGCCCAAGCGGCTGAATACCCCATTGGCAAGCCGGTGGAAAAGGGCGGCATGGAAATCGGCGCGGTCTACCTGCAGCCGATCGAAATGGATCCCCCGGGCATGATGCGCCCCGCCAAGGACTCCGACATCCACCTCGAAGCGGACATCCACGCCACCGCGGGCAACCCCACCGGTTTTCCCGAAGGCGAATGGATGCCCTACCTGGTCGTGAAATACGAAATCCAGAAGGTCGGCAGCCAGAACGTGCAGAAGGGCACCTTCATGCCCATGGTCGCCAACGACGGTCCGCATTACGGCGAGAACGTCAAGCTCGAAGGCCCGGGCAAGTACAAGCTGAAGTACACCATCCTGCCGCCGACGGCCGACAAGATGAGCCACTTCGGCCGTCACATCGACAAGGAAACCGGGGTGGGTGACTGGTTCCAGCCGTTCGACCTGGAATATGAATTCGTCTATGCCGGCACCGGCAAGAAAGGCGGCTACTGATCGTGCGGGCCCTGCTTCGCGTCGTCGTGGCGTTGTTGATCGGCCTGGCCGGCGTGGCGCCGGCGCTGGCCGACGAACTGCCGACCTTCACGTTGCGCTTCAAGCCCGACGGGACGTTCGAGCCGGCCACGCTGGAAGTGCCCGCCGGCCGCTTCAAGATCGAACTGATCAACGAGAGCAACGAGCCCGTGGAATTCGAGAGCATTCCGTTGCGCAAGGAGAAGGTACTGGGCCCCGGCGTGAAGTCGTTCGTCGTCATCACCATCTCGCGCCCGGGTGAATATCCCTTCTTCGATGACTTTCACCAGGCGGTGAAAGGCACCCTGATCGTCAAGCCCAAGGAATAGGCAGGCCGCATTACATGGAACAGGTTCTTTTCATCGTCTGGCGCGAAAGCGTCGAAGCGCTGCTGGTGGTGGGCATTCTGTACACCTGGCTGCGCTCGACGCCGGAAGGCAAACGCGGCCTGAAATATCTGTGGGGCGGCGTGGCCGCCGGTCTGGCGCTGGCCGTGGCGCTGGCGCTGGTGCTGCTGGGCGTGTCGTCATGGCTCAGCGACGAAGGCCAGGAATGGTTCCAGGCCATCATGTCGCTGGCGGCGTGCGCATTGGTGGTGCAGATGGTCGTGTGGATGAAAAAACATGGCCGCACCCTCAAGGGCGAACTCGAGAGCGGCGCGCGCTCCTCGGTCGCCAGCGACAACTGGTGGGGGCTGCTGGTGCTGGTGGCCATTGCCGTGGCGCGCGAGGGCAGCGAAACCGTGGTGTTCCTGTATGGCACGGTGGCGGCGGGTGACGGCGGCAGCGACATGCTGAAGCTGGCCCTGGCTGGCGTGGCCGGTTTCGCGGTGGCGCTGCTGACTTTCTGGCTGTTGCAACTGGGCGGCAAGCTGATCACGTGGCGCCGTTTTTTCCGCGCTACCGAAATCCTGCTGCTGCTGCTGGCGGGATCGCTGCTGGTGGGCGGGCTGGATCACCTGATCTCGCTGGACGTGCTGCCGACGCTTGTCGACCCGGTCTGGGACAGCTCCTGGCTGCTGAGCGACAGCACCGGCCTGGGCAAGATCCTGGCGGATTTCGCCGGCTACCGTGCGCTGCCGGCCCTGATCTCGGTGTTGCTGTGGGGCGCGTACTGGGTCGTGGTGTGGCTGCTGCTGCGCCGGGTGGGAGTGAAACCCGCTGCGGTGGCGGCGCGTGCCGCATCCTGATGTGGCGTCGTCATGAATACCGACGCTTTTATCGGACTGAATTAATGAAGGTTTGACCATGGCAGCTGCACTCGGGAGGGCAACCTCCCGTATCGCCGATTTTCTCCGAGACCATGCCCCTCTGTTGCGCAAGCTGCAGTGGGGCATTGTTGCGATATACGCTTTCCTCCTGATCGTGCCGGCCATCATGCCGCTGCCGGACAACTCAGCCTCGGTGTTCAACAATCTGACCATCGTGGCGCAGTTCGCTTTCTGGGGCGTCTGGTGGCCGTTCGTGCTGGTCTCCATGCCCATCCTGGGACGGGCATGGTGCGGCTGGTTCTGTCCGGAAGGCATGCTGACCGAATGGGCCAGCGAACGCGGCCAGGGGCATGCCATTCCCAAATGGATGCGCTGGGGCGGGTGGCCGTTCGTGGCCTTTGCGCTGACCACCGTCTATGGTCAGCTCGTCAGCGTGTACCAATATCCCTTGGCGGTGTTGGCGGTGCTGGGCGGTTCGACCGTGGCGGCCATGATCGTGGGCTGGCGCTACGGCCGCAGCAAGCGGGTCTGGTGCAAGTACCTGTGCCCGGTCAACGGCGTGTTCAACCTGCTGGCCAAGCTGGCGCCGTGGCACTTCAAGGTCGATGAAGAAAAGTGGCGTCATCCGGTGATCCGCATCGAACCCATCAACTGTGCGCCGCTGGTGCCCTTGCGACACATGAAGGGCGCCGGCGACTGTCACGTGTGCGGCCGCTGCAGCGGCTATCGCGGCGCCATCGCGCTGACGCCGCGCTCGCCCGAGGAAGAGGTCGTCAACGTCACCGATGGCGAGCCCTGGCAGACCGTGCTGCTGTGCTTCGGCCTGATGGGCATCGCCATGGGCGCCTTCCTGTGGAGCGCCAGCCCTTGGTATGTGACGGCCAAGCAATGGGCCGCGACTTGGCTGGTCGAGCACGACATCATGTGGCCGCTGCTGGACAACGCGCCGTGGTTCATCCTGACGCATTATCCGGAAGTGAACGACAGTTTCTCGTGGCTCGATGGCGCTGGCATCTTGATGTTCGTGGTGGGGGCCACGGTGTGCGTGGGCGGCGCTGCCTTCCTGTCGCTATGGATCGCCGACCGGCTGGCGCCCGCCGCCGAGGACGCCACCGGCTGGTTCCGTCCGGGCCTGCACAAGCTGGCCCAGGGGCTGATTCCGTCGGCCGGCATCGGTGTGTTCCTGGGGCTGTCGGCCACCACCGTCAATCTGCTCAAGCACGAAGGCGTGCGCGCCGCGTGGGCGGCGCCGGTACGCTTCACCCTGTTGACGCTGGCGGTGCTGTGGACGCTGCGGTTGTTCGCGCGCCTCTTGAACCAGCGTCCGGTCGGTCTGGTCCGCAAGATCGCGGCGTGGCTGGTGTTGGCGGCAGGTCTTGCGCCGTTCTGTTGGTCCTGGGTGCTGTTCTTCGCCATCTGGTAGGCGTCTTGCGCTACAGTTTGGGGCTTCGCCGCCGGTGGCGGCTCCCCGGTTGGATCCCTCATGGCCTCCTACGCATTCCGCCTCCTCAACGTCTTCGCGTCCAGCACCTTCACCGGCAATCCCCTCTGCGTGTTCGAAGACGCGCGTGGCATGGACGACACCACCATGCGCGAGTTGGCGGCGCAGTTCAATCTTTCCGAAACCACTTTCATCCTGCCATCCGACGTGGCCGATGCGCGGGTGCGCATCTTCACGCCCGGCTTCGAAATGGGGTTCGCCGGCCATCCCACCATCGGCACCTCGCAGGTGGTGCGTGACCTGCTCAAGTCTGGCGATGCCTTGACGCTGGAGTTCAAGGCTGGCGTGGTGCCGGTCACCGCGCAGGGGGACGCCTGGACCTTCACCGCGCCTTGCCCGAACGGCGTGCGCACGGCGGCGCCGACGTTGCCGGCCGCCGATATCGCCGGGCTGGTCGGGTTGGGCGTGGACGACCTGGCGCATGACCCTGTCTGGGTGGATACGGGTGCGGAGCAGCTGCTGGTGCCGCTGAAAAACGTCGACGCGTTGCGGCGGGCCAAGCCGGATGCTGCGCAGCTGGATCGCTGGCAGGCCAACAGTCTGGGGCGCAAGGTCTGCTACCTGTTCGCTTTCGACCCGAGCCGGCAACAGGATGGGCGCGATGTCGTGGTGACGCGTTACTTCTATGCCAAGCCCGGCGGCGGGGTACAGGAAGATGCTGGCACCGGCTCGGCCTGCGCCAACCTGGGCGGTTGGCTGCGGCATCGGCAACATGCATTGCCCGCCAGTTTCCGGGTGGAGCAGGGCGACCAGATGGGCCGTCCGTGCCGATTGCTGCTGGACGTGCTGGCCGATGGCCGCATCCAGGTGGGCGGCCGCGCGTTGGAGATCGGCCGCGGTACGGTAGACGTTTGAGGCTGTGCGCCGGTCTGGCTTGGCCGGACCGCCTTGCCGCCGGGGGCAAGGCAGCGCGGTGTGCGCACTGCGCTGCCGTCGTTCCGCCCCCAAACGAAGAACGGCGCCTGTGCATGAGCACAGGCGCCGTTTTTCATGGCATGGCCATTCAGGGCCGGGGCGTTACTTCTTGTTCTTGGCGGGGTCGACCTTGATGTCGTTCATGACCTGCTTCACGCCTTCGACGCCGCGCGCCACGGTGGCGGCGTGATCGGCTTCGGCGGCAGTGCCGACGCTACCGGTCAGCTTGGTCACGCCATCGGTGGTTTCGACGGCGATGTCCAGCGCGCTCAGTTGCTTGTCGGCGACGAAGGCGGCCTTGACCTTGGTTGTCACGGTCGCGTCGGACGCGTATTCGCCCACGGATTGCTTGGGCTTGCCGTCATTGGCGGCAAAGGCCATGGAAGTGAAGACAGCGCCCGTACCCAGTGCGGCGGCGGCGATCAGCTTGCGGATTTCCATAGTTGTGCTCCTTGTAATGTGGTTCAGCGCGTTCGAGATGCAATGGCTGAGCGAAAATTCTCGGGGTGCGATGTTCTTCTATTTCTTGCGGAATGCGCCGCTCAGAATGGACAGCAGCGCCAGGACCAGGAAGACGAAGAACAGGATCTTGGCGATACCCGCGGCTCCGGCGGCGATGCCGCCAAAGCCCAGGACAGCCGCGATGATCGCAATGACGAAGAAAACGACGGCGTAGTGCAACATGTCAGCTTCTCCTGGTAGCGTGGGGATCAGGGGTTGCGATCAAAGAAATCGCGTACTTCCTTTTCCGCCTGTTCCTTGGTCTTGCCATAGCGTTCCTGGATCAGGCCGGCGAGACGCTCGGCGTTGCCTTCCGTGCGGGTCAACTCGTCGTCGGTGAGCTCACCCCAGGCCGCCTTGGCCTTACCGGTCAGTTGCTTCCACTTGCCAGCAATGATGTCGTTATTCATGGTGACCTCTCTTCGTTGTGGCGGATGCGGCGGCTCATGGCCTGTGAGCGTCTGCATTCGCGGTTGAGTTGGGCACTGATCAGCTTGAGTTCAAGGTACAGGCCGGCCGCGCGCCCTGTCAAAGGACGCTGTGGGTAAATGTAACTGCCGGGGACGGGGCAAATCGCGCGTCCTTCGACGAGGGGTAGCGCAGGCGTACCAAGAGCGGGAGTTACATCTGAGCAACGTATTGAGCCGTTTTGAGCGGGGCAGGTAACGGAGGCCTACCTGACGGAGGCCTACCCGACCCGCACCTCGGGCGAGACGGCAATAGCGGCGAGCAGGCGGGCCATCCGCGGCTGGCCGGGTGGCCGGCGCGCCGGTACAGTCGGGGCAGGTTCCGCACACGAGTTTGCTGCCCGCGTGGCCGGGACCCCTTCACACAGAGAGGACATGCATGACGCAACGATTCCTTGGCACGATCCTGCTGGCGCTGGCCGCGATGGCTGCGCTCGGTTGCACCCACGTGACGGACCGGTACCAGGCGGCGGCGCCTGACCTGTCGGTCCGCGGCTGAAGGGCCGGGCAATGAAAACGGGGCGCACAAGGCGCCCCGTTTTCATTCGGTCCCGCGACCGGGATCAGGCTTCGCGGATGCGTTGGGCGATGTGCGCCAGCGCTTCTTCCACCTGGTCTACCAGGATCAGGCACAGGTCGCCGGCGCTCAGGCGCGCCAACGCCGTGTCGATGGCCAAGAACTCGCCGTGGATCTCCTCGATGTGGCGAGTGCGGCTGGCGTTGACCAGGCCTTGCTGCAACAGGGCCAGGACCTCACCGTCGGCGCGACCACGCTGGCATTGATCCTGGTATAGCAGCACGTCGTCGAAGGCCTCGCCGAGGATCTCGGTCTGCATGCGGATGTCTTCGTCGCGACGGTCGCCAGCGCCGCTGATGACCACCGAGCGACGCTTGGCGGGCATGGCGTCGACCGCGCGCACCAGCGCCAGGATGGCATCCGGATTGTGGCCATAGTCGGCGATCACGGTGGCGCCGCGATAGTCGAACACATTGAAGCGGCCGGGCGCGGTCTGCGCGTCGTTGACGAACGTGGCCAGGCCGCGGCGGATGACGCTCCAGTCCAGGCCCAGCGCCCAGGCCGCACCGATCGAGGCCATGGCGTTCTCGACCTGGAACACGATGGCGCCATTGCGCGTGAGCGGGATCTCGGCCAGCGGGAAGCGGGTTTCCTCGGCGCCCTGGGCCGCGACGATGGCATCGCCGTCGCGGTAGACCACGCGCAGGCCCTGGGCGCGGTGCGTGGCCATGACCGGGTGGTTGCGATCCTCGGCGAAATAGGTGATCGAACCGGGGCAGCTGTGGGCCATTTCCGCCACGATGGGATCGGCGGCGTTGAGCACGGCGGTGCCGTTCGGGTGCACGTGCTGCACGATGACGCGCTTGACCACGGCCAGATCCTCGACGGTGCTGATGTAGCCCAGCCCGAGGTGGTCGCCCATGCCGATGTTGGTGACGATGGCGACGTTGCAGCGGTCGAAGGCCAGGCCTTCGCGCAGGATGCCGCCGCGCGCGGTCTCGAACACAGCGGCGTCGACGTCCGGATGCATCAGCACGCTGCGGGCGCTGCGCGGGCCGCTGCAGTCGCCAGTGTCGATGCGCAGGTTGTCGACGTAGACGCCGTCGGAGTTGGTCATGCCGACACGGTTGCCGGCCACGCCCAGGATGTGCGCGGTCAACCGCACCGTGGTGGTCTTGCCGTTGGTGCCGGCCACCGCCACCACCGGGATGCGGCCATCCTCGCCATCGGCGAACATGTTGGCGATGATGGCTTCGCCCACGGCGCGACCCTTGCCGAACGACGGGTTCAGGTGCATGCGCAGGCCCGGCGCAGCGTTGACTTCGACCACGCCGCCGTTCTGCTCTTCGAGCGGGTGGTGCACGCTTTCGGCCACCACGTCGACGCCGCAGATGTCCAGGCCGATCATGCGGGCGGCCGAGACCGCGCGCGCCGCCATCTCGGGATGCACTTCATCGGTGACGTCGGTGGCCGAGCCGCCGGTGCTGAGGTTGGCGTTGTTGCGCAGGAAAATCAGGGTTCCCGGCGCTGGCACCGAATCGGCATCGAAGCCCTGCTTTTTCAGCGTGGCCAGTGCGATCTCGTCGAAACGGATCTTGGTCAGCGAGGTGGCGTGGCCGTCGCCGCGCAGCGGGTCGGCGTTGACCTGGTCGACCAGTTGGCGGATGGTGTGCACGCCGTCGCCGGTGACCTGCGGCGGATCGCGGCGCGAGGCGGCCACCAGTGCGCCGCCCACCACCAGCAGGCGGAAGTCGTGGCCGGGAATGTAGCGTTCGACGATGACTTCGGCGCTGATCTCCTCGGCCACTTCGAAGGCCTGGATCACGCGCTCGCGCGTCTCGATATTGACCGCCACGCCGCGGCCCTGGCTGCCGTCGCGCGGTTTGACCACCACCGGGCCGCCCAGCTCCTGGGCGGCGGCCCAGGCATCTTCGGCGCTGGTGACGGAACGGCCCAACGGCACAGGCACGCCGGCCGCGTGCAGCAGCATCTTGGTCAGGTCTTTGTCCTGCGCGATCGATTCGGAGATGGCGCTGGTCAGGTCGGTTTCGGCGGCCTGGATGCGGCGCTGCTTGCTGCCCCAGCCGAACTGCACCATGCTGCCCTGCGTCAAGCGGCGGAAGGGGATGTTGCGGGCGGTGGCGGCATTGACGATGGCGCCGGTGCTGGGGCCCAGGCGCACATCCTCGTCCAGTTCGCGCAGGCGCTTCAGTGCGTCGGCCAGGTCGAACGGCGCGTCGTCCAGCGCCGCCTGAACCAGCTGCTGCGCCAGGTCCATGGCGAGACGGCCGACTTCTTCCTCGCTGTATTCCACCACCACCTGGAATACGCCCGGCTCAATGGTGGAGGAGGCGCGGCCGAAGGTGACGGGGCAGCCTGCGTGGGCCTGCAGCGTCAACGCGACGATCTGCAGTACGTGCGCGATCGAGACCGCGCCCTGGTGGCCCTCGGGACGCAGCAGGCCGGTCTGCGGCAGGCGCGCGCGCAGGCGCGCTTCGAAGTCGGGCAAGTTGTCGATCGAGCATTCGGCATCGGCGCACGACACGATGGCTTCGATCGCCGTGTTCTTGCTCCACAGATTGGGGCCGCGCAGCGCTCGGATACGGGAAACTTCCATGGCAGGTATTCCTGTCTAGCTTAGGCGCGCCGCGACAAGGAACGCGGCGCGCGCAATGATGTCAGTGTTGCTGGATCCAGCGGCGGACGAGATCGATGGTCGGGCCAGAGAAGGCTTCGTCGGATTGCAGCAGCACGAAGTCGCCGGCGGCGATGCCGGAAAGCTGGCTTTCGATGGCCTTGCCGTGATCCGGCTCGTCCAGGATCTGCTTGACGCGGCTGCCTTGTTCAAGGCCCTGGCGCAGCAGCGCGCGCGCCTGCCCGGCCGGGCGCTTGCTGGTGACGGTGCTGTCGTCGTACAGCACCACGCGGTCAAAGGCATCGCCCAGCAGTTTGCCCTGTTCGATCAGGTCCACGTCGCGGCGGTCGGCGCCGGCCGAGTACACGGCGGCGCGGGTGGTCGCGGGGAATTGGTCGATGGCGGTGATGAGCGGGCGCAGCGCGGAGGCGTTGTGGACGTCGTCCACCACCACGGTGCTGCCGTTGCGCTCGAACAGCGTGAACTGCCAGGGCGCGTCGGCCTGGTCGATGTCGAAGGTCTCGATGCCGGCGCGGATCAGTTCGACCGGAATGCCGAGCGCCCAGGCGGCGCCGACGGCGGCCAGCACGTTCTCGACCTGGAAGGCGACGCGGCCGCCATGCGTGAGCGGAATGGCGGCGACGTCGGCCAGGCGCTCCTCGTGCGCGCCTTGCGCCAGCACGATGGCGCCGTCGCGCACGAACACGGCGCGGCCGTCCTGTTGCAAGTGGGCGGCGATGGCGGGCAGGGCCGGGTCGATGCCGAAGAAGATCACGGCGCCGTCGCACAGCTCGGCCATCTCCACCACGCGCGGGTCGCGCGCGTTGAGCACGGCGGCGCCGGTGGGCAGCACCACGTCGACCTGGGTGCGGAACACATTGAACATGCGTTCCGTTTCGTTGATGTCGAAATCGCCGAGGTGATCGGCATCGTCGATGTTGGTGACCACGCCCACCTGGCAGCGATCATAGGCCAGGCCCTGGCCCAGGATTACGCCGCTGTCGTTCTCGATGACGGCGGCGTCAACGTTGCGGTTCATCAGCACGCGCGTGCCCGAGGCGAAGTCGGCGTGGTCGCCTTTCTGCACCAGGCGGCGGTCGAGGTACAGGCCTTCGCTGCAGGCCAGGCCGGTGCGCTTGCCCGACAAGTGCAGCAGGCGCGCGACCAGGCGCGCCACCACGGTTTTGCCGTTGGTGCCGGTGACGCCGACGATGGGGATGCGGCCGGCATCGCCTTCGGGAAATAGATGGTCGACGATGGCGCGGCCGACCGGGCGCGGCGTGCCGTCGGCCGGCTTCAGGTGCATCAGCAGGCCAGGACCGGCGTTGACTTCGACAATGGCGCCGCGCTGTTCGTCCAGCGGGCGCGAAATGTCCTCGGCCACCAGATCCACGCCGGCGATGTCCAGGCCGACCACGCGGGCGGCCAGGGTCACGGTGGCGGCGACGCTGGGATGCACGCGGTCGGTGACGTCGAAGGCGACGTTGCCGCTGCGCTGCACCAGCACGCGCTGGCCATCGGCCGGCACGCTGTCTTCGGACAGGCCCTGCCGGGCGATTTCGAGGCGCGCGGCCGAGTCCAGCCGCACCGGGTTGAGCGGATGGTTTTCGGTGCGGCCGCGGCGCGGGTCGGTGTTGAGCTGGTTGTCGATCAGCTCGGTGATGGTGGATTTGCCGTCACCCGTGACCCAGGCCGGCTCGCCGGCGGCGGCGGCCACCATGCGGTTGCCGACCACCAGCAGGCGGTGTTCGTTGCCCAGCACGAAGCGTTCGACGATGACGCCGCTGCCTTCGTCCACGGCGACGCGGTAGGCGGAGATCACTTCGTCGCGGGTGGTCAGGTTGGTGAACACGCCGCGGCCGTGGTTGCCGTCGTACGGCTTGACCACCACTGGCAGGCCGATGTCCTCGGCGGCCGACCAGGCGTCGTCCTCGCTGTCGACCAGGCGGCCTTCCGGCACCGGCACGCCACAGGTCGAGAGCAGTTCCTTGGTCAGGTCCTTGTCGCGCGAAATGCCTTCGGCGATGGCGCTGGTGCGGTCCGTCTCGGCCGTCCAGATGCGGCGCTGGCGCGCGCCGTAGCCGAACTGCACCAGGTTGCCTTCGAACAGGCGGATGTAGGGAATGTCGCGGTCATCGGCGGCATCGACGATGCACGCGGTGCTGGGCCCCAGGCAGTGCTGGTCGACCAGCCGGCGCAGGCGCGCCACCGTGGCCTCGACGTCGAACGGGCGGTCTTCGATGGCGGCCATGACCAGATCGCGGCCTTCGTTCAGCGCCGCGCGCGTGACTTGTTCCTGCCAGGCGCGCACCACGACCTTGTAGACGCCGCGGGTGGAGGTTTCGCGGGCCTTGCCGAAGCCGCCACGCAGGCCGGCCAGATTCTGCAACTCAAGGGTGACATGCTCGAGAATGTGGCCGGGCCAGGTGCCTTCTTTGACGCGGGCCAGGAAGCCGCCCCGCACGCCCGGGCTGCAGCGGTGCTCGATCAAGGTCGGCAGCCAGGCAGTCAGGCGCTCGTAGAAGCCGGGAATCGTGTTGGAGGGGGAGTCCTCCAGTTCGCCGATGTCCACCCATGCCTCAAGTACCGGACGGTACGTCCAAATGTTCGGGCCGCGCAAAGCCACGACATCGAGAAATTCAATGTCTTTCTTTTTCATGTTTTAATTTACTTGAGAAGCAGGTTGGCACGCGCGGACGCCCCTGTGCAAGACCGCGGATTTATTGGGGTTGCGCCTTAAGAATAATGCCAACGAGTGGGGGATCCCAGATATTCCTAATTAGAAAAATCGGCTGATACTATACGACGCCTTCAAAGGCGTGAACTCGTTGTGTTGTAAGGAAGGGACACGTTTCCAGCCTGGTGCCGGAAAGCCGTCGCCGCCTTGTAGGGCAGAGTCCTGGCCCGGTATGCGTTCCAATGAAAAAACCACACCTGCTTTCCGGCCTGGCCGAAGCCTTTCCTGCCCGTTGGCGGGATGAATTCCGCGCGGAACTGGCGCAGGGTGAAACCCTGCTCGCCTGGCTCGAAATAGACCTGGATCAGCGCCTGAAGTTCCGCCCGGGCCTGGTCGCCGTGACGGACCGCCGCCTGATCGCGCGCAATCCGGCCGATACCGCTTGGGAAAGCTGGTGCTACGGTCCCCAACTGTCCCTTAATCTATCCGACCATGCCGGCGCCGCCGTGCTGGAATTGCACGATGACGCCGCCCGCCTGGGCATCTGGCGATTCACCCTGGCTTGCAACCCGGCCGCGCTGCGGCTGCTGGGGCAGTTCGAGGCGCAGCAGGCCATCCGCCTGTCGGGCCGGCCGGCCGCGGTCCCGGGCGAGCGCCCATGCGCCATCTGCAACAACACCATCCCGGCCGGGCAGGAGGAGTGTCCGACTTGCAATCAGGAGCAGGCGGCGCCGTCTTCAACCTGGGCGCTGCTGCGCCTGTGGCGCTTTGCGCGGCCGTATCGCGGCCCGCTGTTGGCCGGCTTCCTGCTGACCCTGCTGGGCACCGCGGCGACCCTGGTGCCGCCTTACCTGACCATGCCGCTGATGGACGATGTGCTGATCCCGTTCCAGAACGGCGCTCCCATCGATTACGACAAGGTCCGGCTGTACCTGGGCGGGCTGCTCGCCTCGGCGTTCCTGGCATGGGGGTTGGGCTGGGCCCGCACCTATATCCTGGCCTGGGTCAGCGAACGCATCGGCGCGGACCTGCGCACCACGACCTATGAACACCTGCAACAGCTGTCGCTGGAGTATTTCGGCGGCAAGCGGACGGGCGACCTGATCTCCCGCATCGGCAGCGAGACCGACCGTATCTGCGTGTTCCTGTCGCTGCACCTGCTGGACTTCGCCAACGACATCCTGATGATCGCCATGACCGCGGTGATCCTGGTGTCGATCAATCCCTGGCTGGCGCTGGTCACGCTGGTGCCGCTGCCGTTCATCATCTGGATGATCCACGCGGTGCGCGATCGCCTGCGCCATGGCTTCGAGAAGGTCGATCGCATCTGGTCGGAGATCACCAACGTGCTCGCCGACACCATTCCCGGCATCCGCGTGGTCAAGGCCTTCGCCCAGGAAAAGCGCGAAGTGGCGCGTTTTCGCGAGGCCAACAACCGCAATCTGGAAGTGAACGACCGCGTCAACACCACCTGGTCGCTGTTCTCGCCCACCGTCACGCTGCTGACCGAGGTGGGCCTGCTGGTGGTGTGGATCTTCGGCATTTGGCAGGTGTCGCAGAAGCAGATCACGGTGGGCGTGCTGGCGGCGTTCCTGGCGTATATCGGGCGCTTCTACACGCGCCTGGATTCGATGAGCCGCATCGTGTCGGTGACGCAGAAGGCGGCCGCTGGCGCCAAGCGCATCTTCGATATCCTGGATCATGTGTCGAGCGTGCCGGAACCGCAGAACCCGGCCAGGCTGCCGCAGATCAATGGCCGCATCGAGTTGCGCGATGTTGGTTTCCGCTACGGCAATCGCCAGGTCATCCGCGGGCTGGACCTGAGTATCGCGCCCGGCGAAATGATCGGCCTGGTGGGCCACAGCGGTTCGGGCAAGAGCACGCTGATCAACCTGATCTGTCGCTTCTATGACGTGTCGGAAGGCGCGATCCTGGTGGACGGCGCCGACATCCGCTCGTTGCGGGTGGCCGACTACCGCCGCAACATCGGCCTGGTGCTGCAGGAGCCGTTCCTGTTCTTCGGCACCATCGCCGAGAACATTGCCTACGGCAAACCGGATGCCACGCGTGACGAGATCGTCGCCGCGGCCCGCGCCGCCCATGCCCATGAGTTCATTCTGCGGCTGCCGCATGGTTACGACTCGCTGGTCGGCGAGCGCGGCCAGGCGTTGTCCGGCGGCGAACGCCAGCGCATCTCGATCGCACGCGCGCTGCTGATCGACCCGCGCATCCTGATCCTGGACGAGGCGACCTCGTCGGTGGACACCACCACCGAGAAGGAGATCCAGAAGGCGCTGGACAACCTGGTGCGCGGCCGCACCACCATCGCCATCGCCCATCGCCTGAGCACCTTGCGCAAGGCCGACCGGCTGGTGGTGCTGGATCGTGGCCAGATCGTGGAGCAGGGGCCCCACGAGGCGCTGATGGCGCGCGAGGGCGCATACTATCGCCTGTACCAGGCGCAGGCGCGCCAGGCCGAGGCCGACGCGCAGTCGTCCCCGGGCAGCGACGACATGGCCGCCGTGGCCTGACACGGAACCGAGATAACCGTCATGACGCTTCCCGTTTTCCAGTTGCGACGCAATGCCTTCGGGCGCCTGGTGTTCCAGGGCGCCGATGGCGTTGCGCACGAAGGCGTGATCCCGGTACGCGCCTTTCCCATCAGTGAGGCCGACCGCGGTTTGTCGCTGGTGACCAGCGAAGGCCGCGAATTGCTGTGGGTCGAACGGCTGGCCGAGGTGCCCGCCGCCCAGCGTGCGCTGATCGAAGAAGAACTGGCCGGCCGCGAGTTCATGCCCGAGATTCGCAAGCTGTCCAGTGTGTCCACCTTCGCCACGCCCAGTGTCTGGAGCGTGGAAACCGACAGGGGACCGACCCGGTTCACGCTGCGCGGCGAGGAAGACATCCGCCGCCTGGGGCCGCAGACTTTGCTGATCGCCGACAGCCACGGCATCTTCTACCTGGTGCGCGACATTCTGTCGCTCGACAAGCACAGCCGCAAACTGCTGGACCGTTTCCTGTAAGCCTCAGTCCGGCGCCGCGCGCTTGAACGGCGTGTGGGCCTCGAGTTCGCCCAGGTAGTCGTCCACCGCGGCGGTTTCCTCGTCGAGAAAATGCTGGATCGCGGCCGCGAAGCGCGGGTCGGCGACCCAATGGGCCGACCAGGTAGGCGTGGGCAGCAGCCCGCGCGCCATCTTGTGTTCGCCTTGTGCGCCACCTTCAAAGCGCGCCAGGCCGTGGGCGATGCAAAAGGCGATGGCCTGCAGGTAGCAGGTCTCGAAATGCAGTCCCGGCACGTATTCCGTCGCGCCCCAATACCTTCCGTAGAGCGCGTCGCCGCCCGCCAGGTTCAGGGCCGCCGCTACCGGCTGGCCGTCGCGCTCGGCCAGGATCAGCACGAAAGCGTCGGGCTGGTCGTGGTAGGCACGCAGGAAGAATTCGCGGCTCAGGTAGGGCGGATTGCCGTGGTTGAAATAGGTGTGGCAATAGCACTGGTAGAAGAAGTCCAGGGCGGCCGCGTCGATCTGCGCGCCGCGCAGCCAGCGGAACGCCAGCCCGGCCTGCGCCACCTTCTTGCGGTCCTGGCGGATCTTCTTGCGCTTGTCATGGCTCATGGTGGCCAGGAAGGCGTCGAAGTCGGCGTAGCCAGGATTGGTCCAGTGGAACTGCACGCTTTCGCGGATCATGAATCCGGCCTGGCGCAGCGCGCGCAGGTCGGCCGCGGCGGGAAACAACAGGTGCAGCGACGAAACCTGGATCTCTTCGGCGAAGGCCACCAGCCCGCGCACCAGCGTGTCGCGGTCTTCGTCGCGGGCGGCCAACAGGCGCGGACCCGAAACGGGGGTGAACGGCACCGCCGCCAGCAGTTTGGGGTAGTAGCGCAGGCCATGGCGTTCGAAGGCGTCGGCCCAGGCGTAGTCGAATACGTACTCGCCGCGGGAATGCGATTTCAGGTATAGCGGCACGGCGCCGGCCAGCGTGTCGCCACGCCACAGCATCAGGTAGTGAGGCGACCAGCCGGTGCGTGGCGCCGCGCAGCCGCTGTCGTGCAGGGCATGCAGGAAGGCATGCCGCAGGAACGGCTGGTCGCCGGCCAGCGCGTCCCACTGGGGGGCGGCAACGCGGGACAGGTCGGTTTCGATGGTCAGGCGGAGCGGCGAATCCATGGACGAATGATAAAGTCTCCGCTGGCGCGCGGCGCACCGCGCCTGATGAGTGCGCAGGGTTATTGTGTTTGCTTTGGTCTTTGTCCAGCGGGCGGCTCGCGGCCGCCGCACAGCGGAAATCCTGATGGATAGCAATTCGATCCTCCCCCCCGACGGCAATCGGCCGCCCCCTCGCGACACGGCCTGCCTGCGGGCCCAGGCGCTGCAGGCGCTGGCCGCCTGCGGCTGGGCCGACAAGCTGGCGCGCGTGCGCGCCATTGACGACGATGCGCCACTGGACCGCGCGCGCCCCTACGCCGCGCTGGCCGGGCTGCCGGGCCGGCCAGCCGCACCGGCGCTGGTCGCGCCGAACGAGGTGCCGCAGCGTTCCATGGCCACGCAGGAGGGCCGCGCCGCGCTGTTGCACGCCCTGGCGCATATCGAATTCAACGCGGTGAACCTGGCGCTGGACATCCTCTGGCGCTTTGCCGGCATGCCCGAGGCGTTCTATCGCGACTGGTTGCGGGTGGCGCGCGAAGAGGCCAGCCACTTCGAACTGCTCAACCAGCGCCTTGCCGACCTGGGCCACGCCTACGGTGATTTTCCCGGCCACAATGGCCTGTGGGAAATGGCCGAACGCACCCGCGACGATCTGCTGGCGCGGCTGGCGCTGGTGCCGCGCACGCTGGAGGCGCGCGGGCTGGACGCCTCGCCGCTGATCCGCAACAAGCTGGCGGGCGCGGGCGATGCGCAGAGCGCGGCCATCGTCGACATCATCCTGCGCGACGAGATCGGCCATGTGGCGATCGGCAACCATTGGTTCAAGCGGCTGTGCGCCGAACAGGGCAGGGAACCGGTCGCCTGCTACGCCGAGCTGGCCGCGCGCTACCGGGCGCCGCGCCTGCGCGGGCCCTTCAACCTGCAGGCGCGCCGCGCCGCCGGCTTCGACGACGCCGAGCTGGCGGCGTTGCAGGCGGACCGGGGATAGCGGCGCATGGATATTGTCATCGACGCGCTGCTGACGGGCGATGTGCGCCCGCTGGGCGATTCCGGCCGCGACAGCGGCATCGACAAGCACCCGGTCGCCATACCGCTGTGGCTGGGCGCGCAGGGGCTGCGTGGCGACGCGCAGGCCGACCGCCGTTTCCATGGCGGGCCGGAAAAGGCGCTGCACCATTACGCGCGTGATCACTATCCGGATTGGTTGCGTGAATTGGGCGCGCGCGCCGTGCTGGACGCGCCGGGCGCGTTCGGCGAGAACCTCTCCACGACAGGCATGACCGAGCACGATGTCTGCGTGGGCGACATCTATGCCGTGGGCGAGGCGTTGATCCAGGTGTCGCAGGCGCGCCAGCCGTGCTGGAAGCTGAATCATCGTTTCGACCATGCCGGCATGGCGGCGCGGGTGCAGGCCAGCGGCAAGACTGGCTGGTACTACCGCGTGTTGCGCGCAGGCTGGCTGGCGCCGGGCGACGTGCTGTCGCTGCGCGAGCGGCCCCATCCGCAATGGACGCTGGCCCGGGTCCAGGACATTCTCAATCGCCGGGTGCTGGATGTGCCCACGTTGAGCGAACTGGCCGCGCTGCCGACGCTTTCGCCCAACTGGCGCGCGCTGTTCGAGAAGCGCGCGCGCCTGGGCCAGATCGAAGATTGGCAGCCGCGCTTGCAGGGCGACGCGGCCGGCCCCCGCACGGGGCCCCCCTCGACATGACCCCCCGTCACGCCGCTGTCCTGGCTGCGCTTACGCTGGCGCTGGCGCTGTGTCCGCCGGCCGCGCGGGCGGCCGATGCCTTCGCGGCCTGCCTGGCCGGCCTGCGCGCGCCGGCCATCAAGGCTGGCGTGTCCGGCGCCACCTACGATGCGCACACCGCCAGGTTGTCTCCCGACATGGCCGTGATCGGCCTGCTGGATGCGCAGCCTGAATTCAAGACGCCGATCTGGGATTACATGGCGGCGTTGGTCGACACCGAGCGCGTCGCCGATGGTCGGGAGGGCATCGCGCGCTGGCGCACCGAGCTCGACCGCGCCGCCGCGCGTTATGGCGTGGATGCCGCCACCATCGCGGCGGTGTGGGGCGTCGAGAGCAATTATGGCCGCACCCTGGGCGGGCGGCCGCTGCTGACCTCGCTGTCGACGTTATCCTGCTTCGGCCGCCGGCAGGCGTATTTCCGCGGCGAGTTCTACGCCACGCTCAAGATCATCCAGGACGAGCATATCGATCCGGACAAGCTCAAGGGTTCATGGGCCGGCGCCTTTGGCCAGACCCAGTTCATGCCCTCGACCTATCTGCGGCTGGCGGTGGATTTCGACGGCGACGGCCGCCGCGACCTGATCGACAGCGTGCCGGATGCGTTGGCATCCACCGCGCACTTTCTCAAGCGCGCGGGATGGAACCGCGACCTGGACTGGGGCTACGAGGTCAAGCTGCCGGCGGGTTTGAGTACGGCTGGCAGCGGGCGTAAACACAAGCGCCCGCTGTCGTTCTGGCGCGGGCAGGGCCTGACGCGCGCCGATGGCACGCCATTGCCGCCCGGCGCCACGCCTGCGGGCCTGCTGCTGCCGGCCGGTCCGCAGGGGCCAGCCTTCCTGGTGACACGCAACTTCGATGCGCTGTATTCGTATAACGCTGCGGAGAGTTACGCGCTGGCGATTGCGCACCTGTCCGAACGCCTGCGTGGTGGCGGGCCGCTGGCGCAGCCCTGGCCGACGGACGATCCCGGCCTGTCGCGGGCCGAGCGGCGCGAACTGCAAAAACTGCTGATCGCGCTGGGCTATGAACCGGGTGAACCCGATGGCATGATCGGCGAACGCACTCGCGCGGCCTTGCGGGCGGCACAGCGTGCCCTGGGCCTGACCGCCGATGGCCGCGCCGGCCAGAAGGCCCTGCAGGCGCTGCGCGACGCCGGCCAGGGCCGGGCCAAAGGACAAGTTTTGCAAAGATCGGCTCCCGTGCGCGCCGAATGACGGATGCCCTGGCCTCCTGGGCCTATACTGGATTTCCGACTTTCCTGGAGCATGGCGATGAGCCTATTGGATACTTTGACCTCGATGGCCAGCGGCGGCCAGCAAGGGGGCTCGGCCTCGCTGCTGCCGGCCCTGATTGAACAACTGAACAAGTACCCGGGGGGGCTGTCCGGCCTGATCGCCAGCTTCCAGCAGGGCGGTTTGGGGGAAATCATCGCCTCGTGGATCGGCCAGGGCCAGAACCTGCCGGTCAGCGCCGACCAGCTTGGCCGCGTGCTGGATCCGGGCGTGGTCAACGAACTGGCCAGCAAGACCGGCCAGGATACCGGCTCGGTGCTGGGTTCGTTGTCCGCGCTGCTGCCGCAATTGATCGACAAGGCCACGCCTGAAGGCGCGGTCCAGCCGGGCCAGGGATTCAACCCGGCCGACTTGCTGGCGGCGCTGCCGGGCCTGTTCGGCAATCGCGGCTGAACCCGGCAGGGACTGTCCTCTGGCGCGAGTGCGGCATTCCTCGCTGACGCGCCGTCGCCTGCTGCAGGCGGCTGCGCTGGCGGCGCTCGCGCCGCTGGCGGCCTGTGCGCCGCCGATTTCACTGGGCGCGACCTTCCTGCAATTGTGGCGCAGCCATCTCGACCTGACGCGCGAGGAATGGGACCGCCGCTTTGCCGCCTATCGCCAACTGGGCTGCCGCGAGATCTTCTTGCAATGGGTCGGCCTGGAGGGCGGCCGGCCCGACGACTGGATGGCGCCGCGGCCGCTGCTGGATGCGATCTTCGATCAGGCGCAGCGCCATGGCCTGGGCGTGCATGTCGGCCTGCCTTACGACCAGCGCTGGTGGAACATGCTGGCCTCGCCGGACAAGGCGGCGCTGGCCGCCTACCTGAACCGCACCCGCGACCGTGGCGTGGCCTATATGCGCAACGCCGCATGGCCCGAGCGGAAGAATTTCCGCGGCTGGTACGTGCCCTACGAGCTGGAGCAATACAACTGGGCGCGGCCTGCGCGCCAGGCGCTGCTGCTGCCGTGGCTGGACGCCTTCGCCAGCGCCTCGCTGGCCAGTTGCGGTCGACTCCCGTCGATATCCACTTATCACAGCCGGCTCCCGGGCGGTGGCTCGCTGATGAAGCTGTGGGCGCTGATCCTCGACCAGGTGCGCATCCATCCCATGATTCAAGATGGCGTGGGCGTGGCGGGCCTGGCCAACTACCGGGCGCTGGAACCGCTGCACGACATGCTGCTGCGGCGGGGGGCGTCATTCGATCTGATCATGGAACTGTTCGAGGAACTGCCTTCGGGCAGCACGGATGGCACCACGTTCAAGGCGCGTTCGGCCGATTTCGGCCGGGTCAAGCAGCAATGGGACGTGGCCCGTGGCTACGGCGCCAAGCGCATCGTGGCGTTCACGATCGATCCCTGGGTGATTGGCGACACGCCTGAGGCCCGCGCGCTGCGCGATGCCTGGATGGCGGCGCGGGCCTGAATCCGCGGACGCTCAGAGAAAGCCCCGCCCGATGATTTCCCGCATGATCTCGCTGGTGCCCCCGAACAGGCGCAGCGCGCGCGCGTCGACCCAGGCGCGGCCGATGCCGTACTCGGCCATGTAGCCATAGCCGCCGTAGAGTTGCAGCAGGTCATCCAGCACCGCGCCCTGCATTTCGGTGGCGTTGAGCTTGGCGATGGCGGCGCTGGTGGCGTCCAGTTCGCCGGCCATGTGGCGCGCCAGGCAATCGTCCAGGAACACCCGCAGCATGGCGCTCTGGGCGCGCGCGCTGGCCAGCTTGAAGCGCGTGTTCTGGTAGTCGAACACCCGGCGGCCGAATACCTTGCGGTTGCGGGTGTATTCGACGGCGTCGTCCAGCATGCCTTCGAGCGAGGCGCCGGCGCGCAGCGCGATCGCCAGGCGTTCACGCGCGAGTTCCTGCGTCAGATATTCGAAGGCATGGTTCTCCTGGCCCAGCAGGCAGTCGGCTGGCAGGCGCACGTCGTCGAAATACAGTTCGCAAGTGTCCTGGCAATGCTGGCCGATCTTGTTCAGTGCGGGGCCCTTGGTGTAGCCGGGCAGGTTTTCCTCGACACAGAACAGCGACAGGCCGCGCGCGCCCAGATCGGGGGCGGTGCTGGCCAGCACGATCGCCAGGCCGGCGTTGACGCCATTGGTGATGAAGGTCTTCTGGCCGTTCAGCACATAGGCTTCGCCGTCGCGATGCGCACGCGTGCGCACCGCTTTCAGATCGCTGCCCGCGCCCGGTTCGGTCAGGGCGATGGCGCCGATGATTTCGCCGCGCGTCATCGCGGGCAGCCAGCGCGTCTTCTGCTCGGAGGTGCCGAAGGCGTTCAGATAGGGTGACACCATGTCGGAGTGGATCGAGAATCCGATACCAAGGAAGTTGGCGCGCGCCAGCTCCTCGATCACCACCGCGGCGTGGCCGAAATCGCCGCCCAGTCCGTAGGGCTCGGGCAGGGCGCAGTTGAGCAGACCCTCCTGGCCGGCGCGGCGCCAGAGCGTGCGCGGTACGATGCCGGCCTTTTCCCATTCGGCATAATGCGGCGCGATCTCTTGGGCGACGAAGCGCCGCGCCTGATCGCGAAAGAGCTCGTGGTCGTCCCGGAAAACGCGGCGCATGGGGCCCTCCTTACTTGCTGCCGTAGGGGTCGGTGGCGCTGGCCTGGCCGTGCAGGGTGGGCGCGGTGGCGCTGCCGGTGAGGAACAGGCTGTAATGGTCGCCAGGCTGCAAGGCTGGCAGCACCAACGAGGGCGAGCGCACCGTGCCGCAGCCGGCGGCCAGCGTGGCGCTGACCGGATTGATGGCGCGCGCCGCCGAGGCGCCGGGCTTGACGTCCTGGAACAGCGTGGGACCGGTGGGGCTGACTTCGAGCCTGGCGGCAGGGCAATCGGCCGCCAGATTGTAGAAACGCAGTTCGGCCTTGAGCGCGTCCTGCGCGCCATTGCTGTCATCGATGGCGGCGTAGGTGGCGTTGGCTCCGTCGCGGCGCACCACCAGCGTGGTGAAGGTGTCGGGCTTGACCTGCAGGCTGGCCGCCGGTTTACCGTCGATCAGCAGGTTGAACGGCTGATTGCCCTTGACGATGGCATAGGTGCTGGCGGGCTGGGTCGGGCTGATCTCCTGCGACGGGCCATTGGCAATCTGCACGCGCACGGGGCTGGCCTCGGGATTGACGACGCGCACAAACGACGAGCCCGCGGGCGGGCGCGCGGCATAGAGCTGGGCGAACACGCCCTCGGCCTGCGCGGCGGCGCCCGGCAAGGCCAACGCCAGCGCCAATGCCAGGGTGGAAAAATGAATGCGACGGATCATGCTTGCGGCTCCGGTTTCTTGCTGAGGCGGGCATCGAGATACATGCGCTCGAGTTGCTTGCGGTCCGCCTTGTCGGTGCTGGTTGTCGGGAAGCGATGGCAGGCGACCAGCTCGGACGGGATCATGTAAGGGGGCAGCGTGCGGCCCAGCACGGCTTTCCAGTCATCGAGTGCCGCCGGCAGCGGTTGCAGGCCTGCGGGGCCGGCCGCCGCGGGCTCGACGAAGCCGATCAGTCGGATGATAGCGCCATCGGGCCGGCGCAGCGCCACGGTGGCGCCAGCGCGTGCGCCGGGCAGGGCGGCGATGGCGGCATCGATCTCGGCCAGTTCAATGCGGTAGCCGTGCAGCTTGATCTGGTCGTCGACCCGGCCGCGGAACGTCACCAGGCCGCGCGCGTCGATCTCGCCCAGGTCGCCGCTGCGGTAGCCGCGCTTGCCATTGCGCGTGAACATGCGCGAGGCGTTCAGGTCCGGGCGGTTGAGATAGCCGCGCATGACGTGGTCGCCGACGATGCTGATCTCGCCGTTCTCGATGAAGACCTCGGCATAGGGCTTGGCGCGGCCGATGGGGAACGGATTGGGCGCCTCGGCACGCAGGCCGGAATCGATCTCGACCCAGGTGGTGGAGCAGGTCGCCTCGGTGGGGCCGTACGAGTTGATGATGCGCGCCGTGGGAAAACGCCGCCACAGCGCTTCGGCCAGCGTGGGGGTGAGCGACTCCGCGCCGAACATGAACACCCGCAGCCGCGGCAGGCGGGCCTGCTCGAAGTCCGGGTTGAACAGCTGCTGGCGCACGAACGAAGGCGTGGACGCCCAGACGTTGATGCCGGTGTCCGCCAGGTACTGCACGAAGGTATCGCGCTGCGCGATGGTTTCGCGCGGGCACAGCACGCAGGTGCCGCCCAGTTCCAGCGCGCCAACCCAGTTGAACAGCGAGAAGTCGAAGCTGAACAGCATCTGGTCCATGAACGCCGGCGCCGGGCCCAGGTTCAGGCAGTCGCGAATCCAGCCGGCGAACAGGGTCACGCTTTCACGGCCAATCTGCACCCCCTTGGGGTCGCCGGTGCTGCCGGAAGTGAACATGATGTAGGCTAGGCCGTGTTCGGCCAGCGGCGCGGGGCTGGCGCAGGCGGGAGCGAAGACGCCGGCCTGTGCGTCATAGCGCAGGCCGGCGCGCACCAGTTCGCCGATGCGGGCGATGCGCTCGGGCGGGTTGATGACGTCGACCGGCACGAACGGCACGCGCAGCCGCAGGCAGCCCAGGATCGCCACCAGAAAGGTGGCCTCCTTGTGGCCCGAGAGAACCAGCGGCACGCCGGCGGTGACGCCCGCCCGCAGCGCTTCCTGTTCCCACGCTTGGGTGGCCGTCAGCAACGCGCCCCAGGTGAGTGGGCCCTGCGCGTCGACCACCGCGATGGCGTCGGCGCCAGCGTCGGTGTCGGCGAAATCGTAGGCCTTGAAATCAAAACGCATGTTGCAGCCCCCAAGGGAAAATGTCAGGCGCGCGCGTGCTCCGCGATGAATGCCGCCAGGGTATGCACGGACTCCAGATGCACGTCGATCTCGGTCGGCGGGATCTTGCAGCCGAACTGGCGCTCCACCGCCAGCGCCACGTCGACCGCGGCCAGCGAGTCCACCAGCCCGGATTCGATCAGCAGGGTATCGGGATCGACCTTGGTGAGGATGATGCCTTCGATGAGTTCGGCCACCTTGGCTTCGATGTCATTGATGTCCATAGCGTGCTCCGCGACCGCGCCGCGGTCAGAATTGGAAATAGAGGAACCGGGTTTCCTTGTGCAGGTTCACCAGGCAGAAAAACAGCAGGGCCAGCATCACGGCCAGCCAGGCCAGATTGGGGCGCCAGCGCATCCATGGCGTGGGCGCCTCCTGGGGTTTGAACAGCGCCGGCGAGTAGCGGCCCAGGATCTGGTGCGCATTCGGCGCGAACCAGGCGATGCCGAGCAGCACCACAGCATAGATCAGCTGCAGGTGATGGCCGACCAGCACCCGCCAGGCATCGCCCCAGGCCAGGCCGCCGACGTGGGTGGCCAGGTCCATCGTTTCCATGCCGCGCAGGCCGATCATGCCTTGCATCAGCAGCATGGCGTCGCCGACACCGTGGGCGCGGAAGAAGGCCTGCGCCACCAGCACCGCCACGAAAGTCAGCAGCACGCAGGCGGCCCGCTGGGCCACGCCCAGGTTGCGGGCGGCCGCCGGCTTGCGGCCGACCACGAAGATGCGCCAGGCGTGGTTCACCGACAGGTACATGGCGTGCAGCAGGCCGAACACCAGGAACTGGAAACCGGCGCCGTGCCAGACCCCCGCCAGCGCCATGGTGAACAGCGTCGGCGTGACGATGCTGGCCAGAAAGCCGCCCGCCGTGGCCACGCCCTGGGCGCCGACCGGCAGATTGCGGTCGGTGCGCCACTTCGAGATGGCCATGGCCACCGGGTAGTACAGGTAGGCGGTCAGGTAACGCGTCAGCGTCATGTGCCAGCGCGCCCAGAATTCAATGATGCTGCCGGCCTTGTAGGGCGAATTGAAATTCAGCGGGAAGCGGATGCCGAACATCTTGGCCAGGCCCAGCGCCATGTCCGAATAGCCGGAGAAGTCGAAATACAGCTGCAAGGCGTAGCACAGGCTGGCGCCCCACGAGCCCCAGAACAGCAACTCGCCCGGCGCGGCGAAGCCGGCGTCGGCGTAGGGCGCGATGCCGTCGGCCAACAGCACTTTCTTGGCCAGTCCGATCACGAACAGCATGCCGCCCACCGACAGGTTCTCGGCCTTGAAGCGGTAGTTCTCGGGCTGCGCGAACTGCGGCATCATCTCCTTGTGATGCAGGATCGGGCCGGCGATCAGGTGCGGGAAGAACGTCACGAACAGCACGTAGCTGAGCAGGCTGCGTTCCTTGACCACGCCGGCGCGGCAATCCAGCAGGTAGCCGATCTGGGTGAAGGTGAAGAACGAAATGCCCAGCGGCAGGATGATCGCGTCCATGGTCGAGTTGGTCATGCCCAGGTCGGCCAGGAAGTTGAGCAGCGTGGCGAAGTACTTGTAGTGGAACAGCAGCGCCAGGTCGGCGCCCACGCCCAGGCCCACGATCAGGCCTTGCAGCTTTGGCCGCGCGGCGGTGCGCAGGATCAGCAGGCTGACCAGGAAGTTGAAGGCGATCGAACCCGCCAGCAGCACCACGAACTGCGGATTCCACCAGCCATAGAACACCAGCGAGGTCAGGCACAGCCACAGCGCCGCCAGACGCAGGTTCAGGCGTCCGGCGCCGTAGTACACGGCCAGCGTGACGGGCAGGAAGATCAGCAGGAACAGGTAGGAGTTGAATAGCATCTGGGTTCAGGGCAGTCGGGCCAGCACGGATTTCTCGTCTTCGGTCAGCGGCAGCGACAGCGCCATTTCGGAAAACTCCCAGATCACCAGCTTCAGGCTGCTGGGCCAATGTTCGCGTTGCTTGAGCGCCACCAGCAAGGCCCCGGAAAACTGGCCGCCATCCAGGCTCAGGTTCCAGACCTCGCGGCCCAGGTCCCTGCCCAGCCGTTCGGCGAAATTGCTGCGGCGGCCGTTGGAACTGCCCGCCAACAGCACTTCCACCGGTGGCGTATCGTCGAGCAGCCCGCCACCGCGCACCGGCTCGATCTTCTGCGGCGCGGCCAGGTCCAGTTCGGGCCGCCAACCCGGGCGCGCCTGTTCCAGCCCGGCCAGCACGATCAGGTCGCCCATGCGCGGTTGCGGCGTGCCCGTCGGCGTTTCCTTGAAGATCTGGCTGCCGCGGCCGCCCAGCAGCGGCAAGGCGGCCTGCGCCACTTGGGCGGCGGCGGCCTGGGCGCCGCTGGCATTCATGTGTACATCGGTGCGGAAGAAGCGCGGCGCCGCGGCTTGCGCCAGCGCCTCGCGCAGGTCAACGAAGGGCACGCCCTGCGCGCTCAGCGCCTGTTGCCAGGCATCCAGCGTCTGCCGCATAGGCAGCGACACCGTCTGGCCGCACAGGTGGTCGGCCTCGATGCGGGATTTGTCGGGCACGGCCACCACCAGGACCTGTACCTGGCGCTGGCGCAATTGGTCGACCCAGTGGCGCATCAGGCGCAGGCGTTCATCGAAGACATGGACGCCGGGCTGCGGTCGCAGTCCGTCGCGATAGAACAGCCATTGCGGGCAGCCCATGGCGACCTGATCGCCCAGGTCGCCGAACACGCGATAGCGGATCGCGGCGTTCCAGGTATTCACCGCGCCCTGCGCCGGCAGGCGCAGCGACTGGTTCAGCCGGGCGCCGGCAGAGCCGTTCATCCACGCCGCGGGCGCGATGTCCGCGGCGCGCAGCTTGGCCTGCGCCAGGCACCAGGCGCCCCAGCCCAGGCCGAGCGCCAGCAGCACGCCGATCACGATCGCGTTGCGCCGATGGCCGGGCTGCGTCGCCACCGCGACCGCCTTGTCCGGTTGGGCCACGGCGTTACTTTCCCACCGCCGCCTGCATGCGGCTACGCCAGGCGTCGACGGTCATGATGGACGCGTTGTCCCACAGACCCTTGGCATCCGGGCCCTGCGCGTAGGTAGGCTCGAACATCTGCCACACCAGCACTTGCGGTTTGTTCTGCTTGAAGGCGGGCGACTCCAGGTATTCCAGCAGCATGATCCATTGGCCGACGTTGCCGGGCTTCCAGTTCACCGAAACCGGACGGTCCAGCGCATTGGACAGCTTCTGGGGAAAGCCGAAATACGGCTGCACCATGCTGTGGCCGGTCACGTGTACCGGCGCCGGCGCGTCGTCGATCAGGCTCTGATTGTCGGCCTGGCGGCGCACGGTGAAGGTTTCGCGGCCGGCCTGCTTGCGCTGGTCGGGCGTCAGGAACAGTTCGGCCAGGTCGCCATAGCGGCGTTCATTGACCACACTGCCCAGCGCCATGCCGGTGCCGGGCTTGCCGGCCAGCGTTTTCACGTCCTGCTTGATGCGCTGCGCCAGGGCCTCGGCGGTGGCATCGGCGGCGGCCTGGGTCCAGTGCTGGTCGGTACGATAGAAGACGTTCTGGCCGCTGTCCTTCAGACGGCGCAGCACGGCTTCGTCATCGATGGTGGCGATGCCGGCGGCCTTGAGCTTGTCCAGGATGGTCTGGTAGCGCTTCTTGACGTCGGCGCTCAGTGTGGTGCCATCGGGCAGCTTGTCCTGGTAGAACAGGGTCTTGTCGGGCAGCACCAGCACTTCCAGTTGGATGCCTTTGGCGGCCAGCGCATCGCGGGCTTCGCGCACCAGCCGGGTGGAGGCGTCGATGCCACGCATGTCTACCTGGGTCAGGCTGCCCCAGCCGGGGAACAACCAGTTGTCCTTGCCCTGGATGACGATGGATGAGGCCTGCTGCGCCTGCGAGACGCCAGCGGCCAGCGCCAGCAGCGCGCCACACAGCGTCGAAGCGAGGCGCACGCGGCGCGGCGGGCGGAAGGTGAGGGGGGTCATGCTTGCGGACTCCTTCATGGGTATGTGCGGGCGCGGTTCAATACGACAGGGTCAGGTTGATGAACAACCCCTTGGCCCGGTCGGCCTGGCCGCCGCCGATGTTGAAGCGGTATTGGGTGGTCAGGTCCAGGTACGAACGCGGCGCGTTGTAGTGGTCTTCGCGGAACCAGTAACGCAGATTGAAGCCGGGGCCGGCGCCCATCGACCACGAGGAGCCGTCGCCCAGCTGGCCATACGAATCCGAGCCATTGATGTCCAGGCCGACCATGCGGTTCTTGTTCCAGAGCCAGTCGACGCCCACCACCGCGTAGGGGAAGAACACCAGGCGGTCGCTGATCGCGTCCATCCGGTAACTGCGGCCCACGCGCAATTCGCCGGCGCCGAAGGCCTGATCGCGCTTGATCTTGCCCGAGGTCTGGTCGGTGTCGGCGCCGGTGGCGTTGTTGCGCTTCCAAAGGCGCGCCGACATGTCCTGCCAGGAATAGCCCGCCTGCACGTAGCCTTCCATGGTGAACCAGTCGGGACGGTCGATGCGCAGCGTGGTGCCTTCGTACAGTCCATACGTGACATAGGCAAGCCAGCCGCCGCTGCCGGCGTCGGTCTTGTAGTAGGCAGTCTGGTTGCTGCGGTTCAGGCCGCAGCGCAGGTCCGCCGGCGCCGGGCTGAACGTGCCCTTGCGCGTGGCGGTTCCCAGGTTGAATTGGCGCTCCAGGCCGAAAGTCAGGCCGACCTCGGTGGACGGCGTGAAGCGCATGCCCAGCGAACCCACGGTGGTGGGGATGCCGGAAATACCCTGGTTCGAGGTCTCGGCCACATTGATGGTGCCACCGCAGGGGTCCGACACGGTCTGGCTGGTGGTCCTGCCGCCTTTGTTGTAAAGCGTGTTGGACAGGCGCCCATACAGCTCGAACGTGCGGGTCGAGGAGTTCAGGAAGTCGGCTGGCCGCCAGAAAATCTCGGCCGTGCTGAACACGGCGTCGCCCGGCACGGTGATGGCCGCGCCGCCCAGTCCGGAGGATGCCGGCCGGGCCCCCCGGTAGCCGGCCGAGACGTAGCCGCCCCATTCGCGCGACAGCCCGGCAACGCCGCTGCGGGTGTCGAAACGCTGCTGCGGTGTCAACGGCAGCTTGCCGGCATCGGCTTCGTCGATGGCCTGCTTCAGTTTTTCCACCGCGCCGCGCTTATCGCCGACGCCGGACAGCGCATAGCCTTCGTCCAGTATCACGGTCGGCGGTGCCTTGCCGGTGGCGCGCGCGGCCTGGAAGTCCTGCAGCGCCAGCCCGGGCTGGCCCATGCGCTGGTGCAGGTAGCCGCGCTGCATCAGCAGGGCGGGGTCGTCGGGCTGTGCCGCCAACGCTGCGCCCATGCGCCGTTCGGCTTCCGCCAACTGCGCCGCATTGCCGGCGGCCAGCGCGGTGGTCAGCAGGCGCTGGAACTCCTTGTTGGCAGGGTCCTGTTCGGCCGCCTTGCGCGCCAGGGCAATCGCTTCCTGGTAGTCCTCGCGCGCATAGGCGGCATAAGCCTGGGCGGCCGGACCGCCGCTGCCGGCGGCATCCGAGGGCAGCAATTCGCATGACGTGCCGTAAGGGGTATCGCGGCAGTCCTGCAAGGGCGCGGGGTAATTGGCCAGTGTCAGCGTGGCCGGCACGGCGGGGGCCGAGCGGGCCCGCTTGCGGCGGGCCGTGGCGGCTTCGTCGTTGTTGCCGAGCGGCGCCAGCAGGGCCAGCGCGCGCTGGGTTTCGCCGCCGGCAAGTGCGGCGTCGGCGGCGATCAGGCGCACGTTGCGGCGCTGGTCGTCGTCCAGCCAGTCCTGCTTGAGCGCGGCGTCGAAGTCGGCATTGGCCTGCGCCGTCTTGCCCTGGCGCTGACGCAGGTAGGCACGCATCACCAGCGCGACGGTGTTTTCATCGTCCTGCTTGAGCGCGTCGGTGGCGGCATCCTCGGCCGCGGCCAGCTGGTTGTCCAGCATCAACGCGGTCATCAGCAGCAGGCGGTGGCTGGCGGTGTCGGGGGCCAGCGCCACGGCCTGGCGCGCCAAAGGCACGGCATCGCCGGGGCGATTGGCGATGAGCGCCTGATAGCCCTGTTCGGCCGGTTTGATCGCCAGGCGGCGCTTCATGGTGGTGCGGCGCGCCGTCAGGTCGTTCTTGTTGGGGGCGCCCAGCGCGATGGCCTTGTCGGCGGCAGCCTCGGCCTCGGCATATTTGCCCTGGGCTTCCAGCGCATCGAGCCACAGCATGGCCCAGGCGCCTTGCTTGGGATCGATGCGGAAGGCTTGTTCGGCGCCGCGCTGCGCGGCCGGATAATCGGCGCGGTTGTAGTCGGCGTAGGCGCGCGTGGCGATCGGAAAGCCGCGGCGGTAGGCCGAGGTGGTGGCGGGCGTGGCGCCCGTGGCCGGCTGCGCACCGCGCGGCCGCAGATTGGCGCGCGCCTGGCGCAGCGCCGGCGTGTCGAGGCCGCTCTTGATGGCGTCGGCCGCGGCCTGGTCGGCTTCGCGCAGCTTGCCCTGCTTCTGCAGCGCGTAGATCAGCAGCAGGCGCAGGCGCTCGACGTCCGGACGCAAGGCGATGGCGGACTCGGCTTGATGCTGCGCCTGAACGTAATTGCCCGCATCGTAGCTTTTGTAGCCTTCGTCGGCGAACTGGTAGGCGGCGCCTTCCAGCGGCGCCTCGGCGGCGCGCGGCGCCGACTGGGCGGCGGCGGGCCCGGCGTGGCCGGCGCAGGCCAGCGCGGCGGACAGCAGGAACGAACGGGTCAGTGGCTTCATGGGGGCGTGGGTTTGTCGTCGGAGCGCGCTGGCGCGTTGTCGGCCGCCTGGCCTCCTTGCTGGAAATGGATGGCCTCTTTCAGCGTGCCTTCATCTAGCCAGCCCTGTTCCATCAGGATCTCGCCCAGCGGCCGCTTGTCGCGTGACTGGATTTCCAGCGCGCGCGATAGTTTGTCTTCATCGATCGCCTGCCAGGACAGGAGCAATTCCCCCAGGCGCTGGCGTTGTTGCGCCAGTTGGTCAGTCGAGGGGAAGTCGTGCATGGTCTTGTCCCAGGCCAGCCGCTTGCCGGTGATCAGGTGGCCGATGAACAGCTTCCAGGCGCGCGCCGCGGCCATGGCATTGATGAAGTTGCCGACGATCATGCGCGGGATCGACAGCAGCGCGTGTTCCCAGCCGTACATGCGGCCGACGAAGTAGCCGCGCTGTATCACCCGCAGCAGCAGGGCCACCGCGTTGATCCACATCAGCGTCACCAGCCAGCCGCCGGGACGGAAGTACGACGGGTAGTAGACGGTCCACCAGCCGAACAGGTCGGCCAGGTAGAACAGGAAGAAATTGGCCAGCAGCAGGTATGCCAGGATCGCGATGAACGACGTCACCAGGCCCTTGCGGTCGCGGAACAGCAGGTACTTGGTGGCCAGCGAACCGGTCCAGCCGACCTGTTGCCAGCCCTGCAGCCCGATGCCCAGCGTCCAGCGCGCCTTCTGCCGATAAGCCGTGCGGAAGGTGTTGGGAAAGTACTCCCGCACGCCCAGCGGCATGTGGATGGCGGAGACCTTCTCCTTGCCCAGCCCGAACCAGGCGCGGCGCCGGGTCACGTACTCGACGCCGAACTTGCCGAAGATCTGCCGCATGCCGCGCTGCGCCAGGCGCGCGCCGATGTCATAGTCCTCGGTCAGCGTGTCGGTATTGAAGGGCTGGTTGTTGGTCTCGGCGGCCAGCTCGACCAATGCGCGGCGCGAAAAGCAGGTGCCGACCCCGGCCGACGGCACCATCTTCGACATGCTCTCGCGCACGACCAGGTCCTTGGTGTGCCATTCGGCGAATTCGTCCATGTAGGTGCCGGCCACCAATTCGTACCAGTGGCGTTCCAGCGATGTCACCGGCAACTGGATGAAGTCGATGCGCGGCAGGAGATAGTTGTAGTACTTCAGTTCCAGCGGGTGCAGCACGTCTTCGCTGTCGTGCAGGATGACGCCGGCGAACGGCACCGGCTGCCTCGCGTCCTGGGCGAAGATGGCCTGCACGATCCAGTTCAGGCAGTCGGCCTTGCAGGTCGGGCCATCGTGCGGCACTTCCACCCGTATCAACTGGCGGTAACGCCGCCGCATGCGCTCGACTTCCTTGATGGTGCGCGCATCGTTCCGGTAGGTGCCGGCGAAGATCATGTAGTTCTTGTACTCGAGCGTCGACACCATCGTCTCGAGCATCGAGGCGATGACGTCGTACTCGAGCCAGGCGGGCACCATGATCGCCAGTGGCTGCTCTTGCTTGGTGCGCAGTTGCGACGCCGTCAGCGGCGTATAGCGGCGCTTGATCGTCAGCGAACGCCGCAATTCGCGCACCCAGTACCAGGCATCGATGAACAGGTCATCCAGGCTCGACAGCAGGATGATCACGCCGACGACGGCGGTCACGATCTCAAGGCCGCGGTAATAGTCGGCGATGAGATAGGGCCAATAAAGCGAGGACATGAGCGGGCGCGGCCTGGTTTACGGGCGGTCCTGTTTCTTCCTGCGGCTGGCGCGCGTGGCCAGGATCAGGATCAGGATCAGCGCCAGCAGCGCCACGCTGATCGCGGGCACGCCCCACGAGATATAGCGGCGCCATTCGAAGAATGCGCTCTCGCCGGCGCCGGGCGGATGACTGGCGTCGGGGTTGGCGCTGTCGATCCAGGCCACCGGGCCGGTGGCGCCGATCAGCGCGACGTTGCCGCGATTCAGCACGAACGGCGCGTCCGGCATGCCGGCCTGCTGGCCCAGGGTGTGCCATAGCACGCCGTCCTGGCCGCTGGCGCTGATCACCTCGGCGGAACTCAGGTGCTCCAGCCCGGAGATGTCCAGCCACGTCGTGTTCCTGCCGTCGATGCGCAACTGCTTGCGGTCGGTGACGGTCACCATTGGCTTGGCGCCTTCCACCGGCACCTCCATGGCCAGGAACGGGCGGGTTGGCTTGACCGCCTGGCCGGCGGGCGCCACCGACAGTTCGGCGCGGGCGGTCGAAATGCCGCTGGCCGAGGCGATACCGATCAGGCGCTTGAGGTTGGCGGGCGCGTCCGCCAGGTAGCTGTCGGGCACGATCACCTGCGGCGAGCCCGCCAGCAGGGGCAGCAGGCCGACGAAAGTGCCATCCGGCTCGGCCTTTTCCGGCTTCACGTAGCTGGTCGGCAGTACGTTTACCGGATAGCCCTGGGGAATCTCATTGCAGTCGACCGAAACCGGCTGGCGCTGGAACGTGACGCGCACCGCGTTGGTGACGCCAAGCGCATAGCCGGGGACGCGCGCGGTCAGGCGCTCGGGGCGGCCGTCGGCGTCCAACTGCTTGGCGGCCAGCAGGATGCCGTTCCAGAAGACCGACGCCACCGGCCGTGTCGACGATGCGCCGGGCGCGGCCGACACGTCCATGACCAGTTCGCCGGGCATGCGCCCATCGGCCGAGACCGCGGCCAGCGGGAACGTGGTGGTCCAATCGCCGCTGGCGACGACGTTGAAGCTGTTGGGCGAACCGCCCAGCGCCGTCAGGCGCAGGCCGCCATCCTGGAAGGTCTGCGGCGGCATCGCGGCCTTGACCTGTACCTGGCGCGTCACCAGGATACGGCGCCAGGCGCTGTCGAAGGCGCCCGCGCCCTGCGCGCCGGCATCGGCGGCCAATGCGATCACGGCCTGCCGGCCCATCGCGGCCAGGCGGATTTCCTTCGACCGCAGGTCGGCGCCGGCCAGCGGCACGCGCCGCTCGCGCCAGGACCGGAAGGCCGCCGCGGCGTCGGCGTCGCTGGCCAGTTGCGCCTGCAGCGCGTCCAGCGCCTCGTTCAACTTGGCGCGCAGCGCGGCGTCGGCGATCACCACGTCACCGGCGACGGCGGGCGCGCCCATCACCAGCAGCGCGCCGATCTCGGCGGCGTTGGCGATCTTGTGCGTGCCGTTGTCGGCCAGCGACACGAACGCGGGGATCTGCGCCAATCCGGTGGGAGCCTGCAAGCCGCGCGTGTCGATCTCGTCGCCCACCGACGGGAAAGCGCGGACCGCCACGCGCTTGCCGGCCCGTTCCAGCGCCACCCCGACGCGCCAGGCGCTGTCGAAGGCCTGTTGGTCGAGCTTGGCGCCGCCGACGATCAGGGTCGGCTTGCCCGGCAGCGTGCCCCAGGCGTCATCCAGATTGCCGATGGCCGAGGCGTCGTAACGATAAGTCAGGCGTGTTTGCGGCGAGATGGTCAGCGCATTCGCGGTGGCGCGATTGCTCTCGCAATGGCGCAGCGCGATTTCCGATTGCCAGTCCACGCCCACCCGCAGGAAGCCGGTCTCGCGGCCACGCGGGTCGACCGTGTAGCCGTGTGCGATGCGGCCATCGCCGTCGGCGATGCGCTGCGCATTCAGCGGTACACCGTCGGCCCACAGCACCAGACTGGTGCGACCCGGTTCGCCCTTGGTGTACTTGGCGTCGAAGTTCAAGGTGGCGTCGGCTATCGGCACGCCGCGCGGCACCGGCAGGTAGAACTCCTGGCGCGCATCGCTGTTACTCAGGACGACCGGCTCAGTGATCCCGAGATCGGCCAGCGTGGTGTTGCGCGTGACCCAATCATCGCCCTGCAATTGCCGCAGCGCGTCGCCGGCCGGGCTGGCCATCGCGCCCAACGGCACCAGCAGGCCCGCAGCCATGAGCGTGCGACAGAGCGCCAGGGCGGCGGGAAGGGAAGTGGGTTTGGGCATGGGAACTCCTGGCGGAACACTCAGGTCGGGAGGCATCAGGCCGGCGTGCCGGTGGCCGCGCCGTAGGGATCGAATTCCGAGACGGCGCGGCCGCAGAGCGCATCGACAATACGCGCGCTGGCCTTGCCGTCTCCGTACGGGTTGATACGCCGCGAAAACGCGGCATGCAGCGTGGGATCGTCGAGCAGTCGGTTGACCTCAGTGACGATGCGCTGCCTGTCTGTGCCCACCAGCGCTACCGTGCCGGCCCGCACCGCTTCCGGGCGCTCGGTCACGTCGCGCATCACCAGCACGGGCTTGCCCAGATACGGCGCCTCTTCCTGTACGCCGCCGGAGTCGGTCAGGATGAGATGGGCGCGCTGCATGAACCAGACAAAATCGAGATAATCCAGCGGATCGATCAGGTGGACCCGCTCCAGCCCCGCCAGATCGGCCATCACGACATTGCGCACCTGCGGGTTCAGGTGCACCGGATAGACGATCTGCAGGTCTTCGCGGCGGGCCAGCTCGGCCAGCGCGGCACAGATGTTCTTGAAGCCGCCGCCGAAGCTCTCGCGCCGGTGGCCGGTCACCAGCATCAGTCGGCGTTGCGGGTCGAGCCAGTCGTAGCGCGTGGCTAGCCCGCGCGCCAGTGGCCCATCGGGGGACAGCTTGGCGCAGGTCATGGCCAGCGCGTCTATGACGGTATTGCCGGTCACGGTGATGCGGCCGGCAAGGTTCTCGCGCAGCAGGTTGCCGCGCGATTCGGCGGTCGGCGCAAACAGCCAGTCGCCGATTGCGTCGACCACGCGGCGGTTCATCTCTTCGGGAAAGGGCATGGCCAGATTGCCGGTGCGCAAGCCCGCTTCGACATGGCCGATGCGGACGCGTCGATGGAAGGCGGCCAGCGCACAGGCCGAGGCGGTGCTGGTATCGCCATGCACCAGCACGTAATCCGGCTGTTCCGTCGCCAGTACCTCGTCCACCCGGCTGATCAGGCGCGCGTACAGGCCGTTCAGGGTCTGGTTGGACACCATGACGTCCAGATCGTGCTGCGCGCGCAGATCGAACAATGCCAGCACCTGATCCAGCATCTGGCGGTGCTGGCCGGTCACGCATACCACGCTGTCCAACTGCGACTCATCCTGCAAGGCAGCGACCAGGGGAGCCATCTTGATCGCTTCTGGACGCGTTCCGAATATGGAAAGTATCTTCATCGCAGTCGAGCGGCCTGAGCCGGTGGCATTTTCTTGCGCTTATTATGTCTTGATAGCATTGGTAATATGTGACGGATTATTTCGTTTTGGTCGATAGTTGGCAGTAAGTCGTTGAATTAACTTGGCTGCAATCGATGCCAGGCAGAAATAAAGCAGGGAAGCCGCACATTTCGTTTTGCTGTCAATTCTGTGTCAAATAATGTCTAGATTTGTCTTTTTTTGTTACGTATGGGGCAAAAATGGGTCTCGATGCAATACGAAATATTAGCGGCGACTCGAGCTTATCGTGTCGAATTTATAAGCGATTTGCAATTTTTAACGGTTCCCGGCGGGGGGCGGGGTTGGCCCCGTAGTCACTTCATTTTTTTCGCATGCCGCAGGCATCGCGCCGGCTACCCGCGTTTGCGGGCGCGCCGCAGCCGTGGATAGGCGTGAAAACGCCGCTGGGTGCGGGCCATATGTGAGGGGTGCCGAGGACAAAAAAATGGCCGACCCGTAAAGGTCGGCCATTTGGCGCTATGGCGGAAATTTGGTGGAGCCGGGGGGAATTGAACCCCCGTCCGCAAGCCCTCCGCAACCAGTTCTACATGCGTAGTCGATCTATTTGGTTTTAACCCTGGACTTAGCCAACCGACAGGCCGGACCAGAGCGATTCACGTAATTTAAATCCGAGCCGTGTGACCCCAGCGCGAACCGATTCCTTGTGAATGTCGCTGCTGCGGTTCGAGGGTTGCCCCCCTAGGAAGTTGCCTTCCTCCGCCTGACCCAAGGACAGATCAGTGCAGCGGCTCACCGCTTAAGCGGCGAGAGCGAAACGCTCGTCGTTGGCGTTTGTAGTGTTCCAGTGGTTTAACGAGCGTACTGGTGCTCGGCATGCCCTGAGTTGTTTCGCGACCCACGTCGAATCCGGATCGGCCCCAAGAAGTTCTATTGTACTGGGAAATGCGATAGTCCGCTGTGTTTCCGCGCGCCGTCAAGCATCGTCATGTGATGTTGGCGCAGGCGGTCTTGCCTACCCGGCGCGGGAGGCGCGATGCCGCCATCAGCGCGAGCGCCAGGCCGACCGACAGTGCCACGATGGCCGCCGCCGCCCAGCCCAGCGCGGCCAGGCCATAGTGGTCGATCACGTGGCCGCCGACCACCGCGCCCAGCCCGATGCCGATATTGGCGCCCGAAATATTGAGCGAGGCGGCAAAAGCCGGCGCCTCGGGCGCGGATTTCATGAGGCGCACATGGCAGACGATGAACAGCGCCGCCTGCGCAACGCCCCAGGCCGTCAGCACGACCGCCAGCAAACCATGTGACTGCATCACCGAGGCCACGAACACCAGGCCGGCGGCCATCAGCGCCGAGAACAGCGCGGTCGCGCCCAGCGGGTTGCGGTCGACCAGGCGGCCGCCGAGCGTGTTGCCGATCAGGCCCACCGCGCCGAATGCCATCATGGTCCAGCCGACGATCTGGCCATTGAAGCCGGCCAGCCGCTCGAGCATGTCCGCCAGATAGGTATAGGCCGTGAACATGCCTGTAAACACCAGTACCGATAGCAGTACGTGGCCGACCACCAGCGGATTGCGCAGGATACGCAATTGCGTCACCAGCTTGACGCTATCGGCGCGGATACGGGTGCTGGGAAAGGCCAGCAGCAGCAACAGCGCTTTGGCGAACGCCACTGCCGATAGCACGGCGAAGGCCGCTCGCCAGCCGAAGGCGTCGGAGATCAGCACGCCGATGGGAATGCCGAACACCGTCGCCGCGACGATGCCGAACGCCACCATCGAGATGGCGCGCCCGGCCCGGGCGGGGCCCACCAGCTCCACTGCCGTGGCGCTGGCCAGCGACCAGAATACCGGCAGCGCCAGCGCGGGCACGAAGCGGGCCAGCGCCATGACCCAGATGTTCGGGGCCGCCGCCGCCAGCGCGTTGGACAGGCCGAACAGCACCAGCACGCTGATGAACAGGCGCTTGCGCTCGATATTGGCCATCAACGCGGTCAGCAGCGGTCCGGTGGCCGCCACGGTGAACGCGAACAGCGACACCAGCAGCCCGGCCTGGGACACCGTGACATTCAGGTCACGGGCCAGACTGGGCAGCAGGCCGACGATCAGGAATTCGGTGGTCAGGATGGTGAAGCCGGCGGCTGAAAGTAACAGGATGGGCAAAAGCATGGGCAATTCCAGGTGCGCGCGCAGCCCTGGGGCGACGCGCGATGCGGGATGAATGAGTCTGAAAAAGTCTGGGTTGCGCGCCGGACAGGCTTCGGCGCGTGGGCGCATGGGCGGCGCGGGCCGCCAATGCGTGGCGCGGGATCGCTGCGCAGGCGGTGCCGCGCAGCGCCGGCATTTTGCCGGGAAAGGCAATCGGGAAGCACCCGTATTGCCCTGCATGAACATACTTTAATTCACGTGGCGTGCCGGATAAAGTCCCGCGCGCCGGATAAATAGTTCGGCCTGGTCCACTAATCGAACCAGGCCGTTGTCATGGGCGGCAGGCCGCCGGGGGGATCAGCGCAGGTCGGCAGGTAGCAGGGGCTGGATTGCCGGCCAGAGTTCGGCGGGGGTGTTGGCGCAGGTCTCCGCTTCCCAGTGGATGATGTCATCGTCCTCGCCGACATAGCCGTAGGCGGCGGCAACGGCGGGCATGCCGGCCGCATGCGCGGCTTGGATGTCGCGCAGGTCGTCGCCGACATACACGCAGCGATCGGTGGCGAAGCCGGCTTCGCGCGCGGCATGCTGCAGCGGCAACGGATGCGGCTTGGCGTGGGCGGTGGTGTCGCCGCACACCAGCACGGCGCTGTCGCGGGTCAGGTTCAGGTGCTCGACGATCGGCAGCGTCAGGTAGGTGACCTTGTTGGTCACGATGCCCCATGACAGGCCGCGCCGGCGGATGTCGGCCAGCAGCGCCTCGATGCCGGGGAACAGCTTGCTGTGGACGGTGGAGCTGGCGGCGTAGTCTTCCAGGAACTGCAGGCGGGTCGGTTCGTATTCGTCGTCGCCCGGCTTCAGGCCGAGCGCCACGCGCAGCAGGCCGCGCGCGCCCTGCGAGGCTACCGGGCGCAGCGTTTCGTAGGGCAGGGGATCCAGCCCACGGCGGGTGCGCTGCTGGTTGGCGGCGGCGGCCAGGTCGGGGGCGGTATCGGCCAGGGTGCCGTCGAAATCAAACAGGATCAGGGCGCTCATTTGCGGGTAGCCATCAGGTAGTTGACCGAGGTGTCGGAAGTCAGCGAATAGATCTGGGTGATCGGGTTGTATTCCATGCCGCGCATGCCGACCGGCTCCAGGCCGGCCCCGCGGGCGGCCGCGGCCAGTTCGCTGGGCTTGATGAACATGTCATAGGTGTGGGTGCCGCGTGGCAGCAGGCGCAGCAGGTATTCGGCCCCGATGATGGCAAACAGGAACGACTTGGGGTTGCGGTTCAGGGTCGAGAAGAACACCCAGCCGCCCGGCTTGGTCAGCGCCGCGCAGGCGCGCACGATGGACCCCGGGTCCGGCACGTGCTCCAGCATTTCCATGCAGGTGACCACGTCGTACTGGCCGGGTTGCTCGGCCGCCAGCTGTTCCACCGGCACCTTGCGGTATTCGACCTTCACGCCCGATTCCAGGCCGTGCAGCTTGGCGATCTTGAGCGACTTGTCTGCCAGGTCGATGCCAGTGACGTCCGCGCCCGTGCGCGCCATGGCTTCCGACAGGATGCCGCCGCCGCAGCCGACATCCAGCACCTTCTTGCCGGCCAGGCTGCCCACGCTTTCCTGGATCCATTCCAGCCGCAGGGGATTGATGGCGTGCAGCGGCTTGAACTCGCTTTCGGGGTCCCACCAGCGGCTGGCCAGCGCGCCGAACTTGTCCAGTTCGGCCTGATCGGCATTGATGGTGGTTTGGGCGGTATCGGAAGTGTGGGTGCTCATGGGCGGTCCAGCATAAGGCGGCACTCTATATATTAGAGAGGGACTGCGGCGCTTGCGGGCGCCGGGGTGTTTGCACCGCATTGGTGCAAGCCAGGCGAAAAAAAGGGCCTCGCGATGCGAGGCCCTTTATTGTAGCTAGTCCGGCAATTACTTGCGGCTACCCACGATTTCGATTTCAACGCGACGGTTCTGGGCGCGGCCTTCCTTCGTCTTGTTGGAAGCGATCGGGTTCATTTCACCCTTGCCTTCCGTGTAGATACGGTTCGGATCGATGCCCTTGCTGACCAGATAGGCCTTGACCGAAGCGGCACGGCGCTCGGACAGCTTCTGGTTGTAGGCTTCCGTACCGATCGAGTCGGTATGGCCCACGGCGATGATGGTCTCCAGCTCGATACCGCGAGCTTGCTGGGCGACTTGGTCCAGCAGTTGGCGGCCTTCGGGCTTCAGGGTCGACTTGTCGAAGTCGAAGAACGTGTCAGCGTTGAACACGACCTTGGCCGCCATCGGGGCCGGCTTCGCCTTCTGTTGTGCGACCGGAACACCGTCGCAACCGGGGATGCCGGTGGCCGGGGTCCAGAACGCATCGCGCCAGCACAGTTCGTTCGTGCCGTTCTTCCAAACGTCACCAAACGGATTGCGCCAGTTGTCCACCGTTTGGGGATAGGTCTGGGCCGAGGCTACACCCGAGGCCGTGACGGCAGCGAAGGCGAGCGCCAGAGCGAATTTGGAGGGTTTGTTCATGTTTCTCCTCGTTGAGCTTGAAGCTGGATAAGTGACTCGCAGCGAACCCCCGCCGCATATCAGGAAAACGGGGCCAGTATAGCAACGCCAAGAGCTGGTTCAAAGGAATAGCTACTGGGTTTCCTGCGTGCTGGAAACAATCTTAAGGCATTTGGGGGGCTTTGGCTTCCCTGGACAGCCGCATTGGTGCTGGATATGGCGTTTTCCTCGCTCCATTGGTTTGCCCTGTTGGTTTTTGACAACAGGGTTCCAGATGCGGGCGAATGTGCCGGTGCCGCTTGCCCGCGACATCCGTGTCGAGGCCCGAGCCACGGGCCGCGCGGGGCCCTTGGGGCCTCGATCCCAATCGAATGATAGAATTTCCTGTTTACCCGGCCCGGGTTCCTCCTTACACGATTCTGTCGTTATATATATGGATTCCTTTGCCAAGGAGACGCTTCCGGTATCGCTGGAAGAAGAGATGCGCCGCAGTTACCTCGATTACGCGATGAGCGTGATCGTCGGGCGGGCGCTACCGGATGTGCGGGACGGGCTCAAGCCTGTCCACCGGCGCGTGCTCTACGCGATGCATGAACTCAACAACGACTGGAACCGCGCCTATAAGAAGTCCGCGCGTATCGTCGGGGACGTCATCGGTAAGTACCACCCCCACGGCGACCAGTCCGTCTACGACACCATCGTCCGCATGGCGCAGGATTTCTCCATGCGCTACATGCTGGTCGACGGCCAGGGCAACTTCGGCTCCATCGACGGCGACAACGCCGCGGCGATGCGTTACACCGAAATCCGCCTGGCCAAGATCGCCCACGAGCTGCTGGCGGACATCGACCAGGAAACGGTCGACTTCGGCCCCAACTACGACGGCAGCGAGCAAGAGCCGCTGCTGTTGCCCTCGCGCCTGCCGAACCTGCTGGTCAACGGCAGCTCGGGCATCGCCGTGGGCATGGCCACCAACATCCCGCCGCACAACCTCCAGGAAGTGGTCGACGGCTGCCTGTACTGCCTGCGCAATCCCGCGTGCTCGGTCGATGAACTCATGGAGATCATCCCGGCGCCGGATTTCCCCACGGGCGGCGTCATCTACGGCATGTCCGGCGTGCGCGAAGGCTATCGCACCGGCCGCGGCCGCGTCATCATGCGCGCCAAGACCCACTTCGAAGACATGGAAAAGGGCAACCGCCAGGCCATCGTGGTCGACGCGATTCCCTACCAGGTCAACAAGAAGACGCTGCAGGAGCGCATCGCCGAGCTGGTCAACGACAAGAAGATCGAAGGCATCTCCGACATCCGCGACGAGTCCGACAAGGATGGCATGCGCCTGGTGATCGAGCTCAAGCGCGGCGAAGTACCCGAGGTGGTGCTGAACAACCTCTACAAGAACACGCAATTGCAGGACACCTTCGGGATGAACCTGGTGGCGCTGGTCGATGGCCAGCCCCGCCTGCTCAACCTGAAGCAGATGATCGACTACTTCCTGCAGCATCGCCGCGAAGTGGTCACGCGCCGCACCGTGTTCCAGCTGCGCAAGGCGCGCGAGCGCGGCCACGTGCTGGAAGGCCTGGCCGTGGCGCTGGCCAACATCGATGACTTCATCGCCATCATCAAGGCCGCGCCGACGCCTCCCGTCGCGCGCCAGGAACTGATGGCCAAGTCGTGGGATTCCTCGCTGGTGCGCGAGATGCTGTCGCGTGCCGACGGCGATACGCCGGGCGGCCGCGCGGCGTTCCGCCCCGATGGCCTGGGCGCCGAGTTCGGCCTGCAAGGCGACGGGCTCTACCGCCTGAGCGACACCCAGGCGCAGGAAATCCTGAACATGCGCCTGCAGCGCCTGACCGGCCTGGAGCAGGACAAGATCGTCGGCGAATACAAGGACATCATGTCCACCATCGCCGACCTGCTGGACATCCTGGCCCGTCCCGAGCGCATCACGAGCATCATCGGCGAGGAACTGCAGGCCATCAAGGCCGAGTTCTCCACCGGCGCCAAGGATGCGCGCCGCTCGGATATCGAGCTGAACGCGACCGAGCTCGATACCGAAGACCTGATCACGCCCACCGACATGGTCGTGACCCTGTCGCACGGCGGCTACATCAAGAGCCAGCCGCTGTCCGAATACCGGTCGCAGAAGCGCGGCGGCCGCGGCAAGCAGGCCACGGCGATGAAGGAAAACGACTGGATCGACCAGCTGTTCATCGCCAACACCCATGACTTCCTGCTGTGCTTCTCGAATCGTGGCCGGGTCTACTGGCTCAAGGTCTGGGAAGTGCCGCAAGGCACGCGCAACTCGCGCGGCAAGCCCATCGTCAACATGTTCCCGCTGGCCGAAGGCGAGAAGATCACGGTGGTGCTGCCGGTCAAGGAGTTCAGCGAAGACCACTACGTCTTCATGGCGACCTCGCGCGGCACGGTCAAGAAGACCCCGCTGTCCGACTTCTCCAACCCGCGCAAGGCCGGCATCATCGCGGTCGACCTGGACGATGGCGACTACCTGATCGGCGCCGACCTCACCGACGGCAAGCACGACGTCATGTTGTTCTCGGACGCCGGCAAGGCCGTGCGCTTCGACGAGAACGACGTGCGCCCGATGGGCCGCAACGCCCGCGGCGTGCGCGGCATGATGCTCGAGGACACCCAGACCGTGATCGCGTTGCTGGTGGCCGGGGACGAAACGCAGAGCGTGCTGACCGCCACCGAAAACGGCTACGGCAAGCGTACCCCGATCACCGAGTACACGCGCCATGGCCGCGGCACCAAGGGCATGATCGCCATCCAGACCAGCTCGCGCAACGGCAGGGTGGTCGGCGCGGTGCTGGTGATGCCTTCGGATGAAATCATGCTGATCACCACCGGCGGCGTGCTGGTGCGCACCCGGGTCGCGGAAATCCGCGAAATGGGCCGCGCCACGCAGGGCGTCACCCTCATCAACGTCGACGACGGCAGTTCGCTGTCCGGCGTGCGCCGGGTCGTCGAAAGCGATGCCGACGATGACAGCGAAGACCTGGACGACGGCCAGGAAGAGGGCGACGGCGACGCCGGAGCAACGGATTCGACGGAACCTACGGAGCAATAATGGCCCGCCCCTGGAACTTCTCGGCTGGCCCCTCGGCCCTGCCCGAGGTGGTACTGCAGCAAGCCGCTGCGGAAATGCTGGACTGGCACGGCAGTGGCATGTCCGTGATGGAAATGAGTCATCGCGGCAAGCACTTCGTGCAGATCTGCGACGAAGCGGAAAGCGACCTGCGCGATCTGCTCGGCCTGTCTCCGGACTACGCGGTGATGTTCATGCAAGGCGGCGGTTCCGGGGAGAACGCCATCGTTCCCATGAATCTGATGGGGCGGCGCGGCACGCCGGCGGCCGACTTCGTCGTCACCGGCCACTGGTCGTCGCGCTCCTACAAGGAAGCCGGCCGCTACGGTGACGCGCAGGTCGCGGCCACCAGCGGGCAGGCGACGCAACTGGATGGCGGCGAACAGGCGCCGTTCACCTGGGTGCCGCCGGTCGACACCTGGAAAGTGCGCAAGGAATCGGCCTACCTGCACCTGTGCAGCAACGAAACCATCGGCGGCGTCGAGTTCATGGACTGGCCCGATATGGCCGCGCTGGACGCGCCCGACGTGCCGTTGGTGGTCGATGCGTCCTCGCATTTCCTGTCGCGGCCGATGGATGTCAGCCGTTGCGGCATGATGTACGCCGGCGCCCAGAAGAATGCCGGCCCGGCCGGTGTCACCATGGCCATCTGCCGCCGTGACCTGATCGGCCATGCGCTGCCGATCTGTCCGTCGGCGTTCGATTACGCCAACGTAGCCGCCGAGCATTCGCGCTACAACACGCCGCCGACCTTCGCCATCTACATCGCCGGCCTGGTGTTCAAGTGGGTCAAGGCCAATGGCGGCGTGGCGGGCATGGAAGCGGCCAACAAGGCCAAGGCCGAGCTGCTGTACGGCTACCTCGACAGCACCAGTTTCTACCGCAATCCGATTCACGTGCCCGTGCGTTCGCGCATGAACGTGCCGTTCGTGCTGCGCGACGAGTCGCTCAACGACGCCTTCCTGCAAGGCGCCGAGGCCGCCGGCCTGACGCAGCTCAAGGGCCACAAGAGCGTGGGCGGCATGCGCGCCTCGATCTACAACGCCGTGCCGCTGGCCGCCGTGGCCGCGCTGGTCGAGTACCTGAAGGAATTCGAGCGCCGCTATGGATGACGACCTGCAGCGCAAGCTGCGCCCCTTGCGCGACCGCATCGACGCCATCGATGCGCAAATCCTCGACCTGTTGTCGCAGCGCGCCCGCGCCGCGCAGGAGGTGGGCGAGGCCAAGCACGCCGCCCATGCCGACGGCCCGGTGCTGCGCCCCGAGCGCGAAGCCGAAGTCATCCGCCGTCTGCAGCAACTGAACCCCGGCCCTTTTCCGGCGGCCGGCGTGGCGTCGGTCTGGACCGAGATCATCTCGGCCTGCCGTGGCCTGGAACGCGGCATGACCGTCGCCTATCTGGGCCCGCAGGGTTCGTTTTCCGAACAGGCCGCGCTGGAGCATTTCGGCCACGCAGTGCAGAAGCTGCCTTGCGTGTCGTTCGATGAAGTCTTTCGCGCCGTCGAAGCGGGCCAGGCCGACGTCGGCATGGTGCCGGTCGAGAACTCCACCGAAGGCGCCGTCAACCGCAGCCTGGACCTGCTGCTGAACACGCCGCTGCGCATCCTGGGCGAGCGTTCGCTGGTGATCCGCCACTGCCTGATGTCGCAGTCCGGCACCATGGACGGTATCAAATCGATTTCCGCGCATCCGCAGGCGCTGGCCCAGTGCCAGGGCTGGCTGACGCGCAACTATCCCGACCTGGAACGCGTGGCCGCGGCCAGCAATTCCGAGGCCGCGCGCCTGGCTGCTGCCGACCCGACCATCGCCGCCATCGCCGGCGAAGTGGCGGCGCCGGCCTGGAACCTGCAGGTCGTCAGCGCCGGCATCCAGGACGACCCGCACAATCGCACGCGCTTCCTGGCGATCGGCAACATCGAGCCGCTGGTCAGCGGCAAGGACAAGACCAGCCTGATCCTGGCGGTGCCGAACCGCGCTGGCGCCGTCTACGAGATGCTGGCGCCGCTGGCGGCCAACGGCGTGTCCATGACACGTTTCGAATCCCGTCCGGCCCGCACGGGCGAGTGGGAATACTATTTCTACGTCGATGTCCTGGGGCATCGCAACGATCCGAACGTCGCGCTCGCCCTGAATACCCTGCGGGCGCAGGTTGCCTACCTGAAAGTGCTGGGTTCCTACCCGGCGCCGTGAGCCTTCCATGACCAATACCTCCAAGCCTCTCGCCGCTCCCGCGCACGTCAGCGCCATCGCCCCGTACCAGGCCGGCAAGCCGATCGAAGAGCTCGCCCGCGAGTTCGGATTGGATCCGGCCAGCATCGTCAAGCTGGCGTCCAATGAAAACCCGCTGGGCATGCCCGCGTCGGCGCGCGCGGCCATGCTGGCGGCGGCCGAGTCGCTGGCGCGCTATCCCGATCCCAACGGCTTCGACCTGAAGGCCGCGCTGGCGGCGCGCTACGACGTGCCGATGAACTGGATCACGCTGGGCAACGGCTCCAACGACATCCTGGAAATCGCCGCGCTGGCTTTGCTGGAGCCGGGGGCCTCGGCGGTCTATGCCGAGCATTCGTTCGCGGTCTACCGCCTGGCCACGCAGGCCCGCGGGGCGCGCCACATCGTGGTGCCGGCCAAGGACTACGGCCATGACCTGGACGCCATGTTCGACGCCATCGCCGACGACACGCGCCTGCTGTTCATCGCCAATCCCAACAACCCCACCGGCACCTTCGTGCCGGGCGAGCAGGTGGCCGCGTTCCTGGAGCGCGTGCATGCCGCCCACGGCGACCGCGTCACCGTGGTGCTGGACGAAGCCTACAACGAGTACCTCGACCCGGAGTTCCGTTTCGACAGCACCGCGCTGGTACGCCGCTATCCCAACCTGATCGTTTCGCGCACCTTCTCCAAGGCTTATGGCCTGGCGGGCCTGCGGGTGGGCTTCGCGGTGGCGCAGCCGGCGCTGACCGACCTGCTCAACCGCGTGCGCCAGCCGTTCAACGTCAACACGCTGGCGCAGGCCGCCGCCGTGGCCGCGCTGGGCGATGCCGCTTACCTGGAACAGGCCTACACCTCCAACAAGACGGGCAAGGCGCAACTGTGCGAAGCCTTTGATCGCCTCAAGTTGCGCTACGTGCCCAGCTACGGCAATTTCGTGCTGGTGCACGTGGGCGATGCGCCGCGCATCAACCTGGCGCTGCTCAAGCGTGGCGTGATCGTGCGGCCGGTGGCCGGCGATGGCTTGCCCGAGTGGCTGCGCGTGTCCATCGGCCTGCCGCAGGAGAACGCCCGTTTCATCGACGCGCTGACCGCCATCCTGTCCGAATGAGCGGCGCTTCCTTCAAGCCGGAACAGGGGGCCGCTGGCCCCCTGATTCCTGTGCTGGCCGTCGTTGGCGTGGGCTTGATCGGCGGCTCTTTCGCCGCGGCGCTGCGCCGGGCAGGGCAGGTGGGGCGGGTGCTGGGCGTGGGACGCAATGCCGCCTCGCTGGCGCGCGCGGTGGAACTCGGCCTGATCGACGAAGCCGTCAGCGCCGAAGACGCCGCCGCCCGCGCCGACCTGGTGTTCCTGGCCACGCCGGTGGGCGGGCTGAAGGACGTGCTGGCGCGCATGCTGCCGCACCTGCGCGAGGCCACGTTGCTGACCGACGGCGGCAGTACCAAGGCCGAAGTGGTCGATGCCGCCCGTCTGGCGCTGGGTGCGCGCATCGGCCAGTTCGTGCCGGGCCACCCCATCGCCGGCGCCGAGCGCACCGGCCCCGAGGCCGCCGATGCCGGCCTGTATCAGGGGCGTTGCGCCATCCTGACGCCGCTGGCCGAGAACACCGCCGCCGCCGTTGCCCTGGTGCGCGATGCGTGGCGCGCCTGTGGCGCGCACGTGATCGACATGGACGCCGGCGCGCATGACCGGGTGCTGGCCTCGGTCAGCCATCTGCCGCACCTGCTGTCTTCGGCGTACATGGAGCAGGTTGCCACCGCGGATGACGCCGTCACCCGGCTGGCGCTGGCTGGCAGCGGTTTCCGCGACTTCACTCGCATCGCGGCGGGTTCGCCCGAGATGTGGCGCGATATCTTTCTATCCAACCGCGACGCCGTGCTGGCCGAGCTGGCGGCCGTGCGCGCCGTGCTGGATCGGGCCGAGCGCGCGATCGACGGCGGCGATGGCGCGGCCTTGCTGGCGTTGCTGGACACGGCGGCGCAGGCGCGCCGCAACTGGCGCAAGGAGTAACCGACATGGGCGCTTCGCCTTTCCTGGATCTGCCGCAGGTGCGGCGCGCGCAGGGCGTCATGGCCTTGCCCGGCTCCAAGAGCATTTCCAACCGGGTGTTGCTGCTGGCGGCCATCGCTGACGGCGAGACCGTGATTACCGGCCTGCTGGATTCCGATGACACGCGTGTCATGCTGGCCGCCTTGCGCCAACTGGGCGTGGCCGTGTCCGAACTGGCCGAGGGCCGCGTCACCGTGCGCGGCGTGAGCCGCTTTCCGGTCGACAGCGCCGACCTGTTCATGGGCAACGCCGGCACCGCCATCCGGCCGCTGACTGCGGCGCTGGCGCTGATGGGCGGCGACTACCGTCTGTCGGGCGTGCCGCGCATGCACGAGCGTCCCATCGGCGACCTGGTCGATGCGCTCAAGGCGCTCGGCGCCCGTATCGACTACCTGGGGCAGCCCGGCTACCCGCCGCTGCATATCGGCCGCGGCGAGATCGCCACGCCGGCCGTGACGCAGGTGCAGGGCTCGGTCTCCAGCCAGTTCCTGACCGCGTTGCTGATGGCCGCGCCGCTGCAGGCCGGCCAGAGCGGCCAGCCGGTAGTGATCGAGGTGCTGGGCGAACTGATCTCCAAGCCGTACATCGAGATCACGCTGAACCTGATGGCGCGCTTCGGCGTCGCCGTGCAGCGTGACGGCTGGAGCCGTTTCACCATCGCGGGTGGCGCGCGCTACCGCAGCCCGGGGCGGATCGCGGTCGAGGGCGATGCGTCCACCGCCTCGTACTTCCTGGCGCTGGGGGCGATTGGCGGCGGCCCGTTGCGGGTCACCGGCGTGGGCGCCGACAGCATCCAGGGCGACGTGAAATTCACCGACACCCTGGCCGCCATGGGCGCGACCGTGACTTACGGCGACGGCTGGATCGAAGTGAGCGGCGTGCGCGTGGCAGAGGGTGGCCGCCTGAAGGCCTTCGATACCGATTTCAACCTGATCCCCGACGCCGCGATGACCGCCGCCGCGCTCGCGCTGTACGCCGACGGCCCGTGCCGACTGCGCAACATCGGTAGTTGGCGCGTCAAGGAAACCGACCGCATCCACGCCATGCAGACCGAGCTGGAGAAGCTGGGCGCGCGGGTGGAATCGGGGCCGGATTGGCTGCGCGTCACGCCGCCGGCCGACGGCGCCTGGCGCGATGCGCACATCGGCACCTGGGACGATCACCGCATGGCGATGTGCTTCTCGCTGGCCGCATTCAGCCCGGCGGCGGTACGGATTCTCGATCCGGGGTGTGTCAGCAAGACCTTCCCGGGTTACTTTGACGTCTACGCTGGCCTGGTATCGGCCTAGCGGCCACGGGCTCGCGCTCAATTTCCCGACATGACTTCGACAGATTCGAATCCCGCTCCCGTCATCACCATCGACGGTCCCACCGCTTCGGGCAAGGGCACCGTGGCCCACCGCGTCGCCAAGGCGCTGGGCTGGGCGGTGCTGGATAGCGGCGCGCTGTATCGCTTGACCGCGCTGGCGGCGCTCAATCGCGGCGTGGATGCCGCCGACGAGCCCGCGGTGGCACGGGTGGCCGAAACCCTGGATGTGCGCTTCGACGGTCCCCACGTCTACCTGGAAGGCGCCGACGTCGGCCACGAAATCCGCCGCGAGGAAGTGGGTAATTTCGCTTCCCGCGTGGCGGCCTTCCCTGGTGTGCGGCAGGCGTTGCTGGAGCGCCAGCGCGCGTTCCGCCTGGCGCCAGGGCTGGTGGCGGACGGCCGCGATATGGGCACGGTGGTGTTTCCTGATGCGTCCCTGAAAGTGTTCCTGGTGGCCGATGTGGTCGCGCGGGCCGAGAGGCGGCGTAAGCAGTTGATCGAAAAGGGAATTTCTGCTAATCTAGACGACCTTTTGCGGGACATGCGCGAGCGGGATGCCCGCGATACGCAGCGCGCCACGGCGCCTCTGGCTCCCGCAGCGGATGCACACGTGCTGGATTCGTCGAACCTGACGATTGCGGAAACCGTGCAGGCAATACTGGATTTTTGGCAGGCGATCCCCCGATAGGAATCACCTGACGGAAAGCCTGGCGCAAGTCCGGCTTGCTGGCAAAGCCAGGCAATCCTCGCGTTTTTCGATTTTCTTTTTTTAGGCCCTGTCTTTGGCCAGGCGACACCCCCACGGGACACCCCGCAAGGGCAAACCGGCAGACAGGTATTTTGACTCCACTGTGGCGGGCAATCCGCTGCGGTGTGTTTTTAACGGCCATTTCGGCCCAATGGATTTCAACCCCATGTCTTCCGTTTCCACTACCGCCACCGGCGGCGAAAGTTTCGCCGACCTTTTCGCCCAGAGCCTCAAGAGCCAGGACATGAAGTCCGGCGAGGTCATCAGCGCCGAAGTCGTGCGCGTCGACCACAACTTCGTCGTCGTCAACGCCGGCCTGAAGTCCGAAGCGCTGATCCCCCTGGAAGAGTTCCTGAATGACCAGGGCGAGCTCGAAGTGCAACCCGGCGATTTCGTCTCGGTGGCCATCGATTCCCTGGAAAACGGCTACGGCGACACCATCCTGTCGCGTGACCGCGCCAAGCGCCTGTCGGCCTGGCTGCAACTGGAAAAGGCCCTGGAAAACGGCGAACTGGTCACCGGCACCATCACCGGCAAGGTGAAGGGCGGCCTGACCGTCATGACCAACGGCATCCGCGCGTTCCTGCCGGGTTCGCTGGTGGATCTGCGTCCGGTCAAGGACACCACCCCGTACGAAGGCAAGACCCTCGAATTCAAGGTCATCAAGCTCGATCGCAAGCGCAACAACGTCGTGCTGTCGCGTCGCCAGGTGCTGGAAGCCAGCATGGGCGAAGAGCGCCAGAAGCTGCTCGAAACCCTGCACGAAGGTGCGGTGGTCAAGGGCGTGGTCAAGAACATCACCGACTACGGCGCGTTCGTGGACCTGGGCGGCATCGACGGCCTGCTGCACATCACCGACATGGCCTGGCGCCGCGTGCGTCACCCCTCCGAAGTCCTGCAAGTGGGTCAGGAAGTCGAAGCCAAGGTCCTCAAGTTCGACCAGGAAAAGAGCCGCGTCTCGCTGGGCGTCAAGCAGCTCGGCGAAGATCCGTGGGTGGGCCTGGCTCGCCGCTACCCGCAAGGCACCCGCCTGTTCGGCAAGGTCACCAACCTGACCGACTACGGCGCGTTCGTTGAAGTCGAAGCCGGCATCGAAGGCCTGGTGCACGTCTCCGAAATGGACTGGACCAACAAGAACGTCGATCCGCGCAAGGTCGTGACCCTGGGCGAAGAAGTCGAAGTCATGGTCCTGGAAATCGACGAAGACCGTCGTCGCATCTCGCTGGGCATGAAGCAGTGCCGCCAGAACCCGTGGGAAGAGTTCGCCACCAACTTCAAGCGTGGTGACAAGGTCCGCGGCGCCATCAAGTCGATCACCGACTTCGGCGTGTTCGTCGGCCTGCCCGGCGGCATCGACGGCCTGGTTCACCTGTCCGACCTGTCGTGGACGGAAACCGGCGAAGAAGCCGTGCGCAACTTCAAGAAGGGCGACGAGATCGAAGCCGTGGTTCTGGGCATCGATACCGACAAGGAACGCATCTCGCTGGGCATCAAGCAGCTGGAAGGCGATCCCTTCAACAACTTCGTTTCCACGTTCGACAAGGGCGCCGTGGTTCCGGGCACCATCAAGTCGGTCGAAGCCAAGGGCGCCGTCGTGACGCTGTCCGTGGACGTCGAAGGCTACCTGCGCGCCTCCGAGATCTCCTCGGGCCGCGTCGAAGATGCCACCACCGTGCTGACCGCCGGCGAGAACATCGAAGCCATGATCGTCAACATCGACCGCAAGACGCGTTCGATCCAGCTGTCGATCAAGGCCCGCGACAACGCCGAAACCGCCGAAACGATCCAGCGCATGTCCGACGCCAGCGCTTCGTCCGGCACCACCAACCTCGGCGCGCTGCTGAAGGCCAAGCTGGACCAACAGCGCAACGACGGTTAATTCGTGACCAAGTCGGAGCTGATCGCCGCCTTGGCGGCCCGCTATCCTCAGCTGGCCGCCCGCGACACCGATTACGCGGTCAAGACCGTGCTCGATGCGATGACCCAGGCCCTGGCCTCGGGCCAGCGCATCGAGATCCGCGGTTTTGGCAGCTTCTCGCTGTCGCAGCGGTCTCCCCGCATCGGCCGCAACCCGAAATCCGGCGAACAAGTGCTGGTGCCTGGCAAACAGGTGCCGCACTTCAAGGCGGGCAAGGAATTGCGTGAGCGGGTGGACTTGGTCGGCGGCAACGACGAGGACGCTCAATCCTCCGGATCGAGCGAATCGATGCCGTCCTTGGCGAGTCTGCATGCCATGCATTGATGGCACGGCCAGCAAGCCGCTTCCGGGCGGATCGGACCGCGAGCAAAGCCCCTTGAGCAATCAAGGGGCTTTGTTTTTGGGCGTTCCGTAAAAAAGCGGGGCGGCTGTCAAAGCGGGCCGCGCAAGGCCGATACACGAGGTGTGGAGGTCGCTTACAATTGTCCCTCTCGAATTCTTAGGAGCATGCGTCATGCGCTACCTTGTCTGGGCCCTGCGATTGCTCGTGTTCGTGGCGGTATTGATGTTCGCGTTGAAGAACACCGATCCCGTCGCCGTGAAGTTTTATGCCGATTACGTGGTGCAGGATGTGCCGCTGATCGTCGTCATGCTGGTTGTGTTCGTGGTCGGCGCCCTGTTCGGCCTGCTGCTGACCGTGCCCGCCGCCATGCGTCGCCGTCGCGAGGCCATCCGCCTGCGCCGCGAACTCGACCGCGTGCAGGCTGCCGTCAACGGCACCACGCCGGCGGTGCCGCCGGAAGCGGTCGCCCCGATGTCGCCGCTGTGATGGCGCCGCGCCATCCGCACGCCGCCTTTTCCGTATTGAATCAACGCAAGAGCCCGCACAGTGGATTTTGAACCTTGGTGGTTGATTTTCGTGCCGGTGTTGTTCGCGCTCGGCTGGCTGGCCGCGCGCTTCGACATCCGGCAGATGCTGCGGGAAACCCGCAGCCTGCCCGATTCCTATTTCCGGGGATTGAACTTCCTGCTCAACGAGCAGCCCGACCGTGCCATTGACGCCTTCGTCGAAGTGGCCAAGCTCGACCCGGAAACCACCGAGCTGCACTTCGCGCTGGGCAGCCTGTTCCGGCGCCGTGGCGAAATGGAACGCGCCATCCGGGTGCACCAGAGCCTGCTGAACCGTTCCGACCTGCCCGCCGCCGAGCGCGAGCATGCCCAGCACGAACTGGCGCAGGACTTCCTCAAGGCCGGCATGCTGGATCGCGCCGAAAGCGGCTTCGAGCAGCTCAAGGACACCCGCTACGCCTTGCCGGCGCTGCGCTCGCTGATCCGTATCTATGAATCCGAGCACGACTGGCCGCGCGCCATCGAGGCCGTCAAGACGTTGCATGGCCTGGTCGACGAGCCGGTGCCGCAGATCGTGCACTACTACTGCGAACAGGCCGCGACGGCGCTGGCGGCCAAGCCGCCCAACGCCGATGCGGCGCATGCCGCCCTGGATGCCGCCGATCACGCCCTGGCCACCGCCGATGCGGGCGCGGCGGGCAAGGGCGCCATGGTGCGTACCGCGATGCTGCGCGCGCGCCTGGCGCTGTTGGAGCAGGACCCCAAGCGCGAGCGCTTGTACCTGGAGTCGGTCATGACCGACGCGCCCGAATACGCCGGCCTGGTGGCCGAGCAGCTCCTGGCCAACTACCGCGCCGCCGCCCAGGCCGAAGCCGGGCTGGAACTGCTGCAGCGCCAGTACATGCGCCACGCCTCGCTCGACCTGTTCAACGTGGTCTTCCGCGAACTGCGCGTCCAGCAGGGTTCGGCGCCGGCCTGGGCGTTCGCCCGTGGCGCCTTGCGCAGCCATCCCTCGCTGCTCGGCCTGGACCGTCTGCTGGAGGCCGAACTGGCCAACGCCGAAGGCGCCACCGAACAGGGCCCCGTGCCGGGGGCCGACCTCACGCTGCTGCGCAGCCTGATCCACAAGCATACGCAACGTCTGGACCGCTACGCGTGCCGGAGCTGCGGTTTTCAAGCGCGCCGCTTCTATTGGCAATGTCCGGGCTGCAATGCCTGGGAGACCTATGCGCCGCGCCGTCTGGAAGAACTTGAATGAGCCAATTTCCCGTCGAACCCGTCTCGCATAGCCGCGTGCTCGTGGTGGGCGATGTCATGCTGGACCGCTATTGGTTCGGCGAGGTGGAACGCATCTCTCCCGAAGCGCCGGTGCCGGTGGTGCGTGTCGCGCGCCGCGAGGATCGCCTGGGAGGCGCCGCCAACGTGGCGCGCAACGTCGCCGCGCTGGGGGGGCATGTCACCCTGGTAGGCGTGCTGGGCGAGGACGAGGCCGGTGACAGCGTGCGCCGCCTGGCCTCCGAGGCCGGCATCCACGCCGACCTGATCACCGACCGCAGCCTGCACACCACGCTCAAGATGCGCGTGCTGGGCCGCCAGCAGCAACTGCTGCGTGTCGACTTCGAGCAGCATCCGGCCCAGGAGGCGCTCGACAGCATCGATGCCGCCCTGGCGCGCCACCTGGCCAACCATGACATCGTGGTGCTGTCCGACTACGCCAAGGGCGTGCTGACCCGGGTCGAAGGGCTGATCGCGCAAGCCCGCCGCGCCGGCATCCCGGTGCTGGTCGATCCCAAGGGCGACGACTACACCCGTTACCGCGGCGCCACCCTGGTCACCCCCAACCGTTCCGAGATGCAGCAGGCCGTGGGCCGCTGGAATTCCGAATCCGAATTGACCGATCGCGCGCAGCGGCTGCGCGCCGACCTGGATCTCGAGGCCTTGCTGGTGACGCGTTCCGAGCAAGGCATGACGTTGTTTACCGACGCGGGCCGCGAGCACATCGATGCGCAGGCGCACGAAGTGTTCGACGTGTCCGGTGCCGGCGATACCGTGCTGGCGACGCTGGCCGTCTCGCGCGCCATCGACCTGCCCTGGAAGGATGCCATGGGCTGGGCCAACCGGGCCGGCGGCATTGCCGTGGGCAAGCTGGGCACGTCCGTCGTCACCGCCGCCGAACTCGCAGGAGAACTCTCATGATCATCGTTACCGGAGCCGCGGGCTTCATTGGCAGCAACCTGGTGCGCGGCCTCAATCGCCGCGGCATCAAGGACATCATCGCGGTCGATGACTTGACCGAAGGCGACAAGTTCGTCAACCTGGTCGACTGCGCAATCGCCGACTACATGGACAAGGACGACTTCCGTCGCCGTGTCGCCGACGGCAGCCTGCCGGAGATCCGCGCGGTGCTGCACCAGGGCGCCTGCTCGGACACCACCGAGCGCAATGGCCGCTACATGCTCGACAACAACTACCGCGTCACGCTGGAATTGTTCGAGTTCTGCCAGGCGCGCCGCATTCCGTTCCTGTATGCCTCGTCGGCCGCGGTCTACGGCGGCTCGTCGGTCTACGTGGAAGACCCCGCCAACGAAGGCCCGCTGAACGTCTACGGCTATTCGAAGCTGTTGTTCGACCAGGTGCTGCGCCAGCGCATGGACAGCCTCACCGCGCAGGTGGTGGGCTTGCGCTACTTCAACGTCTACGGCCCGCACGAGCAGCACAAGGGCCGCATGGCCTCGGTGGCCTTTCACAACATGAACCAGTTCCTGGAGCACGGCCACGTGCGCCTGTTCGCCGGTTGGGATGGCTATGTGGACGGCGGCCAGAGCCGCGACTTCATTTCGGTGGAGGACGTGGTGGCGGTGAACCTGCATTTCCTCGACCATCCGGAACAGTCGGGCATCTTCAATTGCGGTACCGGCCGCGCGCAGCCCTTCAATGACGTCGCGGCGGCGGTGGTCAACGCGCTGCGCGCCGAGCGCGGCGAAGCGCAATTGACGCTGGCGCAACTGGTGGAACTGGACCTGATCCGCTACATCCCGTTCCCCGACGACCTGAAAGGCCGCTACCAGAGCTACACCCAGGCCGACGTCAGCCGCCTGCGCGCGGCGGGTTTCACCGCGCCCATGCGCGACGTGCAGACCGGCGTGTCCGAATACGTGCGCTACTGGCGCGCCCGCAAGTAGCCGCCGGGCCGCCCGCCGTTTGCGGGCGGCTGTCCGGACTGCGCTTGAGATGCCGCCGTGCCAGGCGGCTTTTTTTCGTCTACGTGATTGCCGGGGTGGATGAAACCATTCACCGCGTACCCGCCGGCAGGGCTGGACGGACCATGATCAGGAGGTGGCGCGACAGCCGTTGCGCCGCCATTTTCCGGAGACCTGTTCATGAATCCCTTCCTGCATTCCACCATCGCCCGCCGCCTGCCGGCGTTGCCTTGGCGCCGCACGCGCGCCGCCGCCGCCGGGCGCGGGCCGTCCGGCTTGCGGCAGGCGCTGGGCCTGGCCTTGCTGGCGGCCGGCGTCGCGCACGCGCCAGCGCAGGCCCTCGACCTGAATGACGCCACCGCGCAGCAACTCGAAGGCATCCGTGGCATCGGGCCGCGCACGGCGCAGACCATCGTCAGCGAACGCGAGCGCGCCGGTCGGTTCGAGTCGCTGGAGGACCTGGCCGAGCGGGTGCGCGGCATCAGTCCGAAGAAGGCCGAAGCCCTTGGTGCCGCCGGCCTGACGGTGGGCGGCGCCAAGGACGCGGGCGGGGCGGCGAAGCCGGCCATTGCCCGACCGGCCGCGAGCGTAGCGGGGGGCGGCACCGCGGCGGCCAAGGGCGCCGTGGCCGGCGG
>NZ_CADIJV010000030.1 GCF_902859765.1 Achromobacter pulmonis
GGTGCCGCGGGCGCCGCCGCCAAGAGCGGCGCGTCGCGCTGGCTCGGCCCCATCGCCGGCATTGCCGCCGGCCTGGGCATCGCCGCGCTGCTGTCGAGCATGGGCCTGTCGGGCGCCTTCGCCGAGTTCCTGGGGTCGGCCCTGCTGATCGCCGCGGTCGTGTTCGCCGTGATGTTCATCATCCGCCGCCTGCGCGGCGCGGCGCCGCGTCCGGCCACCCAGGGCGCCTTCGGCGGCGCCAACAATGCGCCCGGCCAGCCGCAGCAGCAGCCCATGTGGCGTGAGGCGCTGAAGCCGTCCGCTCCGGCCGCAGCGCCGGTTGCCGCCGCCGCCCCGGCCGCCGTGCTGCCCAAGGCGGGCGACGACAACAACTGGTTCGTGCCGGGCGACTTCGACACGCCCAACTTCCTGAAGCAGGCCAAGGACCAGTTCGTGCGCATCCAGGCCATCTGGGACAGCGGCAGCACCGACCGCCTGCGCGACTACCTGACCGACGACCTGATCACCGAGCTCAAGCCGCAGCTGGCCGAGCGCGGCGCCTCGCCCAACAAGACCGAGGTGGTGCTGCTGAACGCCGAGCTGCTGGGCATCGAAACCGTGTCCGACGGCCACCTGGCCAGCGTGCGCTTCTCGGGCATGCTGCGCGAGGCGCCGGGCGCCGAAGCCTTCCGCTTCGAGGAAGTCTGGAACCTGTTCAAGCCCGCCAACGGCGGCTGGCTGCTGGCCGGCATCCAGCAGATCCCGGTGGAATACGCCAGCTGATCTGGCTGGCGCCTGTCTCCCGATATCGCGGGGGCCGCGTGGCCGCCGCCCCAACCGGCCCATCAGGGCCGGTTTTTCCATGCGCGGGCGCAAACCCCGCCCAGACTGCCCGGAACATACCCTCATCCAACCCGGTACACTCCCGATTTACCCATCAACTTCGTCAGCCCCGTCGCCCGGGGCCGCGGACTGTCATGTTGCCCTTTTCGTTTCTGCCCACTCCCTCCCGGTTGGCCGTCGGCGCGCTCAACGCCCTGTTGCAGCGCGAGGACTGGGCGCGCGAACGCCTGGCGCGCCATGCTGGCAAGACCGTGCGTTTCGCGCTGGGCGGATTCACCCTGGGCCTGACTATCGACAGTGAGGGGCTGGCGGCCCAGGCCGACGCTGCGGTGGTGCCCGACGTGACCCTGACGGTGGCGCCCGAGAAGCTGCCGTTGCCGCGGCTGGGCGCGGGCGGCGAGGCGCCCGATTTCGCCGAGGCCACGCACATTTCCGGCGATGCCGCGCTGGCGCAGGTGGTGGCGGACCTGTCCAAGCAGCTGCGCTGGGACCCGGAAGACAGTCTGGCGCGGCTGGTGGGCGACATTCCCGCGTTGCGCATCGCCGGCGGGCTCCGCGCGGCGGCGGGCGGCGCGCGCCAGGCCGGCCAGCGCCTGGCCGAGAACGTGTCCGAATACCTGGCCGAGGAAAACGGCATGCTGTTGGGCCGTCCGGCGCTGGATCAATGGCGTCTGGACCTGGCCGAGCTGAATGCCCGCGCCGACGCGCTGGCGCGCTCGGCCGCCGCCTTGCAAACCCGGCTGGCCTCGGCTGCCGCCAAGCGAGGCGCCTGACCCATGTTCCCCTTGCTGCGCCTGTTCCGCATCATCCTGGTTTCGCTGCGCTATGGCCTGGACGAGCTGGTGCTCTCCAGCCTCAACCACCCGCTGGCGACCTGCCTGCTGCGCGTCATCCGCCTGGGCACCCGGCCGCGCCAGCCGCGCGGTCTGCGGTTGCGGCTGGCGCTGGAATCGCTGGGCCCCATCTTCGTCAAGTTCGGCCAGGTGCTGTCGACCCGCCGCGACCTGATCCCGGCCGACATCGCCAATGAACTGGCGCTGCTGCAGGATCGCGTGCCGCCGTTCCCATCGGCTCGCGCCGCCGCCTGCATCGAGGCCGCGCTGGGCGCGCCGCCGGAAAAGCTGTTCGCGCAGTTCGAGGTCGACCCGGTGGCGTCGGCATCCATCGCCCAGGTGCACTTCGCGGTGCTGCACGACGGCCGCGAGGTGGCGGTCAAGGTGCTGCGCCCGGGCATGCTCAGCATCATCGAGAAAGACCTGTCGCTGCTCAAGATCGTGGCGCGCATCATCGAGCGCCTGGGCGCCGATGGCCGCCGTCTCAAGCCACGCGAGGTGGTGGCCGAGTTCGACAAATACCTGCACGACGAACTCGACCTGGTGCGCGAGGCGTCCAATTGCAGCCAGCTGCGCCGCAACTTCGGTCCGGAATCGGGCCGCGGCGACATGCTGATGGTGCCCGAGGTGATCTGGGAATACACCACCTCCACCGTGTTCACCATGCAACGCATGTATGGCGTGCCGGTGGGCCAGGTCGAGCGCATGCGCGCGGCCGGCATCGACATCCCGACCCTGGCGCGCACCGGCGTCGAGATCTTCTTCACGCAGGTGTTCACCGACGGCTTTTTCCACGCCGACATGCACCCGGGCAATATCTACGTGTCCGACCGGCCCGAGACGCTGGGCAGCTACATCGCGCTGGACTTCGGCATCGTCGGTTCGCTGTCGGAATTCGACAAGAACTACCTGGCGCAGAACTTCCTGGCCTTCTTCCACCGCGACTACCGCCGCGTGGCGCAATTGCATATCGAGTCGGGCTGGGTGCCGCCCGACACGCGCGAGGAAGAGCTGGAGGGCGCGGTGCGCGCCGTCTGCGAACCCTATTTTGACCGGCCGTTGTCGGAGATTTCGCTGGGCCAGGTGCTGCTGCGCCTGTTCCAGACTTCGCGCCGGTTCAATGTGGAGATCCAGCCGCAGCTGGTGCTGCTGCAAAAGACGTTGCTGAACGTCGAAGGCCTGGGGCGGCAGCTCGACCCCAACCTGGATCTCTGGAAGACCGCCAAGCCCTACCTGGAACGCTGGATGCGCCAGCGTGTCGGGATCAAGGGCTTGCGGCAGAGCCTGGAAAAAGAAGCCGCGCAGTGGTCGCAGATGCTGCCGGCGCTTCCCAGGCTGGTCCATGACCACCTGAACCGCCCGAACCTGTCGCCGGCGCTGCTGGCCGAGATGGTGCAACTGCGGCGGGCCCAGGAGCAGGGCAACCGGCTCATCGCGGCGCTGGTTGGCGTGCTGGCCCTGGGCATCGGGGTGGCGCTGTGGGCCTTGACCCGATAGGCGGCGCGATGATGTAGGTGCGATCCCCTGTCATGTTTCATTCATGAAACGGTCATCATAGCTTCGCGGGAGACGGCGAAAAATAGCGCTGCGGAGGCTTGTGCAGCGTCACGCCGGCAAGCGCGTGCGCCATTCATCAATTTCCATAGCCCCACTAGCGGGACGAAAACAAGGGCAGAACATGCTTTATCCTGAACTCTTCAAGACCATGGAAGCGGTGCGCTGGAACATGGCGCACGATATTCCCTGGGGCGACTTCGATCGCAGCAAGCTCTCGGACGAGCAGGCGCAAACGATCAAGATGAACGCCATCACCGAATGGGCCGCGCTGCCGGCCACCGAGATGTTCCTGCGCGACAATCGCGGCGACAGCGATTTCTGCGCGTTCATGTCGGTGTGGTTCTTCGAGGAACAGAAGCATTCCCTGGTGCTGATCGAATACCTGCGCCGTTTCCGTCCCGACCTGGTGCCCACCGAAGAAGAGCTGCACAACGTGCGTTTCGAATTCGACGTCGCGCCCGAGCTGGAAACGCTGATGCTGCACTTCTGCGGCGAAGTGCGCCTGAACCATTGGTACCGCCGCGCCGCCGAATGGCATACCGAGCCGGTCATCAAGGCCATCTACAAGACCGTGGCGCAGGACGAGGCCCGCCACGCCGGCGCCTACCTGCAGTACATGCGCCGCGCGCTGCACAACCGCGGCGAGGACACCAGCGTCCAGGCGCGCCTGGCGTTCTCCAAGATCGGCGTGCTGATGGCCTCGGCCGGCCGCACCCAGCAGGCGCTGCACCCGACCAACCTGCACGTCAACAAGGACCTGTTCCCCAACGATACGGTGCAGTCGCGCCTGCCCGAGCCGGGCTGGCTGGAGCACTGGCTGGACAGCCAGATCCGCTTTGACGGCGTCTGGGAGCAGAAGGTCGCCACCCGCATCCTGCACATCCTGTCCAAGCTGATGGACCGCAGCTTCGAGACGGTCAAGGACCTGAACCGCTACCGCAAGGAAATGACGGCGCTGGTGTTGCCCCGGGAAAAGGACATCGTGCTGGCCGGCGCCTGAGCCGGCGCTGTCCCCCGGGGTTGGCCGCACAGGCCGGCCGGGGCGGCCGCCGTCGTACAATCGCGCCATGCCAGCCGCCCGTTTCGAATCCAAAGTCCTGTCCCGCGACGACTGCGTCGCGGCCGTCGCCGCTGGCCGCTATCCGCGGCCGCTGGTGTTCACCAATGGCGTCTTCGACATCCTGCATCGCGGGCACGCCACCTACCTGGACCAGGCCGCCCAGTTGGGCGCCACGCTGGTCGTGGCGGTCAACACCGATGAATCGGTGCGCCGGCTGGGCAAGGGCGAAGAGCGTCCCCTGAACCGCATGGAGGACCGCGCCGCGCTGCTGGCGGCGCTGGGCTTCGTCACCGTGGTCACGTCGTTCCACGAGGACACGCCCGAGGCCCTGATCGGCCAGCTCAAGCCTGACCTGATCGTCAAGGGCGGCGACTACGACATGGAGAAACTGCCCGAGACGGCCCTGGTCAAGTCCTGGGGCGGGCGCGCGGTGGCGATTCCGTTCGAGTTCGAGCGCTCCACCACGGCGCTGGTCAGGAAGATCCAGGGCGCCTGAGGCGGCCCTCCCGCGCTCAGCGCGGCTCGCGCAGCAGGCGGTTGATGGCGTCCAGGTCGGCTTCGCCGAGGATGCCACTGGTGGCCTTCAGGCGCAGCCCCGCCAATACCGTGCTGTAGCGCGCCAGCGCCAGGTCGCGCTGGGTGGCATAGAGCTGTTGCTGGGCGTTGAGCACGTCCAGGTTGATGCGCACGCCCACTTCATAACCCGTGCGGTTGGCCTCGACCGCGGCGCGGCTGGACTTCTCGCCAGCCTCGAGCGCCTGGATGCGCGCCAGGCCGCTGGTGACGCCGGTGTAGTACTGGCGCGCGGCCTGCACCGCCTGGCGCCGCGCGGCCTCGAAATCATGGCGCGCCTTTTGTTCCAACTGCACTTTTTCCGTCACCTGCGACGACACGCCGCCGCCCGAATACAGCGGAATCGACAGCACCACGCCGATGGTGCTGTCGATCGGCTTGCCCGGCGCGGCGTTGCGCATCACGGCGTCGCTGGCACTGCCGCTGGTGGCGCGCAGGTTCAGCGTGGGGTAGTGGCCGCTCTTGGCGATCTGGATCTCGCGGCCGGCGATGCGGGTCAGCAGTTGGGCCCGCAGCACCTCGAGGCTGGAGGATTCGGCCTGCGTGCTCCAGTCGGCCACCCGCGCCGGCTGCGGCGCCGGTAGTGGCACGCCGGGCGGCAGCTCGGCCAGCGCCCCGGGCGGGCTGCCGATGATCCGGGCCAGCTCGTCGCGGCGCACGTCCAGGTCATTCTGCAGCCGCAGCTCCTGCGCCACCACCAGGTCATAGCGCGCCTGCGCCTCGTAGGTGTCGGTGATGGTGGCGTTGCCGAGTTCGAAATTGCGCTTGGCCGACTCCAGCTGCCCGGCCACGGCGGCTTTTTCGGCCTCGGTCGCGGTCAGGGCATCCTGGGCGTACAGCACATTGAAATAGGCGTCGGCCACGCGCAGCAGCAGGTCCTGGTAGGCCTGCCGCAACTGCACTTCGACGTCGGCCACGATCAGCTTGGACTGCTCGTAGTTCTGTCAGCGGCCCCAGTCGAACAGCGGCTGGGTCAGCGCCAGGTCCCAGACGCCGCGGCCGCCGCTGTAGGCCATGCTCAGGCCGCGGGTGCTGCGGGTTTCCTGGTAAGCGCCACCGACGCCGGCCGAGACTTCGGGCAGCAGCAGGGCGCGCGCCTGCGGTTCCTTTTCCAGGCCGGCGCGGTAGTTGGCGCGCGCCGCGGCGTAGATCGGGTCATTGCCGAGGGCGGATTGCCACACCTGCAGCAGGTTCTGCGCGCACGCGAGGGACGGACCGACACTTGCGGCGGAGGTAAAAACCAGTAAAGCCGTAAGCAGTCGGACGCGCATGATGTGTCAGGAGGAGGGGTGCTGCTCCAGGGAATCCGGGGCGGGGAGCCCGTTGCCGGGCGGACCGGCGCGGCCGGACCGCGCGGTCCGGCCCAGGGGATTCAGAACTTGAACTGCGACACCGTGGCGCCGCGCAGGGGCTTGATGACCGTTTCGAACAGATTGACGGTTTCGAAGCTGGCGGCGGTGGTGCGGGTGATGCGACAGGCCGTCATGACGGGGGCCTGGCCGACGACGACGACCAGGCGGCCACCCACGCGCAACTGGTACTTGAGGGCATCCGGCACGACCGGCACGGAGCCCGTCACCAGGATCGCGTCGTATTCGGTGGAACCCCAGCCGTTGCGGCCGTCGCCGGTCTCGACCTTGACGTTGGTGACGTTGTTCATCTGCAGGTTCTGCTGCGCGAACGTGACCAGGCGGCTGTCGATCTCGACCGAGGTGACCTGCTGCGCCAGGTAGCCCAGCAAGGCGGCCTGGTAGCCCGAGCCGGTGCCGATTTCCAGCACGCAGTCGGATTTGCTCAGTTGCAGTTCCTGGGCCAGGCGGGCCTCGACCTTGGGCGCCAGCATGTTCTGGCGGGTGTTGACCGCGTTGATTTCCAGCGGCAGTTCCAGGTCGGAAAACGCCAGGGCGCGCAGGGCCGGCGGAACGAACTGTTCGCGGCGCACATCGAACAGCGCTTGCAGCACGTTGGCGTCCAGGACGTCCCACGGGCGGATCTGCTGTTCCACCATGTTGAAGCGGGCTTGTTCTACGTCGGGCAGGGTCGAAGCGTTCATGACGGTCTGAAAAAAAGCGGAGGAATCAGCCGACCATTGTACCGATTCGTAGCGTCCTGTGACGCCGCCGGGTGGGCCGGCGGGTTATCGCCTGGGCAAAGCGCCCGCCCGCCCGGCGCTTTCGGACGCGATGAGGGGGCATTGCGTGGCGCGCGAGGAGCCGGCAACCGGGGACGGTATGCCCCCGGCCGACCTTACCACCAGGCGTGGAAGTGATGCACCGGCCCGTGGCCGGAGCCGACCGACAGGCGTTCGGCGTGGCGGATGGCCTCGGTCAGGTAGGCCTTGGCGCGGCGGGCGGCCTCGGGCACATCCTCGACCTGCGGCAGCAGGGCGGCCAGGGCGGCCGACAGGGTGCAGCCGGTGCCGTGGGTATTGGCGGTCTCGATGCGGTGGCCGGGCAGCTCGATCATGCGGTCGCCGTCGTGCAGCAGGTCGATGGTGTCGTTGCCGGGCAGGTGGCCACCCTTGACCATGACCCAGCGCTGGCCCGCGTGCGCCAGCTTGTTGCGCAGGCGCTCGGCCACGCGCCGCATCTCCTTGACCGTTTCCACCGGCCGCTCTTCGAGCAGCACGCCGGCTTCAGGCAGGTTGGGGGTCAGCAGCGTGGCCTGCGGCAGCAGGGCTTCGCGCATGGCGCCGACGGCATCGCGCTCCAGCAGCAGGTCGCCGCTCTTGGCCACCATGACCGGGTCCAGCACCACGTGAGCCGGGGTCCACTTGGCCAGTTTTTCGGCCACCACCTGGATGACCGGCTGCTGGCCCAGCATGCCGATCTTGACGGCATCGATGCGCACATCGGCGAACAGGGTGTCGATCTGCTGGCCGACGAAGGCCGGCGGCACCGGCGAGATGCCGCTGACGCCCTGGGTATTCTGGGCGGTGAGCGCGGCGATCACGGCGCAGCCGTAGGCGCCCAGGGCGCTCATGGCCTTGACGTCGGCCAGGATGCCGGCGCCGCCGGACGGGTCGACGCCGGCAATGGTGAGCGCGTTGGGGATGGGACGGCCGCCGCCGGCCGCTTGGCGGCTGCTCATTTGGCGGCGCCGGGGGCGGCGGTGATCAGGCCCTCGGTGGGCGAGCTGGGCGCGCCGCTGTAGAGCTTCCTGGGCATGCGGCCGGCCAGGAAAGCCTCGCGGCCGGATTCCACGCCCTTCTTCATGGCGCTGGCCATCAGCACCGGGTCGCGCGCGGCGGCGATGGCGGTGTTCATCAGCACGGCATCGCAGCCCAGTTCCATGGCAATGGCGGCGTCCGAGGCGGTGCCCACGCCGGCGTCCACCACCACCGGCACGCGGGCCTGGTCGATGATCAGGCGCAGGTTCCAGGGGTTGAGGATGCCCATGCCGGAGCCGATCAGCGAGGCCAGCGGCATCACGGCCACGGCGCCCATGTCTTCGAGCATGCGGCACTGGATGGGATCGTCGGTGCAATAGACCATGACCTGGAAGCCCTCATCGACCAGCGTCTTGGTGGCCTTGAGGGTTTCGGGCATGTTGGGGAACAGCGTGTGCGGATCGCCCAGCACTTCCAGCTTGACCAGGGCGTGGCCGTCCAGCAGTTCGCGCGCCAGGCGCAGCGTGCGCACCGCGTCGTCGGCCGAGTAGCAGCCGGCGGTGTTGGGCAGCAGCGTGAACTTGGACATCGGCACGTAGTCGAGCAGGTTGGGCTCGCCCGGGTTCTGGCCGATGTTGGTGCGGCGGATGGCGACCGTGACGATCTCCGTGCCGCTGGCGTCCAGCGCGGCGCGGGTCTGTTCGAAATCCTTGTACTTGCCGGTGCCGACGAGCAGGCGCGACGAGTAGGCGCGGCCGGCGATGGTGAGAGTGTCTTGAGTGGTCATGGCGGTGTGTCAAAGGGCGGGCGCGCGCTGCGGGACCCGCGGGGCTGGCTGATCATCGGGCGGATCAACGGGTTGATCACGGTTAGGCGAATGATAAAGCACGGGGCGGCGCGCCCGCCCGCGCGGCGGGGCCGCGGCGTTCCAGAAATCGCGCTTGGCGCGCAGCCATGGGGCGCGCCAATGACCGGGTCGGCGGCAGGGGTATCCCTGGCGGCCGGCGTGGCGAGGCTGCGCGGGGCTGCGCGCGCTGGGCCGCCTAGGGTTGGCGCAACCGGTCCAGGTCCGCGCACAACTGCTCGGCCGCGTCGACCAGGCGCGGGCCAGGGCGATAGAGCGCGTCGGCATCGATGCCGTAGACGTGGCCGGCCTGCGCCGCCGGCAGGCCCATGGCGCGCCAGGCGGCCAGGTTGCGGGCGGTGTCGGCGGGCGTGGAGACCCCGGCCAGCACCGCGTCGGGCCGCGCCGCCAGCACGCTTTCCAGGCCGACCTGCGGCGCCACCACGGGCGCGTCGCCAAACACATTGACGCCGCCGCACAGGCGCAGCGCGTCGCTGACGATGCTGGTGTGGTTGAGGGTGTAGAGGGGGTCCAGGCCCGCCTGCACGAACACACGCACCGGCGCGCGGCCGGCGTAGCGCGCGGCCAGCGCGTCCAGGCGCGCGCGCAGGGCCCGGGCGGCGGGGGCGGCCCGCGCCTCGGTGCCGAACAGCACGCCCAGGCGCTCGACCGCGTCGGGAATGGCCGCCAGCGTCTGCGGATCGCTGTAGTAGAGGGCCACGCCCAGCTTGTCCATCACGCGCGCCAGCGGCGCGGCGGCGGACGGTTGCCAGGCGATGACCAGGTCGGGCCGGGTGGCGGCCACGCGTTCGGGATCGGGCTGGGTGCCGTCGCCGATGACGGGCAGGGCGCGGGCGGCGGGCGGATAGTCGCTGCCGCGGATGGTGGCGACCAGGTAGTCGCCGGCGCCGGCCGCGTAGACCAGCTCGGTGGCGTGTGGCGCCAGGGTGACCGCGCGCCGCGCTGGCGCGGCCAAGGTGACCTCGCGGCCGCGATCGTCGCGCGCGTGGATGGCCGCCGGGCTGCCTGCGGCGGTATCGGCCGCCGCCGCGCCCGGGGCGGACAGCAGCCCCAGGACGGCGAGCGAAAGGGCGCGGACGCAGGTCATGCGAGGGATCGATAGGTCGGCGTGGAACAACGCCGACTATATCGGATCGCCGCTCAGTAACGCACCGTGAGGGACGCGTAGAAGTTGCGGCCGGGCGCGGGGTACAGGTTGTAGTTGGCAACCGGGCCCAGCATCTGGAACGAGGCATCGCCGCCACGGATGCCGTAGGTGGCGTACTTGCGGTCCAGGATGTTGTTGATGCCGAACGCGCCTTCGATGTTGCTGGTGAACTTGTAGGCCACCTTGGTATTGAAGAGCACGTAGGCGTCCAGCTGGGTATCGAACTGGTTGGCCTGGTCGTTGTCCATGCGCGACTTGCCCACGTACTGCGCCGTCACGTTCCACAGGAAGGCGTCGGTGGGGCGCCAGGTCACGCCGGCGTTGGCCAGCCACTTGGGCGCCAGCGGCACGGTCTTGCCCGACAGGTCGACGCCGGCGTAGGTGCCCGAGCGGAATTGCGCTTCCATCCAGGTCAGGTTGGCGTCCAGCGTCAGGCTGCTGGTCAGCTTGTGGTGGCCTTCCAGCTCGATGCCCTGGCGGCGGGTCGGATCGAGGTTGGTGTTGGCGCCCGTGCCCGGGCCCCACATGCCGTCGGCCAGCGGGTTGTACTGGATCTCGTTGGTCAGGTCATAGCGGAACCACGACAGGCGCGCGCTGGTGGTGTCCGAGGCCCAGGTCACGCCCAGTTCCTTGTCGGTGGACGTCTGCGGCGCCAGCGGCGATTGCACCGACAGGGCTTCATCGGCGTTGGGCAGGCGGAAGCTGCGGCCGACCTTGCCGTACAGGCCGAAGCCGGCGGGCAGGTCCTGGCGCACGCCCAGTTGCCAGGCGGTCAGGTGGTGGCCCTTGTCCGATTCCTCGCCGGAGCCGGAAATCACGTCGAGCTTGTCGGAGGCGTACTGGCGGCGCGCGCCCAGGGTGACGTAGGTGCTGTCGGTGGCGCGGATCTGGCCTTCGGCGAACAGGCCGTACTGGCGCTGGCGCGACTGCCACTTGGACGGCGTGACGTCGTAGTAGGCGTTCTGGTCGGCGGAGGTCTTGGCTTCCTGCGCGTCGGCGCCGAACACCACGCTGTGGCCGCCGTTGATCGGCAGGCGGTAGCGCAGGCTGGCCAGGTTCTCTTCCAGCTTCTGCTGGCGCAGCGTGTCACCGAAACCGTCGTACGACAGGCCGTTGAGCTTCTTCTCGCGGGTCGAGGCGTCGGCGTACAGGGTGCCGGCGCCGATCTGCTGTTCGATCTGCAGGCCGAAGGTGGTGCTGGTGGTCTTGACGTAGTCGACCTTGTTCTTGGCGCCGCGCGGGTCGCTTTCGAACTGGTTTTCGCCGGTGGTCGGGTTGATCAGGCGCGGGCCGGGCAGGTCCAGTTTCTGCGTGGTGGTGTTGCCGAACAGGCGGATCGAGCCGCTGTCGTGGCGGAAAGTGATGCCGCCGCCGCCGCCCTCGCGGCTTTCGCCGCTGTGCTCGCGGTAGCCGTCGCTGTGCAGCGATTGCATGTAGGCATCCACGCCCACTTTCTGGTTGTTCAGGGCCACGGCGGCGTCGTACTGGCGCAGGCCGTAGCTGCCGAAGGTGGCGGTGGCGCGGGCCGTGACCGGTTCCTTGGCGAAATCCTTGCGGGTGATGATGTTGATCACGCCGCCGGTGGCGCCGCCGCCGTATTGCACCGAGCCGCTGCCGCGCACGATTTCGACGCGTTCGACCTGATCCAGCGGCACCACGCCCAGGCTCGGGGCCGACAGGTCGTTGGTGTTCTGCTTGACGCCGTCGATCATGATCAGCGTGTTGCTGGCGCCGGTGATGCCGAAGCCGCGCAGGTCGACGATGGCGTTGTCGCTGGCGCTGGTGGTGTTGATCAGGTGGATGCCGGCTTGCGTCGACAGCAGGTCCTGCATGGTGCGGGCGCTGCTGGCGGCGATGTCTTCGGCGGTGATGACCGAGATCGACACCGGCAGCGTGCGGCCATCGGTCGGCACGCGCTGGGCGGTGACGGTGATGGCGTCAAGTTCGGGGGTGGCGGCTTGCTGGGCGGCCGACAGGGCCGGGGCGGAGCAGAGCAGGGCGCCGGCGTAGCGCCGGATGGAGCGGGATTTCATCTACTGGACCTCGATGCGACCCGCGACCCCGCAGGTCAATCACGATGGGGAGGAAACCCGGGCCACGCCGCGTCCCGGGAGGGGGCGGGTGCCGGACGGGCGTCCTGGCGATCGAACAGGCCGGTATCGGGCTGCCATGGGCGCATCGCGCGCATGGGGACCGTTGCGGGGGCAGCACAGGCTGGATACCCGCCATGCCAGCCTGGTGGGCGGCGGGGCGGACGTCTTCCTGTTTCCCGTTTACCTTTCGCACGCGGACCGGCAAGTGTTGCGTTCTTGCCTGTCCTGTTGCGCCGAAAGCACCGGTTCGGGGCCGAAACTGTATCATCGCGGGCCGTAACAGGGTCCGTTTTGTTACGATCAGGGGTTGATTTTTCGGCGTTTATCGCATTTTCGCGACATTCGCGCCGTCGTCCCTGCTGTCCCAAACCTTCCTTCCGGACCCGAACGTGCCGTATCCCCGCCTGCCTTATCCGCCCGAGAGCTTTACCCGTGGCGGCGATTTCGCCCGATTGCTCGGCCAGCGCATCCTGATCCTGGATGGCGCCATGGGCACGATGATCCAGCGCTACAAGCTGGGCGAGGCCGATTTCCGTGGCGAGCGTTTCGCCGACCACGGCAAGGACCTGAAGGGCGACAACGAATTGCTGTCGCTGGTGCGGCCGGACGTGATCGCGGAGATCCACCGCCAGTACCTGGAGGCTGGCGCCGACGTCATCGAAACCAACACCTTCGGCGCCACCTCGATCGCGCAGGGCGACTACGACCTGCCGGAACTGGCCTACGAATTGAACCTGGTGTCGGCACAGCTGGCGCGCGCGGCCTGTGACCAGTACAGCACGCCGGACAAACCGCGCTTCGTGGCCGGCGCGCTCGGCCCCCAGCCCAAGACGGCGTCGATTTCGCCCGACGTGAACGATCCGGGCGCGCGCAACGTCACCTTCGACGAGCTGCGGGTGGCCTATATCGAGCAGCTCAATGGCCTGCTGGATGGCGGCATCGACATCGTGCTGATCGAAACCATCTTCGATACGCTCAACGCCAAGGCGGCGATCTTCGCCACCGAGGAAGTGTTCGAGCAGCGCGGCGTGCGCCTGCCGGTGATGATCTCGGGCACCGTCACCGACGCCTCCGGCCGCATCCTGTCGGGCCAGACGGTCGAGGCTTTCTGGAATTCGGTGCGCCACGCGCGTCCGGTCACCATCGGCCTGAACTGCGCACTGGGCGCGGCGCTGATGCGCCCGTACGTGGCCGAGCTGTCCAAGATCTGCGACACCTACGTCTGCGTCTATCCCAACGCCGGCCTGCCCAACCCGATGGCCGAAACCGGCTTCGACGAGACGCCGGCCGACACCTCGGCGCTGCTGGAGGAATTCGCCCGCGCCGGGCTGGTGAACATGTCGGGCGGCTGCTGCGGCACCACGCCCGACCACATCCGCGCCATCGCCGACAAGGTCACGGCGCTGACGCCGCGGGTGGTGCCGGAGATCCCGGTCAAAACCCGCCTGTCGGGCCTGGAGCCGCTGAACATCGACGAAGACACGCTGTTCGTGAACGTGGGCGAACGCACCAACGTCACCGGCAGCAAGATGTTCGCGCGCCTGATCCGCGAAGAGAAATACGACGAGGCGCTGGCCGTGGCCCGTCAGCAGGTCGAGAACGGCGCGCAGATCATCGACATCAACATGGACGAGGCGATGCTGGACTCGGTGGCGTGCATGCACCGCTTCCTGAACCTGATCGCCTCCGAGCCCGACATCGCGCGGGTGCCGGTGATGATCGACAGTTCCAAATGGGAAGTGATCGAAACCGGCCTGAAGTGCGTGCAGGGCAAGCCGGTGGTCAACTCGATCTCGATGAAGGAAGGCCTGGAGCCGTTCCGCCACCACGCCCGCCTGTGCCGCCGCTATGGCGCGGCGGTGGTGGTGATGGCGTTCGACGAGCTGGGCCAGGCCGACACGCTGGAGCGCCGCAAGGAAATCTGCGGCCGCGCCTACAAGATCCTGGTCGAGGAAGAAGGCTTCCCGCCGGAAGACATCATTTTCGATCCCAACGTGTTCGCGGTCGCCACCGGCATCGACGAGCACAACCATTACGCCGTCGATTTCATCGAGGGCACCCGCTGGATCCGCGACAACCTGCCCCATGCCCGTATTTCGGGCGGGGTGTCGAACGTGAGCTTCTCGTTCCGCGGCAACGAGCCGATGCGCGAAGCCATCCATACGGTGTTCCTGTACTACGCGGTCAAGGAAGGCATGACGATGGGCATCGTCAACGCCGGCCAGCTGGGCGTGTACGCCGACCTCGATCCCACGCTGCGCGACCTGGTCGAGGACGTGGTGCTGGACCGCGCCGAGCCGGTCGGCAAGACCGATCCGGCCGATGAGCGCACGCCGACCGAACGCCTGGTGCAGTTCGCCGACACGGTGAAGGGCTCGGGCGCCAAGAAGGAAGAAGATCTGGCCTGGCGCAACGCGGAGGTCGAGGCGCGCCTGTCGCATGCGCTGGTGCACGGCATCACCGCCTTCATCGTCGAGGACACCGAAGAGGTGCGGCAGAAGATCGCCGCGCGCGGCGGCCGCCCGATCGAGGTGATCGAAGGCCCGCTGATGGACGGCATGAACGTGGTCGGCGACCTGTTCGGCGCCGGCAAGATGTTCCTGCCGCAGGTGGTGAAGTCGGCGCGCGTGATGAAGCAGGCCGTGGCCCACCTGATTCCCTTCATCGAAGAGGAAAAGCGCCAGATCGCGGCGGCTGGCGGCGACGTGCGCGCCAAGGGCAAGATCGTCATCGCCACGGTCAAGGGCGACGTGCACGACATCGGCAAGAACATCGTGTCGGTGGTCCTGCAGTGCAACAACTTCGAAGTGGTGAACATGGGCGTGATGGTGCCCTGCGCCCAGATCCTGGAGAAGGCCAAGGAAGAGAATGCCGACATCGTCGGCCTGTCGGGCCTGATCACGCCGAGCCTGGAGGAAATGGCTTACGTCGCCTCGGAAATGCAGCGCGACGAGTATTTCCGCAGCCGCAAGGTGCCGCTGATGATCGGCGGCGCCACCACCAGCCGCGTGCATACCGCCGTGAAGATCGCGCCCAACTACGAAGGCCCGGTGATCTACGTGCCGGACGCCAGCCGCTCGGTGGGCGTGGCCACCAGCCTCATGTCCGACCAGGCGGACGCCTACCTGGCGGAATTGGCCAAGGAATACGAGGACGTGCGCCGCCGCCACGCCAACCGCAAGGCCACGCCGATCCTGCCGCTGGCCGAGGCGCGCGCCTCGCGCCCGCAGATCGACTGGGACCGCTATACGCCGCCGCGCCCCAAGTTCATCGGCCGCCGCACCTTCAAGAGCTACGACCTGGCCGAGATCGCCAAATACGTGGATTGGGGCCCATTCTTCCAGACCTGGAGCCTGTTCGGCCCGTTCCCGGCGATCCTGGACGACAAGGTGGTGGGCGAGCAGGCGCGCAAGGTCTATGCCGACGGCCTGGCCATGATGAAGCGCATCGTCGAGGGCCGCTGGCTGACTGCCAATGGCGTGGTCGGCTTCTATCCGGCCAACCGCGTCAACGACGAGGACATCGAGGTCTACAAGGACGAGAGCCGCAGCGAGGTGCTGTTCACCTACCGCAACCTGCGCCAGCAGGGCGCCAAGCGCGAGGGGGTCAGCAACAAGTCGCTGGCCGATTTCATCGCGCCCAAGTCCAGCGGCAAGCTGGACTACATCGGCATGTTCGCGGTGACCGCCGGTCTGGGCATCGAGAAGAAGGAAGCCGAATTCGAGAAGGCGCTGGACGACTACTCCGGCATCATGCTCAAGTCGCTGGCCGACCGCCTGGCCGAAGCTTTCGCCGAATGCCTGCACGCCCGCGTGCGCCAGGACCTGTGGGGCTACGCGCCCGACGAGGCGCTGTCCAACGACGACATGATCGCCGAGAAGTACGTCGGCATCCGCCCGGCGCCCGGCTATCCGGCCTGCCCGGAACACGTGGTCAAGACCGACATGTTCCGCGTGCTGGACGGCGCCGACATCGGCATGATGCTGACCGACAGCTATGCCATGTTCCCCGCTTCGAGCGTGTCGGGCTTCTACTTCAGCCACCCGCAGTCGCAGTACTTCAACGTCGGCATCATCGGCGAAGACCAGTTGCAGGACTACGCCGCGCGCAGCGGCCGCAGCATCGAGGATCTGAAGCGCACGCTGGCGCCGAACCTGGGCTGAAGGCCGGGCGGCGAGGGATTGGCCTTTACGGCCTTTCCCGGCCCGGGGCGCCTGGCATGCCCGCCAGGCACAGGAGCGCCCCAAGGGCCAGAGAGGCGACCGCCAACGCCATCGATGCGTACATGCCATGCATGAATGCCCGTGGCGCGGTGTCGCGCACCAGATACCCGAACACGGCAACGCCCAGCATGCCGCCAATCTGCCTGGCCGAGTTGAGTACGCCCGAGGCAATGCCGGCGCGCGACACATCCACCGACGAGAGCGTGGCATTGGTCATGGTGGGGATCGTCAGCGCGATGCCGCCGCCGGCCATCAGCATCGGCACGACAAGCAGTGCGTAGCGACCGTCGCGGCTGGCCAGCAGCATCAGCAGGTAGCCGGCGGTCGCGAGCCCCAACCCCAGCACCATCAGGCGGCGCGCGCCCAGGCGGGCAATAAGCCGGCCTGCCACGATATTCGCGCCGATCAGGACGACTGTCATGGGCAGGAATGCAAATCCCGCCTGTTGGGGCGACAGGTGCTGCTGGATCTGGAAGAACAGACTCAGCACGAACACCAGGCCGTAGTACGCGAAGTTCACCATCATGCCGGACACGGATGAAACCGTGAACATCGGCACGCGGAACAACGCCAGTGGCAGCATCGGCGTTGGCGCATGCGATTCGATCCAGAGAAAGGCGCCGAGTCCCAGCGCGAAGGCTGCGAGGCCGGCCAGGACCCACGCATCGCCCCAGCCCCGCGAACCTGCTTCGATCAGGCTGGCTGTGAGCGCCGCGAGCGCCACCGCGGCGGCCGCCTGGCCCGGCCAATCCAGATCCCGCCGCGCGCCTGCGGTATCGCGCGGTACGTGGCGCAGCGTCAGGACGAGGCCGATCATGCCGAGCGGCAGATTCAACAGGAAGATGGCGCGCCAGCCGAGATGCGTGACCAGTACGCCGCCCAGCACCGGCCCGGCCGCCAGCGCAAGCGCGCCGACCGCGCCCCACCAGCCGACCGCGCGATTGCGCGCAATCGCGGACTGAAACGCCCGTTGCAGCATCGATAGTGAATTGGGCACCAGCAGCGCGGCGCCGATGCCCTGCGCAAGGCGGGCCGCGATCAGCAACTCCAGGCTGTTCGCCAGGCCGCACAGCAGTGATGACAGCGTGAACAGTGTCAGGCCCCACAAGAACATGCGGCGCGCGCCGATGCGATCGCCCAGGGCGCCACTGGTCAGCAATAGCGCGGCGAATGCCAGGGTGTAGGCGTTGACCACCCACTGCAATCCGGTAATGCCTGTTGAAAACTCCTGGCGCAGGGCTTCCAGGGCGACATTGACGACACTGACATCGAGCAGCACGAGGGCGAAACCCGTGGCCGCGGCCAGCAGCGTGCCGCGCGGGGCGTGAGGACGAGAAGGCATGACGAGAATCCGGGGGACGTTGATCTGACGCCATGCTAGGCAGTATGAATATGTGCGTAAATTCCATAAAATTGCCAGTCAGACTGGAGAAAACGCACAGATGTTCGACTGGGAGAATCTGCGCTATTTCGTGGCGATCGCCCGTGCCGGGACACTCTCCGGCGCGGCGCGGGCATTGCGCGTTGATCACGCGACGGTCAGCCGCCGCCTGGGCGCGCTGGAAGCCGAACTGCAGATGCAACTGGTCGAGCGGCTGCCGCGCGCCTGCCGGCTGACGGCGCGCGGCGGGCAGATCCTGGAACTGGCGCAGCAGATGGAAACGGCGGCTTTTGGCATCGCGCGCCGCGCCCGTGCCCATCAAGCGCCGCTGGACGCGAAAGTCACCTTGAGCGCGCCTCCGGTCTTGGCGACGCATTTGTTGGCGCGCCATCTGGCGGCTCTGCGGCTGGCCCACCCCAGGCTCCAGCTCGCGGTGCTGGCGCAGGCGCAACAGGTATCGCTGAGCCGGCGCGAGGCGGACATCGCCTTGCGGCTGGTGCGGCCAAAGGAATCCAGCAACGTGATCCGGCGCATCGGGCGCATGCCGTTCGCGCTCTATGCGCAGCGCGACTACGCCGCCACGGTGGCGCCAGCGGATTGGGCGTTCATCGCCTACGATGAGTCCCTGGCCGACATGCCTCAGCAAAGCTGGTTGCTGGAATTCGCGGGCGGCAGGCCGGTGGTCTGCGAATTGAGCGATATCAGCGGCCATCTGGCCGCGGCCCGCGCGGGAGCGGGCGTGGCAGGACTGCCCTGCTTCATTGGCGACGCGCATGCCGACCTGACGCGGCTGGCGCATCCGGGTGACGCTTTCTCGCGGGACATCTGGCTGGTCGTGCATCGCGACCTTCGCCGCCTGAAGCCGGTGCGCGTCGTCATGGATTACCTTGTGGACATCGTCTCGCAAACGCCCATGCTGTCGCTTGACTAGCCTGCCGCCGTTGGCGGCCGGCTTTCCGGGCGTTCCGCCGTCAGTCCAGCGCCGACGCGCCAGCCCGCGCCGGCGGCGCCAAGCGTCCCAGGACGCTTTCGAGCGCCAGCCCGACCGCAAGAATCGTGCGGTCCGCGCCAGGCAAGCCATCCACCTCCAGCCCGACCGGCAGGCCCGCGTCCGACAATCCCGCCGGCAGGCTGAGCCCGGGCAGCCCCGCGTTGCTACCGGGGTCGACGTTGCGCGCCAGCCGCATGAACGATTCCAGGCTGCTGGCCTGCGGTCCGGCCAGGGGCGGCGTCACGGGAACCGTGGGGAACAGCAGTCCGTGCAGCGCATGCTGCTGGAAGGCATGGCGGTAGACGTCGATGAGCGCGTCGCGATGCACCGCGATGGCGCTGTCGTACAGGGGCTGCAATGGCAGCCGTTCGCCCGAGGGCGTGGGCAGCACGCCTGGCACGATCATGTCGTCGAAGATGGCCTTGACGTCCGGGCTGGAGATCTGCGCCACCAGTTCCTCGAAACTGACGCCGACGCCATGGCGTTGCAGGTAGGCGATGAGATCGGGCTTTTGTTCGTACAGGCACAGCGGCATGCCGGTGGCGGCGTTGCTGGCTTCCAGGCCGGGCATGTCCAGCGGGATGAGGGTGACGCCAGCGGCGCGCAGCCGCTCCAGGGCGGCCTGGGCCGTGGCCGCCACCTGCGGGTCCAGGTCCTGCCAGAAATAGCCGGGCAGGCCCAGGCGCAGCTCGGCCGCGGGCAGGGGGGGCAGAGGGGTGGCCTCGCCGGCCAGCACGGCATCCAGCAGCGCGATGTCGGCCATGCTGTTGGCGATGGGCCCGGGCGTATCGCGGGTATGCGAAATCGGCGTGATGCCCGAACCGTCATAGCGGCCCACCGACGGCCGGAAGCCGACGGCGCCATTGAGCGCGGCCGGCAGGCGCACCGAGGCGCCCGTGTCGGTGCCGAGCGCGGCTGGCACCAGGCGCGCGCCCACGGCGGCGCCGCTGCCCGAGGACGAGCCGCCGGCGATGCGTTCCGGGTCGTAGGCGTTGCGCGTGCCCGCGCCGCGCGGGCCGGGGTAAGCGGTGTTGTAGCCGGAGACGCCGAAGGCCAGTTCGTGCATGTGGGTCTTGCCGACGATGACGGCGCCGGCTTCGCGCAGGCGCCGCACGACCGGGGCATCCTCGGCGGGGACGAAGTCGCGCAAGGCCGGGGTGCCCGCGGTATTGGACAGTCCGGCGACGTGGATGTTGTCCTTGATGGCCAGGGGCACGCCCTCCAGGGGCCGCGCAGCGCGGCCGGCGGCGCGCGCCGCGTCGGCCGCCCGTGCCTGCGCCAACGCGCCGTCGGCGTCGACGGTGATGAAGGCGTTGAGGTCCTGGCGCGACGCGATGCGGTCCAGGCAGGCCTGCGTGAGGGCCGCGCTGGTGACGCGGCCGTCGCGCAGCAGTGCCGCGGCTTCGGTCACGGTCGGGCAGGTCAGGGGGGGCTCGGGGGTGGCCATGGCGGTGAATCCTTCTCGTCGGTTCGATGTTTGTCGATTGCGGCTTTTCGGGTCGATCCCTTCTATACAGGGTCGACCGTAGCATTGTCGAGCGCCGCGCGCCCGGTGGGCGGTCCGCCCCGTGGTCGCCAGCCGCGCGCCCGGGCGCCTCTGGCGCTAAGATAGGCGACCCTTATACACGTACAAGTCCCTTGCTTATCCTGGTATGAATGCCTCCCCCCCAGCCGGCGCCGCCGGCCACGAAGGCTCCCGCCTGCGCCGCCAGGCGCTGGGCGAATTCGTGCGCAGCGCCCGCTCGCGCATCACGCCGCAGATGGCCGGCCTGCCCGAAGGCATGCGCCGCCGCACGCCGGGACTGCGGCGCGAAGAGGTGGCGCAACTGTGCGGCATCAGCGTCACCTGGTACACCTGGATCGAGCAGGGCCGCGAGGTGTCGGTATCGCCGTCGGTGTGGTCGCGCATCGCGGGGGTGCTGCAATTGGCGCGGGCCGAGCGGGCCTATCTGTTCGACCTGGCCGACTGCGCCGATCCGCAGCATGCGCGCGATGACGCGCTGGGCGCGCCGGGTTCGTTGCGCGAATGCGTGGACGCCATTACCGCGCCGGCTTACGTGCTGGACCGTGCCTGGAACGTGCTGGCCTGCAATGAACCGCTGCGCGAACTGTTCGACGATTGGCCGGCGCGCGATCCCGAGCCGAACCTGCTGCGCTACATCTTTCTGGACCCGGCGGCGCGCGCGCTGGTGGTGGACTGGGAGCAGCGCGCGCGGCGCGTGGTGGCCGAGTTCCGGGCGGATGCCGGCGCGCATCTGGATGAGCCGGCGGTGCTGGCCCTGATCGATACGCTGAACCGGCAGAGCGCGGTGTTTGCCCATTGGTGGAACCGGCACGCGGTGGTCGAGCGCGAAGGGGGGCTGCGCGAGTTCGCGCACCCGCGGCGCGGCCGCGTGGCCTTTCAGCAGATCACCTTCCGCCTGGCGACGCACCTGGACCTGAAGCTGGTGATGCTGCTGGACGGGGCCGGGCCGGGCTGAGGCGGCGCGCCGGGACGCCGGGCGGCTCCGTAGTCCCGCCCGGCGCGGGACGATGCTCAGAACAGCGTGCCGTGCGCCGCGTTCGCCTGTGCCAGTCCCAACAGCAATTTCTTGACCGGCGCCGGCAGCGCCGTGGCCGCCAGGTCGTCGGGCGCCACCCAGCGGCTGGGCGGATGGCCGACGACCTGGCTGGCCGCGCGCACCTCGACCCACCAGGGCCGTACATGCAGCCGGTAGTGCGTGAAGGTGTGCGAGAACGCCGCCAGGGCGCTGTGCCGTTCCGGCTCCAGCCCCAGCGCCCGCGAGGCCGCGCCAGGGTCGCCGGCCACGTCGAATTCCGGCAGGCTCCACAGACCGCCCCAGATGCCGGGCTCGGGCCGTTGCTGCAGCAGATAGGCGCCGCGCCATTGCAGCACCAGCATGGCGGTCTCGCGTTCCGGAATCGCCTTGCGGGCCTTGGGCGTGGGCAGTTCGGCCTGGCGGCCTTCGCGCCGGGCGACGCAGGTATCGGCGACCGGGCAGCGGTCGCAGGCCGGCTTGCCGCGCGTACAGAGCGTAGCGCCCAGGTCCATCAGGCCCTGCGTGTAGGCGGCCATGTCCAGGCCGGGGGGCGGCCTCGACCTGGGCGTCGGCCAGGGCCCACAGGCGCTGTTCGATCTCGCGCTTGGAGGGATCGCCGGCGATGCCGAAGTGGCGGGTGAAGACGCGCTTGACGTTGCCGTCCAGGATCGGCGAGCGTTCGCCATAAGCGAAGGCAGCAATGGCGGCGGCGGTGGAGCGGCCGATGCCGGGCAGGGTGGCGATGGCTTCGGCGCTGGGCGGGAAGCGGCCGTTCCAGTCGCGCGCGATCTCCTGGGCGCAGCGGTGCAGGTTGCGGGCGCGGGCGTAGTAGCCCAGGCCGGCCCAGTAGGGCATCACGTCTTCCTGGGCGGCGGCGGCCAGCGCGGCGACGTCGGGGAAACGCTGCAGGAAACGTTCGTAGTAGGGGATCACCGTGGCCACCTGCGTCTGCTGCAGCATGATCTCGGAGAGCCAGATGCGGTAGGGGTCCCGGGTGTTCTGCCAGGGGAGATCGTGGCGGCCATGCTGGCGTTGCCAGGCGACGATGCGGGGGGCGAAGTCCATGCCCGCAATTATCGCATCGCCCTATTGCCGGGGGTGGGGGGAGCGGTTACAACCGTAGGACAGAGGCGCATCGAGCGCCCGGAATTCACCTCCCGCCGCTTGTCCGCATGCGCTTCAAGAGGGCGTGATGCGTTGGCTGCCGCGGGCGTTCCACGACCCTCGGAGTAGACATGAATGCCCCCCTCACGCCCGCGCTGCGCGCGGCGCTCGAAACCGTCCAGTTGGACGATAAGTACACCCTGGAAAGCGGCCGCGCCTGGATGAGCGGCATCCACGCCCTGGTGCGCCTGCCGATGATGCAGCGGCTGCGCGACCTGCGCGCGGGGCTGAACACGGCGGGCTTCGTGTCGGGCTACCGGGGCTCGCCATTGGGCGGGGTCGACCAGAACATGTGGAAGGCGGCCAAGTACCTGAAGGCGCACCACGTCGAGTTCCAGCCGGGCATCAACGAGGACCTGGCGGCCACGGCGGTGTGGGGCACGCAGCAGGTCAATCTGTTCCCCGGCGCCAAGTACGACGGCGTGTTCGGCATGTGGTACGGCAAGGGGCCGGGCGTGGACCGCTGCGGCGACGTGTTCAAGCACGCCAACGCGGCCGGCACCTCGCCGCACGGCGGCGTGCTGGTGGTGGCCGGCGATGATCACCCGGCCAAGTCGTCGACGCTGCCGCACCAGAGCGACCACATCCTCAAGGCCTGCATGATCCCGGCGTTGTTTCCGTCGAGCGTGCAGGAGGTGCTGGACTACGGCCTGCATGGCTGGGCCATGAGCCGCTATGCCGGCGTCTGGGTCGGGATGAAGTGCATCACCGACATCGTCGAGGTGTCGGCCTCGGTGGACGTGGACCCGTACCGCGTGCAGATCGTGCTGCCCGAGGATTTCCTGCTGCCGCCGGACGGCCTGAACATCCGCATCCCCGACACGCCGCTGCAGCAGGAGGCGCGGCTGCTGGACTACAAGCTGTACGCGGCGCTGGCCTACGCCCGGGCCAACAACCTGAACCGCGAGCTGTGGCAGGTGCCGGCGCGCGATGCGCGCTTCGGCATCATGACCTCGGGCAAGGCCTACCTGGACACGCGCCAGGCGCTGTCCGACCTGGGGCTCAGCGATGCCGTGTGCCAGCGCATCGGCCTGAGGCTGTTCAAGGTCGGCATGGTATGGCCGCTGGAGTCCACCGGTATGGCGCGCTTTGCCGACGGCCTGGACGAGATCCTGGTGGTCGAGGAAAAGCGCCAGGTGCTGGAATACCAGCTCAAGGAAGAACTGTTCAGCTGGATCGGCAGCGGCAAGAAGATTCCGCGCGTGGTCGGCAAGTTCGACGACAAGGACGGTGGCGAATGGGCGGTGCCGCAGGGCAACTGGCTGCTGCCGGCGCATTACGAGTTTTCGCCGGCGATGGTGGCCAAGGCCATCGCCGCGCGCCTGCTGCGCTTCGAGTTGCCGGCCGACGTGCGCGCCGGCATCGAGGCGCGGCTGGCTTTCATCGCTGATCGCGAACAGGCACTGGCGCGTCCGCGCGTGGTGGAGGACCGCAAGCCGTGGTTCTGTTCGGGCTGTCCGCACAATACGTCCACGCGGGTGCCGGAAGGCTCGCGCGGCATGGCCGGCATCGGCTGCCACTACATGGTGACCTGGATGGGCCGCAATACCCAGGTCTACACCCAGATGGGCGGCGAGGGCGTGCCGTGGCTGGGGCAGGCGCCGTTCACCGAAGAAAAGCACGTGTTCGCCAACCTCGGCGACGGCACCTACTTTCATTCGGGCCTGCTGGCGATCCGCGCGGCGGTGGCGGCCAAGGCGCCGATCACCTACAAGATCCTGTTCAACGACGCGGTGGCCATGACCGGCGGGCAGCCGGTGGACGGCCCCATCAGCGTGCCGATGATCAGCCGCCAGGTGGCGGCCGAGGGCATCGACAAGATCGTAGTGGTCACCGACGAGCCGGAGAAATACCAGGGCCTGGCCGGCATGGCGCCGGGCGTGCCGGTCAAGCACCGCGACGAGCTGGACGCGGTGATGCGCGAACTGCGCGAACACCCCGGCGTGTCGGTGCTGATCTACGACCAGACCTGCGCCACCGAGAAGCGCCGCCGCCGCAAGCGCGGCGCCTATCCCGATCCGGCGCGGCGCGTAGTCATCAACGAACGCGTGTGCGAAGGCTGCGGCGACTGTTCGCAGAAATCGCATTGCCTGTCGGTGGAACCGCTGGAGACCGAGTTCGGCCGCAAGCGCGCCATCAACCAGTCCAGCTGCAACAAGGACTTCTCCTGTCTGAAGGGCTTCTGCCCCAGCTTCGTCACGGTGGAAGGCGGCAAGCTGCGCAAGCCGCGCGCGCTGGCGCCGGAGGGCGCGGTCGATGACGACGTGCCGCAGCCGGCGTTGCCGGCGCTGGCGCAGGCCTATGGCGTGTTCATCGCCGGCGTGGGCGGCACCGGCGTGGTCACCATCGGCCAGTTGCTGGGCATGGCGGCGCACCTGGAGGGCAAGGGCTGTTCGGTGCTGGACATGGCCGGCCTGGCGCAGAAGGGCGGTGCGGTGTATTCGCACGTGGTGCTGGCGCAGACGCCGGAACACCTGATGAACACGCGCGTGGCCATGGGCGAGGCCGACCTGATGCTGGCCGGCGACCTGGTGGTGGCGACCAGCGCCGACGCCATGGCGCGGCTGCGTCCCGGCCGCTCGCGCGCGCTGCTCAACAGCGACACCGCGCCCACCGCCGCGTTCGTCACCAATCCAGACTGGACGCTGCCGGGCGGCAACCTGACGGCGGACCTGCAGGCCGCCTGCGGCAAGGACAACCTGCACACGGTGGATGCCTCGGCGCTGGCCGTGGGCCTGCTGGGTGACGCCATCTATTCCAACCCGTTGATGATGGGCTATGCCTACCAGAAGGGCTGGCTGCCGCTGTCACGCGAGGCCTTGCTGCGCGCCATCGAGCTCAATGGCCAGCAGGTGCCCAATAACCTGGCCGCTTTCGCCTGGGGCCGGCGCGCGGCCCATGACCTGGCCGGCGTCACGCGCCTGCTGGCCAATGGCGGCGCGCCGGCGCATCCGGAAGGCATCATCGAGATCCGCCGCCCGCGCGCGCCCAGCCCGGTGGTGGAACTGAAGAAGCCGGCCGGCGAACTGGAACGCCTGGTCGAGGCGCGCCGCGCGTTCCTGACGCAGTATCAGGACGCCGCCTACGCCAAGCAGTACACCGACCTGGTGGCCAAGGTGGCGCATGCCGAGCATGAGGCCACCGGCACCCAGCGCCTGGCGCTGGCAGTGGCGCGCTACTACTTCAAGCTGCTGGCCTACAAGGATGAGTACGAGGTGGCGCGGCTGTATACGGACGGCGAATTCCTAAAGCGCGTCGGCGAGCAGTTCGAGGGCGACTGGAAGCTGCGCTTTCACCTGGCGCCGCCGCTGTTCGCGCGCCGCGGCCCGGACGGACATCTGGTCAAGAAGGCCTACGGTCCCGGCATGTTGCGGGTGTTCCGTCTGTTGGCGCGCATGAAGCGCCTGCGCGGCACGCGCCTGGATCCTTTCGGCTACACCCGCGAGCGCCGCGCCGAGCGCGAGCTGGCGCGCGAGTACCACGAGACGCTGACCGCGATCCTGTGCAAGCTCAATCGCGGCAACCTGGAGCGCGCGGTGGCGCTGGCCAGCGTGCCCGAAGAGATCCGTGGCTACGGCCACGTGAAAGAGGCGGCGATGGAGAAGGCCGCCGCGCGGCGCGAGGCCCTGCTCAAGGACTTCAGCGCCAGCGTGGTGTCGATCGGCGGCGTGCGTGCGGCGTAGCGGGGGGCGGCCGTCGGGCCGCTGGATAGTGCCGGCCGCCCTGCGCGCCGGCGCCCCGTGCGGCTTTCACGCCGGATAGTGCGCGTCGTCCAGCAGCATGTCCTCGAAGAACGCGCCGTAGCGACCCTGCGGATCGCGCAGGTGGATCTCCAGGATCCAGCGCATCTCCGACGGTCGGATCGCCAGGTCGGCGAGCGAGCCGGTGTGGATCGCCGCGTGCGGGAAGTCGGACACGCGGTGGCCGGGCAGGTCGAAATTCAGTTCCCAGCCCATGGCGCGCGCCTGGCGGTCGGCGTAGGCGTACAGCGCCTGGCCGCTCAGCCGCTCGCGCAGCCAGACGCCGCGCACATCGTGGAACAGCGCCTCGGCGTCGCGCACGCAGCGCGCCTGCCCGGGGTCATCGCCCACCACGTAGCTCTTGCCGCCGTCGCCTTCCCAGGCGTCCAGGCGCGGCGCGATGTCGAGAAAGAAGATGTCGTGTTCGCCCAGCGCCACACCGGGCGCGGACGCCTGGCGCATGGCCTTCATGGTGTTGGCGCCGAAGCGCACGCGGGTGGGATGCCAACTGAGCGCCAGGCCGGCGTCAATCAGGGTCTGCTTGGCCATGGCGACGGCGTCTTCCTCGATCATGCCGGGGCGGATGCGCGTGGCGATATCCTCGATGGCCTGGCGTGTCTTGTTGCGAGCCAGTAGCATGCCGTCGACGGAAAAGGCGGGACCGACGCGTTCGCTGGGGTCGGAGGAGGGCGTTTGCATGCTGCATTTCCTTGCGTGGCGAGCCCGGAGGGCGATGCAAGACAGTCTGCGCGGACGTCCGGCCACGGGCCAGCGTCGGGCGGGACGGATTCCGGCCAGCATGGCGCAGCTGGCGGCCAAGGCCCCGGAAGGCGGCGGATTGCGGCCGCCGTGGCACGGTTTGCGGCCACGCCTGACGCGGGGGATCGGCATGCTGGAAGGCTTGGGCTAAGGTAGCGTTTAGCGGCGGCAGCGCTCAGTCGCGCCGCGCCCACCCTCTCGCCCTCGACCCCATGAAATCCGTTGCCATCCTCGTGTTTCCCGGCGTGCAGTCGCTGGACGTCTGCGGACCGCTGGATGTGTTCGCCGAGGCCAACCGTTTCCTGTTGCCCGCGCGCCAGTACCGGATGGAACTGATCGGCCTGACGCGCGGCGTGGTGCCCTGTTCCAACGGCATGCTGCTGACGCCGCAGCGCCACTACGCCGAGGTCGCGGACGTGCCCGATCTGCTGCTGGCGGCCGGCGGCCCGGGCCTGCCGGCGGCGCGGGAATCGGATGACGCGCTGGCCTGGCTGCGCGCGGCCTGCGCGCGGGCCGAGCGCTACGGCTCGATCTGCAATGGCGTTTTCCTGCTGGCGCGTGCCGGCCTGCCCGCGGGCGCCACGGTCACCACCCACTGGAACGACGCGCCGGCGTTGGCGGCGCGCTTTCCGGACCTGCGGGTCGAGACCGACCGCCTGTACGCGCAGGACGGCCGGCTGCACACGTCGGCGGGGGTGACCGCCGGCATAGACCTGGCGCTGTATCTGGTGGCACAGGACCACGGGCCGGAGGTGGCGCTGAACGTGGCCAAGCGGCTGGTGGTGTTCATGCAGCGCGCTGGCGGGCAATCGCAGTTCAGCCCGTTTCTGACGCCCTTCGTCGAGGAGACCTCGGCGGTGGCGCAGGTGCAGCAGTACGTGCTGGGGCATCTGGCCGACGATCTCGGCGTGGACGCGCTGGCGGCGGTGGCCAACATGAGCCGCCGCAACTTCTCTCGGGTGTTCCTGCGGGATGCGGGCGTCACGCCGGCGGATTTCGTCGAAAGCGTCCGGGTGGATGCGGCCCGCGCGCGGCTGGAGCGCGCGTCGGCGCCGCTCAAGACCGTGGCGTTTGATTGCGGCTTCCGTGATGCGCGGCACCTGCGCGAGGTGTTCCAGCGGCGGCTGGGCGTGTCGCCCAGCCAGTACCGCGCCAGCTTCGGCTGCTGACGCGGCGGCGGGTTCAGCCGCCCGCGGTTTCCGGCTTGCGGCGGCGGGTGACGCCGGTATCGAAGCGCTCCACGCCGGGACGCGTGGCGGGACGATCGAAGCGCTCGACCCCCGGACGGTCGAATCGTTCGACGCCGGGGCGATCGCCGCCCGCACGGGCGGCGGGCCGGTCGAAACGTTCCACGCCGGGCCGCGCAAAGCGCTCGACCCGCGGCGGGCTTTGGGTCTTGGCCTGCACGCTTTCGGCGGCAGCCTGTTCGCGCTTGGCGATGATTTCTTCGGCGCGCTGGTGGTGCGGCGCCATCTTGCGCACCATCACGCGGCCGTTGCGCGGGAAATAGTTGATGCGGCGCGCATGCACGTCGCCCAGGTCCTGGGCCTTGACCGGGATGCCTTCGGTGCGCAGGTAGTTCAGCACGAACTGGCCGTTGCGCTCGCCGATGTTCATCTGCTGCATCGCCGACAGCACCGCGCCGCCGCCGAATACCTTGGCTTCGAGGCGGTCGCGCACCGCGCCGGCCTTGAGCAGTTCGTTGATCAGCACTTCCATGGCGAAGGCGCCATAGCGCATGGTGGCCGAGGCGGGCGACTGCATGTCGCCCTCGGGCAGCATGAAGTGGTTCATGCCGCCGACTCCGTTGACCGGGTCGTGAATGCAGGCAGCCACGCACGAGCCGAGCACGGTCGAGATCATGATGTCTTCGTCGGTGACGTAGTACTCGTTGGGAAGTACCTTCACCGCCTGGGATTGGAACGCGCTATCGAAGTAATGGCGCGTCGCGCGGGCGTCAAGACGGGCGACCATGGGGCGGAAACAGGGGCAAGGACAACGGTTGGATCACGAAAGGCGGCGCTCGTAGGACAGAAAAACGTTTCAAAATATGTAGAAAAATGTCGCTTTATTCTTGCACATTTGGCCGGAAATAGGGGGAAAAGCTATGTAACCGCAACGTTGCGATGGCCCCCGGAAATATGACCGTTTGTCCATCGGTTGCATCCTAACCACGGCTGGGCGCGGCCGTTCCCCGGATCACGGGGGCGAACGGGGGCTATACGTGGCTTTAGGGGAATGTGCCCGGAGACGGCCGGGCGGGAAGAGGCCCGCGCCGGCCGCCCGATCCCGGGTCAGAAGCGCGTGCTGCGGGTCACGGACCAGCGCGCCGACAACGCGCCGAGGGCGGCCGAGGCGATGATGGCGGCCAGCAATGCCGGGGCGCCGGGCAAATGCAAGGCGAATTCCGCCCCATAGCTGCGGGCCAGGCCGAGCAGGGCGTTGTTCAGCGGCGACAGCGCCACGGCCGCCACGCCGATGGCCAGCAGCGAAGCCAGGGCGCCGGACAGGGCGCCCAGGTACAGGAAGGGGCGCCGCACGAACGATTCGGTGGCGCCCACCAGCCGCGCCACCGCGATCTCCTCGCGTTGCGACAGGGCCTGCATGCGCACGGTGTTGAACACCGTGGCCAGCACCACCACCGCCACGCAGGCAGCCAGGAAGCCCAGTCCGATACGGGCGAAACGCAGGATCGCCTCCAGGCGCTGGACCCAGGCGCTGTCCAGCTGCACCAGATCCACCTGATCCCATTGCTTCCAGGCGCGCGCCAGTTTGTCGGCGCGGCCGGCCAGGTCTTCGCCGTCGGCCAGGGTCACCACCACCGCGTCAGGCAGGGGATTGCCCGGCAGCACGGCCAGCGCCTGTTGCCAGGCCGGGTTGGCGCGCAGGGCGGCGAGGGCGTCGTCGCGGCCGACCACGCGCACCGCGCGCACGTCGCCGGCGTACTCGCCCTGGATGCGCCTGGCCACGTCGGCGGCGGCGCCGGCGGGCGCGTCGACCCGCATGAAGACGGTGACTTCAGGGGTGACGGACATCTGCCGCGCCACCGGCTGCACCGATACCAGGATGGCGCTGCCCAGCAGCGGCAGGGCCAGGGCCAGGGCCATCACCAGCAGGTTGGCGAGCGACGAGAAGGGTTGTTTCACCAGCCGGCGCAAGGTGACCATGAGGGCATAGCGATGCTGCCGCAGCCAGGCGTTCATGCCGGTTCTCCCGCGATGCCTTGGCCAGCGTTGGCCGCGGGCGTGGGGGCGCCGTGCGAGTCGGAGAACTTGCCGGGGTCGATGCGCAGGGTGCGGGTGGCGTAGCGCGCCATGAGTTCCTGGTCGTGCGAGGCGATCAGCGTGGTGACGCCGACGCGGTTGAAGTCGCGGAACACGTTCATGATGCGCTGCGCGTTGTCGTGGTCGAGGTTGGCGGTGGGCTCGTCGGCGATCAGGATGGCGGGCCGGTTGACGATGGCGCGGGCGATCGCCAGGCGCTGCTGTTCGCCGCCGGACAGTTCGATGGGGTTGAGGTCTTCCTTGCCCGACAGCCCGACCTTGTCGAGCGCGGCGCGCGCGCGGGCGGCGGCCGAGTCCCAGGGGTGGCCGGTGACCGCCAGCGGCAGCATCACGTTTTCAAAGGCGCTGCGATCGAACAGCAGGTGGGTGTCCTGCAGGATCACGCCGACGGCGCGGCGCAGGTAGGGCCGGGCGCGCGCCGGCAGCTTGTCGAGCCGCTGGCCGTTGACCTGGATCGCGCCGCGGCTGGCGGGCTCGAGCCCGCCGATCAGCTTGAGCAGGGTGGACTTGCCCGCGCCGGAGGGACCCGACACGAAAACGAACTCGCCCGCGCTTACGCGGAAGTTGATGTCGGCCAGGATATTGCGGCCGCGGCCATACGATTTGAAGACGTGCTGGAATTCGATCATGGCGGCTGTCGGATGAAGCCGCAATAGTAACTCGGGGACAGTGAGCTGGCCTAAAACGGCGCAGCGGGCACGGCCGGAAAAAGTGTCCCGATGTGACCACTCATGGGTCGGACCAAGTGACCACCTGGACACTCTTTTCGGACGCAAAGAAGTGTCCCCGTTTTTGTCGTCAAACCCTGTTTGATTTCATCCAGTGTCCCTATATTTCAAGGGAATTCCCGGATGCGGAGGCTGCTGTGCGGACGCTACCATCCGCCCCATGCGTAAAGCCCAACCCGGCCTTGCGTTCGGCTTCGCAACACCCCTACGGAGATCACGATGAAAGTACTGAAACTCGCTGCCATTGGCGCTGCCCTGTTCGCGGTATCCGCGGCCGCTAACGCAGGTGCGACCTTCGATAACGTCAAGAAAAAAGGGTTTGTCCAATGCGGTGTTTCGACCGGCATTCCGGGCTTCTCGATCGCGGACAGCAAGGGTGAATACAAGGGCCTGGACGTGGACATGTGCCGCGCCATCGCCGCCACCATGTTCGGCGATGCCAGCAAGTTCAAGGTCACGCCGCTGAACACGCAGCAGCGCTTCACCGCCCTGCAGTCCGGCGAAGTGGACGTGCTGACCCGCAACACCACCGTCACGCTGACGCGCGACACCACGCTGGGCCTGATCGGCGTGGGCGTGAACTACTACGACAGCCAGGGCGTCATGGTCTCGAAAGACCTGAACGTCAAGAGCGCGAAAGAACTGAACGGCGCCACCATCTGCGTGCAGCCGGGCACCACCACCGAACTGAACCTGGCCGACTGGTTCCGCAGCCAGAAGATCGAATTCAAGCCGGTCGTGATCGACAAGTACGACGAAATCATCCGCGCCTTCGCGGCTGGCCGTTGCGATGCCTTCACGACCGACAAGTCGCAGCTGGCCTCGACCCGCACCACGCTGGAGAATCCCGACAAGTACGTGATCCTGCCGGAAGACTTCTCCAAGGAGCCGCTGGGCCCCATGGTGCGCCAGGGCGACGAGCAATGGTTCAACGTGGTGCGCTGGTCGCTGAACGCGATGCTGGAAGCCGAGGAATACGGCATCACGTCCAAGAACGTGGATGCGATGCTCAAGAGCACCAATCCCAACATCCAACGCATCCTGGGCGTGACGCCTGGCATGGGCAAGAACCTGGGCGTGGATGACAAGTGGGCCTATAACATCATCAAGCAGGTCGGCAACTACGGCGAAAGCTTCGAGGCCACGCTGGGCAAGAGCAGCGCGATGAAGCTGGAGCGCGGCCTGAATGCCAGCTACAAGCAAGGTGGCTTGATGTACGGCTGGCCGGTGCGCTAACACACGGCTGCCGGCATGGCGCCCTGGGCGCCATGCCTGGCCCGCCTTCGAGCGGGCGGCAGGAGTGGACGGCGCGGGCCGCAAGGCCCCGGCCGCCCGGTGTCCGACTTCTGTAGATTCATCCAATGACAACGCCAAATAAAAACGCCCCGATTTCGGCACCTCCCCGGCGTCTGAACTGGAACGATCCCGGCGTGCGCGCCGTGGTCTACCAAGTGATCGCACTGGCCGCCGTCGCGGCCGCGGTATGGTTCCTGGTTTCAAACACGCTGCACAACCTGTCCGTGCGCAATATCGCCACGGGCTTTGATTTTCTTGACCGCGAGGCCGGTTTCGCCATTGGCGAGACGCCCATCGCCTACTCTCCCGCCGACACCTACGGGCGCGCCATTCTGGTGGGGCTGCTCAATACCCTGCGCGTTGCCGTGCTCGGTATCGTGCTGGCGACGATCTTCGGCACCCTGATCGGCGTTGGCCGCCTGTCCAAGAACTGGCTCGTGGCCAAGATCTGTTCGGTCTATGTCGAAGTGATGCGCAACGTGCCGCTGCTGCTGCAGCTGTTCTTCTGGTACGCGCTGATCACCGAGAACATGCCGGGCCCGCGCCAGGCGCAAAACCCGCTGCCGGGCGTGTTCATTTCCAACCGGGGCCTGAAAGTGCCGGGCCTGGAAGGCTATTCGCTGGACTGGATACTGGGCGGCCTGGGCCTGGCGATCGTCGCCATCCTGTTCCTGGGACACTGGGGCAAAAAGCGCCAGGAAGCCACCGGCCAGGTGTTTCCGCTGGGGCGCGTTGCGCTTGGCCTGATCATCGGCCTGCCGGTGCTGGGGTGGCTGGTCAGCGGCGCGTCGCTGACCCTGGATATGCCGGTGCTCAAGGGCTTCAACTTCGCCGGCGGCCTGACCCTCTCGCCGGAGTTCGCCGCGCTGCTGGCGGGCCTGGTGATCTACACCTCGGCGTTCATTGCCGAAGTGGTGCGCTCGGGCATCCAGGCGGTCAATACCGGCCAATGGGAAGCCGCTGGCGCGCTGGGCCTGCGCCGCAAGCAGGTGCTGCGCCTGGTGGTGCTGCCGCAGGCGCTGCGCGTGATCATCCCGCCGATGACCAGCCAGTTCCTCAACCTCACCAAGAACAGCTCGCTGGCCGTGGCCATTGGCTATCCGGACATCGTGTCGGTGGTCAACACCACGCTGAACCAGACCGGGCAGGCCATCGAGGGCATTCTCATCATCATGGGCGCGTATCTCACGGTCAGCCTGTCGATCTCGATCTTCATGAACTGGTACAACAAGCGCATCGCGCTGGTGGAGCGTTGATATGAGCAGCACTACGCATACCCCCAGCGAAGGGCTGCCGCCGCCCAAGACCCACGTAGGCGCCTGGGCGTGGCTGCGCTCGCGCCTGTTCTCCTCGCCGCTCAACATCCTGATCACGGTGCTGTTGGCGTGGTTCCTGCTGATGGCGCTGCCGGCGCTGTTCGAATGGGCCTTCATCAAGGCCAATTACACCGCCACCAATGCGCAGGAATGCCGCGCCTCGGTGGGGGGCGCCTGCTGGGCCTTCATCATCGAGAAGCACCGGCTGATCCTGTTCGGCACCTATCCCTACGACGAGCAATGGCGGCCGCTGATCGCGACCATCATCCTGGTCGCGGTGATCGTGTGCAGCGGCATCCGCCGCTTCTGGAATTGGAAGCTCGCCATCATCTGGACCTTCGGCCTGGTCGCCGTGGCGATTCTGATGTGGGGCGGCGTGCTGGGCCTGACCTACGTGGAGAACGCGCGCTGGGGCGGCCTGCCGCTGACGCTGATCCTGTCGACGTTCGGCATCGCCTTCGCTTTCCCGATCGGCGTGCTGCTGGCGCTGGGCCGGCGCTCGAAGATGCCGGCCATCAAGGCGCTGTGCGTCGTGTACATCGAGCTGATCCGCGGCGTGCCGCTGATCAGCCTGCTGTTCATGTCGTCGGTGATGCTGCCGCTGTTCCTGCCCGAGGGCTTCTCGATCGACAAGCTGCTGCGCGCGCAGATCGCGATCATCATGTTCGCGGCCGCGTACATCGCCGAAACGGTGCGCGGCGGCCTGCAGGCGATCCCGAAGGGCCAGTACGAAGGCGCCGATTCGCTCGGCCTGAACTACTGGCAGCAGATGCGCAAGATCATCCTGCCGCAGGCGCTCAAGATCGTGATCCCGCCGCTGGTGAGCATCTTCATCGCGCTGTTCAAAGACACCTCGCTGGTGGTGATCATCGGCATCTTCGACCTGACGCTGGCGGCCAAGGCGGCCCTGTCCGACGCGGCATGGCGCGGATTCGGGGTGGAGGCGTATCTGTTCATCTCGCTGATCTACTTCGTCTTCTGCTTCTCCATGTCCAAATACAGTCAGGCGCTGGAAAAACGCCTGGCCACGGGCCACGCACGCTAGAACCTTGCCGCGGGTCCGCCCCGGGCGGACCCGCAACGCGATATTTACGGGAGTACAGGCATGTCTGATGCCATCATTCGACTGCAGGACGTGAACAAGTGGTACGGCCAGTTCCACGTGCTGCGCAACATCAACCTGGACGTGGCGCCGGGTGAGCGCATCGTGGTGTGCGGGCCGTCCGGCTCGGGCAAGTCCACCATGATCCGCTGCATCAACCGGCTCGAAGAGCACCAGCAAGGCCACATCATCGTGGACGGCACGGAGCTCACCAACGACCTCAAGCACATCGAGACCATCCGCAAGGACGTCGGCATGGTGTTCCAGCACTTCAACCTGTTCCCGCACCTGACGGTGCTGGAGAACCTGACGCTGGGCCCGATGTGGGTGCTGAAAAAGCCGCGCGCTGAGGCCGAGGCCACGGCCATGGAGTACCTGGAGCGCGTGCGCATTCCGGATCAGGCCAAGAAATTCCCCGGCCAACTGTCGGGCGGCCAGCAGCAGCGCGTGGCGATCGCCCGTTCGCTGTGCATGAGCCCCAAGATCATGCTGTTCGATGAGCCGACCTCGGCGCTCGACCCGGAAATGGTCAAGGAAGTGCTGGACGTGATGGTCAACCTGGCCCAGGAAAGCGGCATGACGATGCTGTGCGTGACCCACGAAATGGGTTTCGCGCGCAAGGTCGCCAACCGCGTCATCTTCATGGACCGCGGCGAGATCATCGAGCAGAACAGCCCGGACGAGTTCTTCGACAATCCGCAGAACGAGCGCACCAAGCTGTTCCTGAGCCAGATCCTGCATTGAGCGGGCGGCGGCGCCGGCCTGCGCCTGGCCACGGTCGACGCCTTGCCTGAACCGACCCCCGGAAGTTGGACGAAGATCCAACCTCCGGGGGTTTTTACTGATACGCCTGGATTTGTCGCGGGCACCCCGCCGGGGGGCCGCGCCGGTATGCCGGTCAGCCGAACAACGGCCGCTTTCCGTGGTATCCCTTTGTTACGCCGTTTACCCCGCTGCGGTATGCTACCCACCGCCATCGATGCACAGAGAGGAGCAAACGAAATGAAACCGACCCCCCGCAGCGCCGTGCGCCGCATCTTGCTGGGCGGCGCCGCGGCCCTGGCCGCCACGCTGACCCTGGGCGCGCCCGCGCTGGCCCAGAACACCGACTTCCCCACCAAGCCGTTGCGCTTCGTGGTGCCATACCCGCCCGGCGGCCCGCTCGACACCATGGCCCGCATGCTGGCCGAGAAGGTGCGCGGCTCGCTCGGCCAACCAGTGGTGGTGGAAAACCGCTCCGGCGCCGGCGGCAACATCGGCGCCGACCTGGTGGCCAAGGCCCCGGCCGATGGTTACACGCTGGTGATGGGCGCCGTGGCGACCCATGCCATCAACCCCTGGCTGTTCGCCAATCTGCCGTATGACCCGATCAAGGACTTCGCGCCGGTCACCATCGTGGCCGCGGTGCCGAACGTGCTGGTCATGAACCTCGATTTCGCCAAGAAAAACAAGATCGAGACGCTGGCCGACCTGATCGACTACGCCAAGAAGAATCCGGGCAAGCTGAACTACGGTTCGGGCGGCAACGGCAGCGCCGGCCACCTGTCCGGCGAACTGCTCAAGGCGCGCGCCGGCATCAACGTCGAGCACATCCCCTACCAGGGCGCGGCGCCGGCGCAGCTGGCGCTGCTGTCGGGCCAGTCGGACTTCATGTTCGACAACCTGGCGGCCGCGGCGCCGCTGATCAAGGACGGCAAGGTCAAGGCGCTGGCCGTGACCACCGCCAAGCGCTCGTCGCTGCTGGCCGACGTGCCCACGGTGGAAGAGTCGGGCATCAAGGGCTTCGACCTGGGCACCTGGTTCGGCGTGTTCACGACCGGCGGCACGCCGGCGCCGGTGGTGGCCAAGCTGAACAAGGCCTATGCTCAGGCCATGCAGCAGCCCGACGTCAAGCAGCGCCTGCTGCTGATGGGTTCGGAAGCGGCGCCGATGACGCCCGAAGCCTTCGCCGAATTCGTCAAGAACGAAAAGGCCAAGTACCAGGAGATCGTCAAGATCTCCGGCGCCAGCCTGAACTGACGGCGGACGCCTGGCGCGTTCCCGCGGGAACGCGCCAGCGCCGCTACATCTTGCAGTCGGCCGCGTGCACGTCGGTGTGATCGCGGGCGATGACCTTCAGGTTCCTGTAGACCAGCTTGCCGTCGGGGCCGGCCTCGATATGCAACAGGTACCAGTCCTGCACCGGATGCTGATTGGGACCGAACCGGAACTTGCCGCGCACGCTGGGGAAATCGGCGCGCCGCAGCGCCTCGCGGAACGCATCGGCCTTGCCGGTAACGTCGCCGTCCACGGCCTTGAGGGCCGAGCCGATCAGGTTGGCGGTGTCGTAGGCCTGCGCCGCGTAGGCGGTCGGCGCGCGGTTGTAGGCCTTGGTGAAGGCCTCGACGAAATGCTTGTTCTGCGCGTTGTCCAGGTCCGCGCTCCACAGCGAACTCAGATAGAAGCCCTTGCCGGCGCTGCCGGTGGCGGCCAGCATGCGTTCGTCCATCGAGTAGATCGGCGTGATCATCCTGATCTTGTCGGCCAGGCCGGAGTTGGCGTACTGCTTGGTCAGGTTGATACCGGCGCCGCCCGGGTGGAACTGGAAGATGGCGTCGGGGGCGAGCGAGCGGATGCGCGCCAGTTCTACCGAGAAATCGGCCTGATCGAGTTTGGTGTAGATCTCTTCGGCGATCTCGCCCTTGTAGGTGCGCTTGAAACCGGCGACCGCATCGCGTCCGGCCTGGTAGTTGGGCGCCATGACCACGACGCGCTTGGCGCCCAGTTCATTGGCGGCCATGCCGGCGGTGTCGGCGTATGAGTCGTTCTGGAACGCCACCGCGAAGTAGTTCGGGTTGCAGGCCTTGCCGGCATAGTTCGAGGGGCCGGCGTTCAGGCTGACATAGAAGCCGCCGGCATTGAGCACCGTCGGCCCGACGGCCGCCATGACGTTGGAGAAATTGACGCCCGTGAACAGGCGTACGCCGCCCTGCACCATCTTGTCGGCGATCTGCTTGGCGTTGGCCGGCTTGAGCGCGTCGTCTTCCACCCGCACGTTGACCGGCACGCCGCCGAGCTTGCCGCCGCCTTCCTTGACCGCCAGCATGAAGGCATCGCGCTCGTCCTCGCCGATGTAGCCGGCGGGCGTGGACAGCGTGCCGATGAAACCGATGTCCACGGGTTTCTGCTGCGCCTGGACGCCGCCGGCGGCCAATGCCAGCAGCAGCGCGGCGCCGCCGCGGGTGATGCGTGTCGTCATGGTTGTCTCCTCCTGTGCCTGTTTTTTCTATGGCTGGATGGGGCCCGCGAGACAGTTCTCCACCTTCCAGCCGTAGAGCCACTGCAACGCGTCGTAGAACTGGGACTGGCCGCGGCCGGTCCACAGCGTGTTGCGCACGGTGCGTTCGACGCCCCGCGCGTGATAGAGGCGGCCCATCTCGCGCGTCGACCAGACCACGCGCGCGCTGCGCGGGATGCGCACCGATTCGTACAGGCGGAAGGCGGCCTGCAGGTCGTGATCGCAGCGCTGAACGGCCTCGCCCAGCGTCACCGCGTCTTCCAGCGCCATGCAGGCGCCCTGGGCCATGTATTGGGTCATGGGGTGGGCGGCATCGCCCAGGATCGTGACGCGGCCCTGGCCCCATTGCTCGACCGGCTCGCGGTCGGCGGTGGCCCAGCGCTTCCAGGACGTGGGGCGGTCCAGCATCTGGTGCGGGCGCGGGTGGATGCCCTGGAAGTACGACAGCACTTCCTCCTTGCTGCCTTCGCGCACGCCCCACTGTTCCTGTTCGCGGCTGTGGAAGGTCACCACCAGGTTGTATTGCTGGCCGCCGCGCAACGGGTAATGCACCAGGTGGCAGTGCGGGCCGGCCCACAGCACCGGCGCGTTGATGCGCAGTTCCTCGGGCATGTTGTCGCGCTCGACCACGGCGCGGTAGACCACGTGACCGGTCACGCGCGGCGGGTCGCCGATCAGGTGCTCGCGGATCACCGACTTGACGCCGTCGGCGCCGACCACGGCGTCGGCCTGGTAGCGGTTGCCGTCGGTGTCGGTGACCTCGACGCGCCTGCCGTCCTGTGAGACCGCGGCGATCTGGGTCGAGGTGCGAAAGCGGATCAGCGGGTTCTGCTGCACGGCTTCCAGAATCGACAGGTGGATGTCGGCGCGGTGGATCACGGCATAGGGGCCGCCGAAGCGCTCGCGGAAGGCGGCGCCGGTGTCGATGCGCACCACTTCGCGCGCGTCGACCGCGTCCATCATGATGATGTGGTCGGTGAACACCGCGCGCTGGCGCGCCGTGGCGCCCACGCCCAGTGCGTCGAGCGCGGCGAAGGCATTGGGGCCGAGCTGGATGCCGGCGCCGATTTCGCCGATGTGCGCGGCCTGTTCCAGCAGTTGCACCGCGATGCCCTGGCGCGTCAGCGCCAGCGCCGCGGCCAGGCCGCCGATGCCGCCGCCCACGACGATGACGGATTGGGGCGGGTTCTTTGCGGGGGTTGCGTTCATTACCGGGTTCCTTGCGGGTTCATTCCTGGTGGCCGAGGAAGGCGCCTTGCCGTTGCAACTGCGCCTGCAGCGCCGCCATCGGCACGTCGGCGGGGGCGTGGCCGTCGCGCAGCGCCATGGCGGCCGCGGTGCCGGCGGCCTCGCCCATGACGAAGCAGCTGCCGCTGACGCGCGCGGCCGACTGGCCCTCGTGGGTCATCGAGGCGCAGCGCCCGGCCACCAGCACGTTGGTGGCGATGCCCGGGCCGCGGCGCGGCACCATCATGCGGAACGGCAACTGGTTGTAGCCGCGCGATTCGGGAATCGGCGGCCACAGCCATTGCACATCGCCGGCGGTGTGCATTTCCAGCGGCCAGCCATTGACGCCGATGCTGTCTTCGAAATCGGCGCAGCCCAGCACGTCTTCCTTGGTGAGCATGGCCTCGCCGACGATGCGGCGGGTTTCGCGGATGCCCAGCTGCGGCGCGATGTCCAGCACATAGGCGTTTTCGAAGCCCGGCACCTTGGCGCGCAGGAACTTCAGGTATTCCGTGATCTGGCGGCGGCCTTCCAGCTCGCCGGCCGAGAGCGAGGCGGCGTCGGTGCCGTCGGCCGCGCTGCCATCGGTGTTGGCCAGTTGCGTCACGTTGACGCGCCATTCGTAGTCATGCTTTTGCGGCCGCACGATGGCGCCGCGCCGCGGAAAGGTGAATTCGCCGCTGGCGGCGGCCTGGTCCATCAGTTGCGGGATGGTCTTCCAGGCTTCCTGGGCGCGGGCGCCGTCGACGTTGCCGACCTTGAACATCAGCGTGGGGTAGAGCATGTGGCCGTGGGCATCGCCTTTCTCGAACGGCAGGCCGCCCCATTGCGCGATGTCGGCATCGCCCGAGCAGTCGATGAAGACCTTGCCGCGCACGGCGCGGCGGCCCGACTTGGTTTCCAGGAACAGCGCATCGACATTGCCGGCGGCATCGCGCGCCACCCCCGTGGCCAGCGCGTGGAACAGGATGTGCGCGCCGCTGTCCTGCACCATACCGTCGGCCGCGCACTTGAAGGCCGAGATGTCATAGGCCTGGGCGTGGATCTTGCCCAGGATCAGGTGCGGGTCGTTCAGCCCGTCCAGCGCGCGCATGCGGTCGAGCAGTTCATCGGTCATGCCGTGCACGACCTGGCGGATGGCGCCGCGCACGTTCGCGTGCAGCCCGCAGAAGTTGGAGACGCCTGCCGCCGTGCCCATGCCGCCGAGAAAGCCATAGCGTTCCACCAGCAGCACGCTGGCGCCGTTGCGGGCAGCGCTGGCGGCGGCCAGGATGCCGGCGGGGCCGCCGCCCAGCACGACGACGTCGTAGTCGCCGTAAAGCGGTACCTGGCGGGCGGCTTCGGTGAGGGTCATGCCTGTCTCCTTGCTTGTCCTGCTTGACTGCGTCATGTGTTGCGAATTGCCGGGCCGGCGGCGGCGCCTTTGCGGAAGCCCCTATCGCCAGCCCCTATTACCGGTCCCATGTACCGGCGGGTCACTGCCCCTTGATGCCGAGCTTGGTGATGAGCGGCTTCCAGCGCTTGAGCTCATCGTCCATGTAGGCGCGGAACTCCGCCGGCGTGCTGCCCACCGGGTCCATGAACTGCGCCTGCAGGCGCTTGGTCACCTCGGGGTCGCGGATCGCCTGGATCAGCGCGTCCGACAGCTTCTTCTGGATGTCGGCGGGCACCTTGGACGAGATCACGAACCCGATCCAGGCCGAGCCCTCGATGCCGGGCACGCCCACTTCAGCCAGCGTGGGAATCTCGGGCAGCAGCGCGGAGCGCTTGGACGAGGTCACGGCCAGCGCCTTCAGGCGGCCGTCCTTGACCATGCTCATGACCGCGATCGGCGGCAGCGCGGCGAACTGCGTGTCGCCCGACAGCAGCGATGTCAGCGCGGCCGGCGACGAGGGATAGGGCACATGCGTGGCGCGCGCGCCGATCTGCTGCAGCATCAGCTCCACCGCCAGGTGCGAGACGGTGCCAGCCCCGGGGGAAGGGAAGTTGTACTTGTCGGGGTTCTTCTTGAGCGCATCGAGCAACTGGCCGATAGTGCTGATGCCGGCGCTGGCCGGTACCACCAGCACGTTGGGCTGGTGCACCGCCAGCGTCAGCGGCGACAGGTCGGTGGCGGGGGCATACGGCAGCTTGTCGAACAGCAGCGTGTTGTTCACCAGCGGACCGGTGATCGATACGCCGAAGGTGTAGCCGTCGGGCTTGGCGTTGGCGATGGCGAAGGTGCCGATGTTGCCGCTGGCGCCCGGCTTGTTTTCCACCACGACGGTCTGGCCGAGAATGGCGCCGGCCTTCTCGCCGACGATGCGCGCGACCTGGTCGGGGCTGGAACCAGGCCCGAACGGCACCAGCGCCTTGAGCGGCTGCGACGGCCAGGCGTCGGCGGCCTGCGCCGCGCCCAATGGCGCCAGCGTGATCAGTCCCAGCGCCAGCGCGCGCGCTGCGACAGCGCGCGTCCGCGCCAGGGTTGAGGATTTATGCATGTTTGTCTCCCGCGATTTTCATATTGTTGAAGTAGGTCTGTTCGTTGGCGATGAAGGCCGCCACCATGGCGCGGTAGGCCGCGTCCACCACCTGGTCCAGGTTCTCGAAGCCCGGGTTGTGACGCTCGGCCAGGCGCCGCACTTTCTCGAAGACCTCGGCCTGGCGCGCCGGCGCGCTGACCTGGAAGGCGTCGCGCTTGAAGCGCGCGGCGTCCTTGACGTACATGGCGCGCTCGGCCATCAGGCGCACGATCTCATCGTCCAGGCGGTCGATGTTGGCGCGCACCTCGGCCAGGTTGGCGCACAGCGGACGGTAGGCCGGATCGGTGTACTCGCGCAGCGGCGCACCCTGGGTGTCGGGCTCCTGGCCCGGAGAAGCTTGCGAAGTCACTTGATGTAGTCCGGTTGGTTGGCGGGCGCGGCCTGCTGGAAGGCGGGCTGCGCGAGGCAGTGTTCATAGACGCCGACCAGGCGCGGGTAGCCGGACAGGTCGCAGCCCATGCGCTGAGCGTTGGCCACCTGCGGCACCAGGCAGCAGTCGGCCAGCGTCGGCGCGTCGCCGCAGCAATAGGGGCCTTGGCCGTGGCGCGCCAGCAGGGCCTCGACCGCGGTCAGGCCCTCGCGGATCCAATGGTGGTACCAGGCGTTCTTCTGCGCATCGGTGGCGCCCAGTGCTTCCTGCAGGTAGCGCAGGATGCGCATGTTGTTGACCGGGTGGATGTCGCAGGCAATGGCATTGGCCAATTCCAGCACCCGGGCGCGTGGGCGCGGCGCGGCCGGAATCAGGCGCGGCTCGGGATGCGTGGCGTCCAGGTAGTCGATGATGGCGAGCGATTGCGTCAGCTGGAAATCGCCGTCCGTCAGCAGCGGCACGCCGGCCGACGGGTTCTGCGCCACGTAGCCGGCGGCGCGCTGCTCCTGCTTGCGCAGGTTGACCGGCACGATGTCGAAGGGCAGGCCCTTGAGCGCCAGCGCGATGCGCACGCGGTACGAGGTGGAGCTGTTGAAGAAGCTGTGCAGTTGCATAGGTTGTTGCGGTTGGGGTCGGTTGCGGTGGGCGAAGTTGGCGGCCGCGTCATTCGGCCGTGATGCCGGTGCGCGTGACGATGTCGTTCCAGCGCTTGGCATCCTTGGCGATCAGCGCGCCGAATTCCGCGGGGGTGGAGGTTGCGGGCACCATGCCTTGCGCGTCGAACGCGGCAGCGGTGGCCGGCGTTTTGAGGATGGCGTTGATCTGCTGGTTCATGCGGTCGACGATAGCGGCGGGCGTACCCTTGGGCGCCAGCACGCCGTACCACATGTCCACGTCCGCGCCTTGCAGGCCGGCCTCGGTCAGCGTGGGCGTGTCGGGCAGCTGCGGCAGGCGCTTGGGGCTGCCGGTGGCGATTACCTTCAGCTTGCCGGCCTTGACCTGCGGCAGCGCCACGTGCACCGGCAGGAACATGTAGTCCAGGCGTCCGCCCAGCATGTCGGTGACGGCGCCGGCGGTGCCCTTGTAGGGCACATGCAGCATGGAGGTGCCGGTACGGTCCAGGAACAGGGCCATGGACAGATGGTGCGGCGTGCCCACGCCCGGCGTGCCGTAGCTGAGCTTTCCCGGCGCGGCGGCGGCCGCGCGGACCACGTCCTGCACGGTACGGGCGGGATTGGACGGGTGCGTGATCAGCAGCAGCGAGCCCCAGGACGTCAGGCCGACCGGGACGAAATCCTGCTGCGGATCGAAGCGCAGCTTGCCTTTGTACAGGCTGCTATTCATGACGAAGGTGTTTACCGTCACCAGGAAGGTATAGCCGTCGGGCGCGGCGCGCGCGACTTTTTCGCTGCCGATGTTGCCGCTGGCCCCCGCCAGGTTCTCCACAACCACGGGTTGGCCCAGCGTGCGCGGCAGCGAGGCCGCCAATTGCCGCGCGATCAGGTCGATGCCGGTGCCCGGCGTGAACGGCACCACCAGCGTGACGGGGCGCTCAGGCCAGGCCGCGTGGCTGGCGGCGGCCGTGAAGGCCAGGGCCGCCGCCATCAGGCCGCGTGCGAACTTGAACATGGTTTGTCTCCTGTCGGGTCGCCGGTCATGCGCCGGCTTGGTGGATATGGCGGCGCGGCCTTTGGGGGCCGCGTCCGCGTGCTGCTCCTGGGCTACACGAAGGACGCGCGCCGCTTCAAGGCGGCCGGGTCGAAACCCGCCACCTGCTTGTAGCGCCGCGAGATTTCTTCCAGTTCCTCGCGCCTGATCACGTCGTCGATCCGCGCATACGGCTTGTCGCCCGAGCGTTCATGTACCTCACGCAGGATGGCATCGGGCGGATTGCTGCGGTTGGTCAACACCACGCGCGTCGTGGCCTCGACCCGAACCCGGTCGTATTGCTGCAACGCCTCGGGCGTGAGGCCCAGGCGCTTGAGCTGGCCGGTCAGGTAACGGGCGTCGATCACGGCCTGTCCCGCACCATTGGAACCGCGCGGCACCATGGGATGGGCGGCGTCGCCCAGCAGGGTCATGCGTCCTTGGGTCCAGGTGGGCAACGGGTCCTGGTCCACCATCGGATACTCCAGGATCGAATCCGCGTCCGCGATCAGGCGCGCGACGTCCAGCCAATCGAAATGCCAGTCGGCGAAGGCGGGGAAGAAGTCCTCCAGCCGGCCGCCTCGGTTCCAGTCGCGCACCGCGGGTTCGGCGGCTTCGATCTCGGCCACCCAGTTCACCAACTGGTTGCCGTCGGCGTCGATGTTGTCGCGGATGGGGTAGATGACCATCTTGCCGGTCGACAGCCAGCCGGCCCGCACCATACTGGCGCCGGACAGGAACGGCTTGCAGCGGGTGGTGCCGCGCCACATGTTCACGCCCGAATAGCGCGGCGCGCCTTCCTGCGGATAGAGCTGCTTGCGCAGCACGGAATGGATGCCATCGCAGCCCACCGCGATGCGGCCGCGTACCGCCGGCAGCGCATTGCCGTCGTTGTCCTGGAAGCGGGCGGTGACACTGTCGGCATCCTGCGTCACGCCGCAGCAGCGGGCGTTGACCACCACGCTGTCATCGCCCAGGCGTTGCCGCACGGCGGCCAGCAGCGTCATCTGCAGGTCGCCCCGGTGGATGGAATATTGCGGCCAGTCGTAGCCGGCATCGATGCCGGCCGGCTCGCTGTAGATGAACTGGCCGTGGCGCGTATAGAACACCGACTCGCGGGTGCGCACGGCGATGGCGTCCAGCGCGGGCAGCAACCCCAGCTCGTCCAGTTCGCGGGTGGCGTGGGGCAGCAGGTTGATGCCCACGCCAAGCGGCCGGATTTCGCGCACGGCTTCGTACACGCGGCAGGCGATGCCCGCCTGGTGCAGGCTCAGGGCCAGCACCAGGCCGCCGACGCCCGCGCCGACGATGATCACATCGGGGTTGTGCGCCATGGTCACTCCATTTTCACGCTGAGCGTGCCAAGGCCGTCCACCCCGCCCAGCATCGTGTCGCCGCGTACCACCGGGCCCACGCCGTCGGGCGTGCCGGTATAGATCAGGTCGCCGGCTTCCAGGCGGAAGTACTTGGACAGGTAGGCGATGGTCTCGGCGACGGACCAGATCAGCTTGCCGATGTCGCTTCGTTGCTTGTCGGCGCCGTTGACCTGCAGCCAGATGCCGGCATGATGGATATCGCCCGCCTGCGCCGCGGGCAACAGCGGGCCGATCGGCGCGCTCTGGTCGAAGGCCTTGCCCAGCTCCCAGGGACGGCCGGCCTCGCGCATCTTCATCTGCAGGTCGCGGCGCGTCATGTCCAGGCCGACGGCATAGCCCCACACGTGTTCCAGCGCGGACTCGACCGCGATATTGGCGCCGCCTTTGCCGATGGCCGCGACCAGCTCGATCTCATAGTGCAGGTTGGCGGTTTCGGGCGGGTAGGGCAGCGAAAGCGTGCTGCCCTCGGCCACCGGCACCACGGCGTCGGCCGGCTTGCAGAAGAAGAACGGCGGCTCGCGGTCGGGATCGAAGCCCATTTCGCGGGCGTGGGCGGCGTAGTTGCGGCCGACGCAATAGACGCGGCGCACGGGAAAGCGGTCCTGGCTGCCGGCGACGGGCACGGCGACAGGGTCGGCGGGAGCAAACACGTAAGACATGAATCAACCTTTGAAGGCGGAACGAAAAGGGGAAGGCAGGCGCGGCGGCCCGCCGGCGTCAGGCGATGCGTTCTTCGCGCCACAGGCCCAGTGCGTCCTGCACCGGGCGGTCGGAATAGCTGAACAGCGTGGCGTCTTCCAGCGCCGCCAGCTGCACCGGCTGCCACGACGGCGCGACGAACACGTCGCGCGGGCCGAAATGGAATTCGGCGTCACCGATGCGGGCGATGCCGCGGCCTTCCACCACGCTGTAGACGGTGGAGTCGGTGCTGCGATAGGCCTTGCCCTGGAAGCCGGCCGGCAGCAACTGCATGAAGGTGGCCATGGTGGGCATGGGGTAGCCGCCCGTGGCCGGGTTCAGGTAGCGCAGCTTGACGCCGTCCCAGGGGTCCAGTTCGCCGTGGCGGTAGAGCGCGTCCAGCGCCTCGCGGCTGCGCTCGTAGGGGTAGTTGAAGATCGGCGAGGTGCCGCTGGCGGCGCGGTGGCGCACTGGCGCCATGTTGTGGCCGTAGCGCGCCATGCTGTCGCCTTCCGGGCGCGTGACCGGCTGGGTGGCGGACGGATAGTTCTCGGCGAAGCCGGCGTCCAGGAAACGCAGCAGGGGAATGTCCAGGCCGTCGAGCCAGACCACCGGTTCGCCGCCTTCGACGGTCTCGGCGTTGCCGTGGTCGTGCCAGGTCCAGGACGGCGTGATGATGAAGTCGCCCGGATGCATGGTGGTGCGCTCGCCGTTGACGGCGGTATAGGCGCCGCTGCCCTCGACGATGAAGCGTAGCGCCGATTGGGTGTGGCGGTGGCTGGGCGCGATCTCGCCGGGCAGGATCAACTGCAGGCCGGCATACAGGCTCTGCGTGATGCTGGCCTGGCCGGGCAGGCCGGGGTTCTCCAGGATCAGCACGCGCCGCACGGCTTCCTCGGCGCTGATGAGCGAGCCGGAGGCCAGCACGTCATCGCGCACCTCATCGTATTTCCAGATGGCCGGCACGCAGCGCGGCGCGGGCTGGCGCGGCACCAGGTTGTGCAGCGATTCCCACAAGGGGGCCATGTGCTTCTGGGCGATGCGCGCGTAATAGGCGGCGCGATCCGCGCCGAGGGGGTGGCCGTCGGGCATGGTTGTCTCCTGGGGCCGGCGTCGGCGCCGGCTTCTGTCGCCCCGTCGCGGCGGGCGCGGCGGGACCTGATATGGAGGCGATTATGCGGAACGAGCTATGTGTTTTGAAATGAAATTATCTTATTATCCATACCAATAACAATATGGATAAGAGACAAGGGGGGCTCCATGGACTGGACTCACCGGTTGCGGCTGCGCAACCTGAAAATGCTGCTCAGCCTGGCCCAGACCCGCAACATCAGCCATTCGGCCGCCATGCTCAACACGACCCAGCCGGGGCTGTCGAAATGGCTGAAGGATCTGGAAGACGACATTGGCCTGCCGCTGTTCGAGCGCCATGCGCGCGGCCTGCGGCCGACGCCGCATGGCGACGTGCTGATCGCGCACGCGCAGCGGGTCGAGGCGCAGCTGGACCGCGCCAGCGCCGACATGGCCGCCTTGCGCGAGGGCGGCGGCGGCCGGGTGGTGATCGGCGCCTCGGGCGCGTCGGCGTCGGACACCGTGCCGCTGGCGGTGATGAAGCTGCTCGAACGCATGCCGCAGGCGCGTGTGAAACTGGTGGAGGGCACCACCGACCGCCTGCTGGCGCAACTGGCGCAGGGCGACCTGGACATCGTGGTGGGCCGCTCGGCGCCCGAGTACCATGATCCGGCCATCCGCTTCGAAGCGCTGTACCTGGAGCCGATCCACCTGGTGGCGCGGCCGCGCCATCCGCTGTTCGCGCTGGAGCAGCCGGGCTGGCCGGATCTGCTGTCGTACCGCTGGATCCTGTGGCCCAAGGGCACGCCGATCCGCAACGCGGTCGACGCCGCGCTGGCCTCGGCCGGGCAGGCGCCGCCGGCCGACCACGTCGAGTCCAATTCGGTCACCATCAACCTCACCTTGATCAACAACAGCGACATGATCGGGGTGGCCTCGCACCGCGCCGCGCTGCGCTTCGCGCAGATGAAGGCGATGCGCATCATCCCGGTGCGGTTGTCGGGCTTCGGCTCGGTGGCCATGTACTGGCGCGAGGACGCGTTCCGGCCGACCGCCGTGCAGGAGGCCATGGCCGCTCTGCGCAAGACGGTGGCCGAACACGCCCCGGGCGTGACGAGGCTGTGATGGCGCCGTCCGGCCCCGGGCTGAATGCGCTGATCGCGCAATGCCGGCGGCTGGAGGCGGCGCTGCGCCAGGATGGCGGCCAGGCGAGCGCGCCGGAAGCGTCCGCGGCCATGCACCGCTTCGTCGCCGCGATGGATGCGCGCGCCGCGCCGCCGGGCCTGTGGTCGCCGCTGGCGCTGGCGGTACTGACGATGGTGGGCGGCATCGGCGTGGGCATCGGCCTGTTGAGCCTGTTGCTGCGCCCGGCGGGGCCGGCGCTGGCCGCCTTCGCGCTGGTGTTGGCCTGCGCCGTGACGGCATTGGTGCTGGCGATCGGCGTGGTGGCCTTCATGAGCGGCCACAGCCTGGGCCTGGTGCTGCTCAAGCGCACGGCGCTGGTGCTGGCGGCGGCGGGCGTGCTGGGCCTGGTCGCCTGGTCGCAGGGCGATATGCGGGCGGTCGGGCCGGTGGTGGCGCTGTTGGGCGGCGCGGGTGCCTGGCTGCTGATGAACAGCAATGCGTTCTATGTGTTCGCCGGTTACCGCATGGCGTTGCGGGCGATGCAGGCGCGGGCGCGGCGGCCCTGAGTGGCCGGCCGGCGCGCCTCGGTGGCGCGCCGGATGGCGGCCATTTACCTGGCGGAGTTGGCCCAGCCCTTGGACAATTCCACCGCCTGGCGCCAGCGCTGCATGCGGGCCTGGCGCACCGATTCCGGCCAGGCCGGCTCGAAGGTGCGCTCGGCCTGCCACTTGGAGGCGAATTCGTCCTGGCTGGACCAGAAGCCGACCGCCAGGCCCGCCAGTCCGGCCGCGCCCAGCGCGGTCGATTCGGCCACCCGCGGCCGCACCACCGGCACGCCCAGCAGGTCGGCCTGCATCTGCATCAGCAGATCGTTGCGGGCCGCGCCGCCGTCCACCCGCAGCTCGGTCAGGGCGATGCCGCTGTCGCCATTCATGCAGCTCAGCAGTTCGGCGCTTTGCAGCGCAATCGATTCGAGCGTGGCGCGGGCGATGTGGGCGCGGGTGGTGCCGCGCGTCAGGCCCACCAGCGTGCCGCGGGCGTAGGGATCCCAGTGCGGCGCGCCCAGGCCGGCGAAGGCCGGCACCATGAACACGTCGTCGGTGTCGGCCACGCTGGCGGCCAGCGATTCGATTTCCTCGGAGCGCTGGATGATGCCCAGGCCATCGCGCAGCCATTGCACCGCGGCGCCGGCCACGAACACGCCGCCTTCCAGCATGTAGGCCGGGCGCCAGCCGTCCTGGCCCGCCACCGGCAGGCCCCAGCCGACGGTCGACAGCAGGTGGTTGCGCGACTGCACCGGCTTGTCGCCCACGTTCATCAGCATGAAGCAGCCGGTGCCATAGGTGTTCTTGGCCATGCCGGGTTTGAAGCAGGCCTGGCCGAAGGTGGCGGCCTGCTGGTCGCCGGCCACGCCGGCGATGGGGATCGAGCCGCCCAGCCATTCGGGCAGGGCTTCGCCCACCACCGCGCTGCTGGCGGCGATCGACGGCAGCACGCTGCGCGGAATCTTCAGCAGCGCCAGGATCTCGTCGTTCCAGTCCTGCGTGTGCAGGTCGAACAGCATGGTGCGCGAGGCGTTGCTGGGGTCGGTGCTGTGCACCGCGCCGCCGGTCAGTTGCCAGATCAGCCAGGTGTCGACGGTGCCGAAGGCCAGTTCGCCGCGCTCGGCCTTCTGGCGCGCGCCCGGCACATGATCCAGCAGCCAGGCCAGCTTGGTGCCGGAGAAGTAGGCGTCCAGTACCAGCCCGGTGCGCGATTGCAGGAAATCGGCGTGGCCGTCCTGGCGCAACTGGTCGCACATGGGGGCGGTGCGGCGGTCCTGCCAGACGATGGCGCGGGCCAGCGGGCGGCCGCTGGCGCGGTCCCAGATCAGAGTGGTTTCGCGCTGGTTGGTGATACCGATGGCGGCCACGTCGGCGGCGCTGGCGGCGGCATTGCGCAAGGCCTCGCGCGCCACGTCGAGCTGGCTGTGCCAGATCTCGCCGGGGTCGTGTTCGACCCAGCCCGGCCGCGGGTAGTGCTGGCGGAATTCACGTTGGCCGATGCCGCGCACCACGCCGTCGCGGTCGAACACGATGGCGCGGGAGCTGGTCGTGCCCTGGTCCAGGGCCAGGATAAATTCATTCGTCGTCACTGTTTTTGGCGCCGTTCAGGTGTGCCCCGGCCAGCGGGTCGAGGCGTCTAAAGGAAAAGACCGAGGCCGCGCACAGCAGGCCGATGACGATGAAGCCGGCGATCACGTCGCCCACCGCCAGCGTGTCGGCCCCGCGCAGGGTCATGCTGATGTTCAGCGTCACCGCCGCCACGCCCACGCCCAGGCTGATGCCCAGTTGCTGCGCCATGGCGGCGAAGCTGCTGGCGCGGCTCATTCTGGCCGAGGGGATGTCGGCATAGGTTAGCGTATTTACGCCGGTGAACTGCAGCGAGCGAAAGAAACCGCCCACCAGCAGGATGGCGATCATCAGCCAGACCGGGGTGGTGGGCGTGAAGGTGGCGCAGATCACGATGAAGGCGCCGGTCAGCACCGCGTTCACGGTCAGCACGCGGCGAAAGCCGAAGTGCCTGACGATGGGCGTGGCGACGAATTTCATCAGCAGCGCGCCGGCGGCGCTGGCGAAGGTGATCAGGCCGGCCGAGAACGGCGACAGGCCGAAGCCCACTTGCAGCAGCATGGCCAGCAGGAAGGGCGTGGCGCCCACGGCGAAGCGGCACAGGTTGCCGCCGAGCGTCGAGATGGCGAAGGTCGGAATGCGCATCAGCGCCAGGTCGATGATGGGATGCTCGGTGCGGCGCGCATGCCGGCCATAGAGCAGGCCACAGGCGATGCCCACGGCGATCAGGCCCAGCAGCAGCGGCAGCGGCATGACGTCGCGGCCGATGGCCTCGAAGCCGCTGACCAGGGTCGCCAGGCACACCGCGCTGAGCAGGAAACCGATCCAGTCCAGGCGCGGCGCGGCGGCTTCCTTGATTTCCGCCACGTAGCGCAGCACCAGCACGATGCCGAGCACGCCGATGGGGATGTTGATCAGGAAGATCCAGTGCCACGACATGTACGTGACCATGAAGCCGCCCAGCGGCGGCCCGATCACCGGCCCCAGCAGCGCCGGGATCGACAGGAACGACATGGCCTTGAGCAGGTCCTGCTTGGGCACGGTGCGCAGCAGGATGATGCGGCCGACCGGCACCATCATGGCGCCGGCCATGCCCTGCACCACCCGGGCGATGACCAGCTGTGGCAGGTCCTGCGACAGGGCGCAGGCCACGGAACTCAGGGTGAACAGGCCGATGGCGGCGATGAAGACGCGGCGCGCGCCGTAGCGGTCGGCGGCCCAGCCGCTGACCGGCACGAACACGGCCACCGACAGCAGGTAGGCGGTGATGGCGACGTTCAGCCGCACCGGGGTCGATCCCAGGGCCCGCGCCATGGCCGGCAGGGCGGTGGCGACCACGGTGGCGTCCAGCATCTGCATGAATAGCGCGCAGCCGACGATGAAGGGAATCATGCGCGCCGCGCGTACCGCGTCCGGGGTTGAAGGAGGAGCGGGATTGGCTGCGGCTGCGGATTCGGCGGACATGGCGGAGGCGGGCGGTGGGACCCGGAAGATTGTAACGCCGGGCCCCGGGCCGGCGTGCAGTAAACTCCGGGTATCCGAAACCCACTGAAATTGGTGCCATGGCAACCAACTACGAATCCGAGATCACCCAGTTCCTGAAAGACTACAAGCAGTCGCATCCTGGCACCGAAGAGCGCCAGCGCGAAGGCCGCGCCCGTCTCTGGGACAAGCCGCAGGACCCGGAACTGCTGGAAGGCTTCCGCGCGGCCCGCGTGCCGCAAAGGCCGTACGTGTATCAGGCCGACTGATACCGTTGCGGCAGCCATGGCCCACAACCCCTCCGTCCCGGGCGATGCCCTGGCCGCGCTAGTGGAACCCTCCGTCGACAGCACGCCGGATACCGTCGACAGCGTCGCCTTCGCGCGCCTGTACGGCGAGCCGCTGTTCCAGATGCCGACGGACCTGTACATTCCGCCGGACGCGCTGGAGGTGTTCCTGGAGGCCTTCGAGGGGCCGCTGGACCTGCTGCTCTACCTGATCCGCAAGCAGAACTTCAATGTGCTGGACATCCCGATGGCGGATGTCACGCGCCAGTACCTGTCGTATGTGGAACAGATCCGCATCCACAACCTGGAACTGGCCGCCGAGTACCTGCTGATGGCGGCCATGCTGATCGAGATCAAGTCGCGCATGCTGCTGCCGGTCAAGAAGACCGACACCGGCGAAGAGCCCGAGGACCCGCGCGCCGAACTGGTGCGCCGCCTGCTCGAATACGAACAGATGAAGCTGGCCGCGCAGAAGCTCGACGCCTTGCCGCAGCTGGGCCGCGACTTCGTCACCAGCCATGCGGTCGCCGACCTGAGCGTCGAGCGCATGCTGCCCGAGGTCAGCGTCGACGACCTGCGCGCCGCGTGGGCCGACATCATGAAGCGGGCCAAGCTCAACCAGCACCATCACATCACGCGCGAACAGCTGTCGGTGCGCGACCACATGACGCACATCCTGCGGCGCCTGAACGACGTGCGCTTCATGGAGTTCGGCGACCTGTTCATGGAACGGGTGCGCGAAGGCGCGCCGGCCGCGGTGGTGGTGGTGCATTTCATCGCCATGCTGGAACTGGCGCGCGAGTCGCTGCTGGAAATCACCCAGGCCGAGCCGTACGCGCCCATCTACGTGCGCCTGGCCTATACCAGCGTCGCGGCGGTCGCCGCCTGATCCGATTCCCCCCGGGCTGTGCGCCCAATCCCGGAGATTTCCCTTGAAAGTCGTCCACACCATCCAGGAATTGCGCGACCACCTGCGCGGCCAGAACCGCGTCTCGTTCGTGCCCACCATGGGCAACCTGCACGAAGGCCACCTGGCGCTGATGAAGCTGGCGCGCCAGCACGGCGATCCGGTGGTCGCCAGCATCTTCGTGAACCGCCTGCAATTCGGGCCGAACGAGGATTTCGACCAATACCCGCGCACCCTGGCCGCCGACATCGAGAAACTCGAGCGTGCGCGCGACGTCTATGTGCTGTTCGCGCCCAATGAGCGCGAGATGTACCCGGAACCGCAGAACTTTCGCGTGCAGCCGCCGGACGACCTGGGCGACATTCTCGAAGGCGAGTTCCGTCCGGGCTTCTTCGCCGGCGTCAGCACCGTGGTGCTCAAGCTGTTTTCCTGTGTCCAGCCGCGGGTGGCGGTGTTTGGCAAGAAGGATTACCAGCAGCTGATGGTGGTGCGCAACATGTGCCGCCAGTTCCAGCTGCCGGTGGAGGTGCTGGCGCACGAGACCGTGCGTGCCGACGACGGCCTGGCGCTGTCTTCGCGCAACCGCTACCTGAGCGATGCCGAGCGCGCCGAGGCGCCTGCCCTGTACGCCGCGCTGCGGCAGCTGGGTCAGCGCCTGGCGGCGGGCGAACGCGATGCCGCCGCGCTCGAAGCCGATGCCACCCGGCACCTGGCCGATCGCGGTTGGCAGGTCGATTACATCGCCCTGCGCCGCCAGCGCGACCTCAAGCGTCCGGAAGCCGCCGACCTGCTGGCCGGCGAACCCGTGGTGGTGCTGGCCGCCGCCAAGCTGGGCGCGACGCGTCTGATCGACAATCTGGAACTGTCCTACACGGCCTGATCCGGTCCGAGATTCATCCAGACCGGGGGCGCCCGCTCGCGTCGCCGGCCCGTGCGCGGCAGGAGCCGCGTTCACCGGCGCGCGGCTCCCCCTGACAAAATTGCCAGCTTACGCGGCCAGCCGCGGCGGGGCAGACTCTCTGCAACCTTTCATTGCAGAGTTGTTCCATGTACGTTCCCCATCCCGATCTGCCCGCCATCCTCTCCGTGTTGACGCCGCGCGAGCGCGAGATCGTCGATTACATCGTGGCAGGGCGTCCCAACAAGGTCATCGCCATCGACCTGGAGATCTCGCTGCGCACCGTCGAAGCCCATCGCGCCCGGATCTTCGCCAAGCTCGACGTGCGCAACGCCATGGCGCTGGCATGCCGGCTGTGCGGGCGCGGCCACTCCGGCGTGGCGCCAGCGGCGCCGACGATGTCCGGCTGCGCGCGGGCCGGGTCCGCGCCGGCCCGCTATGCGACCTCCCCTGACACGGTCGCCGTGGTGATCGCGGATCGCGCCACGGAGCTTGTAAAAAAAGGATTCTGGAGCAAGTAGGCGCTCACATCGGGCAGCGCTGGAGGCGCGCCGCGAAAGACACAGGGCCTGCCGACGCGTTGTCAGGCAGGCCCTGCGGTGGGTGCTGGCGGCTGGCGGATCGATCAGCGGCCGGCCAGGCTCAGGGGCACTGGGGCGCCTGGGCCTTGGCCAGTTCGTCGATCGGATCGAGATCCGGCTGGCGCGTCAGGTTGTAGTTCAGGTTGGGCGTCTTGCCACCGATGGAACGCACGCGCAGCACGTTGTTGGCGGCCACGACGAATTCGACCCGCACGTTGCCCCGGGCATCGAGCAGGATGACGCGCGGCGGATGTTCGTCGGTGGCATCCCAGCAGCCTTGTTCGACCACCGGCGCCGCCTTTTTCGGATCGTCTTCCAGGTAGGCGGTGCGGCCGCGCCAGCGGCCGTTGGGCGCCAGCGTCAGGGTCACGCGCTGCGCCGTGCATTGCATGGCGGGCGAGAAACACGGCAGAGTGCCCATGTAGGTCTGCGGCTGCGGCACCAGGCTGTTGGCGGCGGTGCTTTGCGAGGCGACCGGCGCTGGCGCGGGGGCGGCGGCATCGGCGCTGGCCCCTTCGGGCACGGCCTGGCCGTCCTCGGTGGTGGCGCCCTGGCTGGCGGCAGCCTGCGACGGGGTCTTCTTCTGGTCGGGCTTGAGCGCGATCTGCACCTGCGACGGCGCCCGCAGCACGGTGCGATAACCCGCGCCGGAACCCTGGTACTGGGCGTCGGTCACGGTGCTTTCGGCGGGGGGATCGTAATAGCCTTCGGTGCGTTGCTGGGCACAGCCCGCGGCACCCAGCGCCGTGCCCGCTAGCAGCAGCCCCAGGATGCCGAGTTTACGGGGGCGGGTAAGGAGGTGGACGCGCGCGGTCATGGCAACTGATCCGTAAATTGAGTCTGTCTCCGATTTTACGCACTTATGCGAAGATTCGATACGTTCACCCCAACCGTGAAAGGCGCCGGCGGCACTTTATGCACAAATTACGACACGGCTCCGGGCGGCCCGCCCGCGGGCGCGCCGTTCCCGCCGGATGGCGGACCCGCCGCGCCGCTTGGCCGGAGCGGCCATGACAACGCTCTGGCATGTCTTTCCCATACCCCTGGCGTGGTTCGTGGCGTTGGCCGCGCTGGCCGGCCTGGCGGTCGGCAGCTGGCTGACCCAGGTGACCCATCGCCTGCCGCGTCTCATGGAGCGCGAATGGCAGGCGCATTGCCAGGAGACGGCGGGCCCGGCGCGGCCGCCCGCCGATCCTGGCCTGTGGGCGCTGGCGGCGCATTGTCCGCATTGCGCCGCGCCCGTGACCGGGTGGCGCCGCTTGCCGTTGGCGGGGTGGCTGGCGCTGCGCGGCCGTTGCGCCGCCTGCCAGGCGCCGATCGGCTGGCGCTATCCCGCCATCGAAGGGTTCACCGCCGTGCTGTTCGCCGTCTGCGCCTGGCGCTTCGGCGCCACCCCCATCGCGCTGTGCGCCATGGGGCTGTCGGCGGCGCTGGTGGCGTTGGCCTGGATCGACTTGGAATCGACGCTGCTGCCCGATGCCATTACGTTGCCGCTGGCCTGGGCCGGCCTGCTGGTGAACCTGTTCGATGCCTTCACTCCCTTGCCGATGGCGGTGGTGGGCGCGGTCGCCGGCTATCTGTTCCTGTGGGTTATCTTTCATGCATTCCGCCTGCTGACCGGGCGTGAAGGCATGGGCTTTGGCGACTTCAAGCTGCTGGCGGCGCTGGGGGCCTGGTTCGGCGTCGGCGCGCTGCCCATGCTGCTGCTGGCCGCGTCGGTGGCGGGCGTGCTGGTGGGAGGCGCCCTGACGCTCAGCGGCCGGGTCCGCCGGGGCCAGGCGCTGCCATTCGGTCCGTACCTGGCGCTGGCCGGCCTGGCCGTGCTGCTGCTGGGGGGCGAGCAGGGCCTGGGGTGGTTGTTGTGAACGCGCGCATGGCCCGCGGCGGCACGCGCCGGATGGCGTAGCCGGGCGGGGCCGGGCCGCGAGCGAAGGACGAACATGTTCAAGATTGGTTTGACAGGCGGCATCGGCTCGGGCAAGTCGCGCGTGGCCGACATGCTGGGCGAATGGGGCGCGTCGGTGATCGACACCGATGAGATCGCGCGTGCGCTGACGGCGGCGGGCGGTGGCGCCATGGACGCCATCGAGCGCGAGTTCGGCCCGGACGCATTGACGCCGGCCGGCGCGCTCGATCGCGACTGGATGCGCGAGCGCGCCTTTGCCGACGCCCAGGTCCGCCTGCGCCTGGAGGCCATCCTGCATCCGGCCATCGGCCTGGAGACCGAGCGCCAGGCCGAGGCCGCGCGCGGCGCCTACCTGGTATTCGTGGTGCCGCTGCTGGTGGAGTCGATCGCGCGCTGGCGCGATCGTGTCGATCGCATCTGTGTGGTGGACTGCGATCCGGACACGCAGGTGGCGCGCGTGCGGGCGCGCAGCGGGCTGACGGACTCAGCCATCCGGCGTATCATGGCGGCACAGGCTGCGCGGGCCAGCCGGCTCGAAGTCGCGGACGACGTCATCGACAATGGCGGCGCGACCTCGCCGGCGCATTTGCGCGCGCAGGCAAAGATCCTGCACGACCGCTGGCTTGCACTGGCGGCCTCGACGGGCCGGCAAGCCCCGGGCTTGGCCGGCACTCCCGAATAATCCCGGCCCGCGGGCCGGCTTCCGATGGGCCTGATTACAAGCGTGATTGTTTTCGAATATCCCTTCAATGAGCGCATTCGCGCTTACCTGCGGCTCGAATACCTGTTCGACAGGCTGTTCTTCTTTGCCCGCGAGGGGGATTCACGCCTGCACCAGGTCGCCGTCACCTCGTTGTTCGACCTGCTCGACGTGTGCGAGCGCACCGACGTCAAGGGCGCGGTGCTGCAGGACCTCGAACGCCAGCGCGTGGCGCTGGTGGGCCTGCGCGATCACCCCGGGGTGGCGCAGGACGCGCTCGAAGGCATGCTGCGCGAGCTGGAGAAAGTCTCGGCGTCGCTCGCCGCGCCCGGCAAGACCGGCCAGTCGTTGCGGGAAAACGAATGGCTCACCAGCCTGCGTGGCCGGCTGGCGGTGCCCGGCGGCGCCACCCAGGTCGACATGCCCTCGTACTATGCCTGGCAGCAAAAGCCCGAGGCCGCGCGTTGCGCCGACCTGCAGGCCTGGCTGGCTCCCTTCGCTCCGCTGTTCGAGGGCCTGACCATGGCGCTGCGCCTGTTGCGCGAGTCCGGCCGCAAGACCGACATCGTGGCCGAGCAGGGCGCCTACCAGCAGATGCTGGGCGGCAAGCAGTACCAGTTGCTGCGGGTGTGGGTGGACTCGGCCCAGGGCGTGTTTCCCGAGATCAGCGCCAACAAGTACATGATCTGGATCCGCTTCTCGACCCAGGACGGCGAGTTCAAACCCCAGCAGGTGGCCCGCAGCATCCCGTTCCAGATGACGCTCTGCAATTCCTGAGGCGGCATACGGGCAACCGGCATACGGGCAGCCCGCATCCGGGCTTGCCTCGCTCCGGCGAGCGGCAGCACGCGTAGCCCGCCGCCCGGACGCCGTGTCCGGCGTCGATCCCGCCCCGATTCCTGTTGCGGCCTATTTCAGCGGCAACGGGCAATCACGGAAATGTCGGCCGCCTGGGTCACAATACGGTTTTCTCCGTCTGTGCCGGAACCGTATCCCATGTCCGATAGCCGTCCCGTTTCATCGCCTTCCCGCTGGACCCGCCGCAGAATCATCGGGCTGGCGGTGCTGTTGCTGGTGGTTGCCGGTATTGCCTGGCTGGCGCTGCGGCCGGCGGCCAAGCCGGGCGGCGGGCGGCCGGGCGCGGGCGGGCGGCCCAACATGGCCGCGGCGATGGCCAATATGGCCGTGCCGGTGCGGGTGGCCAGCGCCGTCACGCAGGACATCGACATCTTCCTCAAGTCCCTGGGCACCGTTACGGCCTACAACACCGTCACCGTGCGTAGCCGCGTCAGCGGCGAACTGGTCGACGTGGCCTTCCAGGAAGGCCAGCGGGTCAAGGCCGGCGATCTGCTGGCCCAGGTCGACCCGCGCGCCTTCCAGGTGGCGCTGGACCAGGCCCGCGGCACGCAGATGCAGAACCTGGCGCTGCTCGAAAACGCGCGCCGCGATCTGCAGCGCTACCAGGCCCTGTTCAAGCAGGACTCCATCGCCAAGCAGCAGGTCGACACCCAGGCCGCGCTGGTGCGCCAGTACGAAGGCACCATCAAGAGCGACCAGGCCAATGTCGACAATGCCCGGCTGCAGCTGGACTACGCCCGCATCACCGCGCCGATCAGCGGCCGGCTCGGCCTGCGCCTGGTCGACCGCGGCAACCTGGTGTCCAGCTCGGACACCAATGGCCTGGTGGTGATCACGCAGACCCAGCCGATCTCGGTGGTGTTCACGCTGCCCGAGACGCAGTTGCCGGAAGTGCGCGCCGAACTGGCCCAGGGCAAGACCCTGGCGGTGCAAGCCTATGATCGCGCCGACACCCACCGCATCGCGTCCGGCACGCTGGAGACGCTGGACAACCAGATCGACGTTGCCACCGGCACCCTCAAGCTCAAGGCCAGGTTCGACAACCAGGACGACGCGCTGTTTCCCAACCAGTTCGTCAACGTGCGTCTGCACGTGTTGACACGCAAGGGCGTGACCGCGATTCCGACGGCGGCGGTGCAGCAGGGGTCGGCCGGCGCCTTCGTGTTCCTGGTGCAGCCGGACAATACCGTGCAGGTCAGGCAGGTCAAGCTGGGCGCCATCAACAACGGCATGGTGGCCGTCAACGAAGGCCTGCAGCCGGGCGATCGCGTCGTCACCGAGGGCACCGACCGCCTGCGCGCTGGCGCCAAGGTCGAGATCGTGGGTGGCGACAAGGTGATTCCCGCCGCCAAGGACAAGTCGCTGGGCGGGGGCGCGCCGGCGGGCACCACGCCCGCCACGCGCTGACCCGGAGGCCGCGCCGTGAGCCCGTCGCGCCTGTTCATTCTGCGGCCGGTGGCCACCACGCTGTCGATGGTGGCCATCCTGATCGCCGGCTTCATCGCCTACCGTCTGCTGCCGGTCGCGGCCCTGCCCGAAGTCGACTACCCCACCATCCAGGTGACCACGCTGTACCCGGGCGCGAGTCCCGATGTGATGACGTCGCTGGTGACCTCGCCGCTGGAGCGGCAGTTCGGCCAGATGCCGGGCCTGAACCAGATGTCGTCGACCAGTTCGGGCGGCGCCTCGGTCATCACCATGCAGTTCAACCTGACGCTGCCGCTGGACGTGGCCGAGCAGCAGGTGCAGGCCGCCATCAACGCGGCGTCCAACCTGCTGCCCAGCGACCTGCCGGTGCCGCCGACCTATAACAAGGTCAACCCGGCCGACGCGGCGGTGCTGACGTTGGCGATCACCTCGCCGACCATGCCGCTGCCGCAGGTGCGCGACCTGGTGGACACGCGGGTGGCGCAGAAGCTGTCGCAGATTCCGGGCGTGGGCCTGGTGAGCGTGGCGGGCGGGCAGCGCCCGGCCGTGCGCGTGCAGGTCAATCCGCAGGCGCTGGCGGCCAATGGCCTGGGGCTGGCCGACCTGCGCACCGCCGTGGTGGGCGCCAACGTCAACCAGCCCAAGGGCAACCTGGATGGGCCGCTGCGCTCGACCACCGTCAACGCCAACGACCAGCTCAAGACGCCGACCGACTACAACAACCTGATCATCGCCTACAAGAACAACGCGCCCCTGCGCCTGTCGGATGTGGCGCGCGCGGTCGAGGGCGCCGAGGACACGCGCCAGGCCGCCTGGGCCGGCGACAAACCGGCCATCCTGCTCAACATCCAGCGCCAGCCTGGCGCCAACGTCATCGACGTGGTCAACCGCATCCAGGCGCTGCTGCCGCAACTGCGCGCCGCGCTGCCGGCCACGCTGGACGTGACGGTGGTGTCGGATCGCACCCAGACCATCCGCGACTCGGTGGCCGACGTGCAGTTCGAGATGCTGCTGGCGGTGGCGCTGGTGGTGATGGTGACCTTTGTGTTCCTGCGCAGCCTGACCGCGACGCTGATTCCCAGCGTGGTGGTGCCGCTGTCGCTGGTGGGCACCTTCGGCATCATGTACCTGGCGGGCTTTTCCATCAACAACCTGACGCTGATGGCGCTGACCATCGCCACCGGTTTCGTGGTGGACGACGCCATCGTCATGATCGAGAACATCGCCCGCCACATCGAAGAGGGCGAGACGCCGCTGCAGGCCGCGCTCAAGGGCGCGCAGCAGATCGGCTTCACGCTGATCTCGTTAACCTTCTCGTTGATCGCGGTGCTGATTCCGCTGCTGTTCATGACCGAGGTGGTGGGGCGGCTGTTCCGCGAGTTCGCCATCACGCTGGCGGTGTCGATCCTGATATCGCTGGTGGTGTCGCTGACACTGACACCGATGATGTGCGCGCGCCTGCTGCGCGCCGAATCCGAACAGAAGCATGGCCGCTTCCATCAGGTCACCGGCGCCTTCATCGACCGCACCATCGCCGCCTACGACCGCATGCTGCAGAAGGTGCTGCGGCACCAGCCGCTGACCCTGCTGGTGGCGCTGGCCACCTTCGCGCTGACCGTGCTGCTGTACATCCTGGTTCCCAAGGGCTTTTTCCCGCAGCAGGACACCGGGTTGATCCAGGCCATCACGCAGGCGCCGCAATCGATCTCATTCACCGCCATGGCCGAGCGCCAGCAGGCGGCGGCGCGCTTGGCGCTGGAGGATCCCGATGTGCAGGCGGTGTCGTCGTTCATCGGCGTGGATGGCAGCAACGCCACGCTCAGCGCCGGCCGCATGCAGATCGCGCTCAAGCCGCAGTCCGAGCGCAGCGGTGACCTGCGCGCCGTCATGGCGCGGCTGCAGGAAGCCTTTGGCAAGCAGGATGGCCTGACCGTCTACATGCAGCCGGTGCAGGACCTGACCATCGAGGACCGGGTCAGCCGCACGCAATACCAGATGACGCTGTCCAATCCGGACCTGAAGGTGCTGAGCGAATGGACCCCCAAGCTGATCGAGCGGCTGCGCCAGGTGCCGGGCCTGACGGACGTGACCGATGACCTGCAGGATGACGGCTTGCAGACCTGGGTCGAGATCGACCGCGACGCCGCCTCGCGCCTGGGAATTACGGCGTCGGTGGTGGACGAGGCGCTGTACGACGCCTTCGGCCAGCGCCTGATATCCACCATCTTCACCCAGTCCAACCAGTACCGCGTGGTGCTGGAGGTGCAGCCGCAGTTCCAGATGAACCCGGCCTCGCTGGGCCAGATCCACGTGCCGACCTCCTCCGGCGCGCAAGTGCCGTTGTCGTCCATCGCCCGCATCACCGAGGGCAAGACGGTGCTGGCGGTGAACCGGCTGGACCAATTCCCGATGGTCACGGTGTCGTTCAACCTGGCGCGCGGCGCCTCGCTGTCCGACGCGGTCGAGGCGATCACCGCGGCCGAGGCCGGGATCGGCCTGCCGGCCGGCATCGAGACACGTTTCCAAGGGGCGGCGCTGGCGTTCCAGAATTCGCTGTCGAGCACGCTGTGGCTGATCCTGGCGGCCATCGTCACCATGTACATCGTGCTGGGCGTGCTGTACGAAAGCTACATCCACCCCATCACCATCCTCTCGACGCTGCCGTCGGCCGGGGTCGGCGCGCTGCTGGCGCTGCTGATCAGCGGCACCGAGCTGGACATGATCGGCATCATCGGCATCATCCTGCTGATCGGCATCGTCAAGAAAAACGCCATCATGATGATCGACTTCGCGCTCGACGCCGAGCGCAAGCGCGGGCTGTCGCCGCGCGCCGCGATCCATGAGGCGGCGCTGCTGCGCTTCCGGCCGATCCTGATGACCACGCTGGCCGCGTTGTTCGGCGCACTGCCGCTGATGCTGTCGACCGGCACCGGCGCCGAGCTGCGCCAGCCGCTCGGCCTGGTGATGGTCGGCGGCCTGCTGCTGAGCCAGGTGCTGACGCTGTTCACCACGCCGGTGATCTACCTGATGTTCGACCGCCTGTCGCGGCGCTGGCGCGGCCTGCGCGAAGCGCCTGCCGGAGACGCGCCGTGATCCTGTCGGCGCCCTTCATCGTGCGGCCGGTGGCGACCACGCTGCTGTCGCTGGCGGTCGTGCTGGCGGGCATGCTGTCGTTCTTCCTGCTGCCGGTGGCGCCGCTGCCGCAGATGGACATTCCCACCATCTCGGTGTCGGCCAGCCTGCCGGGCGCCAGCCCCGAGACCATGGCCTCCAGCGTCGCCACGCCGCTGGAGCGCTCGCTGGGCAGCATCGCCGGCGTGACCGAGATGACGTCCAGCAGCACGCAGGGTTCGACCCGCGTGACCTTGCAATTCGATCTGTCGCGCGACATCAACGGCGCTGCCCGCGACGTGCAGGCGGCCATCAACGCGGCGCGCTCGCTGCTGCCGACCAGCCTGCGCAGCAACCCTACGTATCACAAGTTCAACCCGTCGGACGCGCCCATCATGACGCTGGCGATGACGTCCGATACCCTGAGCCAGGGGCAGATGTACGACCTGGCCTCGACCATCGTGGCGCAGAAGCTGTCGCAGGTGAATGGGGTGGGCGAGGTCACGGTGGGCGGCAGTTCGCTGCCGGCGGTGCGCGTGACCGTGCTGCCGGGCGCGCTGGCCAATCGCGGCGTGTCGCTGGACGAAGTGCGCACCGCGCTGGCCAATGCCAACGCCAACCGGCCCAAGGGGGTGCTGGAGAACGACCGCTACCACTGGCAGATCATGGTCAACGACCAGCTCAGCCGCGCCGAGCAGTACCGGCCGCTGATCGTGGCCTGGCGCGACGGCGCGCCGGTGCGGGTGGCGGACGTAGCCAAGGTCGAGGATTCGGTCGAGGATCTGTACCAGACCGGTTTCTTCAATCAGCGCAATGCGATCCTGATGATCGTGCGGCGCCAGGCCGACGCCAACATCATCGAGACCGTGGACGCGGTGCGCGCCCAGTTGCCGACGCTGCTGGCGCTGATGCCGGCCGACGTGCAGCTGACCGTGGCGCAGGACCGCACGCCCAGCATCCGCGCTTCGCTGCACGAGGCCGAGTTGACGCTGATCATCTCGGTGGGCCTGGTGGTGCTGGTGGTGCTGCTGTTCCTGCGGCGCTGGCGCGCGGCCATCATTCCCAGCATCGCGGTGCCGGTATCTCTGATCGGCACCTTCTGCGTCATGTATCTGTGCGGCTTCACGCTCAATACCATTTCGCTGATGGCGCTGATCGTGGCCACCGGCTTCGTGGTGGATGACGCCATCGTGGTGCTGGAGAACATCATGCGCCACGTCGAGAACGGCATGTCGCCGATGCGGGCGGCGCTGCGCGGCTCGCGCGAGGTGGGCTTCACGGTGCTGTCGATGAGCCTGTCGCTGGTGGCGGTGTTCATTCCGATCCTGCTGATGGGCGGATTGGCGGGGCGCCTGTTCCGCGAGTTCGCGGTGACGCTGTCGGCGTCCATCATGGTGTCGCTGGTGGTGTCGCTGACGCTGACGCCGATGATGTGCGCGCGCCTGCTCAAGGCCGAACCCCACCAGCCCAAGCCGCCCGGCCGCCTGGCGCGCTGGGCCGAGAGCGGCTTCGACTGGATGCAGGACGGCTACCGCCGCAGCCTGGCCTGGGCGCTGGCGCACAGCCGCCTGATGATGCTGGTGCTGGCGGCGGCGGTGGGGTTGAACCTGTACCTGTACACCGTGGTGCCCAAGGGCTTCTTTCCGCAACAGGATACCGGCCAATTGCTGGGCTTCTTCCGGGTCGACCAGGGCACCTCGTTCCAGGCCACGGTGCCCAAGCTGGAAGCCCTGCGCAAGGTGGTGCTGGCCGATCCGGCGGTGCAGAGCATGACCGGCTACGCCGGCGGCCGTGGCGGCAGCAACAGCAGCTTCATGCAGATCCAGCTCAAGCCGCTGGCGCAGCGCAAGGTATCGGCCGAAGCTGTCATCAACCGCCTGCGGGCGCGATTGCAGAACATGCCGGGCGCGCGCATGTTCCTGGTGGCGCAGCAGGACATCCGCGTCGGCGGCCGCCAGAGCCAGGGGTCGTACGACTACACGTTGATGTCTGGCGACCTGCAACTGTTGCGCACCTGGATGCCCAAGGTGCAGCAGGCCATGGCCAAGGTGCCCGAGATCACCGACGTCGACACCGATGTCGAGGACAAGGGCCGCGAGATCAACCTGGTGATCGATCGCGATGCCGCGACCCGGCTGGGCGTGAGCATGTCGACCATTTCCGCCGTGCTCAACAATTCCTTCAGCCAGCGCCAGGTATCGGTGATGTACGGGCCGCTGAACCAGTACCACGTGGTGCTGGGGGTGGACCCGAAGTTCGCCCAGGATATCGAGTCGCTCAAGCAGGTCGAGGTCATCACGGCGAGCGGCGAGCGCGTGCCGATGGCCGCGTTCGCCCGCTTCGAGAACGCCAACGCGCCGCTCAGCGTGCAGCACCAGGGGCTGTTCGTCGCGGACACGGTGTCGTTCAGCCTGGCGCCGGGCGTGTCGCTGGGCCAGGCCACCGCCGCCATTGACGCCGCGGTGGCGCGTATCGGGCTGCCTTCGGACCAGATCCAGGCCGGCTTCCAGGGCACGGCGGCGGTGCTGCAGCAAACGCTGTCGCAGCAGCCGTGGCTGATCCTGGCGGCGCTGGTCACCATGTACATCGTGCTGGGCATCCTGTACGAGAGCTTCGTGCATCCGCTGACGATCCTGTCGACCCTGCCGTCGGCCGGGCTGGGCGCGCTGCTGGCGCTGCTGCTGGTGCGCACCGACTTCACGCTGATCGCGCTGATCGGGGTGTTCCTGCTGATCGGCATCGTCAAGAAAAATGCCATCATGATGGTGGACTTCGCGCTCGAGGCCGAGCGTAACCAGCACATGGCGCCCAGGGAGGCGATCTTCCAGGCCTGCCTGACGCGCTTCAGGCCGATCATGATGACGACCATGGCCGCCATCTTCGGCGCGCTGCCGTTGGTCCTGGCGTCCGGCGCCGGCGTCGAGATGCGCCAGCCGCTGGGCATTACCATCGTGGGCGGACTGGTGTTGAGCCAGATCCTGACGCTGTACACCACCCCGGTGGTCTATCTCTACCTTGACCGTTTCCGTCTCTGGGCCGCGCGCGGGCGCACCCGGCGCGGCGGCGCCGCTTCGATAGAACAACCATGATCCGCAACGCCAAGTCTCCTGCTTTCGCCTTCCTGCCGCGCGCCGGCCTCACGCTGGCGTTGTGCGCGGCGCTGGCCGCCTGCGCCGTCGGTCCCGACTACCAGCGGCCGGCGCTGGACCTGGGCAACGCCTACAAAGAAGGGCAAGGCGAAGTGCCGGGCTGGAAGCGGGCCGAGCCGCGCGATGTCGCCGACCGCGGCCAATGGTGGCGCGTCTACGACGATGCCACGCTCGACGGCCTGGTGGACCGGCTCAATGCCTCCAACCAGACCATCGCCCAGGCCGAGGCCAACTACCGCCAGGCGCTCGGCCTGGTGCGCGGCGCGCGCGCCGGCTTCTTCCCCACGGTGGGGGCGGGCGCGGGCCTGACCCGCTCCGGCAGCGGCGGGGGCAGCGGTGCGTCGTCCTCGTCGGCCGGCGGGGGCAACGTCGCCAATCAATATTCGCTGACCGGCAGCGTCAGCTGGGAGCTGGACGTGTGGGGCCGGGTGCGGCGCAGCGTCGAAGCCTCCGAGGCCAGCGCCGCCGCCAGCCTGGCGGACCTGGCCGCGACCCGCCTGAGTGCGCAGGCCGCGTTGGTGCAGGCCTATCTGCAGCTGCGCGTGCTGGACGAGCAGAAGCGCCTGCTGGACGCCACCGTCGCGGCCTACGAGAAGTCGCTGCAACTCACGCAGAACCGCTATAACGTCGGCGTGGCGGGGCAGGCGGACGTGGCCGTGGCGCGCACCCAACTCGAAAGCACGCGCGCGCAGTCGATCGACCTGGATTGGCAGCGCGGCCAGTACGAGCACGCCATCGCGGTGCTGATGGGACAGGCGCCGTCGCAGTTCAGCCTGCCGCCGGCGCCCTTCTCGGTGCAATTGCCGCAGATTCCGGTGGGGCTGCCGTCCGAGCTGCTGGAGCGCCGGCCTGACGTGGCCGCCGCCGAGCGCCGCGCGGCCGCCGCCAATGCGCAGATCGGCGTGGCGCAGGCCGCCTGGTTCCCGAGCCTGACGCTGTCGGCCGACGGCGGGTTCCGCAATGGCCAGTTCGCCGAGCTGCTGACCGCCCCGGCACGTTTCTGGTCGCTGGGGCCGGCGCTGGCGCTGACGCTTTTCGACGGCGGCGCGCGTCAGGCGCAGGTCGAGCAGGCGCGCGCATCCTATGACGCGCAGGCAGCGGCGTACCGCCAGGCGGCGCTGACCGGACTGCGCGAGGTCGAGGACTACCTGATCCAGTTGCGCGTGCTGGAGAACGAGCAGGCCGTGCAGCGCCGCGCCCTGGAGTCGGCGCGCGAATCGCTGCGGCTGATCCAGAACCAGTACAAGGCCGGCCTGGTGGACTACCTGAGCGTGGCCGTGGTGGATGCCACCGCGCTCAGTAATGAGCGCAGCGCGCTCAGCCTGTATGGCAACCGCCTGGTGGCCAGCGTCAATCTGATAGTCGCCCTGGGCGGCGGCTGGGACGGGCTGGCGCCGCAGGATGGCGCGGGCCAGACCGTGGCGCCAGCGGCCCCGCAACCGGCCAGCCGGCCCTAGGGATAACGCCCGATTCCTCTTTCTCCCGATTGACAAGCCGGGCCCCCGGGTTCCTAATGCGGGAAAAGTGACCGCATGGTCACGTCGGGCGCCAGCCCGCGACACGAAGGCCTGCCCACGGCAGCGCCGGCCGTGTCGAACCGCGAAGTACCGATGCACCCGATTCCGTTTGATCAATCGAACACTTCACACGAAGGGGAAAGAGGATGGGCAGGTTGTTTCGTGCAGGAACCGGCGCCGTGCGGGCGCTCGCGGGGGTGGCCGCGATAGCGGGCGCCATGATTGCCCCGGCCGCCGCGGCCACGTGGCCGGAGCGGCCCATCACCCTGATCGTGCCGTTCCCGCCGGGCGGCACCACCGATATCTTCGCGCGCACCATCGCCGAGCACATGCGGCCGGCGCTGGGCCAGTCCATCGTGGTCGAGAACAAGCCCGGCGCTGCCGGCAACCTGGGCGTGGCGGCGGCGGCGCGCGCCCGGCCGGACGGCTACACCATCGTGCTGGGCTCGATCGGCACGCAAAGCGTCAATCAGTTCCTGTACAGCAACATCGGCTTCGATCCCGCCACCGACCTGGTACCGCTGGGCATGATCGCGTCCACGCCCAACGTGATGGCGGTCGCGGCCGGTTCGCCGTGGCGCACGTTGCAGGATGTCGTGGCCGCGGTGAAGAAAGACCCGGGCAAGTACTCCTATGCCTCGCCGGGCATCGGGTCTTCAGTGCACCTGACGGGCGCCTATTTCGAATCGATGGCCGGCCTGCAGATGCTGCATGTGCCGTTCAAGGGCTCGTCGGCGGCGATACCGGCGGTGATCGGCGGGCAGGTCGACATTCTGATGGACAACCTGCCCAGTTCGATGGCCGCGCTCAAGGCCGGCGACCGTCTGCGCGGCATCGCGGTGACGTCGGCCGAGCGCAGTCCGGCCGCGCCCGACCTGCCGACCATGGCCGAAGCCGGCCTGCCCGGCTTCGAGGTCACGGCCTGGTCGGGCCTGTATGCGCCGCGTGGCACGCCGGCGCCGGTCGTCGAAAAACTGATCGCCGCCATGAAGCAGGCGCTGCAATCTCCCGCCTTGAAACAGTCGCTGGCGCAGGGCGGCGCCACGCCGGGCAACCTGTTCGGCGCCGACCTGGCGGCCTTCGAGGTGAAGGAACGCGACAAGTGGGGCAAGCTGATCCAGAGCCGCGCCATCAAGGCGGACTGAGGCCGGGACGGCGGCCGGGCGCGTTGCCGGCCGCGATCATGCGGAACGCGCCGCTGCCGGCGCGCCTTCAGGCCGCCAGGGCGAATGCGGCCGCCTCGACCGCTGGACGCTGGCCGCGCATCAGGTCGACCAGCATGCGCGCGCTGCCGGCGGCCAGCGTGAAGCCCAGGCCGCCGTGGCCGGCATTGAGCCACAGGTTGTGCCACGGGGTGGCGCCGATCAGCGGCTTGCCGTCGGGGCGCGCCGGTCGCAGGCCGGCCCAGGTCTGCGGCGCGCCGGCCGGATTCAGGCGCGGGAAGAAGCGCGCCACATCCGCTTCCAGGCTGCGTGTGCGGCGCGGATCGACGGCGCCGTCGGCGGCGCCGATATCGACCATGCCCGCCACCCGCAGGCGCTGCCCCAGCCGGGCATAGACCACCTTGCGGCCGATGTCGCTGATGCTCGAGGCGGGCGCGATGCTGTCGGGCGTCAGGGCGTAGGTCAGGCTGTAGCCCTTGAGCGGATAGATGCGCAGGTCCAGCCCGATGCGGCGCGCCAGCGCCTGGGCGCCGATGCCGCCGGCCAGCACGTAATGGTCGGCCTGCAGCTCGCCTTGCGGCGTGGCCAGCGCGACGATGCGGCCGCCTTCGGCGCGCAACGCCGTGACCGGGGTGTCGAAATGAAAATCCACCGCGCCGGGCGCGGCGCGCAGCAGGCGTTCGAGTTCGGTGCACAGCCTCAGGCAGTCTCCGGCGTCCTCGGTGGGCGTGTAGATGGCGCCGGCGATGCTGGCGCCGATGTCGGCCAGCGCCGGCTCCAGGTCGAGGCAGGCCTGTCGGTCCAGGGCGCGTTGCTCGCAGCCCAGCGTGGCCTGGTAGTCCCTCTGCGCCAGCGCGCGGCCGTAGGCGGCGGCGTCCTGGTACACCAGCAGCTTGCCGCGCGAGCTGAAATCGAAATCGGGCCGTTCGCGCTCGACGAGATCGTGCACGCATTGGCGGCTGTAGAGTCCCAGGGCCAGCAACTCGCGGGTGGTGGCGCGGCTGCGGCCATGGGTGCAGGCCTGCAGGAAATGCAGGCACCAGCGCCATTGCGCCGGGTCCAGCCGCGGCCGCCAGCGCAGCGGCGTGTCGCGGCCCAGCAGCCAGGCGGGCAACCTGGGCAGCACGGCGGGGTCGGCCAGCGGCGCGACGAAGCTGTAGCTGAGCTGGGCGCCGTTGGCCCGGCTGGTGGCCAGGCCGGGGCCGGGCCCGGCGTCGACCACGCTGACCCGATGGCCTTCGCGGTGCAGATAGTAGGCGGTGGCCATGCCGACCACGCCCGCGCCGATGACGATTGTGTGCATGATGCTCCGGGAACGGGGCGCCGCCCGCGAGCGGCGCCGGATGACGGGATTCAGGCGGCCCAGGCAGGCGTCTCGAAGCCGGGCGCGGCGCGGTCCGCGCCGCGCAACAGGCGGCCGGGGCGGGCGCCGGTGGGCGCCCCGCCGGCTTCCACCAGTTGGCCATTGACCAGCACGGCCTGGATGCCGGCGGACGGTTGCAGCGGCTCGGCGAAGGTGGCCATATCGGCCACCCTGGCCGGGTCGAACACCACCACGTCGGCATAGCTGCCGGCGCGCAGCACGCCGCGATCGCGCAGGCCGAACTGGGCCGCGGTCAGGCTGGTCATGCGGCGGATCGCCTCTTCCATGCCCAGCACCCGCATTTCGCGCACATAGCGTCCCAGCACCCGCGAAAACGCGCCCCACAGGCGCGGATGCGGCCGCTGGTCGTGCGGCAGGCCGTCGGAGCCGATCATCACGCTGCCGTGGCCGATGACGCGCTTGACGTCGTCTTCGTCCATCGAGAAATAGATGGCGCCGCCAGGCGACAGCTCCTCGGCCAGGCGCTGCGGGTCCTTGCCCTCGCGCGCCGCCAGTTCGCGCAGATCCACGCCCTGGATCTCGGGCCGCGCCTGCGACCAGGTAACGATGATCTTCTCGCCGGCCGGCACCCGGCGCGGTTCCAGGATGGTGGACGAGGCGGCGTAGGGGTAGACGTCCATGCCCAGCGGCTGGTCGGCGCGCACGCGGTCGAACAGCGCCAGCGTTTCGGCGGTGCGGCCGTGGTTGTGCTTGCCGGTGACCTTGTGGTGCGACAGGATCGCCGGCACGTCGGCGGCGCGGCCGATCAGGAAGGCTTCTTCCATGGCGTCGCAGACGTGGTCGGCCTCGTCGCGCAGGTGGGTGGTGTACAGGCCCTGCCAGGACGACAGCGGCTCGGCCACGCCGATCACTTCCTCGGTGCTGGCGTGCATGGCGGTGGGGTAGTACAGGCCGGTGGACAGGCCCGCGGCCCCGGCCGCCATGGCCTGGTCCAGCGCATGGCGCATGGCGGCGATCTCGCGCTTGTCGGCGGGCCGGTCCAGGCGCGCCATGGCCGACACCCGCAGGCTCGAATGCCCCACCAGGGCCAGGCTGTTGACGGCGGCCGGGCTGGCGTCGAGGGCGGCGGCGTAGTCCTGCATGCGGGCATACAGTTCGCCGGTGTGCTGCGCCAGCAGGTTCAGCGGCGGCGGCACGGCATCGCCGGGCGCGTGCACCGGCGCCAGGCTGATGCCGCAGTTGCCGGTGACCACGGTGGTGACGCCCTGGCTGACCTTGGGCCGCATCAGCGGCGAATTGAGCAGGGCGCGGTCGTCGTGGGTGTGGCAGTCGATGAAGCCCGGCGCCACCACCTGGCCGCTGGCGTCGATGCGGCGCGCCGCCCGCCAGCCCGAGCCGTCGCCGAGGGCGGCGATGCGTTCGCCGCGGATCGCCAGGTCGGCGCGGCGCGCCGGGCCGCCCAGGCCGTCGGCAATGCGGCCGCCGCTGATGATGAGGTCATATTCCTGCGGGTCGGGTTGCGCGGGCATGGGGCGGTCAGGTCTCGGTGTCGGCGGGCGGCCGCGGCTTCTTGCGGCGCGCCTCCAGGTTGGCCAGGGATTCTTGGTTGAGCGCAGCGGGAAAGCCGTGCTTGACCAGGTGTTCGAGCGCGCCGTTGATGCGGTCCCAGCCTTCCGGGGTGCGCAGCGGCACGCCCAGGAAGTGGCTTTCGGTCTTGGCGCGCAGCATCAGGTACAGCACGCCCGCCAGCATCACGCTGACCACGGCGGGCGTATCCATGTCGTCGGTCAGGCCGTCGACGCGGTCGATGAAACCGCGCGCGGCGCGCTCGCGGCGTTCGGCCAGCGGCGCGGACACCTCGTTGCGTTCGATCAGCTCCCAGCGGCGCACCTCGCGCAGCGTCTCGTTGCCAGCCAGCGCGTCGAGCTGCGCGCGCAGCATCGACAGCACCAGTTCGCCCGGGCTGCGCTGGCTGGATTCGCCGGCGGCCAGCAGGCCGGGGTTGCGGGTCCAGAAGTCCTGTTCCTGCATCCAGGCCAGCATCAGGCCGGGCATGCCGTCGAAGTAGCGGTAGATCAGCTCCTTGCTGACGCCGGCGCGCTTGGCGATGGCGTTGATACCCACGCCGCCCATGCCGGTTTCCTTGATCTGGTCTTCCAGCGCTTGCAGTATCTGGCGCTCGGTATTCTCACGTCGGGACATTGGCCGGTTCCTTCATGATGATGAGGGAGCGGGCGGGGTCCGGCAGACCGAACACCCGGCCGTCGGCCATATCCACAACGAGTTCGCTGACGGTATGGCCGATATGCCTGCCATCTTGCCAGACTTCGCTGCCCAGGTAGATGGCATTGGCGCGCCGCCGGGTCACCGGCAGCGATGGGTCGGCCTGTTCGATGGCGGTGACGCGCAGCCGGTCGTCCACCCGCACCCGGTCGCGCGGGCCGGCGGTGATGGCCACGGGAGCGCGCAGGCTCAGGGCGCGATAGGCGCCGACGCCGCCGGTCAGCACCTGCCAGGCCAGGTCGGCCATGGCCTCGGCCAGGGGCGGGCAGGGAAAGATCGAATTGTGCAGCAGCGCCAGCCGGCTGGCGCCGTCGTCGCGCCCGGCCTGGCCCTGGTCGGGCCGGCGCGCCACGCGGGCGCTGTTGCCGCAGGCCAGTTGGCCGGACGCGGACAATGCGATCAGGCCGGCATCGACTTCCGGATGCGCATGCAGCACCTCGGCCACGGCGACCTGCGCCGGCTCGCCCGCCGCCAGGCGCCGCAGCACTGCCTGATTGAGTGGCACGCCGTCGGCGCCGGGACGGTTGGGCAGGCGGTGGCCGGTCACCAGGCCGACGCCATCGGCGCCGGGCAGGAACTGCGCCAGCGGTTCGGGGCGGTCGGGGCCGCTTTCGATCAGCGCGGCATGGCGCGCCCGCAGCCAGGCCGGCGGCAGGTCCAGCGCGGTGACGCCGCCGCGCTGGCAGGCCGCATGATGAACCCGGCCTGCCTCGTCCAGCACCGCGAACACGGCGAAGCCGCCGATGGCGCCGTGGCCCAGCAGCTCGGCGCCCAGGGCGGCGGCGCGCACGGCCGCGCCGGCGTTGGATCCGTATGCGGCGATGCCGATGGTCATGCGTGCTTCCTAGTCCGTGTTGCTCGTCACGGGATCGACGATGTTCAGGTTGGTGATGAAGCGCTGGAACAGCATGGCCAGCGCCAGCGGCGGCAGGGCGGCCAGCATGCTGGCGGCGGCGAACAGCCCCAGGTCGGCGCGAAAGCCCGGCATCAGCGGCGACAGGCCCAGCAGCGCCGCGGACAGGGTCTGGGCCGAGGTGCCGCCGGTCAATACGATGGCGAACAGCAGGTCGTTCCAGCCCACCAGGAAGGCGATGATGAAGGCCGCCGCGATGCCCGGCAGCGCCATCGGCAGGGTCACGTGGCGCAGCATCTGCCAGCGGGTGCAGCCGTCCATGCGCGCAGCCCGTTCGATCTCGACCGGCAGCGAGGCGAAATAGCCCATCAGCACCCACGACAGCAGCGGGATCACGGCGGTCAGGTAGACGATCCACAGGCCGAACAGGCTGCCGGCCAGGCCGATGGCGGCGAAGAACACGTAGTACGGAATCAGCAGCGCGATGGGCGGCAGCGTGCGCGAGGCCAGCAGCACGTACAGCAGCGGCCCCTTGAACGGAAACTCGAAGCGCCCCAGCACATAGCCGGCCAATGTGGCGATGGCGGTGCCCGCGGCCGCGGCCGGCAGCGCCACCAGCGCGCTGTTGACGAACCCCGCCATGATGGCACGGGTCTGGCCGCCGAAGATGGAATCGGAACTGGACAGGCCCAGCACCCGCAGATAGTTGTCGAAGGTGTAGCCCCGAGCATGGTTCGCCACGCCCATGATGATGGCCGACTCGTCCATGAACGAGGCCTTCAGCGTCCAGTACAGCGGGAACAGGCACCAGAACGCCACCAGGGCCACGCCCGCGCCCACCAGCCAGGGGCGCCAGCCTTCGCCGGCCACACGGGCCGCGTCATTGCGCATGATGGCCTCCTTGCGTGCGCTTCTTGCGGATCAGCATGAAGTAGGCGGTGGCCAGCAACAGCGACAGCACCGTCAGCAGGAATGCCGCGGCCGAGGCCAGCCCGTACTTCGAGAACTCGAAGTTGTAGCGGAAGATCAGCAGCGGCAGGATCTGCGTGGACGTGCCGGGCCCGCCGCGCGTCAGCGAGAACAGCAGGTCGAATTGGCGTACCGCCTCCACCGTCATCACCACCAGCACGATCAGCGTGGTGTGCTTCAGGTGCGGCAGGGTGATGTGGCGAAAGCGCGCCAGCGGGCCGGCGCCGTCCACCCGCGCCGCGCGGTACAGATCGCGCGGAATGGTCTGCAGCGCCGCCAGGTAGAAGAAGCTGCCCAGCGGCGCGATGTGCCAGACGAAGGCCAGCGCCACCCAGAACAGGGCCCAGTCGCTGTTCAGCCACACCGTGCCCGGACCGGCCAGCCCGAGCGGCGCCAGCAGACCGGTGAGCGCGCCGAAGCTGGGATTGAGCAGGAACGAGAACACCGTCGCCGTCACCACCTGCGACATGGCCCACGGCAGCAGCGCCAGGCCACGCACCAGGCCGCGCAGCGGCATGTCCTCGTTCAGCACCAGGGCGATGCCCAAGGCCGCCACGAACGAGCCGGCCACGCACATCGCGACGAAGCCCAGGCTGCGCCAGATGGCATCGGTGACGGCGCTGTCGGACAGCACTTCGCCATACAGGTCGGCGCCGACGAACTCATGGGTCCGCAGGATGGCGTTGGTGTCGTGCAGGCTGAGCCAGAACGAATAGCCCAGCGGCACGCCGATGATGAGGGTGTTGAGCGCGTACACCGCGATGATCACCGTGAGCGCGAAGCCCAGGTCCGACATCTCCTTGCCGCCGCGGGCGGGCAGCGGCACGGACGCGCGCGGCAGGCTGGCGGCGCTCATGCGCGCGGCTCCTCGCCGCCATGGACCCGCAGGCCGGCGGCGTCGAACAGGTACAGGCGGGCCGCCGGCAACGCCAGCGCGATCGGTGCGCCGACCTCGTAGCGCCGTTCCGGCGACAACCTGGCGCGCAGCCGCGGGCCGTCCTCGCCGGCGGTGGTGATGTCGATGAACTGGTCCGAACCCACCGGCTCGACTGCCCACACCCGGCCCTGCAGCAGCAGGCCGTCGCCGGCCAGCGGCGCCGGCGCCATGGCCTCGGGGCGGATGCCCAGGGCGGCCTGGCTGCCGGCCGGCAGCCGGCGCGCGGCG